>JAICDB010000001.1 GCA_020063565.1 Clostridiales bacterium | reverse complement strand
TCCGACCACACCCCCTCTACATCCTTCACCCGCAGGGAGACCAGATACGTTTCGCCCGAAGCCAGTTGGGTGGGCTGTCCCTGGTGCCAGGTCGGTTCAATGGCCCGTTTCCACCGCCATACTTCCTGGACAATTCCCTTTTGCGGTTCAGTCTGGTGATCCAGATCATAGGAGTTATTCTGCAACGAGACTTTATACCCGGAAATGGACCCCCTCTTGACGTCGATCTTATAGTACTAACCAGTGCCGTTACCACGGACACTATGCGCGGAATCATACATGCGGAAATAAAACTTAATCTTAGTAAAACCTTGACCGCTTACATCCAAAACATCACTGACGGCAGTATCACGGGGCTGCCTGCCCCAGCTCTTAATAACATGCCAGGAACTATTTTTATAGCCTCGCACCTCTCCGTCTCTGTAATAGTCATCTGAGGCAACAGCAGTCCTGAATTTAATGCGCTCAACCGTACTGCCGGCAGGGCATCGAATTGGGGCTCCCACTGGGCGTAGCTGCCGCCCTCACCTAAAAAGTCGATGTTGGACTGTTCATACGTCTCAATGGTCATCTGCCCTGTGGAGTAAGGGAAGCCGTGAACAAGGCCAGTGGACGACGGTGGACGTACAGTGTCTACCTTATCAAAGCGCGTTATTGGAGCAGGGAGGAAATGACCGTCGTAACTGGCTTCACCCAGGCTGTTCTCAAACCAGTAAGGGTGGTGGTTGTAAAGCCTCGGCTGCTTCATTACCTCTGCGATAATGTAGTCAGCCAACCGGGACAACGCGACATCCATGTTATTGTTATCAATAAAGGTGCCCTTGCCGTTATTCTAGACAATGATGCTCTGTGCCTGAGACCGGTTAGTACCGGTTCCAAGGACGTTGAAGTAAATACCGTTACTTAAGAGCCGTGAATAAATCACAGCCGCCTTCTGAGGATTGTTAAATTCGGGATACTGTACGTCGCTGATGTTAACAAGAAATTTTTGGGCATTTTGCCGCCAGGACGGCTTTTTTAGGATATCGTCCAGCGTCTTAATGGTTTTTGAAGATACAGTTAGATTTTTGAAAGCCCCCTGGGGTTGGCTGGCAGTATCGCTATCTCCGCAGTCGTCTTCCACCGTCAGGGTTACCTTATATATTCCCGGCTCTTCAAAAATAATAGTCCCTCCAGTACTACCTAGTCTAAGGCTCACCACCTTCGTGTGGTGAGTCCTTTCACTTATTTTTTCCTGGGAGTTCTCATTATTCTGGTGCTGTAGCCACCACTGAGGCTTTTAACATTGTAACCCTTTTGTTTGAGAATCCTGTATGCCAAATAGGAGCGGTAGCCAATTCCGCAGACCACAACCACAGGTTTATCCTTGTCAATATCCTCTTCATACCATTCTCTAAATTCGCCAATCGGAATTACGTCAGCCTCTTCCATCACACCGTCTTTATCAAGGTCAACCATGGCCCTGTTATCTATTACCTGAATTTCTTCTCCGGATTTGAGCATTTCTTCTAATTCCCGGGGAGTGATAATTTCTATTTCTCCCCTGAGTACATTGCTTGCTACCATTCCTGCTATAATTACAGGATCTTTGGCGGAAGAATACGGTGGGGCGTAAGCCAAATCAAGCTGCTCAAGGTCAAAACAGGTCAGGCCTGCATAAATTGCAGTTGCCATAACGTCAATTCTCTTATCCACCCCTTTTGGTCCTACTATTTGAGCACCCAGTATTCGTCCAGTTTCATTTTCCACTATTGTTTTGACATGCATCCATTCAGCTCCCGGGTAGTAACCTGCATGATCTTTATTTACAGTATAGGAAACAAAGAAGTCGAGCCCTTCCTCAGAGGCTTCCTTTTCATTTAAACCTGTTTTGGCAGCAGTTATGTCAAAAATCTTAACAATACTTGTACCAAGAACTCCCTTAAACTCCAGATTTCCACCCGCTGCATTCGCTCCTGCTACTCTACCTTGTTTATTTGCCGGCCCGGCCAAAGGAATCCTCACTTTTTTACCGCTAACCAAATGATTTACTTCCACTATATCCCCGGCAGCATATATATCGGGAACACTGGTTTCCATTCTTTCATTTACCATTACACCGCCCTGATCTCCTAATTGAATGCCGGCATCTTTAAGGATTTCTACATTGGGCTTGACTCCGATGGATACTATTACAAAATCCGCCTCTACAGTTTTGCCGCTCTTTAACTGGATTTTTTCAACCTTTTCATCACCAAGAAAACTCTGTACGCCGTCACCCAGTATTACTTCTACCCCTTTTTCCTTTAAATGTTCAGTTACCGGAATACTCATTTCGGGATCTAAAGGTGGCAGCACCTGCTCCAGGAGTTCAATCAATGTAACATCTATTCCTCTTTCAGCTAATGCCTCTACCATCTCTAAACCAACAAAACCCGCACCGATTACCGCTGCCTTGTGGGGCTTTTCCTTCTCAATTATTGCTTTGATATCGTCCATATCCTGAACAGTCCAAAGGTTATGTATATGTTTCTTATCAATTCCCGGAATCGGTGGTTTAATCGGGCTTCCGCCGGTGGAAACAATAAGTTTGTCGTAACTTTCACTAAACTTCTCACCTGTAGAATGATTGATTACTTCTACGGTTTTTTGCTCAGGGTTAATTTTTGTTACCTCATGATTAACCTTGACTTTAATGTTATACCAATCCAAAAATTTTTGAGGATTATTCAAAAAAAGAGTTTCCCTTTCCTCAATTTGCCCGCCTATATGATAAGGCAAACCGCAGTTTGCAAAGGATACATACGGACTTCTTTCAAAAATTATCACTTCTGCATCTTCATCTACTCTGCGTGCCTTTGTTGCAGCGCCGGCTCCTCCGGCAACTCCTCCAATGACAACTATTTTTTTACTCAAACTGAATACCCCCTTCAGTATTTTTATATTATTATATCATATGCCATTAACCACTTAATTCCATCATGTAATAACCTTTTTCAATGGCATTGATTACAAAATAAAATCATAGAGGTATAAGCTCAATTTCACCCCATATTCCTAATTTTTCTCCGACAACAATAATTATTCCTGTAACTTCAGGCAACTCTTGCACCCACTCAATTACACTCGTGAGATCTTCAGGACTTTTAATTTTATTTCCTATGGCTGTTGCGTAAGTATCAGCGTGAAAAGTAGAAGGTGAAATTACTACTACCGCATCAGCCTTTCCAAAACTCAATGAATGTCCTACCGTACCTGCTGATGTACAAACTCCACGAGGCATTTTTTCCGGAGAAATTTTAAAACCAATCCTATTTGAAAGCGGAGAAGTTCCAGCATAGATTCCAATTGTAATTTCATTTATTACATCAAGATAAAGGTCACCACCATTTTCCACTATAACTTCCTTTACTCCTTTCTCCAACTTAAGCCTTCCCCCTATTTCTTGAGAAAAAGCGCCTGCAACAGCAGCCATTGGACCCACCCCCGCACTATTTGCAGCATTTATCATTTTCTTAACGATATCGGGAGCAGTTACATCAACATTAAGAGGCTCCAAACTTGTTAGAAACGATTTATTTTTCTGAATATATAAATCCAGTTCTTCCCGGATTTCAACAACCCATTTATATACTTCCTGAGGTAACTCAGGTGAATAATTTTCTTTGTTAACTCCTATATAAAGGTCAGTTTCCTTATGGGTTAGAGAAAAATAAATCATACCTTTCCTTTTCATTAGACGGCGGTAGGTTCTGGGTTCGTACATTTTAATATCCTCCAAAAAGGTGTTCGAACTCCCTCAATATTATCTGAATTCTACAGTAATTATTTTAAGCGGGCAGGCTGAAACACATAAACCACAGACAATACATTTTTCAGAATCCTTATTTACTTCCCATGTATTTCTGTCCATTTGAAGCGCTCCCGAAAAACAAACTGCAGTACATGCACCACAATGAATACAGTTATCTTTATCCCATTTCAAGTGCTGATCAAGCGGAATAATGGTTACACCCTCGGACTCTAAAAATTTCAATCCTTTATCTAAGTCAGCTTTGCTAGCCTCCACTTCCATCAGAAGTCGACCCTCTTGTCCTTCTGTAATGTCAGCCCGTAAAATATTGACCTTTAAGTTATAGTCCTTGATTAAGTGATATGTTAATGGTTTTTTCGTGCTCTCAGGTTGAAATTTCATTGTAAAGCGCCTTTTCATTCTTCACAAGCCCCCTTTAATTTCATTGGCCCTACAGAATTATTAGCAGGCAAACTTTGAACAGGTTCCTGCAAGAAAAAGGAGCCTTGTAAAATCCAATCTTTTAAAATATTGGCAATATTACGAGCCTTTTTAATACTGGACAGGGGAGCTGTAGGAACTTGTTTTCCCTCAATTGTTATGTGGCCGGACTTAAGTTCTGCGTAACTAACCCTTGCTAAAACCGGACGACCCCTTTTCGGAACGCCATAGTCAATAACTAGCGTATAAATTTCCTCATCTTTAACAGCAACCTTTTTAACCATTTCGGCATCCAAGACCGGAATTGGTATGCCAACACCTACAAATAAACTTACCCCGTATTTTTCATAAACAGCAGCCTTTATAAATTCGGAACTCATTTCCTTAAGATTTCCAATGAGACTTAATGTGCCTGCGGGACCTACCGGAACACCGTTTTCAGTTCTTTTCTGATTTGAATTGTGCTGGGTACCGTTCCAGGAGACGTAACCTATTGTTCCTCCAAAAAATATCCTTGTACCTATACCGATTGTTCGATATTCCGGATCATTTAAAAGGGGGCTAAGTTGACCGGACGTCGAATAAGTAACATTTCCAAATTTAGGGAGCAAAACTCCCATATAGGTATAAAGTGTCTTTGACGTTGAGTTGGTAGCTGCAGCATAGTTTTGATATGCATTTCTGGCATTAAACATAAAGGCTTCATTGATGTCAGCCAGTGTAATGTATCCTTCCACTTCTTTGTTGGGATAACAATCCGTTCCGGTACCAAGTGCCCGTAATTTTACCTTTTTGCCATCTAAAAGGTCTTGAATAACATGCGCTCCACCGTATAGACCCTCCCCGTTTTTCTCTTTTTCTTCTGTAGCGCCAAGGTAGGCATCCACGGCTGCAATTCCTGAATAGGCAGGAACGTCATTGAGCCAAACCTTTTTCATCCTAATTGGCGGATCGCTATGGCCAAAATTTAAAAATACCCCCGAAGAACACATGGGTCCAAAAGTTGCGGTAGTTACAACATCTACTTCCTGTGCCACAGCTTCCGCGTCCTTTTCCTCTACCATGGGAATAATTTCTTCTGCAGTAACAACAACTGCTTCACCTTTTTTGATTTTCTCATTGATCTCAGAATACGTCTTTTTTACACTCACTTTAAGATAACACCTCCCCTAATATAAGAAAGTATAACTTTCCTGATAGCATTAGTGCAGCTAAGCTTTTAGCCGGCGCCAGAGGCTTGACGCAAGCCAAGTTTTCTTTATTCTCTAATTTTAGCACATTTTTGTAACCATTACATGTCTCAGAACATAAAATGCTGGTAAAACGAAAAACTTAGCCGCGGGAAACTTTTTTAGAGGAGTTTAATTTTGGAAATTGGGGGTCTTCAAATGAGCGAGGTGAAAATTATACCTTTAGCACAGTTACCCATCAGGTCATGGGGAAAGGTCCATTCATTGCTTGCAAAGGACGATTCCAGAAGGCGGCTCATGGACCTGGGGTTAGTCCCTGGAACAAGGGTTGAAGCTATACGGCGCAGCCCCCTTGGCGATCCTACAGCATATTCCATAAGGGGAGCAACAATAGCTCTTAGGAAAGAGGAAGCACAGAAAGTCCTAGTAATACCCACGGAAAGGTAGTGATTTTGGTGAAGAATCCTGTAATTGCACTGGCGGGCAATCCCAATACAGGTAAAAGTACAATATTTAACGCATTAACAGGTTTAAAACAGCATACCGGAAACTGGCCCGGTAAAACAGTTTTAAAAGCAGAAGGTAAATTTAATTATAAGGGTACAACTTATACATTGATAGATCTTCCCGGCACTTATTCACTTTTAGCTAACTCCCTTGACGAACAAATAGCAAGGGACTTTATATGTTTTGAAAGCCCGGACGTTACAATAATAGTCGCCGACGCAACTTGTTTGGAAAGAAATTTAAACCTTGTTCTTCAAGTAATGGAGATTACATCAAATGCTATTGTCTGTTTAAATCTTATTGACGAAGCCAAAAGAAAAAGATTGGAAGTAAATGTTGAAGGTCTTTCTCAAGAGCTGGGAATACCGGTTATAGCAACCAGTGCAAGAAATGGTGAAGGAATTCCAGAACTTCTGGAAATCTTACATGATGTTGTCAATGGAAAAATAGTGCCCCAGCCAAGACAGGTAGTTTATAGCAAATATATCGAAGATTATATATCAAAATTACAGCCACAATTAGATAAACGTTTGTATGGCAGGCTTAACTCGCGCTGGGTAGCGCTGCGCATCATGGAGGGAAATCCAAAAATAATTGAAGCAATTCAACAGTATTTGGGGCATTCTATTCAATTACCTACTCTTAAGGAGGTTATCATTTGATTAAATCTAGTTTACCCTCAAAGCCTAAAAAAATTTTAGTAGACAGTGATAATTCAAAAGCAATAGAAATGCGAGATGCAATAGTTTACAATATTTATAATACTGCAGAAGAAATAGCAAGTAAGGTTGTTAGAAAAACTGAAAGTAAAGATTTTTCCCGTAAATTGGATGATATTTTAACCTCCCCATTACTGGGTTTTCCAGTAATGCTTCTGCTTTTGGGAGTCGTCTTTTGGATTACCATTACAGGAGCCAATTATCCTTCTCAGGTCCTGGCTACAGTTTTATTCTGGTTAGAAGAGCAATTATCCGCCCTGGCTCTAAAAGCGGGAGCCCCAGCCTGGTTATACGGTATAATAGTTGAAGGAATGTATCGCACACTAGCATGGGTTGTATCTGTAATGCTTCCTCCAATGGCAATATTTTTTCCCTTATTTACACTCTTAGAAAACCTGGGCTATCTTCCTCGAGTTGCCTTTAACTTAGATAACCTTTTTAAAAGGGCAGGAACCCATGGAAAACAGGCGCTTACCATGAGTATGGGATTTGGATGTAACGCTGCCGGTGTTGTAGCATGCCGCATTATTGATTCCCCTAGGGAAAAATTAATTGCAATACTCACAAACAATTTTGTCCCATGTAACGGTCGCTTCCCAACTTTGATTTTACTCTCATCTTTATTTATGGGAACAATTACGGCAGGTTCATATAATTCATACAGTGCCGCCGGAATGGTTGTGCTAATGATCCTGATAGGTATCACAGTAACCCTAATTGTTTCCTGGCTTCTTTCCAAAACCTTATTAAAGGGTATTCCGTCTTCCTTTACACTTGAGCTTCCACCATACAGACCTCCAAAGACGGGAGAAATAATTGTACGCTCACTTTTAGATAGAACAGCATTCGTTCTGACAAGGGCAATAATAGTAGCCGCACCTACCGGCTTCATAACCTGGCTCTGTGCCAACATCCAGATTGGCGACTTAAGTATTATCGGGCATGTATCTGGATTTTTAGATCCCTTTGCAAGGGCTATAGGGCTTGATGGCGTAATCCTCATGGCATTCATTCTGGGTCTTCCAGCTAATGAAATAGTAGTTCCAATATTGATCATGAGCTACCTGTCTGCAGGAGCAATGCTTGAACTGGATAGTCTCATGGCAGTTAAAGAGCTGTTTATAGAACAGCACGGCTGGACGGCATTAACAGCTTTAAACACAATGCTCTTCTCGTTACTTCACTTCCCCTGTGGTACCACTTTGTGGACCATCGCCAAGGAAACCCAAAGTAAAAAATGGGCTGTACTGGCATTTGTCATCCCAACTACAATTGCCATCATAGTTTGCTTTCTAGTTGCTCAAGGAGCCAGACTACTTGGAATAGGTTAAAAACACTTCAAATCATACCAATTGGTATTTATATCCTTTTCAACCTTTAACGGCTTATGTAATATTTGCAAACTTACAGCTACCATTAACCAGGCGGTGCTTTCAGGCATAAGGTGACCTCCGATGGTTTTCACCCCTCTATCAGATACGTATGAACAGGAAATATGGCAGTGCACCGCCGGTTTATTATTTTCATCCTCTGCTATCCAACCTGACAAATTTAAGATTTCCAGAGGCTTTTCTATTGTTTCCACAAGGAGCTCTTCTTCTTGAAAAGGAAGTTTTACAGGAAAACACCTGGCATTGCGATATGTTACTTGTTTGAGCGCTCCCACTCCGCCTAAAATTACTGCTCCTTTTATGTCATTTTCCAGTGCGTAATTTTCTATGGTACGTAATAAATCACTATTTTCATTTACTTTTAAGATTACTGTTTTTTTCACTTCATTTTCTGATACAATACTATATAACATTACTAATTCCCCCTAGATATGCCATTTTTAATTATTAATTTTATCATAAAGGAGTATTTTATGCTTGGAATTAAGAAAGAAAATATTCGAAATGGATTTTGCGCGGACTTATCGAACATCCTCTTGAACCAATGTTGCATTTTGGTATACAATATAAAGATACCTAAAGTTTTTGATTTCTCAGGAGGAATATAAATCAATGGATAATTCACAGCAAATTATAGATCGATCTCAACTCGTTGATTATTTTAAGCAGGGTGAATCTTCTCCGGAAAATTGTAAAGTTGGCTTAGAATGTGAAGTGTTTATCGTTGACAAGGAAACCCTGGAGTTAGTCCCCTATTATGGCGATAGGGGAATTGAAAAGATTTTGAAAGAAGTGGCAGCAAATTTCAATTGGGAGCCAGTATTGGAAAAGTTACATATAATAGGCTTATCAGACAAAACTGCCAATGTCACCATGGAACCTGCAGGACAATTGGAGCTTAGCGGTACAGCCTGTATGCATTTAAAAGATTGCATCACTGAATACAATAAATTTATTACAGAGTTAAAATCTGTATGTGAACCCTTGGGGGTAGGTCTTCTACCACTAGGTTATCAACCTTTAAATACGTTAGAAAATACCGCATGGGTGCCTAAAGGCAGGTATAAGATACTATCCAAGTATTTTGCAGATTACGGCGGTCATCTGGCACACCATATGATGAAGCTTACTGCTACCGTCCAGGCAAGTATTGATTACTGCTCTGAAGATGATTTTAGAGAAAAAATGCTGCTTGCTTCCTATCTTGTACCGGTTCTCTATGCAATATATGCAAACTCACCACTTAAACAAAACAAATTTTCAGGCTATCTTTCATACAGGGGACACATCTGGGAACATACCGATGACGACAGGTGCGGCATAGTGCCAGCTCCCTTTAAAAAAAGCTTTTCCTATGATGACTATGTGGAATACCTACTTAACGTGCCCATGGTTTTGAGAATAGCTGGAAATGAAGTAATACCTATGCACGGGATAACATTTAAGGAATACTTAAAAAAGGAAAATGCAACAATGGCTGATTGGGAAATGCATACATCATTCGCATTTCCCGAAGTAAGGGTAAAAAATTATATAGAAATCAGATCTTGTGACTGCCAAAAACCGGAACTGGTACCTACCATTCCCGCCCTAATTAAAGGATTATTCTATTGTCCCAAAACACGTCACAATACCCTGTCTCTCTTTGAGGGGATATCATTTGAAGAAATTGTTGCACTCAAGAATAAGGTTACTAAAACAGGACTACAAACAGTCTTTAAAGGCAGGAAGGTTTTGGAACTTGCTCAGGAAATCTATAAAATTGCACAAAATTGTCTCAAAGATTTTGCCGAGGAAGGTAAGGTTGCCAACAGCAACGATCTAAAGTATTTAAGCCCCCTTGAAGAGTATCTGTTTGACAAAAAATGTTCTCCTGCAGAAGAACTGCTAAACTTATGGGAAAAGAACGGTCAGGACATTCTAAAAATTAGAGATAAAATTTTAATTTAAATAAGTTAAGGACGGGATGATGTTATGTATCGTGAGTTTGATAAATATCTTGAAAAATTAGCCGGAAAGCCGGCTTTTATTGCCAGTTATGAACAATATTTCAGGGACATAGAAAACAGTAATACTAAACTAGCAGGAAAAAGTCTGCCTACTGTTTTTCATCCGGTTGTCATTACTAAGAAAGATTTTCAATTCATGAAAAGTAAAGCGGAAAAAATGGCTGAAATTCTGCTGAAAACGGTAGACATTTATCTTAATAATCAAGAAGTACAGGATTTTTTTGAATTTCCCGCCACCTTGCAGGAATGGATAGAGATAAATCCGGGCTATAGATTTCCTTTTCCCATCTCTCGCTATGATGCTTTTTATAAAGATGGAGAATATAAATTCTGTGAATTCAATACTGATGGTACAAGTGGTATGAATGAAGTAAATACTCTGGAAGAAATCTATTTAGGTACTGAAACAGGTCAAGATCTTCAAAAAATCTTTTCACTAGAGATGCTTGAACTCAGAAAAGCTACCTTAGATGCAATTTTAAAAAATTATTGCGAGTTTCTTGGAAAAGATAGCCTGGAAGGGTCAAAAAAACCAAACATTGCAATAGTAGATTTTAAAGAATCTGCAACCATATCGGAGTTCAAAGTGCTCCGGGAGGTTTTTAATAAATGCGGCGTACCTACGGAAATCTGTGACGCAAGGGAATTGAAATATAGAAAGGGCAGCCTCTGGTACAACAATTATAAAATAGATCTTATCTACCGCCGGGCCGTTACAGATGAAATGCTGCAAAATAGGGAAAGCATCACTGACCTTATTGCTGCTTACAAAGACGGTGCAGTATGTATCGTTGGACCTTTAAGATCCCAAATCATCCACAGCAAGCTCATCTTCACCTTTTTAAGTAACCCCCTTGCGGAAAAATATTTTCCAAATGAAGAAATAGATTTTATTAAAACCCACATTCCCCGGACAAGACGACTGACTTCTGAAGCAGATCTTATAAAGGAAATTTTGCATAATAAGGATTATTATGTGTTAAAACCCCATAATGCTTATGGAAGCAAGGGAGTATATTCAGGAAGCGAATTCAGTAACAAGGAATGGGCTGAAAAGGTAGAAAGCCTGGTAGAGAGCGGTCAACATAAAAATTACCTGGTCCAAAGAAAAATTCAACTCCCTGAAAAAGAATTCATTATTGATCCCCAGGGGAACAAGCAAAATTTCAAGGTTAGTTTAGCCCCTTACGTTTTTAACGGCAAACTGCAGGGATTTTATACAAGGATTTCAGAGGTCGATGTGATAACTACCAACCTGGGAGGAAAGATTCTGCCGTTGTTTGTAAGCGAAAAGTAATTTAAGGAAAAGTGCCCGTCTTTTGTAGACGGGCATTTCAATTATAAAGATACAACCCCACTGATTTTTAATAACATGCGAATTGCAGATACTATTACTAAAATCCAAAAGCCTGTTAAAAGGGATTTGGATTTGATTTTATGTATGAAGCGAGGAATAAGATTAGCCGAAATTACGGTACCAAGAGATAAAAAAATAACATAATCCCATTGAATAGAACTGTACCTTAAAAAGACTGCAAAAAAATTAGCAATAAAAATAGTAAATGTAGAAGTAGCTGTAGCAATGCCTGCCGAACTGCCTTTTAATTGTGTCTCTGCTCAAGTCTTCTTTTTTTCCTTACTCCTCCTGGTTTGCTACACGTCGCCAGTGAACTAAAAATAAAGGTATTGCAATAACTATCATTGTTATATTTTGAGCTAAATCCTTTATATTACGCACTTTCATTCTTTCCCTCTCAAGTCTTCGCATTTCCTCGGCCTTCTTCTCCGCCTCTTCGGAGGTCATCATTCCTTCTTCCACTTGTTTATCAAATCTTTCAATAATCCAGGGACCATCAGGGTCAGGATACATAATATCCAAGAAGTTTCCCACGGCTTGAACTGTTCCCATGACAAAGATAATGATGCTCATGAAACAAACCAGGTAAAAATAAAGATTTCTGACGTTAAATTTGCCAATAGTCATTTTATTCCCCCTGTTATCATAATGCCCTTATAAGGTGATTTTACACCACAGTAGTTTTTGTCAAGGCTATGCGTTAGTAAACCCATACTTTTTAAATATCTCCTGACCTTTTTCACCGGTCAAGAATTCATAAAAAGCTTTAACATTATCTTTATTTTGAGAACCTTTTAGTATAGCTGCCCAGTAGCTAGCCTTGACATTGTATTCATCCGGTATTTGTAACAGTTTTACCTTGCCCTTTACACCAGGTGTAATATCAGAAGAATATACAAATGCAGCATCCGCTTCGCCAATGATAACCTTGGCAAGGACCTGCTTAACATTGTTTTCTCTGGATACAACATTTTCCAATACTTTTTCCTTATAATCTGTTCCAAATTTTTCTTCAAGATTATTGAGGACCTGCAATGCATAACTCCCTGCCGGTACTTCCTTTTGTGCTACAACCAATTTACATTGTTTTGTAAGATCTATTAAATCATTTATATTAGCAGGATTATCCTGGGGAACAACTACAACCATTGTATTGGAGAGAAAATTCTTGCCTTCTGCAACAAAGCCTTTTTCCCTAAGGATCTCATAATGCCTTTTATTGGCAGACAAATAAATGTCAGCCTGGACACCCTGTTCTATCTGGACCCTCAAGCGGCTAGAACTGGACAGGTTTAACTGTATATTTGATTCCGGATTAATTCTCTTAAACTCTTCTACAATTTCTTTCAGACTTTCCGTAAGAGAAGCAGCAGCAAAAACTGTTATCTCCTGAGATTCCTTACCGGTGTTTATCTCACTCTTATCACTGCAAGCACCGGACACAAAAGATAAAATAACAAGGCTTATTATAAAAAAATATTTCAAATTTCGCTTTGTTAACATTTTAGTCAACCACCTTAATTTCATCTCCAACTTTAACGATACCGCCCTTTAAAACCTTTGTAAAAATACCTTCACGCGGCATTATACAATCTCCCACCGTATAATAAATGTTACAACGATCATGACATTCTTTTCCTATTTGAGTAACTTCCAACTCCGCTTCACCTGCTTTAAGCTTAGTTCCTACAGGCAGCTTGGCCAGGTCAATACCTTCCACCACAAGGTTTTCTCCAAAGTCACCCTCTTCCACTTCTATACCTTTTTTCTTGAATTCTTCTATCTTTTCATGGGAGAGAAGGCTTACCTGCCTGTGCCAGTCACCTGCATGTGCGTCACCTTTAATACCATGGTTTTCTATTAATTCTGCCTGGCCAACGTTATTTTTTTGCTCACCTTTTTTAGTACTTACGCAAACAGCTAATATTTTACCCATTTTATTTCCTCCTAACCCCCGATTTGGGACATGATCCTGCCATCCGAAACTTTTCGTGAGATAAACCCGTGCTTGTCAGGTTTTCCTTTAATAGCTTCTGAAATAATCTCCGTTAATTCTTTATCTTTAACTCCGCTTCTTAAAAATTCCTTTAAGTTTATACCTGTTTTCCAATGCAGACAGAGTTTTAAAAAACCTTCCGAAGTCAAGCGCACTCTATTACAGGTGCCACAAAACTCATGACTCATCGGACTGATAAAGCCAATGCTACCTTGGCTGAAAGGTGTTTTAAAATACTTGGCTGGTCCGGAACCCTTAACTTCTGAGCAAGGTATTAATTCCCGATGCTTCCGAATAGCCGTTTTTATCTCTTCATTGGATACATGGGTAAATTTACGTCCTTCTCCTATTGGCATTAGCTCAATAAAACGTATATCCAGCGGTAATTCTTCACCAAGCTTCACAAAATCCATTATTTCCGAAAAATTTATTTCCTTGGTAACTACAACATTTAATTTGACAGGTGTTAACCCTTTTTCAATGGCAAGCTTTATACCGCGCAAAACTTTATTCAAATCTCCAAGACGGGTAACGCGTAAGTATTTTTCCTTATTCAGGGTATCTAAACTGATGTTAACCCTATTGAGTCCAGCCTTGTCGAGTTCATCCATATGTTTTTCCAGAAGGGCGCCGTTAGTAGTCATGCTTACTTCTCTGATACCGGGCAGGCTCTTGATACTCTTTATAAGCTTTGGCAAACCCACCCTTACCAGCGGTTCACCGCCTGTAATGCGAATCTTGTTGATTCCCAGTTGCGAGGCGCTTTTAACTACCCGAAATATTTCCTCGAAACTTAAAATCTCTTCATGGGGTATTAAATCTATACCTTTTTCGGGCATGCAGTACATACATCTTAAGTTGCACCTGTCCGTGACAGATATTCTCAGGTAATCTATTTTGCGCCCGTATCCATCAAGCACAGCAAACATCTCCCTCCTATTTCTTTACTAGGATGTTCGAAAAGTCTGCGCGAAATCCACTTCGAATTTCTGCGTTGGCTTGACTTCTACGCTGCTCACGTACTTCTATGTACGCTCCGCTGCTCAAAGTCTACGCCGCCTTGAACTTCTCGTGTCTCTCGTGCTCCTTTTCGAACACTCACTTTAAGATCTTTTCTTCAATGATATCTACCAGACCTGCTGCATCATCCAAATCAAAAACAGGAACTCCGGGTATATCATGGTCTACGTCGCTGGCAATTGCAATTAGTTCTTCAGGTGAACACAACAGCTCTTGATATTTTTCTGAACGAAAAACCTCTATTTTAGGTTTATTGCTTCTTTTATAACCCTCCGTTAAAATCAAATCGGCATCACTGTTAAGCTCAATTAATTTATCGAGCTCCCATTCTTCATCCACCTTTTTGATCATTGCCACACGATTGGGAGAGGAGATTGTAACTGTATCTGCACCGGCCTGGGCATGGCGCCAGGTATCCTTGCCCGGCTTGTCAATATCAAAGCCATGAGTATCGTGTTTAATTGTAGCTACTTTGTAATTTCTCCTTTTCAACTCCTTTATCAATTTTTCAAGTAATGTTGTTTTTCCTACATCAGATTTACCTACGACACAAACGATTGGCGTCATTTAACTCATCCTTTCCGTTTTATTTACAATATAAATTATAATCTTCCGGAGTATTGATATTTTTAAATATCCTTTCATAACCCTTAAATCTTGTTAATTCTTCATCTTCAGCATATCTAACATTAACTTCAGGATAAAATTCTATTATCTTGTGGGTATTGTTTTCCAAAAACCTTTCTATTGAGGGCAAGCAGCCTTTACCATAAACTGCACACAGCGGTTGCAAATATTGTCCTGTTTTCGGAACAACTACATCATAACCTTCTGCTATCTCTCCCAGGTATTCTAATAAGTCTTTCTTCACAAAGGGCATATCACAAGCAACAACCAAACTATGGTGGTATTGTGCATTTATTAAACCGGCATGAATTCCGCTTAAAGGCCCATGTCCCGGAATGATATCCTTGACAACCTTAACCCCCAGGTAATCATACTGGGAAGGGTTATTGGAAACAATAATGATTTCCCGATAACCGCTCACCTCTTTAATTATTCTTTCAATAAATTTTAAGCCCTCATATTCCAGGAATGATTTATTTCTATAATTCATCCTGCTGTTTTTGCCACCGGCAAGTATCACTGCCGTTTTATCCAACATTTAAATCACCGCCATTCCTTCATTAACGGTGGTATCGGAATTACCGGAACCTAAAACTGCAATACAGCTTTTTTTCAAAGAAACTCTAATTTTTCTGCCTATGTCAATGTTGTATTTTTCAATGACATGATTCGGAAGGAGCATTTCCAGTTTTAATTTCTTATCTATTAACTGTAAAATAAGCTTACAGTTTTGAGTTCCGGAACTTCTCTCAATAACACATGCAGAAAAAATATTGTCCTTAATTTGTTCCCCAACTACCTTATCTTCCTTTACAAACATAATATCTTCGGGCCTAATTCCCAGAGTAACCTTTTGCCCACAACTACAATTGTGTAGAGGAGTTTTTAAAGTTATACCGGCTGCCTGGACTGCTAGGCCATTAGCAGATAATCCTGTAACTTTTCCCCGGAGAATATTTTTCATTCCTACAAACCTGGCTACATCAGTATTCACAGGCTGCCTGAAGACCTCATCCTTTGAGCCTATCTGGAGGAAAAGACCTCTATTCATAACCGCTACCCTATCACCAAGTTGATAGGCTTCCTCCAAATCATGGGTAACAAAAATCATAGGTATCTGGAATTTCTTTTTTATATCTAGCAGAGTTTCCCTTAGTCTTAATCTCCTAAAATTGTCAAGAGCGCTGAAGGGTTCATCAAGCAATAAAATTCTCGGTTTTATCATCACCGCCCTTGCTAAAGAAACCCGTTGCTGTTGTCCTCCGGAGATTTCAGAAGGTCTTTTGTCTGCAAGAAAGCCGATTCCCAAAACATCCATAACCTTTTTTATTTCCGCTTTGGCTGCGCTGCCTTTAACCCCATATGCAATGTTCTGCATAACGGTTAGATGAGGAAAGAGGTTGCTTTTTTGCTGTATATAGCCGATTTTTCTCTTATAAACCGGAACATTTATTTTAGGGTATTCATTATATAACAATTTACCATCATACTCTATTTCCCCACCATCAGGCTCCACTACCCCTGCAATCAAGTTTAGTAGGGTTGACTTCCCACAACCGGAAGGACCAAGGATTGTAAGCAATTCTCCCTGCTGCTGGTTGAAATCAACTTGTAGCTTAAAATCTCCCCAATTTTTACGAACATTTACCCTGAGCATCACAGTTCCCTCCAACCTTTACCGGCAGATAATTTTAGAATTGTTAAAACAGAAAATGAAACCAGCACCAGAATGACTGCAATTGCTAAAGAAAGATCCAGATCCTTTTCCATGGCAGTGTAGATTGCAAGGGGCAGAGTTTGCGTCTTACCGGGCAAATTGCCGGCAAACATAATGGTTGCCCCAAACTCTGCAAGCGCCCTGGCCCATGCCAAGATAGCACCTGAAAGAAGCGTATTCCACGATAGTGGAAGGGTTACTTTCCAAAATGTTTGCCAGGGTGTATCCCCTAGTGTAGCTGCAGTAATTTCCAGGTCCCTATCTACTCCCTGCAGGCCGTTTCTTGCCGATTTTATGAAAATTGGCGCTGCAACAAAAATTTGGGCCATAACAACTGCCGTAAGTGTAAATGGTATTTGAAACCCCAGATCGTAAAGATATCTTCCTAAAGGGCCATTCCTCCCAAAGGTTATTAAAAGCAATAAACCTGCTACTGCCGGCGGGAGTACCAGCGGGAGTTCAAAGACCGTATCTAAAAAGCCCTTACCGGGAAACTGGTAGCGCGCCATCACATATGAAGCGGGAAGTCCAAAAAGTATGATTATCACCAGCGAAACTGCTGTGCTCTTTAAACTGGTTATAAGAGCTTGCACTACAACGGGGTCTCCAAGGGCTGCTACAACCTGAAACCAGGGGCCTAAAAGTAGCGCCACCAGAGGACTTATCAGAAAAAATGCACATACAGCACAGCAGAAATACATCAACCATTTCATTGTGGCACCCTATCTTTCATTGATGAATGTTCCACTTTTGCCACCTGTCTTTTTAGCAAGGTGGATATCACCAATAACCATCTTTTTATCTACTGCCTTGCACATATCATAAATGGTTAGTCCCGCAGCTGAAACAGCTGTCAAAGCTTCCATTTCTACACCAGTTTTTCCTGTTGTTTTAACAGTTGCTTCTATTTCAATCTCAGATTTTTCCTTGTTTATCTTAAACTTCATGTCACAACCTGTAAGCATTAAGGGATGACACATGGGAATTAAATCAGATGTTTTTTTAGCAGCCATAATCCCAGCTACCCTTGCAACTCCCAAAACATCCCCCTTTCCCATCTCACCCTTTTCTATTAATTCCAGGGTTTCAGGAAACATGGATACTTTTCCCCTGGCAACGGCAATTCTTTTAGTTTCGCTTTTTTCGCTGACGTCCACCATAACCGCCTTGCCATCTTTATTAAAGTGATTTAACTTAAATTCTTCAGTCATTTTTACCCCACTTTCATTGCATGAAGCTAACTTATATACCTGCTATAATGGTATAACTTCAACGGGTTCTCCCGCCTTTAAAGGCGGCGAGCCGCCCGGAAGGTCTATTAAACAGTTGCTGTTTAAGATGGAACTCAACACGCCCGGTGTTTGTTTACCCCTTGTAAGTTCAACAATTCTTCCCTGTGGGGTTTCAGATAAAAGTCCCCTTAAAAAGCGCCTGCGGGAACTCTTCTTTGAGAAGCTATCCTTAAAAACTGCAGTAATTTTTTTAAGTTCCAGGTCTTCTCTTCTAGTTATTTTTGCTAGAAGTGGCCGTACCAGAAGCTCAAAAGTTATAGTAGCTGCAGCAGGATTACCTGAAAGACTAATTATTAATTTTTTATCCAGGACACTACAGAGGGCTGGAGTACCGGGCTTAATATTAATTTTCCAAAATAATATTTCAGCCCCCATACCCTGTAATACTTCTTTAACAATATCTTTTTTTCCTACTGAAACTCCACCGGTAGTAATCAAAAAATCCGCTTTATCAAGTCCCGCTTTAATATTTTTTTCGATACTTTCTCTGTCATCACCTGCTATACCCAGAATAACCGGTTCTCCGGAGAATTCTTTCACCCTGGTAGCTATTGTATAGAGATTGCTGTTATATATTTTTCCTGGAATTAATTCTTCTTTAACATCCAGTAATTCATCTCCCGTACTTAAAATAGCCACCCGGGGTTTTTTATAGACAGAAATTTCATTTACCCCAAGGCTTGCAAGAACTCCTATTTCAGCAGATTTTAAGAAACTGTTTTTCTTAAGCATCAGGCCGCCCTTTTTAAAATCCTCTCCCATAAAGCAATAATTGTCCCACTGAGAAAGTTCTGTAAAGATCTGAACAGTATTGCCTTCTTGAGAAGTATCCTCCTGCCTGATGACGCAATCCGCGCCTTCGGGAATAGGAGCACCTGTCATTATTCTAATGGCAGTCCCTTTTTCTACCTCTTTTTTTGCACAGGAACCAGCATGGATTTCTTCAATTACTTGTAATGAAACAGGATTATTTTTGCTGGCTCCTTGAGAATCCTCTGCTTTAAATGCATAGCCGTCTAAAGGAGAACGATTAAAGGGAGGTTGATTTATGGAAGAATATATATCCTCTGCAAGCACTCTCTCGTGTGCTTGCAGAAGATCTACCCTTTCCGTTCCAAGATATGGCATTCTCTCATTTACAATTCCTTGTGCTTTTTCCAGTTCTATCATTTGGAGCACTAACTATCACCAGCCCTTTCCGAAGCTGCAAGCAGGGTATTTACAGCTTTCACATTCAACGCAAAGTCCCCCATGACCATATGCAGCAATATCCTTTTGAGTGATTTCATCTTCTGCCAGAACTCTGGGTAAAACCAAATCAAAGATTGTTGTTTTAGAATACATTACACATCCTGGCAAACCCAGGATAGGTATTCCTTCCTTATAGGCCAGCAAAAACATTGCTCCGGGGAGTACCGGTGCTCCATAGGAAACTATTTCACCACCCGCTTTCTTAATACCGGAAGGTGTAACATCATCAGGGTCTACAGACATTCCACCCGTACAGATAATCATTTCGGCACCCTTAAATATTAATTCTTCAATGGAACCTGCAATTTTTTCACTGTCATCAGGAACTATTTTTTGATCTATAATTTCACATTCATATTCTGCTAATTTTCTTTCTACAACAGGTCCAAAACGATCTTTTATTCTACCATAATAAATTTCATTTCCTGTATTTACCATGCCTGCTTTGAATTTTTTAAAGGGAATTACCTTCACAATATCTTTTCCGGCAGCAATTTTTTCGGCTTTTATAATTTTTTCTTCCTCTATAACCAGTGGAATAACCCTTGTTCCTGCCACTTTTTGACCCTTTTTCACAGGATAGTTGTTATGCCTGGTAGCCAGAATAATTTCTCCAAGTGAGTTAAGCTCCAGGAGAGTTTTTGTATCGATTTTTAAAAGTCCGTCAAAGTCAGCAATAAAATTAATCTTTCCTTCTTTAACCTCACTAAAGGAAAGCCCTTTCCCGCCGGCCAAATTGGCCAAGCGGTGAGCCGCTTCATTTTCATGCAAGTAACCCTCTTTTTTCTCCCACACATAAATATGGTCCTTTCCCAGGGAAAGCAGGACAGGAACATCTTCTTCCGTAATTATATGTCCCTTTTTAAAGGCTCTATCTTTAACTTTTCCAGGTATAATTTGAGTTATATCATGACATAAAACGGAGCCTACAGCTTCTTCCACCGGTATTTTTTTCACTGTTTTTCTCCTCTCTTGTAAAATAATACAATAATAAAACCCTTATTGCCTGGAAATAGAGCAATAAGGGTATGGAGATACCTTTACTTAAACTCATTCTCCTTTCCAAGCAATGGAGAGGCACCTTCGTTTCCAAAAGCACCCCGTGGACTCACAGGTCCAGGCTGAGCTCCATAGGAATACCCTTAGGAAGTCACAGCTCGGAGAAAGTTCAGAAAATATGGATTTTTTTCTATGATAACCCTAAATATAAGGACTTGTCAACTATAAAGATATTAACAAATTATTTCCGATAAATCTCCAAGAAATTATGGAGTATACGCGCGGTTATGCCCCAGATAATATAATCATTGTATTTATAGAAATATACCGGGTACTGACCCTTTCTCCAGTTATAATTTTCTCCATTTTGAATTAAGTAAAAAGGAAAGTCCTTAGCAGGATGAGGGTGAATTTCCAGCGAATGTGCCTCAGGATTTTGATGTAATAGAAAGTCCAAAGGCACTGTAAACACTTCAGCAACTTCATCCTTACTAAACTTGATATCTTCTAAAGTAGATATATTTTTCAGCCAACCTACAAAGGGGTATATTATTAAATTAAAAGGTGAAATCATATAGTCCAATTCTCCAAAGACCTCTATCTGTTCCCTCTCAAGACCTAGTTCCTCCATTGTTTCTCTTATGGCAGCCTGTCGATAACTTTCTCCCCTGTTAACTCTACCCCCGGGAAAGGAAATCTCTCCGGGCTGCACAGGCAAATGGCTGGCACGAAATTCAAAGAGTACCTGGGATTTGCCACCCAGTTCTAAAAGTGGTACTAATACAGCCGCTTTGAAATATTTTCCTAAAATTGCACCTTTTCTATTAAGAAACCTTTTCTTTAACTCTTGATAATTCAAAAAGACCCTCTTTTCCATTATTTTTCTTGCCAATATTTTATCACATTTTCCCAATTCATTTGCAAGAATATCTCGTATGCAGTAAACTATATGCAACAAATATCTTATAAGTCTTTGTCTATACTTTTGGAGGTGTTCTTTATATGACTAAAACAATAAAATTATTAATACCGGTAATGGCACTTGTTTTTTTCCTGAATACCTTTATTATAGCCGGATGTAGTCAATCTACTAATAAATCAGGGGATGATGAAGATTTGAGTTTTAAAATAATTGACCCTTCAATGTTAAAGGATGAAAAATTACTGGATTGGTATAACAGCTCATACAAAAAAAGAGGCAGTCATTCCACCAGCGGAGAAAATGGCTACAAATATCTTATAATCAGCGGAGGGGAACAACCTACCGGTGGGTATTCAATGGAACTGGTGGGAAATGAGAAAAATAATAATTCGCTCATCTTCTATGCTAAACTGAATGCACCGCAAAAAGGACAGATAGTAACTCAAGCTCTAACTTACCCTCACCTTTTAATCAGAATTAAGGCTGCTGAAAGAACTACAATAAAAGCCCAAATAGATTTTCCTGAAAAAAAGGCGCAATCGAGCCAGGATCACAAGAGTGCTACCGGTACATTTGTAGGACAGATTGACAATAGCTCAGTTGAAATTATTGTAGACAAAAGCGATTTGTTCCCAGAAAGCGATGGACTCCGGGTTTTTAGATTATCGGAACAGGTTAAAGAATTTTTTAATACAAATAATGCTAATTATAAAGGTATAGAACCTAACGATAAGATAAAATTTGATTTTAGAAAGAATGAAAATGGACAATTAGAGATAGTTAATATAGAAAAACTAGGGTAAAAAATTTAGCACCATGTGTTACTTGATATAATTTGCTGTTCTGTTCTTAATTCAATGCTGAAGGATGTTTATTTGATCAGATTTTGTTAAAAAGATATAATATTTGTAAGTTAAGTGATAAACAAACAATATTTAATTTAAATACAGGGAGGGGAATAAATTTGGAGAAAGTAATTCTGTTGTCAGGCAGCCCCAGGGCAAAGGGAAATACTGCTCAGGTTTTAGAAGAATGTAAAAAAGTCATTGCAAATGAGGGTGTAGAAGCAGAAGTAATTTCTTTAGCAGGCAAAAAAATTGAAGGCTGTATTGCTTGCTATAAATGCAGGGATACCAAAAAATGTTCTTTAGATGATGGCTTAAATGAGATAATAGATAAAATTCGTACAGCACAGGGACTTATAGTAGGGGCCCCAGTTTATTTCGGAACCCCCAGAGGGGACTTAATGAACGCGCTTCAGAGAATTGGTATGGTTTCCAGGGGTACTGACAAATTCTTAAGCTGGAAAGTTGGAGGGCCAATTGCAATTGCACGAAGGGGCGGATTATCAACATCCTACCAGGAAATGCTCATGTTTTACTTTATTAATGATATGATAGTTCCCGGAGCCAATTACTGGAACTTAGTATTCGGGGCCCAGCCGGGGGATGCATTACAGGATGCGGAAGGAATGGATACAGTTAAGCAGTTTTCCAGTAATGTGGCAAAATTGGTGAAGAAACTCAGTTAAATGAAAAAGCCTCTACCTTAACGAGAGTTGGTAGAGGCTTTTTGTATTAAAATAGTTCAATAAAAACTGAATAAGTAAAAGGAATGATTACAATAGCGGTCAGTAACCTTACCATCTGCAGTGTTCCTACCACAGTTCGATCAGCATTTACTTCATCTGCTAGTATAATCATTGGAATAAGCCCTCCGGGAACAGCAGCTAAAAAACTTGTTATAAAGTTCCATTTAAAGATCTTTCCCAGACAATAAGCTAAAATTAAACTGCTTAATATGACTAATAATGTCATTACCAGTATTGGGATAAAAAGATCTGCAATATAAAATAAACCTTCCGAAGTGAAACTTGTTCCAATTATTCCACCCATTCCAATCTGTGCCAGATGATAAAAAAATTTAGGCGGCGCTTTTAGCTTATAATCGAATTTTGCATTTAAGAAAACTATAGTAATAAGCGCCCCTATCATATTTCCGGCAGGAAAATGAAGGGCATTAAAAACAAGCCCGCCAAGTCCACCAAATATTAACAAACCAAGCCAGTTGAGAATTTTCTTTTCACTTTTATTTGTTTTTTCACTTCTTGACTTGCCTGTTTCCATTTCATCCGTAGAGATACATTTTTTTATAAGAAGAGGTAGTACTAAAACAACACTTAAAAGCCTGGCCATTTGAAAACATGTTATTTGCAACAGATCTGCATGATAAGACATTGCAAGAACAGTTGTTTCGGCAATTCCGCCGGGAACTACCGATAAAAATGCAGTAACGTTATCTATAACAGCTAAATGGCTTAGCAGGTACCCGTTTAGTGAAGTACTGGCTATATACCAGATAATTAATAAGAGAGAAGGCCTGACCAGCTTTTTCAATCTGTTTACCAGTTCTTTATCAAAACGAACTCCTAGATAAATTCCCAATACCACAGCAAATAATGACTTAATGTAGCTTGGAATAATGATATCTAAACCAATTATTTTCAATAAACCAATGGCTAAAATAGGCCCCACCAATCTCCCGGCAGGAACCTTAAAAAATAAACTCAATTGAGCACTAAGATAACCAATCATCAAAATTATAAATAGCCCATAATATTCTTCAAGCAAGTTGCTGTACCCTTCCTTCATAATTAAGCATAAAAACATAATTAAGCATAAAAACATAATTAAGCATAAAAAATTCTTACCACAATATAATTAGTTGTTCAAATTTTTATTATATATTATTTTAAGACCCTTTAATGTTAGGAGCGGGTCAACGATATCAATTACAGAGGTTTCGCCTGCTATCAGTTCTGCCATTTCCCCTGTGGCAATTACTTTATGTTTAGTTTTTCTTTCTTTATTAATACGTTCTACAATTTCCTTGACAAGCCCCACAAACCCGTATAAAATTCCTGCCTGCATACTTGCTACAGTATTCTTTCCAACTACTGTAGGTGGTTTTTCCAGTTCAACTCTCGGAAGCTTGGAGGCTCCGGAATAGAGTGCTTCCGTGGAAACATTGATCCCGGGAGCTATAATACCACCCAGGTATTCTCCCCTTTCAGATATTACGCAAAATGTAGTGGCAGTACCGAAATCCACTATAATTAAAGGACCACCGTAATTATGGTAGCCTGCTACCGCATTAACTATCCGATCTGCACCAACCTCTCGGGGGTAGTCAAATTTAATTGCTATACCTGTTTTTACTCCCGGGCCCACTACAAGAGGTTCCACATTAAAATATTTCCTGGCAGTCCTGTGAAAAGCACCAGTGAGGGGTGGAACAACGGAAGAAATAATCATTGCATCAATATCTTTGGGGTCAATTGTTGAAGTAGTTAATAATTCCCTAATCAAGATACCGTACTCATCAGAACTGCGCTCCCTGACAGTGGCAAGCCACCAGTAATTTAGCAACTTTTCACCTTTATATACCCCTGCAACTGTTGAAGTATTGCCAATATCCAATACCAGGAGCATTTAATCCCTCTTTTCTTTGGGAAATTCCACCGGCTTATTATTTTCATCAACAACAACAACTTTTGGAGTATAGTTTTCAGCTTCTTTCCTCTCCATCATTGCATATGAAATAATAATTACTTTATCACCTTTTTGGACAAGCCTCGCTGCTGCTCCATTTAAGCAGATCGTCCCTGAACCCTTTTCTCCGGGTATAACATAAGTTTCAAATCTTGCACCATTATTTAAATTAACTATCTGTACCCTTTCATTTTCAAGTATATCCGCCTTTTCCATTAGTTCTGAATCAATAGTAACACTTCCGACATAATTTAAATCTGCATCTGTTACAGTAGCTCTGTGAATTTTGGATTTAAACATATTTAACAGCATGATTACCCCTCCAGTATTGCATTATCTATAAGTCTCGCTTTACCAATTTTAACTGCCAGGGCAAGCAGCATTTTGCCTTCCAAAACATCTTTTTCTTCTAATTCGGGATAGGTTAACAGTTCTACATAGTCAATCTTAGCCAAAGGTTCCGAAGAAATCATATCGATAACAGCACCTTTCAAACTATTAACATCCCGCTCTCCTTCCTGAACTTTTTGCTGCGCTTTTTGGATACTGCGGTAAAGAATTCTTGCGGCTTTTCTTTCTTCATCATTTAGATAAAGATTTCTGGAACTCATTGCTATTCCATCCTCTTCCCTGACAATGGGAACAGTTCTAATTTCAACATCAATATTGAGTTCCTTGACCATTTTCTTAATGACTAAAACCTGCTGAGCATCCTTTTGTCCAAAAAAAGCCACATCAGGCTGTACCGAATTAAAAAGCTTGGTAACTATAGTTGCAACCCCTTTAAAATGACCGGGCCGTGATCTACCACATAATTTGCCGGTTATTCCCTTAACTTCCACATAGGTTGAAAATCCATCCGGGTACATTTCCTCTACAGAGGGATTAAAGATGACATCTACTCCAACTTCTTCTGCCAGCTGCATATCCCTCTCTAAATCCCTGGGATAATCCTCATAGTCCTCTCCGGGACCAAACTGAGTGGGATTAACAAAAATACTTACAATAACCACATCACACTCTTTCCTTGCCTGGCGCATCAACTCCAAATGTCCATCATGAAAAAACCCCATGGTAGGAACCAGACCTACTTTTTTACCTTCTTTTTTAGCATTTTTAACATGCTCTCTTATTTCTAAAACTTTATTTATCAACAACATTTTGTTTCCCCCCTCAATATAACTTTTTCATTTCTTCTTCACTGGTAAAAAAACTATGTTCAGGGCCAGGAAACTCCCTATTTCGGACCTCATTCTTATACTCCTTCAAAGCATTCATTATTTTATCACATAAGCTTTCATATTTCTTAACAAATTTAGGCTTAAATTCATCATTAAATCCCAGCAAATCATGGAGTACAAGTACCTGACCGTCACAAAAGGCACCTGCACCAATCCCTATAATGGGAACATGAGACATTTCGGAAAGCTCCTGTGCTAACCCGGCAGGAATACATTCAGCAACTATTGCAAAAACCCCGGCTTCCTCAAGTAATTTCGCATCTTGTAAAATTTTCTCTGCTTTTTCCTTACTTTTACCCTGCACCTTATATCCTCCCAGTTGATTTACAGACTGGGGTGTTAATCCTAGATGACCCATGACAGGAATACCGCATTCAACTATCCTTTGGACAGTCTCCGCAACTTCCTTTCCTCCCTCAAGCTTTACTGCACTTGCTCCTGCCCTCATTAATCTCCCGGCGTTTTTCAATGCTTCCTCTTGTGAGACTTGATAAGACAAAAAGGGCATGTCAGCTATAACCGGGGTTTTTTCTACTCCCCTAACCACAGCCCTGACATGATGTAACATCTCATCCATGGTTACCTGCACTGTACTTTCATAACCTAAAACCACATTCCCGACAGAATCTCCTACAAGAATAGCATCTATGCCGGCGGCTTCGACGAGTTTTGCCAGAGGATAATCATAAGCAGTTACCATGGTTATCGGAATACCACTTTTTTTGAAGACTTCTTTTATTGAAGTTTTCATTAAAGAGCCTCCTCAAATAATTTTTTTACTTTAATGTAACTTTCCCTTAGATCAGTATTCTTTTCAGCAGCAACTTTAGCAGTATATAAACCGAGTATAGAATAAAAGCTTTTTTCCAGGCTGCCCAGTTTTTCTATTTCCTGCAAATGACTCTGAAGAGTTTTAATATCGCACCTTTCTACAGGGCCCGTTAAAGAGTCTACAGGTCCATATGTAAGAATATTTTTAAGGGTACCTATAATTAAAGGTTCCAGTAAATTAAGCGCTTCTTTTTCACTTACCCCTGCTTCATTAAGAAGGTAAACTGCATAATGGTTTAAAGAAACCAGGTAATTACACGCAACTACTGCGGCAGCGTGATAGAAGATCTTTTGCTCCGTTTTAATGGTAAACGGTTTTCCTCCTAAAGAGATCGCCAGTTCTTTTAGTGGTTGCAGGCTTTCTTCATCGCCTTCAAGTGCAAAATAAACTCCATTAAGAAAATCACCGGGCACCTTATTCCCTGTAAAGGATTTAAGAGGGTGTATGGAAGCGATAAAAGCATCCTTGGACTTAACTTCATGTAATTCTTGAGAGCTAAGGGAACCGCTTGTATGGGCCACTATGGTGCCTGGAGAAAGACAGTGATTTTCCACAAGCTTCTTTGCCATATCAGCAACCACTCCGTCAGGTGTGGTAATAAGGATAATATCTGCCCGGGGCAAGTCCTTTACTATTTGTGAGAAGGTTAAAGCCCCGGTTGCTTCAGATAGAACTTTACGTTTTTCTTCTGAGCTGCTAACTATAAAAGATATGGTATAACCTGTTTCCTTTAAAAGCAGCGCCAGAATAGACCCTACTTTTCCTGCTCCTATAATACCGATTGACTCAGGCACAAAAACACCTCCCTAACTATTTTTTGCATGGGAGGAAGAAAGTAGACGGTCAGTATTCAAGAAAATGATTTATGCAATTAGCTCCAACGTATCCTATCAGCACTATCGAGCTTATTCCTGATAATAAAAAATCCTCCGTTGTACCGGAGGTTGTAGTTTGTTTTTAGACATACTTCACCCGTCTATCCGTCTCGGTCCTCCCGGCTCCAAGCGGTACATAAGCTATATGATTATGAAAATACCAACTGAAACAAGCAGGTATGGCTCCACAGGATGCCATCCAGGTAAAATACTACCACATTTATCTAGCTATTTCAATTAAAAGGATATTATTTATTCTATATCTTTAGCTAAATTTAAGAGTTCGCTATATAGGCCGTAGGCAGTTTGTAAAACTTCTGACACATTTTCTACAGTAGAAATATCGCTCATAAAATCAGTTCTTATGGTCAACTCGGATGCAGTACAATCGCTATCCAAATCATTTTCCGAGATCCTTTTCGCCCTTACGACATCTTCTTTTTTAACCTGCAGCCTGATATCTCTAAAAAGAAATGTATATCCGGTAGCATTAAGGGCTTAACAATTATAAATTATATTGAAAAATCCTTTTATATGTATAAGATTAAAGTATAAATAAGCATCTTGCATTTTATCCATAAGAAATATATAATTTAAATTATTAATTCACAATTTAATATCACACACTGGATGATGTTTGCAGGAGAGCGACCATCTGGTCCACTGAAGGGGTTAAAACTCTCATGTGTTTTTATTAAAGCGGTACCGCAAGCGGACAGGACTCTGGAGAGATCCTCAATAGGGCGCCGAAGGGGCAAAAACAGTTTTTTACTGTTTAATCTCTCAGGCAAAAGGACAGAGTATAGGTTTGTTTCGTAACAGTAGTTATACTGTTCGTACTTATTATTTTCTTTCCAGTGTCAAGATCGTGAGATTTTGACTTTTTTATTTTTTGCACGCAAAAAAATTCCAGCCAGGTTATATGATATGGTAAATTATGTATATTGCATAATATTTTCATTATTTTGAATATATAAATAATATGATTTATAATATAGAGACTATATTTTATTTTAAACTCTAAGGAGGTCTTATTTGATAGAAACTTTTTTAGCTTATTTTGAGAGTTTTGTAAGTTGGGTAAGTGGTATAGTCTGGGGTCCCTACATGCTGGTATTACTTGTAGGAACCGGTATTTTCCTGACTTTTGGTCTCAAATGGATGACAGTCAGAAAAATCGGTTATGCATTTAAACTCCTCTTCCAGGGCAGGGACAAGACAAAACAGGAAGGCGAAGGTGAAATTACACCCTTCCAGGCACTGATGACTGCATTATCTGCAACCATTGGTACAGGTAACATTGCAGGGGTAGCTACCGCAATCTTTTTAGGTGGACCTGGTGCAGTTTTCTGGATGTGGATTACAGCGCTATTTGGCATGGCTACAAAATACGGCGAAGCAGTACTTGCAGTTAAATATCGCGAGGTTAAACCAAACGGTTCCTACGCCGGAGGTCCAATGTACTTATTAAGAATGGCCTTGGCGACAACTGGAAATGGCTTGCCTGGCTCTTTGCTCTCTTCGGAGCAGTAGCTGCTTTTGGAATTGGAAATACGGTACAGTCCAATTCAGTGGCACATGCTGCCCAGGGTTCATTCGGTATTCCTCTCTTTGTTACCGGTATTGTTTTAGCAATCCTAACTTTTGCAGTTATTATAGGCGGAATTACTCGTATTGGAGAAGTAACAGAACGTTTAGTTCCTTTTATGGCAATTATTTATGTAATTGGAGCTTTAATTATAATTTTAGTAAATGCCTCTAAGCTTCCCGGAGCTATCGGCCTTATTTTTTCAAGCGCATTTACAGGGCATGCTGCCGTTGGCGGCTTTGCAGGGGCAGGTTTAAAGCAAGCACTCCGCTTTGGTGTTGCCAGGGGTGTATTCTCAAATGAAGCAGGTCTTGGCAGCGCTCCAATCGCACACGCGGCAGCTACTACCAACAACCCTGTTCGCCAGGGTGTCATAGGAATGCTGGGGACTTTTATCGATACTATTTGTGTTTGTACCATGACAGCGCTCGTAATTATTATGACAGGCGCCTGGCAGAGCGGTGAAACCGGAGCGGAGCTTTCAGCGAAGGCATTTAATATGGGGCTTCCGGGACCCGGAGACTTCGTAGTATCCTTCGGGCTAATTTTCTTCGCTTTCTCAACCATTTTGGCATGGAGTTATTATGGTGAAAAGTGTGTTGAATATATCTTCGGAACCGGTGCAGTACTCCCATATCGCATCCTCTGGGTTGTGGCAGTCTTTATAGGTGCAATTGGAAACCTCGAATTAATTTGGCTGGTTGCAGATGCAATGAACGGTCTCATGGCCGTACCAAACTTGATTGCACTTTTATTATTGAGCCCCGTAATATTTAAGATAACTAAAGAGTATTTTATAGAACAGAAGGATGTGACAGTCACACCTAAAAAGCAATAAATCAGTAAAAAGGCAACTCGCATGCGAGTTGCCTTTTTACTGTTAGAATACAAATATAATGGTAACTTGTATGGATTAACTTTGGCCTCTGCTCCCCGGCTTAACTACCGGGATACCTTCTTTACACTGGGAACATTCTTCAGGTTTAAATACTGGAACTTCAAGTGCTATTAGGGATTTGAAGGGAACTTCAAAGTTTGCTTGACCACCGCTGCGGTCTATCAGTGAAGCTACCCCCACAACTTCTCCTCCACATTCCTTAACTTTTTTCAGTACTTCTTTAACGGATCCCCCGGTGGTTACCACATCTTCAACTATTAAAACCCTTTGACCGGGATTTATTTGGAAACCACGTCTGATCTGCATCTCACCGTCCTTTCTTTCTGCAAATATTCCGGGTTTATTAAGCGCGCGAGCAGTTTCATAGGCGGCTACAACTCCCCCCAGAGCAGGTCCGATTACCAGATCGGGATTAAAATCCCTTACCTTTTCCGCTAACTGGGAACAGAGCTTTTCTGCCAGATCAGGATATTGTAAAACTTTAGCGCACTGGATGTAACGGTCGCTGTGCAGTCCGGAGCTTAAAAGAAAATGCCCTGTTAGAAGAGCTCCTGTATCTTTCAAAATCTCAATAATTTCGTCTCTGGTTAACATTATTTAAACGCCTCCTCCATTTCAGCTAAAATTTTAGAAGCAGCCTCACCAGGGTCATCTGCCTTTGTAATAGGCCTTCCAACCACCAGATAATGGGCTCCCTCTTTAAGTGCAGTACCGGGGGGCATAATCCTCTTTTGATCACCTTTTGCCGCCCAAGCAGGTCGAATGCCGGGACACACCGAAATGAAATCCTCGCCGCAATTTTCCCTGATAGACTTTGCTTCCCTTGGGGAAGCCACAACCCCATCTAAGCCAGCTTTTTGGGCCAGGAGCGCACGTTTTATTACCAGTTCCTGTGGAGTAAGAGGTATTCCGGTTTCCTGCAAATCCTCTTCACTCATGGAAGTTAAAACTGTCACACCAATTACCAGTGGTCTAACTATCCCTGTTTTCTCTGCCTCCTCAAGAGCTGCTTCCGCTACTCTCTTCATTCCTTCAAAATCTGAAACATGCATATTGAACATCCAGACTCCTTCTCTCACCGCAACTCTAGCGGCTGCTTCCACTGTATTGGGTATATCATGGAACTTCAAATCCAGAAAAACCTTTTTGCCGTTACTTCGCAGGTAGTCAAGCACTTTTCCCCTGCTGGCCAGGTACTGCTCCAATCCCACCTTAAAGATATCAACTTTATCTTTGAGAACAGTAACCAATTCTCTAACCCGTTTTTCCTCCGGAGTGTCAAGAGCAACTATCAATTTTGCCTTCATGTTAACTCCCCTTCCATGCCTTACCTATCAATTCTTTTATAGAAGCATATCCCTTTTCCGTGAGATACTCTTCAATGCCGGATAAGGTCTTAACTGCTGTGAGAGGGTCAGTGAAATTTCCTGTTCCTATGGCAACTGCACTGGCCCCGGCCATAAAGAATTCCAGTGCATCTTCCGCACCTGTTATTCCCCCCATACCAATTACCGGAACATCTACGCTTTGACTTACCTGCCAGACCGCGCGTACCGCCACAGGTTTAACGGCAGGTCCCGACAGTCCTCCAAAGACATTGCCAAGTACCGGCTTTTCCTTTTCGATATCAATTGCCATCCCGAGTAGCGTATTGATTAGAGATAGTGCATCTGCGCCTGCATCTACTACAGCTTGAGCAATTTCTACAATGTCGGTAACATTGGGGCTTAACTTCACTATCAGCGGCAGTGAGGTTTCATTTCTGATAGCAGCCACAACTTGAGCAGCCGATTGGGCAGTTGCACCAAAGGCCATTCCTCCCTCTTTGACATTGGGACAGGAAATATTAACCTCCAGGGCATCTATCCCCTCTACGCCATCAAGCTTTGAAGAAACCTCAGCATATTGTTCTACAGTACTTCCGGCGATATTGACTATTATTGCAGTAGAAAATTTTTCTTTCATTACGGGTAAATAACTTGCTAAAAAATCATCTACTCCGGGATTTTCAAGCCCTATTGAATTAAGAAGACCTGCGGGAGTCTCGCAGAGGCGGGGCGGAGGGTTACCCGGACGCGGCTCTAGAGTAATTCCCTTGGTCATAATTCCCCCCAGTACTGAAGGGTTAAAATAATCACAGTATTCCATCCCAAAGCCAAAGGTTCCGGATGCCACCAGAACGGGATTTTTCAATTTCAGTCCTGCAATCTCCATTGATAAATCGGGAGCTTTACTCACTTAAATCCACCTCCTCCGCCCAAAACACCGGGCCGTCACTGCATACCTTGGGATAATACTTTTCGCCTTTCCCCTTACAGGTACAGCCCAGGCAAGCTCCTATACCGCAGGCCATCCTTGCTTCCAGGGATAACTGGCAGGGTATCCCCTCTTTTTCGGAAAGCCTTTTAACTTCCTTAAGCATTGGTAGCGGGCCGCAGGCATAAAGCATGGTGGGGTTATCTTGTAAAGATTCCTTTAAGAGCTCTACAACAGTTCCCTTGTGCCCTAAACTGCCGTCATCGGTGGCCAGTTGCAGGTCATTTGTAAAGCGTGCAAAGGAATCTTTAACAAGTAATCCTTCTTTATCCCTGGCACCAAGCAAGATGGTTATTTTATTATCATTTTTAGAAAGCTCCTCTGCCAAAAAGAGCATGGGCGCTATTCCCATTCCGCCACCGATCACAACAACATTCTTCCCTTTTGTTAGCTGAAAACCTTTTCCCAAAGGGCCCAGCACAGAAAGCTGTTCATTAATGGACACTTTACTCAACAAATCGGTACCTTCCCCTACAACTGCGTAATATATGCTCAAACTGCCCCGGGCAGCATCAGTCTTATGGATACTGAAGGGGCGCCTTAAAAGGGGGGCAAGGGTCTCTGAACATTTTAAGTGAACAAACTGCCCCGCCTGGGCTTTTTCCACAATTTCCGGACAGTGCAGCTCTAACAGATAAGCGGATTCCTGCAGTTTCTGATGGGAAATAACCCGTGCTTCATATACTCCCATTTATCTTTCCTCCCCTGTATAGTCCTGAAGGGAACGTACCTGTAGCATAGATTGTAAAACCTTTAAAATTGCTGATGCGGTGTCGAGGGAAGTTAGTAATGGCACTCCATATTCAACACCTGCCCTGCGGATTTTAAAACCGTCCCTTTCAGGCTGTTTTCCTCTGGTAAATGTGTTTATTACAAGATCTACCTTTCCCTCCTGTATGAAATCCACAACATGCGGTGAACCTTGGGATACTTTATTAATTTTTCTCACAGGAATATTGTTTCTTTCCAGCATTTGTGCAGTACCTTCTGTGGCGACCAAGCTATATCCTAGCTCAGAGAAACCTTTCAAAATGGGAAGTGCTTCTTCTTTATCCTTATCAGCTATTGTAGCCAGTAGAATACCTCTCTTGGGGAAATTGTATCCTGCTGCCAGAAACGCTTTATACATTGCCTTTGTAGAATCCCTGTCCAAACCGAGCGCCTCTCCCGTTGACTTCATTTCAGGTCCAAGGGAAGTTTCAACATCCAGCAGTTTGGAAAATGAAAAAACAGGCATTTTTACTGCAGTCAGGTCCGGGGGATTATAGAGACCCCCTCTGTATCCCAATCCACTCAAACTTTCACCAAGTATACACTGTGTTGCAAGCTTTACTAACGGAATTCCGCTAACCTTACTGATAAAGGGTACCGTACGACTGGATCTGGGATTTACCTCCAGTACATAAACATTTTCATTATGGATTACATACTGGATATTGAGCATTCCCCTCACATGTAATCCTTGAGCCAACCTGGTGGTATAATCGACTATTTTTTCCACTATTTCTTTCGGTAAGGAGCGGGAAGGATAAACAGCAATACTATCTCCCGAATGTACTCCGGCCCTTTCAATATGCTCCATTATGCCGGGTATCAATACTTCATTTCCATCACTTATTGCATCAACTTCAATTTCCCTACCTCGTAGATAACGGTCAACCAGTACGGGATATTGCGGTGAAACCGTTACTGCCTGTTCAAGATATTGCCGCAACTCTTCCAGGTTATATACTATTTCCATAGCCCTTCCCCCAAGTACATAAGAAGGCCGTACCAATACCGGGAAACCTATTGTTGCCGCAATTTCTTCAGCTTCCTGGCGGCTTCGGGCAGTTTTTCCTTGCGGACAAGGTATTTTTAGTTTTTGAAGTAGCTCAGTAAACTTTTGCCTGTCTTCAGCTAAATCCATTTCTTCTACAGTTGTTCCAAGAATTTTTACTCCCGCTTCCTGTAATGGGCGGGCCAGGTTTACCGCAGTCTGCCCTCCAAATTGAACGATAACACCAAGAGGTTTTTCCTTTTCTATTACATTTAAAACATCTTCCAGAGTTAAGGGTTCAAAATAGAGCCTGTCCGAGGTATCAAAATCGGTACTCACAGTTTCGGGATTGTTATTTATTACAATTGACTGGTAACCGGCTTCACGCAATCCCCAGGCAGAGTGAACCGAGCAGTAATCAAATTCAATCCCCTGTCCAATCCGAATGGGTCCGGAGCCAAGCACCACAACTTTTTCTCCTTCTTCGGGGTTACACTCATCATTTTCACCGTAGGCAGAATAGTAATAGGGGGTGGCGGCGGGAAATTCCCCGGCGCAGGTATCAACCATTCGAAAAGCAGCTGTTATTTGCCATTCTTTCCTCAATGCCTTAACTTCAGATTCCTTCATCTTCCATACCCCGGCCAGAGTCTTATCACTAAAACCGAGTTTCTTAGCTTCCAGTAAGATTTCAGGAGAAGGTTCTGATTCAGGTAATATTTCAAATTCCCAGCGAACAAGATTGTGTATTTTCTCCAGGAAGAATTCATTTATGGAAGTCAAGGTTTTTACTTCCTCTACCGTCCAGCCCCGGCGAAAAGCTTCTACAATGCACCACAGTCTGCGGTCATCGGGGTGGAAAAGTGTTTTCTTGAGTTTTTCAGTGGACCATTCTCGAAGTTCTTTCATATCTAAATCTTCCACAGACATCTCCAAAGAACGAATCCCCTTTAAAAGTGCACTTTCAAAATTTCGTCCCAGGGCCATAATTTCCCCGGTAGCTTTCATTTGTGATCCCAGAAAGCGGTCCGCAGTAGGGAATTTATCAAAAGGCCAACGGGGTATTTTGACTACTACGTAATCCAGGGCAGGCTCAAAACAGGCAATTGTTTTTTGCGTAATCTCATTTTGAATTTCATCCAGGCGGTAACCAAGGGCGATTTTTGTTGCCACGCGGGCTATTGGATAGCCTGTTGCCTTACTTGCAAGTGCACTGGAACGACTTACCCTGGGATTGACTTCTATCACATAATACTCATTGTTTTTAGGATTTAATGCAAACTGGATGTTACAGCCTCCGGCTATTTTTAAAGCCCTGATAATTTTTAGGGAAGCTGAGCGCAGCATCTGGTGTTCCTTGTCGGATAAAGTCTGGCTGGGAGCAACCACGATGCTGTCTCCCGTGTGTACTCCGACGGGATCAATATTTTCCATGTTGCAAACAGTTATACAGTTATCAGCAGCATCACGCATTACTTCATACTCAATTTCCTTCCAGCCCGCAACACTTCTTTCAATCAGGAGCTGTTTAATCATACTGTAACGCAATCCTCGGGAAACAATTTCTTTCAGCTCCGGGGCATTATGGGCTATTCCACCGCCGGTACCTCCAAGTGTATAGGCAGGGCGAACTATTACGGGATAGCCAATTCTCGCAGCAAATTCCAGTGCTTCTTCCCTCGATGATACTATGGTACTTTCAGGAACGGGTTCCTCGAGTTCCAGAAGTAGCTTTTTAAAAAGATCTCTATCTTCAGCCTTTTGAATTGCTTCCAGGGAAGTACCCAGAAGAGTTACCTCATATTTCTCAAGTACACCGTTTTTAGCCAGCTCTTCCGCAAGATTTAAGCCTATCTGTCCACCCAGTGTAGGTAAGAGGCCGTCAGGTCTTTCCAAATGGATTATTTCTTCCAGGTATTCTGCAGTTAAAGGTTCCAAATATACCTTGTGGGCAAGCTCCCTGTCGGTCATAATGGTTGCAGGATTGCTATTGACAAGTACTACCTCTATACCTTCTTCCTGCAGGGTACGACAGGCTTGAGTACCAGCATAGTCGAATTCTGCAGCCTGCCCGATAACTATAGGGCCTGAACCGATTACCAGAACTTTTTTGATGTCTTCTCTCCTAGGCACTTTGATCCCCCCTGTCTCGCTCTACCATATTTAAAAATTTATCGAATAGGTTTCTTGAATCATGGGGCCCCGGCGCCCCTTCAGGATGATATTGGATTGAAAATGCGGGTAAATTTTTATGCTCTATTCCTTCCACGGTACCGTCATTGAGGTTAACGTGGGTAATCTCTACATCATGGGGAAGTCCTTCTTCCTTCAGTGCAAACCCATGGTTTTGAGAGGTAATATCTACTCTTCCTGTTTGTAAATTTTTGACCGGATGGTTACCTCCCCGGTGGCCAAATTTTAGCTTAAATGTCTCTCCCCCCAGAGCTATCCCGAGAACCTGGTGTCCCATACAAATTCCCATGATAGGAACTTTTCCAAGCAATTTTTTTACGGTATTTGCTACGTAGCTTACAGTTTTAGGGTCTCCCGGGCCATTTGAAAGTATAATCCCTTGAGGAGAATACTTCATTATATCCTCATAAGCAGTTTTTGCCGGTAATACCACCACCGTACAACCTCTGGAAGTCAGACTGCGCAAGATGTTATGCTTAACTCCCATATCAATAACCGCTACAGTTGTTTGTCCTCCTGGAAGAATATATGGCTTCTCACAAGTGACCTTTGCAACAAGATCTAATTCTGACAGGTGCGATATTGACTGCGCCTTCTTGGTAAGTTCTTCCACAGGGATATCTTCAGTAGTGATAATTCCCCTCATGGTACCCATAACCCTGAGATGCTTTGTAAGTGTTCTGGTATCAATGTCACAAATCCCAACCAGCCTTTGTTCTTCAAGAAAAGCTTGCAGTTTCTTATCGATACGGGAGCCTCCCGGCGCCGTGCACAATTCCTTAACGATTATCCCCTGAGCCCATGAAGCAGCTGATTCCTGGTAACTACCATGGACTCCGTAATTTCCTACCAGCGGGTAGGTAAAAGTTACTATCTGGCCGGCATAAGAAGGGTCTGTCATTATTTCCTGATAACCGTTCATGGAAGTGTTGAAAACTACTTCTCCAAAGGCTGTTCCGGGTATTCCACAGGATTTTCCCACAAATATTTCGCCATCTTCTAAAACAAGCTTCGCTTCCATACTACCCCTCCCCAAATTGTTTATTTCCACTTGTGGCAATAAGTTTAATCAGGTTAAGCTTTCAGCGGTTATTTTTCCTCCTACAATTGTCATTACAGGCCACCCCTTGAGGTTTTTTCCTGCATAGGGAGTATTTTGACCCAGGGAATGCCAGTTTTTCAGATTCACTGCCTTCACCAGCTCAGGGTCAAATACAGTCAGGTGGGCAAGTGAACCTTCTTCTATTCCCGCAATATTTATTCCCAGCACGGACGCAGGTCCTGTGGTAAACTTCTCTACCAACTGTCTTAAGCTAAGCTTTCCAGTATGGTAAAGATAGTGCAGGCTTACTGCCAGGCAGGTTTCCACCCCCGAGATTCCAAAGGGAGCAAAGGGGTATTCAACTTCTTTTTCTTCCCTGCTATGGGGTGCATGGTCAGAGGCAATTACATCAATAGTACCGTCTTTCAGGCCTGCAATCACCGCTTGAATGTGTTCTTCAGACCGTAAAGGAGGGTTAACTTTTGTTGCTGTATTGTAACTTGCTGTTTCTTGATCTGAAAGGCTAAAATGATGGGGCGCCGCCTCTGCAGTAACTTTAAGTCCCTTCTCCTTTGCCCGGCGTACCAGTTCCACTCCGCCTTTAGTACTGATATGGCAGATGTGCAGCCTTGCTCCTGTTAACTCGGCAAGTGCAATATCCCTGGCGATCATTATCTCCTCTGCCGCAGCAGGTATGCCTTGCAATCCTAAAATTGTGCTGTAATATCCTTCATGGATCTGCCCTCCTTCTGCCAGGTTTTCATCCTCACAGTGGCTCAAGACAGGTAAATCATAGAGGGTAGCATACTCCATACAGTGGCGCATAACTTCCGAATTCATAACACCGTTTCCATCATCGGACAGGGCAACAACTCCCGCATCTTTCAAAAAGCCGTATTCAGCCATTATTTCACCCTGTCTCTCCTTTGTTAAACAACCTACCGGAAGCACTCTGCAGTTTCCGGCTTCTTCAGCCCTTCTTTTTATTAATTCTATTGTTGCCTCATTATCTGCTGCAGGATAAGTGTTTGGCATACAGGCAACAGCAGTAAAGCCCCCGTAAGCTGCAGCCTTTGTACCTGTGGCTATGGTTTCTTTATTTTCTTCCCCCGGTTCCCTTAAATGGACATGCATATCAATCATTCCCGGAGTTACAACTTTGCCTTCCAGGTCAATTGTTCTGGTTTCCTCCCGGTCATTAATTTCAATTTCTTCTGCAACTTTTTTTATTTTGCAGTTTTCAATTAAAATATCACCTTTAAATTCCCTGTGACGTACTGAATCAATGATAAGTGCGTTTTTAAGAACTAGCCTTTTCATCTTCAAAATCACTCCCCATCATGAGATAAAGAAGAGCCATGCGAACCGCTACTCCGGCAGTTACCTGCTCATCAATAACTGACTGTACGCTTTCATATACTTCAGGACTAATCTCTACTCCCCGGTTAATTGGTCCGGGATGCATAACCATGGCATCTTTCTTTGCTAAACTGAGAGTTTCTTTATTTAAGCCGTACATTTTGGCATACTCTCTTTTTGAAGGAAAAAGACCCTTCTGCTGTCTTTCCAGTTGGATGCGAAGCATCATGATCACATCTGCATCACGCAGTGCATCTTCAAAGGAAGTCACCACTCTAACACCGGTAGCTGCTATGTCGGCAGGCAAAAGGGTGGGAGGACCGCATACAATAACTTCCGCCCCCATTTTAGTAAGGCCCCAGATGTTGGACCGTACTACCCTGCTATGGAGTATGTCACCTATAATCGCAACGGTCAAACCCTGTAACTCACCAAACTTTTTCCGCATTGTGTACATGTCTAAAAGCGCCTGGGTAGGATGCTCATGATAACCGTCTCCGGCATTTATAACCCTGGCCTTAATATTTTCTCCGAGAAGCTTCGGAGCTCCGGCGGCAGGGTGTCTGATTACCACCATGTCAATTCCCATGGCATCAAGTGTCCTTCCGGTATCTATCAGGGTCTCTCCTTTCTTGACGGAACTGCTTGAAACGCCCATATTCATGGTATCTGCCCCCAGGTATTTTCCGGCCAGCTCAAAGGATGACCTTGTCCTTGTGCTTGGTTCATAAAAGAGACTTACAACTGATTTTCCCCGCAATGTCGGGAGTTTTTTTACATCCCTGTAAATGATTTCTTCCATGGATTCCGCAGTGTTCAAAATAAGTTCAATCTCTTCCTTGGAAATATTTTTCAAGCCAAGCAAATCCTTGGTTTTGATCCCCATTCTTTGACCCCCTTTTTTTCATCAAAAAACCCCTTTGCCGTCCGGCAAAGGGGTTACACTATCGCCTACTTTATGAAGTAGAAATTATAACTATGGATAGATAACCTTTACTGGCCTCGCCGGACCAATTTAAAAGGTAGATAATTTATTGAGTTGTAAAAAAACCTGCTCACTGTGAGCACAGCAAGCAGGGTATACTATCCCTATAATTTATTAAATCTTACTAGCCTCACAGGACTAATTTAAAGATGCATGCTATTAATTTCTAGTTAATTATATGCTATTTACTGTCACCGGTCAACTGAAAAAATAAATTTTTTTAATTTTTAGGGCATTTCCTAGAATTAGTGTATAAATTTAAATATCTTTAGAAATTCTAAGAATGAGGTGAGTATAATGGAAAATATAGTTATGGGAATACAAGTCGGCAATCGTTTTGAAGATGCTACACAAGTTCAACAAATACTTACTGAATACGGATGTATTATCAGGACCAGATTGGGATTACATCAAATGATGGAAGATGATGATCACTGTACTGAAAAAGGGTTAATATTGTTAGAATTAATGCAGAATAGCGGTTCAAAATCCCAAGAGCTGGAAAACAAGTTAAGTGAAGTAAATGGTGTAAAGGTAAGGAAAATGGTATTTTAACTAAATTATCATAGTTATTAGAGGAGGTTCCCATCCAGGGAACCTCATTATTTTTAGGCTTTGATAACTTCTACCTTAGTATCAAGCTGCGATGCTCCTCCTCCGATCGGATCGGACAGACATCCAAGTTTAAAGCTTTCATCGGCTCTCTGCAGGTCATTATTACTGAAACCGGCGTTTCTGCGTCCGGCATAGCCGTTATTTTGAGATACCGCCCAGGGGACATGCCCGTAAGCAGGGTCAGTATCAGTAACTCTGCCATCCAACCTGTAGGGGGCAGAGCCGTAAGCGAAATGTCCATAGTTATAGGAACTGCCAACAACTCCCTGCCTTATTCTACCGGTTATTCGTACCCTTCCTTCCACTTTGAAACTGGCAGACTTAATTATTACCCTGTCTCCGTCGGCTAAACCTCGTACTTTAGCATCCTGCGGATTAATCCAGAGGAAGTTTTCTTCATCAATTTCACGGAGCCAGGCGTCGCTGATATTGCGGTGGGTACCGATATGCCTTGCTTTCCAGTTGATAAGCTGCAGCGGAAATTGATCGTCTCCAACATTATTGCCATTATAGAACCTTGTGCTCTCAATTCGCGGTAGCCCGTCAAAAAACTCCCCGCTGTAAGAATGACGACCTTTAGCCACATCTTCACGGTAGAAGTCCGCCTGGCCTGCAAACTTGTATTTCAAATATTCTCCTTCGTATTCATTACCGGGAGCTTCAAATCTACCGCCCCTGTTAAGAACATAGACTACCTTCTTCCACTCGTGCGCTTTTACAGCCTTCCGCCATTTATTTTCATCAAAGTATGGGCCCAGCGCCTTTTTACGTGACTGCTTGAATATCTCCTCTTCCCTGGCATCGGCGTCCGGCACCGGTTGGCCGTCAAATGCAATATTTGCCACCACTTTAAGATAGAAATCTTCCGCATTATTCAGGTCGCTGCCGTCAGGAAAAGCATTTTTACCTACACCCGGCAACCCCAGCTCTTTACCAATTTCGATTAAAGAGTCTTCGAAAGCTCGTGGACCGTCAAATGCCCTGGTAACCGGCTGCTGGATATGGCTGAGCTTCAAGGGCTGATTGGGATAAATGCTCTCCAGACCCCACCTTTCAAGATAAGTCAGGTCAGGTAATACATAATCCGCTACGGAAGCGGTTTCGCTCATTGTAATATCCGAAACCACCAGCAAAGGTATTTTTTTAGTGTCCTTCAAAACCTCCTGCTGCTTATTACCTCCCGCCACAGATAGGACCGGTGAAATCCGGTGGATAAAAAGCGCCTTTATGCCGTAAGGATACTCCTGGTCAATACTCGGTAACACTTCTTGAGTTACATGATTGGAATACGGGAACCAGGGTCTTTTTGCCGGGTAGCCGTCTTTTTCAAAAAGGCTGCTTTTTTCATAGGATCCTTTCCGGAAAATGGTAGTACCCCATGGTTTTAGAGTTCTCGGCATATTGAGAACATCATACTGACCTTTAAAACACTGGTATTTAGCACCGCTGCTGATGCTTCCACCCTTCCAGTCGTAATTTCCCAAAAGGTGATTGAGACAATTAATGGCCCGCAAATTATAAAAACCGTTGGTATGCATTGCCGGCCCCCGGTAGGAAGTGATGGACGCCTTTTTACCATAGGAAGTGAACTCTCGTGCCAGCTCAATTATTTTTTCCACTGTAATATCACAGATTTTAGCATATTCCTCAAGGGTCTTTTCAAATACCCTTTCTTTAAAAAGCGTAAAAGCAGACTTCACTCTAATACCATTTATTGTGGTATCAACTTCAAGGGTACCTTCAGCTGCCTGGTCGTGGGGAACCGGTTGGCCGTTTTGCACAACAACATACTGGTCTTTACTTCCAATGCCAAGATCTGCAGCCTTCAATTTGGGTCGTTTGGGGTCACTTAAGTTAACAAGGTGCGTAGCATCAGACCAGGTAGGCTCACCGTCTGCCTCAGCTGCCTTTTTATTGGGATTTTCCAAATAACGCCTGTCAAAGCGCTTGTTCTCAATAATCCATCTTGCCATACCCATTGCCAGAGCCGCATCTGTACCCGGTAAGATGGGAACCCAAATATGGGCTTTTTCCGCGGCTTTGCTCATGCGTGGATCAACAACTGCCAGCTTCATGCCCCTTGCTAGTGCATTCACAAATTTAGGCGCAAGCCAGGTAGGACCTTTATTTGCTACAAAAGGATCGGTACCCCAGATGATAACAAACTCTGCATTATCTACATCTGAATACATCCGCTTTTTCTTTCCCCCGGTAAAGGAGTGAATATTGCCCTGAACGCCGCTCATACCGCAGATTCCACCATGGTGAATGGTATTAACGCTGCCAAGCGATTTTGACCAAAAGCGTTTCTGGATAAAATCCCGCCTGTCTCCCACCAGACTGACAACCTGGTTGGACTTTGGGCCAAAATCAGGATGCCTGGTATCAATCAGCTTATCTTTATAAAGCTCGTCAAACTTTTCCTGACTAAGTTCTCCATTTTTAACCTTTTCCCAATCAGCCATAACCTGTTCTTTGGAAACATAAGCCCAGATATCCTTTAAACCGGGTGTACCCAAATCGCTTCCTTCTACGATTTCTGTGATTGCCTGTTGCCAGGAAATGCTCTTAAATTTGCCGCTTCCTCTGGGGCCAACCCGTTTTAAAGGCTGCTTAATTCGTAAATTATCAAATGTAGTCTGAATACCGGCCTGTCCTTTCAGACAGGTTCGTCCACCTCGAAACCCCCTGCCATCTTTGCCAAGCTTGCCGTATCCCTTGGCTGCCTTTTCAGGTGAAGTATCATACGGAATTTGTCCGAATGGCTGGGTATTTAAAGGGCTGTACGGGTTGCCGGCAATTTTTCTTACAACTGCCGGTGAAGCAGCAACCCCTGCCTCTGTTACAACAGCCTTTAAGGTACAGTGAGTGTTACACTGCTCACAAAGGCTATAAATTACATTTGTGGCATCGTATTCATCTTTATCATTTCCTGTTCCATGGGGATCATCTAACCACAGTTTTTCAATTCCTGAATTACTCTCTACTCCCTGTGAAGCAAAGGCGGGTGTCAGTAGGGTTAAGCCACCAACAGCCAGACCACCTTTTAGGAATTTTCTTCTTGTTAGTTTGCATTTCTTTTCTTGGCTCATATTATACCTCCCATCTAATTTCACAAAATTTTATTCTACATCTATCGGCAAATACCTTATTGCCAGAGTATAAAGTAACAATCCCAAACCTATAATTCCGCCGCTACTGGCCCACTCCACCCAGGTAGGGTAATAATAGCCGGAGGGCAAACCCTTAAGAACCGGTACTGTCAGGGCAGGCACTACAATATTAAAGCGCACCCCGAGAATACCTATCACAACAGCAATTCCTGCCAGCATCATTGCTGTAGGAGACCTCCGAGTACCGGGGTTAAAGTATAAAATTAACGGCACCAGTACACCGATACCCATCTGAACACCCCAGTAAGACCAGGAAAAATCACTTGCAAAAATTGCAGCCAGAGTAGCCAATTCCTGTTCTTCAAGGCCATAAGCGCCTATCAAAATTTCAAAAAATTGGAGACCCACATCAATTAATAGAAAAAGTACCATCCACCCCGCCAGGGATTTCACAAGGGATATATCGATTTCTTTACCGGAGATTCTGCTTCTAATAACATACAGTGCTGTCAAGAGCGCCGTACCTGAAACCAGGGCGGAAATAACAAATACCACCGGGAAAAGTGCGCTGTTCCAATAGGCTTGCGCCTTAACCACTGCAAATAGAACTCCGGTTCCACCGTGAACACCAAAGATTGCAATTGGAATTCCTATACTACCCAAAATCTTAAGCATCCTTTTGTCCCTTTCTTGTCCTTCAGCAGAAGTATCGTTACTTCCCAGTTTCAATATTCCGGCTAAAGTAGCTTTCAAGCCCTCACCCCTAGATGCCAATACCAGGTCGTGCCGCAGGGCAAAATACAGCTCGGCCAGCAATAATAGGATATATAGACCGTAAAAGCGTACCTCCCAGGATAGGATACTGGTAAAATTCCAGTACCACAGGGAATGCCAGAATCGCTCCATGTGGCCCAAATCAAGCAGAATAAAGCAGAGTGCCAGTATCATACAGATAATGGCTACCAAAGTAGCATCTCTTCCTACTTCTTCCAGATGCTCCATATCAAAAACATGAATGAGAGAAGATAGTAAAAATGCTCCGGCGCTCATACCTACAAAATAAATATAAAATGCCACCCAGGCTCCCCAGGGCATAGCGCTTGTCAGATGCGTGGTTGCCAGACCCTGGCTAAAACGTAATCCAACTGCCACTGCTCCCAAGGCCAATACAGCAATCAGAAAAACATACCACAGGGTTAACAATGGTTTTTTACCGCTTTGAAACATATTTTTTTTCATTTGATTTATTTGGATTGACATCACTATCACCTCACTTAAGATAAATTACCCGCGGATGAGTTCCCATTTCTTCTTTGAGATGAAAAGCTCGGGGACTTTTTGCCAGCTTGCTGACAATACTGTTTGGATCATTTAAATCGCCAAAATAACGGGCATCCCCCAAACATGTTTCAACACATGCCGGTTCCTCGTCCCGCTGTAAGCGGTGAAAACAGAAATGGCATTTGCGCGCTGTTCCCTGGGGTGCTTTCTGTCCCTGGCGTTTTCCACGCTGAACACCGTACTCGGGAGCCTGAATTTCCTCATAACCCAACATTTCTGTTACATAACTTTCCCCAAAGTCAAAGTAACGTGCTCCGTAAGGACAGGCCGTAATACAATAACGACAGCCAATACAACGCTCATAATCAATGGCAGTAATGCCGTTTTTCAGTTTGTAAGTGGCTTTTACAGGACAGACCTGTGCACAGGGAGGCCGGTCACATTGCATACATGGCCTGGGAATGTGTACCAGGGTTACATGTGGTGTTTCGCCTTTTTCTTCTGTAAGTACAACATTATACGTGACACCGGGCGGGGTACGATTTTCCGCCTTACAGGAAACCGTACAGGTATCGCATCCGATACACTTCTTTAAATCGATAACCATAGCCCACCTTGGCTTTGGCTTCTTTTCACTCCTTTCTGCCGCCTGCGCCCTGAGAAATAATTTATCAAAAAGTTGCCGGCGCGTTACTTTTTGCAAATTAATCACTCTCCTCCAAATTTTTTATAACTTTACCATTAAGTTAGGAGCAAAAAATATGCCAGAATTTAAGTCCCGTATTTCAGGGGTTTCAGGCGGCACTCCGGGCAAAAAAATATGACATTTTGTCATCTCAAGCGACAAAATGTCATAAAAAACGAGCAATAACTATTGATCAGGTTTAAGCCCGTATGTTTCTATTTTACGATACAGATTGCGAACACTGATATCGAGCAGCTCCGCAGTTTTTGTTTTATTCCAATTGCAACTATCCAGAGTCTTTTTGATATGCTCCTTCTCAAGTTCAGCCAAAGTAAGAGGCCTGGACTGAGGTTTTTTCTCCAAACTGCCAAACAAATCCTCGGGAGCAATTAAGTCACCTTCTGCCAAAAGCGCTCCACGCTCTATTAGATTGGCCAGTTCTCGAACGTTTCCCGGAAAGTCATGGTTTTGTAATGCCTCTATTGCTTCTTTTGTCAACTTTTTTTGAGGAGCGTTCTTTTTCAAAAAGAAATCTGCCAGAAGCGGAATATCCTCCTTTCTCTCACGCAAAGGGGGAACCTTAATCCTTAAAACATTCAAACGGTAAAACAGATCTTCACGAAAGTTGCCCTTCTCGACCTCCTCTGCCAGTTTCCTGTTAGTAGCTGCTATAACCCTTACTTTTACCCCGCGCAGGCGGTTATCTCCTACACGGCGAAATTCTCCGTTTTCCAAAAAGCGCAGCAACTTAACCTGCAGTCCCAGCGCTAATTCTCCCACCTCATCCAGAAAAAGACTTCCCCCGTCAGCCATTTCCACCAGACCGGATTTTGCCGTTTGCGCTCCTGTAAATGCACCTTTTTCATGACCAAAAAGCTCGCTTTCCAACAGTTGCTCGGGCAGCGCGCCACAGTTAACCACTATAAAGGGCGCATCCGCTCTAAGGCTTTCGAAGTGTAATGCCCTGGAAACCAACTCCTTACCGACACCGCTTTCACCTTCCACAAGTACTGGGCTGGTACTATCGGCAACTTTTCCAACCAGCTGCCTTAAGTTTTCCATAGCCTCTGATACACCCAGCATCCCCTGGTAGCGTTTTATGTTTTCCCTTTCCAGGGCAGCGCTTAACCCCCTGTTCCTTCTTTTAAGTATAACTTTTTCCCTGGCCTTCTCTATGAGGAGCTGAAGTTCCTGCAAATCCACCGGCTTTGTTAAATAATCATAGGCTCCTCTTTTCATGGCCTCAACCGCCGATTCAGTCGTCCCGTGACCGGTCAACACCATTACTTCCATTTCCGGCTGGGACTTCTTAATGCGCTGTAACAGCTCGAGGCCATCCATACCGGGCATCTTAAGATCTATTAATGCCACATCAAACACTTCATCAGCTAAAATTTCCAGTGCAGCCTGACCTGTAGCAGCTCCACTGGCAGAATAATTTTTACGATTAAGGCGCTTAACAAGAAGCTTTCTAAAATCATCTTCATCATCAACTATCAGTATCTTTTTAGTCATTACTTTCCCTCCCTTACTGAAAGCGGAAAAACAAGTGTCACCGTGGTACCTTCTCCCGGCACACTTTCTACTGCTATCCTACCTCCCATTTTTTGCATAATACCGTAACAGATAGATAAGCCCAAACCGGTCCCTCTGCCGGGTTCCTTCGTAGTAAAAAATGGCTCAAAAATCCGGTTTAAATCATCCTGCTCTATACCGGAACCGTTATCCATTATTTTCAAAAAAAGATGTTTTTCTTCAATACTTGCAGAGATTTTTAACCAGCCACCCGTTTCTAAAGCATCCAGAGCATTGGTAATAACATTTAAGAGCACCTGCTGCAGATCTCCAAAATTTGCCGTTAGGGTCGGTATACTGTTAGGAATATTTACTTCTGTAGCTATTTCCTTTTTTTCTATTCTATATTTTACTAGTTGAAGCGTATTATCAACAACCTGCCTGAGATCAACTTTTTCATTTTCAGACCGGGATTTCCGCGCAAAATTTAAGAGATTGCCTATTATTTCCTTACATCTTCTTGACTGCTTAATTATAATCTGCAGGTAATACTGCAGTTCACCCTCAATTACCAGATCTTGAGCATTGCCTTCAGCAAGTTGTTCCTGTAAATCCTCTGCATAAGCGGAGATAACACCCAGGGGGTTGTTCAATTCATGGGCAACTCCGGATGCCAGAAGTCCCAGAGATGACAGTTTTTCGGCCTGCCTCAATGCATGTTCCTTTTGGCGACTGGTGCGAAGTTCCTTTCGCATCATATTTAGTGTTTCTCCCAGGCGACTCAATTCATCTCTGCCCTGGACCCTGACTTCATAGTCCAGATTTCCCTTTCTAATCTCTTGAACTCCCTGCTCCAGATTACGAAGTGAATTGCTAAATCTGATTCCAAAAAAGATACTTACTGCTATTGCTAATAAAATTATAATTGTTCCGAGCAGCAGAAGGTGATTTTCCAGTTGTTTTACAGGAGCAAATGCTTGTTTTACTGGAACTTCCTGAATCACAGCCCACCCTAGCCCAGCAACGGGAGCAAAGCCGCCAAGAACCTCTTTGCCATCGTAACTACTGTACCGGCGAACAGCAGAAATCTTATCGGAAATATCTGCTTGCATAAATTCTTTAACTGCAAGGCTGTCTCGTACATCCGTCTGTCTAAGCACCTGGCTGAAATCCTGATGACCGATTAATTTTCCTTTTGAGTCCACAACAAATAAACGTCCCTTATGTTCGGGCTGCCTCTGGGCCAGCTGTTCAATAACTCTGCGCAAACTGATTTCCAGGATCATGCCACCCCGGAAATCTCCGTCAGTTAAGCTGGTTATAGGAATAATTCTTTGAAGCCTTATTTGACCGTAGCTGTCCAGAAAAGTGTTAGACCAGTCGCTATTGCCCTCTTTTAACTGCAAAAAGGCTTCTTCATCCTTCATATTCAGTAAACTGTTTCCTACTACACGGCGTCGGGAGGCACGTGCCAGCTCTCTGCCGTCTTCCCCTACCAGGGACACTTCTTCCAGATATGGAACTTCTCGCAATAGGCCGTACAATATTCCTTCCTGTTTGCTTCTCTCACTATTAAGTAAGCTTTTCCCGTCAATACGGGCTACAGCAACAATCTGTCTGATTTGACCTCCAATGATGGATTCGAGATCAGCTGCCAGACGCTGAGAAGTGACCTGATTGTGCATTTGGATATTTTGCTCCAAATTTTTTCTGGCAGTCTGTACACTGAGATACCCCAGCAATGATAGGGGTATAATTGACATGATAATACCAAAAATCAATAACCTATATTTTATACTCTCCCACCAGGGAGTGAAACCGTTATTTCGCATTACTACCACCAGCTTTACTGTATTTTAATTCAGCATAGCCAAGGATTGATGGATCAATTTTAAGTCCCAAGCGTTTTGCAACCTCAAGATCGACTGTTAGTTTTAGTTCAGACGGTGGTTCAACAGGAATATCTACTACCTTTTGTCCATTCAGTATTTTAGCCAGTATTCTGGCCGCCTGTTTACCCTGGTCATAGGTGGTAACACCGTAAATTGCAAAAAAATCCGTACCGGCCCCCTGTTCCACTCCCATAACCGGTACTCCTCTTTCCATGGCAAGCGGCACCAGAATACGGGCCCCTTCACTTTCCAGAAAAAAGCTTGGCAGCAGCAATACGGCATCTACATCCGCTAAACTCCTGTTAAATATGCTCCTGATTTCATCTGTCGTACTGGCAGGTTCCTTCTGCAATTCCAGCTTCAACTTTTCTGCAGCATCTTGTGTTGCAAGTAAGCTTTCCGTAGCCGGTACAACCTTCGGGTCGTAAACTACAAGCACTTTGTTAATCTCCGGCAAAAGCTTGGTTAACAATTCCAGTCGCTTTCCCGAGAGATTGGCATGGTCATTCTGCACTCCGGTAAGTCCTTCCTGTGGGTGGAGCAAATCCTTAACTAGTTGATCTTGAGTAAGCGCTGTTAATCCCATGAATACAACGGGGATATCTTTTCCCCGCATTACTTCTTTAGCAGCTTCAGTTTCAGCCCTGCCGGTAGTGACAATAGCTTCCACTCCAGCCTTCGTAAGCTCTTTAGCTAGAGGCAATAGCTTTTCGCGATTTCCTTCAGCATTTTTGACTAAAAATTTTATATTTTTCCCTTCACGAAATCCATAAAGTGGTAATCCATCCTTTAAACCTTGAAGTTTCGTTAACCGGAGGTCATTGGAAGAGAGTACTCCAATAAGATGTGAGGAGGTATTTTCCTCTATTTCCTCAGGTTGATATATAAAAACTGCAAGCATTACAATTACAATTAATATCATAGCCACCAGTAACCAGCGATACAGTTTAATCGCCTCCCTTACAGATATGTTTTACCTTTATCTGTTCGTTAACCTTAACAGAATTCCTGCAGGTAAAAAGTAGTTAACGTCAGATCGGGAGTCCACCATAATTTAATAATAAAAAAAACTTTCTCCCTCTCCAGGAGAAAGTCTTCTTTATTACCCAACCTGCCCTATTGAGTTGGTCCACTTGCCACACCTGTCGCCCCACATTGCAACAGTTTTATTGTTTACTTCAACCTTAATAACTTCGCAATAGTTGGAACAGCCGCTACACTCAAAAGCGCTGGGCTCAAAATCAAGTTCTACAGCCTCATGGCCTCTGAAATTACTCTGGTAACCGGTTTCCTTGATATATTCCCTGGCAAGAAGCGCTACTCCAACAGCACCCATAACGTTATAGTATTTGGGAACTATTACCTTATCATTGATCTCCCTTTCAAAGGCAGCTTTAATTCCTTTATTTGCAGCAACCCCTCCCTGAAAAACATAAGGAGGCTGTAATCTTTTACCTCTACCAAGGTTGTTAATATAGTTTCTAACTAAAGCTTCACAAAGCCCGTTAATTATCTCTGGCTTGGAAAATCCATACTGCTGTTTTGCTATCATATCCGATTCGGCAAAAACAGTACATCTTCCTGCAATCCTCACATTTCTCTTAGCTGTTAATGCCAGATCCCCAAACTCTTCAATGGGAACTCCCAGTCTTTCACTTTGATGATCAAGAAACGACCCTGTCCCCGCAGCACAAACAGTATTCATGGCAAAATCAGTAACTATGCCATTTTCTAAAATAATCAGCTTAGAATCCTGACCACCTATTTCAAAAATTGTCCTGGCATTAGGTATGAAAAAAGTTGTAGCCATGGCATGCGCAGTTATTTCATTTTTTACTATATCCGCGCCTACCATAACTCCGGCCAATTGCCTGCCGCTTCCTGTAGTACCAACTCCTGCTACCTTATATGTAGAAGGAAGTACGTCCCTTAGCTGAAACAGGCCTTTCTTAATTACCTCCAATGGTTGACCATTTGTCCTTGTATACAAATCAAAGATAACTTCCGCATTATCATCAATAGCTACAATATTCATACTAACGGAACCAACATCTATCCCTAAAAAGATACTTTTCATAATATACCTTCCTTTGTTCTATTAGCTATTCTATTACGATTTATAATATCCTGCAAACTTATAATATTGCTCTTATTTTGCTTTTCAAATTTAATGGATTTAACCAGGTCTAAAAATGCTTCCAACCTTGTTTGGACATTTGCATTTCCGATCTGTTCATCTATGGAAAGTGACAAAACCGGAATTCCAAGTTCATTTGACATTTTAGGTATTATGCTCTGTGCAACAAGTTCAGGAAGACAGCCAAAGGGCATGAGCTGGATAATTCCGTCAAACCCCCTGTCATAAAAATCAACTATAAATCCAACGGATTGCTTTGCATGTCCACCAATCCCAATTTCCAGCCATTTATCAGCTTTTTTTAGAATTTCATATTCATGTGACTTGGAATATCTGCTGGGAACTAAAGTGAATTCTATCCATTCAGAAAGATATTGAGATCTTTCCACCTCAACTCCTAAACTGTTTAAAGTCTCCTCAATTTCCATATTGACGGAAGGTTCCATTACAACGTATATTTCACCTACGATTCCTATTCTGATTTTCTCCTGCTCAGGTATTTCCTTGATTTTTATTGAGTTAAGCAATTCATAAGCCTCAAGCTCCACTTTTTCTACATCTTCAGAAGTAAAGACCTTATTATCATACAGTTCCTTTATCTTTCTCCACGCAGTGGTAAACTCACCCTTCGTTACTTCATATGCCCTTCTTTTAGTTACTTCTTTCTCCAATTTATCAAGGGAATAAGACATTTTGTAAACTGTTTTGATTGCTTCCTTAACTTTAGCAAAGGAATTATTGGCCTTTATTTTGAAAAAAGAACTGAGAACTTTGAAAAAATTATCCTTTAATGCATCAAATACAATTATTTCATTATCATAGCCTATGTTTTTGAGAACCCTTTCGTGAACCTCATGGTAAAAACCAGCTCTACAAGGACCATGTCCCCCGGAAGTAACAAGTACTTCGGCTCCCTTTTCCAATGCTTCAATATATGTACCTGTTATTACTTTTAATGGGAAACAAGCAAACTCAGGAGAGTATTTAACCCCTAAATCAAAAGTTTTGCGTGTTGGTCGGGGAGGCATAATTACTTCATGTCCTAAAATCTCCAATAGTTTTTTATAGAGTATCGTCGTTCCCATATAAGGAAATGATATTTTCATGTTAGGCCCATCTCCTCTTTTTTTTGCTATTCCTAATCATATCTGCAAAGGCCTCGATCCTTGTAATAAGGTGGTTTTCTCCGGTATGTTCATCTACCCGCACTGTCATAAATGGCTTTTTTGTCTTTTGTGTTTCCGACTCCAGCACCTGCCCCAGCATAGAATCAGGTCCACATACAAATGCAGATAGATGGATTATTCCATCTATACCCGGGTTATTATTAAGATAATGTCCGGCTCCCATTAACTTATTGCTAAAGGTCCAGAACAATCTTTTGGGCATCTTTTTTAGGTACTTATTAATATCTTTATTTCTTATCATTTCAAATGTTACTAAATTAACATTTAAATCCTGAAGTCTTTTATAAACATTCATACTGACAAATTCGTCATATACGTTATAAACGTAACCCAATAAACCAATTGTAATATCACCTGAACGAGGTGCTGCCTTAACTAGTTTTTCCTGCATCAATTTATTTGCTTCCGGTATTAAATATCCTTTTTTACATATTTTGTTAAACCTTGCCCATTCTTTTCCCGCTTTTTTTAATGCACTTTTCAGTTCTGAATAACTTAAACCTAGAGGCTCTGCCAACTGTAAAATATCAGTCGCCTTTGCCAAATTATCAGAGTTTGTTTTTATCTGTGGGTATAAAATTTTATCTTCAGCGTTAGGAATCGAATGCCTCACAATGTCCGGCAGTCCCATAAATTTGGGACAAAAAAATTCACCTTTTTTTATAGAAACCATTCGAGGTATTAAGACGTAATCAACATCTTTCTCTAAAAGGGTGACTACGTGACCATTAAAGATTTTTATGGGAACACAAATTTCAGGGACAGATTCCTTTATACCTTTATCTAATATGGCTTTAGAAGTCTTGGGGGATATTACCATTTCTATGCCAAGTTCTTCAAAAAATGTTTTCCAAAAAGGAGAATAATAATAATATAATAAAGCACGCGGAATTCCTATTTTCATTATGTAGACCTCCCACTTATTAAATTTGACATCATTTACTAAAACCCTTCTTTTACAATTCTCTTTACGTCAAAAATCTAAGAGGAGCTGGAGGGAACACATTTTTTATTTCCAATTGAATTTTAGATTTTTAATGCGTAGTTTATTGATACTATCATAGTTTTTACCAGTTATACTTCAGTAGCACTTAAAGGCCTTGTATTTATTATATTTATCACAAACCGCTTTTTATATAAGTTTATCTTATCCATGGCATGAGTTATCTGTATTTTCCATCTTTTAAAAAATGTGCTATTCTAAAAACTGTACTATCCTAAAAAAACAACTGATAGGTTAAGGAGGTTTTTTAAAGAATGACACAATTAGTTATACAGTTGACAAAGAGAACTTTCCAAATCGGGATGGTTCAGGGACTGGGCTTAGCAGTGGTGATAACCATGCTTGCTAGAAATTTAAGTTCACTTCCATTTCTATCAATAATGGGTACTATGGTTATAGCCATTCTTTTGGGTATAGGCTGGAGAGCAGTGATGGGAATTCCATCACAAGCCTCAGAAGGAATCAATTTTGCAGCCAAAAGATTGTTAAAACTGGGTGTAATTCTTATGGGTGTACGCTTAAATATAGGCGAAGTAATAGCAGCCGGACCTAAAATAATATTTTTAGATGCCGTCTTAATTACGTTTACAATTTTTTTCTTCTGGTGGTTAGGCGCCAAAATGGGACTTACAAAAAAGTTAACCGCTCTAATAGGTGTCGGAACAGCAGTCTGCGGTGCAGCAGCAATCGCAGTTGTAGCCCCGATAGTAAATTCCAAAGACGATGAAACAGCACTCTCTGTAGCTATTATAGCGTTAATGGGAACAATTGGTGCCGTTTTATTTACACTTTTACAACCAATTTTAGGATTATCTGATTATGCTTACGGGGTATGGGTCGGATCTACATTACATGAAGTTGCCCACGTGGTGGCTGCATCCATGGCAGGGGGAGCAATAAGCGGTGATATCGGAATATTGGTAAAATTGGGAAGAGTCGCACTTTTGATACCTGTAGCATTTATTATGGGTACATTATTTAAAGAAAATAAAGCAGTGGAAAGCAAAATGCAAAACATAGCAATCCCCTGGTTTGTTTTAGGTTTCTTAGGGCTAAGCGCCCTGCAATCTTTAGGAATAATACCTGACACAGTTTCAAAACTAACTCTTCAAGCAAGTATCTTTATCTTAACTATAGCAATGGCTGCCTTGGGACTTAATGTAGAAATAAGTATGTTCAAGAAATTAGGAGCTAAGTCAATAACTGTTGGGATTATTGGATCAACAGCCCTTGTACTCGTTGGTAGATTGTTGTTAATATTGCTGGGAGTTAATTAAAAATTGGCGGCTGCTGCTGAGCAGCGCCGCCAGTACCGTTTTTATAATATTCTATTTATCCCACTCTAAATAAGCACCTTTAATCGGTGAAGCTGCAAGGGACTGGAATAAACCTTGAACACCCTTCCGTCTTCTTTCCGGTCTTTTCCACTTTGCTTTACGTTTATTAAGAATTTCTTTTAACTTGTCTTTTTCAACCTCTTTTCCATCTATCCCAATTATCTCAAGCTTCCTGTTTGGAATATCTATCTTAATTAAATCATTCTCCTCAACCAAACCAATAGGGCCTCCGGCAGCAGCTTCAGGTGATACATGCCCGATACAGGGACCCCTGGAAGCGCCTGAAAACCTTCCATCTGTAATTAAAGCTGTAGTTGCTACAAGCTCAGGATTTGTGTAAATAGCTTCAGTTGTTTTTAGCATTTCCGGCATTCCTGCACCTTTGGGCCCTTCATAACGAATGAGAATAACATCTCCCGGGTTAATAGAACCGGATATGATGGCCTCTACTGCTTCTTCTTCGCTGTCAAATGGTTTGGCAGGTCCTGTGTGCTGGTGCATCTTAGGATCTACTGCAGCGTGTTTTACTACTGCACCTTCAGGCGCCAGGTTACCGTAGAGGACAGCGAGCCCGCCACCCTTTTTATATGGTTTTTCAACAGTATTTATTATGTCTCGCGGCTTAAGATTATAGTTTCTTAAGTATCCTTCCCCAACTTCAAAGAAGCCGTCATTTTCCAATTCTTCCAGATTTTCACCAACAGTCTTACCGGTGACTGTCAGGGCATCTAAATGTAAATAGTCCTTCAATTCCCTCATCAGTCCGGGAACACCGCCGGCAAACCATAATAATTCTGTCGGCCATTTGCCGCTAGTTTTTAAGCTTACAAGAACAGGTATTTTAGAATGTATTTCTTCAAATAAGTCAGGTGTAATTTCAATACCCAGTTCATGGGCAATAGCAGGTAAATGTAAGGTTGCATTTGTAGAACCGGATACAGTAGCATGGATCATTATTGCGTTTTCAAAGGCTTTTTTTGTAAGAATTTTTTCAGGAGTTAAGTCCTCTTTGATCATTTGAGAAACTCTTTCTCCTGCCCTATAAGAAAGGTGTTCCAGTTGATTTATGGAAGCTGGCATTAAAGCATTACCAGGTAAAGACATTCCAAGTGCTTCCGACATCACCTGCATGGTGCTGGCTGTACCCATAAACTGGCATGCACCACAGGATGGGCAGGCATTGATCTGTTCTGTTAAAAGCTCTTGACTGGTAATTTCGCCTTTTCTTTCCTTAATACCTGAACCATATAGTTTTTCAGAAGACATATAATCAGGGCCGGGAAGCATAGAACCGCCACATATATGGATTCCCGGCATGTTAAGTCTTGCCAGAGCCATTAAATGAGCTGGGATTGATTTATCACAACTTGAAATTAAAGCTATTCCGTCAAAGGGTGAACTTTGGGCATGAATCTCTACCATCATTGCTATAATTTCGCGAGAAGCCAGTGAATAATTCATTCCATCATGAGCCATGGCAATTCCATCACAAATATCAGTTACTGTATAAACTGCCGGTTTACACCCAGAACTGTAAAGGGAATTTTTAGCTGCGTTCACAAGCTTGTCTAAATGATAACTTCCGGGATGACTGTCACCAAATACGCTGTCAATCAATATCTGCGGCTTCTCCAAATCAGCCGGACTCCAACCTGTACCCAGGCGCAATCCGTCCCCTTGAGTATTTACTTTTCTAAGTTTTTGGCTTTTTAGCATAATAACTCCCCCATTTCATCACTTAACAATTGCGGCAATTATATAAACTTCTAAATTATTCAATAAAAAATATCTTAATGCTTCAAAATTTTCTGTGCTTCAAATTTCACTTTATCATATACCGTTTTTATCGGCAGTCCTTTTTCCTCGGCTATCTTACGGCACTCATCATATTCAGGAGCAATTGTTGTAATTTGGTCCCCTAAACGCGCTATTTTTACTTTAATATCACCAAAGCCGGTAGAGATAGTTTTTATCTCATATGGCAGCATATATTTTGTCACAGGATATGTCCTTATGCCTATTGTTGTCGTTTCCTTAAAAATAATGCCAGCAATCTTACTCAGATCATCATGATGAACTAAAATACTCAATATATTCGCCGGCCTGTTTTTCTTCATTTGAATCCTTTGCAGGAAAACATCCTGGGCTCCGGCTTTAAATAATCTTGAAAATAGGTAATCAAAAAACTCGGGATTCATATCATCAATATTTACTTCAATCATCACAGCAGTGCCCGCTTGCACTTCTCCCCTACCACCAAATCTAATGGAATCTTTAGTACTTAAATGAGAAGTTTTTTTTTCACCTATTGTTAAACGTAACAAGTTGGGAATTTGCAGGTCCCTTGTCCCTGCACCATAACCAACTGCTTGCACGGAAATGTTAGGCATCTCACCAAAGCTTTCAGCCAAAGTTGTGATAATTGCAGCTCCAGTGGGGGTTACCAGTTCTTTATTTATTCCTTGAGAGTAAATTGGGACATTCTTTAATAGCTCCAAAGTTGCGGGCGCAGGTAATGGTATGGTGCCGTGGGCGCATTTTGTAAAGCCGCTTCCCACATGCAGTGGCGAGGCATATATTTTTTCGATTCCCAGTAGCTCCAAACCACATACTGATCCCACCACATCTACAATGGCATCCATGGAGCCCACTTCATGAAAATGAATTTTTTCCTTTGTAGTATTGTGAATTTTAGCTTCCGCTTCAGCCAGTCCGGTAAAGATTTTAGAACACTTTTCCTTAACAGTGGCTGATAATTCGCTTTTCTCAATAATACCTAAGATATCCTTTAAATGCCTGTGAGCATGTTCTTCTTCAGTTATTACATCAATTTTTGTTCCGGTGATTCCATTTTTGACAACGGTTTTCTTTTCCAACTGAAAACCGGATATATTTAACTTATTTAATTCAGCTTTTAAATCTTCAAATTCTAACCCTGCATGGACAAGACTTCCTAAAATCATATCCCCGCTTATTCCTGCAAAACATTGAAAATAACCTATTTTCATTATTCCTTCTCCCCTAATCTATTTATTAGACTTGCTGTATAGCCTGCACCAAAACCATTATCTATATTAACTACGCTTACACCGGAAGCACAACTGTTAAGCATACTTAAAAGCGCTGCGAGTCCATTGAAGCTTGCACCATATCCTACACTGGTAGGTACGGCAATTACAGGTTTATCAACCAATCCACCAACAACACTTGCCAAAGCTCCTTCCATACCTGCCACGACAATTATAACCCGCGCTTCATCCAGCTTGCCTTTTTGGCTTAAAAGGCGGTGAATCCCGGCAACACCTGTATCATAGATGCGTTCAACGTGATTTCCCATTGTTTCCGCAGTCAGGGCAGCTTCTTCAGCAACAGGCAAATCCGAAGTACCTGCACTTACAACAATGATATTACCTATTTTTCTTTGCTCACCCCTTCGGACAATTATCAGGCGTGCTAAATCGTGGTACTCTGCATCAGGTATCTCGGCAGCAACAGCTTCATAGACATCTTTATTGACTCTGGTGGCTAGTACATTGTTATCACTAACTTCAACCAGTTTCTTTATAATTGCTACTACATGATCCTTAGTCTTCCCCTCACAATAAACAACTTCAGGAAAACCCTGTCTTATTTGCCTGTGGTTATCTATTTTAGCAAAACCCAGGTCTTCAAAAGGAAGGTTTTTTAATATAGAAAAAGCATCATCAACATCAATTTTTCCGTTTTTTAGTTCTGTAAGTAATTCCTTAAGCTTTTTTTCATTCATTGCATTCACCCTTTTTTTGGTACTATTTACACTCCAAATAACATTATAACTGAAAAAACGAGAAAAAGACACCTAACCTTTTCAGGTTAGGTATCTCAATACATAAATAAAGTTGCTCCTAAATTGCTTCTTTTTTTTGGCTCAACTCGTACGCCACATCCACAATCATATCCTCCTGACCGCCAACAGTTTTACGTTTACCTAACTCCACTAATATATCCCTTGCATCTACGCCGAACTTCTCAGCAGCTCGTAGGGAGTGGAGGAGAAAACTACCGTAAACTCCGGCATAACCGATGCTCAGGGAGTTCTTATCTATTACCTGAGGTCTTTTCATTTTAGGAGCTACAATATCATCTGCAACATCCATTATTTTATAGAGGTCTACTCCCGTCTCATATCCCAATTTGTCCAATACGGCAACCAGTACTTCTGTCTGAGTGTTACCGGCTCCTGCACCAAGTCCTTTGCAGGTACCGTCAACCATATCTGCACCTGCTTCAATGGCTGCTAAGGAGTTGGCCATAGCCAGACTCAAATTGTTATGAGCATGGTGTCCAACCGGAATGGAAACCGCCTCTTTTACAGCTTTAATGCGTGCCGTTACATCCTTGGGTGTCATTGCTCCCGCTGAATCTGTTATATAAACCTTATCTGCACCGTAGCTTTCAAAGAGCTTTGCTTGTTCAACTACTTTTTCAGGCGACACCATATGAGACATCATTAAAAACCCTATTGCTTCCATACCTAACTCTTTAGCCAGCTTAATATGCTGTTCTCCTATATCGGCTTCCGTAACATGAGTTGCTACACGCGCCACTTTAGCGTTGTATTTTGCAGCCAATTCTAGTTCTTTCTTAGTTCCTATTCCCGGTAGCAGTAAAACATCTAATTTTGCATTTTTTAGAACACTTGAAACCGCTTTAAGATATTCTTCATCAGTTGCTTTTGCAAAGCCGTACTGAAATGATGAACCTCCAAGACCATCACCATGGCCGATTTCAATGGTATCAATTCCCGCTTCATCCAGACCTTTTGCAATTTCAGCCATATCGTCAGGAGTAAACTGGTGACTTACTGCATGCATTCCATCTCTTAATGTAGTATCAACTATCCGGATATGTCTTTTCATTTATAATACCTCCTCCACTGCATCTTCCAACAGTTTCTTTGCTATTCTCTCTCCTACAGCTTTAGCAGATGCTGTCTCTATATCAAGATTCCCAGAATACTTTGGTAAGTAATGACCGGCACCCTCAACTTCCACCATGGTAGTTACCTTATCTCCTTCAACAATGGGAGGTACTTTCAAACGATAACCTGGCACGTGTTGCTGAACCTTTGCCACCATATTTTCAACTGCTTCTCTAATTTTCTTTTCATCTGGATTTTTAACTTTTGTATAGATAGTATCCCTCATCATAATTGGTGGTTCTGCCGGATTCAATATAATAATTGCTTTTCCTCTTTCTGCTCCCCCAACAACTTGTAATGCTTTAGCAGTTGTTTGAGTAAACTCATCTATATTTTGTCTGGTGCCCGGACCGGCACTCTTACTGCTTATAGTTGCCACAATTTCAGCATACTCTACATCAGCCACCTGATTTATTGCAGCAACTATTGGGATTGTTGCCTGCCCACCGCAAGTAATCATGTTTACATTAGGGCTGTCAAGGTGCTCATCCAAATTAACTGTTGGAGCTACATAGGGACCTACCGCTGCAGGGGTGAGGTCAATTGCTATTTTCCCATCTTCTTTTAAAAGTGGAGCATGCATTAAGTGAGGCTTAGCTCCCGTTGCATCAAAAACTATCTTAATTTCTTTATTGCCAAGTATAGATTTGATCCCTTCATGGGAAGTGTTAAATCCTTTCTTTCTTGCAAGCGCCAGACCTTCGGACTCGGGTACGATACCTACCACGGTATCCAGTTCAATATACTCACTTTCCATTAATTTAAACATCAGGTCCATTCCTATGTTACCTGGGCCGATAATGGCTGCTTTTATTTTCTTTTTCATTAACTCATCACTCCCTTAAGTTATTCTGCAAATATCGATTTGACCTGCCCCAGTCCGCCAAAAGTCGCTGTGAAAACATCATTTCCAGTTACTTCATAAGCGCTGGTTAGAGAACCTGATAAAATGATTTCTCCCGGTTTCAAGGAAATATCGTACTGCGCCAGTTTATTGGCAAGCCATGCCACAGCGAGAGCCGGATGGCCCAGAACTGCTGCTCCTGCCGCAGTGTCAATGATGCGTCCATTCTTTTCCAGAACTAAACCAACATACTTCAGGTTGATATTGTTAACTGGAACAATCTCACTCCCCAGAATGACCATGGCACTGGAAGCATTGTCTGCTATGGTATCCTGAATTTTTATTTTCCAGTCTTTAACCCTGCTATCTATAATCTCAAAGGCAGGTATAACGCCTTCTGTTGCCTGCAACACTTTAGATAACGTTACACCGGGGCCTTTTAGTTCATCCTTCAAAATAAATGCAATTTCAGCTTCTACCTTCGGCTGAAGCAAACTGGAAAGCTTAATAGGTAACTCTTCCTCTCCAACCATGGCATCAAGCAAATGACCGTAGTCCGGTTCCGGAACCCCCAACATTTTCTGCATCGCCCTACTTGTTAAGCCAATTTTTTTACCAACAATTTTTTCTCCTTCTGTTACCCTTCTATTAACATTTATCAACTGAACCTTGTATGCTTCATCAACTGTAATATCAGGATATTTTTCAGTTAAGGGCCCAATGGGTTGTAATTTTTTTTGAGCTTCATATAATAGGTCTGCAGCTTTTTTAATCTGTTTTTGCTCCATAATTTCCCTCCTATTTACAGTAGGTTAATGAAAATGCTTACATTTATGTCTTAATTTATCCCTTAAAACTTCTGCCAGTTTATTGGCTAATTGCTGTTTGGATACTCCGTCCTTTAATGCTTTTATCAAAACATCGAGAGATACTTTAACCTCATCATTTGGTCCAGGTAAAGCAATAATGAACGTAGTACCGGTCTGACCAACACCAATTCTTACACCATCTTTTTTATGACGACCTGTGCCTTTTTGAAACTTAACTATATATGGTGTTGCAGCCTCAGGGTCAATTTTTAGAATACCTTCCACGGTTTTATCCTTATCTTCAGCCCCGATTCCTCCCGTTGTAATAATCACTCCAAATCCTTCATTAATAGCTCTTCTCATCTTTCCTGCTATTAGTTCAATATCATCATCGAGAACTTCTCCCGTGCTGACCCTGAAGCCTTCCTTTTCCAATTCTTTTCGGATTAGCGGAGTATTTGTATCCTTGATCATACCCCTTTTGACTTCAAAGCCGGTAGGAAAAACTATGACCCTCTTTTTAATCATAGAATTTATTTCCGTACGAATTCTTCTAGTGTTTTCCAGAGCCTTTGCGGCCTCTGCTTCATCCAGTGCAATGGAACCCAGTATCCCATCCGAGTGGATATCAGTATCCGGAAAGATTTCCACACCGGGCACTTCTGCCAGAGCACCAAGGAGTTGCTTCTTTTTACCAAAAAACTTTTCCGCTTCTATTTGCTGCTGAAGAATATCAAGTGTTATATGGTTTTCTCTGACATCTACAACAAGCACCTTATCTCGCGGCAACTGTAAAACTTCTGCTACTACTTCTGCTATTTCATTTAGATTGGCGCTTTTTAATTTTAAGTTTTCAATCCAGAGTTCGGTTTTTTCAAGTAGATTTAAGTCCATAGTACCAACTCCTCAGGAACTTATTACATCCATTTTCATGTCTAAAAGGGGTGCATCAATAATTTGAGTACCGATATCAAGTATGTCAATTCCTAATTCGGCATATTTTGGTATATCAGGAATTTTAACTCCACCGGCAAAGGCTACTTGTTTTCCTTCTCTAATACCCATTGTTTTCAATGTCTCTATGGTTTCTATTGCGTCTTCAACATTACCCGTATCAACCATAAGGATATGGGCTCCGCCTGCAACCGCTTCTTTTGCTTCCCAGCGTATGTCGCCGGTTTCTCCTCTTAATTGTATGGCTTTTAAGCGTTCAGGCAGTTGGGAGGCGGCTTCCAATGCGGCCTTTATTCCGCCAAAAATACGGACATAGTTCTTATCAAGATAGACAAAGGGAGTATCTGCGATTCGTATGGAAACCCCTCCCACTTTAATTGCATCCCTAACCACCTGTTTTATCTCTAAGGGCATCTTCTTCCAAGCCCCGGAAACTACCCTGATTTTACCGGCGGCTAATTCTGTAGCCTTCCTAGAAGCTGTTGCTATACCTGATGGTTTAGTAAGATTCCCCATGACCACATCTTCTGCAGTTGTAATCTGCCTGGGATTTCCTTTAAATTTAGCGATTGTTTCACCTTTGCAAACTTCCTGGCCATCTTCTGCAAGGAAATCGATGTTGACTGCAAGTTCTTCAAGTTTTTTTCGCGCATTTTTGCTTCCTGCTATGATTCCATCTCTTTCAACAGTTATTTGAGCTGTGACTTCTTTATCTTTAATCCTTTTAAATACTATATCTCTGATATCAATTCCAGGGTTATGCATTTCTGATACCCCCTTGTTTTATAAAAAAGTGGGTAAGGCCTCCTTACCCTGCTTTGAAATTTTCTAATATTTTATTAATCAGCTTAAGTATTTAAATTAGTTAGCTTAAGCGGACTGTTCTTTTTTAAAATCATTGGGCTCAACCAGGTAGGAAACAATAACACCGCCTACCAGGGCCCAGAAAGGTGCACTTACCTTTAAAATTGTTATTCCACTCATGGCAATTATTAAGGAAAAGAATGCACCTGTCTTAAATTTTTTAGGTCCAAATGCCTCCTGGAAAGCACTCAATAAGACCCCGATCATAGCCAGCCCAGCTACAATACCAATCAAAGATTTTGGCAATCCAGAAACAAAGGCTACTGCAAGGCTGGCTACAAGTCCGAAGCCACCAAACAGAATACCGTTAATTACTGTGGCAGCATAACGGCCTTCTTTATCATCACCTGCTTCCTCGGAAGAGCAGATTGCAGTCATTGGTCCTGCAATATTGGCATTATGCCCGCCAAAGAAAGAAGTTACCATACCGCCAATACCACTGATGATAGTCATGGCGTTGATTGGAGGTTGGTATCCCTGCGATATCAAAACCCCTGTAGCCTGAGCATTCTCCGCACCCATTACGAGAATGGCCAGCGGGATGGCAATTGATAACAGTGCGTCAATACTAAATTGCGGCACCAGTACCTGTGGGGCAATAAAACTGTAGTCGACATCACTCCAATTTAAGCCTCCGGTGATGGCAGCAGCAATAATTCCCAGTATGAGAGCTCCCAGAACGGGTGGTATCTTTTTGGTGATCCTTGGCAGAACAAGGAATCCCAGTAAGGCAGCAATTCCCATTACAGGAGCTTTTTCCGTAGATGAAATAATTCCGGTACCAAAGCGAATCATTGCCCCTGCAATCATTGCCATCACTATTGGAAGGGGCAACCAGCGCATTACTTTACCGATGAGTCCCGATAATCCCAGTACTAACACTATCAAACCGGCAATAAAGTATGCCCCTGCTGCCTCGTAAACGGAAAAATATTTCATTGCACTGATCATCATCACTGCCGCCGGAATCGAGTATGCCCCGTTAATTGGTTGTTTGTAACGCAAAGCGAGAAAAATACTGATCAACCCGCCGAAAAAATATATTGAAAATAACCATGAGATGGCCTGAACCTGGGTAAGGCCTCCATTTGTAGCAGCGTTGATTACCAGTAAAGCAGGACCGGTACAGCCGAAAATGGCTGCAACGGTACCGGCGGTAATAGTTTTGGCATTTATATACTTGGGTAAATCCCTTAACCCTTCAGCAATTCCTGGTCCCTTTTCAAAACGTTCATTTTTTATTTCCGCTTTTTTCATAGAAACTTCCGGATTCATTTGTTTAACCCCCTTAAATATTAATTTACAGGGTGGAGGCCCTAAAAGTACTCTAAATTATTTAATTGTCTCCGGGTCAATTCCCCTCTGTCTCAACCACTTGGGCAGCAATTCCTTATCCACTTTTTCACTTACTGCGGGAGCTTTCTCATGCAATAATTTGCCAAGGCTTTCACTGACATTTACCCCTCCAACTGCCCCGTCAAATATAATTACTTTATCTGTACCACTTACTTCATAGGCAAACTTCATCGCTGTATCCAGTTCATCAGCAATTACTGCATGTTTCATGTAGTCAAGATTTTGGGGATCCCTGTTCAATAAATCTGCTTGTTCACGACCAACTACTATTGTGGGGGCATGCTCTGAGAAGAAAGCACTTGGGTAACCGCCCCATGCATAATTGTGGACTACCATTTTAATGGCCGGATTTACAGGAGGTGCATTGTCAACTAAAGGCTTTCCGTCCTTACCATAAAAAGCTTCTGTATACCATGTATATGGTGGCAAAGAACCATCCAGGTCAAAGAGGTCTACATTTGCACCTGCAAAGTTTGCATAAATTACTCCGGCAGCAAAAACATACGGTACAGGACACGGAAAATCTAAACCTACTATACATTCATCTATTTCTCCCATAAGGGTCATGATTTTTCCATAGTATTTACAACCGCTGACAGTCAACCTGTCATTTAATGCATAGAGATCATTGTCAGCATCTACGCTCACCACTCCAACAGGTGACATTTCTAAAAAGGCGGTAAAGGCAAATTTGCTCTGTACAAAATCAGAAGCAAAAATTGCCCGTGCCGTAAAGTTAGCTCCCCTTGGCCCCAAGTTTTGATGATAAGTTGATCGTGTCTCAATCCGTGCATAAGACATTCCAAAGGGTTTAACCGCTCTGTCTACCTGACGGTGGAAGTGGACCTCCCTAACGTCACTGTTGTGAACATGTACTATCCAATCCGCATCGTAAATTGCTTTAATTCCATAAAGGGTTCCTATTTCAGTTTCAATAGGAATCCCTTCATCTACCGGAGCTACTCCTTTGGCTTTTCCTTTATAGTGTTTATCTAAACCGAAGGATTTGATATATTCCTCTGTTTCTCTAAACCTTAAGCCAACTCCGGCCCTTAACCTGATATTTTCGGTTCCGGTTCTTTCTGCTATTACGTCTCGTACAGTTTTTAATAACTCAGCATATGGCTCTCCGCCTAAAAGAGTAAACCCATGGTGAGATGCACAAACATTTACAGAATCCCCGGGCTTAATCATACTCATATCTACATTTTCCAAAGCTTTTTCAGCAGCTTCCCTTACCGCACTGATTCCTTTTTCACTAGGGTAAATTACATCGGGAGTATCCGGAAAGAGATCCTTCAGCATCACGGAAGTCATTTCAGGATATTCCGCCATTCTCTTTGTCACATACTTGGGATCAACACCGTACTGGGAAACTCTTGGCTTCATAGGTGTTATAGGTTTTCTCATTATTGTTCCTCCTTCCCGGTCTTTTTAATTTTGGCAACTTCATCCAGGAGTTTGATATCTTCATCAAAGTAAAATCCTCTTTTGGAATACTTGTGTTTAACTTCTTCGGGAATATCCCAAATAGTGGGGGTACGACCATACCACTGGTAACCGTCCGGCCTTTCAGGCTGGATACCTGCCGCTTCCAGAAGCCTTAAAACAGGCTGAATACACTCAACTTTACATCCAGTTCTTACACCTGTTTCTAATGATATTTTTTCCGGAGTATCAGCACCCTTGATTATAGCTGCAGCAACTTCCTCGGCTCTTGTAGCAGTGCAGTAACAAACTATCTGTTCGGGATTCATTCTTGCTTTCTCACACATTTCTTCGATTTTCTTCCTGTCAACAGTCTCAGGATCAACAAAAACCTTTACAGGCGTCTCCCTTTTAACCATACTTACTGCATCTTCAGGGCAGCGCTGGTTGCAGTTTCCGCATCCTCTGCATTTTTCAGCATCAATTTTCGAAACCTTATTGACAATTTCAATGGCAAGTGTAGGACATACTTTCTGGCAAATCTTGCAGCCAATACATTTTTGCTCGTCTACCTCAGCGAGCATTGTGACAATTCTCATGGTTTTCCCTCCTCTTTTTTAATATAGTAATTAATTAATCTCAATAAGATCCTTCCTATAATCAGTCATCAGCTTTGGACCTTCAGATGTTACATGAATCATGTCCGTTATTCTGGAACCTCCATATTGTTTGTGGTATATTGTAGGGAATATAAGGTCAACTACCATTCCAGAATAGATATAGTGGTTACGTGTCCTACCAATAATAGGATAAAATTCTGATTGTCTCAGCCCTACTCCATGTCCTATATCATCTATAAAATATTTTGCATACCCTGCCTTATCAATTACATTATAGGCAGCTTGATATACCTCTTTAACCGATATAGAAGGTTTTAAAGATTTTATAGCCGCTTGTTGCGCTTCCAATAGAACAGTATAAATCGCTTTTGTTTCTTGCGGAACCTTACCCAAAGCAACAGTTCTGCACATTTTTGCACAATATCCTTTATACGTAGAACCTAGATGAATCACAACCGTTTCGTTTCCAGTAATTTTATTGTTTTCTGCATATGGATGTGTCAATAACTGTCTCTTACCTATTAAAACCTGCATTCTAAAACTAGATCCTTCAGAACCAGCCTTACACATGGCATATTCAGCCTCTGCAAGCACATCAACTTCAGTTACCCCTTCCTTTACCGCACCAATAGCAGCATCCATTCCTTTTATCAAAGTATCACAGGCTTTTTTAATATGTTCTACTTCTTCAGGGTCTTTTATAGACCGTATTTTATATACTGTTTCTGAGACATTAACAAATTCTGCCCCTGATACTCCTTTTCTCAAGGCTTCGTAAACACTAAATTCTACAAAATACTTACCAAAACCTATTTTAGGATTAATTATATCGAGTTCTTTAATGACTTGTACAACCTTTTCACCAAGATTACTTGCAGGAAATTTATATCCCTTAACATTTTCAATACCACTATTTTCTTTTATATAATCAATGTCGAGCCATAAAGATACTATGGTAGCCTCTCCCAAAGCCGGTATCAAAACAGCCATGCATTCAATTTGAGTAAGTCCCGTAAAATAGATTAGATTTTCTCTATCTGTAAATAAAGCCAGATCAATACCATTTATAATAAGTTCCTTTTGCAATTTTTCGATTCTTTTTCTACAAATTTTCTTCAATTTCACCCCCCTCTTTCTTTATGTTCATCATTATCAAACTTAGTTTGTTATTATTTATTATATTCTATATCCTCTAGTAAATTCCTTCTTTTTTCTAAAAATTAATAGTAATTTTTTAATATTTTTAGCTTTAAATACATATTAACAATTTAAAAACCACAGAATCATCGACATAATTGAATACTGTTCAAAAAGTTAGTTGCGAAGCATCCTTGGATGAATGAATCCGATAGCTTAGCAACGGTTAACTATCAGATATAAATAAAAGCTGCATGGAATATCAATCCATACAGCTTTATGCAGCCAAATTTGGCCATAATTACCATTCTTCATTTTGCAAAAACCAACAAATTATTTATAGCCTATAGCTTTCGATATTTCTAATGCAGCCTCCTTCACGGATTGTGCCATTTCTTCCAATTTATTTAAGCTCATACGCATTGAAGGCCCGGCAATACTTATGGCAGCAATAACTTCACCTCTGTAATCCTTTATAGGTGCTGCAATACATCTCAACCCTTCTTCAATTTCTTCATTATCTATAGCATAACCATTTTTCCTTATTTCCTCCAAATGTCTTTCCAAAGTTTCTTCATCCGTAATTGTATTTAAAGTAAATTTTGGTAAACCGTGTTCTGCAATGATTTTCTTTCTTTCTTCGCGGTCTAACCAGGCCAAAAGCACCTTTCCAACTCCTGTACAGTGCGCCGGCAATCTTTTACCTATTTCCGTATGAATGCGCATAGATTGAGCGCTTTCCTGCTTTTCAATATATACAACCTTACCCTGTCGTAAAACAACCATATGAACAGTTTCGTTATGTTTTTGAGATAATTTTTTAATTATTGGTTTTGCTTGATTTCTTAAATCCAATTCCTTTAAAGCAGAATTTGCAATATTCAATATAGCAAGGCCTAGTTTGTATTTGCCTGTTTCCGGATCTTGATCGAGATATCCCCTATTCAGTAACGTCGATAAAGTTCCATGGAGAGTACTTTTGTTTGTATTAAGAATTTTACTTAATTCGGTTACCCCAATGGCTCTATTTTCGGAAGCCAAAGTTTCAAGAACATCTAATGCTTTATCTATTGACTTTATCCCGTTTTTACCATTTTTCATGGAGAAACCTCCCACTATATATGTTGATATAACTAAACAGCATTCTCGTTTATATTTTTAATTATATCATAAAATTTTATAAAGATAGCTATAGATCCGATATTATTTTATAATGTAAATAATATTACCAATATGGAGGGATTTGCATGGACCAACTTCAATTAAAAAATCTAACACTAACCTGGCTAAAGGGAGGTATCGTTCATCTTGACGGCGGCGCTATGTTTGGTGTGGTCCCAAAGCCATTATGGAGCAAGCGCTATCCTGCCAATGAAAACAATCAGGTTAAACATGTTAATGACCCAATATATTTTGAAATTAACTGTAAAAAAGTGATTGTAGATTCGGGGATAGGAAACGAAAAACTGACCGAAAAACAGAAAAGAAATTTTGGTTGCACTGAGGAGTCTCGGATTGAAGCATCCCTCAAAGAATTGGGAACAAATCCTGAAGAAATAGATTACGTCTTGATGACACATCTGCACTTTGACCACGCCTGCGGCCTCACAAAGTTAGCAGGTGATCAGTTTGTTTCAACATTTCCAAAAGCGCAAATCATAACCTCCCGGAAGGAATGGAATGAAATGAGAAATCCCAACATCCGTTCCCAAAATACATACTGGAGAAAAAACTGGGAAGCTATTTCCGAACAGGTAGTGACTTTCGAAAAGTCTCTGGAAGTATTGCCAGGTTTAACAATAGTACATACCGGCGGGCACAGTGACGGTCACAGCATAGTTGTAATTGAGAAAGAAGGCGAAAAGTGTATTCATATGGGAGACTTGCTGCCCACACATGCCCACAGGTCATCCCTCTGGGTGACAGCTTATGATGATTATCCAATGGATTCAATTTATATCAAGGAGAAATGGGTTAAGGAAAGTATGCAGGAAGAAGCTTGGTTTATATTTTATCATGATGCCTTTTACCGGGCAATTAAGTGGAATAAGGATGGTGAAATAATATCTTCCGTGAAATCCTCAATAGAAACATAAGAAAAGGCTTGCTATTTACCAACAACAGTGGTATAATTGTATACAGTAATGCGAATATATGGGGGTGCGAACATGACAAAGAACTGTAGTGAGTGCAAAGTTGTAACATGTTTATTCTATGTTGGTGGAATTTGCACTAACGGTAAGTGTGAATTTAAAGATAAAAATATCATTAACCAGCAAGATTAATTGATACCACTTCATAAAAAAACAGTAGGTTCACTGTACGTCGGTATATAGCAGTTATCTTTCACCCTATAGACAACGCCCATGCTGAGCGCACATAAAAATTCCCCAGTTTTTGCTGGGGAGTTAGTCTATTAGTAACCTGATTTTCTCCTGTACTTCTTCTGTTATTTCCTCCGGGGTTTTACAAATAAATTCTGCATATCTTATTCGCCAATCAAGGCTTTTTACCTGGTCTGCTAATACTACTCCATTGATTTCCAGGTTATCCGGAAGCTTTACTTCAAACGGGTATCCTTTCTCTTTTGATGTTATAGGGCATAATAACGCTAAACCTACCTTCCCATTATAAAGTGCAGGGGATATTACCAGCGCAGGTCTTCTTCCAGCTTGCTCATGCCCTGCCTGTGGATTGAACTGAAGCCATACAATGTCTCCACGTTCGGGAGTATATTCTCCTACCATTCCTCTCGCCCCTTAGGTTCACCGCAATCCACTTCACCGTGCATGTTCTCCGGAGTAATGCGGTAGACGAGTTCTTTTAAAGTAATTTTTGCACTGGGTTTTATTTCAATTTTTTCACCTGCTATCTCTATGTCTACGGGAGTCCCTTCATCAATTCCTACCTGTTTTGCAAGTAATTTAGGTATTCGAATTCCGAGGCTATTGCCCCATTTTCTAACTTGAGATTTCACGCTATTCTTCCTCTCATTTTAAAGTATATACATAGTATATACTAACTTAAAGCATTTATCAACATTCTTCCTTGATTTTCAAGCTATTAATAAATAGAATCTTACGTTATTTTTCAATTGTTTCTGCCAGTATAACAACGGGATGAATCACATGTAATCCCGTCCCCTGTTCGATCTGCAGCTTACAAGTACCGCAGTCGGTTAATACCAGCGAATAAGGCTCTTTTTTAATTTCTTCAAAAAGGTCATTTCCTATTTTCATTGACAAGTCGTATTTTTCCTTCTTGAATCCAAATGTTCCTGAGATTCCGCAGCAATACTTGTCCATAACCTTTAATGAGTTAACCACATATTTTCTTATAAGGTTAGCTGCCGGTGTTCCTATACCCTGCGCTTTTAAGTGGCAGGGAACATGATAAATTACCCTTGAAAATTTTTTATTCGAACCAGGAAATTCTACATTGTCGTGTAGAAGCAGTTCAAAGATATCCCACACACTTTGAGACACTTTTTTGCTACCTGGAATATCAAAAAATTCATCGTATTCTTCTTTCAAAGTCAGCGTACAGCTCGGGCAGCTGCTGACAATTTTATAGCCTTTCTCCACATATTGGCATAGGGTCTGAATATTTTTCTCCGCTATTTTTTTCGCTTCGGTCATTAGACCGTTACTTATCACAGGAGTTCCGCAGCAGCCCAGAGGCGCTATTTCCACCTGGTAGCCCGCATATTCTAGCAATTTTATGACAGACTGGGCGATATCAGGTTCATTGGAACGTGCATAGCAGCCGCGGAAATAGACAGCTTTTTTATCTTTCGTATCCCTTGCTATTTTTAACTTTTTAGATTTATAGGCAGGAAAGCTTCTTTGCGGTGCAATACCAAGAAGGCTCATACCCGTTTTGATAAAGGGGTTCTTAAGAAAGAAGTTACTTACTCCCGGCATTTTACCTGCTATTCTTCCCCACCAGTCATTGTGAGCCAAAATCCAGTCCCTTAAGCTTTCCTGGCCTGCATTATTTATAGAAGTTTTGTTTTTCACATTATAGACAGAGGGTTTAACTCCATGAGGGCAAGCCTCATCACAGCGCTTGCAGTTCAGGCAATATGACAGGTATTTATTCTGCTCATCACGAGAAGGATTTTTCCCTGTCAGTCTTAGCCTTTCTGCCTCGGGACCAAGGTGTTTTGGCCCCGGGTATGAGGGGTTTTTGGCAACCATAGGACATTGGGTATGACAAATACTGCACTTAAGGCAGAAGTCCAGCATTTCTTTTCTGTTATCACTCACTTGCGATCACATCCTTTAACGGCAGCCACTCCAGCTTGATAACCAGTTGTGAGAGCTACCCCGTTACCGCTTTTTTCTACAAAGGGGTCATAACCTGCTAAATTTTTTCCGGCGCAATATACATTTGCTAATAAAACATTTCCCTTTTCATCAAGGGGATTAAGCTTTTCGTTAACCTTAATCCCGCTGTAAGCATATGGCTGCCCGCCAGGTGCAAAAAAGTCATTTACGGACCAGTTCCCGTCAGGCGCTGCTACCGGAATACCGAAAACCATTTCTTCAAAAGTTCTTTGAGTGGAGTTAATTCCACCTCCAAGTATCCCCCCGGTGGCCAGGACATAACTTTCAGCTTTATAGGTTTTAATTTTTCCTCCGGCAGATTCCACTGTAATTCCCTGGCAGGTTCCATCCCCTGTTATTCCCTTAGCCTGATAGCCCATATGAAATTCTACCTCAAGGGATGAAAGATAATCTTTTATACCCTCAGCCAGTCGCATACCTGTTATTGAAGGGGGCAAAGTGGGAATCTCCAGAATTTCACAGTTTAGTTCTTCTTTCAAGCCATAGTACACCTGCTGCCATTTTGTGACCCCTAGGACTGCGGGCATAGCCACCAGTGTATTTTTACCCACTTTACCCTTTAATACGTCAACAACTCTGTTAAAAATTTGGGAATTTTCCATTTGAACAGCTATATCATAACTATTAAGTTCCCTTGTTGTATCTAGACCCAGTTTCACGGTTTTACTTTCCACATCTGCATTTAAATTGTGTTTTTTAAATTCACATTTCAGATTTTCTGCCACATAGGAAGGGTAAAAGTCTATATATTCTTCAAAACCAACCACTAGAATCTTTTCAAAGTCAGCAATATTACAGGTTGCAGTAGGCGGAACAAGTGCAGTAGGCGCAAGCGCTCCCGCAGCAGTAGGAAGCAATTTGTTTTCTTCACTATTTCCTGAATAAGGGTAGCCGATTATTTCAGTTAAATTAATAAAAAAGTCACATGCCTCATCTACAGCTTCTTGCCCGATAATTTTATACGGGTGCTGGGATCCAAAAGCACATAATTCTTTCATGCCTTCTTTGATATTTTTACGGGGCAGTTTTCTTTCAGGAGGATAATATCCCAGAATATCTATAAATCCCGATGAAGAATAAATATTACCGAGACCTTTAGAAATTACCAGTACACTTTTACCTGCCTTTGAGGAAACAGAAGCAGATATTAAACCTGAAAGACCGGAACCTATTACTATAACATCATACATTACCATCACACCTCTCCAGCTTATCCAGGTTAAGAAGACTTAAATAAACTCCGCGTGTAATCTCAGCTTCCTGGGCCTGGCCTCCCCAAAGAACAGGATGATTCCCTTTCCAGCGCTCCTGCACATGTTCTTCTAACATAGCATTCACTTGAGAAACTGATAGTTTCTTCTGTTTTTGATAAAATCCGGCCGCCCTAAAGGTACAGAATGTCCCCTGACAGGGTCCCATTCCCAGGCGTGTCAGACGCCTGACATCGCTTAATGAGATACGCTTTTTGCCTTCTACAGCTTCTAAAAGCATATCTTCAGTTACCTGCTCGCACTGGCAAAGGAATTCCTTCTTCGAATTGGGCTTTAGTCTACAAAAATCATCAACTAAAGGTTCTTGGTCGGTAACACTTTCACCGGGTATCTTGAGAATAGTACAGACATAATCAGAAACTGCATTTGCCATCAGGCGAAATGTGGTAAGTTTTCCGCCAACTACTGAGACCATGCCTGTAATCCCAGCCTCTTTTTCATGGTCGATTAAAGAAAAATCTCTGGTTGCATTTCTCCCGGTTCCCCCGCCATCCGGCTGGTAGAGGGGGCGGACCCCTGCAAAGGCTCTGATAAGCCTTATTTCATCTAAATCAGGTATGAGCTTTCTACCTTCTCCAAGTAATGCTAATACATCCTCTTTAGTAGCTCCGTTATCTTCAGGGTCGGTTGTTTCTCTGGAGGTTGTTCCAAAAATAGTTACACTGCCATGGGGAACGAAAATATCACCATCACCGGGAGGCCTAAGCCTGTTTATTACATTTTTTGTAAATCTATGATTGAAGACAACTAGAACACCTTTATCAGGCACGATATTTACATCCACTCCGGCCATGGCAGCTATTTTCCCTGCCCAGGCCCCTGCTGCATTTATTATCATGTCACAGTAAATTTCTTCTTCTTTTCCCGTTACCAAATCTTTGGCTATGACTCCTTTTACTTTGTTACCTTCTTTTATAATATCTATAACTTCAGTATAATTCCTGGCCTGAGCGCCTTTCTTTTCGGCAGAACGTACATTAGCCGCACAAAGGCGAAAACCGTCTATTGCAGCATCCGGTACGCGGTAAACCTTTTTTATATTCTTAGCCAGGCGAGGTTCTTCCAAGAGCGCTTCCTGAGGAGATATTTCTTGCACTTCTATCCCTGCATTTTTACAACCCTCAAGCCATTTTTCACTGTATGCAAGGTCATCCTCACCTGTAGCGACAAACAAGCCTCCTGTATCTTCCACACAACCGGGAGCAATTTGTTTTAAAATTTTGTTTTCCTGGATGCATTCTTCGGCGGAATGGGGATCTTTAACCGCATAACGGGCACCGCTGTGCAAAAGTCCGTGAAAACGGCCGCTTGTACCGGTCGCAAAGTCTTCTTTTTCAAGAAGCAGGCAATCTACTCCCCTCAGTGCCAGATCACGGAGAATACCGGTACCTGTCGCGCCTCCCCCGATGATAATAACTTTAAACCAGTTTCCCATGGAGTCATTCCTCCTTCTACGATACCCAACCTTTTGCCCTATCTACTGCCTTTTTCCAGCCCTGGTATTTTTCTTCCATTTGTAATTCATCCATTTGGGGCTCAAAGGTCTTATCCAACTGCCAGGTTTCTTCCACTTCTCTAATGTCGCTGTAAAAACCAATCCCCAGGCCTGCTAAAAATGCTGCTCCCAGGGCAGTTGTTTCATTTACTTGCGGTCTTTCTACAGGAACCTGTAACATATCAGATTGGAACTGCATGAGGAAGTTATTTTTTACAGCTCCACCGTCTACACGAAGTTTCTTGAGATCAAGACCGGAATCTTCAAGCATTACCTGCACAACATCTTTAACTTGATACGTAATTGCCTCTAGCGCTGCACGTACAATATGATTTTTATTGGTTCCCCTTGTTATGCCAACCATTGTACCCCTGGCGTACATATCCCAGTGGGGCGCTCCCAAACCTACAAAAGCCGGTACAAGGTACACGCCTCCGGTATCTTCTACCTTTAAAGCCAGCTCTTCAGATTCCGCGGCATCTTTAATCATTCCCAGTTCATCACGAAGCCACTGCACAACGGCACCTGCAATAAAGATGCTTCCCTCCAGGGCATAATATACTTTATCTCCCATCCCCCAAGCAATTGTGGTCAACAGCCCGTTTTGAGACTGAACAGGTTCTGTACCTGTATTTTTAAGCATAAAGCAACCTGTTCCATAGGTGTTTTTAGCCATACCTTCTTCAAAACAACATTGTCCGAATAAAGCCGCCTGCTGGTCGCCTGCTACACCTGCAATTGGGATTTGGGCTCCAAAAAGTTCTTTTACAGTAACACCAAAATCGCCACTGGAAGGTCTAACTTCAGGTAAAATTTTTGCGGGAATATCTAGTTTTTTAAGTATCCCCTCATCCCATTTTAATTCATGAATGTTATAGAGCATTGTTCTGGAGGCATTTGAGTAATCGGTTGCATGGACCTTTCCACCTGTAAGCTTGTAAATTAGCCAGGAATCTATCGTTCCGCAAAAAACTTCACCATTTTCTGCCTTTTTTCTTAAGCCTTCAACGTTATCCAGAAGCCACTTAATTTTGGTACCTGAAAAATAAGCATCCAAAACGAGGCCTGTCTTCTTTCGGATTGGTTCGGCCAAACCCTTTTCTCTTAATTCATTACAGATTGCAGCTGTTCTGCGGCACTGCCAAACTATGGCATTGTAGAGTGGTTTACCAGTGTTTTTATCCCAAATAACGGTGGTTTCCCTTTGATTTGTAATTCCTATGGCAGCAACCTCTTCAGGTTGCACACCGGTTTCCTTTAATACCTTCTGTGCTACTGCCAGTTGTGTTTCCCAGATTTCTTCCGGGTCATGTTCCACCCAACCAGGTTGAGGGTAAATCTGTTTAAATTCCTGGTTATACTGTTTAATAATTTCTCCCTTGCGGTTGAAAAGAATTGCCCTGGAACTGGTTGTCCCCTGGTCAAGTGCCAAAAGATATTTTGCCATTTTTTAAACCCTCCCCGATTTATTTCATTAATATAAAAATAAATAACGCAAAATTTATGCCAAAACAGGTAAGTTAGTGAGTCTATACTATATACATCATAAACATCAACTTATATGACTAACTTCTTAGTAACTAAAATTAATGCAATATATAATTGCAGTTTAATATATGAATTAAAAACCACAACTATGTCTAAATACTATTAAGATCCAAGAAACGCAATATAATATTGCACAGCAATATCAAATTGCGTTGTTCCCAACTTACCCATAATAAAAACCGGTACTACTAATGATACTAAGGGATTGCAGGGAATGTTATATATAAAATTATATACTTTCTTTCAATATTTGATTTTTTTTAACTTTCTTCTGTCCTAGAGATATAATGATAACACCAATTCCTACAAGCAGCATTCCATAGAGTTGTTCTATATAAAAATTTTCGTTTAATAACAGAATGCTGCTGACAGTACCAACTACCGGAGCTACTAGATACAAAGCTCTTGCCAGCCAGGTAGGTAATTTTTTCAGCCCGCCATAATACAAGAGTAATTGTAAAACAAAGAGTAAACCGCAGATAATTGTTATTAATCTAAAACCGGCAAAACCTTGTATTTGAACCCAGTATTCCAAAAAGATACTTGAAAACAAATATACAGTTGTGCAAATACCTGTGTTACAAAATGCTATGATAGGCCCGGGGACTTCTGTAAGTTTATAACGTATGAACTGGGCATTAACCGCCTGCAAAAAAGTGCTTATAAGAAAGAAAATATCTCCAGTATTTAATGTTAACTGCGAAAAATCAATCCTTAATACCAAAAATACACCTAGCATCATAAAAAGTACTGCTAGCCAATCATTCTTTTGAAGTCTTTCACCAAAAAATATTCCTCCAAGTAAGGCAGTAAAAAAGACATCGAGCCTGTTAATAATTGCCGAGTTAATGGCACTGCTGTATATTAAACCTGCAAAATTAAGAAAATTTAATAAAGAACTGAAACACCCCACTATAACCAGAAATACCCAGTAATTTAAAATGATTTCTACAGCTTTTTTAAAACCGAATTTATAGACAATATAGCTTCCTATCACAAGTACCGTAAGGCCCATTACAAAAAAACCAAAGAGTACCGGGGAGTTTGAAGCTAATACAAGCTTACTTAAAGTTAGATAGAGTCCATTACCCGTTGCAGCCACTAAAACACTTACCAATCCTGGCATTTTAACCCTTCTTTTCTACCATAATTACAGCCGGTGCCCATAAAAGGGCTACCGGCCGATATTATATTATAATCCAAGGCTTGCCAATTTTTCTTCTGTTGGTTTACCGTCTTTATCCCAGCCCATTTCCGCATAAAACTCATCGAGCATTAAATCCAGGTTTATTGTTTGTCCTTTGCTAGGACCGTCCTCCATTGCTTCCTTGAGGAATCTCTTGGGGAGGCTGTCGTCTTTTCTGGTCATGCCGCAGTTTACGTTATACTGCCTTTCAAGGTTGAGCACCCGTTCTCCCACAGTATAAAAGTCTTCCTTAGTCATTTCCAAACCTGTGGAAAGCTTGAAGAGTTCAAGCTGATGGTCGACCTGCATTACAAATCTCATACTTGAACAGTAACCAAGTGAATCGACAAGCGCCATTTGGATCTGGGTATCCTTGATCATAGCTGCCTTTCCTGTTTCTGCAAAACGGTCACCTGCAATTTCTGCCCCCATAGTCGGTGATATCATATGATGGGCACCCTTAGGTGAAGTGGCATAGGTTACTGCCATCCCCTTGCTGCCTCTTGGGTCATAGGTTGCAGGCGAAACTCCCTTGCTGTGCATTGCCAGTTCAGGCGCACCAAACTTCTCTGCAGCTACCTTTAACCCTTGAGCCAAAATATCGCCGATTCCTTCTCTTTTTGCCATTTTCTCCAGGATTGCAATCAATGCTTCACCGTTTCCGAATTTTAATTCTATACCACCGGTATCTTCTTTTGTAATTATTCCTTTTTCATAGCATTCCATAGCCATGGATACTGTTGCCCCGGCAGAAATCGTATCCATACCGTTATAGTCACATACTTCTGCGGCTTTCAGGATATATTCCCAATCACCTATGCCGCAGTTTGGCCCTAAAAGCCCCAATGTCTCAAATTCAGGCCCTTCGATATGAACTGTACCGTATTTTTCGGATTCTACACAGGAAACTTTACCGCAGGCAATAGGACATGCATAACAGGAAGTGTCTTCTACAACTATCTCCTGCCTCATCATTGGACCTGTTAATTTGTCGGCACCTTCAAACTGCCCCTGGCTGAAGTTTCTTGTGGACCAAAATCCGAGCTTATTGATACCGTCTACCATTTCAACTGTTCCATAGTTTCTTCTGGCGTTTGCCTTGGGATTGTTTGCAAACTCTTTATACAGTTCCTTAACATAATTAGCCATTTTTCCTGCTTTAGCAGGCTTAACATCTTGAGTTCCCTTGATAGCTATTGCTTTTAAGTTCTTAGAACCCATAACAGCTCCGGCACCGGGGCGTCCAAATTCCCTGTGTCTTTCGGCTGTAATGCAGGCTATTACATTTAAGTTTTCTCCTGCCGGGCCGATACAAGCTACATGAATGTTTTCGTCTCCACCAAGTTCCTTCTTAATTCCTTCTCCTGTTTCAGGAATATTTTTGCCCCAGTATGAAGAAGCATCTTTAATTTGAACTTCATCATTTTGAATCCAGAGGTAAACAGGCTTTTCAGATTTTCCTTCAATTATCAAAGCATCATAACCTGCAAACTTCAACTCAGGACCAAAATGACCACCACATAGTGATGAAGCAATACCGTTTGTAGCAGGGGATTTAAAAGTCACTGCTATTTTGTTGCTTCCGGGAGCCATGGTACCGGCCATAGGGCCGTTTAAAAATATCAGCTTGTTATTTTCACTTAAAGGATCAGTATCTGTAGGCACTTCATCGAAGAGATACCTGGTCCCGGCACCCCTGCCGCCAAAATATTTTGTATATATTTCTTGAGGTATATCCTCTACTATAGCGTTACCAGTTGTTAGGTTAACCCTTAAAAGTTTTCCGTTGACTGCTCCTAGATTAGCCACAGCGCTTACCCCCTTTTGCAGTATCCCTGACTACTTTGCTTCTATAAATTCGTTCACTGGTTTCAATGGGGAGATACTGCAGAGCTTTTTCAGGACAGTTTTCCACACATTTGGGCTTGCCGTTACACAAATCACAGATTAAAACATACTCATCTTCCGGGTGGACTGATATTGCAGCATTAGGGCAAGCAGTTACACATTTTCTGCACGCAGTACATTTTTCCTTATCTACCTTTATTGCACCTGTTTTAGAATTTTTGGATAAAGCGCCTTCAGGACATGCTGCTATACATGCAGCCTTGCTGCACTGGGTACAAATAACAGGCACATCAACACCGGATTCTTCAATTCGAGTTACCTTTACCCTTGCTTTGGCAGGGTTTATTACACCGTGATGGGTCAAGCTACACCACTGTTCACAAATTCTGCAACCAATACACTTGCTTTTTTCAACTGTCAATACTTTTCTGGACATTATTTCACCACCCTAATCTTCCAGTTTCTATTAACCACCGCAAATTACAGGGAGGATATAAACTTCACAGTTATCCTGCAATTTTTCATCTAAATTTTTGGGAGAATTATTGACAAGAACACTACCTACTTCCCTTTTGTCAACTGCCAATTTGGCAAGTAAATCATCAATAGTTCCGTCTTGCCAAGTCATTTCAATCCGGGAACCGTGTTTTTTATAGGCTTTTGTTCCAGGGCTAAATTTAACGGTAATCATCAAAAAAACCCCCAATGAAAAAGTGAAATTAAAAAAACAGCCAGCCCCCAATCCCGGGAGGAGGATTAGGAGGAAAGGGGGCGGCCTGAAAATAACCTATATTTCTAAAATCATGGGACGATTTATAATTGAATCATTTACGTTAATTTCCTGGGTAGGCCACCACCCGGGTACATTCGTTATTATAGTTGGAATTCCTTTAGCATTAACTAAAATTGTATCTTCACTTTTTGTTCCCTGCAGTGTTGGGTTCCACCCAAACATTTGATTTACTATAACTTTTTCATTTCTGCCTTCCCCGCCACGATATTCACGGGGAGCATATCCTATGGCTCCACCCTGGTGATGCATTTTCCATTCATCAGGATAGCCAACACAAGCATATTCTTCTTTACCTGCATTAAATACATCATCACTCATCTTTCCTGCAATGGTATTTGCTATAAATGTGGCATCCACCCGATTGACAAGTTCCTGTTTTTTCTTCAAATCTTCCGGCAGGCTGCCAAAATATACTGCACGAGTCAGTGTAACGTGCAATCCCCACTTTTCCCCTACCAGACTGATGAGTGCATACTTTTGAAGTTTCTTTTCTACAGGTACCGGGTGCCTGCAGGTAAACACCCTCTCATCAGTACCAACAAGTAGTACTGCAGGATTTATCCCTTCTCTTAAAAGTGTTTCAGAAAGTAAAGCCGTTATCTCATATTCGGTCATGCCTGGTTTGAGACTAGCACATAATGCTGCTGTTTCACGAGAGGAGATTTCCGCAATTTTTCTTGCCTTTTCCACTTCCTGCGATGTCAGGGAAAAGCGCAACCTGTCTATATCAACTCCGATCTCAGTCATTCCCGGAACTGCTATATCACTACCTAGCCTCTTATCTCCGGCTAGTTCTTTGATTACTTTCATGGGAGTTTCATACCAGTAGAAAGTACATCTCTCAAAACCTTGATCGGGGAGTTGTTCTGCAAGGAGCCTGTCGATTTCATTGGAAGGTGAAATTAAATACTTCTTACCTTCCATAATTAATATTACGGCACATCCCTTTTCAGAACCTGTCACAACCCTGTTGGTTCCACCGGCTGTAAACCAGTGAAAGTTAGCAGCCTTAAAAAGGCAAATACCGTCTAAACCTTTTTCTTTTATTAGCTTGTTCACTCGTTCTTCTTTTACTGCTATCTCCTTTTGCAAATCGGCGGCAAGCATCACAGGTCCCCTCTCTTAATACTCTACAACTTCAATGTTTAATAGTTTGGCTACAGCCTTTAACTCCTCGGTTATATCTCCGTAAACCACTGAAAAGTGAGGTTCCCAACCTTCATTAATTGCTGAATTTACAATTTCAGCTGCATTTCCGTCAGGGCGTACTTCAACAGATGTTCCAAGAAACTTTTGAGGTTCATCCAGCGCTTCACCAGCCATGATAAAAAGACGGTAACCGTTTGGCCCCTTACCGAAGCGGCAAACTGTAACCCTGCCGTCCTTAAGACCAAATTCCAATGACAGCCCAAGCTTACGGTTAGGATGTCTTCCTGCGCGGGCGCCTGTATCGGTTCTAGCAAGTGAACAAGCTCCTGCACCACAATGCCAGTAAATAATAGAATTCTTTTCTTCATCTAATGAAACAGGGTCTCCGAAATATGGAGGTTCTCCTGTAATTTGTTTCTGGATATACATGCTGATTGCGCCGCCAATATCAGCTTCACAGGAAGATACAATTCCTTCTTCAGTAAATAAAGAAAGGGTGGCACAAATTGCAGCATTATACTCCTGGAATACTGTAGGCCAGCAACGACTAGCAATTGCCTTAATTCCTTTTTCTTCCACATGTTTTTTAAGAACTGTTCTAAAGCGAGCGTTTTTATCTACTTGTTCCTCTTCAATTTCTTCAATGCCGAAGATTTTCTCCTTCAATTCTGCAAGTGCCTCTTCATACTCACCGGTTTTCAATTCTTTCGCCTCTTGAATCAGACTGTTAAGGTCTAAGCGTTCCAATTTTGCACCTATGACATTTAAGAGATTCATACTGAGTTCTTCTCCAAAGAAAAAGCCCGGAGGTACATTTCCTACTACCCCTAAAGTCAAGTTCTTCAATCCCTTTACAACAGATGCAGCTTTGAAGTATGCAGATAATTTTTTCTGCACTTGTTCCTCTTCGGGATTACCGAATACAAAATCAAATGTTCTGCCAAAGGTACTTAAAGTATTGCCGGCAGCAAAACCACCGGTTAGAGAGTTTAATCTGAGGCGACTACCATCAATAACGGGTTCTCGCACACACCATACTAATACGGGACAGGAAAGCTTTCTGACGATTTCTATTGTAAAGGTAGCATCTACAAAGGTAGTACTTTGAACAACTGCAATATCTATATCCTTATTTTTGATTTCATCAAGATAGTTGTTTAACATATCTAAATCAGTAAGTAATTCTTGCGGCATTTCTGCCCCCGGGGCAAGTTCTTTGATTACTTTACAGGAACGGTTGTAGTAATCAGTGGCACTTTCCATATGGAATGTAGTTCTACCCATTGGCAGGTATACAGGTTTTAAGGTTTCCATAAACTGCCCTCCTAAGAAATCTTGTATTATTACAAACTTTGCATTTAACACAGCTCCAGAAACAGTGAAACCCTCCACAGTTCCCGGACATTACATTAATCTTACATAATATAAATATACTTCTACTTATCCTTTCATAGATCCTGCTGTCATACCGGCAATAAAGTAGCGCTGAAGGAAAACATAAATTATAATCATCGGAATAGAAGCTACCACTACTCCCGAGAAAATCATTGGGTAGTTTGTCAAATACTGACCCTGGAATTCTAGCAGCGCCAGGGGCATTGTCTTTAAGCTGTCCGACTTTATGAACAACAGCGGATAAAGAAGATCGTTCCAGACAATAACAAAGCAGAAAATAGCTGTCGTAGCAAGAGACGGACCGGATAAAGGCAACATCACCCTTGAGTAAATTTGCCAGTGTGAGGCGCCATCGATGCTTGCGGCTTCAATTAAACCTTTCGGCAAAGTTTTCATAAATCCTGTTAAAATAAATACTGCAATAGGTAAAAATGTAGCCACCGTTACGCAGATTAACCCCAGATGCTTATCCAATAGATTAAGTCTATCCAGTAAAAGATACTGTGGTATCATATTCACCTGAGTAGGTACCATCATTCCCACTACTACAAACCCAAAGACTATATTTCCTATCCACTTCGGTAATCTTACTATTGCATAGGCAATCATACTTGCAAGTAAAAGAATACTGAAAACAGAAATACACGTTACTATTACACTGTTTTTAAAGTATATCAACATATTCTCATTTGCAAAGAGCGCTTTATAGTTGGCAAGGCTCCAACTTTCAGGTACCCCCAAAGGATCTGAATATAGCTGCTTAAGGTTTTTAAAAGTTGCAAAAAATACCAGTGAAAGAGGTGTAATGATAATTATTGCATAAATGAGGAGAGGAAACTGTCTCCAAATATCAACCTTCGTAATATTTTCTTTTGGTTTTTTGTCTGCTTTTTGTAAATCTAATTTTGAATTACTCACTTGATATACACCCCTTAATTGTAGGTTACCTTATTGGCATTTAAAATTCTAAATTGAATTATTGTAATCAATGATACGATAATTAAGAAGATCACCGCTGATGCTGCAGCATAGCCAAATTTGAAGTTTCTAAATGCTTCGTGGTAAATAAAGAGTGATAATATTTCAGTTGCATAGGATGGTCCACCATCGGTCATTGCCAGAATGAGGTCAAATGCCTTGAATGACTGCAATGTGGTATATGCTACAACAATTGTTGCAGCAGGAGCTAAAAGCGGCCATGTTACATTACGGAAGGTCTGCCACCTTGATGCTCCTTCTATTCTGGCAACCTCATACAGTGATTTTGGTATAGATTGTAAACCTGCTATAAAGATTATCATCACCTGTCCAGTATGCATCCAAACCTGTGTTATAGCAAGGCTGTAAATTGCAATGTTTTTGTCCCCCAACCAGGACTGTTTCAAAAAGTCCAGGCCAAATAATTTAAGGATTGTATTTAATGAACCGATGCTTGGATCATAAACAAAGATCCAGATAAAAGCCACCGAAACTGAAGCGATAACAGTGGGGAAAAAGAATAGCGCCCTGTAGAAAACATTGAGTTTACTGTTTTTAGCCAAAAACATGGCAAAAATAAGTGCAAATAATGTCTGGAAGATAACTACAAAAAACATGTATTTTAGGTTGTTACCAAATGTTTGATGGAAAATAGGGTCATCTGTAATCATCTCAACATAATTGCTTAAGCCAACAAAATTATAATCAGGGGATATACCGTTCCAGTCTGTAAAACTAAGAGCCAGTGAGGAAACTAAGGGTATGGCAAAAAAGATTGTATATAATATGACCCCTGGTATGATAAATGGTAAGAGCCCCCAGTACTTTTTCATATTTTTTCCTCCTTAGTTATCAGGATAAGAGAGAGGTACATGCCCTCTCTCTTGTCGCTGAAAGTATCCCTCTAAACCTTATTTAATAGATCTTTCAACTTCTTCCTGAGCCTTAGCAGCAGCTTCTTCAGGCGACATACCACCTAATACGTCTTTAATTGAGTTTACTATTGCATCCTCAACTTCTTGAACTGTCAAAGTGTATCTAGGCTGGAATAATGTCTTCTTCTCTAGCCACTTAGCCTGTTCATTTAATTCAGGCGATTCATATTCAACACCATTAACTGTCAACATTTGTCCTGTTACATTAGCATACATTGCGGAAATTTCCGGTCTAAACAAGAATTCCATAAACTTCTTAGCAGCTTCTTGTTTTTCGGATTTTGCATTAATACCAATCATAAATGTTGAAGTATGGATACCTTCATACTTTGCTTGATCTGCCGGTACTGTTATTGGTGCAAGTAGTCCCTGCTTGATATCGGGGTTTTGCTGTTTGTTAGATGCCATCATATATGACCCTTGAGCTAACATGGCGCCTTGTTCCTGAGCAAATAACGCAGCAGCGCCAGCTTTTCTGGTTCCAAGTACGTCATCCTGCATAAATCCTTTGTCCTTAAGTTCTTTAAATTGAGCAAGAGTTTTAACGAACCAGTCATCTGTCAACTTAAGCTCGCCTTTTTCTACCCTGGTTAAGGCATCATCGGTAGGCATATTGTTCATTAACATTGGGTTCATAAATTGGCCGGGGCCAATTTCACTGTCAAAGATGATAGGTGTAATACCGTTATCCTTTAAAGTCTGACACATTTCCAAGAATCCTTCCCAACTGTCTGCAGGCTCTACACCTGCTTTTTCAAATAACCCTTTATTGTATACGGGGATATTGAATACCAGCTGGTATGGAACTGCATATTGTTTTCCATCAGCCTGTCCTGCCAGTAACAGGTGAGGGGAGAAACGATCCAGGAATTCAGCGCCTGAAAGATCGGCATATACTCCTGCTTCCTGTAAAGTAGCAAAATGTGCACCGGGGAAAGTAGTGAAAACGTCAGGTCCGGCATCTGATTGCAATTCTGCTTGTATTTTTGCTCTGTACTGCTCTGAGCCACTAATATCCTGCTGAACTTTGATGTTTGGATATTCTTCATTGAACTTAGCAATTACTTTTTCAAATGCTTCCTTATCTTCTCCACGCCAGTGAGCAAATCTAATTGTTACTTGTTTTTCACCGGAATCTGCGCCTTGATCTGCAGGTTCATCATTTCCTCCACCACAACCTACAACAAATGCACCAACCAACAATACTACAATTGCCAACACACTCAGCTTCTTGAAGTTCAAATTGTTCACCCTCCCATAAATTAAATAGATTAAATCGTCCCGTAATTTACATTCCTAGAATTTTATTAAGACTGACTTGTTATCTTTTACTCTTTACCCCACCCCCTTTATGAAGTCTAAAGATTTTTAAGCAGAAAGGGGTACCTTACTGCCTTCTTCAGCATCAAAGATATGAATCTTATTAAGCTTGAAATATGCATTTACATTATTACCAGCTTGAGCTTTACTAAGGTCGCTTGAAATACGTGCTTTAAATTCTTGGCCACCCTTTGTTTTTAGAAAGACAATTTCTTCGGCGCCTAGATCTTCAATTAATTCAACTTTACATTCCACAGGAGATGTTAAGTTGTCTGTTTTTTCCACATCTACCCTAATATCCTCAGGACGAATGCCAAGCACTACTGACTTAGAAGACAATGATTTGTCGGAAAGCTTTCCGGGTAATTCTACTTCGATACCTTGAGCTGTAAAGAAGCATTTACCGTCCTTTTGAACAAATTCTCCCTCAATAAAGTTCATGCTAGGAGAACCTACAAAGCCAGCTACAAACATGTTGGCAGGTTCATGATAAATCTCTGAAGGAGTACCTACTTGCTGCATAAAGCCATCCTTCATTACAACTATCCTATCACCCATTGTCATGGCTTCTACCTGATCATGAGTTACATAGATAGTAGTTGTATTTAAACCTTTCTGGAGCTTAACTATTTCAGCCCTCATTTGCACCCTTAATTTAGCGTCAAGGTTAGAAAGCGGCTCGTCCATCAAGAATACCTGGGGATCCCTTACAATCGATCTTCCCAAAGCTACCCTCTGACGCTGACCACCTGATAGCTGTCTCGGAGTTCTATGCAACAGATGTGAAATTCCCAAGCGTTCTGCTGCAGTCTCCACCCTCTTCTTTATTTCGTCCTTGGGCATTTTTCTTAACTGCAATCCAAATGCCATATTCTTAAATACGTTCATATGAGGATATAGCGCATAATCCTGAAATACCATTGCTATATCTCTGTTTTTGGGTTCAGCATAGGTTACGTCCTTATCACCAATATAAATTTTACCTTCTGAAGGTTGTTCCAAACCGGCAACCATTCTCAGGGTTGTACTTTTCCCACATCCGGAAGGTCCTACCAGAACTATGAATTCACCGTCTTTGATTTCCAGGTTAAAGTTTGATACTGCAACTGTATCCTTAAACCTCTTGTATATCCCCTGAAGCTTAACTTCTGCCATATTTACACTCCCTTTCATGCTTGGCACAACCAATTACTGGTCAACAACCAACTAAACCAGTTCCTTCCAACCGCTTCTATAAAATTTCAATTTGTCAGCAACAACTTTAGAAATAGCTTCCCTGCACGCCTTCGGAATACCAATCATATCCCAGGCGCTTTCATTTTTGCCGTGTGTTTCTATAAAGGTTTCAATTGTTGTCTTTTTGATCTCAGTTCCAATATTGATCTTTTTAATTCCCAGTTGAATTCCCTTGGCAAACTGTTCTTGAGTAAGACCGGTTCCACCATGCATTATGAGGGGAACATCACTTAAGTCGTTCAGCTTTTCAAGTAATTCAAAGTTCAGGTTAGGTTCACCCTTGTACAATCCATGGGCATTACCGATTGAAACAGCTAACCCGTCAACATCCGTTGCTTCTAAAAATGTTTTCATGTGCTCGGGATTTGTCATTTTTTGAGCCTTAACCTCTTCTCCGTCTTCAATTCCGGCAAGCGCTCCCAGTTCTGCTTCTACTGAAACACCTACTGCTTTTGCAGCCTCAGTTACTTTATTGGTAACTGCAATATTTTCTTCCAGACTTAATGTCGAACCATCAATCATAACCGAACTGAATCCTAACTTAATAGCTTTCATGCAAGTTGCAAAATCTTTGGCATGGTCCAAATGCACAACAACAGGTACACTTGACATTTTAGCTAATGAAATCAATGTTTCAGCAACTTTCTCATTACCAGGTACATTAAGAACCGGTGCACCCATCATTGCAATAACAGGCAGGTTAACTGCTTCAGCTCCTTCTACTATGCCCAGAGCGCTGCTTAAGTCATAAGTACTAAATGCTCCAACAGCAAATGCTTCGTCTTTTGGCTCCATTACTTCTTTTAATGTCACTAAACTCATACTAACACCTCTCCCAAAAATTTTATCTAGTTGCTATTACTTAAATCTATAATACTCCGGCAAATTACTTCCAAGTAGTGGCAATGCGTATTCCTTAAATGCTTCAGTTACAAAATTGCCTTCAGCGTTAATAAATTCGTCTGGAACTACTTTTTCAACATTAGCCACCTTCTCAAGGGAAGCTGTTCCTGTTGTACACTTATACTCCGTTCCCTCTCCCCTAACCAGGGTTACCATCTTTCCTGTTTCACCTTTTACTGCAAGCTCTACTGCCTTTTGTCCAACCATAAATGCTTCATTTCTATCAGCATCAGAGACAGATTCTGAATAAGCTCGCTGAATTGTACCACTTCGATTGTAGCGAGCTTGCAGGCCAAGTTCTTTGTTTACTGTCCTTGCCAGATAAGCTGCAGGTCCTTCACTAAGGGCTATTGCAATATGTCCGAAGGCATCTTTTACAGCATTCTTTGCTCCAATAAACTCTCCACTTTCATCTCTAATGCCTTCTCCTATTGCTACAAATACATATCCTAATTCCTTATGAACTGTCTTTACATCTTCTATGAATTTATCCATTTTAAAGGTTCTTTCAGGTAAGTAAATTAAGTGTGGCGCATCTTTGACATCCCTTTTCAAAAGCGCTGAGGAAGCAGCCAGCCAGCCAGCATGGCGACCCATAATTTCCACAATGGTTACATCATCAAATGTTTTCATTGCTTCAAGATCGCGACCTGTTCCTAGAGTACTAACTGCAGTAAAACGAGCTGCACTTCCAAATCCGGGGCAGTGATCAGTGAGAGGCAAGTCATTATCAATTGTTTTAGGCACTCCCATAACATACATTTCATAGCCCTCAGCCTCTGCGAGCTTGGCTATTTTGTTGCATGTATCCATGGAGTCGTTTCCACCAATGTAAAAGAAGTACCTGATATTATTTTCTTTAAATATTTGCAAAAGCTTAGGGTAATCGTCATCCTGCACCTTATATCTACAGCTTCCCAAAGCAGAGGCAGGTGTGGATGCCAGCAATTGGATATTTTTTTCTGACATTTCTGGAATCTTTTTAAGCTTGCCTTGTAGCAAACCTTCAATTCCATTCTCCATTCCATAGATAGTTTTGACGTTACTATGTCTTTGTGCTTCAGAGATAACTCCCGCTAAACTAGCATTAATTACCGGTGTGGGCCCTCCTGATTGACCTACCAGAAGGTTTCCTTCAATTGCTTTAACCAAAGTGAATCACCTCATGCAGAAAAATTTTAATTAAAGTTGTAAGTTGTAAATTTGTACATTTGTAATTTTGCAATATTTAATTATTGCAAAAATTCTTTTGTAATATTACAATTTGTAATATTACAATATTTAATTAAAAAAATTAATAAACCCTTAAAGTAATTATAACACCATATTTTTAATTAAAATGAAATATTGTAATATTATATATTTGCTAACATAATTATAAAGTTGAATTGATTGTACTGTCAATGCATTTCTGTAATTTTTGGACAATACAAAAAAATTTATTTTAGGCATTTAATACCATGCCTGCATTCTTTTTGATATCATTACGACTTAAGATAATTTTATAACTATATAAATCCGCCCTGTAGGAGTTTACAGCAACCTCTAAAAGCCTTTCATTGCTGTAGGTAGCCCTGTTCATAACTAAAATTGGAGCCTTTTCCGCTATATTTAACGCCTCAGCTTCTTCTTTATCAGCTAAACCGGCTGAAATTGTCTGGGACGCCTCTCTCAGTAAAATCCCCAATTCATCTTGAACAATGCTATATACACCTTGCTTAGTTAGATCATATTTTGCAATTTCAGTTCCTATATCAACAGGCCAAAAACTTTTCACATAAACAACAGGTGTATTGTTCATTTTATGAATTTTTTTAATTAAATATACCTTAGAAACATTGAAATCCTGCAAAAGAGGAATTTCCTGCAATAAATTATTATCTACCGTTACAATCTCACTTTTGATAATTTCTGCACTCGGAACCATACCTTTAGATTGAATTTCTTCAAAGAAACCTGTCAGCTTACGAAGGTTTTCCACCATTTGATTTCTTACAAATGTTCCTTTACCAGGCTTTCTTTCAAGCCATCCTTCCTGTACTAATTCGTATATAGCTCTGCGCACTGTAGTACTGCTCACATTATACTGTTCCATAAGCTGCTTATCAGTAGGAAACAGGTCACCGGGCTTCCAATAGCCCTTCTGGAGCTTATTTCTCAATTCATATGCAATACGGTAGTGTAATGGCATAGCATCTAAATTCTGAATACTATTTTGCATGGTCTCCCGCTCCCCAATTTTTTGTAATATTACAAACTTTACTTTTATTATAATGTAAAGAACACATATTTCAAGAAAATTTTGCAACCATTTAATTCCAATTTGAATTTTTTTTAAGGTTCTCATTTTTTTAATTATCCTGGTAAATATAATTTCTCTTTTTTTTGCTTAACTTTCTACTTTATTATAAACTAAGATTATCACATCTTTATGTTGGGAGCGTAAAGTTATGGAAGATGTTAGGATTGCGGCAGTACAGATGCAGTCATCTGTAGGGGAAATTTCTAAAAATCTTAAAAAAATGGAAGAATTTATTAAGAAAGCTCACGCTCAAACTGTAGATATTATCTGCTTTCCGGAATTAAGTATTCAAGGCTATACTTTAAAAAAAGCCAAGGATCTGGCTGAACCCCTTCACGGTCAAAGTTGCAACTACCTGCAAGGATTATCTGAAAAACACAATATCATCATTTTAGCAGGTTTAATAGAGAAATCTGAAAGCAAGCCTTTTATTACTCAAGCAGTTATTTATCCTGATGGAAGAATAGATAAATACCGTAAAACACACCTTGGAGTTACGGAACAACATTATTTCAGACCAGCAGACAAAGTAAAAACTTTTTCATATTCAAAGGCTAAATTTGGAATTCAATTATGTTTCGACTGCCACTTTCCTGAAGTAACCACTATCCAAGCACTTCAAGGTGCAGAGGTTGTTTTTTTGCCCCATGCCACTCCTATGTCTTTAGAAAAAAGAAAAGAAAGTTGGCTAAAATATTTACCTGCCAGGGCCTATGACAATTCATTATATCTTGTTACCTGTAATCATTATGGAGATAACGGCGAAGGTATCAATTACCAAGGAGGGTGTATGGTATTTGATCCTTTAGGAAATTTAATTGCTGAAACTTCAGATAAAGACGAAGAAATGCTGGTTGTTACTCTGAAAAGCAGCAAGTTAGACTCCATACGCAAGAATAAATCCGACTTAATGCGAAATAGATTTTATCTAGAGTCTCGCCGTCCAGAAATATATGGTGAAATTATAAAAAACATAGAAAACGATTAAGATAATATCAATAAAGCAGGTATTTTTAAACTTTTGAAGAATAGTAATAGTATAAGTTACTATTACTATCATTAAAGGGTGATTCTAGGATGAGTTTAAAAAATACCCTCAAGAAAATGCTAGAAGAAAAAGACTTTGCCGGAATCGTACAATTAGGAATTCAAAAAAGATCTACCTTGAAATACCTGCAGGTATTTCTATACGACTTAAATTCGGTTCTTACCTGGCGAGCTATTGAAGCGCTGGGGCTGGTTTGTGGTAGTATATCTCAGCAAAAACCGGAATTGGTCAGAGATATAATACGGAGATTTTTTTGGAGCCTTAATGATGAATCAGGTGGTACTCCCTGGAGTTCAGCTCAGGTTATTGGAGAGATTATTCGCCATAATCCAAAGGAATATCAAAACTTTATTTCTAATTTAGCCTGTTTTTTGGAAGATGAAAACATCAGAGGGTACGTCCTCTGGGCTTTAGGAAGAATAGCTTTAAAAGCTCCGGAGTTAATCGAAGAGTATATCCCTGAAATAGAACAGTTTTTAAATTCTAAAGATCAAACCATCAAAGGATTTGCTGCCTTTGCTTTACATAGCATTGGTACACCTGAAGCAAAAGAAGCTCTCCAAAAAATTGAAAAAAAAGATGATATGTTTAGTATTTATTTAGATGGCGAATTACAGAAAAAAAGAATTAAAGAATTTTGCTTATAAGTTAAACAATCAAAAAGCGCCGGGCTTTTCGGCGCTTTTTAGTTAATTTATTTGTATAAGTTCATAGTCTCTAGTTCCCAGTCCAATTTTTTCTGCATGACCAAGTTGGATATTATAATCATTTTCCGGCCAGAGTTTTCTCAGGAGGTCCTCTCCTGCTCTATCCTTCAAGAGGTCAACTGAAGCCTGGTCGATAGCCACAGGATCGTATGAAGCTAAAATACCGATGTCCTCAGTTTCCTTGTCCTGGGCTTTCCCATAACAGTCACATTCTTTGGTAAAATGGGTTAAAAAATTGAAATAGCAGACTTTCCCCTCTTTATCCCTTACAGCACCGAAAGCATATTCGGCCATTTTTTCCTGTAAAAGTCCGCTTGATGATTTAAAGGAAAAATCTATTGCTTCATAACGGCAGGTAGCAATACACTCTCCACAGCCATAACATTTCTCAACATCAATAACTGCAACACCGTCATAGATTTCTATTGCATCCTTTGGACACCACTCGATACACTTTCTACACGCTTTACATTTTTCTCCTTTAACCTCCGGTCTTACATCAGCATGCTGCACTTGTTTACCACTTCGAGGAGCAGCACCCATGGCCAGGTTTTTAATGGCTGCACCAAGTCCGCTTAAGACATGTCCGGTCATATGGCTTAAAACAACGAGTGATTCGCTGTGTAAAATATCATTTGCAATTTTGACAGAGTTAAAGTGTTTCCCCTCAATTGTCACTTCGGAAAAATTTTTAGAAAGAAGTCCGTCAGCGATAATCACAGGTACTCCTACATTTTCTATGGTAAAACCGTGTTCATAGGCTTGCATTAAATGATCAACCGAATTTTGACGCTGACCCTTATACAAAGTATTTGTATCGGTTAAAAAAGGTTTGCAGCCGCTTTCTTTGATTTTTTCTAATAAAGCCTTAATCCACTCAGGTTTGATATGGCCTGTATTGTTTTTCTCTCCAAAATGTATTTTTACAGCAGTAAACTCATCTTTGGTAAATATCTTCTGAAAATCCGCTTCATTATATAATTTAAGTACCTTTTCCGAAATTTCATGTGTAGAAGCATTTTCTTTTACAGAAGTAAACCAAACTTTAGTCAATTAAAATACGCCTCCCTAATACATCTAAATTACAATTCCATATTGTATAAATTATTCCTTATAAAATCAAGGTTTACAATAAATATTACACGTCGGAGTATAGCATTTTGGAACAATTGGAAATATCTTTAGATTTTTTTGCTCCTTGTTTTTTTATTAAATTTATGCTAAAAATTCTGCAAGATTTATCCATTGCCAGTAGTAGTAAATTATGTTAAACTGATATGCGTCTTTGTTAATAATAAAAAATTACCTTATATGGAAAATTAAGGAGGTTAACTAAAATGAAAAAAGTGTGGCTTTTGGTGACCGTCTTTGTAACATTGATCTTATTTTTTCCAATTGCAAACCTGGCATTTAATAGGTCACCACAAGTTATTGAAGGCAGCTTACAAAAAATAGAAGAGAAGGTAAGCATGCTGGATACACAATTAAAAAACATAGAAAAAAACACCTTGGAAACTTATACTTATATCACAGAAAAACAAAAGCAACTGGCTGAAAAAGCTGGTACTTCCGTTGAGCTTATCCGGACACTACAAAATATTGCGGCATCGTATAATATACCTTTGGAACTGGCATATGAGGTTGTTAGGCTGGAAAGTAACTTTGATCCTAAATTAACTTGTTATAATGAATGGAACGATACATACGATCGCGGACTTTTCCAGCTTAACGACAATACAAGCCCCTGGCTTGCCGAAAAAATTGGCATAAAAGATTTTACTTATGATATGGCATACAACATTGAATTAAATATGAAAATGGGACTCTGGTATTTAAACTATTTATATCAAAAATATCATAACTGGCATGATGCTTTAACAGCCTATAACAGGGGAATGTACGGTCTAAAAAAATATAAGGAATATCATGGTACCAGCAGAAGCGCTTATTCCAGAACGATTTTAAAATCTGTAGAAAAACAAAAGCAAAATTAAAAAACTCAATATTAAAAGCCAACCCACACAGGCGTGAGTTGGCTTTTCATGTTATAAAAACTACTTTATATCAGCAATTTGCTTAAAGAGGTCTTCATACTGTGAGCCCTTCCTATAGAATACGGGAATTTCTCCTAAGGGAGCTTCAACTTCATGATACCCTTTACCATATTCTTTTCCTGTCCAAACATGGATCCAATTATCTTCCGGCAGATACAGCTTGCGGCTAGTTTTATTTTCCTCATAAACAGGGGCTACCATCAAATCCCTGCCGAAGAGGTACTGGTATTTCAACTTGTGAAGTTCCTCATCATTTTCATAATGGATATACGGATGGCGTTGTGCGGGAATTCCCTTTTCCGCATTTTCTTTTACTACGTCTTTAATGTATGGCTTGAGATGGGTATAGATTTTGCTCATCTTTGCAAAATGTAATAAGGTCTCTTCATCTGAGTCAAACTGCCAGCAGTCATCAGGCCTGTTTCCTTCATGGGTTCTCATAACAGGTGTGAATGCTGCCATTTCGGCCCATCTCATAAACAGTTCCTTGGTCCTTTTTACACCGTAAAGTGAGGTGTAACCACCAATATCAGAATGGGATATTCCAAAGCCACTCATTCCCAAGGAGAGAGCAGCAGGTATTACAGAGGCAAGACCATCATCTAAACTCCAGTTAACAGTTTGGTCACCTGCCCACATTAAAAGTGAATATCTGGAAGTACCGGTATAACCGGCCCTGGTAAAGAAAACTACCTCGCCCAATTTGCCTGCTTCTTCGACAGCTTCCCTATTTATCTTTGCCCACTCTGCAGGATACTTGTTATGATAACTTTCTGCACTTTCACCGGAGTATAATACAGCATCGGTTGGCAGGTACTCCCCAAAATCACACATCCAGCCTGATAAACCAATCCCTATCATATTTTCTTTAATTATATTTTTAATCCAATTAACTGCTTCCGGATTAGTAAAGTCCATTAGTACAGCAGGCATATCCTTGGCTCCCTCATAATCTTTGCCTTCATTATCTTTTACTATATAACCTTTTTTAGTGGCTTCCTTATACATTTCACCATCAGTAGCAAGGAAGGTGTTGATATAGCCTAAAAACTTAATCCCCTTTTCATTGAGCTCTTTAATCGTTTGTGGTAGATCCGGATACATTTCTTTGTGGTATTCCCAATTCCAGAAAAGTCGTTTTCCAAAGTCAGTTATGCGCTTACCTTCCCAGTCTTGACACCATAAGGCAACAACCTTCAGGCCGTGATTTTGAGCATTTTCAAGTTTTTTAAGTACAGTTTCCGTACCACCCTGTAATCCCAGCCATACTCCATCATAGGACCAGTCAGGAAGTTCAGGCTGCCTTCCCAGGTAAGCTGTTAAATCTTCAAGAACTTCCAGGGCAGTATTTTTTTTAGATATGATAACCTTTGAAGGAATGCTCCAGACACATAGCTCATGGTACAAATCATTTCTAAAGTCAAATTCCATATAGTGGGAGTCTTCTACATGGCACCAGTAGTTTTTAGAGGACACAAAAGTAGGCTGGGGATAATAGGTAGTATACCAGTCACCACCTGCCCCGGCATGTACATCTGCCTGGAAGGTCAGGTAATCCTTTTTATTTCTGCCCACCCCCTGCTCCGATACCCATAAGGGAACCTTTTTGCCCTTGAGGTCAAGCTCAGAAAACTGTTCACCGCACCCGTATATATGTTCATTTTCCTGTGCAGCTATTTTTATCCAGCTTCTATTCAGGCCTTTCGGTTTTTCTTGGAAATCAATATGTAGCCTTCCATCAACTTCTGTAAAGTTTACAGTTACCGCGTACACTTCGTTTCTTGAAAATTTCACTTTAACTGAAGTAGCTTTTTCTTCCAAAACAGTGTAATCGGTTAAGGCAATTTTTTCATTTAAATGTTCTTCAATTTCAAAGTTTCCATTAAGCATGTCATAATTTGCAGTACCGCTTCCAACGTGCAGGAAAGGAATCTCATTTGAATGTTTTACAATTTCAAATCCATTAAAATCAATAACCAGCAGCTTACCATCTTCTTTTACTTTAATCATTTTGGACCCCCTGACAATTTTTTGTAAGTTTGCAATATTATATATTTGTTATCTATAATTTTAGTATCAGCAGCGAATTTAATCAATACTAAAAAAAATTTATGTCCATTGCAGCTTGTAAAGCCTGTAATACATTCCCCTTTCAGCTAGTAGCTCATGGTGTGTTCCCATCTCTTTTATTCTTCCTTTATGAAGAACTATTATTTTATCTGCATTTTTAATTGTTGAAAGCCTGTGGGCAATTACAATTGTTGTTCTATAAGCAGTTAATTTATTTAATGCATCCTGTATTAAAATTTCAGACTGGGTATCGATGCTTGCAGTGGCCTCATCTAAAATCAGTACCTTGGGATCAAATGCCAGGGCCCTTGCAAATGCTATCAGTTGCCTTTGCCCGGCCGAAAGTGTGGCGCCACGTTCTTTAACCTCGTAATAATATCCGCCTGGTAATTTCTTAATAAACTCTTCTGCATTAACGTATCTTGCAGCTTTTTTTGCCTTTTCTTCACTTATTTCAGGTGAATCCAGCGTTATATTTGACAAAATATTTCCAGAGAAGAGAAAAACATCCTGCATCACAACGGCTACCATTTTTCTAATATCATTCTGCTTTAAATCCTTAATATTTATGCCATCAATTAAAATTTCACCCTTTTGAATATTATAAAGCCTGGTAATTAAGTTTGTAATTGTTGTCTTTCCTGAACCTGTAGGCCCTACAAATGCCACAGTCTCTCCCGGTTTAATCTCAAAGCTGACATCCTTTAAAACCCATTCTTCATCTTCATAGGCAAACCAAACATCCTTAAAGACAATTTCTCCTTTAAAGTCAGCAAATTTCTTAGGGTGCAGCGGATCTGTGATGGTTTCTTCTTCATCCAAGAGCATAAAAATCCTTTCTGATGCAACCACAGCATTTTGCATGAGGGTAAATTTTTGCGTCATATCATTGATGGGTCTAAACAATTTTTCAGTATAATTTATAAATGCATACAATACCCCAAATTGGATAGTCCCTTGTAGAACGTCCCTTCCCCCATACCAGACCAGCAAGGCAAGTACAAAAGAATAAATGAGATCCATGGAAGGTCTGAAAAAAGCCTCTGCTTTTAAGGCTTTGATTTCTGCCTGCAGATTTTGTAAATTTATACTATCAAACTCCTTAAATTTATTGTACTGCTGGCCGAAAATCTGAACTATGCGCATACCGGAGATATTTTCCTGTAAAGTAGAGTTTAACTCAGCCAGTTTAACCCGTACCTTTCTGTATGCATCCTGGGCTACCTTTTTATAGATATAAGTTGACAATAAAGTCAGAGGGATAGAAATATAACTGATTATAGCAAGCTTCCAATTCAATTTGAGCATGATAATTATGATTCCCAGGACTATAAAGAAATCCTTCACCATATTGATTAAAACTTCAGTAAATAGTTCATTAAGAGTAGCAGTATCGTTCGTTACCCTCGTTACAAGCCTGCCCACGGGATTTTTATCAAAAAAAGCAAGGGATAATTTTTGCAGGTGGGTAAAAACGTCTTCCCTGAGGTCGTAAACAATTTTTTGACTTGTAAATTGTAGAAGGTAATTTTGGCCATAATTAATAAATAAAGCTGCCGTAACTATTACAAAATATATTAACCCCAGTCTGGTAACATCTTTTATATCTTTTTCCCTAAAGATACGCGCTTCACTTCTAGAAAGGGGCCTTGCCTGATAAATAGATTTTCCTTGTTTTAGAAAGGTTTGCCCGTTTTTCTCCATAACTCCATAATCTTTATCAGGGTTTATCACTCCCTGAATCAGGAAGTATTTTCCCTGGTACTTTATTAACTGGAATCTAGCTTTTTCTGGAAATTCTTGTGAAAGCTCCGTCTCCCTCACATAAATTCTACCTTTATAATGAACTCCCTTGACAGGGGATTCTTCAGGTAAAAAGGAAACCATGGGAGCAGTATAACCTTTAATATGTTCATCAATTGCAATTTTAATTAAATAGGGCCTGGCCAAATCTACGGCTGTTATAATGAAAACAAGTATTACGGAAATTACAATCAACAGCCAGTACGGTTTGGCATATGACAGTATTCTTCTTAGTAGTTGCAAGTCATAAACTTTTCCCTCTATCTCTTTTTCTTGAAAAGATCTATTTTTACTCAAAATATCACCCACTAAGCTGAATTTTCATCTTCTAAAAGCTGCTTTTGATAAAGACGATAATATTGACCTTTCTTGTTATCCAGCAGTTCTTGATGAATTCCTTCCTGTACTATTTGTCCTCCCTCTAAAACAACTATCTTATCAGCATCTTTAATGGTAGATATGCGGTTAGAAATTATAATTGTAGTGCGGTTTTTTCTGATTCTTGCCAGTTCTTTTAGTATTTTCTCTTCAGTATTTGTATCAACTGCAGATAAACTATCGTCAAGTATTAAAATTGGTGGATCTTTAATTACAGCCCTTGCTATGGCAATTCTTTGTTTTTGACCACCCGAAAGCGTAATTCCCCGCTCGCCAACAACTGTCTCGAACCCATCCGGCATATCGACTATCTCCTCATATATACCGGCAACCTTTGCAGCAGCTATGATTTTTTCTCGAGATACATAGTTATCTGCCAGGGCAATATTTTCTTCTATTGTAGTGGAAAATAAAAAGCTGTCCTGGGGAACATAGCCTATATTCTTCCTTAATGTTTTTAAAGGAATTTCATGAATTTCGCGGTCATCAATAAATAGTTCTCCCCTGCCCACATCATACAGCCTAAGAATAACATCAACAATAGTTGACTTTCCGCTTCCGGTTCGCCCCAAAATTGCAACTGTTTCTCCAGGGTTTATAGTTAGTGAAAAATTTTTAAGTACTAAATTTTTATGATCATAGGAAAAATTTAGGTTGCAAAATTCAATTTTTCCCTTTAACTCTTTAATATTTTGATCTGCTTCCGGGTATTCATAAATTTCGGGTTTCTCATTTAAAATATCATTAATCCTGGACATTGAAGCGGCGCCACGCTGGACAATATTTATAACCCATCCCATAGCCATCATCGGCCAGGTGAGCATTGCAAGATAACCGTTAAATGATATGAAATCCCCTAAGGAGATTTCCCCGATTATAACTAAAACGCTCCCATAACCCAAAACTATTAATAAACTTAATGCCGACAGGTATTGAACCAGCGGGTAAAAAATACCCGTAACTCTAACTAAATGTAAATTCGTATCCACAACTTTTTGACTGTAGCTATTAAACTTTTTGACTTGATTTTTTTCCTGAACAAAAGTCTTAATAACCCTCACAGCAGAAACATTTTCATGCATCATATCGGTTAGCGAAGCAAAGGCTTTTTGCACCTTTTTAAAACGGTTATGTACGACCCTGTTAAACCTGGTAACAATTAAAGCTATCAAAGGCATTGGTAAAAGAGCAATCAAAGTCAACTTTACGTTAATGGTGGTTAACATAATTATTACTGCAAACACTGTTATAAATAATGCATCAACAGTCATTATAAGTCCACCTGCAAATGTCATCCGGATGGCGCCTATATCGTTTGTGGCCAAAGCCATTAAATCTCCGGTTTTATGATTATCATAAAATTTGGGATCTAATGTCTGGAGATGTGAAAATAGCTTGTTTCGTAAAAAGTATTCCAGTCTACGTGCCGTGCCCAAAACATAAATTCTCCAGAAATAACGCGAAAAGGCAGTTGCCAAAGCAATAATCAAAATTAAAAGTGCATATTTAAAAAGGACTTTGGGAGATGCAGACTTTTCTATGCTATCTGTAATTATGCCAAGCAATTTAGGAATTACAAGCTGTAAAAGATCTGTGATTACAAGCCATGTGGCCCCGATGGCATAGCTTAACTTGTTATCCTGGAAAAATGGTTTTAAGGTCATAAATTCTTTCATTACAGAACTACACCCTCCTTCCCATTACCAGTTTATCAAATCCGAAATAATATTGCACGGTGGCTTGCGCAGTTACTAACTACAAAACATATCCTATAAAAAAGAGAATAAAAGCATTTTGCCTTCAAAGATATATTAACCTAAAAGAAATTTTATACATATATTATTTGAAAAAGGACGAGGGGCCCTCATATGAGATTAGGGAAATGACTGCTGCCATAACGTTGATAAAATTTGCCCGGAACTGACGGAGAATAATAAATTAAAGTAATACTATTAACCATGGTTCTATTCAAGGAGCCAGGAATTTTACTTTGTACCTAATTTTTCTATTGAAATTTAATATTGGTATATGTTATTCTTAGAGCTGTTCTCAAGGGAGGTGTAGTATATGCGTAAATTTGAAACAGAAGTCCAAAAAATAAACCACGAGGTGACCAGGGAAATAACTCGCTTATTTATTAAAGGTAAGTTTAAAGATCAAATAAACGACTTGCCGCACCTTATAATTAAAGGAAATAAAGCAAGGCACCGCTGCTGTGTATATAAAGAAAGAGCTGTAATAACTGAAAGAATCAGGCTTGCAATGGGTATAGAACCCACAACCGGAGATCAACATTCAAGGTTGGGAGATGACTATAAACATAGCAGTAATAATTTAGAAGGCCCTATTGTTCAGGTGATAGATGTGGCCTGCGATGAATGTCCCATAAACCGTTTCACAGTCACCGAAGCATGTAGGGGCTGTGTTGCCCACAAGTGTATGGAGGCATGTCCGAAAGGTGCCATTAGCTTTATCGGCAGACAGGCCTACATTAATCAAAAACTGTGTATAGAATGCGGAAAATGTAAAAATGTTTGTCCTTATAACGCCATTTCTGATGTTATGCGCCCCTGCAGGGGAGTATGTCCCGTAAGTGCAGTATCAATAAGCGAAGACAGAAAAGCTACTATAGATTACGAAAAATGCATAAGCTGCGGAGCTTGTGTTAATGCATGTCCCTTTGGTGCAATAACTTCAAAATCAAGCCTTATAAACGTTCTAGAGGAATTAACAAGCGGTAAAAATATTACAGCAATAATTGCTCCCGCCTTTGCCGGCCAATTTGGTGCGAAAGTTAGTCCTGCTCAAATTAAAAATGCTTTAAAGAAACTGGGCTTTTCAGAAGTTTACGAGGTTGCTGCAGGCGCCGATTTGGTTGCTTATAACGAGGCTATGGAATTTATAGAAAAAACTAAAGATAATGAAGCAGATTTCATGATGAGTTCCTGCTGTCCTGCCTTTGTAAACCTGGTACGTAAAAACTACCCTGAGCTAGTAGCAAATTTATCAACAATAGTTTCTCCCATGGTGGCACTGGGAAGAAAACTTAAAAATGATTGTCCCGATAAAAAAGTTGTCTTTATCGGGCCGTGTATAGCTAAAAAAGAAGAAATTATAGATGAAGAATTAGCCGGCTCAATAGATCACGTGCTGACATTTGAAGAAATCTGCGCCATGCTGGAAGGGGCAGAAATAAATCCTCAGGACTGTGAAGACTCTGAAGAAGAAAACGCAAGTGAGCTTGGAAGATGTTTTGCCAGAAGCGGAGGCGTTACACAGGCAATTGTAAATACGGTTAAAGAATTAAATGCTGAATTAGATATAAAACCTGTAATATGTAACGGAATTGATGAATGCATCAAAGCTTTGAAAGCTTTAAAGGCCGGTAAGTTTGAAGGAAACTTTATTGAAGGAATGGCGTGTCAGGAAGGATGTGTGGGCGGTCCAGCCGTACTGGTAAGGCCAAATAAAGCCAGGGTGCTTGTTGATAAATACGGTAAAAGCGCTAAAACAGATACTATAGAAAATGCGAAGAAACTGCAGAATGATTTTAAAGTCCACAGAAATTACAAATAACTTTTCAATCCCCCATTTGAAGTGGGGGATTTCTTTTCAGCATTACCTCCATATCTTCTTGAGATACTTCAACAGGATTCTTCTTGTAGAACCCTTTCGAGAATTTTCATCCAGCTCTTGAAAACTTTCTTCAATCCATACCTGTTTCAGCAACTACATTTCGTTGCATCGCTTTTATTCTACCTTTATTTCTCTTTTTCTTCCAATTTTTTCAGAAGAGGAGTAAATGCTTTGAAGGTATTGGGTTTAATTAAAGTAAACATCTTAAGATATTCTATTTTACGTTTGTTACTTACTTCTAGAAATTCATTTATAATAATAGCCCAGGCTACGGCTCCTCCGAAAAATATTCCTAATCCCACTGTTATTTTTAAACCTCCAATAAAACAAATCCCCGTATACAATAAAAGGGAAAGAAAAACCCAAAACCATTTATCCATAATTATACCTCCCTTGGGTGTTTGTATTAGAGTTTACATATACCCAAGGGGATATACGAATTTTTTAAAAAAATAATCCCGGTTCAACGAGTCTAACCGGGGCATTCACTTCCTTGTCTATTAAATTTTTACACAAGTTTAATCATTCAAATCCTGTCGTTCTCCGGTCACCAAATAAATTACCGCTTCTCCAATATTAGTGGAAAGATCGGCAATTCTCTCCAAATACCTGCTAACAAATAATAACTGGGTAGCCTGTTTTATGGTTTTAGGATCTTCCATCATAAAGGTTAAAAGTTCACGGAAAATTTGAGAATGTAAATGATCTACCTGATCATCATCATTTGCTAGACTGCGTGCTGTATCTAAATCTTCATTAACATAAGCATCCAATGAGTCCTTGACCATTTTTTGAGCCAAATCCGCCATGCGGGGTATATCTATTAATGGCTTAATCAATGGTTCATCGGCCAATCTTTTTGCTACCCTTGATATATCAACTGCATGGTCTGCCATCCGTTCCAAATCTGAAATTATTTTTAAACCTGTTGCTATTTTTCGTAAATCTTTTGCAATTGGCTGCTGTGTAGCAATTAATTTTAAGCATTGGTCTTCTATTTCAAGTTCCAGCTCATCTATTTTATCATCACCGTCTATAACTTTTTGCGCCAACTCTACATTTTGCTCAGCGAGAGATTTAATCGAATTTGCGATTGATTCTTCTACTAGTCCGCCCATGGCTAAAATTTGTTGTTGTAATTCTTTAAGGCTGTTATGAAAATTTAAACGCGGCATTTTTAACCTCCTTCCTTAGCCGAACCTACCTGTAATGTAGTCTTCAGTTTTCTTATTCTTGGGCTTAGTAAAGATTACCTCTGTTTCACCAAATTCTATCATTTCACCATTTAAGAAAAATGCAGTATGATCTGATATCCTTGCAGCCTGCTGCATATTATGGGTTACAATAACAATTGTGTAATCCTTTTTCAGTTCCTGGGCCAGTTCTTCTACTCTTAATGTAGAGATAGGATCTAGTGCGGATGTTGGTTCATCCATTAACAATACTTCAGGTTCAACAGCCAGTACCCTTGCAATACATAATCTCTGCTGTTGACCACCGGAAATCCCTAATGCTCCGCTATTTAATCTGTCTTTAACCTCGTCCCATAAGGCTGCCTGTTTTAAGCTACGTTCTACTATCTCATCCAGCTTTTTTTTATCCTTTATACCGTGGATACGGGGACCATAAGCAACATTATCATAGATACTCATTGGAAATGGATTCGGCTTTTGAAAAACCATACCTACTTTTTTTCTTAATTCTACCACATCTATATGCTTATCATAAATATTTTTTCCATCCATAAGTACCTGACCTTTTATAGTGACATCAGGTATCAAATCATTCATACGGTTTAAAACCCTTAAAAAAGTAGATTTTCCGCAGCCTGAAGGACCAATTAACGCAGTAATGTCCTTCTCTTTTATGTCAATATTTATGTCTTTTAAAGCTTGAAAATTCCCATAAAATAAGTCGAGATTTCGTACATCAATTTTTTTGTTCATTATGGCACCTCCGTATTAACTACCCGTCTAAAAACAATACATCCAGTGTTGATGGGACTATTTCCAGTGTATAGCTTCAGTGTTATGACTTAATTAATCTAATGTTAAGATTTTGTTAAGAAAAAACACCCAAAACTTTTTTGGGTGTTATTTACTATATTTTGGTAATCTAAACCAAAAAGTACTACCTTCATTTACGGTACTTTCTACACCAATTTCACCGCCAAAAGAGTGTACAATGTGCTTTACGATTGAAAGCCCTAAACCAAAACCTCCTAGCTGCCTTGATCGCCCTTTATCGACGCGATAAAACCGTTCAAAAAGCCTGGGAATATCTTTGGGAGGTATTCCAATACCTGTGTCCTTCACACTAATCATAACATCTTCATCTTCTTCATATGCCCTAACTGTTACACTTCCGCCTTCAGGAGTATATTTTAAGGCATTATCAAGCAAATTAACCATTACTTGCTTAATGCGGTTAGAATTTGCTTTAACCGCTGCCAGCTTTTCCGGCAAACCCAAAGAGAGGGAAATGTTTTTATCTGAGAACCTCTGTTTCATTTCTTCAGAAACCGCTTTTATAACTGCCCGGATATCTACCGATTCTAAATTAATTTCTGAACCGTTTGATTCAACCCGAGATAAGGTCAGGAGCTCTTCAACTAATTTCATTAACCTATCTGCTTCTTTATTGATGATAGTAACAAACTTTCTGCTAATTTTTTCGTCTTCTAGGGCTCCATCCAATAAAGTCTCAGCGTAACCCTTTATGGCAGTTAATGGAGTTCTTAATTCATGAGAGGCATTAGCAACAAAGTCAGCCCTCATCTTTTCAAGCCTTCTTAAAGTAGTAATATCATGAAAAACAAGGGTAGCCCCTGCAATTTCTTTATCCCTGTATACTGGAGCAAGGTAGCATTGTAAGATTTTTTCTTCGGGGTGAAATATAGTAAATTCGTAATCTATAGTCTTTTCTTCCTTTAGACACTGTTTTATCTTTTCATTGAGGCCATAATGTCTTATTACCTCCAGGTTATGTTTCCCTTCAGAAATCAATCCACTTATTCCAAAAATCTCTTCGGCTGCAGGGTTTATTATTTTAACCATTCCATGGTAATCAAGGACAATAACACCACTGACCATGGTATTAAGAATATTTTCAAGTCTACTCTTTTGTTGAGAAATTTCATCTATTTTTTCCCTAAGGGTAGCTGTCATAATGTTGATGTATTTTCCCAATTCACCTATTTCATCGTTTGTACCTGAATAAACCTTAGTCTCCAGGTTTCCTGCAGCGATTTTACGGGTTCCGTCACTGATAGCTTCTATAGGTTCAGTTAGGCCTCTAGTTAATTTTATGCTTAAAAAGATTGCTATAGCTGCCGCAATTAATATTCCTGTAATGAGGATAGTTCTTAATCTAAAAAATATTTTAGCGATTTCGGTTAAAGGCAAAGCTAACCTCGTAACCGCTACTATTTCACCATCTTTTTTTATAGGAAGTGCCACATACATCATTTCAGTATCAAGTGTCGTACTATACCTGCTTCGTGAGGCAACTTCACCGGAAAAGGCTTTTTTAATTTCCGGCCTGTTACTATGGTTGTCCATATCTTGAGGGTTAGATTCAGAATCTGCAATTACTTTACCATCGGGTAGTATAATGGTTATTCTTGTATTTATTTTTTCACCTATTAGCTTGGCCTGTTTATCAACATTGCTATAATTACCGTTAATTACTTCTTGTTCCAGTAAACGGGATACCAATTGAGATCGATTAACCATATCATCCTTCAAATTGGATAAAAAATAATTTTGTAACGGCCAAATTAAGGCAATTCCTAATACAATCATAGCTGTTAAAATTAAAAATAAATTGGTTGATAAAATGCGACCTCGAATACTTTGAAACATTATGTCACTCCTCAAATTTATAACCTACTCCTCTGACAGTTTTTATATATTCTGGTTTTTTCGAATCAGTTTCAAGTTTTTCTCTCAGATGCCTGACATGAACATCGATGGTACGTGTATCGCCATAATAATCATAGCCCCATAACTTGTCCAGCAACTCTTCCCTTGTGAAAACCCGTCCTTTATTAGTTATAAAAAGCTTAAGAAGTTCATACTCTTTAGCTGTGAGTTGTATTTCTTCTTCGTTAACAAAAACTTTATGGCTGTCTATATCCATAAAGATTGGACCTGCTTTGATCTGATTTTTCTCTTCTTTTTGTTCCTTTTCCGTCCTGCGTAATATTGCTTTAACTCGAGCAATCAATTCTCGCATACTAAATGGCTTTGTCAAATAGTCATCTGCCCCCAGCTCCAGCCCCAAAACGCGATCAAATTCATCAGTGCGTGCAGTTAACATTAGCACAGGAACCTTACTTTCCCGTCTCAAGGCTCGAACTACATCAAAACCATCCATAGAAGGCATCATTACATCCAGTATTATTAAATCGGGATTTTCCTTGCCTGCTAATTCCAGTGCATCTTCGCCATTCATGGCACATATGGTCTTAAATCCAGCATTTTTAAGATTATATTCAATTAATTCGACAATATTTTCTTCATCATCTACAATAAGAATTTTTTGCATAATACTCACCCTAAAATATAATTTAATTTGTCTATATTTATATTGTACCATTGATGATTTAATTTCTTGCCCAATATAAAAAATCCTGCGCTTTTAATATATTTTTATTTAAGTAGCTTTTTTCCAGGGCTGTTCTTTTAACGGAATTTTGCAATCCGGAGAAATTTTTCCTAACCAGAGATAAATCCATGCTATTATAATTTTACCACCCTTTTCCAATTCAATAGGCAATAGCTCTCTTTTATAAAGAATTTCATTATCCTCAAGTTCATCTAAAGCTTGTAAAGTACTGGAATTTACTTGGTAGATTTCACCGAGTACCGTTTCTCCCTTTTCCAACACAGCGCCAGGATAGTCAGAGCTTACTGTATATAGACCTACCCCTTTTGCCATTCCTTTGCCGATAAAAGTACTATTCTTTAATAAATAGTGATTGCATCTACCCTGCATTAAGGTACCGTAGACAAAAACTTTTGAGTGCATATGTTTTGCTTCCCCTCTAGTATTAAAATAAAACTCAATATTGTAAATCAACAATTTAACACTTCATCTATCGCTTTTTCAGCATCACGTACATAGACATTTTTTTCTTCATCCGAAAAATTTTTCCCGTTTTCTAGATCTGTTAATATATTTTCGAACCATTCCACCAGCAGCCTATTAATTTTAGCATATTTTTCGGAAGCCTCTTCCGGTTCCGCTACCTTTCCGTTCCAGATTTCTTCCAGACGAGAGAAAATATAGTTGGTGATATCTCTCATGATCCGTGCCAAAGTAGCCACCTGCGAGTTAGCATATGCCGTACTTGCCTCATAGATTGAATAGGGTGAAATTTCCAAACGTCCTTCCTCTTGAAGCATTTTATAAGCTTTAGTTCCCTGCAGGATAATCTGGTGGTGATAAAGCACGTTGACCGTAGTCTCAAGATTTTTAAGAAGGTGGTTTCTCTTAAGGAACTCAAAGTTAATTCGAATATCCTCCAAAGTAGAATCAGGCTCAAACATTATAAACCCTATATTCGGTTCTATGCCGTTTTTGCGAAGAATCTTTAGAGCGCTTTCATTCTGGGCTACTGTGGTCATTTTATTCAACCTTTTCAGGGATTCGTCCTTGCCGCTCTCCAGACCAATTAGAATGTGGCGAAGGCCTGCCTCCACCAGTGCAGCAATGGTTTGATCATGGATGTCATTGACCCTGGCTTCAATTCCAAAGCGAATGTTTCGTGATTTGAGAAGTGAAGCCAGGCGTAAAGCCCTTTCCTGCCCCCTTCCACCGGGACCGAAAAAGTTAGGATCTGTAAAGTAGAAATATCTCATATTACGTTCCGAAATAATCTCATCTATCTCGGCAACAATATTCTCGGGACTTCGCGCCCGCCATTTGGAACCCCGGCCGTAGAACGGGTTAATATAGCAAAAGGTACACGCTCCGTAGCATCCCCGGCTTCCCAGAATGTTTACCTCACCAATACTGAACGAGACATCTGTTCGCACTGGAAAAGGAAGGCTATCCAGATCTTCCACAAGCTCCCGCCGGCTGTAAACAATTTTCGCCTGTTCATCCCTATAAGCAAGCCCCCTGACATCCTCCGGGGATGCATGGCAGGAAAGTGCCTCAGCCAGCTCGGCAAAAGTCAGCTCCGGCTCTCCCAGGATAACGGAATCAATCACTGGGCATTCTTGTAAAATTCCTTGATATGCAAAGGTGGGGTAAAAACCATAAGCCGTAATATACGGGGCAATTCCCTCATTTTTAATATTCTCCAAAAAATCATAAAGTTTACTGTCACTCTTCCAGTGATAAACCATGTGAACTCCCAGAACATCTGGTTTTACTGTCCTGACCCGCTCCAGAATTTCTTTATAGGAGAGTTTTTCAAGGTAACCTTCCACAATTTCCACTTCATATCCCTGACTCTTCAACATGCCGGCTGCATAACCGCTAAGCAGGCATGCCGAAAGGGGAGCATTGGCTATGTCATTACATCGTTCCGCACTGATGCTCCGCGGGTGCTCCAGTAAAAGTATCTTCATTTTACTATTTCACCCCCTGCCACATAAATACGTTTTTACAAAGATGAAGGGTTTCCAGACGGTATCTCAAGGTATCAAAGGGTTTGGGGTTATAGTAAGTTGGATACAAAAGGTCCGTTTCCGGTCCTATAACCCCTTTTTCCCTGGCAATAGTTTCTATAGGTGTACCGGGTAAAATCCGAATATTATTCAGAATAACCGTTCCCAGGTTCCTCTTTTTACTATGCAGTTCATAGATACGTTCCAGGAGTCGAATCCCCTTCTCGATGGTCCTTTCCGTCTCACCGGGTACATTGACCATAAAATGGTAGATACTGATTACGTCAGTTTTGGCAACAAGGTCAGCAGCCTTTAAAATGTCCCCTTCAGCAAGATTTTTGCCCAGTATATCCAGTGATTCCTGGCAGAGACCGTCAGGAGAAAAAGCAAAACATTCACAACCTGCCTTTTCAAAGAGGGCAACATTATCTTCATTCAGGTGATCTTCCCGGAAAAAGCCACCCCACTTGACTTTCAGCCCCCTGCGGTGTATTTCCTGACAAATTGCTTCCAGGTGCCCGTGGGGGATGTTTACTACCGGGTCATTAAAGTGAAATCTCTCAATACCATACTCTTTATGTAAAAACTCCAGCTCGTCCACAACCCCGGCTGGTGGGCGGTAGCGCAACTTTTTCCCCTGGAGGTCAGGGTAGACACAGTATGCACACTGAAAAGGACATCCCCTCTTTGTTTCAATTCCTATAGACGGAACATAGCTGTTGATTTTCAGGTAAGGGGATGGGTCCAGCAAATTCCTGGAAGGAGGTAGATAATTATGAGTCATATCAAACTCTTGAGAAGGCGGTATAACTTTTACCCCGTTACCTTCCCGCAGGCAGAGACCTTTCAGGGCGGGAGGATTCTCCAGGGAAGAAAGCAGGGCCGGGAAGGATATTTCGGCCTCCCCCACGATTCCATAATGAATTTCAGGTAGCTCAAGCATTATTCTTTCCGGGAAAAGGGAAAAACCGGTACCTCCTACAATAATCCAGGCTTCGGGTAGGATTTTGGAAACCATACGAACCGCTACAACAAAAGGCGGTATAAGGGAGCTGGTCTTATTGGCCAGGGGATCAATGTTTCGGAGGGATAAACCCACCACCTCCGGCCGGAAACTTATAAGTTTCTCTTTTAATGCCCCATAGGGGTCTGCTGCAAGATTCATGTCCAAAATTTCCACCTCATAGCCTTTATCCTGAATATGGGTGGCGAGAGTGACAATTCCGATTGGATAAACCCTTTCGGGAGCCGCTTCCTCCATAGACAGCGCTTGAACCAGTAAAACACGCATAATAATCACTCCAATAGCACGAGGCCAAAATACTTGACAAAGTCATCCTTACAATTAAGCGTCCGCAAGTTTATTCCGGAACGCCTGACCGTTTCAAAGACATCGATACCGGACCCTTCCATGGAAGGCCTGGTATCCCCGGGTCTTTTGCATACACCATCCGTAGCACAGTTATCACAGAGGGAGCAAGGCCCTGCCCAATAAGCAAAAGCTTTATAAAAACCTGCCTTAAAAGCCTCTTTTTCAGCCTGCAGGACAATTTTTTGGAAGTTCCTTGTGGGAGGTTCCCCTTCCAAAAGAAGTGCCCGGGTATAATCCTTCAGCATATTTTTTGTTTTCTCAGGCGAAGGACTGTTTGGCGGGCAATGGGGTTTTTCATAGTATTCACACCCGAACCGGCAGCGTACATCCGTCCAGTCAGAAACATGAATATTTTCTACCGAAATAGGGCAAACCTTGTGAAATCCTAAAGCCTTAATCCTGGCAACCAAACGAGATGTAAGATCCACTAAAAGGCTTTCCAAACTTTTCTCATTTTTTGCAGCTATAATAACAGCTGTATCCGTCTCCAAGGGAATCAGCTCAGTAGCATACAAGTTATAATTTTTTATTTGTTCTCGAATCCATTTCCCCGCAAAAACCTTGCCGTTGTAGGTGTTGATAAACATATTCAAATCAAAAAGGGCAGCTTTTTGCGGAAAATGTTCCAAAAAGAAATCATGTACCAGCAAAAAGCCTTCCGGTTTCAGACACTCCGCAGCACTTTTTAAAATATGGGGAACCTCTCTTTCAGAATAAGCATGGACGATGTTGGAAAGTAAAATTAAATCGAACTGCCCTTTACCCGCAGGCCAGGGTTCCAGGATATTTGCCTGACAAAAGGATATTCTGTTAGCCAGTCCCCTTTCCCTCATTAGCTCCTGGGAATAATCCAGAACTTCGGGAATATCCATGAGGGTAGCCCTCATCTCTGGGAAAATTTCTAAAAAGCCTGCCGCAAAAGCACCGGAGCCTGCCCCCACATCAAGGATATTTCCTTCCAGCGCTAAACCAGCAAATATGGGGGTAATTTCCTTAACCTTTGTCCGCGCCACACGATCCATTGCACTAATATACCTGCGAATACGTGCTACTAAACTTTCAGAATCTTCCCCGGGTGGGGCAAATTTCACCCTTCCGCCTGCTTCAAGGCAAGCCCTGAGATCCCCCCAGTAAGAAGCCAGGTATTTCCGCCAGAGAATAGAATCCCCCTGGTAGTCTTCTTTACCTTTTACAAGGTATTCTGAAGAGATTTTTGTGTTGTAAAAGAAATTATCGTAGCAGGTCAGGAGTCCCAGGGCACAAAGTGCATGCAGGTAACGCTCCATGGCTTTACAATCACAGTTCAGTTCTTTTGTAATCTCGTCAAGACTTTTGCCGGCAGGATCGAGAAAGGTAAAAATCTCCATTTCAACCGCTGTAAAGAGCACTTCCGAAAACCAGTAGCCGGTAGCCAGGTCTTCAAGATACTGGGGGCCGGAGGCCTGAGGATCATGGTTAAACATTTCTGCTTACCCCGGCATCCTCAAAGGTAAGCATTTTACTTATCACCTGGGCGGCAGATTCCACAATATTCATTGCCACAGCCGCCCCGGTTCCTTCTCCCAGGCGGAAATTCAAGTCAAGCAAAGGTCGCAGGCCCAGCTCTTTCCACATATATTTATGACCAGCTTCAACAGATTTGTGCGAAGCAATCATATAGTCCACAGAGTTTGGTGCCAGCCCTCTGGCAATAAGCGCTCCGGCTGTTGATATGAAACCGTCTACTACTACAGGCACTTTATGATACGCTGCACCCAATATCAATCCAGCAATTCCGCCGATTTCAAACCCTCCTACCTTGGCAAGCACATCCATGGCATCATTCGGATCAGGCTGGTTAACTTCCAGCGCTTTTTGGATAACACGTACCTTATTCTCCAAAGCTACATCATCCAGTCCTGTTCCTCTTCCGGTTGCTTCACGAACAGAACATCCCGTCATTGCGGCTAGAATTGCACTGCTCGGAGTTGTATTTCCGATCCCCATATCCCCGGTTCCAAGTAGTTCAACCCCTTCTTCAACCAGTTTGCCGGCAATTTCTATTCCTGCCTCCAGAGCTTTTTTGGCCTGCTCCCTTGTCATGGCAGGACCTTGGGTCATATTTTTGGTACCATAATCAACCTTATAGGAAAGGATATCTCCTTTTTCAACCAATTCACTTAAATCAGCAGCAACTCCCATATCCACAACAATCACCCGGGTACCGGCTACCTCTGACAGTACATTGATGGCTGCCCCCCCTGCAACAAAATTGGCTACCATCTGAGGGGTTACTTCTTGAGGAAAGGCACTTACCCCCTCTTCAACTACACCGTGGTCTCCGGCCATGGTAACTACTATTTTCTTTTTGACGGAGGGCTTTAAAGTCTCTTTAATGGCAGCCAGCTGTTCTGCCAGGTTGAGAAGTTCCCCCAGGCTTCCCTGGGGAATTGCCAGGTTTTTTAAATAGTCCCTTGCCTTCATGCGCCATTCCTGACTTACCGGCTCAATACCTTTCGTTACTGTTTCCAGTTTCAACTCCATTTTGATACCCCCTTCACAACTTAATAATACAAATCTAGAGCATGGCACATAAATAGGGCCATCTGCTCCCGTTTAGGCAATGCCAAAATATTCTGCAGCAACTTGCGCTGCGCATTTATCCCCGCATACTGCACATGTATGAACATCATAACTTTTAGCTTTTGCTTCCAGTAATTTGTCGGAGCTTAAAGCAAGTTCAATCTGCCTATCCATGTCAAGCGCAACCCGGGCTTTTGCCATTTCTAGATCCTTTTCCCAAGCCCCCTGCCTTCTCCTAGAAATATTGGCTGCATGGGCAGCAATCCTTGTTGCTACAACACCTGCTCTAACATCTTCTTCAGTGGGTAATCCCAAATGTTCGGCGGGAGTCAGATAGCACAAAAAGTCCGCCCCGCACATGCCGGCATACGCTCCACCAATGGCACCGGTTATGTGGTCATAGCCCGGGGCTATATCGGTGGCCAAAAAGCCCAAAATATAGTAAGGTACATTGTAGCACAATCTTTTTTGGAGAAGCATGGTAGTTTCAATGTGATTTAACGGAACATGCCCCGGGCCTTCTACCATAACCTGTACCCCTGCTTCTAAAGCTTTTTTTACCAGTTCACCTGCAACCATTAACCCTTTTAACTGTGCCTGATCTAATGAGTCGGCAGTAGAACCGGGGCGAATGGCATCACCAACGCTCAGAACAACATCGTATTCCTTCATAATGGCCAGTAAACGGTCAAATTGTTCATAAAGCGGATTTTCTTTCTGGTTGTGAAACATCCAACCTGTCATGAAGGAACCGCCGCGACTCACAACATCGGTAACCCTGCCTGTCTTCTGCAGGGTTTTGAGAACATCAAAATTCAAGGCGCTGTGGATAGCCATAAAATCCAGACCATCCGCCGCCTGTTTTTCTATAGTTTCAAACATATCATCAGGTGTCATCTCTACAATGCTTCCTCTTTTTCGAATGGCTTCAACTCCGGCCTGGTAAAGGGGCACACTTCCTACAGCAACAGATGCCAGGGACAGCGTTTGCCTTCTCATACCGTCAATGTCTCCTCCCGTGCTTAAATCCATGAAGGAGTGACAGCCTGCCTCTTCTGCAGCTTTTAACTTTCTGGCTTCCATTTCCATCTGGTCCCGGTCACTTGAAGTACCGATTAGAGCGTTTACCTTAATGTCTAAACCTTTCCCGATGCCGCAAATCTTGGAACGGTCGCGTTTTTTATTCTTTGGAATAACAATTGTTCCTTCAGCAACTCCCTGTCTGATAAATTCCACATCCACATTTTCCTGGGCAGCAACAATTTCCATCTCTTCAGTTATTTTTCCGGCACGAGCGGCTAAAACCTGAGTCATAATTTATCACCCTTCCTTTAACAAACGTGTTTTTTGTCATTACCCAAATACTGGGAAACTATCTCCATTGCACAATATTGTCCGCACATTGAACATTTCGATGAAAAATCTCCACTTCTCTCTTTCCATACCCTTTCGGTAGTAACAGGATCTATAGCCAGTGAAATCTGCTTTTCCCAGTCAAGCTCTCTTCTTGCCAGTGACATTTCCAGGTCCCATTTCACTGCTTCCGGCATTCCTTTAGCCAGATCACCACAATGGGCAGCAATCCGGGCAGCCACTACACCTTGCCGTACCTGATCTTTATCCGGAAGCCCGATATGTTCGGCAGGAGTTACATAGCATAAAAACTCTGCTCCCGCCCATGAACTTATTGCTCCCCCGATGGCAGCGCTGATATGGTCATAACCTGCAGCAGTATCCGTTACAAGGGGACCAAAGACAAAGTAAGGGGCGCCTTTACAAAGACTCTTTTGTAACGTGATAGTTGCCTTAAGTTGATCAAGGGGAACATGGCCCGGCCCTTTAACCATTACCTGAACTCCGGCCTCTCTAGTACGTTGAACTAATTCTCCCAGAATCACCAACTCTTGAACCTGGGCACCGTCTAAAGAATCAGCTAGGCAACCCGGTCTCATACCATCGGCAAAACTGACTGTTACATCATACTTGGCGGCAATCTCCAAAACCCTGTCGAAATTTTCATAAAGAGGATTTTCCTTCCCATTATGTACCATCCAGCCTATAAGGTGTGATCCCCCGTAACTGACAAGCGGATCTATTCTACCTTCCCTTTTGGCACGTTCTATAACATCCATGGTAGTACCGCAGTGAAGCGCCAGAAAGTCTACTCCATCTGCTGCTTGACGTTCAATAACTTCAAAAAGGTCTTCAACTTTCATCTTCAAAGATGAGCCATATTTTTGGCTTGCTTCTGCCAGCGCCTGATACAAGGGTAATGTTCCCAGCGGTTTGGATGTGGCGGCAAGTGCTTCTTTGCGCATGGTATCGATATCGCCGCTTACACTTAAATCCATGATGGCATCGGTTCCCGCTTCAGCAGCTACCTTGATTTTAGCTATCTCTTCACTGATACTTGTATTTCTGCCGTATAAACCAACGCTGGCACTTACCTTGGTTTGCAGTCCATCACCTATTGCTACCGGAACAACATTGTGGTGGTTAGTATTGCGGAGTATGACAATTTTCCCCTCTGCAACCTTCTGTCTGATAAATTCCGGGCTAACTCCCTCCTTTTGAGCTACTTGCTCCATTTCAGGTGTAATAGTACCTTGTAGAGCACTGTTTCTTAATAATGCCATTATTTTCCCCTCCCTATTTTTATAAATAAAAAAAGTCCTCAGCCATAAAAATCCTATGGCTGAGGACTTTACCATCATCCTCAAGCTATAGCCTCTTGCATTGAGAGACCAGCTCACAAACAGGCAGGTTTCCTGACTTCCGCATCATTGCTTGCTTTACCCCTTCCCATCCGGCACTTAACCCAATGCTAACTTATTGGTTTACTCAATGCTTTCAGACTTTAATGTTAGTAATGATTAACCTTTAAGTTAGTACCGGGTTAAGTGCCAAACAGTGGATTATGCAAAGCAGCTCCACGGTTACAGTGGCGGGACCGTTCGGGATTTTCACCCGATTCCCTTTTACCCTCCGGTGGAGGCACCTATTTGCATCTTTGATTTTCTATTTAAATTATAATCTCATCAGAAAAAATAATCAAGGAATTATTTTCTTTATTTTTTTTATTTTTACTTTTTTCAGTTCAATTTTAAATGTATACTTTTTCGGATATTATCAATAAAAAAACAAGCCAGCAATTATATCTAGAGCCATCCTGTTTCTGATATTAATATATACTTCCATTTTAGCTGAAAGCATTTTACGTTTCAAAGTACTCATTTATTGATTTTCTAGCCACGCTAATCATTAAGTCTATTTCTTCCTCGCTTATTACATAAGGAGGCATGAAATAAATAACGTTTCCTAAAGGACGCAGCAATACACCGTGTTTTAGTGCAATTCTATAAATTTTGTATCCTACTCTTTTTTTCCAATCAAAAGTTTCCCTTGTTTCTTTGTTTTTTACAAGTTCTACAGCTGCTATCATTCCAAGCTGTCTGAATTCCCCTACATTGGGATGATCTAAAAGCAATTCCACTGCCTTTTCTTTTAGAAACCTTGACTTCACCATATTTTTTTCAAGTACTTTTTCGTCTTCGAATATATTCAAAGTTTCATTGGCCACTGCACAACCTATCGGATTTCCTGTATAACTATGGCTATGTAGAAACGCCTTGAGAGAAGTGTATTCGTCATAAAATGCTTTGTATATTTCATCAGTTGTCAGCATAAGTGCTAGCGGTAGATAGCCTGCAGTTAATCCCTTTGAAAGACACATAATATCGGGGGATATTCCAGCATGTTCACAAGCAAACATTTTTCCAGTTCTTCCAAATCCAACAGCTATTTCGTCTGCTATTAAATGAACATCGTAATCATCACATAGTTTTCTTAGCTTTTTCAGATAAATAGGAGAGTAAATTTTCATTCCAGCTGCTCCCTGAACCATTGGTTCAATTATTACTCCGGCTATCTCTTCGTGATGTTCTTTTATGGTTTCTTCCATATGTTCAAAACATTCTGCATTGCAGATATCTCTGTTTAAGCTGTATTTACATCTGAAACAATCAGGGCCTTCAACCTTAAATGTATTTAAAAGTATTGGTTTATATATCTTACTATATAAGTCTATATTGTTTACAGACAGAGCTCCTGTTGTTTCTCCGTGGTACGAGTCTGTTATAGCCGCAAATTTTGTCTTTTTGAGTTTACCTGTTTGCTGGAAATACTGGAAACTTAGCTTTAAAGCTGCTTCTACCGCTGAAGAACCGTTATCAGCAAAAAAAACCTTATTCAAGCCTTCAGGTGTCATACCTACTATTCTTTCGGATAATTCTATTGCGGGTTCATGGGAGAAATTCACAAAGATAACATGTTCTAATTTTTCAAGCTGACTGGCTATTGCTTTATTTATTCTTTTATTGCTATGTCCAAAAAGATTTACCCACCATGAAGATACAGCATCTAAATATTTATTTCCGTCTACATCGTATAAAAATACGCCCTTACCTCTGTCAATAACTATAGGAGGGAAATCTTCATAATCCTTCATTTGAGAACAAGGATGCCAGATATAGTTTAAGTCTTTAGTTTGTAGTGAATTCATATTAAAACTCCCTCTTCATTGAATTTAATAATATATCGATTTTTATTTTCTTTTTAAATTCAGACTTAAGTCTTCTAAAATCGCCGCCGTCATATTCAAATTTTTCTATTTCATCTATTACAGCTATTATTTTTTTACCTGTAATATTTTTAATAACTTCAATATTATCTTTTTCATGCAGTTTGTTTGTAAACTTGTTAATAATGATTCCCTTTACATCTAAACCGATACTTTCGGCAACCTTTACGGTTAAAGCTGTGTGATTTATCATACCTACACCTGCATGCGCAACAATAATAATCGGAAGATCTAAATCCTTAATTAAATCATACATAAAATACTTATCTTCTATTATTGGAACAATTAATCCGCCGGCTCCTTCAGCAATTATGTAATCATATTTTTGGGATAACTTTTTGTATGCGCTTAATATTTTCTCTCTATTGATCGTAACTTTTTCTAATCTTGCCGCAAGATGAGGGGATACTGGAGCTTTTAAGCAGTAAGGATTCATTAAATTTTCATTTTCTTCGATATTGCATACTCTTTTAACCAGTTGTGTGTCACCCGAAACCAGTTTTCCATTCTTTACAATACCTCCACTCTGTACGGCTTTAAAACTACATGCATTTATTCCATTCTTTTTTAATACATAAACTATTCCTGCAGTGATGATAGTCTTACCAACTTCCGTATCGGTACCTACAATAAATACCCCTCTGTTCAAAATTAACACCTCTTGAAAAATTATATATTTCTGTTAAATTTCCAGTCCTTCATTAATTATCATATCTTTATCTTCATCAATATTGCTTCCAACGGTCGTTAGATAATCTCCAACCAAAGCCGCATTCACACCGGCTCTGAATCCTATATTTTGCTTATCCCTCAATGCCTTCCTTCCTCCAGCATATCTAATGTAGCTGTCAGGAAGAATATACCTATATAAAGCCATTGTTTTCAATATTTCAAAGGGAGATAATATCTCCTGATTCTCTAAAGGAGTACCTTTGATTGGATTCAATACGTTAATTGGAATGGACTTCACTCCTAAATCCCGTATTTCGAAGGCCATTTTGACTCTATCTTCCCTGCTTTCCCCCATACCTATAATACCGCCGCAACAAATGTCAAGTCCTGCCTTCATTGCATTTTTAATTGTTTCTATTCTTTCTTCGTAGTAATGAGTTGTGCAAATGTTGCCGTAAAAATCTCTGTTGGTTTCTATATTATGGTGATACATGGTAATTCCCGAATCTTTTAATTTTAAAGCCTGTTCATAGGTTATAACTCCATGGGAGGCACATAACTTCAAATTGGTATCCTCGCTCAATTTTCTGTAAATTTTCACTATTTTCTCAAATTCCTCATTATTTAAACCCTTTCCACTAGTTACAAGAGAAAACCTGTGAACTTTTGCCCTCTCCATCTCCCTTGCCCTTTCTAAAACCTTTTCATAATTCAGCAGTTTGTATTCATCTATACCGGTTTTATAATGGGCAGATTGAGCACAAAACTTGCAGTCCTCAGAACATTTTCCGGACTTCGCATTCATTATCGTGCATAAATCAACTTTTTTTCCTGCAAACTTTTTCCTTATCTCGTCTGCTCCCTCGAATAAAGCCTGTAAAGAATCCTTATCATTTTCTTCTATATTTATAAATTTTATTGACTCCTTATAGGTAATTTGTCCTCCTTTTAATATTTTTTGTGTTACTTCTGATATGAGTTTTATCATAGCTAAACCCCCTTTTAGGAGAAGAGTAATTTTGGTATACCAACGCATCCTTTTTAAAATATTGGCAATACTTTATTGGATATAATATATTAATGTAATTTTTTTGTCAACCATATTTATTAATAAGGTTAACAATGTTGACACATAATTTCTAAAACATTAATATAAACGTAAACCATAATTGAAATATAGGTTAACTAATAGTTTAAAAAATACTCAAATTATCGGTAAGGTGGGACAGATGAACAAAAATTTGTATAGTATTAGGATGCGTGCCGCACAAGGCGGTCCTCACGAGTGTGGGGGTAAACATATTTCAGGAGCGGAACGGATAGTTAAAGAAAAAGAGATTATGGATACTATCAGACAATTGATATATCGAGCTCAACAACATGAACGCGGTTACCCCGATTATATTAACCTAAATATTGAAATGCTCAATACTGAAAACATTCGAGAAGTGACATCTCTCCCTATATATACCATAAAAACAACAAATTATTTCGAAGGTCGGGAAATGGCTAAGAAAATTCTTGAACTTCTAGGAATTAATCGAACAATAATTGAACAAAGTTTCCACCACCTGTTGCAAGGTCCTGCCCCTAATGGAGCTAACATGCGTGGCGCCATTCTGATGGATATTAAAACCGGGCAGCGTTTGGAACCCGACTTAAGCCGGGGAATACGTGTATCCCGAATTGACTATAAACCGGAGGCAGCCCGGGAACTGGCACATCAATTGAGCAGGTACGGCCTGAATAACAACCATGTACGGGAAGCGCTTTGCCTAGCCACTAAAGTTTCATTGTTTCCAGCGATAGTAGGTGAATTATGCTGGTCCGATGACCCCAGTTATACAGCCGGCTATGTTGCTTCCAGCAAGTTTGGTTATCTTCGCTTTAACCACTTGAAAGAGAAGGGCAGTGCGCGGGGTGGGAGGATATTCTTTGTAGACCCTGCCTGCTCCGAGCTGGAAAAAACTATTTATCGGTTAGAGCAAGAACCATACTTGATAACAAAGCTGGGTAAAGTTAATGGGGAAATAACTTATGACGACTTTAAGCAAATTGCCCATTCTGCATTAAAAGGAGCATCTAAGTAATGGACTTCTTGAAAGATGAGTTAATGTACCTTAAAAAGCATAATCTTTACCGCCAAATAAAATGGTTAGACGGTCCCCAAGCTGCCCGGACAATTGTCGACGGAAAGCCTTGCATTCTACTTTCTTCCAATAACTACCTAGGATTGACTGAGCATCCCGAAATTAAAGCGTCAGCAAGAAAGGCTGTTGCCAAGTGGGGTACCGGCGCCGGTGGCTCACGCCTAACCACTGGCAATCTTCGGCTTTTTGAGAAACTAGAAAATGCAATTGCTCGATTTAAAAAAACAGAAGCAGCAATTATCTTTAACAACGGCTACATGGCTAATTTAGGAGTAATTACAGCACTGACTGGAAAAAAAGATGTTGTTATTAGTGATGAGCTAAACCATGCCAGTATAATTGACGCCTGTCGGCTTAGCCGGGCAGAAAAGAAAATTTACCGTCATAAAGATATGGTTAACTTGGAAAAAATATTGCAGCAAACGCAAGAGTACCGACGGCGTCTTATTGTTACTGATGGAGTTTTCAGCATGGATGGCGACATCGCCCCGCTACCGGAAATTATAGCTATAGCTCAAAAATATGATGCCTTGGTTATGGTTGATGATGCTCATGCTACTGGTGTTTTGGGCAAGCGGGGTGCAGGTACGGCTGAGTATTTTAATCTGGAAGGAAGAATGCTGATTCAGATGGGAACTTTGAGTAAGGCCCTGGGGAGTGCCGGGGCTTATGTAGCGGGACAACGGGAATTGATTGATTATTTGAGAAATAAGGCCAGAAGCTTTATTTTTTCTACAGCCCTCCCGCCAGCAGCAATTGGTGCCGCTATAGCTGCTATCCGAATAATTGAACAAAACCCGGAAATTCTTGAAAAGCTCCGGGCTAATGCTCGTTATTTAAGGTCTGGGCTTCAAAAGCAAGGGTATCGCTTATTGGCCCAAGAATCACCCATCATACCCATACTTATAGGCGATAACCAAAAAACAATGCAAATAACACAGGCTTTATTAGAGCGGGGGGTATTTGCCCCCGGTATCCGGCCACCAACGGTACCGCCAAACACTAGCAGAATCAGAGTTACGGTCATGGCTACTCATACTAAAGATGATTTAGACCTGGCGCTTCATGCTTTTAATCAAGTAGGCAAGGAAATGGGTCTTATTTACTAAAGCAATTTTCTATAGTACTTACTGCTTCTCGGGGCTCTAACATACCTTAAACTGTTGACAAATACCGGGGTAGGGAATACAATACTAGTGAAATTATGAATCGCTATTCATTTTTTGGCAGAGGTATTTAATAAGCTTTTTTTCAAAGTCAAGAATCAGTACTGAAAAATCAATCACTAAGGAAGGAGTAGATTTATGCTACAGAGGATACCCGAAGCCACCCTAGCGTTTATCGGCGGGTCCGGTACTTTTTCTCTTAACTTCCCCGAAGACTTAAATTTTTCTGATGTAATCGTTTTACAAAAAAACCTGGTTTTTGATACACCCTTTGGGAATAGTCCACCATTTAAGTTGTTTGAGATTGCCGGAAATAAGATCCTAACAATGAAGATGCACGGAAGGCAACGCGGTGTCAGCTGGGCAAAGAGTTCCCAGCAAGTCTTTTGGGTTCTCAAGCAGGCAGGCGTAAAACAGATCATTTCAGAAGGCGGTGTAGGTAGCGTTAACCATCTGCTTGATTTGCGGGATATCGTCATACCAACCGATTATATTGACCATTCTGTTCGTCGTAATGTTCATTTAACAGAAGATTACCTGTGCATAATGCGCCAGCCTATCTGTCCTTACCTTCACCGGGTCCTGTTGGAGCAGGCACAGGCCAATCCTTTAAACCGGGTGTTTAGTCGTGGTACATATGTGGTTACTGACGGCAGACACTTCGAAAGCCCCGCCGAGACAAATCTTTATTACCAATGGGGAGCTGATATTGTAGGGCAAAGCTTAGCGCCGGAAGTATACCTGGCAAGGGAGATAGGAGCATGTTACGCCAGCATAAATCTGGTGGTAAATTACGGTGAAGGGATAGTAAAGCCGTGGGAACACAAGGAGCTAAAGGAGATCTTTTTCAATGATGCCCTGAAATTCGGGCAAATAATTCTAAATGCACTAAGAGAAGTAGATTTATCCCGAGACTGTAGTTGTCGCGAATTACGGAAACCTACCCTTTTGAGAGAAGAGAATATAGGTACTGCAAGGAGGTAGAATATGCTAAGTCTGGCCGAAAAGATTGAAAGGAATTTTCATGGAAGTCCTCTGGAATCCATCAGCAGCAAAGTTTTACGTGGAGAACGCTTAACCAGGGCTGACGGTATTAAATTAATGATGAGTAACGACCTGTTGGCAATTGGCCAATTGGCAGACTATGTAAGGAAACAGAAGGTCGGTGACAGGACCTATTTTATAAATAATGCCCATATCAACCCGACAAATATTTGCGAATGTTTGTGTTCCTTCTGTGCCTTTGGTAAAGAGGAAGGTCATCCTGAGGGTTATATTCTCTCTTTAGAACAGGTAAGGGAAAAAGTAATAAAAGCCCGCAAGCAAAATGTCTCGGAAATTCACATCGTAGGTGGTTTATACAGTCGCCTTTCCCTGGATTACTATATCGAGTTATTGAAAACGGTTAAAGAGGAAATGCCTCAAGTACATATCCAGGCTTTTGATGCAGTAGAGATAGAGTTTATGAGTAGGACTGCTCGATTATCAATAGAAGAAACACTGCTGAAATTAAAAGACGCAGGCCTCGGATCTCTCCCCGGAGGAGGAGCAGAAATATTTAATTCCCAGGTCAGGCAAAAGATCTGCCCCAACAAAATCAGTGGTGAAAAATGGCTGGAAGTACACCGAATCGCACATAATTTAGGATTACGTACTAATGCAACCATGCTCTACGGGCATATCGAATCTGCGGAAGACCGGGTAGATCACTTACTAAAGCTGAGGGAATTACAAGACGAAACCGGAGGTTTCTTAACCTTTATTCCATTGCCCTTCCACCCTAAGAACACGAAATTCAGTTCTCTTACCGGTACAACAGGTTATCTAGACCTGAAGGTACTGGCTATCGCCCGCTTGCTTTTGGACAATTTTGACCACATCAAGGCCTTTTGGATTATGGTGACACCAAAGGTTGCTCAAATTTCCCTGGCTTTTGGTGTTGACGACCTGGACGGCACTGTCATGGAAGAAAAAATTGTCCATGATGCCGGCGCTGAAACACCCCAATACCAACCTAGGAAACAATTTATTGACTTAATTAAGGAAGCGGGCCGGATTCCTGTAGAACGTGATACCCTTTATAACGTCATCAAGGAAGGGTGGGAAGATGAATAATTTTCCCAAACTGGGCCGGGTATCTTACGTGAACTGTCTGCCTATTTTTCATCCCATAGAAACAGGTTGCATAAATATACCGGCCAATCTTATATCCCGCCCTCCCGCTGAATTAAACCTGATGTTTGAACAGGGGCAACTGGACATCACTGCTATATCTTCAATAGAATATGCTCGTTTTCACCAGCAGGTTTTTATTCTTCCTCAGCTTTCCATCTCATCCCATGGAGAGGTTGGCAGCGTTTGTTTGATAAGCAAAGTTCCTGTTCATAAACTAAACGGCGCACCGGTCTTTTTAACGGCAGAATCTGCTACTTCAGCAGCTTTATTACAGATTCTGTTTAACGAATATTACAGGGTAAAACCTCAATTCCTTAAGTCCGGAAAAGGACTTGATGAAATGCTTGCTCTTGCTGAGGGAGCGCTTGTTATAGGTGATAAAGCTTTAACAGCAGTTCAGAATAAAAAAGGATTATATATTTACGACTTGGGTCAGGAATGGCTGGAATTTTCCGGATATAAGATGGTTTTTGCCCTCTGGGTGGTCAGGCGATCCTATGTCAAAAACCACCGCGAGCAGGTAGTCAGGGTATGGAAAAGTATGCTAAAGGCCAAGTCCATCAGCCAACAAAATTTGAAACCTATTATAGCGGCGGCAGCAAAAGAAACAGGTTTAAGCCCAAGGCGCTTAAAGCACTATTTTCAAAATCAGTTAAACTATGATTTAACAGGGGACCATCTTGAAGGTTTACAGCATTTTTATAATTTGTCCTTTAAAAACGCTCTGCTTCCCGAATCTGTAAAAATCAACCTGTGGGGTGAAAACATTGCTTGAAAAAATTTTAACCAAAGCAATAGCCGGAGAAAGAATTGAAGCCGGTGAGGCTTTGCTTCTACTGGAAAAAGGAAATTTACTGGATCTCGGATTTGCTGCCGACCGAATCAGACAGAGAATACATAAAAATGAAACTGTCACCTTTGTGGTGGACAGGAATATAAATTATACCAATGTTTGTGAATCCGCCTGTGCGTTTTGTGCTTTTTACCGTCCTGTACATCACCCTGAATCCTATATACTTGAAACAGAAGAAATATTTGAAAAAATTGAGGAAACTATTGCCTTGGGAGGCACTCAAATTTTAATGCAGGGTGGACTTCACCCTAATCTTGATTTAGACTACTTCATAGAGTTATTCCGCGCAATTAAAAAAAGATATAATATACATCTTCATTGTCTTTCTCCTGTGGAAATTTTTTATTTGAGCAAGAAATCAAATCTTTCCATAGAAGAAGTATTGCAAAAGCTGGTGGAAGCCGGACTGGATTCAATCCCAGGCGGAGGAGCAGAAATTTTAGCTGATGAAGTTCGACAAAAATTAAGTCCGGGAAAGGTAGATGCAAAAAACTGGCTAAAAGTTATGGAAACAGCACATAATGTTGGTCTAAAAACAACAGCCACCATGATGTTCGGGAGCATTGAAACATTTACGCAACGAATAACCCATCTGGAAGCTATTCGCAGCTTGCAGGATAAAACTGGTGGCTTTACCGCATTTATCCCCTGGAGTTTCCAACCAGCTAACACCGCCCTTGGGGGAACGGAAAAATCCTCCTGGGAATACTTGAAAATGCTGGCGGTCTCCAGAATCTATCTTGATAACATCCCAAATATCCAGGTATCCTGGGTTACCCAGGGACCCAAAGTGGCGCAGATTGCTTTAAGCTTTGGCGCCAACGATTTCGGTAGTACCATGCTGGAGGAAAATGTGGTTCAAGCAGCAGGAGCTTCCTTCCGCATGACTAAGGATGAGATTATTAATGTAATCAGGGATGCCGGAAAAAAACCCGCTCAGCGTAATACGCTGTATGAAATTATATCTGGTTTTTAATACAGAAAAAAGTCGAGCTAGTTTAACAGCTACTGTTAAGCTAGCTCATTTTTATTCTTAGCCTTCTCGTAACTATTATTTTCTTTCATAAAAATTGCAAGTATACCTAGTTTCTGATTATTAAATATTAATTTTTGAGTAATGCAGGAGAAAAAATACTTTTAGCGAATACTTCTTATTTGCTAATAATACTTTTATAAATTATGTCAGAGGTGAAGGAATGAAAATTGCTATAATTTACAATCGTGAAAGCCAAGCAGTTATCAATTTATTTGGTGTTCCCAATCGCGAGAAGTATGGTCTTGAAACAATAAATAAAATCAAAGAGGCGCTAAAAGTCGGTGGGCATCAGGTTAAAGCGTTTGAAGGAGATAAAAACATAATTCGCAAGCTGGAAGAATTTATGCCTTCCGTTATCTCAGGAGAACGTCCCGGGCTTGTTTTTAACCTTAGCTATGGAATTCAAGGGCGAGGACGTTATATGCATGTACCAGGAATACTTGAAATGCTCGGTATACCCTACGTGGGCTCAGATCCTACAACCCATGCAATTGCACTGGATAAAGTTGTAACTAAAATGATTTTAATGCAAAAGGGATTACCCACGCCAAGATTCACTGTTCTTGATAAGCCGGATTCACCATTAACTGAAGATTTGACTTATCCTTTAATTGTTAAACCAAAAGACGAAGCTGTTTCCTTTGGACTGAGAATTGTTCATAATGAAAGTGAACTTCGTAATGGAGTAAAAGATATCTATGAAAAATTTCAAAAACCTACTTTAGTAGAAGAATATATTGATGGACGGGAAGTAAATGTGGCTTTAATGGGCAACGACCCCGTGGAAGCTTTACCTCCTGTTGAACTAATTTTTAGCGAAGGAGAGAAAATTTTTACTTATGAAGATAAAAAAGGCATAAGTAAAAATAGGGTTGAAAAAATCTGCCCTGCGCCCCTTTCACCGCAAGAAACTAAACACATCCAATCTCTTGCAATTACTACTTTCAAAGCCCTCGGCTGTTTTGATAGCGCTCGGGTAGATTTTCGTATAGATAAAGAAGGTAATCCGTATATTTTAGAAGTAAATTCTATGGCCAGTCTCGGCCTTACAGGATCTTTTGTTTATGCAGCAGAGAAAGTAGGTTTAGATTATACAGCGCTCGTTAATAGATTAATTGATATTGCAGCTAAACGTTATTTTGGCGACAAAAAAATCCCTGCTATCAATGATTCACTTAATAATAAAGAAGCAGCTATTTTTAATTTTTTAACTGAAAATAGAGATAAGATGGAAAAGGACTTAAAGTTTTGGACAAATCTACCAAGCAGAACTAACGACCCGGTGGGAATAAGCGCTGTCGTCAGAAAACTTGATGAACGCTTAAAAAAACAGGGATTTAGTCCTGTAGAGGAATTCACTAATATGAGGTCAACATGGACCTGGGAGACAAAGGCAGGATTTAGTGGTGGTACATTGCTTGTGGTACCTGTAGACGTGCCCAAAGATAAGGAAGGGTATCCCATTCCTTTTCGCCGGGATCCCGAACTACTTTACGGTGAAGGAATTGCCTCGAGCCGCGCAGGTATTGTCTGTATACTCCAAGCACTAAGCGCGCTACGCTATGTTAAGCAGCTCGGAACCACGAAAGTGGGAGTTTTTGTTTATTCAGACGAAGGCAGGGGCATGCGATACAGCGGTTCGATTTTACGTGAGGCAGCAAAAAATGCCAAACAAGTTATGGTTCTTCAGCCTGGCTACCGTGGCGGAAAAATTGTAAATCAACGTCGCGGGTCACGAAAGTTCAGTATTCTTATTGAAGGAGATCCTTTGCGAATCGGCCTTCGCAGCAGACAGGTGGATGTTTTAACATGGTTTTTACAAAGGGTTGAAAAAATTGTAAACCTGAGTCAGCAAGACAAAAAATTATCTGTAGCGGTGCAGGATGTTCATTCGGAAAGATACAGCATATTGCTCCCCCACAGGGTTCGCGCCATGGTATATCTAACGTATCTCGATTCAAAACTGGCAGACGATATAGAATGTCAAATTAAAAAAATATTGACAGCAAATTCTAAAAGCATTCGTTCCTATGTTGAAAAAATAGAGGAGCGCCCACCCCTCTTCAGGAACGGTAATAATAAAGCTATAATCTCAAAACTTAAAACCATCAGCGAAGCCTGGAAACTGCCCTTTGAAATTGAATCGAGCTTATTACCCTCTGCAGCAGGAGAGGTTCCTAAGGATATTCCGGTGATTTGCGGCCTGTCTCCTGCCAGTTCGAATCTCTATACACCCCATGAAGCAATATACCGGGGCGAGCTACTGCAAAAGTCATTATTATTAACACTTTTTCTTTTGGAAGAGAAACAGTAAAGTGCATCTACATTGAGATGCACTTTAGTTTTATAAAGCCAGCAGTCTATATATTCTTTTACCGTACCGTAAAGCCTTTGTTTCTGCTTGCTGCAGGGCTTCTAGAGATTTTTGAGTTAAGCGGTTAAGGTCCATAAAATTCTTCCTTTCACTAATTAATAATTTCTTGTTATTAAAACTTTCAAACTAAATCTCATTATGGAAAAAAGTTCAAAAAATCTTCATTTTTGTTTCACAGATTTGTCAAAAATCGCGGCTATACTATAAGCAAGATATAAACATAAACTTTTCTCAAAGGAGGAATCAATTATGAAAAGAAAATTAATTGGTTTACTGATAGTAGCGCTTTTAGTAGTGATGGCAGTACCCGTTTTTGCAGCAGACAATACTACGCAAAATGAAGAGCTTAAAGCGCTCTATCAGCAGATGTACGAGCTGCAAAAACAGATTGCAGAAAAAAGAGGACTTGAATATGATGAGGATTTCTTCCGTCAGATGTATGACTACTGCAATGGCATGATGGGCGGATATGGAATGATGGGATCCGGTATGATGGGATCCGGTATGATGGGCTGGTAAAAACCTTTAAAAGACGGCAACTTGTAAATGTTGCCGTCTTTTATTTGTAGATAAAAAATTATACAATACTCTTAACAAAAAATATAGGGAGCATTGCTGTCATGAACCAAAAGATTTTAGTAATTGAAGACTCTGAAAATCTGTGCCACCTAATTAAGCTTTACCTTAAAAAAGAAGGTTTTGAAGTATCAATTTCACATGATGGGTTAAAAGGGTTAAAGCTTTTTCAGGAAGAAGCTCCTGATTTGGTTTTACTAGATATAATGTTGCCTGGACTTGATGGCTGGCAGGTATGCCGTGAAATCAGGAAAATCAGCGATATCCCCATAATTATGATAACTGCGAAAGATGAAGAATTTGAAAAGGTTTTAGGACTGGAACTAGGCGCTGACGATTATGTAGTAAAACCTATTAATTTCAAGGAACTGGTAGCTAGAGTCAGAGCAGTCCTCAGGCGCTTTCGCCCTACAGGTATAGAGCTCAATAAATTAGTATTTCCCGGCATAACAATCAATGCTGACACCTATACCGTAACTGTTGGTGAAGAGGAAATAATTTTACCGCCTAAAGAGCTGGAACTTTTATACTTTCTGGCCTGTAATACAAATAAAGTATTTACCAGACAGCAGTTGTTGGATCAGGTTTGGGGATATGATTTTGCGGGGTCAACCAGAACTGTGGATGTTCATATTGAACGAATTAGAAAAAAATTAAAACCCCATAACCAGTCCGGCAAGTTAAAAACCGTCTGGGGTGTCGGTTATAAATTTGAGGTGAAGAATAATGATTAAAGGAATCTTTGGCCGCCTGCTGCTATCTTCTTTAGCCGTAATTTTAATTACAGTAATTATTTTATTATTTCTTCTTTCTTACGTATATACGAGCTTTTATACCTCAGAAAAGGAAAAAAGACTAATTAAAGCAGGAAAAGAAATTAACTCTTTAACTGAAACATATCTAGAAAGAAACATTCCTAAAAAAGAATTAACAAAAGAAATTAAAGGAATAGCTCACAGATATAATTCCGAAATTAGCATTTTTCCTGTTGAGGCAGACAAACAACAGGTAAACCAAAGCTTAGAGGCCTTCACTTCACATCTAACTGAAGACTATTTCACCGAACAAGATATTAATAAAGTTCTCAAGGGAAAAACGGTTAGTAAAATTACCTCCGAACCAAAAATTAACTTGATGTCAGTTGCCGTTCCACTGACTATAAACGGTAAAGTAGTCGGAGGAGTTTCATTGCATTCCCCCATGTATGATGTGGCCGCCGCTTCCATCCAACTGCGTCGTTTAAGTGCCATTGTCATCATTTTGGCAGCATTGATTGCTACCATATTAACCTATTTCCTTAGCAAATATTTTAGCCGCCCACTTCAAGATATGAGCAGGGTAGCCTCTAAAATCGCCAAAGGAGATTTTTCCGGTAGTGTAACTGTCAAATCCAAAGATGAACTGGGCGCATTGGCCCAAAGTTTTAATCACATGGCCGGTCAATTGGCCAAAGCGGAAAAAATGCGTAAAGATTTTATCGCCAACATCTCCCATGAACTGAGAACCCCTATCTCTTTTATAAGCGGTGTTCTGCAGGGAATTGACGATAAAGCCTTCAACCCACAGGAAGAAAAAAAATACGTTTCTCTATCCATTAAAGAAATCGAGAGGGTTAATGGCTTAATTAACGATATGCTGGAACTGTCCCGAATTGAACACGGGGATATCAAACTGGAATTGCAAAAGGTAGATTTACAGGAGTTAATTTTAGAAATACTGGCAGAAAAAGAACCTCAATTTCTAAAAAAAGACTTAAGACCCGAACTGAATTTTACGGGTAAAACTTACGTGTTAGCAGACCCGTACCGAATTAAACAGGTTATTTTAAATCTTGTGGGTAATGCAATTAAGTTTAGCCCACCAAAAAGTGCAATAATAATAGGTATCAAAAAAGACCTTTCAGAAGCTACTGTCTGGATTAAAGATTTCGGACCCGGAATTGCAAAAGAAGAACAGGAATATATCTGGGATCGCTTTTACAAGATAGATAAAACCAGGAAACGTGAAGAGGGAGGGGCCGGCCTCGGACTCGCCATTACAAAAATGCTCGTTGAAGCCCACAAAGGTTCAATTGGTGTAAAAAGTGAATTAGGCCAGGGAAGTACTTTTTACTTCACTCTACCACTCTGGCGAAATGAAAAATAAATTTTAGTGAATATACGAAACATCCTTTACTGTAGAAAATGAGAACCCTGCAGTGTCAACCTGCAAGGTTCTTTCATTTCTATCATCACTCAAATAAGCTTACTGCCTTTTCAACACTTTCTTCAGTATGGACAATCAAATCATTCACTTCCTCAAGATCGGGTTGCGGCTTTTCCAGTATTTCAACCAGTTCATGAACGTGTTCCTTTAGATCTGCCGCCCTTTCCTTGTCCTTTGCTGCTATTTGCGCATTTATGGCGTCTAGTATCTCATCCAGTTCCCCTGCTTTTTCCACCGCTTCGTGAAAATCATTTGCCTTTACAGCTTTCTCAATTTCTTCCATAACAACCAGAGCGTTATTTAGTTTTTTAATTTCAGGCGCCAGTACAGAATCTATTTCTTCTTCGGCCGTTTTTTCAGCTGAATCCTCAGAAGCAGGAGACTGGTTGTCTAAATCTGTATTTACTTGCTCTACTTCTTCTCCCATATCTAAATGCTGCTCCGGCTCGGCTACATAGCCGTTAACCGTTAAAGCCAAAGCAAAAATAACTATCAATATACCGGCGCCAACTATAGGTTTACGTTGTTTAATATTGTTAGTAGCAGCACGGTCAATGAAGGGAACGGCCACAAGCCCCAGCGCCAGAAGAACACTTGCCCAAATTAGCCCCTGTAAGCCGGTCCAATTTTCAATGGAAAAGATACCTAAAAAGAGCCAGGGAGGTTTTGTAGCTTCAATTCCTTCTACCGGAACAGGCCCTAATTCGGGAGGCAATAAAACTGCCAGTATTGTTATAACTCCTAACAGTATAAAACCATAACCGCTCAAGTTAACAAGGTGCTGAGAAAAACTTTGGTTATCACCGCTGCTTACATTATCCCAGGGTAACGGTGAAATCTTTAATCCTTTTACCAGCAGCAGGTGAATTGTAAGTAATCCTACTACTAATAGCGGTAACAAACTGATGTGTATAGAATACATCCTTGTTAAAAGATGAGCCCCTTGAGCAAATTTATCAGTAAAAAACAAACCAAAAACACCTGCCAGCTCGGCTACTTCCTTTGTATGGGCTAAAGCCTCAAGAGCTTCCTGGTCCCATTTCAGAACAGTTCCCGTATAATACAATCCTATCATACCGAAGAATAATCCTACTCCTATAAGCCAGTTGATTTCTCTAGGACGTTTATAAGAGCCGTAAATAAAAACCCTCAGTAAATGTAATATTAAAGTAACCATTGCTACTTGAGCAGCCCAGAAGTGTACTCCCCGCAATATGTTCCCCATGTTAATTTGCGTCATCAGCATCCTGAGACTGCCGTTTGCAGCAGCTGGATCAGGTTTATAAAACTGGGCTAATATGATCCCTGAAATTACCAAGATTAAAAAACTGATTAATGTAACTCCCCCCAAAGAAAAAGCTAAGGTATTGGCATACCCCGGTACTTGATAATCTAAATTTCCCATAGCAAGTCGTTCCCTGATCCAGGTTCTTAATCCCCGGTCTGAGTTTTCCAACGCTCTATCTTTAGCCACCAATAATCCCTCCTTCTTTCCGGACAGCTGGTGTCTTCTTTCTAATTATTAACACTCCGCTTACAATAAATATTGCTCCCAAGAACAGCGCCGCATAATTTACCAAGCTACCTTTAAAACCAGTACGAAGCGCCAGTTCTTCCGCCTCAGCAGGTTCTTTGCCCAGAGCTTTTACCAGCAGTGCCTTGGCCTCTTCCAAATTGGAATTTTTTAATGCCTGCTGAGCTTTTCTAAGCAACTCCGGGTTTACCTCATCACTTTGGAGTATAAGGGCATCCTGTACTCGCTCTTCAGCTGCTTCCGCATTGTTCGTTCCCTCCAGAAATGCAATAGCCTGGCGTACATATGTCGGAGCATCAACTTTACCTGCCCCGCTACCGTGAGCAAAAGCGTCCGGAGAAACAGCTAAAAGAAATGCACCTAAAAACAATAAAAGTAATATCTTTCTCATTTTCTCTCCTCCCAGAAAAATTTTTGCTGAATACTATGATAAAACTTAAATATCACATATTTATCAACAAATTGTAAATAAAAATATAATCCAGTTTAACGCATTTCAAAGGTTTCTACTGCTTCTTTAACAAGCTTTTTTACTGCAGCCAGCTTATACCTTCTCTAATTTTTATTGCATAAGTTTCTTGCTAAAACAAAATATAATATTATAAAAACAGGAGTGTATAAAATAGAATCCGATAAATTATAAGCAGGTGATATTATGAGTAACAACAAAACTCTCAATGAAAAGATTGATGAAATTTTTAATAAATTAGATCGCAAGCATTTTCTTGATGAAGAATTTAAGAATTACGCTTACCTGGACCGTCCTTTACCCATCGGGCACGAGCAAACGATATCCCAACCCAGTCTTGTTGTGGAAATGACAAAAGCATTGGATATCAATAAGGACAACAAAGTGCTGGAAATCGGCACCGGTTCGGGCTATCAAACTGCATTTTTGGCAGAATTCGCTTCTGAAGTCTTTACAGTTGAAAGGATAGAGGAGTTATCCAAAAAAGCTCAAAAAAGACTAAAAGAATTAGGATATGAAAATATCCACTTTAAAATTGGTGATGGAAGTGAAGGATGGCCTGAGTATTCACCGTATGATAGGATTATGGTAACTGCCTCTGCCGGCAAATTACCGGATAAGCTCTTAAGTCAGTTAAAAACTGGTGGCAAAATGGTTGTTCCAATTGGCGAAGAGACTATGCAGGAGCTTTTTCTAATAGAAAAAAACAAAGATGATGACATTATAAAAAAATCATTAGGATTTGTGAAATTTGTAAAATTGCACGGCCAATACAGCTGGGGCGAATGAAAATGTGAAACGGGAACGTTCTTGATGTGAATTCTCAAGTCAAGAACCGTTCCCTCTTTCTTTTTATTTACCAAATGTCTACAGGATTCTATGAACCGTATCCCGATAGCAAATCCTTCTCTGGTATTTTTTTGCATTCTCACAGTTTGCTGCACATTTTATATGTAATGAATATTATAAAGTGAAAACAAAATATTTTTTCGGAGGTTGATAGAAATGTCAAAAACTGTTCGTTTGGTGTTAATTATTCTTCTCTTTACAACTTTTATATTTGCAAGCGCCTGTTCTCAGGACACAGCCACAAGTGAAAAAGCAAAGGTTCGCTTAAGTGAAGTTACTCACTCCATCTTCTATGCACCTCAATATGTTGCCTTAACTCAGGGAATTTTTGAAAAGCATGGTTTGGAAGTTGATTTAAAAACAACATTCGGCGGAGACAAAACAATGACTGCCCTTTTAAGTGGTGATGCAGACATCATTCTCATGGGTTCGGAAGCAACCATCTATGTTGCCAACCAGAACGCCAACGACTTGGCAATTAACTTTGCCCAGCTCACCCAGAGAGACGGATCTTTCCTGGTTTCCCGGGAACCAATTGAAAACTTTTCCTGGGATATGTTAAAAGGTAAAGCCCTTTTAGGGCAGCGCAAAGGCGGAATGCCGGAAATGGTAAGTGAATATGTTCAACACTTAAATGGAATTGAGCCCCATAAAGATGTGGAAATTATCCAAAATGTAGAGTTTAAAAACCTTGGCCCGGCATTTATATCCGGTACAGGAGACTTTGTACAGCTCTTTGAACCTGTTGCTTCTAAAATTGAATTAGAAGGTAAGGGATATGTGGTAGCCTCCATGGGTAAGGAAAGCGGCAAACTACCCTATACGGTTTATATCACCAAGCAAAGCTATATCGATAAAAATCCTGACGTTGTTCAAAGCTTTACAGATGCAATTTATGAAGCTCAACAGTGGGTTGAAAATCACTCAATTGAAGAAATTGCAGATGCCATTGTCCCCCATTTCCATGATATCGACAGAGAAACAATGCTGATGGTTGTCAAGCGTTATAAAGAGCAGGATACCTGGGCAACAGACCCTATCCTGGATAGAGAAGAATACGCCAACTTAGAAGCTGTAATGGAATACGCAGGAGAATTAAAGCAAAGGGTTCCCTACGAAAAAATAGTTAATACTAAGTTCGCCGAAAAAGCTATTGGTAAATAGTGGCCATATGCTCCAGAAATGTAAAAGTATTGAGGAGGTGTAATTTTGTCAAAGGAAATAATAAAATTTAATAATGTTTGCAAGACGTATGTAACAATGGAAGGAGAAACGGAAGCACTCAGAAACATCAATCTATCCATTAGAGAAGGTGAATTTATAGCAATCTTAGGGCCCAGCGGTTGTGGTAAAACTACTATTTTATCATTACTGGCCGGTTTAATTTCACCTACCTCAGGCTCAATCACCATCTGGAATAAGGAAGTCAAATCAACCTCTCAAAACGTAGGATATATGCTTCAACATGATTACCTTCTGAACTGGCGAACCATTAAACAAAACATTATGCTCGGGTTAGAAATTCTGAAGCAAAATACAAAGGAAAATAGAGACTACGCTTTAGAACTACTAAATGAAATGAATCTTCTTCCCTTTCAAAATTATTATGCCCATCAACTATCGGGAGGAATGAGGCAAAGGGTCGCGCTGGTGCGCACCCTTGCCATTAAGCCTTACATTTTACTTTTGGATGAACCCTTTTCCGCCCTGGACTACACTACCCGTCTGCGATTGGAGGATCTGGTAAGTGAAACCCTCCGCAAAAGAAATAAAACAGCTATTTTAGTTACCCACGATATTGCCGAGGCAATTTCTATGGCTGATAGGATCATTATCATGGCAACGAGTCCCGGCAGAATTAAGAGGGAAATCGAAGTTCCGCCACCATTACGAGATCCCCTACCATTTTCTTCAAGGAAAGTCCCTGAATTTCAAAAATACTTTCAGCTTATCTGGAGGGAGATGAATGAGAATGAAAACGAATCAATCCAAAAATAATATTCAAAACCCACTCCCTCAAGGTGGCAATATAATAAAACGCTATTTAACTCGAGACGCCAAGTCCCCGGCACATGCGGAGTACTTGAAAAGGGAACGGATCCAACAACTCTGGGTAAGATTTACACAAGTTGCGCTACTTATCTTTTTACTTGCTTTATGGGAAATACTGACACATTACCGGATACTTGATCCTTTACTTTTTAGTCAACCCTCCAAAATCTGGTCCATGTTCATAAGTATGCTGCTAAAAGGCGAGCTGCACAATCATATAATAGCCACTGTTTTAGAAACTATTGTTGGTTTTATTTTAGGAACGGTTTCAGGTACTTTGATTGCAATAATTATCTGGTGGTTTCCCTTTCTTTCTCGTGTTCTTGACCCCTACCTGGTAGTTTTAAATGGTATGCCCAAAGTAGCTTTAGGCCCTATGTTTATTGTAGCCTTTGGTGGAGGATACGGGGGAATTATTGCCATGGCAATAGCTATATCAATTATCATTACGACAATTGTAGTTTACGGTAGCTTCAGGGAAGTTGATAAAAATCTCATTAAATTAGCCAAAACTTTTGGAGCTAATAAGCGGCAGATATTCCAGAAAATTATCCTTCCCGCATCATTCCCAACCATTGTTTCAACATTGAAAGTTAATGTAGGGTTAGCCTGGGTAGGTGTAATTGTTGGTGAGTTCCTGGTATCCAAACAAGGCTTAGGTTATCTCATTATATACGGTTTCCAGGTCTTCAATTTAACACTTGTTTTTGTAAGCCTCTTTATAGTCGCTATCTGTGCTTCTGTGATGTATCAGGGCGTAGCAATTTTGGAAAATAGGATTTTAAGAAATAGAGGTTAATTTTTTAAAAGGACTCTCGCCCCGTTGGAGGCGGGAGTTTTATTTATACTGGGAAAGTTGACAAATGAACCATAAGTAATATATTTATATACAGAAATATCTATAATACATAAGGGGGTATAACTAACTATGAGTGAAAATGCGGTAAAAGAAACCAAAGAATTTCAGGCGGAAATAAAGCAACTATTAGACATTGTTATCAACTCCCTCTATACAGATCGGCAAATTTTTCTCCGGGAGTTAATTTCCAATGCGGCAGATGCTTTGGAAAAACTTCGCTATTACAAGCTTTCTAAGGAAAAAGTGCAGGATGAAGATCTGCCTGCAGAAATCTCCATTGAAACAGATAGCACTTCCCATACCCTCACCATTTCAGATACAGGCATTGGTATGACCGAAGAAGAATTGGTAGAAAACCTGGGAACCATTGCTCACTCAGGAAGTAAGGCTTTCGTACAACATTTAATGGAAGGAAATAAGGAAGATATCAATTTAATTGGACAATTTGGAGTCGGTTTTTATTCAGCCTTTATGGTAGCAGAAAAAGTTACTCTTTATACCCGCTCCTATAAACCGGAAGCAAAGGGTTGTATCTGGACTTCAGAAGGAACCGGCAGCTATACAATTGCAGAAGCAGGTGACCTTAAACGTGGAACAAAAATTGTCCTCCACTTGAAAGAAGATGCCAGGGAATATGAAAAGCCTGAAACCATTAAAAGGATAATTAAGCAGTACTCCAGCTTTGTGCCATTTCCAATTAAGGTAAACGGCGAAAAAGTTAATACTGTTCAAGCCCTGTGGGTTAAAAATAAAAATGAAGTTACGGAAGAAGAATATACTGAATTCTATAAGTTTATCGCTAATGCCTATGATGAACCCCTCTTTAAGTTCCATTTTTCAGTGGATGCTCCACTTCACATCAATGCACTGTTATTTGTACCAAAGGATAATTTTGAGCGCTATGGCTTTGGTCGCCTGGAACCCGGTGTAAATCTTTACTGTCGAAAAGTATTGATCCAGGAACAATCCGACATTATTCTGCCGGAGTGGCTGCGGTTTGTAAAAGGTGTTGTGGACAGTGAGGAGCTTCCTTTAAACATTTCTCGGGAAACAATGCAGGACAGCGCCCTAATGTCTAAAATACGCCGGGTGATCACCGGCCGCTTCCTGAAATTCCTCAAAGAACAGGCTAATAAAGAACCTGAAAAGTACAAGGAATTCTGGGAAAAGTTTGCTATGTTTATCAAAGAAGGTGCAGCAACCGATTTAAACCGCAGGGATGAGTTGGTAAAACTGCTGCGTTTCGAATCATCAAAATCAGAACCTGACGAACTTATATCTTTAGACGATTATCTGGAGCGTATGAAAGATAATCAGAAGGCAATTTATTATCTTAACGGTCCCACCCGGGAAGCAATTGAAAACGGCCCGTATCTGGAGATCTTTAAGGAAAGAGATTTAGAGGTAATTTATACCTTTGAAGCAGTGGACGATTATATTTTAAGCCAACTGGGTGAATATGAAGGCAGAAAACTGCTTTCAGCTGACCAGGCAAATCTGGAATTACCCGACCACCAGGAAAAGAACCGGGCTGAGGATGCCTTATCAGATGAAAAGATTAAGTCACTGCTCCAGTGGCTAAAGGAAAAGCTGGGTGAAAGGGTAAGCGAAGTGCGAGAATCCAAGCGCCTTGTCGAAAGTCCTGCCATTGTACTCAGCCCCGAAGGCATGACCAACAGTATGCAAAAAATGATGCGAATGATAAATAAAGATTTAAAAAATACAGGCCCAAATATTTTAGAAATAAACCCCAAACATTCAGTAATTAAAAAACTTAATGCTTTAAGGGAAAAAGGTGACCCATTTGCCGAAACAGCTGCCAGGCAAATCCTGGATAATGCTCTGATTTCTGCCGGTCTTTTATATGACTACAGAGATATGGTCAACAGAATGTATGAAATACTGGACCGTGCTTTAGAGTAATAGAAGAACCACCCTTATTTCCCAGGGTAGATCTTCAATATAAGTAATAAATTATGGTAATAACTATTACAAAATATATAGTTATTGGTATAGTTCCCATTTAAACTGAGATAAGAAAAACCCTTCCGGATTTTTTTCCGGATGGGTTTTTCTTATAAATGATTTAAGTCTTTTTGAGAAAGTTTAGTTACCTCCCAATAATTTGGGTTTTTCTTATCCAGCACCATCTTATAAATTTCTTCTTTTCCGTCAGTTTTTACAATTAAATATACTTTACAAAAATTTGCACTTTCAACATCGGGAGATAAATGGGGCATACTGGAACGCCAGAACTGGATCTGCCCGATTTCCACTACCTTGTCTTTCAATATTCCTTGAAAAATCTGGCCGTTTTGAGCATCTTGCAAATATTTTTCCACCCTTTGTTGTAACTCTTCCCGCAACTGAGAATAAGGAAATGTACTTAAGCCGGTAACATACCAGTTTTCTTCTAATTTTATCAATTCCAGGGCATAATCCATGGTCAGGCTCCCGCCGGAAAAATTTTCTGCCCCTACCCTGATTTTTACCGAAGCTCGCTCACCCTTTTCATGGAGTTTATAACTTTTTAGCTCAATGGTTAGTCTGTATATTTTATTGCTATTTTTTCGAAAGGAAGTCTCATTAAATTTCGTAATCACATCAAAATAGGCCCATTGTGCGGGTGAATTGGTATCGATAAAATATTTTTTCGCTGCAGAAAAATCTCTTTCCCCCACAAGCTCATATTTATAAATAGTATCCATAGCTCCCCGGATGGTTTTAAAAATTTCTTCTTTTTCAGGTTCTTCTTCAAAAACTCTGGTATTGTTCACTAAATTAGCCTCAATTTGATTCTTTTCAAAATCAATTTTTTCCCACCTAGGCCCTCCAATGTATCCTTTTTTACCGTTTGGCAGCAAAGCAATACTGCTTCCCGAGACCTCCAACTTTTCCAGCTCTTTTCCCCTTTTATCGACGATATAAAGCCAAAAGGAGTTTTTCTCTATATCTTCATTTTCTACTATATAAGCAATTTTCCCATCATCTACAAACTTGACATCAAAAACATATTCCTTGGTCAGTGTCTTTATTTTTTCAGGAGTATTAATATCTGCAATATAATATAAACCAAAGCCTCCTTCTCCAACCTGAACCAGTGACTTTTTATAAGAATCCCTAAAACTTCCTTCTGCCAAAACCTTCACAACATTAGCTTGTTTATCTACAATAACCGTATTAATACCGTCACTTTTTCCCTCTGACTTATTTTGGCGCTCACTTACTACATACCATTTTGTACCATAATAATAATCAGTATCTAATTTGCCTTTAAAATATATCCTCTCTTTAGTCTCATAAGCTTCAACCTTTTTTTGAGAATCTATATAGTATATACTTCCGTTTGCCAAGTTAGGTTGTTCCGTATATAATTTATTCTCATCCCTGGGCGACCAGGAAAAATAGAGTACCGGATCATCCTTTAACCTGTCTTCTAAAATCAATTTATTTTTTTGAGTATCATAAATTGTTAACCTTCCTCCCCCACAAAAAGCAACAATCGAGCCCTCTTTATTCCACTTCACAAGGGAAACAAAAGGAATACCCTCGATAATAGTTTTCTGTTCCCGGGTTTTGGTATTCACTTTAAACAAACGCACCTCTTCTTTTGGATCTCCTTTTATAATCTGAATTTTTTTCTTTTCCTGCAAAGGTTCCATAAAATACATACTTTTACCATCCGGCGAAAGGGTCAGTAATACCCGCCCCGATTCGTCATCTTCCAGAGCATCATAACCTTCATATTCCTGAAAAGGAATCCTGCCTTCCGTATTTAACTGATCGTTTAATTTTTCTCCATTGGATTCATTAGATTCCTTTTCAACAACATAAATCTGATTGTCCTTTATTACCTGCTGGTTACATCCCGCTACAACAAGCAAAAATAATATTAAGACAATAAATAATCCCTTTTTCATAGAAACCGCCTTCTTTAACCAGTATATTTTACTTTCATTTTTTAATTATAAATTGGAATCTATAAAATTAAAAGGGACCTCCCGGTCGTAGAGAGGTCCCTATGTAAATCACATTACTAGTTTTTAGCGTCTTCTTTTTCAGCTTGGGAAGCTTCATCTCCAGCATTTTCTTCACCGGCTGCTTCTTGGTCACCAGCTGATACTTCTTCATCGGCAGCTTGTTCCTCAGATACCTGCTGCTCATCAGCATTTTCAGATGCCTGCTGTTCCTGATCAGCTGGAGCCTGTTCATCGGTAGTTGCCTCTGTTTGAGCTTTCTCATTAGTAGTAGCGGGTTCCTTGTCGGCACAACCGGCTACTATAAAGAGGCCCAGTACTAAACACAATACGATAGTAAGTATTTTTTTCATTTTAAATTCCCCCTTTCGGGGATAATAATAACAATAAAATTTATCCCAGTTTTCTCCTACTTGTAAAAAACTTGTAAATTTTAGAAAATAATTTTGACTGTCGTTCCCTTTCCCACCTTGCTTGTGATTGCCAATTCTGCACCATGACCGGTAATTATTTGATTACAAATGGTCAATCCCAGCCCAATGCCTCCCTCTTTCCGGGACCGGGATTTATCAACCCGGTAAAAGGGCTCCTTAACCTTTTCGATTTCCCACTCTTCCATACCTTTTCCTTCATCTTTGACATAAATCGATTGTTTGCCATTTACTTCTTCAGTTCCAAGGATGACTACTTTCCCTTTCTGAGAAGCATTTATAGCATTATCCACTAAATTGATAACAACACCCTTTATTAAATCCCGGTCAATTACAACCTCCATATCCTTTCCCTGGATTTTCAATCGTATTCCCTTTTCCCCAGCCTTTACGCTCATAATATCCTTAACCTCTGCCAACAGTGGTAAAGTTCGGTGTTTTTGTAGTTGGTAGGCCTTTTCCCTCAATAAGATCATGTCCATTAATGTATTTGCCAATTTTAACATCCGTTTGCCTTCTGACTGGATATAACTCAAACTTTTTTTAAAAAGCCCGGGGTCATAGTCTACCTTTTGTAAAAACTCAGCATAGCCAATAATAGATGTTAACGGTGTTCTGAGTTCATGGGTCAGGTTATCTACAAATCTTTGCTGGCGCTGGCTTTCCTCTTTTAACTGGTTAATTTTGTGTTCAATTTCTGAAGCCATAATATTAAATTGCTCTGCCAATAGTCCTATTTCATCTCTACCGGTTACCTTTGCCCGGTCATTGTAGTTTCCGGAAGCAATATTTTGAGCTGTCAGGCTTAAATCTTTAATTGGCTTCATAACAAATTTGCTCATAATCCAGGTAATAAGGGCAACAAAAACCAGACCTATTACCCCTATTCTGGTAAAAAAGAAATATTGCTCCCTCCTGTGATTATCAATATGAGTAATATCCTTTATTAAGGATAAAATTATTCTTTCTTCGTCGATTTGCAATACATCAGATACAAAAAGATAATGTTGTCCTGCATCTCTCCTTAAAATAAAGTTTTTCTTTCCTTCCAAAGCTACCTTTAATTCTTCCCTGGGAAGAAACCAGGTCTTTGTCGCATTCGAAGCCAGTAAATTCATACTTTCATCGAAAACTTCCAAATAATTATTTTCCGTTTTAAACATATCAACTATACTCTGGCTATAGTTCTCCAGTTCAATTTTTTCCCTGGCAAGCCGTTTATTATTTAAGAGATAGAGGGCAAGTGTAGAATGAAGATGACCTTCCTCTTCCAAACTCCTTTCAATTTCTTTTTTTAAGAGACTGTTATAAGTATTTTCTGTTACTACAATACCTGTAAAGGTTAATGAGACAATATAAATTCCCATGCAGAGAAGAAATATCTTCCAACCAAACTTCATTTTTAATCCTCCAGTCGGTAGCCCACCTTGTAGACAGTCTTAATCCTGTCTGTCTGCAATTTGCTTCTTAACCGTTGAATATGCATATCAACCGTCCTGGTACTTCCTTCGTAATCATAGTTCCAGACTAACTGCAAAAGTTTCTCCCTTGACATGGCTCTCCCTTTGTTTTCAGCTAACAATCTTAATAATTCAAACTCCTTTAATGTCAGTTCAACTTCCTTTCCACCTTTGAAGACCTTATGCTCATTCAAGAAAATTTGAATATCATCAAAGGAAATTTCGGTAATATCCTTCTTGCTCCTCCGAAGCACCGCTTTGATCCGGGCCAGTAATTCTATCGCTTCAAAGGGTTTTGTTATATAATCATCGGCCCCCATTTCAAGCCCTTTCACTTTGTCTCTGAGGCCATCCTTAGCTGTAAGCAAAATAACAGGTATATTCTTCTTTATAATAGCTGGCAAAATCTCATACCCATCCAACCTGGGTAACATTATATCTAAAAGTACCAAGTCTATTTTTTCATCCCTTATGTATTTGAGTCCTTCACTGCCATCTGCAGCCTCCAGAGTTTCATACCCGGCCATCAGCAGATTGAGTTTAATCAATTCCCTGATAGGTTCTTCATCTTCAACAACCAAAATCCTTTTCATTTACTTCACCCCGTTTTTCTAAATAAAGCTCAGGTATTTTACAAAGGCGCTCTCCATATTTGATATTTCTCTAATTGATTTATAAATTCCTTGTAAGAGGAAAGTGCAAGATAAAAATAAACTCCCATTAAAAGTTATTAATGGGAGTTTAGCGTATTTTCATTTTATTTCTCAACAATCTTCTTCCCCTCTTCAAGTCCTTCCAATTGCGGGTTAAGAATAACTAAGTCTCCTTCCTGTAATCCCTTTTCAATTACTACATCCCTATTATTTTCAAATCCTTTTTCAACAGGTTGGACTTGCGCTTTACCATTTCGTACAACCCAGACAGCATCCCCGTTTTCGAAAGGAAATAAAGCTGTTTTGGGCACAACAAGCACATTTTCCTTTTTGTCAATCGTAAACTCTACATCCAGTTTATATCCCGGGTATAATTCAAGATCTTCAGGTATATCCGGCTTAATAGTAACTTTAACACGCTGCTCCTCCAATCCTAACGCTGAGATTTTTTGAACGGCTGAAGGAGCTATCCTTTCAACACTACCTTCAAATATTATATCTTCATCTTTCCTATCCTGAATCAATTTCACTTTCATGCCAGGTTCGATGCTGCTTATATCTTCTGTAAGAACAAATACTTCCACTTCATAGGAATCTTTTTGAAATACGGTCATGATAGGCAAAGCAGGATTTACTACCATTCCTTTTTTTACAGTTAAATTTGAAACAATACCATCTACAGGTGCAACAATATTGTACTGATTTATCTTATATTTTAATAAATCTATTTGTGCCATGAGAGCTTCTTTTCTACCTGTATAATACTCTTTTGTCCCGCTGGTAGGATTATGAGATGCATATAATAAGGATAAAGCTTCTCTTTGTCTCTCTAAATTATTTTTTGCGGATTCTACCATATTGTAAGCATCCTCATATTCACTTTTGGTAATAGCACCTGCTTTATATAACTGTTTTGCCCTTTCGAAATTATTGAGAGCAGTCTGTAAATCCTGCCGTGCCTGTTCAATCAGTAGCTTTTGATTTTTAACCTCCGTTTCATATGGTTCCTGATATGCTTTAACCTCTTCACCCTGGACGCTTTTTAGCTGCGCCTGCAATTGTTGCAGTTGGAAAGTAAGCTCTTTTGAGTCTATGGCAGCAAGCAGGTCACCTTTATTAACTCTCTGCCCTTCTTCAACAGGTAAATCTACAATTTTACCCCCGTACATGGGATATATAGGGCGTTCAACTTCGGAAACAACTGTTCCTTCCTCTTGGAAAGTTTTTGAGATAATACGCGGTTGAATTTCCAGTAACTCTGCCTTCAATCCTTTAGTAGTATTAAATAAAATAAATCCCAGTATAAAAACTGCCAGTACCGCTCCCAAAACAATTTTCCATTTTCTCTTCATAATCATCACCTGCTTTCCTTTTATTCTCTAGATTTTAAGACATCTACCAAACTTAACTTTTGAATTTTTTTGCCTGCAAATCGCTGAGCAATCCAAATGGAAGCTGCTGTTACAAAAAATGCTATTAAAAAGGAAGAAGCCGTTATATTTGTCGGCATTGTGTACACGTCATTACTAATTGACTGCGACATGCCGATAAGAAGAATTTGTGACATTGGAATCCCGGCAAGCATTGCAAAAATACCTATAAACCACTGTTCAAATGTTATTACGGAAAGAACCTCAGCCGGGGTCATTCCCAGTACCATCATGGAAGCCAACTCATGGCTCCGTTCTGAAAGAGTAATTACAGAAGAATTATAAATAATGGCAAATCCGGTAATAATTCCAATAAGCGCTAGGATAAAAATCATTCCATAAAAAGAAGCCATTAATTCTTTTGTCTGCGCTAACCTTTCAGTCTGATCATCTATTCCACTGACTGCTGCACTTTTCCTGAATTCATTTTGCAAAAGCGCAATGCTTTCTTCATCCATTCGAAGCATGAAGGATGTCGCCAATTCTCCTTGCCCCAAAAATTCCTGCAAAGAATTAATATCCATATAGGCGTTTAACCCCAAATATTGCGGAATCACACCCACTACTTCTAACTGTTTGGCCTTGTCAGGGTCTTTTATCATTAGGCTTTCTACATTTAACTTTGTACCAACTTCAGCGCCGAGAAGTTTTGCTAACCGTTCAGAAATTAATAAACCGTTTTTTGGAGGATCAACCTTGTTATAATTTTTGTCCAAAATATTGTAGAGGGTACTATCTTCCGGAATCCCCAGCAACACTACATCTTTTTTATACCACTTATTTTTCAGTGTAACAGGAATTTCAGCCATTGCTTCTACTCTCGTTACCCCGGGAAAATGGTTCAGTTCTCGTGATACCTTCTTTTGATTTAAAGGGTTTGATAAGGAAACCTTTACATCGTAGGTTTCTACTTTTTCATACTGGTCGAAAAGCATCCTTTGACTCAAATCGTTCATGGACCATGTGAGTCCCAGGAGGGAAAAGGTAAACATAATCCCTAAAAATATAAATATACTGCGGCTCTTATTACGAGACATATTTCTGACTGCCATTTTGCCTTGAACAGTCAACATGTTCCAGAAAATAGTAATCTTTTCAAGCCATGTCTTCTTTCCTATAGGAGGGGCCGGAGGTCTCATAGCTTCCGCAGGTTGCAAAATTAGAATCCCTTTGCAGCCTTGATAACCTGCAAACAGAGAAAAGCCCAGTGAAAGTAAAATACTGAGAACCAGGTACAAAGGAGAAAACTTACTTGTTAGTCCCGGCATATTAAAATACGTCTGGTAAAGAGTAGTAAATGGAAACGATAGCGCAATTCCCAGAATCCCCCCGATTATTCCTCCCAATATTCCGATGGTTAAAGCATAGGACATATAGTGAGACAAAATTTCCTTATGGGTATAGCCAAATGCCTTTAAAATTCCGATCTGTCCGCGCTGCTGCTCCACCATTCTTTTAAGCATGATATATAAAATCATGCCTGCAATTGATAAAAACAGGAGTGGTAAAACCCGCGCTGTTGCTTCGAGGCCTTTTAGTTCTTGAGTCAACAAAAGATGACTGGTTTGATCTTTGCGGGGATAAATACTTTTTAGCCCGTAGGGCTTTAATTCAGGTTTTAACCGTTCTTTTACATTGTCATAGTCCGCTCCGGGCCTTAAGGTAAAAACTATATTATTCATAGTTTCTCGTTCAGGAAACAAAGTTTTCATTACCTCAAAAGGAATATAAGCAATTCCAAAGGATTCTGGAGAGGGATACAAATCGCTGGAAGTACGAAGTGCATAGATAAATTCCGGGCTTCTACCCACACCTATAATGCGTAAGGCTCTTTTTTTGCCATCTGCAATAATTTCTATCTCTTCATTGAGCTTTAAATTGTTTGCTTCGAAAAATTTGTTATCTATCAAAATGTTCATTTCTTTATTACTTAGCGGAATGCCCTGTTTGAGCTGTACTCCATTGATAGGATTTTTTTTAGCAGGGTCAACGGAAACCAGGCGTAAATAAACGTTTTCATCTCTATTTGGAAAAAGTACCTTGACATCTTTTACTAAACGACCCTGGACATCGTTAATTCCTTGAATATCCTGTAATTTTTCTATTTCTGAAGGCGGCATAGCCTGAACTTCAATAAAGCCATCTGCAAAATTTTGATTTTTATAGAAGCTTTGTTGAGATAACCTGAGATTATCCATAACCATAGAAAATGAAGTAAACACCATCAGTCCAATAACTATTATAATTATAGTTGCTAGATATGCGCCTTTATTTTCTTTCAAATCTCGAATCATTTTTTTCCATAACATTACCAGGTCACCCTCTCTGGAGGAAGAGGATTCTCATTTCTTTCAACTTTGTCCAGCATTCCATCTTTTAGGTAAAACACACGATTTGCTATTTGAGCTATTGCAGCATTATGGGTGATTATGGCAACTGTTTTCCTATAGGTTTCACTAAAATCTTTAAATAGCTTTAAAACCTGGATACTGGCCTGGAAATCCAATGCTCCGGTAGGTTCATCGCAGAGTAAAATTGCGGGGTTTTTAGCCAGAGCTCTTGCTAAAGCTACCCTTTGCTGTTGCCCACCTGATAATTGAGACGGAAAATGATTTGCTCGATCAGAAAGTCCAACTTTCTCAAGCATTTCCTCTACAGGAAGCGGGCTTTGAGATATTTGTGCGGAAAGATAGACATTTTCATAGGCAGTTAAATTTGGCATCAGGTTATAAAATTGGAAGACAAATCCTACATCGTTTCTGCGATAAAAGGTAAGCTGCTTGTCATCAGCTTTATGGAGGGGAGTATCCCGGTAATACAACTCCCCATTACTTGCCTTATCCATTCCTCCAATAATATTAAGAAGGGTACTCTTTCCAGAGCCACTGGGGCCTAATATTACAACTAATTCACCCTCATATAATTTAAGATGGATATCTTTCAGAGCTACTACCGTAACTTCTCCCATCTGGTAGGTTTTCCATAAATTTTTGGCTGTTATGATGGGTTGCATCCTATCCCTTCTTTCAGAAAGGTCTATAAATATAATATAACATAAAAAACCATGTAAGTAATTGTATCCTACATGGTTAGTCTTTTTTTAACCCTTAGGTTTAAACAGCAGAGAACCCATAAATCCAAAGATGATTGCTGCAGATATCCCTGCACTGGTAACTTCAAAGATTCCGGTTAACACGCCTACTATGCCGGTTTTCTCTGCTTCCGATAAAGCTCCTTTCACCAATGAATTCCCAAAACTGCTAATCGGTACGGAAGCCCCTGCTCCTGCAAATTTAACTAATGGTTCATACAAGCCAAGCCCACCTAAAATCGCCCCAACTACAACCAATGTGCTCATAGTATGAGCAGGAGTGAGTCTAAAGACATCCATCATGATCTGTCCTATAACACATATTGCTCCACCCACTAAAAATGCAAATAGAAATTTTTCCAAACCTTAGTTCCTCCCTTCTAACATTTCAAAAGATACTGCATGAGCAATACAAGGTATACTTTCCTTTTGTTGGTAGGATAGAGGTGACATTAAAGCACCGGTTGCAACTATTAAGATTCTTTTTAATTCACCCTTTCTCATGCGCTTAAAAAAATGCCCGTAAGTTACAGTAGCACAACATGCACAACCACTACCTCCCGCCATAACAGGTTGATTTTTTTTATAGATTAAAATACCACAATCTGTAAATTTCTTTGCTGGAATTTTTACCCCGTGCTTAGCTAAGAGGTCGGCTGCAATTTGATGTCCCACTCGCCCCAAATCGCCTGTAGCAATCATATCATAATATGAGTGGTCAATATTTAAATCTCTAAAATGAGCTTGAATAGTATCAACTGCTGCCGGAGCCATTGCCCCTCCCATATTATAAGGATCTGAAAGTCCCATGTCGATGACTCGTCCAATGGTTGCTGAAGTAACTCGAGGTCCTTCCCCCTCTTGCGCCAATAGTGCTGCACCTGCTCCAGTTACAGTCCATTGGGCTGTTGGAGGTTTTTGCGATCCATACTCAGTAGGATACCTGAACTGTTTCTCTACCGATCCATTATGGCTGGATGTACCGGCCAGGGCGTTTTGAGCTGCTTTACTATCTACAATTAATGCAGCTAATGCCAATCCTTCCATAGCGCTGGAGCAAGCGCCAAATAGCCCTAAATATGGAACTCCCAGAGTACGAGCAGCGAAACTGCTGGAAATGATTTGGTTCATTAGGTCCCCACTGAGAAAAAACTGAACATCTTCCTTTTTCATTCCAGCTTTATGAATTGCTATTTCACAAGCTTGCTCTAAAAACTTTTTTTCCGCTTTTTCAAAGCTGTCCTCTCCTAACCAAATATCCCCATGTAAAACATCAAAATCTTCCGCCAAAGCTCCCTGAGCTTCAAAAGGTCCTCCAACAGCAGAAGAAGCCAGGATAACAGGCTTGGAATTAAAAACCCATGTTTGATGGCCCTGAATCATTTACATCCCACCCAACGCTTTAATTGCAATTTTTACAATAGCAACAACAAATGCTGAAAAAACACCGTAAGTAATTACAGGCCCCGCCAGTTTAAACATATTCCCACCTACACCTAATACATAGCCCTCAGTACGGTGTTCAATGGAAGCAGAGGCTACAGTATTAGCAAAACCTGTAACCGGAACGGCAGTTCCTGCTCCACCCCATTGAGCAATATGGTCGTAAACACCAAACCCTGTAAGTAAAACAGAAATAATAATTAAAACCGCTACGGTTGGATTACCGGCTGTGACTTCCGTAAAATTAAAATAAGTCATAAACATCCACTGTAAGCCCTGACCTATAGTACAAATAATCCCTCCAGCGATAAATGCTCTGATTACGTTACTGAGAACCGGGCGTTTTGGTTCTCTATCCTTTGCAAATCTTTGATATTTTTGTTGTGTAGGAGTCAGTTTTTTCTTTTTTTTATTGGACATTCTTTTCACCTTCTAATGTAATAAGATAGGTTCTAATTTTTTCATGATTTGTTCGAGCTTTTTAGCATTCTTTGAATACATATTTTTCACTTTTTGGTCTTTGGTTTCCAAGGCAAAGGTCATGAGGTCAGCGTGACTTTTTTCAAGATTTGCGTAAAGCATTTCTTTTACTTTAGATTGCGGCATTTGTATGGAATCATCAAAGAGATCCAGATATAGTTCACCTGAAGAATCTACCTGGCCAAGAAAAACATTTTCCAGAGATATCCCGGTACGCTCCAATTGTGTTTTAAGCCATTCTTTGTTGAGACCTAAAGCAGAAAGGGGTTCATTCAAAACATTTCCATCCAGTATTACTGTCTGCGGCTCTGATTTGGGTGCGACCTTGCTTCCCAAATCATGAGGGGTAAGGGGTTTTTTATCTGATTTCAATAAAACATTGATATCTCCGGTCGTTTCCATTACGGCAAATTCAACATCCGAAAAATTAAAAGCATTTTTAGAACGAAGGGCCCTTGAAAGCTCCTCTCCTGTAAGTCTTGCCCGTGCTAAATTTTCTTCCATTATTTTACCCTGTTTTATTAAAATTGTTTCCTTGCCATTAACCCAATCATGTACCCATTTACTCTTCATAGCTAAATAATCCAGTAAAACAGCAAATAAAATCCAGGTACCTAAAGCAACGAAGCCAAAAGCTATGTTTGGAATGACTCTTACTGAAATCAAGGCGGCTATAACGGCAATTACAACATAATTAACGAAATTAAATGGCGTCAACCGGGAGATGTTTCTTTTTCCCATAGCCCTGATAAGAATTAAAGTCAAAAAAAATAAAGTTACGGATCGTAGTAGTATTTCTATCCAACCTGGCATCTTTTTTCCCTCGCTTAATACCCTTTATATTGTGGTTCTTGAAATTCTAAAGTTTGTATTCTTCCTTCCAAGTCCTTGATGATTTCATCTGTTACCTGTAAAGCTTCTTTATAAACAGATTTGCTCTTTTCACTTTGTGTTTGTGTTGAATAGATTCGTAAAGTCCCTTTGGCACCTTTGAGGCTAGCCAAAGTTTGTTTTACTTTGGAACTTACCGTCATCTATCACCCTCCTTTCCGCATATTTATTTTTTAATTTAATTCGAAAAAATATCCTATTAAATTTATTCCAATTCTACTTATCCCAATGGCTTGAGTAAAACCAATTTTTTCTTTAATATCGACAGACTGTAATGAATATATTTTTAAAAAACAATTGAAAAGGTGCGTAACATGTTACCCAAGATAAAATCACCTTATTTCATTACCATAAAGATAAATCGCTATTTAGTAATAACTCTAGTTATAATGTTAATTTTTGTATCGTGTTGTAAGGAAGTTGTTATCGTATTTAAGGAAAATCTTTTTATTAAAACTGTAGTCGTAGATCCGGGACATGGAGGGATAGATGGAGGAACACATGACAATAACGGTCTGCTTGAAAAGAATATTAATCTAGATGTGGCCTTGAAATTAAAAAAAATATTAGAAAATGAAAATGTCAAGATTATCATGACAAGAACCAGTGATGTTTCACTAGAGGATAAAAGTGATTTAAATTCATCAAGATATAAGAAAGATTTAGATGCTAGAAAAGACATCATAAATAGAAGCAATGCTGATGTTTTTGTAAGCATACATGTCAATGCCAATCCCCGGCAATTACATACTCGGGGAACTATAGTCTTTTACCATCCAAAATCATGTAAAGGTAAAGAACTGGCAAAAACAATTAATGATTCAATAGAAACTACTATTTTTAAGAATTATTTACAAGATGACTCGCTAAAAGGTGAAGTACTCCCGCAAAATTACTTTATTTTAAGGGAGACTCACGTTCCGGGAGTTTTAGTAGAAATAGGATTCTTAACAAACCCGGAAGATAAAAAACTTCTTCAAGACGAAGAATATAAAGAAAGGATTGCTAAGGCTATCGGTTATGGAATAATGAAATATCTTGGGCAAGCACCCACTGATGTTTAAATATTTTCATCTTGTAATATGTCTCTTTCAACATTTTCCAGATGCCTTAACATTGCATTTTTAGCTGCTACACTATCTCTTTTTTTAAGGGCCTTGGCAATGAACATATGCTCTTCAAGAGATTTTCTAGGCCTGTCAGGAATTAAAGCAGTTTTTTCCCTGTTTTCAGCCAGTAAATCAAGCATTGTTTGCATTATTAGCTTAAGAACGTTGTTTCCAGCAGCAGAAATAATCATCTGGTGAAATTTATCATCCTGCTGGGCTAAAATGCGAAGGTAATCACTTTTATTTTCTTCCAGTAATTTTTTTGTATTCTCAAGTAAATTTATAATCTCGTCAAAGTGTTCATCTTTTCCCTTTTCACAGGCCCAAACAACTGCCTGGGTTTCTAATACTTTTCTGATTTCAAACAGCTCTATAATTTTCTGATTATCAACAAAAATGTGATTTATAAGCTTTTGAAGGTGTTCTGTGGAATTACTATCAGATATGAATACACCTTGCCCATGTTTTATGGTAACAACTCCTGATAACTCCAGTATCTTTAAAGCTTCTCGCAAAGAAGTGCGGCTCACACCCAGCATCTTTGCCAGCTCTCTTTCCGGGGGAAGCTTATCTCCCGGCTTGAGCAGCCCCTGCGTAATTGCGGATTTTATTTCTCTCATTACCCTCTCATGTACGCTGACGGGTTTTTCATTTATGCGGTTAAATAAAGGTCTTTCCACTCCCATATTGTCACCCCGGCTATAATGTCAAAATAATTTAAAACTTTATTAAATACTTCTATTACTCCATTATAGTTAACATTTCTCCCTTCTTCAATAGTCACTATACCCCACACCATAAATAATACCCATTTCAAATTATTTTATTTTATAAAACTAGTTTTGATTTATTGGTTCAAGAATAAAACTTTCATTTTCAGAAAAGATATATACTGCTATCATTTTTGTTTACCTTAAGATTTTCTTCACTAAATCTTGATATTTTCGTGATAATATTTAGTTAAAAAAGAAAGGGGTAATTGATATGATGCATTGGGGCTATGGTTTTGGTGGTGGTATTGGAATGATATTATGGTGGGTTATAGTAGTTGGTCTTATCGTGGCAATTATCTATGGATTAGGTGGATTGGGCAGGAAGAATTATAACGTTCCCAACCAACCGCCACAATCACCTCTGGAAATATTAAAATCCCGTTATGCAAAGGGAGAGATTACAAAAGAAGAGTTTAGGGAAATGAAAAAAGAATTAAACAATGAATGATTTTCATTAAGCTTTTTTATGATAAACAAAATGCGTAACATTATGAATTGTTTTGAAGGGTGGACTTCTCCAGATGGCTGATACTGAAAAAATCACTTTCAGAGTAAAGGGCATGAACTGTGTTTCCTGTGCAGGTAAAATTGAAAAGGGACTACAAAAGCTGGACGGGGTTCAAGCTGCCGGCGTTAACTTCGCTACAGAGAAAGTAAGCATAGAATATATCCCGCAAAGGATAGGACCGGATAAGTTTTTTCAGGTGGTAGAAGACTTGGGATACCAGGTGGTAACAGAAAAAATAGATTTGAAAATCAGCGATATGAGCTGCGCCTCGTGTGCAAATAAAGTAGAAAAAACTCTTTCCGGCTTGCCGGGTATAATACGAGCCAATGTTAATTTCGCCATGGAACGGGCCTCCGTGGAATACGAACCCTCCATGATCTCTGTAGAAGACATGAAGGCTGCTTTAGATAACCTGGGATATAAGGCTTCTCTAGCAGAAAAAAGATTTGATGAGGATAGTGAAAAGTTGGAAAGGCAGCGCGAGGAACGCCGCCAGGTACGGCTCTTAATCTTGAGTGCAGTACTTTCCCTGCCCCTTCTGGCATTTATGTTTGCAGAACTGTTTAATGTCAATTTGCCTCCCATTTTCGGCAATAAAGTATTCCAGTTTGTGCTGGCTACACCGGTACAGTTTATAGCAGGCTGGCAGTTTTACCGCGGTGCCTACCAAAACTTAAAGCATGGAACCGCCAATATGGACGTACTGGTAGCCCTGGGTACTTCAGCAGCATATTTTTTCAGTGTAGCCAACACCTTTTTTACTGCCGGCCACGTTTATTATGAAACGGCTACTGTAATTATTACCCTGATAATCCTGGGCCGTTTATTGGAAGCCCGGGCCAAAGGACGTACCTCAGAAGCCATTAAAAAGCTAATGGGCCTACAGGCAAAAACTGCACGCGTCATACGGGAAGGTAAGGAAATGGATATTCCGGTGGAAGAAGTACAGGTAGGGGACATTGTAGTGGTCAGACCTGGAGAAAAAATACCGGTGGACGGTGAGATTGTGGAAGGGTCATCCAGCGTAGATGAATCAATGTTGACGGGAGAAAGTATCCCGGTAGATAAAAATATAGGCGATGAAGTAATTGGTGCCACCATCAACAAGCAAGGAGTCTTAAAATTCAAGGCTACCAAGGTAGGGGCAGAAACTGCCCTGGCACAAATTATTAAAATAGTGGAGGAAGCTCAAGGCTCAAAGGCACCTATTCAACGCTTTGCCGATGTAATTTCTTCTTACTTTGTTCCAGCTGTAGTCGGGATAGCTGTCATTACTTTTTTCGCCTGGTATTTTTGGGCTGCTCCCGGAGATATTGCCCGTGCACTTATTAATACAACAGCTGTCCTGGTAATTGCCTGTCCCTGCGCCCTGGGGCTTGCTACTCCTACCTCTATTATGGTAGGTACCGGCAGAGGTGCCGAAAACGGTATCCTTATCAAAGGTGGAGAACACCTTGAAAAGGCATACCGTATAGATACGGTGGTGCTTGATAAAACCGGTACAATAACAAAGGGAGAGCCTGAAGTAACTGATATTATTGTTACTGATTCTTCACTTGATGAAAACAACTTGCTGCAATTGGCAGCATCCGTAGAAAACAACTCTGAGCACCCACTGGGAGAAGCGATAGTTAAGGCTGCAAAAACTCGAGATCTTGAGCTGTCTGAAACCGGAGAATTTGAAGCTATCGCAGGGCATGGCGTAAAATCCACCATAGAAGGTCGCAAGGTACTGCTAGGTAATCGCAAGCTACTAGAAGAGAATGGCATTTCATTTCAAAAATTCAATAACCAGATCAATAAACTGGAGAACGAGGGAAAAACTGCTATCCTAGTGGCTGTTGATGACCAGTCAGCAGGAATTATTGCCGTAGCCGATACTGTAAAAGAAACTTCAGCTGAAGCTATAGCTGCTCTTAAAGAGATAAACATTGAACCGGTAATGATTACAGGTGATAATAAGCGTACTGCAAAAGCCATTGCTCATCAGGTAGGGATCAAACCCCAAAATGTACTTGCCGAAGTTCTTCCTGAAGATAAGGCAAATGAAGTAAATCAGCTGAGAAAACAGGGAAAAATTGTGGCGATGGTCGGAGATGGAATTAATGACGCACCCGCTCTGGCCTCTGCCGATGTGGGTATAGCCATCGGCACCGGAACCGATGTGGCCATGGAAGCGGCAGATATCACCTTGATGCGTGGAGATCTGCGCGGCATTGCTGCCAGTATTAAGCTCAGCAGGGCCACCATGAGAAACATCAAGCAGAATTTGTTCTGGGCATTGATTTACAACTCGCTGGGTATTCCCGTGGCAGCCCTGGGTTATTTATCCCCGATACTTGCAGGTGCAGCCATGGCCTTTAGTTCCGTATCTGTAGTAACTAATGCCTTGAGATTACGTAGATTTGATCCCTACAGGGATTTTAAACTTGAAAAAACAGCAAAAACAATTCCCGGTTTCCGCCCTCAACCTGCTCAAAAAAAGCTTAAAGGTAAAAAAAGAAAAGACTAATAATACTGTTCGAACATCATCTAACAATAAAAAGGAAGTGAATAAATATGGAAACTTTGGAGGACATTTTGCTCGGAGTTGCCTTACTTGCTGGACTGGCATTTGTAGCATGGTGGTATGTACGTAAAAAAATAACCTGAGCACCTAAATATCAATTAATTGATCTGCCTAAATTTTTAAAGGAATGAAATAAATTTAAGTTTGGAACATGTTTTAAAATCCCGGGAAATTTACCCGGGATTTGCTTTATTAATGGTAATTCTGTGTATAGTTTTAAAGATTTCATGAACTTTTTAGTATTTTCTGGCTGAATGTAAACCCTGCAATTAAATAGATTACTGCAGCCATATAAAGCGACCAGCTGAACCCTGCAACCATAGCAACAATTATTGCAACTATGGAACCTATTACCGACATCCAACCGTTAACTCCCCACATGAGAGGCACATATTCTTCATGTAATTTTTCCGCCACCATTTTTAACCCTGTAGGAAATGGAATTCCCATTACTAAAGCCAATGGACCTAGAACTACCATAGCTACAAATATTTTGTGGAGGTGAATATGGCTCTGCCACATAACAAAGATATCAGATAAAAATAGGGTAAGTAGCGTAATGTATAATGCTATAAGTGAAGTTGAAAATATTATTTTAAATCGTAAAGGCAAAAATTTGCCCAGCACACTTCCAATACCTCCAAATAATAGTATAACTGCTATAACAATTGAAAAGGCAGCTGTGGGATGCCCAAAGAAAAGTATAAACTTCTGTACAAGGGAAACTTCAACAAGCATAAATCCTATGCCAAGGAGCATAAAATACCGCGTATAAATTGAAACACTGGATTCTTTATTGAGAACATTTTTAAAGTAATAGCGTCCAATTACAAAAACTATTATTAGTAACATTAATAATACAATCACCGTATTGAGACCTTCATTATAAAAAAACGGACTGTCGTCAGTTGCCGGCTTTACCATGGTATTTGCTTTACCGTCCCTATATAAGGCAAGGCTCTCTTCTTCAACAACTCCCGGGATAAATAATGCTTCCTGCCCCAGGGAAGAAACAACTTCTTTCAGCTTCTTACTTTCATTTATTGTAAAAGGTTTTTCTTTTACAATAAGTAAAGGATACATTATGCTTCCTGAGTGTCCTTCACTACCTTCAACTATCACAGCTAAACTGTTAACTGCGTCTTTTCTGCTTAATCCCCTATCCTTTAAAGCTTCAATTGCAGTAACTATTGCCTTTTGTAAATCAAAAGAATTATGAAGAATTAGTCCTAATTTCCCATCAGGGTTCAGTTTATTTAAATAAGTTTTAAATGCCTCACGAGTATAAATATAGTTTTCCGACATTGCATAGCCCAGCGCTTCAGAAGCCTGGGTCATTACCATAGAGAGGTAGATAACATCATATTTATCTGAAGTCAATTCTGTAAAGGTCCTGCCATCCATAACATGTTTTTTTACTCCCGGAAGATTATATGGGTTACCGCTGTAATCAGCAAAATATTCTGTAGCCAGTATACTCCCGGGATTTATTTCCACTGCATGGATATCTTTTATTCCGGCTAACTTTGCAAGTAAAATATCCGCTCCTCCACCCGGGCCAATTAAAAGTGCATTTTCATTCTCACCCATTATAAAAGGAATATAGCCGGGGTCTTTTCTTAAATACTTCATTTCATCCCAGTCACCGTTAAAACGATACATAAAAGAAGCAGCACTTCCATCAAGCAACACATACATTTTGTTAGCTTTTCCCACATCTACTACATCGGTCCTGGTAAAGGCATTCCAGACGGTAAAGATGATTTTAGGATTCTCCAGCATCCCAATTGCCTTGGCATTACCATCATATGCTTTAAACTCTCCTGACCAGCTGTCAAGATATGAACCACCAGATATAACCGCAATTGCAGTCAATAACCAAATACCTGCTGATAAAAGCTTTCTAACTTTCACTCTTTTCGAACCAAAATTATAAAGTAAAGTAAAGACAAGTAAGGGCAATAAAGAAATTACCAGCGCAACCCTTAAAATACTATAATGGTTCAAAAGCTGAACAACCAGTATACTTCCTACGGCAGAACCCAACAGGTCAGCAAAATAAAGCAGGTGACTCCATCCTGAAAACTGTTTAAAGGCAGCTGAAATAAACACTCCTGCTGCAACAAAAGGTATGGCAACTGCTACGAGATAAGGTATAAACATAATTTGACCAAACGGTACTTTATAAACCATAACTGTATTGATTGGAATGCTTACAGCCATTATCAGGCTTGACTTTTCCATTAGCTTTAGGTATAGAGATTCGTCAGCTCTTTTTTGAGAAAATTTCTGCGCTTTTTTATAAACAATGATTCCTCCAATACCTATACCAAATATGGCAAGGGATATTGCTATAAACACAAAATGATACCACATAATTGCTGAAAACAGTCTTGTAACCAAAATTTCAAAGGTGAATAAAGTATATGTTATTAGTAAGAGACTAAATAGTACTACTAATGGTGTTATAATTGTCTTTGATTTCATCATTGTATTTACTCCTTTCAAAAATTGATAGAAACTTTTTTAAGCATAGCCCAAAAAATTGAAAAAACAGTGAAGAAATTTTAAAGGAAATTTTAAAATTCACAGAATTTAAGAAGGCGCCCATATGACTAGGGCGCCTCAATCTATATTAAACCCTTTATAGGGGCTACATATTTTAGTTTTAAATATCCACTTCAATTGGCAATTCCCAAATAAATGTCCTTTCTTGTACTCCCCGTAAGTTTTTCAAGACAAGTTTCAGTTCTTTAGTCTCATCTGTTATCAGTGAGTTACCATCAATATCTGCTCTTGGAAAACGCAAGATTCCTACAGGATGATGAGTACTTTCGGAAGTTAATGTCCAGTCTAAAGGCTGTACACTTTTTCCATCTACAAAAAGCTCTGCATTATTTACCGGATTATAATCAAGCAAATTACCTGAATGGGTTGTCATAAAAAGCACAAATGAAATTGCATCATGAGTACCAAACTCCTGCGGGTTCTTCCCTGTTAATTCTAAATATTTATCAGCAGCCCAGAGAGTATCCACCCAAACTCCTGCTTGCCCCTGGTCCCTGCGGAAAAAAGCATCCTGTATTTCTCTCATTTCACTTACACTTAATTTTTTCTTATCTTCATCTGCTAAATCTTGAGACTCTTGAGTTTTCTCATCATAACCGTTACTATTATCTTGAAGATCCTCTGTGCTTTGATTGGCTTCTGCATTACCATTGTCATTAACTGTATCCGAACTGGAAAGTTCTCCATTTTCTTCCGCTAAGGTGGCCTGTTCAGTGCTTTTAGAGCATGCTGTAATAGAAACAAGGATTATAAGGATTAAAATCAGTATTCCTATTTTTGTTTTTGATTTAATAATCATTTTTCCTCACCTGCAATTTTTTGATATTTGGGTGTAGTTTTATATTTTGTAGATTATGTTATCTTGTACTGCGAAGAAAAACGGCAACCATTAAAAAGTTGCCGTTATTAGCTGGCTTACCATCCCATCATGCTGCCCATTCCGAAACCACTACCTTGCGGACCATAACCACCCATCATTCCATATCCCATCATGCCATAGCCGCCCATCATTCCATTGCAGTAATCATACATCTGACGGTAAAAATTTTCATCATATTCTGGTACTTCGATTCCTTGCTTTTCTGCAATTTTTTGTCGCAATTCCCACATTTGCTTATAAAGAGCTTTCAATTCCTCATCCTGGGTGGTAGAATCATTTGCTGCAAACGCAGGTACTGCCATCACTACTAGAAGAGCTACTACCAGCAAACCTATAATTTTTTTGTTCATTAAAAATTCCCCCTTTTAAAATTTATGTAGTATTTTATTTGCTTATATTGTAGCAACCATTTTTAATGAATCTTTGAAATAAAATTGAAGAATTAGTGAATTTTTCTTTCTCCTAACAAAAAAAAGACGTCCAATAAAATTATTGAATTTATTTGAGGTTTTTGGTAAAAAAAATTATTAAGGGTAAAATAATTGTATTAAGATATGGAGTGAGTAAATTGAATCAAACTGAACGCATTAGACGAATCTACAACAGAACGGCCAAATTTTACGATTTAATGGACCGTATGATTAAATTGGAATCTCGAAAAAAAGTATTACAGATGGCGAAGGGGCAAGTATTAGAGGTTGGGGTTGGTACAGGTCAAAACTTACCTCATTATCCCCCTGGCTGTGAGGTAACAGGGATCGATTTCAGTCCCGAAATGTTAAAAAGAGCAAAAAAAAGGGCTAAAGAATCGCCGGTACCGGTTAAATTGCTTGAAATGGATGCTCAAAATATGGATTTTCCCGACAACACATTTGATACAGTGCTGGCAACATGTGTATTTTGTTCCGTTCCAGACCCTATAAAGGGCCTAAAAGAGTTAAAAAGGGTCTGTAAATCAGGCGGGCAAATAATTTTACTTGAACACGTCCGCAGCGATAACCCGGTACTCGGTTTAATAATGGATATCTTAAACCCTCTTGCAGTCAGTTTGATCGGACCCAACATTAACCGGAGAACTGTAGAAAACGTGAGGAAAGCAGGTATTAAAATAAATAGTGTTGAAGATGCTCAGGGAAAGATAGTTAAATTAATTGTAGCTGAACCTTGAAAAAGAAGGCCAACTTGTATAATACTGTAATTTCCACAAAATATCACATTTAAATAGCATTCTACCATAAAAACCTAAAACAAGTAAAATTATACACTAGAAAGAGGGAATCAACCTGATCGATTCCCTCTTAAAACAGTACTTTCCGATAAAATATCTTCTTATTAAACTTTTTAAGACTTCCCTGTACGAATTATTTCTGCAAATTCATCAGGCAATTCACTCTCTTCTATCGCCCTGGCAGCTGATTCATAATCATATTTTACCGAAATAAATTCACATTTAACTTCATTATCTATTTCTATTAATGCATACATGGCATCCGGGCTACCGTTTTTAGGTTTGCCAACACTCCCTACATTTATAATAATTTTATTGTTAACGTTTCTTTTATACGGAAGGTGAGTATGTCCGCAGATTAAAATATCACATGGATGTTCTGAAAATATTTTCTCCAGTTCACCTTCGGGAAAATCTTCAAAAAGATATTCGTTCAGTCTACGGGGGCTCCCATGTACTATTTTAATTTTTCTACCAGAGATATTAAGGTAAAGTTCATGGGGCAGGGACCGCAAAAATTCCTTATTATCCCCCGAAGTATTTTTTTTAGTCCAAAGAATCGATTTTTCACCAAGATCCTGGGACTTGGCATCTTTGTAATCACAACCACAGATTAGTCTCTGAAATCCTACACCGTCATCATAATTTCCCATGACAGTTTTAATATTGCTATTTTTAATTTCCTCGATAACCTCATTCGGAAATGCTCCATAACCTACAAGATCACCGGCACAGATTATTTCATCAACTTCTTTAGAAGCTATATCTTCTAAAACAGCTTTAAGAGCATGTATATTGCTGTGAACGTCGGCAAACACAGCCAACCTCATCATAACCCTTCCTTTCATTCTTTATTGTGGATTTAACCTTTTAGGTTTACCCTTGGAATCAAAATACTTTCTTCCAAATCCTAACGCTACATTTACCAGACCTATCATAACGGGAACCTCAATAAGGGGACCAATGACGGCTGCAAATGCCTGGCCCGAATTGATTCCGAATACGGCCACTGCAACAGCAATTGCCAGTTCAAAGTTATTACTGCCGGCAGTAAAAGAAAGACTGGTTGTCTGACCGTAGTTTACTCCCAGCTTCATGCTGATAAAGAATGAAACAAGAAACATGGTTACAAAATATATAAGAAGCGGAATTGCTATTCTAACAACATCCATAGGAAGTTGTACGATATAACTTCCTTTTAATGAAAACATCACAACAATTGTAAATAAAAGTGCTATTAATGCAAGCGGACTTATCTTAGGAACAAAATTTGTTTCATACCAGTTATTCCCTCGAGATCTTACCAGAGAAAAGCGGGTAATGAACCCGGCTGCAAAAGGAATACCCAGGTAAATCAAAACACTTTGAGCTACTTCACCCATGGAAATATCTACTTTCATTCCTTGCAGGCCTAAAATGTCAGGCAGAACAGTAATGAAAATATATGCATATACTGAATAAAATAATACCTGGAATATTGAATTGAATGCTACCAGTGCTGCGGCATACTCCGAATCACCATCGGCCAGTGAATTCCAAACAATAACCATTGCAATGCATCTTGCCAGACCAATTAGAATTAGACCAACCATATATTCAGGGTAATTGTGTAAAAAAACTACTGCCAAAATAAACATTAATATAGGACCTATAATCCAGTTCTGGATCAGGGATAATGCAAGCACCTTACCGTTTTTAAACACTTTTCCCAGTTCCTCATACTTCACCTTTGCCAGAGGTGGATACATCATTACTATTAATCCCACTGCAATGGGGATAGAAGTTGTACCTATGGAAAGTCTATCTAAAAAGTTAGCAAAACCGGGAAATACATACCCTATAGCAACTCCGGCTGCCATAGCCAAAAATATCCAGACTGTTAGAAATCTGTCAAGCAGTGATAATCGTCTTTTTTCTGACATGTAAATTCCTCCTCTAGTTTTTAGTAGCATTTTTTCTATTATCTTGATTTTTTATCTAGATAAAAGCATTTCTTTAACTTTTCCTCAACTGTTCTCTGCTCTTTATTTTTGAAAGAGAACAGTTCATCAATAATATCATGACATAAGTCCACTGCACCGGGTTTGATTGAATAAAAAATCCATTTTCCTTCACGCCTGTAATCAACGAGTTCCGCTTGATTTAAAATTTTCAAATGGTGTGATACCGCAGATTGCGACATCCTCAGTTTATCCATTATTTCACAAACGCAGAGTTCTTCCACTGATAAAAGTTTGATGATTTCCAGTCTTGTTTCATCACCAAGCGCTTTAAATAAAGCAGCTTTCTTTTTCACATTATAATCCTCCCAACTACATATTTAAATATGTTAATATGATTATAACAAAAAAAGAAAAATATTTTAACATTTTTTTGTAAACTATTTTAAAAAGTTATTTTATGATATCGCTTATAAGAAAGCGTTTTTAACTTTAACCTTCCGAAACTGTTACAATAAAATTCTTTTTTTCTTTTGCCCTGTAGAGGGCTTCATCGGCAATTTTAATGAATTGTTCTGTGCCAATAACTGCTCCTTCTTTTATTGAGGCGATGCCGATACTCACAGTAGTTTTAAATGTAATATTTCCATAAGAAAAAAGGTGATTTTCTACTATCGCTCTGATTCTGTCCGCAACTTTAAAAGCCTCTTTGGAATCAGTTTTGGGGAAAATTACCGCAAATTCATCCCCGCCCCATCGGGCAATTATATCATTTTTTCTTGTGTTGCTTTGTAGAAATTCGGCAAATTGCTGTAATACTTGATCTCCTGCCATGTGCCCGTATGTATCATTTATACTTTTAAAATTGTCAAGATCTATTAGGAGCAGTGAAATTGGACCTTTAGTTTTTAGTTCGTATAGTTTTGCATAAAAATATTTTCTGTTGTGCAGGCCGGTTAGCGTATCAGTATGTACCTGCAGGTGCAACTTTTTAAGTAAAATGCCGCAGATTGTGATAATTATCATCTGAATTATTAAAAACGGCATCCATACCAAACCGTGATTATGGTTGTAATATCTATCTATTAAAGATGTGATAAGCCATAAGATTAATCCGCCTGACAATAAAACAACAGGAGCATATTTATACATTTTCTCTTTCATCGAAACCACCCTTTTGGCCCTCGCCTTTGCGAAAATACTCAACAATATATTTATCGATTTTTTGGCTTATTTTTAAGAGAATTTCTCTACTCCCCAAAAATAACCACAAAAATAATTTTACATAAAATATTAACTTGTTGCAAATAAAAAATATATGCACTTTGCAAATTCTTGAACCATCTCAGCCTTTTCATCTAAATTGAGCATATCATAAACTACAGTTTTCACCTGGGACAATATCTCGTTATCTCTGCTATCCCAATCTACTCTCATATTAGCAATGATAATTCTCAAATGGGGTCATAGGATATCTGTATCTTCCATGAGCCTTTGTTTCTGGCCTTTTCAAACTATTTTTCCTTCAAAGTTATTTTGGAACTATAGTACAGGTTCTTAAATTTTATCCCCTTTCCTTTTACTGTAGCAGTAACCGTTGGCATAAGACATAGTTTAACAGTATCGGCATCCACACTTCTTAGCTTTCCAGAACGGTTAGTAATACCCCAATTCCATAATTCCAAGGGAATACACCTATACACCCGCTGTCCATATTTCTTTATTTATTTAAATATTTTGGGTTATTGGAAGATAGGGGGTTAGCACACCGCAGATGGAAAAAGTGGATGGGGTATGTCTACAGTGTGATATGTGCTTCAGATCGTGTAGAGTGGTAAAGGCTATGGTCGGTTACATCCTTCGGGTCAGTTATACCCCACTGGATAAGTCATTCGTTTTGATTACACCAGTGTATTCGTTCTGCAGGCATAAAAACACCCCGTGAATGTTAACAATATTTCTCTTGCAAGCACACACGAGGTTTTTCTGCAATGTTTGTTATTATTCTGCAGACTTTATTGTCTTTCTGCAGACTTTATTTTGATTGGACAAATAAATTATTTTTCTAATTCATCAAAATTAATATGCCTGATCTCCTTTCTAGCTCTATATAGTACAATGGGATTGGCATACTTTTCAATGACAACATCAACTTTTTTGTTTAGCAGTTTTTCAAGTTCGTCTCTAAAATCAATTAATTGCCTGTAATCTACCTCACCGTTGATTAATATATCAAGATCATTGGCTTGTTCTCCTCTTGCGGCAGAACCAAAAACACCGATTTGGCTTAGATTATATTTATCAAATAAATTATTCTCTATCATAATTCTCTTTAACTTTTCTATTTCTATATTATTTTTTACATTGATATACATAATACCACCTCATGTTAATAAACTCTTCTATAATCAATTTTGCCCTATATCCTAATTATACCATATTAGATATGCCTTACTGCAAACCTCTTTTTTATTTATTTAAATATTTTGGGGATAAGGCGAGAGGGGTAGCCACACCGCAGGTGGAATCAGGCGTGGGGATCCTCGGATGGGGTATGTCTACAGATTTTTTCGTTATATTAACTTCATTACAATAAGTAAAATTATTGAAACCCATATTAAGAGAATTATTCCCCCTGCAATCCAATTTCCGGGTTTTCCATCTTTAAATATTTCTTCAGATTGTTTTCTGCATTCTTCTATAATATCACTTGGTATCAATCTTATTGCAATGGAGACTTTAGCATACCATGGAACATCTTTTCTTTTATAGGCTAAATATAATGTCCCTATTTCTTTCTTCAACTTTTTAGCATTTATCTTTATACTCTTAATGTAATCTTTAAATGCCATGGATTATTTCCTCCAATTAAATTTTTTCATAAATCCTATATAAATAATAAGGGCTAACATCTCAACTATTAAAACAAACGAAATAGTAGTTACAATAGAATTTTCATATAGATACCGCACTGGCACCTAAAAATCCAAGATATGTGCCATATACACTCCTTGCTCCTTCATAGGTCACATCACCCAATGCACTGACTATAGCAAACAGCAGCACGAACTGTATTGCCAGTTTTTTCTTATCTATTTGTTTTTCCACTTACAATCCCTCTCTCGTATAAAATTAAATTAACTTAAATTTGAGAACCTAAAACCTTATAATTACAGGGTTTAAGAGCACTCAAAAAAATTTTATTTTTGCTCTTTGATAACTAAAAAGTGTTTACAAATTAGGGTTTTTCCAGCATAATCCTTAATGGTATAGGGGAAGTACGACCCCTCCTTGTTGCACCTTTTGGTGACTTCTTTTTAAGAGTGTACCCCCTCCCCTGGTAGGTACTTCTAACGCGCAGTTTGTTTCTTCGAATTCTAATTCTGGCGAGGATGTTGAGCTTGTCAGGGGTGCTGGGACCCCTATTCCAATTGACTTTTTAAACTTTTCAAAGGTGGTGATTTTGTGAGTAATAAGCTTTTTGCCGGGATTGATGTCAGTTTAGAGAATAACCAGCTTTGCTTGACGGACGGTGATGGTAGTACCATCGGTAAATCGTTAAGCTTTGCTAATAATCTGCCCGGCGCCCTTGCCATGGTTGATCATCTCAATGCCATCATGGAAAATGGTGATTTTGAGAAATTGACCATCGGTATGGAGGCCACAGCTCTTTACTGGTTTCCCTTGTTAAATTTTCTCAGTTCTGAGGCATCGTTCAGAGAAACCCAAGCCCAGGTGTTACCTTTAAATCCCAAGATTGTCAGCAACTTTCGCAGTTCTTATCCTGATGTGGATAAAACCGACATCATGGATTCCTTTGTGATTGCTGATAGACTACGTTTCGGCAGGGTTCCTCAAGGCCATGTCCCGGATGTTAATTTCCTAGCTCTGCAAAGGATTACCAGGTTCCGTTACCATTTGGTGCAATGTGCTTCCGAGCTT
>JAICDB010000014.1 GCA_020063565.1 Clostridiales bacterium | reverse complement strand
CACAACTATCAACACTGTCTGAAAATGGTTGAACAGAATTGGAAGTCATTTTTTAGTGCCGTTAAAGATTACAAAAAGAATCCCGGCAAATATAAAGCAGCTCCCAGGCCTCCACGATATAAAAACACCGTCACCAGGAAGAATGAAGTTGTTTTTACCAGTCTGGCTGTTCGTTTCAAAGGCAATACTTTGATGCTATCCCTGGCCAGAGCTTTGCAGCGTCTGGTGCAGATGATAGAATATAAAGCACAATTGGAGGGTATCAGGGTGATAAAAGTAAACGAAGCCTACACAAGCGGCTGTAGTGCCTTTGATCTGGAAAAAATATCTAATAAATCTTATAATTCCGGGCGCAGAATACAGAGGGGTCTGTTCAGAACAAACAGCGGTCTTGTAGTGAATTCTGATGTCAACGGTAGTCTCAACATTATGCGTAAGCTTCTTAAAGACAGATGTATTCCCAATATGATTCAGTCATTGAGGGATAATGGGTGCGTGGACCACCCGAGGAGAATAAGGGTTGCCTGAAATATTTCAGGTGGAAACTTAAATACCAAACTTCTTCTGAAGCCTCCATCTAAATCTATTATTTAGTGAAGGAGGTTCACCTATGGATTGTTTAAATGTTTTCCAAGTTCTGCGCTTTCTTATCATGAATATCACTTCCTTACATTAAGCGCTACCCAAGTTCCTCTATCTGCCTTCTTGTTTCCGGCAAATCACCCGTTATGATCTCCCAAATCCTTCTTGTATCAGTTCTGAAATATTCATGTGTCAAAATATTTCTCAAACCTCTCATATCATGCCAGGGAATATGCTGATATCTTTCATAGATTTCATCAGGAAGTTGGTTTGAAGCTTCTCCTATCACTATAAGTTTATATAAAATGGAATCCCGAAGCATTTCATCCTTCTCAAAATCCTCGAATGTTTTCCCCTCAATCGCGTTTTCGATCGAGTACATTCTTTCCAGTATATCGTTGATTAATTCTCCGTAATTCCTTCCCACAAATAAACTACCTCTTTCTCTATGTTCCTTTTAATGCCTTCTTTCAAAGAATTATGACTAATTATATCTACCGTTTTGCCCAAAATATCTTCCAAAAAGTTTTTAAGGCCAAAAATTTTAAAACCTATTTTCTTGCCTTCAAAAAATTCTACAATAATATCTATATCTGAATACGGAGTCTGTTCACCCCTTGCATAACTGCCAAAAATGCCTAAACTTTTTACGGCAAAATGTTCTGCCAAGTAATTTCTGTATTTGCCCAGCAAATCCTTTATCTCACTTACACTCAATACCCTGGAATTTTCTTCACTGACAATTTTTATTAGTCTCTCCCTATCTCTTTCTGATAGCCTCTCTTTTTATTGAGCAATTTAGGCACTCCCATTTCATTCTTACACACCTTTATTTTTATATATTGTAACATATATAAGAAGTATATTCCAGTTATTGTCAAAGGAAATATTTATATCCACACACGCCTTTACATTCACTAAGTCTGGGCTTCTCAACCCCAAGTTCCGGCAGAAAAAAAACAAATAATAAACAGGCAAACAACAGTACATTATATTGGCTGCCTAATTTTCTTGCCTTAACCTGCCACCAGCAGGTCCTCTATCACATCACTGAAATCATTAGCTACTATACTCATCAACCTTTTCTTCGCTCATGGAAGTGAAGTCAACCCCTTCCTCGAAACCATTAACGAAAAAAAGCTTCTGCTCCTCTCCGTTAACTTTACCGAATACCTTCAGCTCGTTTCTGAACGGGGATACATAAACTGAATATCTACCCATTTTTAAAGCCTCCTTTAAAAAATTTTAGGGAAGGGTAACAAACAACCCCTTCCCTTTGCATTAACCGCAGAGGAAGTGCCCTTTGATACTTGTTTCCTGCTGCACTTCGTCCTCCGCGTAGTAGTCTCCCGTGCGCCTGTGTTCCTCAACAACGCCGAGAGCCTTTTCCAACTCCAGAAACTTCATACGGGACTTACCCTTTATGCCGCTCGGTTGAAACGTTGTCTGCCCGTCCGGGCCGATCCAGGCTTTTAATGTGCCGCCATGAGAGTCACGGATTGAAAGGAGCAAATCATTGTCTTCTGTCCTTTCCGTAACCGAAAAACCCCGCTTTCGGGCCTCTATTTGGCTTTCTCCGTGGCATAAGCCTGCATGAGTTTTTTGCCTTCCTCCCCGATATATTCGGCAACATGTCCGCCCCTAGAAGTCGGCGCTTAACCTGAATGTACCGCCTTTTTACTTTTCTAGAACAACATCGTATTTACCGGGAAGTTTTATAACAAGCTCTTTTACAGGAGAACCGGAAAAGTGAAGTAAGGTACGTCTGTATATATAAACCAAGAGGGAAGCCCGGCGTAAAAGCAGGTTCCCTCTTTTTCGAGTCAAGATAACTTAAATTGGGGATCTTTACAAAACTTATTAACTTAACCAGCCTCTTAACCTCATTGCTTCCACAACTTTTTCAATTCCTGCAATATGAGCAGCCAATCTCATTCCAACACCCTGCTCCTGGGCAATATTATATACTTTATTAAATGCTTTTTTCATTTTTTGCTCAAGCTTTTCCGTAACTTCTTCTTCCGTCCAGTAGAAACCTTCATTGTTTTGGACCCACTCAAAGTAGCTTACAGTTACTCCACCGGAACTTGCTAGAATGTCAGGAATAATGAGTGTTCCCTTTTCATAAAGAATTTCAGTAGCTTCCGGTGTAGTAGGACCGTTTGCAGCCTCTGCAATAATTTTAGCCTTGACATTATGTGCATTATCCTGGGTAATAACATTTTCCAAAGCTGCAGGTACCAAAATATCACAATCCATTGTCAATAGATCGTATTCTAGCTTTTGAGTACCCTCTAAACCTTCTACATAACCTGTATTTTGCTTATGTTCGATTGCCTTTTCTACATCTATTCCCTCATTACAATATACAGCACCTTTAGAATCTGATATTGCAACAACCTTAGCACCTGCTTCATCCATAAAACGCGCCATAAAGGAACCTGCATTACCAAATCCTTGAATTGCCACCCTTGCTTTTGTAATATCCAAGTTGATCTTTTTGGTAGCTTCTAAGATACAAATGGCACAACCTTTTGCAGTTGCAGTGTTTCTGCCTAAAGAACCACCTAAAGTAATCGGTTTACCGGTAATAAATCCAGGTGCATCATATTCTCTTATTTTACTGTATTCATCCATCATCCAGGCCATTACTTGCGGGTTAGTGTAAACATCGGGAGCCGGAATATCTTTAGTTGGTCCTACAACCTGGCTAATGGCACGCACATATCCCCTGCTTACTCTTTCTAGTTCTCCCTTTGACATTTCTTTAGGGTTACAAATTACCCCACCTTTACCTCCACCATAAGGAATATCCATAATGTTACATTTCAGGGTCATCATTATAGAAAGTGCTTTTACTTCGTCAATATCAACCTGCGGGTGAAAGCGAATACCTCCCTTGGTAGGTCCAACAGCATCATTATGTTGGGAGCGAACTCCTGTAAATACTTTTGTAGTACCATCATCCATTTGTACAGGAAAACGCACAAATAAAACCCTCATTGGTTCTGCCAGCATGTCATAAACTTCTTGTCCATAACCCATTACGTCACATGCTTTTTTAAGCCAGACCCTAGTTCCTTCCAACATACTTATTTTCATTTTTAGTAGGCCCCCTTAGTGTTTATAATAAATTTACTACAGCTCTTTACGAGCCGCTTCATAACCCAAATATAAAGCCTTTTTATTTATCTTTTCTGTTCCCATGGGGATACGTTCCATTACTGCTTCCTCAAGTTTTTCAAAGCTGACCACTTCCGTATGTCCTATGAGCGCCCCCAGTGCCACCATGTTAGCTACAATAATTTTTCCCACTTCGTTTTTAGCCAGCTGCGTAATTGGCAGTGAACATATCTTAGCCTTGGTATTGGGCACATTTTTTACATAGGTAGAATCTAAAATTAAGATACCATTCTCTTTTAAATCTCCAACATATTTGTCACAAGCTTCCTGAGTCATTGCAAGCATTATATCGGGATTCACAACCTTTGGATAATCTATTTCTTCTGAGCTGATAATAACTTCTGCTTTACTTGCTCCACCCCGTGCTTCAGGGCCGTAAGATTGGGTTTGTACCACATTTTTCCCGGCTTTCATTGCTGCTGCAGCCAGTATAATGCCTGCCAGTATTAAACCTTGACCTCCGGAACCGCTTAAGCGAATTTCCTTTTGCACTATCCTTCCCCCCTTTTTGGAGAAATTCTTTCTACAAGTTCTGCATATTGCTCTGTAAATTCAGGCGCCTCAGAATTATATATTTCTCCAATAATTAATTTACCTTCCAACTTTTCAGGGGGAAGCTTACCGGCGGCCTTTACAGTTATGCTGATATCCTTCTGCCATTTAAGCATATCGGCGCCACTACCCATTTTATTTCTTCTACCAAAGGAGATTGGGCACTGGGTTATAGCTTCTATCATGCTAAAGCCTTTGTTTTGCGCTCCCTTGTATATCAAGTCCGACAGCATCTTAGCATGATAACTGGTACCCCTTGCCACATAAGTAGCTCCTGCAGCCTTTGCCAATTCCGGGATGTTAAAGGGTTTTTCCAGAGTACCGTACGGAGCAGTTGTAGCCTTGCTTCCAGGTGGAGTCAACGGTGAATATTGCCCTCCGGTCATCCCGTAAATACTATTATTGAAAACAATTGCAGTAATATCTATATTGCGGCGGGCAGCATGAATAAAATGATTACCTCCAATGGCTGTAGCATCTCCATCTCCCATTATCACAAATACCTTTAGTTCTGGCCTTGTTACCTTGATACCGGTAGCAAAAGCAAGCGCTCGACCATGGGTCGTATGAAGTGTATTAAAATCAAGGTATCCCGATGCCCTTGAAGAACATCCGATCCCTGAAACAACAACCGTTTCTTCTTTGCTGTATCCCAACTTATCTATGGCTCTAATAAATGCTCCCAATACTATTCCGTTTCCACACCCGGGACACCATATATGGGGCATTTTATTTACACGTAAATATTTTTCCACAACACTCACTTATATTACCTCCCCTATTTTTTCCAATATTTCGGAAGGTGTGATTAGTTCTCCGTTGATTTTATTTAAGCCTTCTACTTTTAACTTGCAGCCTATAGCCCTTTCTACTTCTTCTAAAAGTTGCCCTTCATTCATTTCCGGTACCAACACATATTTGGCATCTTTCACCGACTTTTGCAGTACTTGTGCAGGGAAGGGCCAAATGGTAGCTGTTCTTAGAAGCCCTACTTTTTTACCGCTTTCCCTTGCTTCCTTCACCGCTCTTTTAGCAGAGCGGGCTACACAACCATAGCAAAAGATAACAACTTCAGCATCTTCTAATTGATAACCTTCTGTAATAATTATTTCATCCTTATGCTTTTCTATTTTATCATTAAGCCGCTTTATTAATTGAGCTGAAACGTCAGGCTTATTACTTGGAAAACCGGTTTCATCATGTGTTAACCCTGTTACATGAAAGCGGTACCCGTCACCAAAATTCGCCATTGGAGGCACTCCGTCCTCATCAGCCTTATAAGGCAGGTATTCTTCAGGGGGTACTTGCGGTTTTTTTCTGTCTATTATCTCAATTTCATCGTAATCAGGTAATTCAATTGCTTCCCTCATATGTCCTATTACCTCATCTAAAAGTAGCACAACAGGCAAACGAAACTTCTCTGAAAAATTAACAGCCTTTACAGTAAGATCAAATGTTTCTCTCACAGAAGCAGGTGATAAAGCTATAACAGGGTGGGACCCGTGCGTGCCCCATCTGGCTTGCATTACATCTCCTTGAGAAGGTGATGTTGGAAGTCCCGTACTGGGTCCTCCCCTCTGTACATCAACAACTACACAAGGTGTTTCAGTCATTATTGCATAACCAAAGTTTTCCTGCTTTAATGAAAATCCCGGCCCACTTGTAGCTGTTAACGACTTTGTACCTGCCAGGGAAGCTCCAATAATAGCTGCCATACCTGCTATTTCATCTTCCATCTGCAAAAATCTGCCACCTAGCCGCGGTAGTTTGGCAGCCATAATTTCAGCTATTTCAGTTGAAGGAGTAATTGGATATCCTGCAAAAAACCTTACTCCTGCCGCCAGAGCTCCTTCCGCACAAGCTTCATTACCTTGAAGAAGCTTTCTCTTGACCGTTTTCATTGTTTTCCTCCTTCTCTACAGTAATTACAAAATCGGGACAGTGTAGTTCACAAATTTTACAGCCTATACACTTATCGGGATGGACAACCACCGCTTTACCAAGTTCATCCGGTTGAAGCACTTCTTTGGGACAAAATGCAAAGCAAATGCCACAAGACTTACACCACTCTTTCTTGATGAAAATCTGTGTTTTCTTATCCTCAGACATATTTTCACCTCAATTTCTAGATTTAGCTCTGACTCCTTTGTTATCAAAAGTAAGCAAAAATAATGCCAAAATAATTATTATTTATTTTATATTTCCTTGTAGATAAAATAAAATCCCTTTACTTTAATAAAAGCTAAAGGTAAAATTAATAAATTTTTATGAATTTTTTTATTTAAAGAAAGTAAAGTATAAAAAAAGAAGCCCGGTATTTATCTCACATTGAGACGAATACCGGGCTTCCATCTCTACTCAATAATTCTCTCAATTTGAAACGTATCTCAAATTGATATTACATCATTGGGGGCATTCCGCCGCCTGGCATTCCACCGCCGGCTGGATTATTATCTTTTTCAGGAATATCTGCTACAAGGGTTTCTGTAGTTAAGAGCATTGCAGCTATACTGGCAGCATTTTGTAGAGCAGATCTTGTAACTTTTGCAGGGTCAACAATACCGGCAGCAACCATATCTACATACTCACCAGTTAGAGCATTGAAACCTATACCTGGTTCTGAAGCCTTAACTTTTTCTACAACTACGGAACCTTCTGCTCCAGCGTTGAAAGCAATTTGCTTAACAGGTTCTTCAAGTGCTTTCTTAACTATCTTGACACCAGTACCTTCGTCACCTTCTGCATCAATGTCTTCGATGGCACGTAGGACATCTATTAAGGCAGTACCTCCACCTGCTACGATACCTTCTTCAACAGCTGCACGAGTAGCTGCTAAAGCATCCTCAATACGGAGTTTCTTTTCCTTCATTTCAGTTTCAGTTGCAGCACCAACCTGAATTACTGCAACACCGCCTGCCAACTTAGCCAAGCGTTCTTGCAGTTTTTCCCTATCAAATTCGGAGGTTGATTCTTCGTATTGATGACGGATTTGAGCAATTCTATCCTCAATTGCCTTGGAATCTCCCTTACCTTCAATGATAGTTGTGTTCTCCTTACCTACAGTTATCTGGCGAGCTTGACCAAGCATATCAATTGTAGTGTTTTCTAATTTAAGACCAACTTCTTCAGAAATTACCTGTCCACCAGTGAGGATAGCAATATCCTGTAGCATAGCCTTACGACGGTCACCGAATCCAGGCGCTTTAACAGCTACGCAGTTAAATGTTCCACGGAGCTTGTTTACAACTAATGTAGCCAGTGCTTCTCCTTCAACATCTTCAGCAATTATCAGGAGAGGCTTGCCTGCTTGAGCAATTTTTTCAAGTACAGGCAGAATATCATTAATAGCTGAAATCTTCTTATCAGTAATTAGAATATATGGATCTTCCAGAGAAGCTTCCATCTTTTCAGTATCCGTAACCATGTACGGGGATATGTAACCCCTATCAAATTGCATACCTTCAACAACTTCAAGACTTGTTCCAATTCCCTGTCCTTCTTCTACAGTAATAACACCATCTTTTCCAACCTTTTCCATGGCATCGGCAATCAGCTTACCGATCTCTTCGTCATTTGCGGAAATTGATGCAACTTGTGTAATAGCTTCTTTACTTTCAATTTGCTGAGAAATTTTCTTTAATTCTTCTACTGCAGCTTTAGTAACCTTTTCAATTCCCTTTTTCAAAATCATGGGGTTAGCGCCTGCAGTAACGTTCTTTAAACCTTCACGGATGATAGCTTGTGCCAGTAAAGTAGCTGTAGTTGTTCCGTCACCAGCAACATCATTTGTCTTGGTGGCTACTTCTTTAACGAGCTGAGCTCCCATATTTTCTAAAGGATCTTCAAGTTCAATTTCTCTTGCGATAGTTACACCGTCATTAGTAATAGTGGGTGAACCGAATTTTTTCTCCAATACAACATTGCGACCCTTAGGTCCAAGGGTAACTTTAACAGCATTGGCAAGGGAGTTAACTCCTCTTTCTAATGCTTGACGAGCTTCACTGCTAAATACAATTTGTTTAGCCATAGGAATATTCCCTCCTTAAAATTGTTTTTTTGTTTATTCTTCTACTATTCCTAAGATGTCGCGTTCATTTAAGATTAGGTACTCTACATCACCTTGTTTAAACTCTGTTCCGGCAAACTTTGAGTAAATAACCTTATCTCCAACACTTACTTCCATAGGTATCCTTTCTCCATTTTCCAGCACTCTACCGGAACCCACAGCTATTACCTCAGCTTGCTGTGGTTTTTCCTTTGCAGTATCAGGCAGTACGATACCGCTAGCAGTTTTTTCTTCTACTTCAACAGGCTTAACAACTACTCTGTCACCTAAAGGTTTAATCTTCATACAATACCCTCCTTTTATTTGTAGGTATATTTATTATTTTGTTTATTATTAGCACTCAGCAAGGGTGAGTGCTAACATCAATTATAATTATATTAACTAAATAATCCAATTTCAAGTCCCATTTTTACTTTTTTTTTACTTTTATCTAAAATACTTTTAAAATCCTTCCAATCTAATACTAACCAATTCAGGATAAATTTATTCAAATATTTTATTCACACTTTTATGTACGAAAACATATATTGTAGCGAAGCTAATGAAAGTGAATTTCATTTTCATAAGGAGTGATTTTTCATGTGTGGTATAACCGGTTGGATCCAAAGTGATAGGGACTTAACTCATCAGGAAAGTATTTTAAAGAAGATGTCAGAGAAGCTTGCAAATCGTGGCCCGGATGCAGCGGGAATATGGCTCTCCCAAAATGCAGCCCTGGCCCATCGACGCCTAATTGTCATCGATCCTGAAGGAGGCGGCCAGCCAATGATACGCCAGTATGGCAATTGTAAGTTTATTTTAGTCTATAACGGAGAACTATATAACACATCGGAACTTCGGGATGAGTTAAAAGCAAGGGGGCATACTTTTCAAGGTCATTCCGATACTGAAGTGGTTCTCATTTCTTTTATTGAATGGGGTGAAAAGTGTGTAGAAAAATTTAACGGTATTTTTGCCTTTGCTATCTGGGATGATTTTAAGCAAAGTCTTTTTATGGCACGGGATAGGATAGGTGTCAAGCCGTTATTTTATATAAAATTTAAGGATACGTTCTTATTCGCTTCAGAATTAAAAGCTCTCCTTGCTCATCCTGAAGTTGAGCCTAAGGTAGATGTAGAAGGCCTGGCGGAAATTTTTGCATTGGGTCCGGCACGCACTCCCGGTCACGGTGTATTTAAAGGGATTAGGGAACTGAAGCCGGGCTACTACTTAAAGTATGATCTAAAAAATCTCCAGATCCGCCAATACTGGAAGCTCGTAAGTGCACCGCATCCGGATGATCTGGAAACTACTACTGCAAAGGTCAGGGAACTCCTTCAGGATGCTGTCCAGCGACAATTAGTATCAGATGTTCCTGTTTGTACATTATTGTCCGGCGGTCTTGATTCCAGTGCACTTTCTGCCTTTGCAGCTCATTATTATAAAAAGACAAATCAAGGACAGCTCCACACTTATTCTATTGATTATGAAGGCAACGACAAGCATTTTAAAGCAAATGATTTTCAACCTGATGCTGATGCACCGTGGGCACGGCTTATGTCGGAATTTCTTGGGACACACCAGCACAATATAACTATCAAAACTTTGGATTTAGTAAAACACTTGCAGACAGCAATGTTAGCTCGGGATCTTCCAGGCATGGCAGATATTGATTCATCATTATATCTTTTTAGCCATGAAATAAAGAAAAATGCTACAGTAGCTTTATCAGGAGAATGCGCGGATGAAGTTTTTGGAGGGTATCCATGGTTTACCAGAAAGGAATCCTTGGAAGCAAGTACTTTCCCCTGGTCACTTAAAGTAAAAGAGCGCATAAATACACTTTCTCCTGATTTGATAGATATGGTTAAACCTGAAGAATACATTTCAAGGCGTTATCATGAAGCACTTGCCGAAGTACCGCGCCTGCCGGGAGAAAGCTCTCAAGAGGCTCGCATCCGGGAAATATTTTACCTGAGCCTAACAAGATGGATGCCAACACTTCTTGATCGTAAAGATCGAATGAGTATGTCCACAGGTCTGGAAATTCGTGTTCCATTTTGTGACCACCGGCTTGTTGAATATGTCTGGAATATACCATGGAAAATGAAAAACTATAATAATATGAGTAAAGGAATCTTGAGAAAAGCTCTAACAGGAATATTACCTGAAGAAGTCTTACGGAGACGTAAGAGTCCTTATCCTAAAACACATAATCCTGCATACACCACTGCTGTTCGCACAATTCTCTTAGAAATTTTAAATGATCCGGGTTCACCACTGCTTTTTTTAATTAATGTTGAGTGGATACGGAGCCTCACAAAATCAGATACAGATTTCGATATCCCCTGGTTTGGGCAGCTTATGAGGCTACCGCAGCTTTTCAGTTACCTCATACAGGTAGATGCATGGTTAAGGGAGTATAAAGTTAAAATATGTTAGTATTTTTAGACAAAATAATTCTTTTAGATGTTGTATAAACCCAGCTTCTCAAATAAAGTAAAGATTAAAAAATTTAAAATAAATAAAGCGCCCTCAACTCAGATTCCGCTCTGAATCGAGGGCGTCTTTGCCCGCTTACTAGCTCAGGACACCTTTATTCCGTTGTTGTAGAAACGTTTTAGATTGCATCTTTTCCGGTTTCTCCCGTTCTAATACGAATAACATTTTCTACAGGGGTAACAAAAATTTTTCCATCGCCAATTTCTCCTGTTTTGGCGTTTTCCAGTATAATCTGAACAACTTCATCTACACTGTCATCATCGGTAACTATTTCCAGTTTAACCTTGGGTAGCAAATTAATCGTGTATTTGCTGCCCCTGTAAATTTCGGTCTTTCCCTTTTGCTGCCCGCAGCCAATCACATTGGTAATTGTTAAACCGTGGATACCAAACTCACCTAAAGCCTCTTTTACCTCTTCCACTTTGTTGGGCCTAATAATACATTCTATCTTTTTCATAACTAATTTCCCCTTTCTTCATTAATGAACATTTGGACTGGGAGTTTTCAGCACAAAATCACCATAAGCTTCTAAGGAGTGCTCATGAATATCCAGGCCGCTTTCTTCCTCTTGAGGCGCTACACGCAAGCCCACAGTTGCATCTATTACCTTAAAGAGAATGTAGGAAGTCCCTATAGTCCAGAGGAAAACTGCTATTACTCCTAGTAATTGTACTAAAAGCAGGCTCATGCCACCACCATATAATAATCCTTGCTCAACATCCAGCAAACCAACCAATACGGTTCCAAGCGCTCCACATGCGCCATGTACTGCCACAGCACCTACAGGATCATCAACCTTTAACTTTTTATCAATTATTTCTACAGCAATAATAAGTACTATTCCTGAGAGAAGTCCTATAACCACTGCACCTAGCGGATCAACAAAGGCACAACCGGCTGTTATTCCCACTAGCCCTGCCAGCGCACCGTTTAAAGTTAAACTGACATCAGGCTTTCCATACCTTATCCAACTTGTTATCATTGCCGTAACTGCTCCGGCAGCAGCTGAAAGATTTGTATTAACTGCAATCAAACCTATACTTAAATCAGTACCTGCAACTGTACTTCCCGGGTTGAAACCGAACCAGCCAAACCAGAGAATGAATACTCCCAGGGCTCCTAAAGTTATACTGTGACCAGGAATAGCGTTAACCGAACCGTCTTTACCGTATTTACCAATGCGTGCTCCCAAAATTGTAGCTCCAATCAAACCAGCCCAGCCACCAACAGAGTGAACAACAGTTGAGCCGGCAAAATCTTTAAATCCTAACTCGCTTAACCATCCTCCGCCCCAGATCCAGTGTCCCACTATGGGATAAATAATTGCTGAAATTCCTATGCTGTAAAGTAGGTAAGCAATAAATTTAGTCCTTTCAGCCATTGCACCTGATACAATTGTAGCCGCTGTAGCACAAAATACTGTTTGGAAAATTAGAAAAGCCCAGAAAGTTAAGTCTTCGCCAGAATTTATCACTAGAAAACCATCAGTTCCAAATAAACCAAAATAATCGCTTCCAAACATGATTCCGTAACCAATAAACCAGAACAACAGAGAACCCACTGATAAATCCATTAAGTTTTTCATTATGATGTTTCCGGCATTTTTTGCCCTCGTAAATCCCGCTTCCACCATTGCAAAACCAGCCTGCATGAAAAACACAAGGAAAGCTGCTACTAATGTCCAAACCGTGTCAATTGCTACCGCATTACTATCAGCAGTCGGCCCCTCACCCGCCATAGCCACTCCGGGTAAAATCACCAATAACAATAATATCATGGTAAACACAAGTGATCTCCTAAAATTCATTTTGCTCATCCTCCTAAATAATTTTTGATTAAAAAATAAATTGAAACAATATGAATTGAATTATTAATACAAGAATCCTAGAAAGTTGTACAGAAAAGATAAAGCGCCCTCAATTCAGATTCCGTTCTGAATCGAGGGCGCCTTTGCCCGCTTGATATTTCAGGACACCTTTGTCCTGCAGTTGTTATTTAATTGACGCGTCAATTAATTTAATGAAAATTATATACCAGAATTTCTGTATTTACAAGTCTTTTTTACAGGAATATTGTATACATATTTTACCTGGCACACTCACTTGCTTCTCCCCTTAATATTTCAATCCCATGGGGAAGTGCAGGCATAATTACTTCTAAACACTCCCGAACAGCCTTTGGACTTCCCGGCAGGTTTACTATCAATGTCTTTCCCCTGATACCGGCAATTCCCCGGGAAAGCATTGCTTTCGGGGTTACCTCCAGACTTTTTTGACGCATCGCTTCTCCAAGACCGGGAACCAGTTTTTCACATACCGCCCTTGTCGCCTCAGGGGTAACATCACGTGGGGCAAAACCTGTACCTCCGGTAGTTAGTATCAAATCCACTCTATCACCGTTACACAGCTTAATTAAGGTTTCTTCCAAAATTGTTTCCTCATCTGGTACAATCTCATAAGAAATAAGTTTCCCATCGATTTTCTCCATTAATTCCCTGATAACCGGAGCGCTTTTGTCTTCCCTTTCTCCCCTTGAGCCCTTGTCACTGGCTGTAACAATTGCGTACCTAATCACACTCTATCACCTCCCCAAGACAACTTGTATCATAACCCATTTTTTCCAATTCACTTTTAAAGCCAGGGTTGTTAATTATCCGGAGTAACCTCTCTATTTTTTCCGTTCCAAAAAGCTCTTCAGGTATACATATGTCATACCTTTCTTTGGCAACCGGAATGAAATCAAGATCTAGTGCATCAGCAGCAGTTTTAATTCCCATCCCACAGGAAGCCGAACCTGATTTAACAGCAATTCCCACATTGAGGTGAGTAAACTCCTCCCTGTTATACCCTGTTATTTCTCGAGGAGAAATACCTTTCTTCTTCAATAAATAGTCTAAAAGTATTCTTGTGCCCGCTCCCTTTTGCCGATTTATATAAGTCACCTCGGGTCTGGTTAAGTCATCTATACTCTGAATACTGAGGGGATTCCCCTTCTGGACAAGAAATCCCTGTTCCCTATAAACCAGATTAACCAATTTAACTCTCTTACCCGGTAAGTACTTTTTGACGTAACTAACATTATATTCCCCTGTCTCGGGGTCAAGGAGATGCACCCCTGCCGCATGAGCTTCGCCACGTTTTAGGGCCATAAGCCCCCCCAAGCTTCCCACATGGGCTGAGCTCACTTCGTAACCGGTAAATAAGCGATGCATCCAGTCATTTAAAACATCAAGGCTTAAATCATGACTTCCTACAATATGTAAGGCATTTTTTATTTCTTCTAAAGGCCGTAAGAGTTCTACCCGGACCTCTTCACCAGCTTCAAAACCTTCTGACAGCCGCGGTACCCGTAAAATTCCATGGGCCCTGGCCAGTGACATGATAACTCCTGCTCCCCTTCCCAGGGGGGCTGCTACAAATTTTTCCCCTACTTCACCAACAGTAACCCTGACAAATTCTTCAGAACCCAGGGAAGAATAAATGCGTCTTGAAAGGGTACACATGACCTTTTCCCTCCGAGGTAGAGGCTGGTTAAGGAAACTATAAATAAGTGGTTTTACAAAAAGTTCAAAGGTGATGGCCGCAGAAACGGGAAAACCAGGAATACCAATTACCGGTTTTCCGTTAATAACCCCCAAAGCTACAGGTTTTCCAGGTTTAATTGCTACTCCATGCACCAAAAGCTCGCCAAGTTCTCTAATCAAAGAAGCAGTATAATCCTCTCTTCCGGCTGAAGAACCGGCATTAATAACCAGGATGTCACACCACTTTACAGCTTCTTCTATCTTCAGCTTAAGTTCATTATAATCATCTCTTGTTTTAGGTAAGCGTTTCGAGACACCACCCCATTCACTTACCATGGCAGCCATGACACGTGAGTTGTATTCTATAATACTGCCGGGAACCAATTCATCTCCCGGTTCGACAAGTTCGGTTCCTGTCGGAAGTATTGCTACAGAAGGAAGTTTCCTAACTTCTACCTCAGTGATACCACCTGCCAAGAGAACTCCAACATCATAGGGCCTTATTTTATGATATGCAGGTAAAAGCATTTCAGTGGCTACAATATCTTCGCCTATGGGACGCACATTTTGCCAGGGAACTGCAGCAGCCGTAATTTCCGCTTTGCCATCCTCGGTTAGATGAACATCTTCAATCTTAATAACTGCATCTTTGTCATTCGGCAGCGGATCACCCGTATCTATTTCAACAAACTGCGTATTCGCTTCTAAGGAAATTGGCGAGGTTTCAGATGCTCCAAAAGTATCACTGCTAGAAACTGCAATTCCATCCATGGCTGCGGCCCTGTAATGGGGAGACGATATCTTTCCGTATACTGCATCGGCAGTTACCCTACCTGCGGCAGCCGGGACTGGTACCTTCTCCGTAACATTTTTTTCATAATAATTATCTTCATGCAGTTTTTGCTGCAGTTTGTGTAAAGCCTCCTCCCAAGGAATTTGCTTTAAATACACATTTCTGGTAGCCAAAATATTACACCCCTTTAGAGACTTTGATTAATTTGACAACTCTACAGTAACTTCTTCCCCTGCCCCGACACCTTCTTCTCCTAAAGGTATCACAATTTCACCGTGACTTTTTACCATGGTGTTGATTAATGCAGATTTCCCAAGGACAGGTTCTGCAAATAATTGACCTTCTTTAAATATCAGCTTAACTCTAACATGATCTTCTCTCCCAGGTGTTGAAGATAGACTGCGTGTTATAGTTGCCTTTACAAAATTTAACTTTTGCTTATTTTGCAGTTGACCCGTAATTACAGGTTCTACCAGAACTTTAAATGCCACCATTGCGGAAACCGGGTGACCAGGCAAGCCGAAAACAAGCTTACCATTTCCTGCTGCAGTTATTGCAGGTTTTCCAGGTTTAACTGAAATTCCGTGAAAAAGTATTTGAAACCCTTCCATTTCTTGAAGTACTCTAAGGGTATGATCCCTTGTTCCCACCGAACTTCCACCTGAAAGCAATACAATGTCGTTATCCTGTAAAGCCTCCTCTACCCTTTCTTTTAACTCTCTAAAATCATCTTTAACAATACCGTATAATGATGGATTTCCTCCGGCTTCTTGAACCAAACCATAAAGTGTATAGGAATTAATATCCCTTATCATACCCGGTCTTATCTGTTCCTCCGGTGAGACGAGTTCATTACCTGTAGAAATAATCCCAATATTTAAGGGTTTCCAAACAGTAACCTTGTCTATTCCTACGGCAGCAAGTGCGCCTAAATCTTGGGGGCGCAAACAGTGGTTTTCCGTAATTAATATTTCTCCTTGAGAGATATCTTCTCCCTTACGCACTACATTTTCACCCGGCGCTACAGGTTTTAAAACACCAATAGTACTATCGTCTAACCACTCTGTATCTTCAATCATAATAACGGCATCGGCGCCGGGAGGTAACATCCCCCCAGTTGCTATTTGCATAGCCTCTCCAGGACTTAGTTCTAGAGTGGCTTCTTCTCCCATCTTTACTTCCCCTGCGACCTCCAGGTAAGCCGGCATAGCTGCAGAAGCCCCAAATGTATCAACTGAATTTACTGCAAAACCATCCATCGTTGAACGTGAAAACCCCGGGACATCCTCCCCGACCGTTATGTTTTGAGAGGTATAACGACCACATGCTTTTTCTATTGGTACACTTTCTTTTTGTCTATTTAATTGCTTGATAAATGGTTCCAAAGATTTTTTGGCTTCCTCTACCGTCACTACTTTAAACATCAAATCAGACACTATTCAAAACACCCCAATTGGCATGCCTTTATTTTAATTTTTAATTCGTCTGCAGCCTGTCCAACTTTTTTTAAAGGAACGCCTAATTCTTCAGCAAGCTTATGGCACTCAGCACATGATATCTTGCCGTCCTTTGCTTGCAGCTGCAACTCTTTTTTTATGGTTTCATAATCAGCCACTATAATACCTCCTTTGGTCATTCTGGAATATATATAATATTTTGAATTTATTACCTCTCTTATAAATAATTTTAACATATTTAAAAAAATAGTCTACTTATTAACTTATTTAAGAACAAAAAAAGTTTTTAACCATATTTTAAATATAAAAGGGAGTGAGTAGTATATGAAATTTGGCCTTGCCCTGGGAGGGGGCGGATTACGCGGTGCGTTCCATATTGGTTTCTTAGAAGTATTGCTCGAAAATGGTATTAAACCTGACGTAATTGCGGGAACAAGTGCAGGTGCCATTGTGGCAGGGGTTTATGCTTCTGGTGTTTCTCCAAAAAAAATGCAAGCCCTATTTTCGGAGCAACAAAGTTTAATTCAAAGCACCCTGGAAAAACGTTTAAGTTTAATTCCCAGCGGCCTTATAAAGGGTAGTACACTGGAATTTATTTTGAAGGGTATAACAAAAAACAAAGGTTTCGCCAGTTTAAACCCACCTACTGCAATAGTAGCCACTGACATTCATAACGGTCAGCCTGTGATTTTTACTTCTCCACAACTAGCAGCCCGCAGTAAACAGAAGAATTGTACATTTATAACTAAGTCACCTGTCTCTGAAGCTATCCGTGCAAGTATTTCCATCCCGGGAATATTTCAGCCCATAAAAGTTAAGGGTTATACCCTGGTTGATGGAGGACTTGTAAGCAATGTACCTGCAGATGTTTTAAAACTGATGGGAGTTAAAAAGATATTAGCAGTTAATCTTGGTTTTTCAGTGATAAAAGAAAAGGAACTGGACTCAGCCATTGGTATCCTTCTCCAAGCAGCAGATATCATGGGTGAACGCATCTCACAGCAAATCCTCGACAGGTATGCAGACCTGGTTATACACCCCAATACAGGGGAAGTTAGTCTGTGGGAAATTCATAAAATCCCCTCCCTGTTAGAGTTAGGAAGGGAAACTGCACGACAGAACCTGCAGGAAGTAAAAAAACTATTAGCATGATGTAATTTTCAAAAAAGCTCATAACTGGCTTATTCTTAAGGGTAACGATAGTGGCCACAAGCATATTAAAACCGGCTGCACAGCATATTTAATCATACCGTGCAGCCGGTTTATGACTTAAGAGCTTTTTTTATGCCAGCTTCTGTATTTTAACTGCACATACCTTGTACTCAGGTATTTTGGCCTTCGGATCCCTTGCAGGGTTAGTGAGCTTGTTAATTGCCGATTCTCTAAAGTGAAAGGAACCGAATACAGTTCCCGGCGGAACTCTGTCAGTGCAGTGAACGGCAATTTCAATTTCACCACGTCTGGAAGCAACTTTAACCTTATCTCCTTCCCGGAGTCCCAGCTTAGCTGCATCTTCAGGGTTAATTTCGAGTTTTTCCTGAGGATACTTCCACTCCAACCCGTCGGCCCTCCGGGACATTGTACCCGTATGGTAATGCCAGAGACGTCTTCCTGTTGTTAAAACAAATGGATATTCGGAATCAGTCTCTTCATTTGGAGGAACAAACTCTACAGCATGGAAGCTTCCTTTACCTTTGGCAAATCTACCTTTATGAAGGTACGGAGTACCAGGATGGTCCTCAGTTGGACATGGCCACTGCAATCCATCACCTTCAAGCCTCCGATAAGTTATTCCTCCGTAGCTTGGAGTAACTTCTGCAATTTCCTTCATTATATCCTCGGCGCTATCGTAGTTCATAGGGTAACCCATGGCTGTAGCAACCATGCAGATGATTTCCCAGTCTTCTTTGCTTTGGCCGACAGGGTTTATAGCCTTGCGGATTCTCTGCACCCTTCTTTCAGTATTTGTAAAGGTGCCATCCTTTTCAGCAAAGCTGGCTGCGGGTAAGACCACATCTGCCAGCATAGCAGTTTCAGTTAGGAAAATATCCTGAACTACCAAAAAGTCCAGCTTTTTCAAAGCTTCTTCAACATGGTTTGCATCCGGATCACTTAAGACAGGGTTTTCACCCATGATATAGATGCCCTTGACCTTGCCCTCATAGGCGTTATCCATCATTTCGCCCACACTTAAACCATTGTTAGGATTTAGAGAAACTCCCCATGCCTTCTCAAATTTTTCCCTGACCTTTTCATCCACTACCTTTTGGTAGCCCGGGTACACATTGGGTAGTCCACCCATGTCACAGGCACCCTGGACATTATTCTGCCCCCTCAAAGGGTTAACTCCTGTCGAAGGCTTGCCAATATGTCCGCAGAGCATTGCCAGGTTTGCAATTGCCAGCACATTGTCAGTACCGCAGATATGCTGAGTGATACCCATGGTATAGAGAATCATTGCTTTATCAGCATTAGCATATCCCCTGGCAACTTCTCGAATTGTATCTGCACTGATACCTATAGTTTCTTCTGCATACTCGGGAGTATATTTTTGCACCGTCTCTTTTAATTCTTGGAAGTTTTCAGTTCTTTCTTCTACAAATTCTTTATCGTATAATTCTTCAGTTATTATTACGTTAGCCAGTGCGTTAAGGAGTATCAAGTCAGAGCCAGAAGGATGAGAAATATGAATATCGGCAAGTTCCGCCATCTCAGTTTTCCTTGGATCCGCTACAACCAATTTAGTACCATTTTTAATTGCTTTTTTAACTTCAAGGCTGATGATGGGATGTGTTTCAGTTGTATTCGTTCCAATAGCAAATATAAAATCTGTATCCTTAATTTCAGAAATTGAATTTGTCATAGCTCCGCTACCAAATGCAGCCGCCAGACCGGCGACAGTTGCGGAATGTCATAGGCGGGCACAATGATCAATACTGTTGGTACCTAAAACTGCCCTTGTAAATTTGTTCATAATATAATTGTCTTCATTGGTACAGCGGGCAGAAGTTAATGTAGCCAGTGCATCGCTCCCGTACTCCTCTTTAATTTTGGAAAGGTTCTCCGCCACCTTCGAGATTGCTTCCTCCCAGGTAGCTTCCCTTAAACTTCCATTTTCCTTAATAAGAGGCGTTTTGAGACGATCAGGGTGATTGATGAAGTTATAACCGAATCTCCCCTTGATACACAGCGCCCTGCCGTTAACGGCGCCTTCTTCGGTGGAGGTAACGCCTACCACCTCACCATTCTTAACATTTAACTCAATTGTACAGCCTGTACCGCAGTAAGGACAAATGGTACGCACCTTTTTCATTTCCCAGCGCCTACCCTTGCCCATCATGCCTTTCTCAGTTAAGGCACCAACCGGACATACCGAGATACAACTGCCACAGAAAACACACTCGGATTCAGAAAGGGGTTTATCAAGGGCAGGTGTAACCTTTGTTTGGAATCCCCTGTTGGCAAAACCTAAAATACTTCTGCCTTGTACCTCTTCACAGGCACGAACACATTTACCGCAGAGAATACATTTGTTGTTATCCCTATAAATCATAGGGTTGGAATCATCGGGGTGATAATTGCTTTGCTCCCCTGCAAATGTTCCTTCTTTTACACCGTACAGGTAAGCATATTCCTGCAGTTTACATTCGCCGCTTTTTTCACATATCATACAGTCATTGGGATGGTTTGAAAGCAAGAGTTCTAGAATAGTTTTTCTTGCTTCATTTACTTCAGGCGTGGAAGTGTGAACAACCATACCTTCCCTGACAGTAGTTACGCATGAAGCTGGCAAGTTGCGCATTCCTTCAATACTTACCACACAAAGTCTGCATGCCCCGTGACTGGTTAATTCGGGATCATGACACAGGGTAGGAATTTCAATTCCGGCTGAACGGGCAGCTTCCAGAACAGTTGTCCCTGCCGAAACTTCAACCTGCCGGCCATCTATAGTCAAGGAGACTTTTTCCATTATTATTAACCTCCTTTTCGAACAGTTTAGCGATTTTCTACTATTATTTTTCAAAAGACTCCATTTTGCTAATTAATTCATCCAGGCCGAGCGCTTCTTCCCAGGATACAGGAACAAATTCTCCGTCCTTTTTGATTAACGGCTTTTGAGGACAATCAGGATTATATTTCAAATTAACTGCTAATCTTCCCTTTAAACAGGGCTGTCCAAAACGTTCAGGCGTACCTTCTTTGGCAGAAACACCAATAACTTTTCCATCTTTAATATTTAAATCAAACTTACATGCATTTTCACAAAGTCCGCAATCTACGGTTTTCTTTTCCAATTCCCAGTAGCGTGCCTTCCCTTCCATTTCCTTATTACGCAAGGCTCCTACAGGGCAGACGGCAACACAGGTATGACAATATACACAGTCACTGTCCTTAAAATCCTTATCAAGGGCAGTAGTTATTTTAGTATTAAAACCGCGACTTGCAAAGCCAAGAATGTTTTCTCCCTTTATCTCAGCGCAAGCCCTGACACATCTTCCGCAAAGGATACACTTGTTGTTATCCCTGATAATGTAGGGATTGCTGTCATCCAAAGGATAGTTATGGGTTTCACCGCAGAAGCTAACGTTTCTCACCTGGTATCTATAAGCATAATCCTGCAATTTGCAGTTTCCGCTCATCTGGCATGTCAGGCAATCGCTGGGATGGTTTGCCAGCAAAAGCTCTAATATAGTTTTTCGCGCTTCGACAACAGCCGCGGATTCAGTTTGAATTTCCATGCCTTCGCTGATTTTTGTTACGCAGGAAGCGGGAAGATTTCTCATTCCTTTAATTTCCACAACACACAGCCTGCAAGCGCCAAACTCACTTAAAGCCGGATGATGACAGAGGGTGGGAATATCGTATCCAGCCTGTTTGGAAGCCTCAAGTACAGTTATTCCTTCTTGTGCTATTACCGGCCGGCCGTTAATGGTAATTTTTACAGACATCATATACAACTCCTTTCAGCCTTAAGCCAGGTAAATTGCATCTTTCTTACACTTAGTAATACAAACCCCACAGCGTGTGCACTTTTCAGGATCAATATAGTGGGGCTGTTTCTTTTCGCCAGTAATGGCACCAACCGGACAATGCTTGGCGCAGAGTGTACAACCGGTACATTTTTCTTGATCAATACGGTAAGTTATTAATTCTTTACAAACGCCTGCAGGGCATTTCTTATCGTTAATGTGTGCCAGGTACTCGTCTTTAAAATATTTCATTGTAGTTAGAACGGGATTGGGTGCAGTTTGTCCAAGGCCACAAAGAGCAGTAGATTTAATTACTTTACCCAATCTTTCTAAATCTTGCAGATCCTTTTTTTCTCCTTGCCCTTTTGTAATCCTTTCAAGTATTTCCAGCATTCTCTTTGTTCCTTCACGGCAGGGAGTGCATTTACCACATGACTCTTTCTGAGTAAATGTTAGGAAAAAGCGTGCAACATCAACCATACAGGTTGTTTCATCCATTACTACAAGCCCTCCGGAACCCATCATGGCCCCTACTTCTTTTAATGAATCATAGTCTACGGGTAAATCTAACAATTTTTCAGGTAAGCATCCACCGGAAGGTCCACCTATTTGTACAGCTTTATATTTTTTATCGTTCTGGATTCCGCCACCTATATCATAGATAATTTCTCTCATGGTAATTCCCATGGGAACTTCTGCCAAACCTGTTCTTTGTACTTTACCTGTAATTGCAAACACCTTTGTTCCTTTACTGCCTTCAGTACCTACTCTCGCATATTCGTCACCGCTGGTTCTTAAAATATCAGGAACATTGGCATAAGTTTCAACGTTGTTAATGTTTGTAGGTTTTCCCCAAAGACCTTTTTGAGCCGGGAAAGGAGGTCTTACCCTTGGCATTCCCCTTTCACCTTCAATTGAAGCTAGAAGAGCAGTTTCCTCTCCACAAACAAAAGCTCCTGCACCAGCTTTAATATTTAGTTTGAAATTGAAACCGGAATCTAAGATATTCTCTCCCAACAGTCCCTCTTTTTCAGCCTGCTGGATAGCATTTTTTAATCTTTGAATAGCCAAAGGGTATTCAGCTCTTACATATATATAACCTTCATCGGCACCTACCGCATAACCGCAAATCAACATTCCTTCCAGTAAAGCATGAGGATCGCCTTCTAAAACACTACGGTCCATAAATGCTCCGGGGTCACCCTCATCAGCATTACACACAACGTATTTTTTATCTCCTTCCGCTTTATAGGTAAACTCCCACTTGAGACCTGTTGGAAATCCTCCCCCACCGCGACCTCTTAAACCACTTTTCTTAACATGTTCTATAACTTCTTCCTGACTCATTTTAGATAAAACATTTTCCAGAGCAAGGTAACCATCATTGGCAATATATTCCTCTATACTGTCGGGATTGATTTTACCGCAGTTTTTAAGAACTTTTCTATATTGCTTTGAATAAAAAGGAAGCTCCATTAATTGAGGTATTCCCTCATAAAGCTCTTCTTCCCCTTTCTTTACTTGTGCCACTACTGCCTTAGTCAATACTTCACCATTTTTTAGATGAACCTGAACTATCTCTTTTGCAATTTCCGGAGTAACATCTCCATATATAATATTGGGCTTACCCGGTAAAGAAACTTCAACATTAACCTCTCTATGGCACATACCAATACAACCGGTATGTAAAAATTCTACCTCTAAGCCTTCTTTAGCTGCTTCCTCTTTCATAGCTGACAGTACTTGTTTTGCACCAGCGGCTATCCCACATGTACCCATTCCAACTATAACTTTAGATTTTTTTGAAGAATCTAGCAATTTTTCCTTTATTTGCTTTCTTCTTTCTGTCAAACTTTGCATACTACTCACTCCTCCTCCCTTACTTATATTGGGCCAAGATTTCTGGAATTCTATCCGGGGTTAAACGTCCATGAGTATCATCATTGACCATGATTACAGGAGCTAAACCACATGCTCCAATACATGCTACAGATTCAAGGGTAAACTTTAAGTCTTCAGTTGTCTCGCCATCTTCTACCTGTAATTCTTCCTGCAGTTTTTCAAATATTTTAGCACCGCCGCGTACGTGGCAGGCAGTTCCCAAGCAGACGCGAATAATATTTCTGCCTCTTGGTTTTAAATGAAATTGCGCGTAAAAAGTAACTACACCATAAACTTTGCTCAATGGGACTTTTAATTCAAGCGCTATTTTCTTTAAAACTTCTTCCGGCAGGTAACCGTAAATATCTTGTGCTTCTTGCAAAACAGGAATTAAAGCACCTTTTTTGTTTTTGTACTTTTTAAATACTTCTTGTAATTTTTCTAATTTTTCATCTCTTACTTTTTCACCACAGCAACACTGTGACATATTAGTTCCTCCTCTCCTAGGCTTAACTTAATTATTTTTTTGGCAATTTATCAAACGCTCCTCGGTGATGATATAGTCCATAGGAACGTCATGCTCCTCAGGGAAAACATTATCTAAGATTTGCATTTCAAATGCCAGTGCTATAGTAGTTGCATCACTCCTTAAGCGGGCTAAAAAACGGTCGTAGTAACCTGCACCGTATCCAAGACGGTTACCGTTAACATCAAAGGCTACCCCCGGTACCAGTACAAGGTCAATTTCCTCCGGCCTGACAGGTTTTATTTCACACGGTTCCATGATGCCATAAGCACCGCACTGCAGGTCTTCAGGATAGCTTTTAATTTCTGCAGGAATGAGTTTTTTGGTTTTTACCTCACATACGGGAACAACAACTCTTTTTCCCATTTGCAGGGCCGTTGTCATAATTTTTCCTGTTTCAACCTCATTTCTAAAGTGGATATAGGACATAATTAAATTTGCATCTTGAAATTGTGAAAGTGTTAACAATGTTTTTTTAATGTTCTCACTTTTTTTAACAATCCCTTCCTTCGACATTTCCATTCTTTGCTTCTTGATTTTTTCCCTAAGCTTATTCTTCAACAGTAACCCCTCCATAAAAATTCACGCTATGAACTTAGACAAAGAGTACTAGAATTCCTGCTTGTCTACCATTATTCAAAAGACCTTCATATTAAAGATTAAAATATACCATTCTGGCTTGCATTTTCTCATAAAAATAAAAAGCCCTGTGCGGGCTTCAATAAATATTGATTTTTAAATAACAACGATGGGACAATCGGTATAGTCTGCTATTTCCCAGTAGGAAGTTCCAGTTAGATCCCTCCCTGTATGATCAAAAGCCGCTGCAGGCAACAATATAAGTTCTATTTTTTCGCTGTGGTTATAGTTCCACTCCCTTAAAGCAACTTTAAAATCTTCAACTACGAGAAGACCGGCAGCCATAATGGAGCCACCAAAAAACTCGTTTCTCACAGGCTGGATATATAGTTTTACCCCTTCAGGGATATATTGTTCCAGCGCCTTTTGGAGAACCTGATAGCCCAGATAAGAAGCCAGGACCAGTACTCTTTCAGGCCGGTACCTACTTATTATTTCTAAAATGTCATCGATGGTTTCAGGCGCCATATCATAATCCATCACAAAGCCGGGGGCCTCGTCCTTCTCCTTTTGTAATTCTAAATTCATTTCCTGGCCTGCACGGTTAATTTTTAAATACATTCGGGATAACTTTTTCACGTTTTGAAAAGCTTCTACCCTGAAAAAAACAGGGTTATCATTTACACGTAATATGATATCTCCCTCTTTAAGTCCTGCCTTCCAGGCAGGTGAATCTTTTATGACCCCGGTAATTTCCGAGGACAGATTTTTTATCCTTGGCGGCTCTAAAGAAATGGGTATTTGAAATTTTTTTCTTAATTCCTTAATAAATGAATCCAAGTCATCCCACAAATTGAGAGGAAACTGCATTTCTTGAGCTGCAAGCTTAGTATACCCGGGAAGAAATACACGTACTGTAGACGAATTGTTTTCTTGCAGGGATTCAATGGTAGAGGTTATTTCCTCCCAACCTGTAAGCCACGGTAGAGCAACCAAACTGCCGTGATAAACTAGACCTTCTTTTTTGAAAGATTTGAGCACCGGCTCCATGTCACGCGCCCTTTTCCCCATTAGTTTTCTTCTATTTTGAGGGGTTATAGCATTTAGTGAGAGATTGATCTCCAATGGTTCCAGATTTTTTAAAGATCTTACAACATCGTTATGTAAAAAATTCCCATTGGTTGTAATGCTTACCTGTGTTTTGGGAAAACGCTCCCTCAAAGCCTTGAGAATATCCAGAAAATCAGGGTGCAAAAACGGCTCACCTTCAATAAGTTTTGTGGCAGATTCTCCTATTACAATTTTCTTGCGTGCATCAAGATACTCCAAACTAGCAATTATATCCTCATACTTCCTGTGACCAAAAGAGTATGTTTGAACTTCAGGTGGATTCTGGTGATGGCTGCAAAAGATACAGTAAGAGTCACACCGCGATGTGATCGGGAGAATATTATATCTCTGCATAGATTGTAAGATAAGACCTTCCATATTACCAACCATATCATCATCCTGTCATATTAATTTATGTTAACTTCCATCTATTTTTCCACAACCAAATTTACTATATAGTGTAACTAACACCACTTATCCACATTATCCACAGGAAATTACCCTTAACCTGTGCATAACTTTTTCCACAATAGAAATACGACCATAGCAAGTAATAAGGACATTATCCACATTTTCCACAAGTTATACACAATCCACAGAACATATATTCTCCTTCTGTAAATTTGAAGTGGCTTTGATTACTCACCATAGCAAATATTCTCCCAAAGTACAGCAAGACACTTAACAGAACGGTAGCCCCGGTACTGCATTTAAATACAGGTCACTTACTTCTCCCCTTTTATAACGGAAATAACCTGCACAGGCAATCATTGCTGCATTATCCGTACAGTACACCGGTGATGGAAAAAAAACTGTTTTTCCCTCTTCTTTTAATCTAGCCGTCAATTGTTCCCTTAAAGAAGAGTTCGCAGCCACCCCTCCAGCTAAAATTACGGTATCTGTACCGACCTTCCGGGCCGCTACAGCAGTTTTTTCAACAAGTACATCTACAACTGCCTGCTGAAAACTGGCAGCTACATCAGCCCTATTTACTTCCTGCCCCTTTTGTTTTGCATTGTGGACATAATTTATAACCGCTGATTTCAGGCCACTAAAGCTAAAATCCAAACTGTCCTTTTCAAGCCAGGCCCTTGGAAATTCAATTGCTTGAGGATTTCCTTTTTGGGCTTCTTTTTCTATTGCAGGACCACCCGGGTACCCTAGGCCCAGGTAGCGAGCTATTTTATCGAATGCTTCCCCGGCAGCGTCATCCCTGGTTTGCCCCAGCAGTTCTTTATCACCGTGTCCTTTTAAATGCAGAAGGCTTGTATGCCCACCGGAAACAACAAGGCATAAGACAGGAAAATCAAATTTATGCTCCAAGAAACTTGCATAAACATGCCCTTCAAGATGGTTCACCCCTATTAAGGGAATATCTAAGGCATACGCCATTGCTTTTGCGACAGAAACACCAACAAGAAGCGCCCCTACGAGACCGGGACCGTATGTAACTGCTATGATATTTATATCTTGAAAACCCACACCGGCATCATCCAGCGCCTTTTGCACTACAGGAGTTATACTTTCCAAATGCTTCCTTGATGCAATCTCAGGTACAACTCCCCCAAATGGTTGGTGAGTTTCAATCTGGCTTGATATTATATTGGAAAGCACCTTTGTGCCGTCTTCTACAATTGCTACAGATGTTTCGTCGCAGCTTGTTTCTACACCCATTGTTAAGTATTTTGCCATGTCATCAACTCCTCAAACTTTTCCACATAATTATTGCATCCTCATTATTGTCGGTGTAGTAGCCCTTTCTTACCCCTACAGGTTTAAATCCAAGGCTGTTGTAAAGGGATCGTGCCGAAGTATTTGAGGGTCTAACTTCCAGGGTTATTCTGTCCGCTCCCAATACAATTGCTTCCTTCATGAGTGTAGTCATTAACAGCCTGCCTAAACCCTGTTTTCTAAAATCAGGATGAACGGCTATAGTAGTGACATGGGATTCATCAAGTATTATCCACATTCCGGCATAGCCGATAACGACTGAATGCTGTAGAGCAACAAAATATTTTGCAAAATCATTATCTTGTACTTCTGTAACAAAAGCCTCTCTTGACCAGGGGGTAGTGTATGAAAGTTTCTCTATTTCCATAACCTCATCTAAATGTTCCAGAGTCATCTTTTCAATTTTTACTGAATAGGTTTCCGGTACATTCACTATTCTTTACCCCCGCATCTTTTTTTTGGATGCGCACTTCTGCCTCTGATTTGCGGATATAATAAGGTTTTAAATTCATTAATGAATCCTCTTTACCATTCTTCAGCTTTTCTACACCTAACTGTGCAATTTGTGCCGCACGCGGCAGGTTACTGGCAGCGCTCACAAATTTCAATCTTTCTCCTAATTTTTCCATAAAAAATTCTTTAAATAGGGGTACACCATCACCTAACATTATCACATCTTCATATGTCTCTCCCATAGTTTCACGTACAATTTCAAGCAATTTCTCAGGAGAAACAGCCAGGTACTCTGTCAGCAGGTCCATAGTTTTTCCATTATACAGTGCAGTATAAACTTCGTTTTTGCGAGCATTCAAAATGGGACAAATTATTCCCGATACACCTTGAACATTATATGCCAAACCATCCAGGGTAGGTATGCCAACCAAAGGCTTTTGAAGAACGTGTGCAAGGCCCTTTATTGTGGCTAGACCGATTCGAAGTCCCGTAAAAGAACCGGGCCCTATGGCAACTGCAAAGCCATCGATATCAGTTATTTGTAAATGGACTTCCTTCAACATATTATCTATCATAGGCATTAAACGTTCTGAATGTGTTTTTTGAGTATTATAAAAAATTTCCGCCACAAGCTTTTCTGAATCAGCTAAAGCTACTGTGGAAACAGGTGTTGCACTATCTATTCCCAGTACCAGCACCCTTTACCATCTCCTTCACAATATTCAAGTGATTTTCACCGGTACCTTTCACAGAAAGAATTCTTACATCATTTGTAATTGATTCTGCCCTTGCCAGGGATAATTCAAGGTATTCACCGGGTAAAAAATCAGAAATTACTTCAGGCCATTCTATGACAGTAACTCCGGAAGAGTTCAAATATTCTTCAATACCTATTTCCAAAAGTTCATCAGGATCTCCCAAACGATATGTATCTATATGATATAAGGGAAGCCTTCCTCCCCCATATTCTTGAACTATGGTGAATGTAGGGCTTGTAACAGGGACAGTTATTCCCAAACCCTTTGCAATTCCTTTAGTTAAGGTGGTCTTACCGGTTCCAAGATCGCCATATAGCAAAACTATGCTGCCTGGAAAAAGGAGCTTTCCCAATTGTATTCCAAAGCTTTGAGTTTCTTCAACGCTATTAAGTACAAATTCCTGCAAAGTTTCACCCCTTCGTTCACATAAATCCACTAATACTAATATTAACCAACATCAAATATATTAACCTTAATCTTCGTTTTATTACCCGTTATTTTGCAGTTTCAGAAATCTTTCCTGGACCTTTTGAAAATCCAGCCAGGCAGGTTTCTTTTTGGAAGCATCCCTTAAAAGCGCTGCCGGGTGAAAGGTTGGCATCACCATTAAACCGTCTTTTTCTATCCACCTGCCGCGGATACTGGTAATACCGCCTTGATAATCTAAAAAGTAACGCGCTGCTGAAGCGCCCATACATACGACAATTTTAGGTTGAATAATTGCAACCTGCGCTTCTAAATAGGGTTTGCATACTGCAGCTTCCTTGCGGGTCGGAACACGATTTCCAGGAGGCCTGCACTTTACCACATTTGCGATGTAGACCTCTTCTCTTTTGAGGTCAATGGCAGCCAGTATTTTATCCAGAAGCTGCCCGGCAGCGCCCACAAAGGGCATGCCCAGTTCATCCTCTCTAGCCCCAGGCCCTTCTCCTATCAGCATTATATCTGCCTCAGGGTTACCTTCTCCAAAAACAACTTGCTTGCAACCCTCCCTTAAAGGGCATTTATTACATTTTAGACAATATTCCTTTAACTCCTGCAGTAATTCTTCAGCCGTGGGTTTAGAAAACTCCACTTCAAAAACCCCCAGTTAAATTGTGTGCATAAGTGATTTTTATTCTTCTAAAACTTCTCAAAGTCCTGCAAATATAGGAAAAAAGTCGAAATTTATAAAGAAATCAGCGACTCATTAAATAACAAACAATGATTTTTTATTTTTTAAATTAACTTCTTAGACCTGCATATTTTTCTCTCATTTTATGAAACATAAATATGTACTTTAAAATTTGGAGGTAGCAATTATGCACAGAGATTCAATTATTTACGGAGTTCTTGCCGGTCTTATAGCAAACTTTATTAAGCTTGTTGTAGCTTGGATAGGGCAACTTATGGGCTGGCTGGATTACATGTTTGTTCATTTTGCCCTGGGATTGTTTATGCCTCAGGAATTTGTTAACAATCCTCTAGCATTATTTTTAGGTTATGTTACGGATTTTGCAAATGGTGCGCTTTTGGGAGTACTTTTAGTATACATATTCAGGTTAGCTGGAAAGGATTATGGAATCATCAAAGGGGCAATATATGGTATTTTGATTCATGTCATTCTTTACGGCGGAATAATACAGTTTAATGTCACAAATATTTATGAAATCAGCCCACTACCAAATTTTGTTATTTTGGTGAGCAACACAATATTTGGAATTGTTGCAGCCTGGTTCATAGAAAGATATTATAATATTGAGCAAAAAGTCAGCTAGTTGAGGAGCACCCTTAAGGTGCTCTTTATTTTATATAAAAATTTAATCCTTATCTATCTCGATCCATGTTTTCCTGAAATATTATCAGCTTTTCTTAATATAATGTATAGAAAACCGGCTCTTTTATAGTATTATGTGGGGAGGGGAAATAGATGGGGAAGTTTAACTGGACGCCACGGGACTGGAAATGGGTTGTCATAATTTTATTTGGTATTATAATAGCTCTCTTGACTACAAAATTAGGAAATAACAAAGAACTTATAAGTTATTTTTCATTTGCAACAAGTCTTACATCAATATCTTTAGCTTTAATTGCAATAGGAATATCATTAATTCAAAACACCAGCTTTCAAGAATTATACAGCAGAATGAATGAAACACTGGCCAAGGTCGATGAAAAAATTCATAACGTAGATGACAAAATAAGTGACATAGATATAGAAAAAATTACCGAGACCTTAAGACAGAGTATGAAAGAATTTGGAGATGAAATTATCCAGACAATTGAAGAAATTGCTGATCCGGAAACCTCCAGAAGATTTAAGGAGATACTCCCCAGAAAAATAGAACAAAAAATAAACGATACCAATAAAAGGTTGAGAAAAAAATAGAAGCTACAATAGTAATTTTAAAGTGGTTACTATCGTAGCTTTCTTTTAAAAAAATTATTTCAACCTCGGTTGCCGGCAATAACATTTGCAGTGTTTTATCATACTTTTCGGTATCATTTTTAATGTTTTTTAAATGTTCATTCATCATTCCGTAGAGAATGCACCCACCATGTCAGTTATTTGCATCTTAATCACTCCAGAGAGATTTTTTTATTATTGTCTCTGGATAATAGTTTTTTTATTACTGAACAGCCAGGCATTTCTTCAATAAATCAAGAAAACCGGGGAAAGAAATTTCAACAGAGTCCCAGGAGGTAATAACAGTTTCTCCTTCGGCAACCAGGCTTGCAACTGCCAGGGCCATTGCTATACGGTGGTCATCGTGACTATGGCATACTGTACCCTTTAATTTTCTTCCACCTGATATTTCTAACCCGTCCGAAAGCTCCTTAATGTCTGCTCCCATCTTAGCTAATTCTTGAGCAATAGTACTTATCCTATTACTTTCTTTCACCTTTAACTCAGCAGCATCCCTGATTACGGTTTTCCCCTCGGCTACTGCCGCAGCTACTGCCAGTACAGGAATTTCGTCTATCATGGTAGGAATTATATCTCCTCCCACTTCTACAGCCCTGAGCTTACTACCCTTGACCATTAAATCAGCCACAGGCTCTCCGCCACTTAGTCTTTCATTGGCAACTTTAATTTCCGCCCCCATTTCTTTAAGTACCTTTAGGAGACCGGTCCTGGTGGGATTTAAACCGACTCCTTTTATTGTAAGATCACTTCCTTCAACAATACTTGCAGCAACCATGAAAAAAGCAGCAGACGAAAAATCACCGGGGACCCGTATTTTTAACCCCTTTAAGCTATGCCCTCCCTGAAGTGTGACAGTTCTGCCTTCTTTTTTTAAAGGATAGCCCATACCCGTCAGCATTCTTTCTGTATGGTCCCTGGAATTCCCCGGTTCTGTAATAACCGTTTCGCCTTGCGCAAAGAGCCCTGCCAGAAGGATTGCAGACTTTACCTGCGCGCTTGCCACCTTAAGCTGGTATTCAATACCTTTAAGGCTGCCACCGCGTATTGAAAGGGGAGCAAGATTTCCACCGTTTCGGCCGTCTATCTTTGCCCCCATTTCCTTTAAAGGTTGCGCTATCCTCCCCATGGGACGCCTGCGCAATGAATTATCTCCGGTAATTACGGAATGAAAATCCTGTCCTGCCAGAATACCTGAAATCAGCCTGATGGTTGTGCCTGAATTACCTGCATCCAGCACATCCTGTGGTTCTGTAAGTCCCTGTAGCCCAACACCGTGAACTCTCAGGTTTGAACCTTCACCATCTATCTCCACACCTAAACTTCTCATACAGTTAACTGTAGACCAGGGATCCTTGGCATCTAAAAAGTTGCTAATTTCCGTAGTTCCTTCAGCAATGCTTCCCAGCATAACCGCCCTGTGGGAAATAGATTTATCACCCGGTACTTCTATTTCACCTTGTAAGCTGTTGTGTAACTCAAGCTTTACTTCCATTGCTATTCCCTCCTATACCCGTCTTCTTGCCTTATATCCTGCTTCTTGTAATATTTTCTGCGCCTTTACCTCATCTTCTTCACAGGAAAATGCCAGACGCATAGTTCCTCCGTCACCTTCCCGTACCCTGAGAATCTCAATTTCAGAAATATTTATCCCATTATCACCTAAGAGAGTTCCTATCCTACCTATTTCTCCAGGACGATCGGGTAATGTAACTATAATTTCAAAAACCCTCGGTAAAAGCCCCGGCCTGTCGGGTAAGGAATCCCTGATCCGCTTTGCCTCTTCCAGGCAATTCTTTAGTTGATCCTGCTCCCCATGTTCTATTAACTGCTGAAAGCGGGCAAGTACATCCCTAATGGCAGTAAGTACCCTGGATAACTCTACACTATTCCCGGTACAGATGGAAGACCACATCTCAGGATGGGAGGATGCAATACGTGTAGTATCCCGAAAGCCTCCCGCAGCAAGTGCAAGTGCTTCATTTGAACGGTCAAGCTCTGCTACCGTGAGATTAAGGGAAGCAGCGACAATGTGAGGCATATGGCTTATCAAGGCAACTAAAAAATCGTGTCTTTTAGGATCTAAAATAAGTGGCTTGGCACCCAGTGTTTTTATAAAGGTTTTCATTGTATCTACTATTCCTCCGGAATTATTCTTACCAGGAGTTAAAACATAAATTGCATTTTCAAAAAGAAAGGGGTCTGCCGCTTCAATTCCGCCCCTCTCAGAGCCGGCCATAGGGTGCCCGCCTATAAAGTAAACGTCTTTTGGCAACATATTTTCTATTATTTCTATAGCCTTCTCCTTTACACTTGTAACATCCGTTACAATACACCCTTTAGGTATAAAGGGCGCTACTTTTTTAAGCACTCTTTCTATGGCATCCAAATGCACCGCAAGTATCATAAGCTCGGCACCTCGAAGATCTACAGACGCATCGTCAACAGCTTTATCAATGGCACCTAATTCCAGCGCTTTTTGCAGAATATTACTATCCTTATCAATTCCAACTATCTCACGGGCGAAATCCCTTCTTTTTAATGCAAGTCCTATTGACCCTCCAATAAGACCTAATCCTATAATTACTACTTTTTTAAACTTTTGATTCATTATCTCCAACTCCAACATACTGAAATGCTTCCTTTACCAGGTGAGGATTTATCCCACCTTCTATCTCAACTCTTCCAATCTCGGCAGGTAAAGCAAACCTGATTTCACCTCTGCTCTTCTTTTTATCCCTTTCCAGAAACGTCATGGCCGTATCCGGGGAAAATTTGACTTTTCTGGGAAATTCTAAAGCATCCAGTAATTTTTCTATTCTAGTCAAGGATCCGGAAGTAAGCTTACCCAGCCTGCTGCTCAAAAAACCTTCAGCTCTCACACCAAGACCAACTGCATCACCATGTCCAAGCTTACCATACCCAACGGTTGCCTCCAGAGCATGACCTACTGTATGCCCCAGGTTTAACACTGCCCGTAACCCCTTTTCCTTCTCATCTTCAGCTACAATCTTGGCTTTATTTAAACAACATTTCGAGACAATTGTGTGGAGACTTTTAGGATTACGGGACTTGATTTCAAAAATATTTTTTTCGAAAAACTCAAAAAGCTCTATGTCACCCAGGATGCCGTACTTTATACATTCCGCCAGTCCCTGGCGATAGTGATGATCTGATAAATGCTGTAACAAATCTAGATCTACCAGAACAGCATCAGGCTGGTAAAATGCGCCTACGAGATTCTTGCCTTCAGGGAGGTTAACCGCAGTTTTTCCGCCAATGCTTGCATCCACTTGGGCTAAAAGTGTGGTAGGTACCTGCACCAGGGACATGCCACGCATATAGGTGGCGGCAACAAACCCCGCAAAATCACCTATCACACCTCCTCCCAGTCCAATAATTATATCTCCCCTATCGAAGCCTTCCTGAGCAAGCTGCCCATATGCTACCCTAACCCAATCCAGATTTTTGTGTTGTTCGCCCTCTGGCAGGATAAAACAGGAAGTTTTAAAACCCCGGTCATGCAAATCCTGTAAAATAACCTCTCCACAAATGGCCTTTACAAAGGGATTAGTAATTAAAAATAACCTTGGCTTCTTTCTTACAGCTGAACAAAATTTTTCTTCTAAAAAAGTACCTATATTAAATCTTATTCCACTCTCTATAAGAACAGGGTAGCTCTTTCCGGTAGTTTCAACCGTAATTTCTTTTCTCGGAAGCCGGGGCTGCTTTTTAATCTTTTTAATTCCCAATTTTTGTGAAAGCTCCTGCCATATTTCTTCCGGTGACTTACCTGTGGTATCCAATACATAATGAGCTTCCTCATATATTTTATGGCGCTCATTATGCAGTTTTTCAAGGCTTACAAACCCCTTTTGTAAAAGGGGCCTTTTTTCAGCTGTCTTTTGCAGCCTGCTCCATAATTCTTGCAAACTGCATGTTAAATAAATTACAGTACCGCTTTCCTTTAAAAGCTTTCTGCTTTCCGGGTGAATCCAGGCGCCTCCTCCAGTAGCAATTACTGCCTTTCTAATTTCCGAGGCCTTGCCCACTATTTCCCTTTCAACCGCCCGAAATGCTTGCTCGCCTTTTTGGGAAAATATTTCCGGAATACTTTCTCCCAGTGTTTCTTCTATTAAAACATCCGTGTTCAAAAAAGGCAGTCCAAGATTCTCTGAAACATACTTACCAACTGTTGTCTTACCTGAACCGGATAATCCTATAAAAATCAGATTCTGTTTTAAAGACATGGCACCCATCCCCTCCCGGCTATTCTTTCATAATAGGCAGCAAGGTTGGATTTAAGCTCTCCCAGGGTGTCACCGCCAAATTTCTCGAGAAAAGCTTCCGCCAGGACAATTGCTGTTAGCGCTTCACCTATAACAGCCGCCGCCGGAACTGCGCATACGTCGGACCTTTCATGATGCGCCACGGTTTCTTTCATTTCTTCCAAATGGACAGAAGTAATGGAACGTCTCAAGGTGCTGATAGGTTTTTGTGTTACCCGTAAGACAAGGGGTTCCCCGGTGGTGATACCACCTTCCAATCCACCTGCCCTGTTTGTAGGGCGCCACAGTTTTCCTTCCTGAAGTCTGATTTCATCATGTACACGATAACCGGTCCTATAGGCGCTCTCCTTGCCAAGGCCAACTTCAACCGCCTTAGCGCCGTTTAATGACATTAAAGCAGCTGCCAGCTTGCCTTCAAGTCTCCTATCCCAGTGTACATGGCTTCCCAGGCCGGGGGGAAGTCCAAGGGCAATAACCTCAAATATGCCGCCAAGGGTATCCCCCTGTTCCTGAGCTTTATCAATCTCCATAATCATATTTTCCTGCGCCTTTTCATCCAGACACCTGACGGGGGAATCTTCAATTGTTTTCCGGACATCAGTCAGATCAATTTTAAGCTCCTCATCAGGGGAAAAACCTTCCCAGCCAGCTCCCCCTATTGTAATGACATGACTTAGAAGTTCTACGCCAAGCTCCCTGAGAAGCTTTTTACAAACTGCGCCTACGGCCGTTCTGATAGCAGTCTCCCTGGCGCTGGCCCTCTCCAAAATGTCGCGCAGATCCTGCCTGTCATATTTTAAACCTCCGGTCAAGTCGGCATGGCCCGGTCGCGGTTTTTTGACAGCTTTATCCTGAGCCTTAGTAACAGGTGACATTATTTCCTGCCAGTTTTCCCAGTCGCGGTTGTCTATTTTCAAGGTAATTGGTGAACCCAGCGTTTCCCCACCACGTACTCCTGAAAGGATTTCTACTTTATCCCTTTCAATATTTTGCCTCTTACCTCTTCCATATCCCTTTTGCCTTCTTTTCAAATCCCAATTTATGTCTTCTACAGTTACGGGAACCCCAGCGGGAAATCCCTCGATAATAGCCACAAGGGATTTCCCATGGGACTCACCGGCAGTTAGAAATCTTAGCATACTAATTCACTCCTATATTGACCTTTGCACTGCTGCAGCTATTGGTTTTAAGTTTTGCATTAAATCATTAAATCTTTCAAAGGTTAATGACTGCTGCCCGTCTGAAAGCGCCACTTTCGGGTCAGGATGCACCTCAACTATAATACCGTCAGCGCCTGCTGCAATTGCTGCCCTTGCCATCGGTTCCACTAAACGCCACTGCCCTGTACCATGACTGGGATCTACTATTATGGGCAGGTGGCTCAACTTTTTAACAAGGGGAACAGCACTCAAGTCGAGGGTATTGCGGGTATACTTTTCAAAGGTTCTGATACCCCTCTCGCAGAGAATTACATTGGGGTTTCCTTCTGCTAAAATATATTCTGCCGACATTAACCACTCTTCGATAGTGGTCATCATACCCCTTTTTAGCATTACAGGCTTTTTAGTTTTTCCTACCTCGCGTAAAAGTGAAAAGTTTTGGGAGTTTCTGGCGCCGATTTGAAATATATCAACATACTCATGAACCATTTCTACATCGCCGGGCGCCATAACTTCCGATATAAAGGGCATACCTGTCATTCTACTTGCTTCCTTCAAATATTGTAAACCTTCTTTTCCTAGACCTTGGAAACTATACGGGGAAGTCCGCGGCTTATATGCTCCCCCTCTAAGGATAGTGGCTCCCGCTTCTTTAACTGCCTGTGCCGTTTCGATAAGTAACTCTCTGGATTCAACAGCACAAGGACCAGCCATTACCACTACTTTGTCAGAACCAATTTCAACATCTCCAACCTTAACTACGGTAGATTCGGGAACAAAATCTCTACTTGCAAGCTTAAAAGGGTGACTCACCCTTACTACCTTTTCCACCTCGGGATATGCCTCAAATTGTTCTGCCGAAATTTTGTTTACATCTCCAATGATTCCAATAACATAATGCTTTTCTCCCTTATGGGTGTGATTTCTGTAACCCTTCTCGTTAATCACCTTTACAATCCTCTCAACGTCCTCTTCCTTAGCCTGCGGAGTCATTAAAATAATCATTTGGTATCCCCTCCTGTGTAAAGTTATTTTTTAGGAGGCAAAACAGGTAATAAATGATTATAGCGCTAGTGCTCGGCAAGGAGTAGTTCTCATATTTTAGACAAAAAAACGCCCCAGGGGGCGATAACTTTTCAAAAGACTCACTCCCTACCATTCTACCATCCTACATACTATTTTCATTCCGTAATCAACTACCATCCTACCAGTTTGCCTACCTATATAATTAAGAATTTACCACTAAATCATCTCAACTGCAAGTGTAAAATTCCTGTTTTTGCCCCACAAAATTTAGAAATTATTTATTTTTTCCTTTATTCTTGGTTATTCAGTACTTTTTAATCCATAGTCTCATAAAATCACCTCCAGTTTATAAAAAAAACCTTCCATCTCCTAGAGACGGAAGGCTTGCATCCGCGGTACCACTCTAATTGGCTAAGCACCCACTCTCAGGTACGGGAATTTATTACCTAACCTGTAACCTAAAAATAAAAGCTTTTCACCCCTAGGGGCGAAAAGCTTTTTTCGCGGTACCACCCTATAAAAAGCGCTCTACAGGTACGGGAAATAAATTCCGATACCTTCTTCCTTTTAACGGTGGAAGTCTCCGTCCGAATCTACTTAAGATGGAGTTCTAAAAATCCGCGCGAAATCCACTTCGAATTTCTTCGTTGGCTCGTCTTCTGCGCTGCTCACGTACTTCTATGTACGCTCCGCTGCTCAAAGCCTTCGCCGCCTTGAACTTCTCGTGTCTCTCGTGCTCCTTTTAGAACACTAATTTGATGATGGAGTTCTAAAAGTCCGCGCGCCCGGCACTTAGCTCAGCTATTAGCAAAATAACTACCATTAATTTACAGTCTAGCTACAACTAATGGTATAATAGAAATTAATCATTGGGCTAAGTGCCGGGTAGAACTCTTAATTAATCTTTCAATTCGGCATCTCAGGGGAGAACTTCAGCTAAGCATACTTTAGGAATGCTTCCAGTCGATGACATTCCCTCCCTAGAAAGCTGTGTTTAACCTACTTTTCCCCTTCATAGAAGTTGACGTAATTAATTTTTTGCTATTATATCATTTCTTATATATCTATGCAAGATACTTTTTAGATGCCACCAATATTTTTTTCTTTTTCATGGAAAATATTTCTTACAATCTCCTTTAATAGTTCAATATCCAAAGGCTTGTACAACCAGTCAATAATCCCCAGCTTTTGAGCTGTAGATTTTTGATTGAATTCCGCATATGCCGTCATCATAATGACCGGTAATTGAGGATTTATTTTCCTGATATCTTTTAAAGCCTCAATACCTCCCATAATGGGCATTTTGACATCCATTATAACCAGATCAATATTCCCTTTTTTAACCCATTCAACAGCCTCACTGCCATTGTTTGCAGTAACCGTTTCATAACCTTCTATTTCAAAAAAAGCCTGCAACATTTGTTGGATCCCTTTTTGATCATCAACTATTAAAACTTTTAGCACCTTTTACACCCCTTATATATAATTAGGACAATATAGATATTTACCATTTTACGATTTTCTTCCACATAGAAGTACATTTTCCCTTGCTATTTTTTGACTTGTTTTGTCATTTTATGTCATATTTATTTTTTCAAATTTATCAAAATATTGGAGCAATTAGTTTCCGCTCTCTTTACAATATTTTACAAATTTTTCAAAAAGTTGCATTTGGTCCCTGTTTTTTTCAGCCATACATTCCGGGTGCCATTGGATCCCAATTGTGAAGGGGTGAAATTTATGCTCTATTGCTTCCACAATTCCATCAGGACTTTTAGCGACTATTTCAAAGTCCTTTGCCGGAATACTCACAGCCTGGTGATGAAAGCTATTTACCCTCAAGGCGCTTTTAGCGAAAATATTATGTAAGATACTGTTCTTTTGTAAACTTATAGAGTGAGTAGCGTGCCATTTAGGGGCTAATTGGGAGTGTTTAAGAAGGGGACCATCCAATTCACTGTAGATATCCTGATAAATAAAGCCACCGCACGCAATATTTAATACCTGAAGCCCACGGCAGATCGCAAGTAAGGGTTTGGCAGTTTCTAAATATTTCTTAACCAGTTCTATTTCATAGTAGTCCCTTTCCGGGGTTATTTCACCACACCCTGGGAGCGGTTCAGAGCCAAAAAAGACCGGATCCACGTCCACACCACCGGAAAGAATTAAACCTGAGACTGTTTCTATGTGTTTAGCAATATTATTAACTTCAACCGGCGGTAAAATAATTGGAATGCCACCGCACTTTTCTATAACATGAACATAATATTCCCTTAACCAATATCTCTGCTCTGCTGTATCTTGTGCACAGGTAATACCTATCAACGGTTTATCCATCTTACTCTCCCCCTTTATAATAAATATATGGAGAGAGGAGATTAAAAAATGCCTACTTTCTACAAAGTAGACACTTGCTTAAATATCAGTTAGACCAAGGCTGATTTCTAGCGCGTTGGAAACACATTCCATAAATTCGTCATCTAGAGAAGCCACTTTTTGTTTCAGCCTGCTTTTATCAATTGTTCGTATTTGTTCAGTTAAAATTACCGAATCTTTTTCAAGGCCACTTTTTTCTTTTGGCATCTCTACATGGGTTGGCAGCTTTGCTTTAGATATTTGGGAAGTTACTGCTGCCACAATAGTGGTAGGGCTATACTGGTTGCCAATATCATTTTGGATGATTAAGACAGGTCTGGTACCTCCTTGCTCAGAGCCTACCACTGGATTTAAATAAGCATAAAATATATCTCCCCTACGTACGTGAACCATCACTTACACTCCGCTAACTTTTCTTCGTAATAATCTTGTACTTCATTTTCAGCTTCATAATTTTCAACAGCCAGGGAAAGATTAATTTTAGCCATTTCCTGATATCCTTTTTTCATTTGTTCTCTTAGGCTGCGCTTTTTTTTCTCAGCTATATAACACCTCATTGCCTCCCTGATAAACTCACTCCGATTGCGTTGCTCTATATTTGCCAATCCATCAACCTCCTCAAGAAGGCTTTCAGGAAGACTAATCATTATTCTCTTAACGCCTGCCAAGAGTTGCACCCCCTGCATTCCTGTTTAAGTTTCATAGTAGAATGTATATATAAAAAGCTACACTATATTATATCTTTTATGAATTTATTATTCAAGTAATAATCTTGCTTAAGTCGATTTTCATCGACAAAAATTATAGCTCTACCTGACCATGGGATAAATTGGTAACCTGTACCAAAGTCTCCAATCTTATTCCTTTTTCTCTTAATATTTCACCACCTTTCTGAAATGCTTTTTCAATGGCTATTCCAACCCCTACAACTTTTGCACCGGCCTGCTCAACTATTTGCAACATACCCTGAGCAGCTTCTCCGGTTGCTAGGAAATCATCTACTATCAATACTTTATCTTCTGATGACAAATACCTTTTAGCTACAGCTATATAGACATCTTCCCTGCGAGTAAAAGAGTATATTTTTCCCACGTAGACATCCTTATCCATGGTAGTAGCTTTTTTCTTTTTGGCAAAGATAACCGGTGTTTTTAAAGCCAATCCTGTCATCAAAGCAACTGCTATACCTGAGGATTCAACAGTTAGTACCTTTGTTATCTCCTCATTGCTGAATCTCCTGGCAAACTCCTGGCCAATATGGTGCATCAGTGTAGGATCTATCTGGTGATTTAAAAAAGAATCTACTTTAAGTATGCTGTCGGAAAGAACCTGTCCTTCAGAAAGTATCCTTTGTTTTAATTCGTCCATTGCAAATATATCTCCTTTACTAAATAATTCCCAATTTAGTCATTATATACTACATCAGTATATTTATTTCTGTACTTTTTTTCAATTTTTTGTATAGCAGACGGTAAATATTCCACAATATCTCCTGCAGCCATCCCATAAATACCTTTTTCAGCAGCTGCTATATCACCCGCTACACCATGTAGATATACCCCTAAGGCAGCAGCCAACTGTTCCTGAATGCCCTGGGCAATAAGTGCTGCAATTATTCCCGTAAGTACGTCTCCCGAACCTCCGGTAGCCATGCCCGGGTTGCCTGTAACATTTAAGTACATACTTCCATCAGGACATGCTACAACGGTCCTGGCACCTTTTAAAATAACTGTCACACCCCACTCCGAGGAGTTTTGAAGTGCAACGCCTATCCTGTCTTCTTGAATTTCCGCAGTTCTTAAACCGGTCAAACGAGCCATTTCGCCCGGGTGAGGAGTTAATACTAACGGTACTTTTAACTTTATTAGAAAATTACTATCATCCTGCAATATTTTAGCCAGTAAATTTAAAGCGTCTGCATCTAACACAACTGGAACATTTATAGCTGATAATACCTTTTTGAGAAAGTGGATTCCGGCCGGATGTGTAGACATACCAGGCCCTATAGCCACTACAGTCGACTTTTCAGCAAGTTCCAGTACAGGGTCTACAGCTTCTTGCCCCAGAGTAGCATTTTCAGTTTCGGGAAGTGGGTATGTCATAGCTTCAGTTAATTTTTGTTCGAGAATAGGATTTAAACTGCGGGGAATTCCTGCGGTAACTAATCCAGCCCCGGCACGAAGCGCCCCTTGACAAGCCAGCGAAATTGCGCCTGTCATTCCCATCGAACCACCAAGGATAAGTACACGTCCATAATCACCTTTATGTCCTGTAGGCTTCCTTCGGGGAAGTATTTTAGAACACCATTTGCTGGTAATTAAGTTTTTCTTTATTTGAGGTGATTCCAATAGTTCCTTGGGTATTGATATATCAACATTTTCAACATTGCCACAATAGTTTGCCCCCGGTTCCAGAAAAAGGCCTATTTTAGGCAATCCAAATGTCAGTGTATAATTTGCCTTTACACACGGACCATTAACTTTACCGGTATCGGCTTCTAGCCCTGAAGGCAAATCAACACTTATAACAGTCCTTTTAAAACGGGCAAGCATTTTTAAAATTTCACCGGGTATTCCTGTAGCGGCCCCTTTAAAGCCTGTTCCATAAATTGCATCTACCACCAGGTCAGCATACATTAGTGCTATATCTACTCGATGCAAGTCTTTTTCTTCTAAAACAGAAAATATTTTAACGTTCATTTTCTGTAAAATTTTAAAGTTGGTCCCGGCATCTCCTTTTAATTCTGAAGGGTGACACAGCAAAAAAACCTTAACATCCAAACCTTTATTTAGAAGATGACGGGCAACAACAAAGCCATCTCCGCCGTTATTACCTTTTCCTGCAAAAATGAGCACTCTTTTGATAGTCAAATCTCCATCATGTGTATAATCTTTTTCTAAAAGTTCCAGGCATTTTGAGGCAACACTTTTCCCTGCATTTTCCATTAATACTATGCCTGGAATGCCATAGTCATTTATAGCTGTATTATCCAGATTCCTCATTTCTGCTGCAGTTACAAGCTTCATTAACTTCACCTCACTCCGCCACAACAAATGCAATTGCATAGTTTTCACTATGAGAAAGTGATATATTTAAAATACTAATAAACTGCGAGCTGGCAATTGCAGCAGCTTTTCCCATTAAGTTAATCTGTGGCTTACCACTTTTTGCAACAGTAACCTCTACATCTTTCCACTTACAAGCTCCCAGTCCAATTCCAAGGGCTTTAAAGACTGCCTCTTTTGCCGCAAAACGTGCCGCAAGCGAAGGGATAGGATTTTTCTTATTCCAGCAATACTCCCATTCTGCTTCAGTAAATATTCTCCTTTCAAAACCGGAAAGATTCTTCTTGATGGCTTTTTCTATTCTTGCTATTTCAACAATATCCGTACCTATTCCTCTTACCAAAACTCTTACACCTCTCCATTCATCTATATAAATTTTTTTCAACATCAAATTAATTAAATCCTGCCTGAAACAGCTTAAATGCAGGAAAAAATACTGGTTTTATAGAATAAAATTATATTTAGATATTATAAGGGACGGGGATGATATGTCTAGAAAAAAAATAGCTGTAGTAGTATTATTTACTATTATTCAGGTTTCCATAATTATCCTTTTTCCTGAGGATAAATTGTTTTTAGGAATTTTTCTTTTTTTTATAAATTTAGTAGGTGCAAGGTTATTGCATAAAAAATATTACTCAAAGGAAACAAGCTCCCAAGGGGATATCGGTACAACTCTGCAAATAGCCAACGAAGCGCTTCCTTACCTGCGCCATGGCCTTGATGAAGGCACTGCCGAAGTAATAGCTTCTATAATTAAAAAAATTGCAGATGCACATGCAGTAGCAATTACCGATACACAAAAGGTGCTTTCATTTATAGGTGCAGGATGCGAAAGCCACCTTCCGGGAGATCCTATAAAAACGGAAGCTACAAAAGAGGCAATAGCAACAGGTAAACATAAGGTGATAACTTCCAGTGAAGGTCTCAACTGCCCCGTTAGCAACTGCAAGTGTCCCCTTGGTTCTGCAGTTATTGTGCCTTTAAAATGTAAAGATAAGGTAATTGGCGCTCTAAAACTTTATTCAACAAAATCAGGGCCTATGCCACCTCAGAACATCCGTCTCGCACTGGGTATAGGCCAGCTGTTGAGCATGCAAGCGGAACTGGCTGAGTTGGAAAGGCAGTCAGGCCTTGTCGCCAGGGCACGACTTGATGCTCTTCATGCGCAGATTAACCCTCACTTTTTCTTTAATACTATTAACACAATAATCATGTATAGCAGAACAAATTCCGATAAAACTCGTGATTTACTGGTGCATTTAGCAGAGTTTTACCGGCAGACCCTGAACAGGAAAGGGCATTTTATTACACTCGGTGAAGAGCTTGAATGCGTTGAAACCTATTTAACACTGGAAAAAGCTCGTTTCGGAGACAAAATTACCGTGAAAAAATATATTAATCAATCTTTGCTACAGTACCCGATACCTGTTTTTAGTATCCAACCAATTGTAGAAAATGCAATTAAACACGGAATCACCCCTAAAGTCGGAAATGGTCTCGTTGGAATTACTGCATTTTTGTTGCATGATGAATACCTTATAATTTCAGTATGTGATGATGGAGTTGGTATTCCAAGTGATAAGCTTCAACACGTTTTAACCCCGGGCTATGGTTCCGGAAATGGAGTTGGTTTAAGCAACGTTCATGAAAGGTTAATCAGTCTTTACGGGCCTGAATACGGTTTAAATGTCTGCTCTACTCCGAATGAAGGAACCTGCATTTATATGAAAATTCCAATCAATGTGGAACCGCAGGAATTAGAGGAATGTAGATTATACTAGTATAATAACACTAGAACCCCTGCTGGTTAAAATCTATCAAGCAGTGGTTCAGTCCTAACAAAAGTATGCTATACTTTTAGTGGATGTTGATTCTGCTATACTGCCCTCGATAAACTCCACGGTATAATCGCACCAAAGAACAAAATAATCTATTTACTTCAATGGTTATCGATCAACCTCTTTATTCATTTGAGGCATCTCATAATTTGCGATTCTTTTAGATTTGTAGTTTCATTGTTAGGGTATTTTTCTGATCAATGTTTAAAATTCTAAAGGGAAAGTGTTTTTCCACCCACGTAAAGGTTTTGGGGCTGTAAAAGCAAGCATGGGTTGCATCCTGCCTGTACCACCATTCTGCAAAATTATCAGTTCCCTGATGGAATAATGTCATTAAGGCTAACTTTCCCCCTGGTTTTAAATGTTCTTTAAAGAAATTCCAGGCAAAAAGCGGATCTTTGATATGTTCAATGACTTCTGTACAGGTAATAAGATCATATTTTTTATTATGAAATACTCGTTTAGGAGCAAAATAAGGGTCATATATGTCCGTAGCGATTCCTCTTTTCTCAAGCAAAATTTTTAATACGGGCTGAGGCCCACTCCCAAAATCTAGTGCCTTCTCACCTTTTTTAACATAAGGTACTACAGCTTTATCTATAAATTTTTCAAACATTTTTACATAACCTTTATTTTCAATGGTGTTATCATGCATCTCATATCTTTCTTTTTCTTTTTGAGGTGAAATGTAGTATGCTTTATCAATGAATATAAGATCACAGTTTTCACAGTGATAGTAGACAGGTTCTTCAACACTTTTTATTGTTTGTATGGGGTTTTCGCAAAGTTTGCAAGTTTCCATAAAATTCCCCCTCTTCTCATTACTCGTAGCTTCATTTATAAATTTTTATGTACTCCTTGTTAATATTGGATTTTTTTGCAAATATATTTTATGTAAAGTGTCTTGAATAGACAGATATATACGTTAGTTTTCCTTCTACCCTCGTGCTCTCCATTAGAGAAACTTTCTGAACCGGTATTTCTTGCGTTTCTATTTTTACAACTCGTTGAAGTTCCTGAAAATCACAGTTTAAAACCACTTCTCTACCTAATGTAATATGCGGTGTATAACTCCTTTTTTCCTTTTCGTACCCCTGTTTCTCCAGAAAATTTTCCAGGTCACTGTGCAGCTGTTGTAAAGCTGTGCTTTCTTCAAGCCCGAGCCAAATAATTTTTTTATTTCTCCTGGGAAATTGCCCCAGTTCACTTGTTACAAGCGAAAAGGATACTCTATTTACAGTTACTACATCAATTGCTTTCTTTAAATTTTCTATCTCTGCCGGTTCCACTTCTCCAATGAACTTAAGGGTAAGGTGAAAATTGTCCTGGCGCGTGAAATTTCCTTTAAGACTATTTTGTTTTATTATCTGCTGTATATCCCATAAATACTTTTTAAAATCTTCTTCAAACTCAATTGCAAAGAAAACCCTTATTTTAATCACCTTCTCACCTTTTTTGAATTGGAAGAATTTTGTGGCCTTTGTTTTTTAAAGTATAGCATAATAACTTAATGCATTACAATTTGACAAACAGGATACAATAGAAGATAAATAATTTGGGTATTTCCACAGGGAGGTATAAGTCTCTGCATTTTAAAAAATTTTTATTTTATTAGTAACAGAAAAAGGTTATAATATATCTAGGTCAAAAGGTCTAGTGGGTTTAATTCATTTATCCTTCTCAATTACCAAATGGTTATAGAGATTAATGATAGATGAATCCTAAACCATTTTGGACCAAACCAATTTCGAGGAGGATTTTGCATGTTTAAAGACAAAACTTTAACCTGTCGTGATTGTGGTGAAAATTTTACATTTTCTGCCTCTGAGCAGGAATTTTATGCTGAAAAGGGGTTCACTAATGAACCGGGACGTTGCCCCAGTTGTAGAGCTGCACGCAAAAAACAAAGGAATAACAGAGGCAATTTCGGTCGTGGTATGCGCCCCCAACGCGAGATGCATGATGCCACCTGTGCAGCGTGCGGTGTGAAAACTCAAGTGCCTTTCCGTCCGAGTGGCGATCGTCCGGTTTATTGCAGTGATTGCTATAGCAAAAATAGATAACCGTATTTAAAAATTTTAAACTTAAACTTTTTTTGAAATGAAAGGCCCCGATCATCTGTAAAAATGGTCGGGGCACAATTACTTATCCTTGAAAAGCGCCAGCCTCAGCTTTATTCCTGGTATTATTTTTTTTTGCGTACATAATGCGTGGCATATATCTCTTCTATATGAGGGCTGTCAGACCTAGAAAATCATTATTATTCTACATTTTCAAGTAAAACAGGTATCCCGTCAGACCTATTTAAATTAAAAAAGGCTATAAACTTATCAATCGAAGAAACTCCAGTTTTTCCCTTTTTTATAAGTTTCTTAGCTTTTCTTATAAGAAAATCACGATAATTTCCTGGAAAAGTTAGCGCTAAACCTGATGTCATATTAAATGAATCTAAATTAAGTATTCTTGAAAATATTATAATATTTTTTGATAAACTACTACTGAATGCTATATCCATCAGTTTTATATAGCCTCGATCACCAAATATGTTTTTAAGATTTACAGTACTGTTTTCTTTATCAACATCAATAACCTCATATAATGATGTTTCAGATAATTTCATTGCCGTTAAAAGTTCTTTCTCAATTTTATTTTCTGCTCCATATTTTTTAATATATTCAGATAGCGTGCTTTCGCCATTTCTTATTTTTTCATATATAATGAAATCGAGTAATATATCCTTTTCACTTGGATGCTGAAAAATAACTTTATCTTTTTTAAGGATGCCTAAAATGTCTCCAGCTTTTTTGAAATCATCACCACTTACAAGCTTATTTAAAATTTTTGAATGTAGTTTAACTTGTGCCTTTCTATAAGCTTTATATTTATTAATTGTATCCATTATTACCTCTCCTGTCGAATTCTCCATCCTGGTTGGTAAGGGATAATGCCCACCAGTAACCTTATTAGGCCAGAGACACTGTCCGTTTTTGATGCCTCTAACAATTGTCACAGCCGCAATCGGGGGTATAACAATTATTATCAACAAATTGGCATTTTTGTTTACAAGAGGGACAAATCTCCGGTGGAACTTCAGCTTCCAGCATATATCCACAGGATAAACATTTCCAGTTATTCATCACATCTCCCCCTTTTGCAGCTCTTTTTTTATCTGGGACAACTTAATCAGATGCTCTTCCTCTTCTTTGATCAAATCATCAATAACTGTTCCTTTGTCTTCGCCGACAAGTTTTCTGAAGCTCATGAAAAACAAGATAGAGTCTTTTTCAAATGAGACTGCCAGTCTAACAATGTCAGACTCTGATTTAGTAGCCTCAATTAATTGCCCTAACCGCTCCAAATCGTTAAACATGTGGGTTTCCACAGTGCTTTTCAGATAGTCAAAGTATTCACCGGGATAGCTTTCTCTAGGACTTACCGCTTCAAAATCGTCACCTAGTTTTTTAAAGTCCAATAAATGTTTTTTCTCCTCTGAAGCTAAAAACAAGAGTAAGTCTTTGGTTTTCTTGCTTTCAGCCTTTTCGGCTAACTTTTGGTAAAATTCAGCGCCTTTTTCTTCAATTTGTACAGCTAGGTCAATAATTTCACTGGGTTGAAACCTGGATAGGTGCCACAAAATACTCACTCCTTCTTATCAATCCTTAGAGAGATTACCAGTTAATCGTCATAACAACAATTAGTAGTTTGCACACAATATTTCAAAGAATGCTTGTGGGTGAGCACAAACCGGACATGTCTCCGGCGCCTCCGGTCCTTCATGAATATGCCCGCAGTTTCTACACTTCCACTTTACTGAATGTTCCTTCTTGAATGCGGTTCCATTCTCTATGTTCTGCAACAATTTTTTGTATCTTTCTTCGTGCTCTTTTTCAATCCTGGCAATACCTTCAAAAATTTCCGTGATATGATTAAATCCTTCTTCCCGTGCCTCCCTTGCCATTCGGGGGTACATATCTGTCCATTCACCATTTTCTCCTGCTGCTGCAGCTTTTAAGTTATCGATTGTGCTGCCAATACCCTCCAACAGTTTTAGGTGAATTTTCGCATGTTCTTTTTCATTTAATGCCGTTTCCTCAAAGATTTCCGCTATTTGTTGGCAACCTTCTTTTCTGGCTACTGACGCAAAATATGAACATCATATTTTATTTAGTCACCCAAAGACCATGCAGGTTGCAGTATGCTCTTACTTCAAGCACTTCTGATTTGGCAATGGCAAAATTAGCAGTTGGCGCCTGGTTAGGGTTTAAATCCGCACGAATGATTTTATCTTTTGTTAAAATCTCAATAAATTTAATGTAATGTTTTTCTTCCATAGGGTGATGAACATCTCCGACTTCTACTCTGATCTCATTACCCTCTTCCTTAATAACCGGAACGTGTTTTTCCTTACCCTTGTCTTCAGTTTTTGCCACCAATTTCTCCATCGGTTGGTTACAGCAGACTAAAGCCCCTGCCCCTTCATGGGCAACTTCCACAACATTCCCGCATACATTGCACTTATATAGTTCCCTTAATTTAGTCATGTTGTAATCTCCCCCTTTAATTTGTTAGTTATATCTGAGAGTACGCTATCATCCGGTATATATTCAATTTTTATTTGCTCAAACAAATCAAATCCACAGTTTTTTAATACATCCTCTACTTGACCAACGCTTTGACCTCCCCAACCATAGGAACCGAAAGCCAAACCTTTTCTGTTTTTAGGGGCCAAACCTTTTAAGTACGTTAAAAAGGCTGCCACTGTGGGAAGCATATTGTTATTTAGGGTTGGAGATCCTACGCAGATGTACTTGGCTGTTACAACATCGGTCATTATATCAGATATATGATTAGTTTTCAGGTTTCGAATTTTGGTGGCAATCCCTTTTGCTTCGAAGGCTGACTGGACTGCGTAAGCTATTTTTTCTGTGGAGTTCCACATGGTATCGTACACTATTACGGCAATGTCTTCAGTTTCATTAGCCGACCACTTTTTGTACTGCTCTACAATCTCTGGAATATGGGACCGCCATAAAACCCCGTGACTCGGAGCAATTATTTCGATATCCAAACCCTAATCCTTCTTTTATTTGCTTACTATAGCCAAAGTATAGACATAATCACTTATTTTGCCTGTAGTAAGCGTATGTTAACGGCTCTTCATCTTTAAGTCTTTCGCCGCTAACAACTTGACCCACAAAAATCGTATGGGTCCCTACATCCACTTTGTGTTGAACTTGACACTCCAACCAAGCCAAACAATTTTCGAGGATTGGAGCGCCTGTCTTGGCTGTAAAGTAAGGTACGTTGTTAAACTTATCAACTTTTCTGCCAGACTGGAAACCGAAGTGTTTAACGGTATTAATTTGATCTTTGCCTAGAAAATTTATACTGAAAACTTCACTTTCACTAATATATTCCCAAGTAAGGTTGTTTTTGTTGATACCTATGGCAACCTTAACCGGGTCACTTGTAATTTGAAATGCAGTATTGGCTGCCTGGGCATTAATTTTATCTCCTTTTTTAGAACTAATAACAAAGAGACCGTAAGAAAATTTGTGTATTGCCGGTTTAGCTTTCTCCTTTTCCTCGGCGGTCATTAGTTCTTCTGCTTGCTCCTCTTCTACTTCTTCAAACATGTCCGGGCCAACGCCGCAAACAGGACACCTATCAGGCGGTGTTTCACCCCTGTGAACATAGTTGCAAACAGTACAACGCCATTTTTTCATTGTCTGCACCTCCAATATTAGGTGTTGGTAATAGATGGCATAAAATCTAATCTTAGTTTACTATAAAAACTAAACTTAATTCAAGGATAATTCCACATAATCTTGCCATTTCAAAATGTTCTACAGTAAATCTACCAACCGGTTCACCTTTGCCATTACAAACAGGACATTTCATTTAAGAGCCTTATTGTTGCGACTATACTTTAAAACAATTGATCCTCTTTATTGAAGAATGTACGATAGCCCAACTGCAGCATGATGATGACAGTAAGTGCCACTGCGCCAAGAATTCCAAGCATTATGGCAATTTGATAAGCAATCGCTGTTGTTGGCAAAGTGCCGGAAAGAATTTGACCTGTC
>JAICDB010000027.1 GCA_020063565.1 Clostridiales bacterium | reverse complement strand
ATATCTTCATTTTCAAGGCCCGTGCTTGTATTTTTACAGCAGTTGGAGCAAGCAACACAGTCAATTTGTTCAAATAACTTCTCATGCAGATAATGAACGGTCTCATCTATTTCCTCGGAATCCTGCCCTTTCAGAAAGCTCCTGAACAGCCAGTTTTCTTCTTCCACTTTTTCAGATGCTTGAGGAAAATTTTTTGGATCTATCATTGTTATACACCTCTTACTATATTTCTATTTTCCATAAAACCATTTTTTCGCATCGTCCAGCTCATCGTAAGTGACATCACAGCGCATCAACTTTTTCGGATGGTCATAGTCAATCAAAGCAAGTTTATTTTTAAAGTTTTTGATCAGGACAATTTTCTCCACACTGTTGGGAACCTTTTCAGCTTCTTCCAGCAGTTTTTCCCATGACTCTTCACAGTAAAAGAACAGAACCATAAGCCAGTAATCCACCATATAGAAATTGACAACCACATTAAAGCCCGGCTTTCCTATACTTGACCACAGCTCTTTTCCTGTATAGGGAATACGTTTTACCAGCTTTAATTTCCTGCCGGAACACATATATTTATAAGCCATTTCCAGCTCACTGTTATCGTTAATAATTCTTTTTGATATAAGAAACTTGTAAAAGTCCCTTAAATTGTTCAGAAGTCTTTTTGCATTTTTCAGTGTAATTTCGAATTTGCTACCATGAAATATGTGACTGCTTATCCATTCCAAACCAACACTGTATTCCCAGTAAGGCAGTTTTGACAGTTCCCTGTACTCAGTACGGTCCATGTATTGAGAAAAGGCATAGATGTCGTCCCAAATCTCTTCCATTTTTCCTTCTGCTGCACCCTGCTCAATTAATGTTTTCAAGTATTCTTCAATCCATTCCTTTTTAATGTCGGGTTCCCAGTCAATTTGTCCGTAATACCTGTCAACTGCATTAAAAAACTCTTTATATTTTGCTTTAGATTTCTTTAATTGTGATTCAGCTGCAATGCTTTTATAAGATAGCGGGAATTTTTCAACCGTAATATCCTCACCTGCTACCGGCAAAAAGATAAATCCTTCCCGTGTATCACCATAAACTACTTCACTGCCTCTATTGGCATGACACCAGTAAGCTCCGTAAGCACAGAGAAAAGCATCCACCTTTTCTTCCAAATGTTTCAGCTGAATTCTGGAAAGAAACATTACGTCTGAAAGTTTATTGAAGTATTCACTTATATTGTTAATCCTTAATTCATGTTTCTCGATTATATTCAGCTTATTAAGCAATTCAAGCATTCTAGTCATTTCAAGTCTAATGCTGTTTATCGGAACGCCATTTTTTACCTTGTATTTTATGGGATAATGTTCCGGAAATAATCCCAGGAAAATTCCGGTTGGAAATGTTTCTATCACGCAGCAATCATTGTCCCAAAGATTGGGGGAAACTTTAAAGCCAGGATTTACATTTTTTATTGCAGAAACTAATTTTTCTCCACGGACGCAGCCATAATGCCCTTCCATAAAGCTCCGGTTGCTGTGGAAACAGGACAGTCTTTTGCCGTGGATTCTATCGCTGTTTAACAATCTCTCGCAGCTTCTTGACCCGGTTTCATTGTTAACGATTAACGGGGCGTCAACAGCAATCACTGCCCCGTTTCCTGCATGCTGCTCAATTATTGAAACTAACTGCTCATCACTGTAAACATCAGAGCTTAAATGAACAATATTTCCACTTTTATCAATAATACAGACACCGGATTCATTTCTGTAGGTCCAGGCAAGGTCAATACCAATGAAATGCAACTTGTTGCACTTCCTCCCACGATATATTTCTTTGATTCTTCAATAATTCTTCCCGATTTCCTGCCTGTTACTTTTAAAAGCAGGTTTACTCTAAATTTTTTACAAACTGTTCAAGCAATAGGGTAAAGTTTACCTTTCCAAGCCCGATCTACGTGAGGCCACATAATACTATTATTTAAGTTCAAGCTGCGAGGGCAAAACCCTCTTTCAAAAATAGGAAATAGCTTAATTTGTGGACCTCACGTTAATTTAGACGAGGTGTGTTTAAACAGCTTCCTAACATAAAAACCAAAAGAATCCGTTCCCTGAAGTCGTTTTTATAAAATAAGTCCGGTTTGGATTTATTATTATCTCAAAGGGGAATCCAAATCTCAGAGGCTTACCGTAAATGTCCAGTATACTCATATCCCTAACATCAGGATATGTCGTAAAAAATTTCTGCAGTGCCAAGCCAAAGGGCTTGGCCAGTATATTGGCCAAAAGAAAGACTGCAACAATATTTATCAGAGATAGGTGTTTGTAAAAAAAGAGGACAAGTATGAATACAAGGGAGAAAAGAAAATTGGCCGCCGCTATTGAAGTCCCACATCGCAGATGCAGAGTAAGATCTGTTTCGCCGTTTGCCATGCGATATAGACCTTCTCTTGCAGCATCCAGAACTTCGTAAGGAGATGGAAGATCCGGACCTGACAGTGAGAAGCCGTCGGAATATGCAAGTCCTCCTATTCTTAAAGAATGACCGTACCTCTCCTCCAGCACGTTAACGGTGGCATGTTCCAAACTGTGATTTCTTCTCACCCTCTTGTCCACAGCTATTTTTAAAATCTGCCATGGTATCGTAATCACGTTGAAAAAAGAATTGAAAATGAGTACATAGGGAATTAAAAACAAAAAGCCTATTACAAAGAAAATAATAAACGGTACCAGAAGATAGGGGAAGAATAAAAGGAGTAAAAGCAGCATAAGTAAAAAAGGCATAAAAATCAACCTAACTTTGTGGTGAAAGTATTGCTTTTATTATATCAAACAATTTAACAAAAAATAGGGGTTGCTTATTATATTTTTTTGTGATACGTAGAAATTCCTGAATCAAGCATTCAGGCCCCGCCGGAGCACAGCGATGAATGAAAATACGCTCAAATTCTTGAGAAGGAATAATACTTACTTTATAAAAAGTTTTCCACTATGATCCTGTATCCTTCAAAATAGACTGTCAGCAGAACGGAAGGACTAGCGGACTAAAATAAAACCTACGGTGCGTCCGTATCTACCATGCAGAATTTTCTAGTAAGGCAGGTGGAGTTTAATGAAAGAAAAAAAGATTAAAACGGCATCGATTTACCATTGCTTATTTTTACTGGCCCTGATAGTAACAACCACAGCTTGGTTTGTTTCCTTTAAACTTCATCCCGTTGCCAAACTGGACGTTCAGGATATAATTATCGAAGGTCTTATCCTCTCGTGCATACTTATATCCTATATTTATATTGTGCGTCTCAATATTACTGCTTTGCAATTGGGTTGGTCATTAATTACGCTTGGCCGGTTAATTGACTTTTTTGACGAATTTACTTCCGAGCCGGTATTTTTTAACACAACATTGGAAGGTATTCTGGTTATAAGTGGTCTCGTTCTTGTAGTTATAGGTTTTTCCCAGGCTTATTGCAGTTTAAAAGAGGAGAACAAATTACGGAAAAAAGTTCAGCATGATCTTACCACCACCTTTGAAGCCAGTCCGGTAGGAATAATAAAGATTGACGGTGAATTTAGAATCGAACACATTAACCGAGCTAGACAAACTGTTCGATAAATCTTTGGAAAACAAAACTGTTGTCCTGGAGACACCTTTTCGGTCACTTTACGGTAGAGAATGTTATTTGTCGGTTGCAGCCAATCCGATAATTGAAGACGGCAGTTTTATGGGTGGTATCATTACTATTACGGATATTACTGAGCGCAAAAAATTCGAGCAGCGTATTAACCATCTTGAGAACATCAGATGTTGTGTGCTGGACGTTATGCACACCATAGTTATGGAAAAGAATCGGGAAAAACTATTGCAAAGGGTCTGCGAAATTTTAAGCCAAAACAGAGGTTATGTCTTTACGTGGATCGGGATAACTGAAGAAAATACAAAAAGAGTGATACCAGCGGCCAAAGCCGGATTCGAAGGAGGTTACCTGAAGACCGTAAACATCACATGGGATGACACGGATACCGGCATGGGCCCTACGGGTAGAGCTATCAAAACCAAACGGCCAGCCGTAATGAGAAATATTGCCGACGACTCTTCTTACGAGCCGTGGCGCTGTGAAGCAAAAAAGAGGGGCTATGCATCTTCCGCAGCTATACCCTTGATTTATAAAGATAAGGTTTTTGGAGCTCTGAATGTTTATTCCATACACCCGGAAGCTTTTAACGATGAAGAAATAGAGCTCCTTCAGATGCTCTCAAAGAGCCTGGCCTATGCTCTATACAGTCTGGAAATAGAGGAAAAGCTGCAAAAACAGGCTATAAGAGACGGACTTACAGGTCTTTATAACCGCACTTACTTCAATGAGAGAATACAGGAAGAGGTGGAACGTGCCAGGCGCTACAGGCATCCACTTTCTTTTGTCATGATGGATATAGACAAATTTAAAGAAATAAACGACCGTTACTCACACCTTGAAGGGGACAAAGTTCTAAAGCAGATGGCAGGAAACCTTATGACTTCCATTCGTGAAATCGACATGGCTTTTCGATACGGCGGTGATGAATTCTTGCTCGTCCTTCCGGAAACAGAAAAATCAGAATCGCAAAAGGTGGTGCAAAGGATCAAAAGTAAGATAAAAACTCTCAATGAGGAAAGAAAAAGCCTTGGCAAACCCCCTCTGGAGTTGTGTTTTGGTATTGCTACTTGGAGACCGGAAAGCGGGAAAAGATGGGAAAAGGTGTTGAAAGAAAGCGATTTAAGAATGTACGAAAATAAAATGAAAAAAAGTACTAACGTCAAAGTTTTTTGCGTTTTGATACACGCCAGGAAAACATAAGTAAGAGATCTGCAATAGAAGGTACTCCCTCAGCACTCAAAAGGAATCAGGGAGCCGGCAAACTTAGAATACGAGACAAGATATGAAGTAAACTGCAAATTAGCCTGAAAAATATTCCAGTATAACTTTAAACGAGAAAGTAAAAAATTTTGGTCGAGTAGATGTGCACCTTTCCAACTTTAGGAACAGGTTTGTTTTAACCGTTTTTCCCTGTTTCCTCTGGGAGTGCTATAATATTTGTTCCATGGCTGGATTGGCCGTACACCCCTCACAGAACCGGCATCAACCGAAATAGACCGAATAAGCCTTAAATAACGAATTTTGGGATTCGACATATTTTCTCTCTCAAGTTACAATTTTCTTAGATCGCGGTCTAGGAATTGTAAATTTGGGAGAGATTTTTTATGGGGAGAGTTAAATTGGACTTACAATAATTTCCCCTAAAACGCAGGAATTATGGAGAATCAATAGAAATATTACTAAAAACTTATAAGTAGCAGAGTTAAACAATGCTGGAAAAGCGTTTTACTGACGTTTATACAGTCAAGTGAAGGAGTTAATGGGTTAGCGGAGCGAGGAAAGCGCGTTTACCCCGGAACAGTTTTTGCAGCTTGTTGAGTTGATTAATGACATGAAAAAGGAAAAAAGGTAAATTAGATTTCTTGGTTTCTCTAGAAAAAATATTTTTAGGAGGTTTTTACCTTGAACAGATTACTTAAGATTCAAGATAAGATGCTGGAAAAGATTAAAGAATTTGAAAATGTAAATATAAAAAGAGATTATCCATTAAATTGGGAAAAAGTACATATGATTAGTTGTGCTCATATTGGCAAATTACTAGCAATAAAACGTGGTGTAGATATGGAATTAGCTGCCATTGCATGTTTAGTACACGACTATGGCCGCCTTGTTACAGGAAAACAAGATAATCATGCCGCCAATGGTTACGAACCTCTGAAAGAACTATTAATGGAGGAAGACACCTTCACTGAAGAAGAGGTAGAATTAATTGCACAATCAGCTCGTAATCACAGCAATAAAAATGATATAGGTTCTCCCCTGGAAGAAGTAGTTAAAGATGCCGATGTGCTTGATTGCTACTTATATAATATCCAATTATCTAGAGAAGAACAAAGGGATCGCTTGTACAAGGTTTGGGAAGAATTAAAATTAGGGAATAATTATCCCTTTAATTTATAGCTTTCTGGATAATACAACCGACCACATCAGGTATTTTTTTCCGAAAAAAACATGGTATTTTCCAGGAGGTTTGACAGGATGACAACTGCAATTTAACCTCCCATAAATAGGGCTGTAACCCCTGAATCTGGGGGGATTTCGTCTATAATTCCGAACAAAGTAAAGACTATCGTTGAACATAAAAATATTATCGGAACCTATCAACATACAATACCTAATGCATCCTTATTTTTGATCTGAATAAGAAGATATTCAAATTCCTATAAGTTCCGGGTAATTATTTTTAGGACTATTAACTTTCATAGAAACCTGATAAAAACTTAGATGATCATTATAGTTATCTTGAAGAATTTTTAATAATTTATTTTTGTCTTGTAAGTCTTTATTAATCCAAATAGACT
>JAICDB010000013.1 GCA_020063565.1 Clostridiales bacterium | reverse complement strand
ATCAAAACAACCGTCTGTTTCTACCCATGCTTTCACTTTTTTGAGGTTTTCAAACATTACCTGGCGGTCCACCATCAGGTCGCGGATAACGGGAAACTTGGTCAGGGGTTCCAGGGTAATGACTCCGTCAGGTAACTTGTCTATCAGTGCAGAGCAGGATTGCCGTGGCTTACCGTTAATAAGCATCGTACATGCCCCGCACACCTCTTCCAGGCAGTTACACTCCCAGACAACGGGGGCAACTTTTTCACCCTTGATATTGACAGGATTTTTTCTAATTTCCATTAAGACACTGACAACATTTTGATTGGGCTTGTAGGGAACCTTAAATTCTTCCCAGTAAGGCTTGCTGTCCCTATTATCCTGCCAATGAGTCGGAAAAACCGTCCCCCTGACTCACTCGAGGTCTTGTAAAACCTTTTCAACCACTTTCGGTATTGCATTTTCCACCTCCCTACAGCAGCCTTCGTGGAAGGTGGAGTTATCCGCTACTTCCACTGCGTAGATAGTCACCCTGCCAGGTACATCCATTCCCATCATTTTGCCGAATTTCAGCGCTGTAGCCAGGTTGAAATCATGGACGGAAGCAAGCCTGATGGTTTCCACCAGGGCATCGGGGGTGAATTCGTAGATTTCCCCCACCTTTCCGTCCTTAGTTTGAATGGAATCTATTATAACGGCTTCTTTATACCCCAGCATTAAATCCAGTAAATTAAATCCCGCCAGGGAAGCTTCAACCACATCAATCCTACTATCGGGGGGTAGGTTTTTCTTAACTTCCCTGGCGGCAAAAATACCCACCCCATCATCGCTGAGGATGGGATTACCCAAGCCAATAACTATTTTTTCCTTCACTGCCATAATTCTTCCTGCAAGTTGCCCTGGCTGTCAAATATTTTAATTTCCAGAGGAGTTTTACCGGGTATGGAATGGGTTGCACAAGACAGGCAGGGGTCGTAAGCCCTGAAAGCCATTTCAATCATATTTAAAAGTCCCTGGTCTACCTTACCCTTCTTAATTAAATTTTCCGCCGCCCTCTTCACACTTAAGTTAATGGCAGCATGATTATTGGTAGTACCAACAATGAGGTTAACCTTTTTAGTCATGCCCTTTTCATCAGCCTGGTAATGGTGTATGAGAGTTCCCCTAGGAGCCTCAATTATTCCCACACCTTCTCCAGGTTCAGCGGTAGGGATGGTCCGTACTTGCGAGCTTACTATTTCATCGTCTTCAGCAAGCTGGACAAGCCTTTCAGCAGCATACAGCATTTCGACCAGTCTTGCCCAGTGAAACGCCAGGGTTGCCTGAATTGGTTTTCCTCCAAAGGTATCCACCATTTTCTGGTAAGCTTCATTGGCAAGGGGTGTTGCCATTCCCTCTGAAACGTTAATTCTGCCTAAGGGTGCAACACGGTAAATGCCGCTCTCTTTCCCGTCCACAAAACCCTTCCAGCCAACTTCCTTCAAGTAGGGGAATTTAAGGTACGTCCATGCTTCAACATGCTCTTCGATATAATCAAGATAATCCTCTGCAGGAAACTTAGCAACTTCCTTTCCTTCCTGGTCAACAACCCTCAAGTACCCGTCATAAAAGTTCATCTGGTTGTTTTCGTCCACCAAACCCATGGAGTAAGTATTGAGTGCATAAGCATCACTTAAAATCAAATCCAGATATTCCTTATTCTTGAGGACAACATCCTCAAAGATTTTTAATGACAGTTTGCCGAACTCAACACAGGACTTACCCTTTTCGAGTATTTCATCCCTTTCTTCAGGGGTAATTCCCTTACTTAAGCCTCCCGGCAGCCCTGTAACGGGATGGGTTGCCTTACCGCCGATTATTGCCTGGATATCTTGGGCGTAGGCACGGTGTTTAATCACTTCCTGACCTGTTTCCAGACCAACCTTGGCCACAACACCAAGGATATTCCTCTCTTCCGGTTTTGCATCCGGGCCCAGCACAAAGTCCGGCGCAGCCAGGGCATAGAAGTGGGCACAGTGGGAGTGAATGAAATGGGCGCTGTACATTAACTCCCTGAGCATTTTAGCTGTCCTGGGCGGATCGACCTGCCAGACGCCGTCCAGAGCCTTTGTACTTGCGAGGTGGTGGGCTTCGGGACAAACGCCGCAAATCCTGGAAACAATTCTGGGCAGCTCATCAACAGGTCTTCCCTCACAGAATTTTTCAAAGCCCCTCAACTCGGGAACCTGGAAATAGGTGTTTGCCACGTTGCCTTCCTCATCCAGGAAAATTTCTATTTTGCCGTGTCCTTCCAGCCTTGTTATGGGATCTATGGTAATTCTTTTCATGACACGTCCTCCTTCCGCTTCCTTCTTAGCATAGAGCCGGGTAAGCTGAATCTGTAAAAGGTGCCTGCAGGGTCAGAAAGGAGGTGAGTAATCTTTTTGATCTCCTCAGGATCTTTGCTGTCAATAATTGAGGCAATTGCGCTTACCAATTTTGCTCCCTGGTCTATACTGTGGTCAGTAGGCCCGTAGCAACCCCTGCAGGGCATATTTGCAGAAGTACACCTGGCGCCGCAGCCTCCCCTTGTGGCAGGGCCGCAACACACTATGCCCTGTTCGAGAAGGCACCTTTCGGGATCTATTTCTACCTCCATTGGCCTCTTAATCTCCGTAATCTTCTTCTCTTCCTTCTTTCTGGAGCATTCATCACAGAGGGTTTTAACTCCCGCAATCACCGTTCCCCTGAGTGGAAGCTCACCTGTAATAATTGCCTCCAAAGCGGTCCAAATTGTATCTACAGCGGGAGGACAGCCTGGCACGTAATAATCCACCTCTACAACCTGATCCAGGGTCAGTACGGTATCGTAGAATTCGGGTATTGTAAGTTCACCTTCGGGAACTATAACGGCTGGAGAAGGATAAACCCCTGCTTTTCCGGCAGTTGATTCGGACTCCCGGTAAACACGCTCAAAGATTTCTTTCTTATCGAAGAAATTGGCAAGTCCCGGAATTCCTCCAAAGGCCGAACAGGAACCAAAGGCTATCATTACCTTTGACTTCTGACGTAAAACCCGGGCCATTTCCTCATTTTCGCTGTTTCTTATGGCACCATGCAGTAAGCAGACGTCAATTGCATCATCAGGCATATTTTTAACATCGTCATACTTGGGGTCGGCAGCCAAGGGCCAAAAGACTATTTCAGCCGCTTCATCCACCTGCAGTATCCTTTCGTTAATATCAAGTATGGCAACATCACAGCCACCGCAGGCAGCCGTCCAGTAAACCGCTAGCTTTAACTTAGACAATCTTCTCCCCTCCTTCCAGGTTAAGGGGGCCTAATTCCCTTAAAGTATTAGTCATTTCTTCCACTATCTCCACAAATTTTTCACCTTCGGAAGCGGAAACCCAGGTCAGCTTAAACCTTTCCTTTTCAATACCCAGATCTTCCAGCAGCTTTGAAAGCAGGGTCTCTCTCCGCATTGCCTTGATATTGCCGTCTATATAATGACAGTCTCCGGGGTGACAGCCGCTTACTAGTACGCCATCAGCGCCTTCTTTGAAAGCCTTGATGACAAACAAGGGGTCTACCCTGCCGCTGCACATTACACGTATAATTTTAATATTTTCCGGATACTTAAATCTTGAAGTACCTGCCAGGTCAGCGCCGGCATAAGAGCACCAGTTACACAAAATTCCTACAATTAAGGGCTCGAATTTTTTATCAGCCATTCTCGCAGACCCCCTCTATTTGAGCAAATATCTGCTCAGTGGTGAAATGGGAATTTGTAATTGCTCCTGACGGGCAGGTAGCAGCACATGTACCGCAGCCTTTACATACCGCTTCATTAATTTCCGCCACCTTCTTATTCTCGTCAAAAGTAATTGCCTTATAGGCACACATGTTAAGACAGGTTTTACACCCTGAACAAATATCTTCATTTACAGAAGCGGAAATAGGCGAAGTTGTAACCTTGCCGGTTGCAATTGCGGCCAGCGCTCCTGCAGCGGCCGCAGACCCCTGCGCTACAGTGTCCGGAATATCCTTGGGACTCTGGCAGCAACCTGCCAGGTAGATTCCCTGGTTTGTAGTACTGATTGGGTCGAGCTTGATATGTGATTCAAGGAAAAAGCCCGACTCGGCTCGTGAGACACCAAAGATCTGGCTTACCTTTTCACTGTCGCTGCAGGGAACAAGTGCAGTATTGAGAATTACCAGATCTACGGGTATTTCCCTGTAAACTCCCAGCAGAGAATCTTCCGCACGCACTGTCAGTTCTCCGCCTATTTCGGTAACTTCTGCACCTTTACCCCTGATAAAATGAACTCCCTCTTCCTGGACCCTGTTATAAAACTCCTCATACTGCTTACCGAAAGTCCTCATATCTATATAAAACTCATACACTTCAGCGTCTGTCTTTTCCTTGACCAGGTGGGCAAACTTAACGGAACTCATGCAGCAAACCCGCGAACAATACTTGTTATAGTTTTCATCCCTGCTGCCAATACAGTGCAGAATTGCCACTTTTTTAGGTTCACTGCCATCCTTCAGCAACACCTTTCCCCCGGTTGGGCCTGATGCATTTGTTATTCTTTCAAATTGCAGACCTGTAATGACATTGTCGTAAATTCCGTAACCCCACTGGGGTCCCACACTGGGGTCAAAAATCTCAAAGCCTGTAGCCAGGATTATTGCCCCAACTTCTAATTCTACAATCTCTTCCCTCTGTTCAAAATCAATTGCCTCCCTCTGGCAGGCATCAACACAAGATTGCTTACATTTACCCTTTTTCAAGTAGAGGCAGTTTTCCTCATCAACAGCAGCTTTTAAGGGAACTGCCTGCGGAAACGGAATGTAAACGGCGCTTCTCTTGCCAAGACCAACTTCAAATTCAGAAGGAATGCGATTTTTCATGACACAGGCACTTTCACAGTCACCGCAGCCTGTACATGCCTCTTCATCGACATACCTGGGTTTTTTCCTGACCTTGACCTTGAAATTGCCCACATACCCGTCTACCTCGACAACTTCCGAGCATGTAAAGAGCTTGATGTTTTGATTGCGGTCAACATCAACCATTTTGGGAGTTAGAATACATGCTGCACAGTCAAGGGTCGGGAAAGTTTTGTCAAACTGGGCCATATGCCCGCCAATGGAAGGTTTCTTTTCAACAAGGTAAACAGGATAACCGGCATTTGCTATTTGCAGGGCAGCCTGAATTCCGGCTATTCCCCCGCCAACAACAAGGGTAGCTTTGTTAACGGGAACTTCCCTTTCCTTAATGGGCTGGTGCAAGACAACCCTTCTCACAGCTCCCCGGGTGAGGGCAATAGCCTTCTCGGTTGCAGCCTCCTTATCTTTTGAAACCCAGGAGCAATGCTCCCTGATGTTGGCCATTTCCAGGAGGTATCCGTTAAGGCCCGCCTCTTCCAGGGTCTTTCTGAAGGTCGGCTCATGCATCCTCGGAGAACAGGAAGCTACCACCACCCTGGTCAACCCGTATTCCTCTATGTCCTTCTTAATGAGATTTTGCCCTGGGTCAGAACACATATATTTATAGTCCCTTGCAATAACCACATTGTCCCATTCGGATGCCGCTTGAGCTATTTTTTCACAATCCACTACAGCAGCAATATTGCTACCACAATGACACACATACACTCCAATGTTCTCAGCCACTATCCCACCCCCTGTAATTATTCGATTTTTGGAATAAGTTTTAATAAATCCTCTCTCGGTACAATACCCCTATCAAATCCCAGTTTGTTGGGACCAATGCCAAAGGCTAGGCCCATTGCCTGGGTGAAATATAAAACGGGAATATTATAGCTAGTGCCAAATTCTTTGTTAACCTTATCCTGGTAGGCATCCAGGTTTAGCTGACAGACAGGACATGTAACAACAATTGCCTGCCCACCCCTGAAATGAGCCTCCTCCAGAATCTCTTTGATCATTTTTAAAGCTGTTTTTTCATTTGTAGACATAACAGCATTGCCACAGCACCTTGTTTTCCTGTAAAATGGCAAAACTTGTGCTCCCAAAGCTGTAAGAAGTTCATCAAGCGCCGTAGGCTGTTCGGGGTCATCAAAACCCTCGGGCCTTACCAGCATACAACCGTAATAGGGTATAAGTCTTAATTCGGATAAAGGTTTAACTATATTGGATTTGATTTTTTCCAGGCCAACTTCTTCAAGAAAAATCTCTAAAAGGTGTCTCACTTTTATTTTTTCAGGGTCCCCGCTAATTCCGAACTCTGCAAGTACTGCAGTTATCTCTTCTTTTATTGCGGGATATTTTTTAAACTTGCTATTTACATTAAGAAGCCTCTGGTAGCAGGCGTTACAGGCAACCACCAGCTCACTTTCATTTTCGCATTTTACTAAGTTCAAGGCTGCCAAAACTAAAGCCATTTTGTAATTTTCAGAAGATGCGGCTGTGGCTCCGCAGCAGTTCCAGTCCTCAATCTCCGTTAAATCCATTTTTAACCTTCTGCAAATTGCATTGATCGACATCCGGTAATCTGCAGCAGCTCCATGGAGCGAGCAGCCCGGATAGTAATTAAAGTTCATATTCCAGCCTCCCTTATTCGGGCCAGTATCTTTCTAAATTCCTCTTTGTTTTTAATTGCAGTTGCTTTTAACGGCAGCCTTCTTTTTGCAAGCATTTTCATCCCCAGGGGGGCCATGCCTATTATTTTGAAAGGATCGGTTTTCAGGGTAAAAGTCACTATAAACTTTCCTTCATTAATACGTCCTTCTTTTTCAACCATGCGGTTAAATGTTCCGTAAAAAACAGGTCCTGCAAGTTTGTGCCCGCAACCGGAGGCCATTGCAATGTTCTTTAATGTGTACATCAGATCTGTAATTGCAATTCCCCGCGGGCAGCGCGCCTTGCAACTGTAACAGGATGCACACATCCAAATGGCTTTACTTTTTAAAACTTCCTCTTCCATTCCAGCCCTGATCATTGCTATCAATTTCCTGGGGGTATAGTCCATTGTGTGGCTGGAAGGGCAGGAACCGCTGCAGGTTCCGCACTGGATGCACGCCTCAATTTTTTCTCCACCCGGCAGCATTTTAACCCTCCTGTAAAATTGCGGGTGGAGATTCCTTTCCTTGATTACAGGCATTCCTTCCACTTACAACTCCTCCTTTCAATATTTTCTTATTTTTGTTAATTTTTTGTATATTTTTTTAACAGATCCGTGGCAATACTTCTCCCTCAATTAAGGGTAAGATCCGTTTTGCTCCGAGAGTAGTTTCAATTAGGACTTTTCCCCATTCCTCCCTGGAGGTAACCTTTCCTATCACACTGGCTGATCTTCCCAGGGGGTGATTCTTAAGGACATTCATTACCTCTTCTTCTTTATGTGCTTTGGCAAAAATCACCAGCTTACCTTCATTTGCTAGATTAAGGGGGTCTAAGCCCAGCATACTGCAGCCGGCATTTACAGCAGGATGTACAGGTAGCATTTCTTCTGAAATTTCTACAGTTAGACCGGATTCTTGTGCAAGTTCGTGCAGGATGGAAGCCACCCCTCCCCGGGTCGGATCTCGCATGACAGAAACGCCCCCGGTGGCTACCAGCTTTTCAGTAAGATCATTTAAAGGGGCACAGTCACTTTCTATTTCCGTACGGAAGGATAAACCCTCCCTTGTGCTTAAGATTGCCATGCCGTGGTCCCCTATGGATCCACTCACAATAACAAGGTCGCCAACAGAAACCTTTTCCGGACCGAGTGAAACATTTTCAGGTACTACACCAAGACCCGTCGTATTAATGTATAAGCCATCACAGTTTCCTTTTTCCACTACCTTGGTATCCCCTGTAACAACGGACACTCCGGCTGCCGACGCAGTTTTTGCCAGGGAATGGAGGATTCTTTTCAAGTAAGCTATCTCAAAACCTTCTTCAATTATGAGGCCGACACTTAAAAATCGAGGTTTTGCCCCTGCTACTGCCAGGTCGTTGATTGTTCCGCATGCTGCAAGCTTTCCGATATCTCCACCCGGGAAAAAAAGAGGGGAGATAACGAAACTGTCCGTTGTCATAGCAATATTGCCGCCGTCGAGGGACAACAGCGCCGAATCCAAAAGCCTGTGCCCACCGTTATTATCAAAAATAGGATAGATAATTTCCTCTACAAGTTCCCGGGAGAGTTTACCCCCACCGCCGTGGGCAAGTGTAATTTGTTTGTTTGGTAAAGCATTGCTCATTATTCTTCCCTCCATCTGAGTTAAAAAACATATTTTTCCTCCCAGGGGTACGGTTGCGCTGGCAGAAAAGCATTGGAATGAGCCTAGTGAAACCTGCTGAGCCGAAGGAGAAAATCGGGGCGAGCGTCATGGACGACGCGAGCCGAGCGACTTTAGTCAGGACGACGAATAGCGAGGGAACCCCGATTTTCTCTGGAGGCGAAGCTTGGTTGAACTTGGCGAATGGAACCGCTTTTAGAAGCGCAACCGTATCCTCGGAAAATTCCTAAGCTTCGGCATAGCGGTAATATGCCGCACAGGCACCTTCGGATGATACCATGCATGGTCCTACGGGATTGAGGGGCGTACAGACCCTATTAAATAAAGCACATTGCGGCGGGGTTTTGATACCCTTTAAAATCGCCCCGCAGGCACAGTTTTTGTTTGCTTCTCCCGGTTTTGTAGCTCGCGGCTTTCCTAAATTAAACTTTTTGCGGGCATCGTAGCGGTCAAATTCGTCTCTGATTTTAAGGCCGCTTGCAGGGATAAGGCCAAGGCCCCTCCACAAGGAGTCTTCGGGTTCAAAAACCTCTTTCAGGAGCTTTTGCGCAATTTTGTTTCCCTCTAGAGATACACCCCTAGTATACTGAACCTCAACCCTAAACTGGTTTTCCCTTATTTGCTTAAGGAGCATCAGGAGCGCCTGTAAGATATCCTCAGGTTCAAAACCTGTAATAACACCTGCTTTCTGATAATCCCCCGCAAGAAAGCGGTAGGGCTCGACTCCGATAATTGTGCTGACATGACCGGGTAAGATAAAACCGTCAATCTTAACCTCTTTATCCGTTACAAGCGCTCCCAGCGCCGGGGGAATTAATTTATGCATTGAATAAACTGAAAAATTTTCTATTCCCTCTTGCCGTGCATGCAGTATGGACATTGCCACGGTAGGGGCAGTGGTCTCAAAGCCGACTCCCAGGAATACCACTTCTTTGGAGCGATTTTTTTTAGCCAGCTTCAGGGCATCCAGGGTGGAATAGACTACCCTCACATCAGCTCCCTTGGCCCTCGCGTCAGCCAGGCTGCCATCCATGCCGGGAACCCGCAGGAGGTCCCCAAAGGTGGCAATGATAACTTCCCCCTGCAATGCCAGCTCCAGGTAATTCTCAATCTCCTCATCATGGGTGACGCAGACCGGACAGCCGGGCCCGGAGATCAAATTGATACTTTCGGGCAGGAGCTGCCTTAAGGCGCTCTTACCTATGGTCATGGTGTGGGTACCGCATACTTCCATAAAATTTAAAGTTCTATTCTCAGGAGTAAATTCATTAACTTTTTTTAGCAGTTCAAGGAAAAGCTGTTTTTTATTTACTTTCTGCTTCATGTAACTCCTCCAGCAGCTTTAATGTTTCCCGAGCATCATCTTCAGTCACCCTGTGGATGGCAAAGCCGGCATGAACCAGTACCCAGTCTCCAACCTCAACCTCCGGAGTGAGGGCAACGGATACTTCCCGGGAAAATCCTTTCAGCTCTGCAACTGCCATGTTATCAATCTTTTTAGTGATTTTAAAGGGTACTGCCAGGCACATTATTATACACCTCATTTCCAGCTAAGGCTTGCCCCAGGGATATGCCTCCATCATTGGGAGGTACAACCTTATGACGGGTTTTTGGAATCCCTGATTTTCCGGGTCCTTAAGTGCAAAACGGCCTTTTTATCCAGCGCGTTACAGGCCAGGTGAAAGCCTCCTAAACTTTTGACTTTAACTATCACACCGTTCTTCAACAATTCCGGGGAATCTTTAGTGCATTTTTTACCTTCTGAGTCGACAACTGAAGCCCACACTCCGGGCAGGCATTGGGCTGGCTATGAAAGCGCCTGTTGGGGGGATCAACGCCCTGTACAATCCCGTAAAGCTTTATTTTCCTAGCTTCCTTACCTCCAAAGCTTCTTTTTTCAGCCAGTGGCACCACTCGGCAAGTCCCTCCCCGCTAATTGCTGACATCCGAAATATTTTAATATCAGGATTTAAACTCTGGACATCATTCGTAAACTTTTCCTCATTAAAATTGCTGTATTCCAGGAGATCAATTTTATTTAAAATACAGGCTTTCGACTCCTGAAACATCAGCGGGTATTTTTCAGGTTTATCGTCACCTTCCGGAACACTGCCCACAACTATCTTGAAATGCTCTCCCAGGTCAAAGGCTCCCGGACAGACCAAATTTCCCACATTCTCTATAATAATTACATTTAGATTTTCGAGGTCAAGTTCTTCCAGCGCCCTGTTAACCATATTGGCGTCCAGGTGACAGCCGCCTTCGGTATTAATCTGCACAACCGGTACCCCGTAGCGGTGTATTCTTTCCGCGTCCCTGCTCGTCATTAGATCCCCTTCAATTACTGCAATTTTCAAGCTATCCTGTAATTCTGAAACAGTCTTTTCAAGGATGGTAGTCTTCCCTGCTCCGGGGGAGCTCATCATATTTACTGCAAGGACTCCAAAACGATCGAATAAATTCCTGTTCACTGCAGCACGATCTTCATTTCGTTTCATGATATTTTTCAGTACTTTAATTTCCATAAATCTATCCCCTACTCTCCCTCAATAAAATTCACGTACAGTTCCTTACCTGATAAAACTTTTTTTATCCCACCACCACAGCGAGGACACGACAGTTTCTCCAGAAAGTCATATTCATGGGAGCACTCTCTGCAGAGCGCCCTGGCAGGTAGCTTCTCAATTTCCAATTTTGCCCCGGCACATGGCGTATTTTCAGTGCAAACCTGCCAGCAAAACTCCATAATTTCGGGAACTACGCCGGTCAGCTCACCGGCAACGATTTTCACGTTACTGATTTTTTTCAAATTATATTCTTTAATCTGTGTATTTATAATCTCCAGGATATTTTGCATTATGGCCATTTCATGCAACTTAGTCACACCTTGCAATATAAAAAATTTTTATACTATTTATATTTTTCTATATATTTGAATGTTATCCTTTTAATTTGTAATATGCAAAACTTATAGTATTTTTAGTTATTTATTACAATTAGAAAACTATTGCAACCTGCTTCTAAAAAAACAAAGGTAGACTATGGTGTAGTAATTGAGAATAATACTGATTTTTCCTCTTGACTTATTTGATCTTTGGTTATATAGTATATTTAAATTTAATACTAAATACTAGGTATCAACTCTTATCAAGAGAGGTGGAGGGACTGGCCCTATGAAACCCGGCAACCTCCTGATGCGGATCAGGAAAGGTGCCAACTCCTGCAGCGCCACTTGAAAGCGCTGAAAGATAAGGGAGGTGAAATAACGCAACAAGTGTACCCTCTCCTTATCGGGAGAGGTTTTTTATTGCTGTAAAAAACTAAAAAAAGAATTAACTAAGAAAGAGTCAAGGGAATGTGTTCCGCTGACTCACATTTTAGAAGGAGGCTTTTTAGGATGACAAAAAAATTCAAATTTAACACACTGGCAGTTCACGGAGGACACGAACCTGATAAGGAAACCGGCTCAAGGGCAGTACCGATTTACCAGACAACTTCTTACGTTTTTGAGGATTCTGAACAGGCAGCAAAAAGATTTGCACTTGAAGAGGTTGGCCCAATTTACACAAGGCTGACAAACCCAACTACAGATGTAGCTGAAAAAAGATTAGCCGCACTGGAAGGCGGAGTAGCAGCGCTTGCCACTTCATCCGGCCAGGCTGCCATTACACTCGCTATATTAAATATAGCAACTGCAGGCGACCATATAGTAACTTCCGCAAACCTTTACGGGGGCACCCACACCTTATTTGCATATACTTTTGCAAAAATGGGGATAGAAGTGTCATTTGTAAAGCCTGATCCCGAAGAGTTTAAAAAGGCAGCCAAACCAAACACCAGGGCTTTCTATGTTGAGACAATAGGTAATCCCGGACTAAATGTCCCTGACTTAAAAGCGCTGGCAGAAGCCGCTGAAGAATTTGGAGCGCCTTTAATAGTCGACAACACCTTTGCTACTCCCTACCTCTGCCGTCCCTTTGAACACGGGGCACATATTGTGGTCCATTCCACCACAAAATGGCTGGGAGGACACGGTACGGCAATTGGCGGGGTTATAATTGATTCAGGAAAATTCAACTGGGGAAACGGCCGCTACCCCGAGCTTGTAGAGCCCGATGAATCATACCATGGCCTGAAATATACCGAGACTTTTGGAGAACTGGCATATATAGTAAAAGCCAGGGCACAGCTCTTAAGGGATATGGGTCCGGCCCCCAGCCCGTTTAATTCATTCCTTTTACTGCAAGGTCTGGAAACTCTACATTTGAGGATGGAGAGGCACTGTGAAAATGCATTACGACTTGCCAAGTTCCTTCAGGAAAACGATAAGGTAAGCTGGGTAAACTACCCGGGATTATCAGACCACACAACCCACGAAAACGCAAAAAAATATCTGGATAATGGCTTCGGGTCTATGCTAACTTTTGGTATTAAGGGAGGATTAGAGGCAGGAAGGAAGTTTATCAATTCCGTACAGCTCCTCTCACACCTGGCAAATGTGGGAGATGCAAAATCCCTGGTAATACATCCCGCCAGCACAACCCACTCCCAGTTAACTCCCGAAGAACAGGAAAAAGCCGGTGTTTCACCCGACCTGATCAGGGTGTCAGTGGGAATTGAAGATATAGATGATATCTGCGAAGATATTGAGCAAGCGCTGGAGAAAAGTCAAATTTAAGTAAGTGTTCAAAAAGGAGCACACCTACTTAACAACCCCTACGTATAAGAAATTATCTACAAAAAATTTATAGAAACAATTTCCTATACTTGCGCAGAAGACAAGCCAACTTAAGACAATTCGAAGTGGAATTTCACGCGGACTTTTTGAACATCCCTTTCAAGGAGAAAAGGCTGCTGGTAGCTTTACCAGCAGCCTTTAATATTCCCTCTTTTATAGACGGCAGTATGAGATGGCTTAACTTTTTCTGCGGGATGTATAATTTTTGAAAAACTGGTGTGATAAGGAAGGAAAAATTCCTGTCATTAGCGAAGAATATTATTAATATTTAAATAATATATAAAACTTTTGTTTTTTTAGTTAACTTTGTTAAAATACTAGTTTTCACTTTTTTCTTATCTTCTTATCCGCAGGTAGGAAAGAAAGGCGAGATTAGTTCGGTAAAGCCGGGTAAAATCAGAGCTAATTAGAAGGAGGTCACGTAATGAAAAAAGATCAGGAAATTTCCCATGAAAAAGGATACGAACGCCTTGAAAGGAGGGGAATATCCAGGCGGGACTTTTTAAAACTGTGTACTTTGAGCTGTATAGCCTTTAGTCTTGATCTTGGCTTTGCTTCGAAAATGGCTGAGGCAGCGGCAGCTAACTTGACAAAGAAGCCGTTGATCTGGATGCAGGGACAAGGGTGCACCGGGTGCAGCGAATCGCTGTTTTCGTCTGCCGACCCCGAACCGGAACAAATTTTGCTGGATCTGCTCTCAGTGAGATTTCATCCCACTATTATGGCTGCAGCCGGGGACCAAGCTATTGGGAGTTGGGAACACTGCCTGGAGGAAGGAAATTATCTTCTGGTACTGGAAGGTTCAATTCCTACTGCTGATCCTCGCTTCTGTACTGTAGAAGGCCGACCCTTCCTTGAGCAGTTTAAAAAGGCGGCATCTAAAGCAGAAGCAGTAATCGCTGTAGGTTCCTGCGCTTGCTACGGGGGCATACCCCGGGCTGGCTTTACAGGGGCAGTAGGAGCTCAGGATATTTTAAACGGGGTGAAGGTAGTTAACATCCCCAGCTGTCCTGTTAAACCTGACAGGCTGGTAGGTACCCTCCTTTACTATTTAAGTAAAAATCAACTGCCTCGTCTGGATAAACATGGCCGTCCGCTAGCCTACTACCGTTGGACCCTGCATGACAGCTGCCACCGCAGGCTGCACTACGAACGGGGAGAATTTTTACGGGACTGGAATGATCCAAAAACCGCTGATTGGTGTCTCTATTACAAAGGTTGCAAAGGTAAGGAAGTTTTTACGAACTGTTCCAGCTACTGGTGGAATGATGGTGTCAATTATTGTGGTTATTCCGGGTCGCCATGTGCCGGCTGCTCCCAGCCGGAGTTTTATGAACAGTTCTCACCTTTATTTGATAACCCCAAGGAGGTGAAATAGATGGCTAAAAGGATAGTTGTCGACCCCGTAACCAGGATTGAGGGGCACCTGCGGGTGGAAGTCGAGGTTGAAAACGGGGTGGTTGTCGATGCCTGGACCAAAGGCACCATGTTTCGGGGAATAGAAAAGATCATTCAGGGGAAAGATCCGAGAGATGCCGTTTATATTGCGGAACGCATCTGCGGTGTCTGCATGGCTTCTCACGGCTGGACGTCGGCGATGGCAGTGGAAAATGCCCACGGCGCCATTCTCCCTCCTGCAGCCCGGCTCATTAGAAATCTCTTAGTAGGTGCATTGTGGCTCCACGACCATCCTTTACACTTTTATCATCTTTCTGCGCTGGATTACCTGGATGTTTTGGCAATTGCAGGTTATCAAGGCAAGGATCAAAATCTTCTGACAGTTAAGGATAAAATTATGAAATTAGTCGAGGCGGGGGATACCGCTCCCCTGACACCACGTTATGAGCCGGACGATTTCTCCATACGGGACCCTGAAATCGTAACTAGCGCCTTGGCCCACTACCTCCAAGCGCTGCAAATACAGGCCAAAGCAAAAAAAATGTCAGCTATTCTCGGAGGTAAACAGCCCCACCAGTCGAGTATTGTTGTAGGAGGCGTAACCATCTATCCTACCGACCAGCAACTGGAGCAGTTTAAACAATTGTTAGAAGAGGTTGTGGACTTTGTTAAAAAAGTCTATGTTCCCGATGTAGTCTTTTTTGCCACTGGACCGCTTCTTTCGTTGGCCCAGGCCGGGTTCGGTGCGGGGACGGGAAATTATCTGGCGTATGGAGCTTTTCCCATGGATGATTCCGGTAGGGAAAAGCTCTTTGAGGGCGGTTTCGTAAGCAGCAGCCAACCCGAAAAAGTACAGCAAGTAGATCTGACCAAAATTACGGAAGCCGTAACCAGTTCCTGGTATCAAGAATCCTTACCTGCCCATCCTTGGGAGGGTACGACTGAGGTAGATCTTGATAAAAGCGGCGCTTACACTTTCGTGAAATCTCCCAGGTACAACGGCCTTTCTACCGAGGTTGGGCCGCTGGCAAGAATGACAGTCGCCAGGCATAAGCCTTTTTTAAAGCTTGTGGAAGAGTATGCTATTAAACCGGGAGCAGTTGCCCGTCACCTGGCCAGAGCTCAAGAGACGGTCCTGGTTGCCGATGCCATGTTTGAATGGCTTAAAGACCTGGAACACCTGTTGAAACGGGGCAAAATCCATAATAGTTTAAGGCCAGATATTCACGATTCCAAGCATTGGGAACCACCCAGACGTGGTAGAGGGGTAGGTCTGAACGAAGCTCCCAGAGGCGCACTGGGACACTGGGTGGAGATAGATGACCATAAGGTTAAAAACTACCAGATAGTGGTCCCCACTACCTGGAATGTTTCGCCTCGTGATGACCAGGGAATTCCCGGGCCCATAGAGCAGGCTTTAATAGGTATCCCAGTCGATCCGCACAATCCCGTCAATCTGGTACGAGTAATAAGATCCTTCGACCCCTGCCTGGCCTGTGCCGTCCATGTCATTAGTTCGGATGGCGATAAGATGATTCGGATTTAAAATTTACTTGACTATCTGTCCGAAACGGGGAGGTGAATACCCTGAGGAAAAAAGTCTTGGTGCTGGGAGTAGGAAACATATTATTAAAAGATGACGGATTAGGCCCTCTGGTTGTTCGTCAGCTACAGGAGTTCTATAAAAGTCCAGACGTTACTTTTCTAGACGGGGGGACTTTGGGGCTTGACCTTCTGGCTTATCTGGAAGGCTACAGCTGTTTACTGGTAATCGATGCTTTGGACATTGGACAGGAACCGGGGAGTATCTTTTGTTGGCAGGGCAAAACCCTGCAGGGACTCTCTCAACAGGTATCCTTTCACCAGGTGGGTCTTAAGGAACTTTTTCATGCTGCCCGTCTGCTGGAATTAGATTTGGAGATAGTTGTGATGGGTATTCAGGCGGAAGATCTCTCCTGGGGGTTGGAATTGTCTGAAACGGTACAAAATGCAGTTCCACTTCTAGAAGAAGCTGTTATTAATCGAATACGGCAGTATTTGGACACTGAGTTTTAATGATTATTGCCGCCGTGAAAACCCACAGGTTTTAGAGTCCGAGGTAGTGCTACCTGAGGAATGAGGGAGGTGATATGGGAGGAGATAGCAGAAGCAAAATGTAGTCAAGAAAAAGCGCGTTTTCATGTGTAGAGCTGAAGGGTATGCCAAAAAAATTTTTCTATTGAGGAGGTTTTCAAGATGGCAGATGAACAAAAGCGGGAAATGTCTAGGCGAAAGTTTCTTACAGCTGGAGCCATCGCTGCCGGGACCATGGCTGTCGGTGGTGGTATTTTTGGCGCTTTTAACTCGAATGTAGCTCAGGCTAAGGAGACTTGTAACATTGAAGTTCCGTCTTGGCCGTGGCCTTATGTTAAATTGGATGCCGAAAAGGCTAAGGTCTTGGCCTACGAAGGGTACGGTATAGATAGGTGCTGCTATGGTGTTTTCCGTGGTATCATGGTGCAGTTACAAGAAAAGGTTGGCTACCCCTATACTATGATACCAATCGAAATCATGCAGTGGGGAGCAACGGGAGGAGCAGGATGGGGCACATTATGCGGTGCACTTATGGGCGCGAGTACTGCTATCAACTTTGTAGTTGGCCCGTCGAGGAAAGATGTTGAAAAAGTAGTTAATGAATTATACGGTTGGTACACTACTTTTGAATTTCCCAAGTACAAACCGCCTTTAGGAAAAGCGATTAAGGCTGAAGGGGCGATACCTACCAGTGTTTCCGGGTCTCCGCTTTGTCACGTTTCCGTAGGCAATTGGTGTAGTACATCGAAATATAGAGCAGAAGGTAAAGAAAGGAGCGAACGCTGCGCTAGACTCACGGCTGACGTGGCAGCCAAGACCGTTGAATTGTTAAATGACTGGCATAGCAATAAATTTGCTGCTGCATATAAGGATACTCAGTCGGTAGAAGAATGCATGACTTGTCACGGAAAGGGCAGGTCTCTGGAAAATGCCCGGGGTAAACAGGACTGCATCCAGTGTCACGATGATGTAAATCCGAATGACCTGCTAGAACACATCAAGAAAAATTGGGAAATAAAGTAGTAACACAAGACTGAGTAAATGTGTTATCCGTAATAGAAAAGCCCCTGCAGTGCAACCTGCAAGGGGCTTCGCTTTATTATTTCCTCTAATATAGACGATCTTTGTAATAGTCACACAATAAATTCCTGTTAAAAAAATAAAAATTTAAAAAATACCAAATTTTAAAATTTGGATTTAACAACAGGAGATAATTTGATATGGTATAACTAAGTCTCAGTTAGTAATTAATTTAAATATGGAGGCAATCGAAATGACAAAGCTTTTAAGGCTCATAATTCTTATTATGACAATAGTTATAGTAATTTCAGGATGCGGCTACAACAATGAAAACGTAAAGGTTCCAATTCTGATGTATCATCACCTTGTTACACAGGAAAATATTAAAAATAACCCTGATTTGGCTAAAAACGGGTCAGTTATTTCAGTTGAAAAGTTTACGGAGCAGATGAAATATCTTCATGAAAATAGTTTTAATACTATAACCCTGCAAGAACTTACTAATTTTATTGAAGGTAAGACGCAACTACCTCCAAAACCGGTTGTGCTAACCTTTGATGACGGCTATGAAAGCAACTATACGCTTGCATACCCCGTTTTAAAGAAATATAACCACAAGGCTACTATCAATATTGTGGTAAGATCTACAGAGAAACCCATTGCCGGAGGATTACCCCATCTGACATGGGAACAAATGCGGGAGATGCAGGAGAGCGGTTTAATCTCAATTCAATCCCACACTTATGATTTGCATAAATACCTTCCGGTAAATAAATCGGGAAAGAAAAAACCGGCCGTCGTGTCACCTATCTGGCTTAAAGATGCCGAAAGAGAGGAAACTCAAGAGGAATATCAAAAAAGGTTGCAAGAGGATTTTAGCAGGTCAAAAAATGTCATTGAAAATAAACTGGGAACTAAAGTTAACGTATTGTGCTTCCCCTACGGGGTCTATAATGACACCGCTCTGGAAATTGCCGATGGCCTGGGATATGAAATTTATTTAACAATAAAGAAAGGCTATAATACAGCTTCCACAAGCCTCAAGGAGTTATACCGCTTCGGTATTGCCGAAAAAACACCTCGGGAGGAATTTATTGAAATAGTATCCGGAAAATATTAAAAAGTATCCTTGTTGTGAAGAAAAACCTATGCGATTTTAGCATAGGTTTTTTTATGGTTTCAAAACACGAAATTTGTTTTTGCATGCAGGAAAATGTTGACTGCTTGTCCAATTAATAGTATAATACAGAATATTACAAAAGTGGCAAAAAGTAAAAAAGAAGGGAGGGTCTGAAAATGCAGCTTTAGCTAGTACAAAAAGTAAAGATTTAGAATGTAAGTATTGTGAAAACACAGCCAGATACTTTTTATTTTTAGGTAATACTAAAATTGCTTTATGTAGAGAGTGTTTCTTTTCTCATGTAATTAACAATAAAAGGGCTGTAGTTGAAGGAAAAAAACAATTAAAATCAAAGAGATGTAAGTAATACACTTTATATAAATTGATGTGCGTGGGGGCCCCTAGCACAAAAAATCAGGCGGAAAGTCATTATTGGACTTCCCGCCTTTTTACGTTTAATTCTATAACTCATCTCCCCGCAGGGTGAGCCTGCCATTCCTGACCTGATACAGTTTATTATTTATTTCCATAACCCCGTTAATAGGTTTTTTGTTGTTTTTGTCGATAACATGGAAGGTAATGTAACCATCCTCACCTTCTTTAAAGTCTTTAGAAACTCCGGTATTTATAAACCAGCGCGAGTAATCCTCTTTTTCCTCTTCTCCTTTTACCTCCGTTAAGTAAGCAGTAAGTTTGTAGCGGCTTTCTTTGAGACCATAAGAACTGAGGCTTGCAGAGCTGTAAACAACAATCTCCCATGTTCCCGGCTCAGGATTTTCCACGACCGTTCTGACCTCTCCTTTCGGAATTCCGCCTTTAGGGGTAACCCCGGCAAATTCAGTCATGACATACTCCATACCGTCCGGTTTAATGAGGTGAAATCTAGCCCTGCCCTGATACTTTTTGTCTGCCTCATCGATATCCAGTTTGACATATAATTTTCCCGTTCCTGGCAAAACCTTAATAAAATACCTTTGATACTGAGCAGCCTCCAAATTTCCACGGAGACTGATCCGGTACTGGTTTTCCTCATTGAGCAAATAGGGCCTGACTATTGTTGAAAGAGCCATGAGGTCATAGCCATACGTTCCTTCAACATCTCCCCTCAGGAAAGCTGAATACAGTCCGGGTTCCCGGGGAATATCATAGGAAATTGCTATATTCCTGCTGGAATCCGGAGAAATTCTGGTTTGTAACGGTTCAGCGCTCAACCACTCTTCAGTAGTATCCCATTTAACTTTAACTTCCTTTTCTCCCTGGTTCTCAATAGTGAAGTAAAGTTTACCGGGTAAATACTCTCGTGTATACAAACCTTCTCCTACTCCAAGGCGCCGGTTATAGGTTTGAGCTTTTAAGGGCGTACTTTCATTTACAAGCAGGAGTTTTCTCCAGGCTTCCACAATATCTACCACACCCGCTCCCACTTCGGCAGGTCCGAAACCATCCAGGGGTCTTGCCCCTAAGGCTATCGCCTTTCTAACATCTTCAGGGTCCGGAGTTTTACCCATCCTCTGCATACTATCCAAAAGCAGCGCCACTGCACCTGCCACATGGGGAGCAGCCATGCTGGTACCTTCAGCCAGGTAATATTTTTGCCCGCTCCAGAGGGGAGCAGTTGAAATTGCACTGCCGGGGGCGACTACAGAGGGCGCCATCAGCCCGTCTTTCCTGGGTCCGATGGAGCTGAAATACCAGAGGCTTTCTTTAGTGACTTGCCAATCATAAAGCTCTTTCCACATATCGGGTGAGATATATGCCCCCACGGAAATGGCATCTTTAGCATTTCCGGGAGTTGCAAGAGACGCCATACCAGGACCCTTGTTTCCTGTTGCCACTGTAAATATTACACCATGCTCCTCACTCATCTCGGAAATTAATTGGGTAAGTGTATTATTTCCCGCAGTGACATCTTCGTAATATCCCAGGCTTAAATTTATGATATCCGCTCCATTTGTAGCAGCGTACTTGATTGCCTCCTGCAGCATTTCCCAGCTTGTCTCACCATTTGCATCCAGCGCCTTGATCACCATGAGCCGTGCCCCGGGAGCAATGCCTTTAATCGTGCCGCTGGCAGCTGCAATACCCGCCACATGGGTACCGTGACCGTTAAAATCGCATCCTAAATTGACCCATGTCCCTTGAGGGTCTATATTACCAATAACAAAATTATAAGCATCTTCACTTTCATCATCCATGGAAAAGTACAGGGGTTTTTCACGGTATTTACAATTTTATCTATATTAAGAGCGGGGTCTTTTAGCAGGCATCCTCCAACACTGAATATTAGCCCTAAAATCATTTCCGCAGCCAGCTCGGGGTCAAAGGGTTTAAATTCACCCTTCTCAATTCCCTCTTGAATCATACTCTGCAGCTTTTTCAGCTTTTCCTGCTGTCTTGTAAGAAACCAGTGATGCAGCTCCTCACCTAAAAGATGGTGCTCCGCTATTAGAATATTAGCAATTTCTTTATTGTCTTTTATAAAAGTGAGATGAATTTTTAAAATTAATTGTAATCTTTCAGTTACAGATTCTATACCGGCAAGTTTATCCTCAAAATTATCAAAGTAGGTATTACTGAATTCCATCATCACCTGCTGAAAGAGGTCTTTTTTGCTATTAAAGTATTCATAGACTGTTCCCTTACCTACTTCCGCCTCCCTGGCAATTTCCTCAACCTTAGCCTGGTAGTATCCTTTCCTGGAAAAGATTACTGCTGCTGCATCCAAAATCTGCTTTCTTTTGCCGTTTTCCCTGGCTACCATATTACATTCCACCAGCCATCATACCGGAGGAGGAAGCGGAAGTGCCTGAAAAACCGAAAATGCCGTATCTAAACTGTGCTGTAGCCAGGTTATAGTTATAGAGAGCGCTGAGGAGTTCTGCCCTTGCTTCATCAAGCCTGTCGCTTGCTTCCTGAAGCTCAATCTGGGTACTCATGCCGATTTCACTGCGAAGCTTTGTTAAACGGTATGCTTCCTGAGCCTGTTCCACACCTTTTTGCATTGCCTCATAACTTTCCCTTGCAGATTGTAATTTAAAATATGCATTTTTGATGTCCATTACTAAATCCCTTTCAGCTTTCTCTGCATTTAACTTTGCTTCTTCGTATGCATACTGTGCTTCTCTATATTTATAAACATTGGGAGTATAAAATTTCTTGGCCTCTGCAAACTGCTTTTCTGCTACCGCCAGCGCTTCCTGTGCGCCAACATATGCTACATCCGACTCTTTCGCTTCTGCAATTACCTTTTCCAGATCTATCTCTACGGGCTTAAACTCAAAGGAACTGGTCAGGTTTATTTTTGTACTAAGGGGAAGCCCCAGAGTTTTGTTAAATTCCATTACCTTTGATTTGTAAGTGTTTTCTGCAGCATTTAAGCGAACCTTCTTTTGTGCAAGTACTACTTCTGCATTAATTACATCAAGCCGTGCAGCCGTGCCTGCTTCAAGGCTGACATTGGCCAGTCGCAATCTTTCTTCGGCCCTTTTTACGGCATCTCCGGCATTTTCAAGCTCGGTACGTGCCTTTAATACATCATAATAGACGTTTTCAACGGCCAGTTTTGTTCCATTTTTTGTAGCTTCGAGAGTTTTTTGAGCCACAGTCAAGCCCATTTGTGCTTGCCTGGGAGCTACCCTTTCAATAAGCGCTTTTTCATAACCGGTAGGCCCAAAAGGTGAATCTGAGTCTTCTGACTTATCCGCTGCACTCTCTGCCTCATCCAAACCCTTCTCAGCTTTCTTGACACCTATCTTAGCCAGGTTTACATCAGCATTTTTTTCCATTGCTATTGCAATTGCTTTTTCCAGCGTCAAATCCAATACCTCATCATCACCTGCCGAAGCAGGTCGGGAGCCCGGAAGAAAGACTCCCGTCAAAAGCACCATACACACAAGAACAATTCCTAATATTTTTTTAGACATAAAGATTCGCCCCCTTTTTTAATTATTAACCGTATCGCTAATTTTTGCCACCCTTTTAACTCTTCTCTTTAACCAGTTTGCAATATCATCAATAAAAGTATATACAACGGGAATTACAACCAGAGTAAGTAATGTACTGAATGTAAGTCCCCCGATAACTACCGTGGCCAGGGGAGCGCGTGCCTCCGAGCCTTCACCGATACCTATAGCCAGGGGTACCATTGCAAGGATAGTAGTTAAGGCAGTCATCAGAATAGGACGCAGCCTTACGGGACCTGCCTCCAGGATTGCCTCTTTTCTGTCCTTGCCTTCCCTTCTCAAACGATTGATGTAGTCAACCATAACAATCCCATTGTTAACCACAATACCTGCCAGCATGATGATTCCGATAAAGGCAGGTACGTTAAATGTCCTACCGGTAATCAACAGTCCAAGTACAGCGCCCACAAGGGCCAGCGGCATTGAAAACATAATTACAAAAGGATGCATCAATGACTCGAATTGAGCTGCCATAATCATGTAAACGAGCAGAATGGCCAGAACGAGGGCAAACGCCAGGTTTCCAAAGGCTTCAGCCATCTCCTTTTGTTCCCCGCCAAATTCAATACTGTAACCGCTCGGCACCACTATTTCTTTTATTCCTTGAGTAATGTCACGGGATACACTCTTTAAATCCCTACCTGCAATATCAGCTTTTACATAAGCAGTACGCACCTGGTTATCCCTGGCGATCGTCGTTGGACCTTTAACAGTCTCAAAATCCACAACCTGGGAAAGTGGTATTTTTGTTCCAAAGGGTGTAGATATCTGCAGCGCCTTAATGTCTTCCAGATTTTCCTTATTCTTCTCCATTGCTTCCACACGGACATTTATTTCATTACCGTCAGTTCTATACAATGTAGCGACCTTTCCGCTTATGGAAGTCCTTACAGCAGAGGCTATTTGAGCAGATGTCAGCCCGTAAGAAGAAGCTTTGTCTCTTTTGATCCTCAAGCGAATTTCAGGCCTTCCCTCTTCCATGCTGAAGGAAACTTCCCGTGTACCGGGGACAGATTTTACTATGGAAGCTACCTCTTTTCCCAGCTTCTCCAGTACTGCAAAGTCGTCACCCCTGATTTCAATATTGATGGGTGAACTGCTGCCCATTGTAAATCCATCACCGATAATTATCTTTGTATCCAGATCGGGAATCTCTTTAAATTTCTGTCTCAGTTCTTCAACCACCGTCTCGGTATCTAACTTTCTCTCATTTTTTGAAATCAAAGACACATATATTTGACCCGTATGTGACTGACCGTTGGTGCCCATCTGCATATCCTGCGAATTGGCGCCTGCCGCCATATAGATATATTTAACATCATAAGCAGCGATCAATTTTTCAAGTTCATACATTTTCTCCCTGGTTTCCTCTAATGAGGTTCCTTTGGGAAGTTCTACCTCAACCTGAAACTCACCTGTATCCATGTTGGGCATAAATTCAGCGCCAATCATTGGCAAAAGCACAATTGAGAAAATAAAGCATGCTGCTGCCAAAAAAAGCGTCTTAAAACGGTGTTTCAAAGACCAGGCAAGTACGTGTCCGTACATACTGTTTAACTTTTCCTGCCAGTTTTTCGCGCCTCTTAAAATGCGCTTTTTGACGTTGTCATCGCCACTACTGCTGTTATACCCGTTTGTAACCCGCATGAATTTTGAAGAAAACATGGGTATCAATGTCAGCGAAACAGCAAGGGATGCCAAAAGTGAAAATGACACCGTCATAGCCAATTCCCTGAAGAGCTGTGAAGCAAGCCCTTCCACGTAAACAATAGGCAAAAATACCGCCAGTGTGGTAAGTGTGGACGCGGTAATGGCATTTGCCACTTCCGCGGCACCGTCCACCGCGGCCTTCATTCTATTTGTTCCAAGCTGCCTGTGGCGGTAGATATTTTCCAGAACAACAATTGCGTTGTCCACCAGCATCCCCACACCAAGGGCAAGACCTCCAAGGCTCATTAAGTTCAGCGTAAGACCTGCAAAGTGAACTAAAATAAAGGTGGCAATTACTGAAATGGGAATGGCAGTTCCGATAATCAGGGTGCTCGGAAGGTTCCTTAAGAACAGGTAAATGATAATTACCGCCAGGATAGCGCCGAGAATTGCATTTTTACTGACGTTATTAATTGATTTTTTGATGAATTCGGACTGGTCCATTACTGAATGTATTTTCATACCTTCAGGTAATTCCTGTTGAAGTTTTTCAACCTCACCAAGGACCCTTTCGGCAACCCTGACAGTATTTGTGCCTGACTGTTTCTGAACAATGATCCCTATAGTCGGCTTACCGTTCATGTAATTATACTGCTTGACGTCTTCATAACCGTCAGTAACCGTTGCCACATCGGAAAGCCTGATACTTCCCCCCTGGGGGGTGGAAATGAGTACATTTTTAATATCATCAACACTCTGGAATTCACCCATGGTACGGATTAAATACTCATAACCCACTTGATCCACAGTACCACCTGGACTGTTCAAATTTTGTGCCGCAAGTGCCTGCATAACAGCTTCCGGTGATAATCCGTAGCCTTGAAGCTTTGTGACATCTAATTTTACCCTGATCTCTCGTTCCCTACCTCCTGTAATACTAACAGAGGCAACCCCTTCTAGTCGTTCCAGGCGGGGCTTTATAGTGTCCTCAGCCATTTTTTTCAATTCAGTATCACCCTGAGGGCCGCTGAAAGTCAGAATATTAATCGGCATCATGGACGGGTCAAATTGAAAAACCAGCGGGTCCGAAGCATCATCAGGAAGAAAGCCTTCAATCATGCCGATTTTTTCCCGTATTTTGAGGGCCGCATAATCCATGTCCGTCCCCCAGGAAAATTCCGCCTGCACCATGGACAGGCCTTCCCGGGTTTCAGAGGTTATGTTTTCTATATTGCTTACAGAAGCTATAGCCTCTTCAATAGGTTTCGTTACCAGAGTTTCTATCTCTTCAGGACCCGCACCTTCATAGGTGGTAATAACAGCTGCCACAGGAAGGTTCATTTCCGGAAAAAGATCTATCCCTATCCTGCTCAGGGATACTACCCCAAGAAGGATAATTATAAAGATTACCATTAATATAGTTACAGGTCTTTTAACTGCAAACTGCGAGATGTGCATTACCTGTCACCTCGCCCTGCTATTTTTACTTCAGTATTATGAGTTAGTGAATGCTGGCCTTCAACCACCAGTTTCTCACCTTCGCCAATACCCGTTACCTCTACGTATTCTCCATTATCCAACCCTTTGCTGATTTCCCTGAAAACGGCTTTACCGTCTTCAACTACAAAGACGCCTGTTTTGCCCATTCTCTCCACTATGGCGCTCATCGGTACAGCTACAACACCGTTTTTCTCAGCTAAAGGCAAGGAAACTTCAGCAAACATGCCCGGTTTTATGAAATGCTGGCCGTTTTCCAGTTCAATTTTTACAGGGTAGGTTTTTGTTTGAAGGTCAGCAGCCGGGCTGATGGAAACTATTTTTCCGGTTAAAGGTTCAGCGGAAACTGCTTCAATTGTCACCTTAACTTCCTGTCCGGGCTCTAGATAATTAACCTGATTTTCCGTAACTGTGGATTCAATATAGACAAGGTCCATATTGACAATTCTTGCTACAGGCATAGTTTGAGATACCATCTCACCTACCTCGGTAGTGATGGCAGTTACAATACCTGAAATAGGGGAGGTTATAACCGTATTCTCGAGCTGAAATCTGGCACTTTCCAGAGCTGCCTCAGCCTGTTTAACCTGGGCTTCAACAGATTCCGGATTAGCAGTATCAAGCTGCAGTTTTGCCTGCTCTAACTGCTGCTTGGAAATTGCTCCTTCTGAATAAAGCTTCTGCATTCTTTCCAAATTTACCCTAGCATTTTCAAACTGCGACTGGGTGGTGCTTTTACCTGCCTTGGCCATGGCAAGAGCAGCTTCTGCCTGTTTCAATTGTGCTCTAATTTCATCCTGTTCAAGCTGAAGAAGTACATCTCCTTTTTTTACCCTATCACCTACATCTACTTTAACTAGTTCCACTTTACCCGGTATCTTGGGGATAATGTTCACGTCTTGTTCAGCGGAAACGGTTCCGGTAATTGTAGTTTGGTAAACAATGTCCCTTTTTTCAACTTGGGCAACTTCTACCGGTACGTGCTGTTTTTCAGCTTTTTGCTGTGTTTTTTGGCTTCCACATCCTGATAACAGTAATGTAAAACCCAGGATGGCGATTAAAGTAAAAGTGATAACTCGTTTTGTATCCATTGGACCACCTTCCTCTAGCAATTTTATGTATTCTGACCGAACGGTCAGTCAGTTTACATTGCAATAATACACCTGTACAAACTGTACTGTCAAGGGGAAGATAAAAACTATCTAAAACTTAACAAAATGAAGCTGTTTATCCGTAACGTTCCTTGTGAGGTTATTTTACGCCGTTTTACGGTACCGCCTTTTACGAAAAGATATTATTTCATCCAAAAGGTCACAGAGGTCAGCAAATGATAGCCTAGAATTGAACATTCTTTTTTCCCATAAGGGTTATATTCTCTAGACTGCCGCTTCGTTTGTGCAGGCATTAGATGGTATAGTATAAACATATTGCAAAACACAAGTTTTTTGATATTATATAAAAAAATAAAATTACCAACTATAAATACAGAAGGGGAAATGATATGGATATTAATAATGAAACATGTGTACAAAAAATAAGATTTATATTTGATTTTTACAAGAGTCAACCTTTAAACTTGATAACTAAATCTAAAAATGTTAAACCTGAAGCAGTAAGAAATTTAAGCAAATATTTAGCTAACCGACTTGATAGAATTGCATTAATGATGGAAACTTTAATGAAAGTACATGATAATTGGGCTATTAAAGGAAAAAAGAACATGATAATAATGGAAACAGATACATTTGATTTTAATGCAGCTTTAAATACTTTAAAAGAAAAGGGGTTCAAAGGTGATGAATTTGTCTTAAAAGTCGAATATACTCGTAAATGGGGATTATTATAAAACACATTAACCCTGCAGCAAAATATGCTGCAGGGTTAATGTGTTTTTACTGTACTGCCATCCAATATCCAACAAATACTAAATTAGACAAGACAAAACCTAATGGAACATTAACTAACACACCTGATGTGAAAGCAACAAATGGCTTCCAACCTACAGCCGTTAGTTCCCTAAATCTCGTAGTTAAACCTATTGAGAGGAAACAGAAAATAAACGCCCAGGTTCTTAGTTGTTTAACAGGTTTTATTAAGTCAGCGGTAATTACATTTGCAACATCTGGTGATGAAGATGCAACAATAAATGTAACTATCGCAGATGCTACGAAGAATCCTAGTACAAATTTAGGAAATCTATACCATATTTCCATTGCATCCGGTTTTGTGCCATCATCTCTTCTTTCCCACTTAGTTATGGAGATAAGTGCCAATACAAAACACCAGATACCAATAAACATATCACGACCAACAACTTTCATTAAAGTAAAGGTCTGGATAGCTTTCTCATCGATAGCAGCAGCAGCAGCCATACCTGCAGCATCGGCAAATTCTGATGTGCCAATCCATGCACCTGCTGGCCCGGAAGGAATTCCAAACATCTTTATAAGAATTGGAAGTGCATATATCATAACCAAGGCCCAAACAACGACCAGAGAAATAGCTACTGATACTTGTTGCTTTTCAGCTTTTACTGAACCACCTATAGCAATTGAAGCCGATACCCCGCAGATGGAACCACCTGCAGCCAGAGTAGCTGCAAATCTTTTATCCAGACCTAAAACTCTAGAACCAACCCAGAATATAGTAAGAAAAGTTGAAACAGCCACTATTGTAGCCTGCAAAAACGCTAATGGGCCCGCTTGAATTATTTTTGTAAATGGTAGGGTAGCACCCAGTAAAACTATACCTGTCTTAACATAAAACTCGGTCCTTAAAGAAGCTTCCATCCATTTGGGAATTGGCATAGTATTACTTATAAGCATTCCTAAAGCAAGGGCAACCAGGGGTGCTTCAAGGTTATGTTTTTTAGCCCACTCCAATGAGCCGAAAATTGAAACCAAAACAGCCAAAATAAAAATCAAAGTAAAGCCAGGAATAAAATGACTTAACTTGTGACCTAAGATTTTTACTGCTAAAGAAAACACAGCCAAAAATACTAAATATAATACTACTAATAAACCGATATTATCCCTTAAATAAGCGGTAACTGTACCAAAATCTGACCACGTAGGAATTTTTATTGCAATAGGTTTTATAGTGCTACCTAAAGACCAAAAGATTATTGCAGCAAACACTATACCTAGTCCTAACCATACTGCCCACCAATCTTCCTTTTTCCATAAATCTGACCATCCGCCACTGGGTGTAGCTGTTTTTTTGTTCATTATAACCCCTCCTAAAAATGATTTTCACGCATAATAAATTTAAAAAAATACTGCGATGTGATAATATCCTTATTATCTTACTATCAGACACCCCCTTCCCAAAAAATCCCTTTTTTTATAAAAACAATCTAATAAACGCTATAGTAATAACAATCACAAATCATTTTTTAAAAAATAAATAAGTAAAACTTATTATTAAAATTATTTGTTAAATTAATATCATTTATACTATTTATTTTTCTTATATCTACTTAACTTTTTTAACATATATCGAAAAATAGGTCAATTTAATATTTTTTGAAGAAAAAAGGCTTGTAATTAGATAGAATTCCTGCAAATTAAGAAATGGCAGGCATTAGAAAGGATGCTCTTCTTAGAGTTTCTTTAGAATTTAAATTTATTATTCTGCATATAATAATAAAAAAATAAAAATGTCCAATATCAGTTATAAATTTTAGAAATATTGTTTTTGTCTACAAAAATTTGTTATAAGAAATTAAAAAGGTAACCGCTTTTTTTATTAAATTAAAAGTAAATATAAAAACCCGCTCAAAAAGAGCGGGTAGAATTAAATCGCTTCAGCTTTTTCAGTTTGGAGTGAGATTATCTTGAGCCTACAATTACTATTGTTGTCGCTGTAAGGAATTCCTTTTCAGGGTCGCAGACTACGATGACTTCGTCTTCCTCATCAATATCATCCAGGTCTCTGAACCTGCCTGATTCAATTATATCTGCATCGCTTTCCACAAATATTGTTTCCTTGAGATTCGTATCTCTGTTTTCGACTATTAAGACCATTTCATCTTCATAAATATTTATAACTTCACCGATAATGAATTTACTGACGGTCCTTGCTTCCACATCCAGTTCCACAGCATATATACCCTGAATCTTCATTTCAACCCAGTCGCCGGGATTAATTTCGCTGATGGATATACTTTTTCTATCGCGTTCAATCTTGGCATCCTTGGCAACCTTATATTGTACTTCTCCGTCTTCCTCGGTTTCAACCGTTATCTTGCTGCCAGTAGCGGAAACCACTATTTCCACTACCCTGCCTTCAACTTTTTTTTCCACCGTAGAAGCTTTAATATCCTTAACTTCCATATTTCTCATTTCAATTTCCAGCTCATCACCCGGAACCAGATCGCGTAAAGACACATTATCACCGTCTTTATCAACATCAACACTGCCGGAAAGCTTGTATGTCTCCTCTTCTTCAGTCTCCAGGTTAACAACCGTTATGGTTTCCTCGGCAAAGTCCACTTCTACAAAAGTTCCTTCCAATGTCCACTCATAGTCGTTTGCATCTATTCTCTCTGCAAGGTCAGCCTCTGCTATAATCATTACTTCCTGACCTGCAATAAGTTCGGAAATCTCAACTTCATCTCCCTCCAGTTCAATGACCGTATCCTCATCTGTTTGAACAGTGATTTCCGATCCTTCAGTATCTTCAACTATCAAACTTTCTGAATCCGCATCAACTTCTACAATTGTACCGTTTATAATGCGCTGGAGGTTTTCCGCACTTATCTCCGTAACCTGTTCTCCGTCCACCCAGGCAGTTATTTTCTGTCCCGAAGCAAGGCTGTTTAATGAACTGGATTGCCCGTTAACTGTAACGGGAATTACGCCTTCAATCGTATAGACATTTTGGTTGCCATCCTCTGTCTGGATGGTAATTATAGATGGATTACCAAAGATGATATCCTCTATTTCACCTTCCACCTTAAAGGTATCGTAGGTAAACTCTTCATCAGAAACAACTTCAATGTATTCGGCTTTTCCCGCATTATTTTTAACAATCTCCAGCTTGTCGCCGCTTGCAAGGTTCAGATAGCTGTCCAGCTTTCCGGAGCGGTAAATGTAGGCATTATCCGCTACCGGACATGTAATGACATTTCCTGTAGCATCCTTTATTAAAACAGCATTTGAAGCTGCACTCATTCCGTACACTTCACCCTTGAGGACATTATTTCTCTTTAAATTCAGCCGGTCATCAACCCTGGAAAGGATAACAGCTACTTCTTCCCGGGACACTTCCTTCATGGGAGCAAAGGTACCGTCCCCGTTTCCTCCCATTATTCCCTTTTCACTGGCCAGCGCCACATAGCCAAGCGCCCACTGGGGAATTTCATTGGTATCCGTATAAGTTAAATCTGACCCTGTCAATCGCTCAGCCTCCTGTGACAGTCCCATAGCCCTTAATGCCAGTACTGCCACCTCATAGCGCAGGGCGGGCTCACGCGGTTTATCCCTTAAATCACTCCCTGCAATAATTCCCTCTCTAACTGCTAAAGCCATGGAGCCCCTGGCATAACTTGAAATTTCATTACGGTATGTATATGTAACAGGTACTTCTCCCCCGGCTTCATTAGCCTTACCTATTGTTCTTACCAGCATAACAATGAGCTGTTCCCTGGTCACCGGGTCCTTGGGAGCGTATTTATTGTCTCCGACCCCTCCTACAATTCCCTTTGCCTTCATTTCAGCAATTGACTTTTCAGCCCAGTACCCTTCCTTGACATCATCAAATACATCCCCTGCCAGTACAGTACCTGAAGATGCCAAAACAAGAAGGAATAATAATAGACTGAAGATACCTAGCTTTTTAATATTCATTTACCATCACTCTCCCAATACAACCATAAGTTTCCTATTGTTAAATTCTTATTCGACTTTATAACTAAAAATCCTGTAAGAAAAGACAAGAAAATATCGGGGAAAAATATTTCACTATACACTTATAAGACCCGAGAGGATAATCCCCGTTATCACCCCTACCATTATGCCGAAGGTGGCGGAATGGTGCTTGGAGAGGTTATTTGCCTCCGGTATCAGCTCATCGCAGGTAATGAAAAGCATGGCGCCTGCGGCAAAACTAAGCGAAAAGGCCAGAAAATTCTCAGACAAGCCTCCGAAATACTGTCCCAAAAAGGCGCCTAAACCCATTGGAAGGCCCGCAAAGAAAGCAGCAAAAAGTATTTTTGAAACATTTGTCCTTGCAACCCTTAAGGGAATTGACATTGCCATTCCCTCAGGCACGTTTTGCAGCGCTATCATGGCCGTCAGAAATAAACCCAGTCCCTTCTCGTGCATGGAACCTGCGCCAATAGCCAGCCCTTCAGGCAGATTATGGAGCGCTATTCCAAGGACTAAGACAATACCCGTTCTTTTCAGCCTGGCATGGTGTTCATCCTCACCCGAAATATGTACGTGGGGAAGAACAACATCAAGTGCGGCAATGACAAGGCTCCCTATAATGAGCCCTAATACGCTTACCCACATGCCGCTTAATTCCAGGGCTTCCGGCATCAAGTCCAAAGATATGACCATGAGCATTATTCCGGCAGAAAAACCCAATAAAACACTTATTTTTTGCTCAGATATTTCCGAACAAAAAACCCCTATCACTCCACCTAACCCGGTTCCGATAACTCCTGCCAATAATCCCAGTACTGTTACAAGCAATATCTCCATTTATTTCCCCCTGATCCCCATTTAAGTTATACTTCCTTTACATAATACATTAAAGAAGGCCGGATGAAAACACCCGGCCCGTGTGGCAAATCAGAAAAAAACGAGTCAGGAGAACCGTTCTCTTGACTCCCGACTCCATCCCCTTGACTCATTGTAAAATTAGCTCTACCTGTTGTTTTTCTCCGTTCCATTCAATTGCAGCTCCGAACTGTTCCGCTAAAAAGCGCAAAGGTACAAAGGACGTACCGTTTTTAACCTTCACCGGAACAGGCAGTGATATTTCCCTGCCGTTGACCCTGACCTTGCTGCTACCTTCTTTAAATTCCAGCCTTTTTTCTCCATTTTCAACAATTATAGAATTGCTTTCCGGGTCCCATCTGACCTGTGCAAGTTCTTCCACACAGCGCAGCGGCACCATCATTCTGCCTCCATCTAGATAGGGAGAATCTGAGAGTTCTTGGGAAATGCCATTTACAGTAAGGGTTTTATCTCCTATTTGCAGCTGTAAAGTTATTTGCCCGCCTGCATTTTTAATGAGTCCCAAGAGTACTTCCTTTGCTTTTTCAAGCTGTTTTTCAGGGTCTTCTACAAGGTAGTCGGGGGTTAAGCCTATTCCGTTGATGTCATTTCTGTTAGGAGTAAGGTATTTGGCAGTTGTCAATTTATAGGCAGCTCCGTTCTCCAAATCCTTTACCGTTTGGACAGACGCCTTACCGAAGGACTGGGTTCCAACAAGCACCCCTACACCGTGGTCCTGTACTGCGCCCGCCACAATTTCACTGCCGCTGGCACTTCCCTTGTTGATCAAAACGACAAGTGGCATGTCAATGGCAGGACTGGTAGACCAGTAGGTGTTTTCGTCCTTATCCCTGCTGACCACGTAGACCAGGTTATCCTTTTCATCCACAAAGGTACTTGCCACGGAAAGGGCAGCCCCCAGATATCCTCCCGGATTGTTTCTTAAATCCAGAATAAATCCTTCAGCCCCGTCAGCTTTAAGCTGATAGATTGCCTTTTTAAATTCCCGTACCGAGTATAAAGAAAATGTCTTTAAGCGTATGTAGCCGATATTGTTTTCCAGCATTTCACTTTCCACAACATCAAGCTTTATCGTTTCCCTTGTTAAGGAGATAATCATAGGTTCACTGACATTTTCCCTCCCGATAGTCAAAACCACGGAAGTACCCGGTTCACCTTTGATCATATCGGCGACTCTTTTTAAAGTATATCCTTTCACATCTTCAGTTCCGACCATTAAAATCTTATCACCCGGCTGGAGCCCTGCTTCTTCTGCCGGAGTATCTGGCAAGGGGGCTACAACCTGTACATAGTCACCCACCTTTTCAATCTTCATGCCAACACCGCCGAAGACCCCATCGGTGTGTTCCTGAAAATCCTGATATTCTTCACTGGTGAAATACTGGCTGTAGGGGTCCAGCTCTTCCAGCATTCCCTTGATGGCACCCTCTTCCAGTTTTTCCATGTCAACCTCATCAACATAGTTTTCCAGAATGTCATTATAAACCTTGTAAAACTCTTCAAGCTGCGGTTTTTGCTCATCAGCCTCTTTCTCCGCCCCCAGAGCTTGTAAAGGCATGCTTAGAAAAAGTACCGTAACCAGTGTACAAACCAATAGATAAATGGCGCTTTTGTGGTGCTTCAAAAGTTTCACTACAATTCCTCCGTTTCCCCTTAAGTAGATGTTCAAAAAGTGTGAATACATCTCACTCTTCATCTTTCGACTTTTACCGCGCTTTTTCCTGTATAATTATCCCGGATTATTACAATCCTATTTTTACCAGATTCAGGGCACCGTCCCATTCTACCACTGCCCCCAGGGACTGGCTGACAAAACGAATGGGAACCAGCGTCCTGTTATCTACTATCTTAGCCGGCACATCTAAAATGACCTTTTTACCGTTTACAACTGCATTATCGTTTCCTACCTGCAGCCAGACACTATCGGCTCCTCTGGAAATGGTAATGCTGCTGCCTGTGTCGTTCCACTCCACAGTTGCTCCCAGCGCCTCCACAACTTTTCTCAAAGGAATAAGCACCCTGTTATTTTCAAGGGCAGGGGGAACGTCGAAATCCACCAGCTCAGAATTAACAGCTACTTTAATGCCAGGAGTATTTTTGATCTTTTCCGGATCAAGACCCCTTTGTGTGGAGTAATACAAGTTCCAGTTATTGAAATAGTCATCTCTCCACACCACATGCTTTCCGCTTAAGGCGCCGGCCCTCTGGTTTTTATCACCGGCAGCTACAGGCTCCACCTTGCCTGTTTTGATCTGGTAGCTATAGACATCCCAGTTGAGGGCCTTAAAATCGCTCCAAATCACCTTATTCCCCCAGATCCGGGCATCACTTTGCTTATTATCGGTAGCAGCAATTCTTTTTGCTTCTCCAGTTGTAAGATTTAAGAGCATTACCTGGGGCTGGGCAAAATCATAATCTATATAAACTGCATATTCTCCACAGAGATGAGGATTTTTCTGGTCTTTTCCCTTAACCACCAGAGCCTTTTCCTTTTTAGTGGCCAGATCCGCACCGTAAATGTCCCGGTTGTTGTTTCTACCGTCTTCCCAAATTACCATATTGCCGTAAAGGGCAGGCGCCTGCTGGTCAGCATCATTTTGGGTGACGGGAAACATTTTTTGAGTGTCAATATTATAGGCATAAATATCCCAGTTATTATTTCTATGGTCAGCCCAGACCACCCAGGGATAGCAGACCCGGGGCGAGGTTTGCTCACCGGGGTCATTGGTTATTAATTTTTGCTGGCCTGTAGCTATTTCATAGAGAACTATATCCCCTTTATTGCTGCCTTTTTCAACCCAGACAACATACTTTCCATCAGTATCAGGCATCACTTGAGCCGACTGTCTACTGCTAATCAGCCTTTTTTGACCTGATACGAGGTCTTGCAGCCAGATATTCCAGTTATCCCCGCTGTCATCCTGCCACACTGCGAAATCCCCGCCAACGGCAGGATTGATCTGGTTGCCGTCTGCATTTGTCAGGACATTTTTTTGACCTGAATTTGCAAAAACAGGTGTTGCCAGCAGGAAAATGCACAAAACAGATACCGTAAGCACTGAAAACCGTTTACCAAAATCTCTCACATGGAACTCCCCCTTTAAGTTAATTACCCTTCCTATTATAGACGAATAAACCCCCAAATTGGTTCCAGAAAATATCCAAAATTTGGAGGTTATACAATAAATCTTATGCTAGTTATTTTGCCGGTATTCCCTTAAAGAAAAGGTCCACTACAAAGCGGGCATCTTTTTCGGGGGAAAAGGGTCTGTCCGGGTTTAAAACATAGTGAGCAGCAAAGTAGTTGACCATGCCCACAAAGGCAAGTGCCGCCTTGCGGGGCTCTTCGAGGATAAATCCTGCCGCTATTATCTCTTCCTTGATGCTATCCACCTGGAAAGTCTGCAGCCTGATAAAAAATTTTTTCAAGCTCTCGTCAACATGGTCAAAATTGAAAAGCCCTATCCTTGCCAGGTCCCTGTTGTCCTCAAGTAATGAAAAGTACCCTTTCGCGAAAAAATATAATTTATCTTCTAAATCCTTTTCTTGTCGCATTTTCTCCCTTAAGGATTTGTAGCGCCTTTCAAGAAGTTCAACCAGCTCCTTAAAGACGCTTTCTTTATTTTTAAAGTAGAGGTAAAAGGTACCCTTTGCCACCTGGGCCCTGTCAACTATTTCATCAACTGTTGTTTTCCGAAAACCCTTTTCAGCAAAGCTGCGGCGGGCTGCATCAAGAAGACGGTTTTTCTTATCCCTTTTTTTATCTTCCCTGGACATCAGCTTCACTCCTGAGAAACTTGTAATCTCTTTTTATATACCGCAACCGCTAGCGGTATCCATATTATACCATACAATATTCCCTGCCATACGTAAGGCCAAATAACATGGAAAGGTACTCCCTTGACAAGCACATCTCTGGCAGGGCCTGCATAGTAAATGAGCGGCCAGAAGAGTTTAACTCCTATTTTCAGGGGTTCAGGCATCATGTATTCCGGCCAGACATAGCCTGCAGTGAGCAGTGTCGGTACAGAGAGAAACATGCAGATCTGACTGCCCTTCAGTACATCTCGCGTAAAAGCTGAAATTAAGAGTGCAGGAACTGTGAGATTGAAGATAAATATTGCAACCAGCACAAGTACATAACCCAATTCTCCCCTTACCGGTAAGTTAAATACACTGCTTGCTAAGAAGAGGCAGACAGCAAAGGTCACAAAGCTTAAGACTCCCTTCACAAAGGATTTAACTGCAATTTTTGTAAGCCCGCCCTGACCTGCCAGTTCCTCTTTTTCTGTCACCAGCTCGGGGACCATCACAGCCAGGTATGTCTGCTGGACAAAAATCCCTAAAATCCCTACAAAGAGATACCCGATATAACTGAGTCGGGGGTCATACAGTATTCTATCAAGAAATGAAAAACTTTGCACAGTTTTTTCGGCCATTACAGGCACCATGCCTTGAGACTGCAGCACTTTAAGTTGGGTACCCGCAGTAAATGTATTGAGTATTTCCGCGCCCCTTGCCAAGGCGTTGTTGCCTATGACCAGGTTTGTTCCATCAACTATGAAAAGGCTTTTGGGAGCCTTCCCCTCCTTTACATCCTTCGCAAAATCCTCCGGTATTACAAGGCCTGCATAGGCCTCGCGAACCTGCACCAGCTCCTCCAACTCCCGGTAACTCTGGGCATAACCTATCACCTTAAAATAGGGATTACTTGCAAATTCTCCAACTATGGTTCTGGATAGACTGCTATTGTCACTATCCAGAACAACCAGGGGAATATCATATAAATATGTCTTAACATACACTCCGCCCATTATAAAGGTAAAGAGAAGCGGCAAAAGCACAAGAACTAAAAGTGTTTTCGGGTTTGTAAGAAACTTTTTCAGTTCTGCCTTGAGATAAGAAACCATTGCAATCACTGCCTTCACAGTTTAAGTATGTGACTTTGAAAGTAAGGCGCCACCTTTCCGGGTATTTTCACTCTTAAAGAATCTCTTGAGAATACTGACAAAAACGGTTATGCCCCACATCACAAGGGTAAACTTCACCAGCCACAACAAGTCGCCAGTTACATACTCCATGCCGATATTTTTAAGGGTCAAGTCCCGCAGAACTTCGGCATAATGGGTAAAGGGAAGGAAATTACCAAACACCTGGTATCCGGCAGGCATTGCCAGAAGTGGCCAGGTGTATCCCCCGAGGATGCTGCTGGGAAGCACCAGGATAGCTGCAACCTGCGTAGCAAACAGCCTGCTTGGAATAATAGTTCCGACAGCTATCCCCAGTGCCACAACAGCAGTAACATAGACATATGTGATGAGGATTCCGCCAGGTAAAGTTCCCGTGTAGGGGATGTTGAAAAAGAGGTAGAGGACACCCAGTGCCAGGAATACTGCTAAGCTTCCCAGGAAGCCGTAGACCAGATTTTTAATGAGCAAGGGAAAGCTTTTGTTACCGTCTCCATCCACCAGGCCAACCCCGGCCATTGCCAGGCCGACCTGAATAAGTGCAATAATCATCCCCGGAATAAGAAAGTTTCCGTAGTTTCTTGTGGGGTTATTTACTGTTCTTATTTCAAAGCTCATAGGTAGAGCCCTGTTAAGTGCTTTAGCAGGCGGTAAGTTTAATTTACCCTCCATGGTTTTAATTACAAATGCCGTCTTTAATGTCAGTAAAATCTCACTCATTCTGGCTTTGGCTGCACTTGTCACTGCCATCTGGCTGCCGTCATAGAACACCAGAACTTTCGGCGCTTTATACTCCTTTAAATCCTTGGAAAAGTCTTCGGGAATCACAACACCTACACAAGCCTTGTTTTCATGGATTAATCTCTGCAGTTGATGATAGCTGCCTGCATAATGTTTCACTGCAAATATTTCATTTGCCTTTATTTCACTGACAATACTCCTGCTTAAAGAAGAATTATCCAGGTCAATGATAGCCGTAGGAATATTTTTTATCCGGCTGCCCTGGAACTGGTAGCCAAGCAGTAAACTCACCAGAAGGGGAATAAGAAATATCATGGCCAGTATAAATTTGTTTTTGGAGAAGTTCATCTCTGTCACCCCTGGCCATTCAGTTTAAAAAGCTCACTACTGCTGTCATTCCCGGCCTTAAATTTAAACCGGCGTTTTCAATTTCAACACGCACGCCAAAGGAAACGATATCAAAGTCGCCGTTCTCATTTGTTGCCCTTTTTGTTGCAAAGTCAGGCTTCTTATTTATCCTCACGACTTTACCCTGATATGTTTGATTGGCACTGAGCAGTTTTACATTGACTTTTTGGCCCAGGCTGACCTGGTCCAAATCAGTCTCTTTCACATGAACCTCTATCCAGGGTTTTGATAAATCCGTAATTGTGAGTACAGGCATCCCTGTAGAAACTAGCTCCCCTTCATCTACATTTACGGCTGTAATTGTCCCGTTAATGGGCGCCTTTAACTCCGTATCCTTGAGGTATGCTTCCACTTCCTCTAAGCCCGCTCTGGCCTGCTCCAGCTTACCCCTGGCGGCGCTTACCATGGCGTTAGCCTGGACAACCATTGCCTGGGCGGCACTTTTATCCTCCTCCCGTGCACCCTTGAGGGCCATCTTGTATTTCTGCCTTGTAATTTCAAGCTGGGCCGCCGCTTCATCCTTTTTCTGGTCTGAGATAGCTCCTCTGTCATGCAAGTCTTTAACACGGGCATATGTCTTTTCCATTAGATCCAGAGCTGCCTTTGCCTGGGCTATTATTTCCTCTCTCGCCCCGTTTTCCGCCTTGTTTAACTGGGCCATGGCAGCTTTTTTAGCTGCCTGAGCTGCCGCAAGTTGCCCTTGTGCAGCCTGAACAAGTGCTTCTGCCTGAGCTTTTTTTGCCAGCAATTCCTCACTGGAAATGCGGAACAAAACATCTCCGGCCTTCACTTCATCTCCCTCAGATACCAGGAGTTCTTCTATCCTGCCCGGAATCTTTGTGTTAATGTCTACTTCCTTGGCTTCTATTGTTCCCTGGATAACAATACCTTTTTTATCACCAGCAGCTTCATCAGCCAAAGACTGCGCGCAGCCTGTAACGACCAGGGACAGTGCTGCCAGTAACAAGAAATAAAATCCCAGCTTCTTCATTGCAAATTACCTCCTATACTCGCCAATAGCTGTCAGGTATTTGGCACGGGCCAGGTTATAGCCCGCCTCTATTTCCACTATCTTCTCCTCAATTTCTGCAAGCTTTTCCTGGGCAGCCAGCACCTCCATGATGGTACCGGTCAGTTCCTCCGCCTGAATGGATTTTAGATTTATACTGGGAACACCAAAACCCGTATTGTACCTGTACCTGGCAATTTCCAGGTTTTCCTGTGCATTTTTGAGGCTGTTATTGATGTGCTCCCGCATTCTGGCAGTAGCAAGCAGCGTATTATAGGACTGACGGATATCCGACTCTACCTTTTGCCTTTGAATTTCCAGGTTTATTTGTGATTTATCGGCCTTTAATTTTGCCTCCCTGTACATGAAGGTGTTGGGGGTGTATTTTTTGGCGGTAAGCTCCAGGTTTAACTGATCCACTTTGAGCTGGCCGAGAGCCTTTTTAATTTCCAAACGGTTCTGCAAGCCCTTATTAATACCTTCCTCCAAATCAAAGCTGTCTATATCTTCATATTCCACATCCTGGAGTTCTATTTTGGTATCGAAGGGGATATTGAGCGCTTCCTTAAATTTAACCCTGGCATTTTCCAGTTCACTTTTGGCCTTTTCAAAGTCGGCAGACATCAGTTCCACCTGGGACTGGGCCAGGAGCATATCATCCTTTGCTTTCATTCCCGCTTCATATGCTGCTTTCACTATTTCATACTGACCCCGGGCCCTTTCCAGAGCCCTTTTTTTGGCTTTCAACATATTTTTAGCCTTGATCACATCGTAATAATTTTTTTCCACTAAAAGCGCCACCTGCTGTTTACCCATTTCATAGCCTGTTTCGGTTACTTCAAGCGCCACACGGGCCATTGTTTCGTTGAGATCAGTAGTGGAATCCACACCCAAAATCCGCTCGGTTTCCAAGCCAATTTTTTCTGCAGCAATATCACTGGCCTCGCCAAGGGAAAGGTCGAGAGCGGTTTCGCCCGATTCAATACCGGCTTCCAATTTCTGCTTTAAATCTTCATAATATGCCTTTTGCTGCTCTAGTTGAGACCTTTCCTCCTGTGTCAATGTAGGATCATTATTCAAAGCATAATCAATTTGATTTATTGCCGAATTGACATCTCTCAAATTTTTTCTTGCATCATTCAGCGATTCTTCCGCATCCTCAAACTTGTCATTATAATAATCAGTTCTCTCTTTGTAAAACTCTCTCAGCTTAATTTCCTGCAGAACGCTTTGTAACTGCAGGTTATTTTCCATGGCTAGCCGGATGCTTTTTTCTAAATCCAACTTCATTACTTTGTCTTCTTCCTCCGGCGCGCCACTGGCTGCAGTAGCCATGACCAGAACCAGTATCATAACCAGACTAATTATTTTTTTCAATTGTGATCACCCCTCCGGTTAAAAATGACTATGTAGTCATTTATTAGTATAGGACTGTCGACCCGTTTTTTCAAGATAAAAATGACTAATTAGTCATTTAAATAGAAAAAACTCCCTTACGGAAATTTTTATTAAATGATTAAATGAAAACCCCCGTCCTCAAGTACGAGAAATCGGGGGTTAAACTTGAAATGAACAGACAATCATAGTACCTATAAGCTATTATGCAGCCTTATCATTGTAATCTATAATCATTATTTCAGCTCCACTATCTTTATATTCTCCCACTATTTGTTCAAGTTTCAATGCAATTTCATGTTCATAATAATACTCTCCACATTGTTTACATACATTAGCAGGTACATTTTTAATAATAATAATATGCCCATTAATATCAACAAAGTGATTTGCATTTCCCTTGCTTAATTTAGCTTTACACATCATACATTTCATGCGCGCTACTCCCTCCTCGTCTTTAAATCATCATACCATTCTTCCTTATCCGGAGTATATGCTGTAATCATCCAAACTTTATTCTCTCCAACTGCGCATACAACATGTAAACAGGTTTCCTCATTTATACAACCCAAAATTAAACAGCTTGGATAAGGATAATCATCATAATAATATTCTATAATTTTGCCAGACATCACACACTCTATAACATCATTAATTTTTATGCCCCTTTGTTGCATTCTTACAAGAATATGATTTCTCCATATAATTTTTTTCTCACTAACTAATCTTTTAATAGTCTCAATATTTATTATACACTCATTCAAAATATTTCATCCCATCTTATATAATAGCTGATAGTAAAATTATTATAACATATTATTTTATTATCTTTAAACTGTGTTTATTTCTGAAAGATTTACAAAGCTGCGCCCCTGTCCGGTAAAAAGTTTTTCAGTGTTTTTAATCCTGCGTTTACTCCTGATCAGAGCGGTATACAGACCGGCCCGGGAAGTATCACCTGTCAAGATGTAACCCACCAGCCTGTCATCATCCAAGACCAGTTTTTTATATACACCCTTCCCTGATTTATAGTCTGCGATTACCCAGTAATCATCTCCCCTGGGACATGTGATGCCCGCAGCTATCACTGAAAGTTTACCGAAGACGGCGGAGTTCATACTTATGGAGCCTGGATACTCCTTATTTACTCCCGCCATATTTAAACCCGCCACCGCCCCCTGTTCCGTGGCATTGGGCCAGATGGCGTTATGGGTATATTTTTCTTCAAGAAGATCATAACTGAGAGCAACATCACCTGCCGCATAAATATCAACAAGCGCGGTTTCCTGCCGCATGTTTATCTGTAATGGTTCTCCCGCTTCACTGACAAGACCGCTATCCTTTAAAAATGCCGTATTGGGCTTCACTCCCTTACCTACTATTACAAAGTCGGCCGGAAAATACTCTCCGGTTGCCAGCTGAACGCCCTTTACCACGCCGTTATTACCCTCAATAGACGCTACAGTAGTCTCCTTGAGAATTTTTACACCCATACCTGTAAGCTCACTCTCAATGATGGCAGCTGACATTTTATCCAGAACCCGGGACATGATCCTGTCGGAGCTTACCAAAACAGTCACATCCACTTCAATTTTACAGAGAGCTGCAGCAGTTTTTAAACTGACCAACCCCCCGCCAAGTACCAACGCTTTTTTCCCCGGAGCGGCAACTGCCGCGACATTTTTGGCATCATCGAGAGTCCTCATTCCGAAAACTCCATTATAATTGATCCCCGGTAAATCGGGAAACTTGGGAGAAGCTCCCGTTGCAATCAATAGTTTGCTGTAGGAGAACCTCTCCCCGTCCCCGGTGATTACCTCTTTAACCTGCGGGTTTACTGCAGTTACCTTCCGGCCTGTCTTGAGATCTATTCCCAAACGACTATAAAAGTCCGGGGGACGCAGGTACATATACTCTTCAGCCACTGTCCTTTCCAGGTAGTAGGTAGTCAGGCAGCGCGAGTAGGCCCTGTAGGGTTCGTCACTGATCATAATCAGCGGTTCTTTCTTGTTAATTTTTCGAATTGCTTCCGCTGCGGCTATCCCGGCAGCGCTGTTACCGATAATTACATATGCCATGACAATACCACCCGTTATATTCCCAGTGCTTTACGCTTGGATTTAATGTGTGCAATTAAACCTCCGGCAGCTGCGATGGGATCAGATTCCACATAAAACTTGCCGCCCACAAGGGATTCTATCTTTTCTCCCGTCAGTGTCTCTGCCACAACTGCGCTTCCCAATACATGGGGCGGCAATCCCAGGTGGGTCAGTACTCCCATGGCTACCGCCCAGATGCCGATGCTGAGCGCCTTTTCATGCTGTGGCTCTGGCGCTGATGCTGCCACGGGCAGGTCCTTGACATTTACACCCAGGTAAGCGGCTAGCGCTGTCAGTAAATCTCCAATGCGGGAATTGTCCACACAGCTGCCCATATGCAGTACCGGAGGCAGCGGTCCGCCCAGACCGGCAGCTTCCCCAACTGCTGTCAAGACCTTTTTCAAGCCCTCTCCGGCAAATTTCACTGTGGCATCGGGATGTAGCAAGCCGGCTTTCCCCAGGGCATGAGCGGAACAACCCGTTGCAACCACCAGCACATTGTTTGCAATCAGCTCTTTAACCATTTCCACATGCATTGAGTCCTGGGTTATCTTGGCGTTGTTGCAGCCTACGGTACCAACCGCTCCCAGAATATCACCGCTCTTAATGCTTTCCACCAGGGGCTTTAAAGGATCAGCGGCATCCACTTTACTTAAGGCAGCTACAATTGCTTCCACACTGAAGCCTGCTACTATAGATACCTTCTCATCGGGAATGTAGACTTTGTCCATATTCCTTTTCTGATATGACTCCAGTGCGCGGCGTACGATTTTCTGGGCCTGTTCATCCGCTTCCTCCAGAGTAAATGGCACATGCTCTGCTCCCGGGATTTTGGTAATAGGCATAGTGGTTACAATTTCACCGTGATAACACCCGGCTACAGTTGCAACTGAAGGCATAATACACTGGACATCCACCACCATCAGGTCAACTGCTCCCGTTGCCAGGGCAAGCTCCTGACCAAGGAAGTTAGTTGCAGGAGGGATTCCCTGTCTCATTAAGACTTCATTCCCCGTACAGCAGATGCCTGCCACATTAATTCCGGCGGCACCCGCATCCTTAGCCTCATTATTCAACTTACGGGCCCATTCCACAACCTTTTCCGAAAGAAGGGGAACGTGACCATGGACTATAATGTTGACATGGTCTTCTTTTAGTACACCAAGGTTGGTTTCCGTCTGTACGGGCTTCGGAGTGCCGAAAATAATATCCTGCATGTCAGTGGCCAGCTTAAGTCCGGCAAATCCGTCAACAATTCCCTGTTTTAGACAGGAGAGCAGCAGATTTACAGGATCTGCATCCATTCCCATTGTCGTTTGGTGCATGGCTTCCCTGATTTCCCGGTCCGCCTTTCGCGGCAGTATTCCCAGTTCAGCCCAGGTATCTATTCTCTCCTTTGGAGCCCAGGCTTCAAGCCAGCCCAAGCCTTCCGAACCATGTCCACCAAAGTTTTCAAATGCTTTTGCGGCTACTTCCTTGGCCAGTTCGCCCATATCCTTATTTTCCGTCTCCAGTCCCAGCTTGGAAGCAATTTCTTTAAGTTTTGCCTCATCCTTAATTTCATAATTTACATTACCCTCGGAAAGCTTATGTAGCGCTTCTACTGCTTCATAAGCGTGGTCCACGTGGGCAGCGGTCCCGCCTGCCAGGCTGCGTAAAAGATTTCTGGCCACTATTGTATCTGCAGTGGCCCCACACACTCCGCGATCAGGTTGACCAAAGGGGTTTATCCTGCACGGTCCCTGGAGACAGTTCCGGCAACAAATTCCCAGGGTTCCAAAACCACACTGCGGTTCCTGTTCTTCCAGACGGTCCCAAACTGTTTTCACACCATCATCTGCTGTTCGCCGCAGCATCTCTCTTGCGGCCCGGTCGATAGTTTTATTTTCAATAGGCATTACTATCCCCCTCAATTTAAAATTAAAGTTGTTCCGCTTCTTCCCTTTGCGAGTTAAACACCGTTAAATATTTCCGTCTCCTGTCCTTACTGAATTGATCCACACTTATAAATTGAATTGCATCTGTTGGGCAGGCAGTGGTACATGCAGGTTCTTCCCTATCGGGACAGCGGTCGCACTTTTTGATAACCTTGTGGTCGCTACCTTGAATTATGGCACCAAAGGGACAGGTCATCACACACATCCAGCATCCCACACACTTCTCCTCGCTCACTACAACCTTGCCTGTTTTCTCTTCCTTGCTTAAAGCACCACTCATACAGGCATAAACACATGCCGGCTCCTGGCAGTGCCTGCACTGGAGGGGAAAATTGAGCTTGCCGTCCGTCTCCACAAATACCCGCGGAACGGTTTTTTCCCCGCCTGCTACTGCAGCTAACAATTCTTTGGAAGGCGAGTGCTCCACTGCACAGGATAACTCACAGCTGTGGCACCCCAGGCAGCGTTCGGGAGTTACTAAGATCTGCTCCATTATTCAATCTCCTTTTTAATGATTCTGAAATTTCTTTCTTTTAATTATATAAAATTGGCACCGGTCAAAATGTCAGCTAAATGACAATTAATTTGTAAATTTTTGAATTTTTTTATTAATGTTTTCTAAGTATTTACTCCGGCTAACTGTTTTAACGCTTCCCGGTCTAAAATCGTAATTCTTCCCCGCCTCTGACTAATTATACCCCTCCCGGCCATTCTGTTAAAAATGGCAGTAACAGTCTGACGTGCACTTCCAACCATATTGGATATTATCTTTAATAATAAAAGTTACTTATATTGTTCTATAAAAAATGTCTTTTTTCCTTTCATTTCTATTGGAGAACATGAATCATATTATCCTTACTTTTATTGGCCGGAAAATTCGGGACACTTGTCGGATTTTTTTAGGACTTTTGCCTCATGAAGATGCAAATATTTAGTGATAAAATTATTGTTGTAAAAAAAAATATAATGAGGGGGAAAACTATGGTTAATTTACGGAAAATTTTAGCGCTTCTTTTAGTATTTTTATTTATCATTGCAATTCCTGTAGCCGTTTTAGCAGATGATGATGATGCAGTAAGTAGCAGTAATTATAATAAAGTTCAGATCGATAAAGATGATGATGAAGATGTAGATGTAGACGAAGATAAAGATGATGAGGACATAGAGAAAGAAGATGATGAAGGTGTAGACGAAGATGTAGAAGATGAGGACGTAGATGAAGATAGAGATGATGAAGAAAAAGATGCAGATGAGAAAGAAAAAGAAAACATAGAAAAACAGCTAGAAGAATTGGAAAGCATCTATGAAGAAGCTAAAGAAAACGGCAATGAAGACCTGGCAGATCAGATAGAAGAACAAATAGAACAATTGGAAGAACAAGAAGATGCTATAGAGGAAGAAATGGATGAAATAGCAGAAGAATCGGAAAATGAAATGAAGCCGTGGGAAAAAGCCAAAGCTGCTTTAGAAAAACAAAAAGATGAAATTGAAGAATTAAAGGATCAAGTAGAAGAGCAAATTGAAGACCTGGAAGAACAATACGAGCAAGCTGAAGAAAATAACAATACTGAATTAATGGAAGAGATATTAATTCAAATTGAACAGTTAAAAGAGCAAAAAGAATCTTACAAAGAACAGATGAAACAAAAAATTGAAGAGATGAAATTGGCAATGAAAGAAAAATATTCACAAGAAGAATTAGATGATTTGGATGAAATAGCTGAAGAACTAGAAAACAAATTAAATGTAAAGGTTATTCCGGTTACAAATGTTTTTGTGAAAAATGCAGATATAAAATTTGATACACCGCCTGTAATAAAAAATGGCAGAACATTAATTCCTATAAGAGCTATATCGGAAGCAACCGGCGCTGCAGTTGAATGGAAAGGGGAGGAGCAAAAAATAATTATTAAGAAAGATGAAAAGGAAATAATCTTAAAATTAAACAGTAATAAAATTATTGTTAATGATGCCGAATTAACAATAGACGAACCTGCTCAACTTATAAATAATAGAACTATGGTACCCCTGAGGTTTATTATCGAGAATTTAAATTTGACAGTTGGCTGGAATGGAGAGACTGAAACTATCGAAATAGAATAACTTCCGGAGCCCTGATGGCAGCATGAACATTCATGACGTTTAAAAAACTCGAGCCGCACTTAGCTGTGCAGCTCGAGTTTTTATTTCTCGTTTTCCAAGGTCCGGCTACCTTCATTTGGTTTTAAAAAATGCCCGCAGCCATAGAAATTAGCTCCTGCAGGCCGGGTATTGCATCATTTTCCTTCCTCACCGCCTGCCTGACTTCTTCCAGCTTCCCGTTTACCTCCAGGATATAATCCTTGAGTTTGTGCTCCAGATAATTCCTGATATAACCTGTAACATATTTTTCACTGAATGTAACATAATCAGCAGCACGGATCTCCTTTCTCCCCCTGTTGACCAGGGGAAGCCAGGGGGGCGAAAAGGTCTCGTTCCAGTCTACCGCCAGGAGTTTAATGTGTTTCCTGTCTTCAAGCTCTTTCAAGGCCGGACGCAGCCAAAACCTTTGTGCTGAACTGACATGCAGGATGTCTTTACCCGGATGACTCTGGTTAAGGAGCAGTAAAAATGATGTCTGCCGCGCTTTTCTCTGCCTTTTCAGTTCTCTTTCCAGGCGGTGGTAATAGCCGTTTTCAAAATCATCCGGGTCATTTTCCTCTTGGGCATTTGAGCTTTTCAGGTATTTATTTTCCGGCGCCGGCCAGACAATATGCGAATTATGACGCCAGTTTGGCCCCAGCTTATTTTCTATTCTTTTAAGAAGCGTTTTAACACTGTTTACCGAAATTCCAAGAATACCGCTGATAGCATTCCTACCGATATTAATACGCGCAAGCATTGCCACATCCAATTCTCGATCGGAAAGGGTTGTCCTGGCAATTACGGGTTTTTGAAGCGCTCTGCCAATTGCCATACTTACACCCCTCTATGCTTTTTTGGTAAATATTATCCTAATGGTAAAATTCTCACTATAAACCGCAATATCAAAATTTTACTCCAGCTCCCTATCATCAACATCGTATTCAAATTCATCGAGAAGCTTCCAGTCCTCGTCATAGATTTCCAAATAGACCCGTTCAGGTTGCACACCTGCTTCATCCTCAAACTCATCCGCTATATAATAGCAGATATCTTCCACATCCCTCTCGATATCATCCCGGTCAAAGTTTTCCCAGTCATCCTCGCGGATTAGTTCTCCCGAGTGATCGGTCATCTGGACCTCTATTTTATCTCTGTCTATATCATAATCAACATAGGCAACCTTAAAATCATAACCGTCAATATCCCAGACCCTGCCTCGCAAATCTCTTTCTACCTGATTAACATCTTCTTCATGGTTCCTGTAATCCTTATCGTCAAATTCCACATCCAGCCTGCGACGGCCGTCCTTTTCAAATTCAACTATAGTCACATCCTCTTCCGTATCAAATATTCTGCCGGTAATTTCCGTATCTTTATCAAATTCCTCCTGAATATCCTGCACTAAATCTTCAACCCAGTTCTCTATATCCCTGTCTTTTAAATCGGCCCAGGCTTCCAGATTGCTGTCCTCCAGGTCCACTTCTACAAGGACTTCTGTTTTATACCTGTCACCATCAAGTGTAATATCATCAATCTCCACATTATCCAGTTCATCATAACGTTTATTAAGCCGGTCTTCCAAATCCTTAATTTCATTCTTCTTCAGCAAATCCTCCTGCATAGCTTCCATCCGGGCTCTGAGAATAACAAGTTCATTTTCCTTTTCTACTAATTCCTTTCTTAATTGCTCCAGTACTTGAGGATCAGCCGCTTCCAGGTTGATTGAAACGGTATTTGTTGCTGCGTTCCAGTCAACACTACCCCCAAGCGCTTCGGCGATAAATCTCAACGGCACATATGTAGCGCCGTTGATCACGAAAGGTTCCTGATCAGCAGTCTTATACGAGCCGTTAATCTTGATTTTAATATTTTTATAGAGCACCTTGATACTTTTCATGCCATCGGTTGCAAAGGTGGCGCTGCTCAAGACAAAGACCAATACCAGCACAAGCATACAAACCTTAAAAAACTTTTTGTTCTTCATGAAAGACCCCCCCAGATAATTTCATAATTACTCCACTGCGACCTTCACAGTCTGCCTCCATTATTTTCTAGAATTTGCAATATAGATAACTTCTTTAAAACATTAGAAATTCCTTTTATATATGCTGAAATCTGAAACTTTAATAAAAAAGACAGGCTTAAAGCCTATCTTTTTTATTAAAGCTTATCAAATAATCTTTTAATCATTACCGCTGCTTCCGCCCTGACAGTGTTTTCTGTAGGCGCTAAACTATCTTCAGTTCGGCCTCCTATTATTCCCGAGTCTATTGCAACAGCAAGTGATTTTTTTGCCCAATCAGCTATCTGTGAACTATCTTTGTACTTTGATAGAAGTTGATTTAGAGCTTCTTCAGTTACTTCAGTATCAATACCTTTATAATTCAAGGCTCTAACTATCATAGCTGCCATTTCCTGCCTTGAAATATTTCTGTTAGGCTCAAAATGTGTTGAACTAACCCCGTTTACCAAGCCGGCATTAAATGCTGCGCTAACATATCTACTATACCAGGTTTCAACAGGAACATCAGCAAATATTGGTTCTGTCTCAGATGCTGTATCTATATTAAGAACCTTAACCAGCATTTTTGTAAACTCTGCACGTGTTATTTGTCTCATTGGTTCAAAGTTTTTCTCATTAACGCCGTTAACCAAACCCCTTGCAACCAAATATTCTATATCCTGCTTTGCCCAGTGGTCAGTAATATCAGTGAATGTTTTATTTACTAACATAACTGCATATTTACTAAAATGATTTGCTTTCCATTCAACTGTTTTACTATCCTTATTTACCTTACCGCCCACAAGATCCCAAGTATTTGTTGATTCATTATACATAAATACGGCTAATCTATGCTCATCATCAGGAGCAATTTCATAATTTTCGTAGGAGAGAGCCGCTGTAATGGGGTTATTCAAACTAATATCGGTGTCTTGTTTGTTGTCAGTATTTTTTACGTTGAGCTCAAATACGTCACCTACCACTTTTATCTCCTGACTGAGCTTAGCAGCAAGTGGCCGGGCCTCTGACGCAGGTAATCTTTTAATGTTAAATTTCAAATTGTTTTCTTCATTTATTGTTATCGTTCCCGGTGGTATTGTAAATATCACATCACCTTCTGCATTTTGAACTTCTAACTCTTTATTGACCCGAAATATTTCTTTTATATCTGCAGCCCTAACTTCAACTATGCTGTTTCCTTCAGGCATATTGACAATTATCTTGGGCAGATTCTTATTAATTTGTTCAATAATTTTGCTGCTTTCAACCAAAAACTCAGAATTGGACTCAACAACAGGTTCTGCACTGTTTCCTAAATCACTAGATTCAATGTTCTTTTCTGCAGCTTCCGCCAATTGTTCTTTAACCATATATCCTATTTCCTGAAGGCTTTTCGGAAGTAATTCAAACACCTTACCTGTCCCACCAGAGTCGTATGCTTCAATTAAGACATCAGGTGATAAACCCCAACCTTTAATCACCGCATTAAATACATCATCATGTTCACCACTAAGATACATTGATAATACTACATTTGCAACTTCTTCACTAATATTTTCATCATCTAATTCTTTACTGCTCAGTTCATCTCCAATTGTGTTTATAAATTTTTTTATATCCCCCTCTGAAGCTCCGTTTTCTTTCATTTTTTCAATATCTTCCGGGTACTCACCGCTTACCTCATCATAGATATTGTCCAAGGAATTTGCAAGTACAGTAGTAGAAAAATTAAATAATAACAATAATGCTATTATGACAGGTATTACCATTTTTTTGTAATCCATAGTTTTTACTCTCAACTCCTTATAATGTCGAATGTCAAACTTTATAAATAACTCTTCACCATAAATAACCAAAAATCCTGCCAATGTGAACCAATATAAAAAATTATGCTTTTTCTACCTTATACTTCATAACCCATCGTTATATTCTATTTTTTATTAAATTTATTATAAATGCTTATTTTCAAAAAAACAATCAACTTTGAGAGATATTGAGTACAAAAAGCATATTAGATTTTATGTGACCAGATTACCTTTAGCCAATTTCTATATTCTATTTCAATTCATGCCTTAAAAGCAGAATGAATCTTCTGTCTCCAGTATCTGTAATTTATAATTGGGCCTATAATATTAAAAAATAAACTGGCCTTGCACTATTTATTGATATTTGATAAATTATGTACATCAATCTATTTAGGATGGTGGTATTACAATGTCAATTAGGCAAACGCCGAATACAGATGAATGGAAAAAGCTTTATGAAGCTGCAATAAATTTTAAAAAGGCTAAATGCTGGGAATGGATGTACGATAACGATATTTTTGGTGTGAAAGATCCCGAAAGTGGAGAAATCGGATACTGCTGCATCATGGGCAATGCAGGCGAACACTTTGCCATTGCTGCCTATCTGGGTTCAGAAGGTTTGGATGGAATTCTCAGTATTCTTTCAGGCGCCATAGACCTTGAAGATCCGGATAATATGTTCATCCAAAAGTGTCTCATGTGCTCCTTCGAAGATAGAGCAGCCCTTAAACCGGAAGATTTAAGAATTATCAAGGAGCTTGGCTTGAAGTTCCGCGGTAGAAATGAGTGGCCGGTTTTCAGGCATTATGAGCCTGGACTGTTTCCCTGGTTTTTAAATGCGCCTCAGTGCCGTTTCCTCACTCACGTCCTCAACGAGGCATTGAATGTGTCATTAAGATGCAAAAACGGAAAAGCGATACTTGATCATAAAACTCCGTTAACGTTTCTCGTTAGGACTGCTACCCCCGGAAAAAATGGAGAATTAATATGGGAAGACCAATATTTAACCGCAGAACCACCGAAAAAAGAGTTTGTTTCATTCCATATTAACGACGAGATGCGAGTTAAAAGGCTGAGGTCAATAAAGCCTCAAAAGAAAACCATCCTGGAGGCTGACACCTTCTTCACCCCATCTCCTGTAAAGGAAGGAGGAAGGCCATATTACCCAAAGGTTTGTATGCTTTTGGACCACAGCAGCGGAATGATCATTTCCTTTGAAATGTTTAAGAATATCAATAACGAAGGCTATAAATGCATTGAAATGCTCGCTAATTACATAGAGCATTCCGGCAGGATGCCATCAAAGCTTCTTGTTTCAAGAGAGGAAACCTACTATCTATTTACTGATGTATGCCGGCAGCTCGGTATAAAGCTTGAAATGGTAGACAGACTCGATTTCATGGAAGAAGCCAGGTATGGCATGTTCAGATTTTTTTAAAACTTAGAAACTTTTGTCCTTTTTGTTGGTGCCGCATTTAATCAACATTACCAATCCAATGGATATCATCCTTTGATGATGTTTTATGGACTTACCGCCGAATAGTCGCCGCAAATACCTCTACCAGCTCGGGATCGAACAGGCTTCCGGCATATTTTTTAAGTTCCTCTAAAGCTTCCTCACGGCTGAATTTCCGTTCGCTGCCGGTCATGGTTTCGTAGGCGTGGGCGATAGCAAGAATACGTGCACTTAAAGGTATCTCCTCACCTTTGAGTCCTTGCGGATAACCGGATCCGTCCCAGTTTTCATGGTGAGAAAGAACGGAGTCAGCTATGTGGGCAAGTTCAGGAAATCCGGAAACGATACGGTAGCCCGTTTCGGGATGTTTATTTATGTTTTCCGGCTCTTTCGGGGACGGAGCATCGGAATTTTTAAGGGGATCTTCGAACACTGCAACTTTCCCTATATCATGCAGGGAAGCCAGCAGTGCCAGTTTGTCCAGCTCGTTATCGGGTAATTTTAGAGCCCGACCTATCTTCAATACTAATTCTTTCAATCGGCAGCAGTGTTCTTCGGTCTCCCGACCGCTTTCCCTCAGGGTCTTCTTAAGGCTGTCAATAATTTGGTCGCGAACTTTCCTACTCTCCATCAATTTGTTACGATACATCTCATCTTCTGCTTTTTTCAGTACTTCTTTAATGTCTTGAAACTCGCTTTTTTTCGTTGCGACTCCTAAAGACATACTGGGTCTGATAGGGTCATTTGCAGCTTCGCTTAAGCCTTTTTTTATTCTATGTGCGACATTCAATGCATCACTTTCGCTGGCCTGAGGCAGAAGAATGATAAACTCATCTCCTCCCCACCGGGCAATAATATCCTCCTTTCGGCACGAATCTTTCATAACCCGGGCAATCTTTTTTAGCATTTCGTCTCCTTTATGATGACCAAAGGCATCATTGACAAGTTTTAAACCGTTTGTATCACCCATGATTAAGCTTATCGGCAGTTGTCTTTTTGTATCAATGCGTTTTAGTTCCTCCTGAAAATATGCTCTGTTGTAGAGACCCGTTAAGCTGTCATGAAAACTTAAGTATCGGACCTTCTCTTCTGCTTTTTTATGTTCCGTTACATCATTACAGGCCACAACAGCTTCTACCACCCCGTTTTTTTCATTAATTACAGGGTATATCTTGTAGTACAGCCATAAATCTTTTCCCCAGCTGGAAGTGTACTTTCGTTCCCCCTCTACGATTCTGTTTTCTTTTAGAGCTTTTTCCAGCTGTTCGCTGAGGCCTGCTTTTCTTAGGTTGGGTAAATTTAAGAGATTCAGCTTTAGAGTTTCATCCCTGCTCGGAGAGCCCAAAATTTTTAGCATGTGTTTGTTAATGTCAATAATATTTCCTTTGGAATCACTTTTTAAAAGCCCTACCGGGCTTTCTTCAAAAAGATTACGGTACCTCAACTTTTCTTTCTTAAGTTTCATGGCTATTCGAAGCAGCACAATAATTTGTAAAATCATAATCAGAATGGAACCGCTAACGGCAAATACCGTAATCTTATTTTCCTCATAAAAAAGATAAAACCCCGCAACCTTATTGGAGAACAATTCAGGGCCTCGGTTGGGTAACCCTGGTGTCGGTTGTACAAGGAAAGCCCACCTCTCTGGGGCTGTCGGCTTTCGTCCGTAGGATACGTCTCGCCTTTGTCTGCCGAAGATTATTTTGTCCACCGTTGTTATACCGTCGGGAGCAGTTAGAATAATGCTTTCTCCCTCTTTAGACAACTTAAAACTAAGGTGCAGAGGTCCTCTTTCGGGATTGCCGTCTGCCCACAGTAAAATATATCCTCTCGGAGGCACTGTTGTTTTTTCAGGATAGCCATCGGGTATCCGGTATTTTAGGGGCTCGTCTTGCCTGTCCGAAATATAATAACCTCCGATGTTGATAGGTTCCTTTGAAAGGTTAAAAATTTCTATCCAGTCGCTTGATTCTCCGTAGTTATCGAGGATGGTATCTCCGTTGGAGGCCATGAATTCATTGATTTGTAATCCTTCTTTTGTATTCTGGGCACCACGAGTCAAAGTTGGTGTATATGCAACCCACAGCAGGCATAATCCTAGAACTAATAATTTATATTTGTTCATTTTCTTGTTATACCTCCCGCTGCTGTGTTGGCTTTGTAGGCGTGAAAACCTGTATCAGGTGAAAGAGACGCCTAAAGGTTAAAGACCCAGCTTTTCTATAATAATGTCCTTTATTTTATCTTTCCTGTAATCCTGTATCAGTTTTTGATCCTCTATATCGTCCGGGAAAAAAAGTTTTTTTGTCTCAGATTCATCAAACTTTATGTCTTCTTTTATTTCCTTCCAGGCTTTCTGTAATTTCTCAGCTACAACTGCCTCACCCTTTTTATCTGTAGCCGGGAGTATCAGTACAATGCCATTATCTACTTTATAGACTTGATCTATTACTCTCAGTTTTTCAGATGCAATGCTACGTATTTCTTCCAGAGAACTATTTTCCTCTTTAAAGACATATTTAGCCAAAGCCAGTGGTGTTTTCGATCTGATGGCCCGATCGATTTCGTTCGTAAGCGCGCTGGAGATATCTTCTTTTTTGCCTGACGAAGTAATTACTCCTCCCCCCTCCCCTTCTACCGGGTCAGGTGGTAAAATTCTTCCAACGCGCTGCACCAAATCCTTTTCTTTAAAAGGCTTTACAATATAATCCTTTGCCCCCATGTCAATGCAATCCAGTATATTTCCCTTCTTCTTTTCACTGCTTAGTATAATTACCGGGATGTCGGGATATTTCAGGGCAATTTTTTTTAACACTTCAAGCCCGTACATATCCCTTAAATAGAGATCCAGGATAATTAAATCCATATCCCCGAGTGAATACTCTCGATGAAAGCAATCATTGATTACCTGTTGACCGTTAACAGCCTCAAAAACCTTATAACCGGCGTCCTTCAAGATTCGGTTTAGATGCAGTCTTGTTATTCCTGAGTCCTCAACAACCAGAATCTTTTTCATCTAATCCCACCTCTTAGTGATTATTGAACCGTCAGGTTTGCTTCTCTGGAAGTTGGTAGAGGATCATAAACTTCTTATTGTAAGTATACTTTGACATTACATGCTTTGCAACAATTTCCCAAATCCTTTATTTTCATATCAACAGGCGTGTCTTCAGGTAAATTGCCCAGTTGGAGCAATCTCTCCGGTGAAATTCCAGTAACCCCGGAAAATTCTTTTAACGTCATGTATCCCTTGATTTCCACCGTATCCTGTGCTTCAGTCCGTTCACCCTGCAGTAAAATGTTCCTGCTGGTACCGTGCGATGTCTCCCAGTAATTTGCAGCATTTGCCACTCCGTAAATTTAGTTTTCCTTAAGACTAACTGAGCAATGTAAAATGCTTTGTTTAATAGGAATTTTAAAAGGCATTTCCAGTCCTTAAAAAATGCCTAACATGTATAATTCTTACTTAACTTTTTCATAATAATAGGTAACAAATACAAAATGAGGACCTGGAAAATGAAGATGAATAATAATGATTTAGACTTTTTTAGAGGTTTATTTAATGCGTGTATTTTAAGTATCCCTTTGTGGGGAGTAATACTGTATTTATCCTACATGCTGCTTAGATGAATCATTCTGAGCATGTTTTCATTTTCATAGCCACAAGAACCGTCCCCGTGGTCCCAACACCCTTGGTCAACACCAGACATGCCGGGCGAACAAAAAAAGACTGTTGATATACAATCAAACAGCCCTTAG
>JAICDB010000012.1 GCA_020063565.1 Clostridiales bacterium | reverse complement strand
TAAGCTTACAGACGATATTTTTTCTAAAAATAACACTCAATTTTAACAACCTTAGTTCATTTCGTGGACCAATTTAGGTGCTTATCGAACAGGCTCTTAAAAGTGAAAATGGGACTCACTTCAATGCTTAATGACGGAAAAAACAGTGTTCCTGACAAACTGGTTCCTACCCATCCGCCCCCACCATGGAAAAAGTTTTTTGCAAGAAAACGTGCTTGTTTGGAAGTTCTTGTTAACATTCCAGTCAAAATAAACTTCAATTGATTACATTTAGCCTTTTGAAATAACGCAGATAATAATAATAGGTTTCTTTTGGTATAAAAATGATGTATATTTGTAAATCCAAGCCTTATGGCCTCAATTGTTTTATCGCCTTCAAAAATTTTATTTGTTGGTACCCAGTTCGACAGCGGCTTTTTGCCGATTTCATTAATCAACTCAATATCTTTTTTATCAGGTCTTTTTAAAAACCTTTCATTATCCACTCTGTAACAGAGTAAAACTGGTACATATTTAACTTGTTTAACTGTTTGAGATAATGCTTCATCAAAGCTCGTTTCCCAACATTTTTCTAAACCTCTTTTGTTTACTACCGCATTACAATGTGGACACCCAAAGGTATCATGTATCTTTCCTTCATCACGGTCAACTGCAACGTCCCAAAAAACTATTTGCTCTGTGCAATAAGGGCAAATAAAAACCTGACTCCAAACTGTATATAATATCTCTCCTTTAACAGGTTCCCCTTTATTATTAAATTGACTTACACCTTCTATCACATGGTTGGTTTTATACATCCAACCATATTCCTTTTCAACCTGCCATAAAATTTTATTAGCTTCTTTCTTAATAGATCCAACTTCCGAAGGGTAATTGTAATTATAAGAAATAAAGGTTGCCGCTGGGGAAAGATCATTAATTATAGATTGACGTGGACCAAATCTAGAAATAATATTACCATCTTGATCTAGAATATGACCATCATTTAAAATCCGGTAACCTAATTCCTGTACAGCAGATATGTCACCACACATTTGAGCTGCAACACTGGTCATTCCTGTACCACAAAACCCGTCAACTACAATATCTCCTGGTTTTGTATAATGTAAAATGTATCTCATTATTGCCTTATGAGGAACTTTTGTATGGTAATTATGTGCATTATATATTGCATTACCTTTACCCTCCGAAACATCCGCTGCAAAAGGTTCCCGGTGGTACTCTTCTTCCTCTTCCCCGTACATTTCTCTTTTCTCTGCTTCCCACTCTTTAATAAAATCCGGTATAAACGGATTAGGGCATGCCGTATAATATGGTGGATCAGAAAGAGCTAATATATCCTCGTCCTCACCGATTGGAAAGCCTTCTATTTTCTTTAATTCGGGTAATCTCTTACGCAATTCTTCCGTAAAATACTTACGGCGTTCCTCATCGTTTTTAAATGTCATTCCCAAACATGTAACAGGTTTATTATCGGTATCTTCACTCCCAAATAACTCTTGTTGGGACTTGTTTATTGCCATCCCCTTCTCCCCCTATCTATTTATTTTCAAGCATTATCCGCACACGGTTGGTAGGTTGCGATCCAATACTGTTACTTAATAACCTCTCAAACCCTCGCCGGGCTTCTTCAACGGTAATCGGGTTGCCGTTTCCTAAAGCTTTCATTAACCCTTCCATGGTAATCTGCACTTTTTCAATACCCTGCAATAACTCTTTTATTGCATGAATTAGCTGTAGGTCAATAGGCAGTTCAAACTCTTTTTTGTTTAACAGTTCATTAATTAACCGCTGCTGTTCCGGTTTTAAGAGATTTATATTTTCTTTTACTTCAGGGTCATTGAAGTAGCCTAGTAAAATTGATGTCCAGTTATCTAACAGCGCCTGCACTTGTTCTTCCAATTCTTCTAAACTCTGTAGATGGACATGTTGTTCATCTTTGGGCCTAAATTTACAGTGGGGACAGACTGACTGTTGTCTCAGGTCATCCTTGGTCAAATTCCAGCAAGTTTTTAACGCTGTAATACCTTTTAACAGTTGCTCTAACTGATTTGCAGGTAACGCCACTTCTATGGACGAAAGTTGCTTCAAGGCCTTTAATCTCGCGTCATTTAGAAGCTTTTCTTTTTTATTATCCTCGTTAGCGTTTAACCTGGAATTGCTATGAAGACCCATATAAATATTAATATACTTATCCTTAAGTTGTTGAAGCTCTTGTAGTTCTGTTTGACAACCTTCACCTTGCTTCAAAGCATGCAACAGTTCTTCCAGTGCAGTTTCAACTTCATGCTGCCATTCATGACCAACGGGTAAATGCTGTTGCGCTGTTACCAGGTAGTTAGCAACTGCTGATACTTCGTTAACCCGGTGCTGCAATTGCTTTAATCTACCAATAAGATCCTTTGCTTCCTTCTGTGCTTGTACATCCTCAACCGTATACTTGAAATTACGCAGCTTCGCAGGCGTATCATAAATCAAGACAGCTTCCAAGAATCCTTTAAAGCTTTCTAGCTTTCCCTTGTACTGTTCCTGTTCGCCAGCAGATAATATCGTTCCGTCCCAACAGGGAATTCCGGTACGCACTGTTTGAATCATATTTACAGCATCGGTTAAAACACTGCGGGCATATTTATTAAGCTCTCTAACTCCCTCATCCAGGTTGTTTTGCTGTAATAGCCCATGTGAAATATCAAATAGGTCGAAAAGGGCCTTTAAAGGAGCCATAGGTAAGCCGCTTGGTTTCTTTAGATGACTAAAATCTTTGATACTATCTAATGGCAACTTAATCAGTTGGTTAAACTTCATGGCATCGTAGCTTGTACCGGAAATAGTTAAGACGATGTCACCACTATACACAAGTGCGCCTAATAATACTACGAGTAATTCCGGCTCTAATTTAAAGTCTGTTGTCAGTTCAACATCAGGAGAACCCTGACATGTATAAATTACTTCAATTAATTCAGAACGGTTCACTACCTGGCCCTGATTTTTTTCTTCCAGCTTTTCTAGTATCCACTTTGCATATCCTGATTTACGCACATTAAGCTTCTCATTTTCACCTTCAAGAAGTACTAGACCATCGAGCACCGCAGTTCCACTTCGTGTTTTCGCACCAGCAATATTCTTTAGAGCATCTTGAACATATACTGGCATGTTATCCCTGGTCATTGGAGTATTTAGCTTACTAAAATGCGGATAATCTGGATATTTCTCTTCAAAGCAAGTGGCAAGACAGGTTGAAGCAACTAAGTCAATAAGTTCCCTGACACTTGCCTGTTGCGGCATGCCGGAAATCCACCCAGCCACTTTCTTACTATTGCCTTTATAAGTTACTTCAAATGCCGTTAAGAAATTTTCCCGCAGCCATTTTGTTAGCCGCTGTAAATTTTCTCTGGCCTTATCTTCATAGAGATGCTTGGTGCCGGAGGCAGCAGTCGCACTTAATTCTTTTGCAGCTGCATATAGCGATAATGCACGGAGAAACTTTTCGTCTTTATTTGTCAGCTTAAAAAATACCTCGTCAGGTTTTTCCTCATCCTTAAACTTTGGCGGGTCAAAAGGCTGCAGCATATAGATATAGAAATCCCTCGGTGGCTGTGCCGTTAAACGCTCATTTGGTGCACCGAAGAAGAGATAACCCTGGCGCGTCACTTTACGTTCCCACCATGGAAGCTCGTGCAGCCAAATTCGGTAGTTAGTAACATATGTATTCTGTGCGCTTTCAGTTACCTGGGATAGTGCATTAAAATAATAACGATCCAACTGTTCTGGCATTAACCCTTCGGCCTTCTGTTCAATCAAGTCGTCCACCGCTATATCCTTATTAATATCTAAATAATACTGTCCATTTTGTTCGTTGAATGAAATATACTGCCAGCTTACTGTTTTTAATATTTCTTTAAGCACTGCTTCAATAGTAGACCTTAGAAACTGTGCATCTTCCTCGGGAAGTTCCATGTGTAGGAATAGAGTATCCCGCAATTCTTCAGAAGTCGCACCAAGTTTAGCATATATATCACCAGTGGTGAGACGTAACACCGACAAGGCCTTAACTATTCGTAGAGCCATTGGTCGATAGATTGGTTTTGTAAATGCACTTTGAATTTTATCCTGCAATATCTTTGACTTTGACCTAACTTCTCTGATATCCGGGTCGCTCTTTAATGCAGGGTCATTCTCAATGTAAGGCCAGTAGCTATCATACGAAATAAGACCTGGTTTATTTTCAGGGACTTCCTGATCAAGAAGCTTTTTGATTTCATTACTAATAGTTTTTAATGCTACGCGTTTTTCAGCAACATCTACCTTTTCAAATGTCGATAGGTAAGACGGATGTACCGGGAATAGAGCAACATACTCTTCAAGCCGTTCATTTAATTTTTCATAAAGAGGGGTGAACTGCTGAAGATGTTCACGTATCAGCGCTTTTTGTTTATCATCTTTTTTCAATAGTCTTTGGGATACAACGTACGCAATGTCTTCCCGAACAATTTGTACCTGTTCAAACCGTTCCCGTACCCTGCGTAATTGCTCGGCTACAAACTGAAATTTAGGGTTATCAAAAAGCATTTCCTGCACACCGGCAATAAAACGAAAGCGAGTGGTACGGCATATCTCCCCTATTTCTCGCAAAAAACCGAGGTCAAGAATAAGCTCTTGCTCTTTTCGTCCTCTTAGATAATCAAGCAACTCATCAACTACAAGCAATAACCCTTTATCGGGATATGCTTCATGGAAAACAGCCATCATTTCATTAAATGCATCTTTATTATTGCGTACCTTATTCGCAGGTGGGAATCTGAATTCTACTCCCATTTCAACCAGGTTATCTTCTAATTCCCCACAGATAATATCCCTTAAAGACATCGTGGTAGAACCTATTTCCGAACGAATAACTTTAAATCTACCTTCAATCTCTTTAGATTTTTCAGCCACCTGTGCATTTGACAAACGTTCACTAACGTTGTCCTTTTCTGCAATCGTAGCAATTACACTCATCAAGTGAGATTTACCAGTACCATAATTACCGACAACTAATAGACCTTTGTTATCTGCTTGGTAATCGTACTGGAGCTGTTCAATAACAATTTCATCTATTGCTTCAGCCATCCGATCCGAGATTACATATGTATCCAGAAGGTGCATTGCATAATCTTCTTTATTAGACTCTCGTAACTGGACCACCGTTTCTATTGGTTCAAAATGGATTAAATCACTATACTTCAACATTCATCCCCCCAATATTTATTCCACGGTAATAATACTAGCTTCTAATTCTGTGTATGACCGAAATTCCTGATGTCCGGGAGCAGCGTAAGTAAGAGTACCATTTTCATAAGAACCGTTCCACCCAGCTATTATGGTTGTGTTACGACTTATGTTTTCTAGCAGCCTCATCGGGTCTTGATGCAACTGCGGGTGAAATAATAGTTCTAAATGGTCGAAACAAATTATATTACTATCCTGCTCCTTGATTATCTGGTCAACGATGGGCCCAACTTTTCTCCATCTCAGAGACACTGGGATTTCTAATAACGCCTTACTTAATTCTAAGCTAAGGTTTACATAAGGAATGTTACTAGCAGAAGCATACCCTTGTAGAATGCCGCTACATGTCTGACCGCATATAATAATTAGTTGATGTCTACGATATGAAACTATCTCCAGTTGTTTGTTTATTACTGCATAAGTATCAGTTGGCATTTAAACAACCTCTTTTTAGTTAAAATTCTAACACAATCATAAATTCCATAACCTTTTTCTGTAAATGAATTCAACATCAAGATAATAAATTCCTGTCATAATCATCAGAAAACCGTTTTGGTTTGCCAAAACGGTTTTCTGCTAATTACCCTCAATGACCCTTACCACTTCATGCCCACAGTTTTTACATTGCCCGGTCAACATGAGTCCCAGCTGGTGACTCTTAACTTTATAATCTACTATTTGTACTGCACGCATACAATTTCCGCACCATACATTTTGCTCCAACTTTTGCCTAATATTTTTTGGGATTTCAAGCCACTTTTTATAGGCTATTTCATTCATCGTCATCACCTATTTTAGATATTTTTAGGGGAAAATTGAAACCCTCGTAAGTCATTAACATAACGCATAAACAAATGGAAAAGTTCGGTGAAAAACTTTGTTTTATGCATGACTATTGAATATCTTTGACCCGACAATTATCCAAGCCTAATCTACGCAAGGCTTTTTTTACAATATTGTCGGTGATATATTTCGGGTTTGACTCTTGTATTCCTTTTATAACATCTTTTGCTTGTTCAACAGGCAACCCACCCGCTTCTACTAATATACAGATCAGTTCAATACCCCAGATTACTGGGACTTCTTCATCTTGACATTTCTTTCTTAGAGGTTTGTCATTCGAGACACAAGTCCAGCCATATTCCTTGGCAAGAATTAAACATAAGTTATCCTGAAAAGATAATGGTCCTTTTGCTTGCGATGCTGATATAACATGTTCCAGTTCTGGCTCTACAAGTACAATTCCAAACTTCACGCAGTCATCCTCGTCGATTTCGTTTACTTCGCTTAAAACAGGGGTAGCTAAATGTATTTTGCCTACATGAGTAGAAATCAGTTTTACTAAGGTCCAATCGCACTTGTATAAATCTATCAGAATGTTGGCATCCAGTATTAAAAATGTTTTTTTTCGTGTACCCATATCTTACACCCATGAATTAATTCTTTCACGCATAGCTTGAAAATCCAATCTTAATATCTCCGCACCACGACTCATGGTAATTTTGTCTTTTTCTATAGCTTCACGAACTAGCCTCGATAAACAATCTTCAATAAAACAGGAAGGAGAAAGGGAATGGGGCTCTTTGGAACGCAAAACTTCAGATTGTTGAAATTTATCTGGAGACAAAGCTTGCGGTTCATCAGTCAAACCCAGGGTTTTCCCGGTTCTTGCTTTGTAAGCAACTTGGAACTTTCCCCATACGGAGTTTCCTTGGGTTTCCGAAAGTCGATAAAGAACAGTTTTATAACTAACCTGAAATATTTGCTTTACCTTAAATACTCGATCTACTAAGGATAAACCATAAGTGTCGTCCCATTCGGTTTTAAAGGCTTTTTCAGGCATTAAGAAAAAAGACGCAAAAGTATTTGCTTCATCTTCTTGAGCTTTATCTTCTTCACTTTCTTTCACATTATAAGCGTCTAAATGAAGAAGTAAATGCCCCAGTTCATGAGCAGCACTAAAAATCCATCGCTCTACAGAGATTCTTTCCCAGACATTGACAACAATAGCTGGACCTCCGTCTTCTTCTGCAACTGATAGTCCAAAAAAGCCATCCGAAGCAAGACTTAGTGGATATAGTTTTATTCCACTGGATTCAAGTAATCCGGCTATATCACGAATAGGTTCTTTTTCTGTTAACTTTAAGATTTTGCGTGCTTTTTCAGCAGCATACATGGCTCTATCAGTTCCTTCATCCATAGATGATAATTCACTAACAAGATCCTTGAATTTGTAATTCGTACTTCTACCTAGCAAATCTTGTAAATAATTAAAGTCATCCAACCATCGTGCTACTTCAGTTAAAATACTGTCGCGGCTAGTCATTTTTTTTAACGACCGAAATCTCACTTTTTCTAACATACGAATCGGAGTAAAAAGATCTTGGAGCTTCACATCAAGACTAGACACGATATTTTGTAAAGTAGATACTTTCGGAGTTGACTTGCCAATTTCAATGTTCCGGTACGCAACTCTTGAAATTCCTGCACGGTCAGCCACCTGGGATTGGCTGAAACCCTTAGATTCACGAATTCGACGGAGATTCGCACCAATAACTTTACTATCCATATTCACCATCCTAGAAGCTTTTTATTATATTATATACAAAAATACACAATTTGCATACCTGATAATTTGACTTTTCCAAAAATATTATTGTATATAATTGAAGCGAGCTTAAGGAATTCCCTATAAGTTTTAACTCTGATTTATGGAATGAAGCTTATCTGATAATAGCATTTAGAAAGGAGTGGTGCTTCATGCAAGAATAAATAAAAATATCCCAGACCTCAAAAGGCCTGGGATAGCTAGTTTTCACTGGAGCCCATGACCGGATTTGAACCGGTGACCTCCGCCTTACCAAGGCGACGCTCTAACCTCCTGAGCTACATGGGCATAAAAATGGTTGCGGGGGAAGGATTCGAACCAACGACCTTCGGGTTATGAGCCCGACGAGCTACCAGCTGCTCCACCCCGCAACGTTTAAAGAGGTTGTTCGAAAAGTCCGCGCGAAATCCACTTCGTCTTGTCCCCTGTACTACTCAGAGACTTTAACTCCTTGAACTTCTTGTGTCTCTCGTGCTCCTTTTCGAACTTTTGTTTAATAATGGTGGAGAGGACTGGATTCGAACCAGTGAAGGCAACGCCAGCAGATTTACAGTCTGCCCCCTTTGGCCAACTCGGGAACCTCTCCACGTTATCCATTTTTAAGCGCCGAAGAATCTTTCCTTCCGGCGACATTCTTTATATTATCACGTCTAAAGATATAAGTCAAGAAATTTTTTGTTCCTTTTTCTGGAATCAAACTTCCCTTTTTTCAAGGTACTTCTCCAGTTTTCTTTTCACCCTTTGTAAAGCATTATCAATAGACTTTACGTGACGCTTGAGATCACGAGCAATCTCCTGATAAGACTTTCCTTCAAGGTAAGACATTAAAACTTCCCATTCCAAAGAACTTAAGATTTCACACATTTTTTCCTCAATATCATCAAATTCTTCTCTACTTATAATCAATTCTTCAGGATCAGTTATCTGGGAACCTGAGATCACATCTAATAAAGTACGGTCTGAATCCTCATCATAGATAGGTTTATTAAGCGACACATATGAGTTCAGAGGGATATGCTTTTGCCTGGTGGCAGTTTTGATAGCAGTGATAATCTGACGTGTGACGCATAACTCTGCAAATGCCCGGAATGAGGAGAGCTTATCGCCTTTAAAATCACGAATAGCCTTATACAGACCTATCATACCTTCCTGAATAATATCTTCCTTATCGGCACCAATCAAGAAATATGAGCGAGCTTTAGCCCTTACAAAATTCTTGTACTTGTTGATTAAATATTCCTGAGCTTCATTGTCTCCCATCTGCGCTATGCTAACAATATCTTCGTCGACCAAAACTTCATAGCTCTGGTAAGAATCTTTTTGGGCATTTACGCTCATGTCATCGCCTCCACCTAAGAGTTTAAACCATGGCACTTTTGCAGAAAGAGTCCCATCAAGCCATCCAAAAGATATATACGCAAAACACCTCAAAAACTTTCCTAAAATTTTTAAAAACTTATAGTTTGTCCACTACCATACATAATTATACCTTACAATACCAGCAAAATCAACAGAGTTTTGGCTTCTCAAGACTTTCTCCGCCAAGCTTCCAGCTTTTTTCGAACTTCTTCTTCAAGTTGCGCCTCTAAGAGACTACTTGATTTTTTTTTAGTTTTTTCTATAGTTTTTTTGATGTTTTTTTCAGCGCTCTGAACCTTGTAGTACAGTTCTCTAGCAGGCATTCTTAAAGCGCCTTTACCCATAACCAATCTCTGCTCTGCCCAGTCTGATGTAGCCACTATAACTTTTGATCGGGGAGGCATACAATCTATTATTTTTTCAATTACCATATCTGCTGTTTCACCTTTTTTGCTATAGATAACTTCAACACCATTTTCAAGATATGAAGAACGCATTTTACTTTCCGACAGGTGGGCATCAAAGACCAGGATAATTTTAATATTTTTATAGGCGGCATAGTTTTGCAGAGTTTCAAGCAGCTTATCTCTGGCATGTTCCAAATTATGATCTTTTAGCTCGGCTAAATTAGGCCAATTATTGATAATATTATAACCATCAACGATTAGAAATTCTTCCACAGCTCACACCCACCAGTCATTCACGATTTATAACATCCCTGCCTTTGTCGCAGAACCTCATACATTACTATGGATGCTGCAACAGAAGCATTTAATGAGTTCAATTTCCCCTTCATTGGTATTTTGGCTAAAAAGTCACAGTTTTCTGCTACCAACCGGTTGAGACCTTTCCCTTCACTACCGATAACCACAGCTATGGGCCCCTTTAAATTCAAATCATAAATGTTTTCGTTAGCGGAAGCCTCACAGCCTACTATCCAAAAACCTTCTTTTTTAAGTTTTTCCATTGCCATCACAAGGTTAGGAACCCTGCTGACAGGTACATATTCTATGGCGCCTGCACTTGTCTTAGCTACTGTCTGATTTAATGAGACACTCCTTCTTTTAGGTATTATTATACCATGACATGCAACTGCTTCAGCTGTTCGCATAATGGCTCCTAAATTTCGCGGATCTTCAAGGCCGTCGAGTAGAATAAGGAATGGTTCAGTACTTTTTTTACTGGCATTTAACATCTCATCGAAATCAACATAATCCTTTGTTGCTACTTCAGCAATTATTCCCTGGTGGTTTCTTTCAGGACTAAGCTCGTCCAATTTAGAGGCAGATACCGTTTGGATAGGAATTTTTTTCTTGGAAGCCAGGCTGAGATGCCTATTTAAGCCTCCCGTTTTCCCTTTTATAACCATAATTTTATTAATGGAACGCCCTGATTTTAAAGCTTCCATAACGGGATTTTTACCTGCAATGATAGTGTTTTGCATATATCTAGGATCCTCCAATCAGGCATTTAGTTCTTTATATCTTGCTCTCACTTCCTTAATACGACCACAGCTCATTTCACCTTCACTACAACTACCGCTGACACAATCCGGCCCTGAAGAAACAAATATTGCGGGAGCAACTTTTTTGACAAGCTTCAGCATTTCCCAGGCAAGCTCCCTGATTTCCCACTGCGCTCTGTTACAACAGCGCAGCCTAAAAAAGTGATACAGCTCCCTTGCATTCATTGTCATTACTATTTTAGTTTCTGCAGCATTGGGCAGCACAAACCTGGCATCCTCCAGAGCACCTTTGCCTTCTTCCTGCAAGACCTCGCACCAGTAGTTGTACCATTTTTGAATTTGTTTCATCTGCGCCTCAAATTCTTGCACATATTCAAGGCCTAATTTTTTAATTCTGGGAGGTATGACATAAGAAAAGCCTTCATCCACATCTGCCATTTCAGATACATATCTTTGGGATTTAACACTAAAGCTGGCAATTCTATGCCTTGTAATTTGCGCAAGCAAGCTGCGGGAAACCCCTTCAATGCCAAAGGTAAAGCTGACATGTTCAATAGGCGAAAGGTGTCCCATATCTAAAAGTTTATTTATGAATTTAGCTTTGTTTTCTTCTTTCATCTTTCCGGTAACGGTTTCTATATCATCAGCTGAATAACATAACCTTGCAGCAACTGCAACCACACCCTCCGGATCAGGTGTGTATCTTAAAAGCTTCACTTTTAATTCGGTTTCTCCCATGTTTCTCCCCCTAAACTTCCAAAGTTTCTTCAATGGCTGCTTTAAATAATTCCTGAAAACGCTCATTATCGCCTTTGAGATAGAGGTACCCGACCAAAGCCTCAAACCCTGTACTATAACGGTAATCAGCCATATCAACATTGCGAGGTACTGAAGATTTGGTATTTCTGCCCTTTTTAACAATTTTCATTTCTTCTTCAGTAAGCTGATCTTCAACCTTATGAAGTAGTTCTGCTTGGGCTGAAGCTTTAACAAGTTTTACAGTTTTCCGGTGTAAATTGTTAACCCCAATAACCCCCCTCTGAATTAATGTTTCACGTACAAAAAGCTCGTACACAGCATCCCCTAAATATGCCAGAGCGAGGGGGGAAACGCTTTCCGGGGCTATGTCCCTACTTCTGAATTCCAAATATTGCGCCCCCCTTTTAATAGGATGTTCGAAAAGTCCGCGCGAAATCCACTTCCCCGGCACTTAAATTCGGTGTTTATTTTCTTTTTAAATCTTCAAGTTTCACTTCGACCGATAACTTAAAGGTTTCCCATTACTAAACATTAGATTAAGTGCCGGGTCGTGTCTCTCGTGCTCCCTTTTCGAACTTTCATTTTAAGACTTTTTCCAGCGGGTTCCCTGGGGCGAGTCTTCCAATATGATTCCGCATTCCTTTAACCTATCCCTGATGGTATCAGCAGTAGTCCAGTCTTTGTTTTTCCGGGCATTTTGTCTTACTTCAATTAAAATTTGTACAAGCTCACTTACAAGGTCATCTGATGCAGCAGTGTCCTCAGCTTTAAATATTATCCCCAATATCCCTCCTGCCAATTTATAAAGTGTATCCCGGGCTTTCTCCAGAGCTTGCAAAGTATCCTTATCAGGTCTAAAGGATTCATCATTTATCGTAATGTTCATTTCCTTACAGAACTCAAAGACAGCAGCAAGCGCCAGTGCCGTGTTAAAATCATCATCCATAGCACTTTCAAAATCGGCAACTAATTGATCTACACTTTTTAAAATCCTATTACCGGAATCACCATTTCCCGCAACCGGTTTTTTATTTAAAGTCTGCTCAAGTAAGGCAAAGGTATTTTTTATCCTTTGCAAACTCTTTTCATTCATGGCAAGCTTTTCATTATCAAAATCAAGGGGACTTCTGTAATGGGTAGACAAAAGATAAAACCTAACAGTATCTCCTGAAAATTTTTGCAGTATTTCACGTACCAGGAAAAAATTGCCGAGGGACTTTGACATTTTCTCTTTATTTACTGTAATGAAGCCGTTATGCATCCAGTAACGAGCAAATTGACAGTCTGTACATGCTTCAGCCTGAGCTATTTCATTTTCATGGTGCGGAAAAATCAAATCGGCTCCTCCACCATGGATATCAAAGGTTTCTCCCAGGTACTTAGTAGACATTACGGAACATTCAATATGCCATCCCGGTCTTCCCTTACCCCAGGGGCTATCCCAGGAAGGTTCCCCTGGCTTAGACGATTTCCAAAGTGCAAAATCCAGGGGATCCTTTTTGCGCTCATCTATCTGGACCCGGGCCCCGGATTTCATTTCATCAAGGCTGCGGCCGGATAATTTTCCGTAATCTTCATACTTTCGTACATTAAAGTATACATCACCGTCTATGACATAGGCATAGTCCTTGTCTATTAATTTTTTGATAGCTGCAATTATATCATCTATGTGCTCACTGACCTTTGGATAGTGGTCGGCCCTTTTTACATTGAGGGCATCGGCATCCTTAAAGTATTCGGAAATATACTTTTCCGCCAGGGCTCTGGCGTCTATATTTTCCTCATTTGCCCTCTTGATAATTTTGTCGTCAATATCGGTAAAGTTTTGAATATAGAGTACATCATACCCCTTATATTTTAAGTATCTTCTCACTGTATCAAATACTACAAGGGGCCTCGCGTTTCCCAGGTGAATACAGTTATAGGTGGTAGGGCCACAGACATACATTCTGACCTTATTAGGTTCTCCCGGTTTAAATTCCTCCTTTTGTCTGGTAAGAGTATTGTAAAGTTTAATCAACCTTATCAGCCTCCAATTCCTGAATTCTACCCTCTAAGCGGTCAATACGCCTCTGCAAGCAAAGCATCATATCCGCTACCGGGTCAGGCAACTTGTTATGCTGCAGGTCTATTTCAGAATTTATTTTAGCATCCCCAACTTTTTTACCATCCTTGATAACAACTCTGCCGGGGACTCCAACTACAGTACAATTGTCGGGGACGTTTTTTAAGACAACGGAACCAGCGCCTATTTTAACATTGTTTCCAATCGTTATGGAACCCAAAACCTTTGCTCCGGTACTGATAACTACATTGTTACCAATTGTAGGGTGTCTTTTTCCCTTTTCCTTACCTGTTCCACCCAGGGTTACTCCCTGATAAATGGTAACATTGTCACCAATTTCAGTGGTTTCCCCAATAACGACTCCCATCCCGTGGTCGATAAAAAGTCCCTCTCCTATTTTTGCTCCAGGGTGAATTTCTATGCCTGTAACAGCACGATTAAATTGGGAAATAATCCTGGCTAAAGTTGTAAATCCTTTGTTATAAAGTTTATGAGCTAAACGATGTAATATTAGCGCATGTAGTCCCGGATAAGTAAGAATGACTTCAAGCATACTTTTAGCAGCCGGGTCCCTTTCAAAGATAACCTTAATATCCTTTTTTATTCTGGAAAGCATTTTTCTCTCCCTCCTTAAAGGTTTTTTAAAAGATATGTTTATTCATCACCATATGCCTTTAAGCCCAGTTTAGGCTTTTAAAAAAATTCCTAGAAAAAAACCTTTCACCCCTGTAATACAGAGACGAAAGGTTTTCGCGGTTCCACCCTGCTTGGCTCCAAGAGCCCACTCAAACTTGCACGGAAAATGTGCAAGCGGGTTGTAACGGTACCACCGGCAAAGCCTACTTTATAAGGAAGTTGAATACTTATTTCAACCTTAAACTGTAAACTTTTCGGCTTTGCAGCTCCCGGGTGCATTTCGGTATTTTCCCTGCCGGATTGCTTTCAGCCGGGGCAATCCTCTCTGGAGACAAGTATTAAATACCTACTCTCCCGTTCCTTGCTTTTTAATAGGATGTTCGAAAAGTCCGTACTCCTTTTCGAATGCTCTTTTTAAACAAGTATTAGAGTTTAAGTTTAAAAGATTATAAATTGAAATCAGAAAACTGTCAATGACTTACTGAAGGAAATTTTCCTTAACGTAGGAAATTCTTTTCTCTACCTTTTCAATACCCAGAACAGGTATCACATCATGCATTTCCGGACCGCTCATTTGACCGGTAAGGGCAATCCTAATTGGCATAAATACCTTTCGTCCCCCTAGTTTTAGTTCTTTGGTTATACTTTTAAGAATCTTTTTCACATTTTCCGGCTCCAAATCTTCAGCTTCTTGGAGCTTACTGAGTAATGTCTCCAAAACTTGGGAAACTTGTTCACCCTGCAGTTCTTTTAACGCTTTTTCACTTTCAGGTTTTATTTCATCATTTATAAACAGTTCCATATAGTCCACAATTTCTCTAACAGTGGAAAGACGATTTCTTACTGCAGCCACAATCATAGAAACCCACTGCCTTTTTTCTTCATCTACATTTTCATCTAAATAACCAGCTTCCTGCAAAAAAGGTATGGCAAGTTCCACTATTCTCTCTATGGAACTGTTTCTAATATAATAACCATTAATCCATTTTAGCTTTTCCATATCAAAGACGGCAGGGCTTTTTACCACCCTATCCAGTGAAAACTGCTTGATTAGTTCATCTAGTGTAAAGATTTCTTCTTCGCCTTCCGGAGACCAGCCCAAAAGCGCTAAGAAATTAACTATGGCTTCAGGCAGGAAACCATTTATTCTGTACTGCACTACAGAAGTATGCCCGTGACGCTTGCTCATTTTTGAGCGGTCTTTTCCTAAGATGAGGGAAACATGGGCAAAAGTTGGCTGCGACAATTCCAATGCTTCATATAACAGAACTTGCCGTGCTGTATTGGTAAGGTGTTCTTCCCCTCTAATGACATGGGTTATTTTCATTTCGTGGTCATCAACAACAACTGCAAAATTATATGTAGGAATTCCATCAGATTTTACAATCACAAAATCTCCAATTCCATCGGATTCAAAATTCACTTTTCCCCTTACAGCATCATCTACCCGGATAATTTCCCCTCCAGGTACGCGGAATCTAATAACGGGCCTTCTTCCTTGTGCTTGAAATTTTTCTTCCTGGTCAGGAGTCAAATCACGACAGCATCCTGCATAGCGGGGAGTTTCACCGCGAGCCCTTTGCTCTTCCCTTTGTTTTTCAAGTTCTTCTTCAGTGCAGTAACATTTGTAAGCCTTACCTTCAGAAAGAAGCTTGTCTATGTATTTCTTATAGATATCGAGTCTCTCCATTTGGCGGTATGGACCGTACTCACCACCTACGTCTACACCTTCATCCCAGTTGATACCTAACCACTTTAGGGAATCCTTGATATTTTCTTCAGATTCGGAACTTGACCTTTCCCTGTCAGTATCCTCTATCCTTAAAAGCATCTTTCCATTATTCTTTTTTGCCAGCAAATAGTTAAAGAGAGCGGAGCGCGCTCCACCAATATGTAAAGGACCGGTAGGACTCGGGGCAAATCTTACCCTGATTTCCTGGCTCATACAATATTCCTCCCTTAAAAAGTTCTTGTAGAAGATGTTCGAATAGTCCCGGCGAACATTCACTTGTACTAGCTACGATATTATAACATTTCTTAAGTAACAGGGGCAATACTAACAACAGCCTGGGCTGCAATACCCTTTTTTTCACCTGTATACCCCAGTCCCTCAGTGGTAGTAGCCTTAATATTGATATTTTCTATTCCGGTATTTAAAATATCTGAAATATTCCTTTCCATTTCACTTATGTAAGGTGCAAGTTTGGGTTCTTGAGCGATAACTGTAGCATCTACATTGATAACTTTCATTTTCCTTGCCTTAATCATTCCATAGACCTTCTTCAGTAAAACTGTACTTGCTATTCCCTTATACTGGGGGTCGTTATCCGGAAAATGCCTGCCGATATCCCCTAAACCAGCAGCCCCAAGGAAGGCATCTGCAATGGCATGCAAAAGCACATCCGCATCGGAATGCCCCTTTAGTCCTTTTTCGTAGGGGATCTCCACCCCGCCCAGTACAAGCTTCCTTCCTTCAACGAGACGGTGTACGTCAAATCCTGTTCCTACTCGCATTTTTCCTCTCCTTTAAATGATAACTTGGCTTGCGCCAAGTCTTTGGCGCAAGCGCAAGCCTTAGTTGAATTTATGCCTCCCCATACTTATACTTTCTGATAGGCTAAAATAGCGTTTGCCAAAACCAAATCCTCCGGAGTAGTCACCTTGATATTTTCGTATTCACCTTCTACAATCTTAACTTGATGACCATAGTATTCCACTATGGAAGCATCATCGGTTCCTTTGACGCCTTCTGCAAAGGCTTTCCTGTAACACTTTAAAAGCAGGTCCCTTTTAAAAACTTGCGGAGTCTGTACTGCCCATAGTTCTTCCCGGGGAAGTGTATCTCTTACAAAATTGTCATTACCCGCTCTTTTAATTGTATCTTTAACCCTTACTGCAACCACAGAAGCGCCGTATTCTCCAGCAGCAGCAATCCCCTTTGTAAGTACAGCGGCATTTAAAAGTGGCCGCGCGCCATCATGCACGGCCACCAATTCATCTTCCTGAAAAGTTTTTCTTAGCCCATTAAATACTGACTCACCGCGAGTTTTTCCACCGGCGACTATCTGTGATATTTTAGTGAAGTCATATTTATGTTTTATATTTTCACGGCAAAATTCAATATCTTCTTCAGGTACTACAAGCACAATATGTGAAATATCTTTTGCAGTTTCAAAAACACTTAACGTATGGGCTAAAATGGGCATTCCCTGTAAATCCAAATACTGTTTTTTAACCTTTGTTCCCATTCTGGAACCTTTTCCACCTGCTACTACGATACTAGCTGCGCGATACACCTGCATTCACCTCTCTCCAGGCTGTACCCTGGGAGGATTGTTTCTTGTCAGAATACTTGGGTTTGGCAAATATCATTCTTCCTGCAGCAGTTTGCAATACACTGGTAACCATAACGGGTATAGTTTCTCCTATGTACTTTTTACTGTTTTCAACAACTATCATGGTTCCATCATCCAGGTAGCCAACACCCTGTCCGCTTTCTTTACCATCTTTTATAAGCTGAACTTGCATTTCCTCACCGGGTAAAACCACCGGTTTTACAGCATTGGCGAGTTCGTTGATATTTAAGACCTTAACACCTTGAAGTTCGGCTACCTTATTAAGGTTATAGTCATTTGTTACTACCTGGCCGCCAACTACCTGGGCAAGTCTGACCAGTTTACTGTCAACTTCCATGATATCTTCAAAGTCTTCTTCCCAAATCTGAACTTTAACATTGAGCTCATTGCGAATTTTGTTAAGAATGTCCAGGCCTCGTCTTCCCCTGTTTCTTTTCAGCAAATCAGAAGAATCCGCAATATGCCGGAGTTCTTCCAGTACAAAATTGGGAATTAGAAGCGCTCCATCAATAAAACCGCTTTTACAGATGTCAGCAATTCTGCCGTCGATAATAACACTTGTATCAAGTATTTTATAATTGCCTTCTTGTGCAGCAGATTTGTTTTTATCCTTGTCCTTGACAAATTTAAAAACATTGAGTGCAGAAAGCACTTCATCCTTCTTTTTAACACCCACACTCCAACCTAAATAACCTAAAATTAAACTTGCCACCATCGGCAAATACGCACCTATAAAAGGAAGTTTAGAAAAGGAAGTACCTAACAAATTAGCAATTATGAGTCCAATAATAATCCCTATAGCGCCAGCCATGATGTCTCCTGTAGGAGTCTTTTGAAGCCTTACCTCCAGCCATTCGGTAATTTGAACTACCCAGGTCATCAAAAGCGGGGCTATGCTGTAACCAAATAAACCAACAACAATAGTAGCCAGACCAGTTATAGCCCACTTAACCTGTTCTGGAACACCACCCCAAAAATTAGTGAGAAAAAGACTTAGCGATAAACCCCCTGCTGCTATCAGTAATGCTATTAAAACCCTCAGTATTTTCTTTAGCATATACTTTCACCTCCTTATTATATTCTTACAAAGTATCAGGACTATTATACAAATTTCTGGAAAATCATTCAATATAAATTCACATAATTAATCTAAAATTAAGACAAAAGACCTATAAAAAAATCTTAATAATTTAGAAAAGGAACTTTGCGTTCCTTTTCTAGTTTCAGGCAAACGTTTCTTCAAGCAGTCCTTCAATTTTTTCTTCATCAGAATCATCTGCCAGCACCAGCTCACTAACCAAAATTTTTCTGGCATTTTCAAGCATTTTCCGTTCTCCTGTCGATAAACCCTTTTCTTTATCCCTTAAAATAAGATTCTTTACCACTTCAGCCACTTCAAAAATATCCCCGCTTTTTATTTTCTCCATATGGGCTCGATAGCGCCGGTTCCAATCCTGTAAGATAGTAATCTCTTGTTCCTTTAAGACATTTATCACCTGACAAACTTCATCCTGCTTAATAACCGCTCTTAATCCTATATCATTACCATTATCCACTGGTATCATAACCTTCATATTGCCAATCGGCATGCGCATGATATAGTACGTTCTTTTTTCACCCAGCACTTCTTTTTCTTCAATGGCTTCTATGATACCAGCACCGTGCATGGGATATACCACCTTGTCACCCACATTAAAAACAGGCATAGGTTACCCCCCTAATTATAATGTAATTTAATTATAACAAACAGGGGTAAAGAGTGTCAAATGTCAAATAAATTAGTATTATAACACAGGTTCTCTAAGCATGTCAACGCCTGATATTGCTAGTGTTCTTAATTAAAGTACCTTCCAAAGAAACTCTTTTGTTCTGGTGTTTTGAGGGTTTTTAAAGATTTGTTCCGGAGTACCCTCTTCAATTATTACACCTTCATCCATAAATATTACCCTATCTGCAACTTCCCTGGCGAATCCCATTTCATGAGTTACAACAACCATTGTCATACCTTCTTTTGCCAAATCCTTCATAACCTCAAGTACTTCACCAACTAATTCCGGATCCAGCGCAGATGTTGGCTCATCAAAGAGCATTACTTTAGGGCTCATTGCCAGGGCACGTGCTATTGCTACCCTTTGTTTCTGACCACCGGAAATATTGTCAGGATAAACTTCAGCTTTATCGCTTAGGCCAACCTTCTTGAGAAGTTCTAGAGCTTGTTGCCTTGCTTTTCCTTCAGATAACCCCCGCACCTTCACAGGAGCTAACATTATATTCTCTATAATTGTCATATGGGGGAAGAGATTAAAGTGCTGAAAAACCATTCCGGTTTCCGTTCTAACTTTATTGATATCAACCCTGGGATCTGTAAGGTCATTTCCATCAACAATAACTTCGCCTGAAGTAATCTCCTCCAACATGTTGAGGCATCTTAAAAGAGTACTCTTACCCGAACCTGAAGGTCCTATGATACAAAGGACTTCCCTTTCAGCAATATCCAGGTTTATACCTTTTAGAACTTCCAGGTCTCCAAAGTTCTTGTATAAATTCCTTACCTTAATAATAGGCTCCACAGCTTTAGTCCCCTTTCTTCTATCTTTTAACTCCCAGCTTGTATTCCATATAATCCACCCAGCGCGAAATACTCCACGTCATCATCAGGTAGATGAGGGCAACTTCAAGTAGAACCGGAAAGGAAGCATAAGTTCTCGAAATATAAAGCTGTCCCTGCATTAACAGTTCCTCCATACCAATAACTGACAAGAGGGAAGTATCCTTCAAGAGTACAATAAATTCATTACCAAGGGGAGGTATAATTCTTCTGAAAGCCTGTGGTAAAATGATATAGCGCATAGCTTGTCTATGGGTCATACCAAGTGAGCGTGCAGCCTCCATCTGCCCCTTATCAATGGATTGAATACCTGCCCTAAAGATTTCAGCCACGTACGCACCGCTGTTAATACTACATGCCAGTACTGCTGCCACAAAAACATTCATGGTAAAACGGTCACCCGTTATCATGTTATAAAGGTTAGGAATACCAAAATAAATAATTAGTATCTGTACCAGCAGGGGAGTTCCTCGAATTGAATCAACATATATTGAACTGGGGATCGAAAAAAACTTTTTCTTACTCAATCTTCCCAATCCCAAAAATAGTCCTATAACAGTACCGAAAAACACTGACATAGCCGTAATTATAACTGTATAAACAGCGCCTTTAACCAGGAAAGGGAAAACAGCGCTCATATGAGTTATGAAGTAATTCATTTTATCACCTCTGAATCTAACCCAAAATATCTCAAACACCTTGCATTAACACAATGAATGCGTAACAGCCCAATGCTATTACGCATTCATTTTACCTTAAGAGGATGTTCGAACACTTATCTTAAATATTTTTTTTAAAATCTATTTAGAAATACTTTTTAATGAGCTCGTCATACTTACCGCTTTCCTTTACTTTTTTCAAGCCTGAATTAATTTTTTCAAGGAGCTCGCTATTACCTTTAGCAACAGCAATGCCGTACTGGTCACCTACCAATGGCTCTCCAACCATTTTAATTTTGCCTTCATTTTTAGACATATAAGCTTCTGTGACAGGGACATCATTGATTACACAATCTGCTCCACCATTTAAAAGTTCCATAAATACAATATCTACGGTTTTAAATGTTTTAACCTCTTTTAAAAGTCCCTCTTCTTTTAACTCATATGCTTTTTCTGCGCCTGTTGTACCAATTTGAACTGCTGCAACTTTCCCTTTGAGATCTTCTTTTGATTTAATTTCGTTATTATCAGCAGTAACTGCAATCTTTAGTCCTGCATCAATATATGGATCACTGAAATCAACACTTTCTAGCCTCTTGGGAGTAATACTCATTCCCGATGCAGCTATATCTATATTTCCCGACTGTAATGCCATAATTAGCCCATCAAAACCTAATTTTTTAATTTCGACTTCAAAACCTTCTTCTTCTGCAATTGCTTTAATAAGATCGATATCAAAGCCGGTTATGTTACCTTGATCATCAGTCATTTCAAAGGGAGGGAAAGTAGGTTCAGTTCCCACTATATAAACTTTCTTTTCATTTGAATCAGCCTGCTGCTCGTTAGTATCTTCATTAGAGCTGGCCGCAGGTTCTTCTCCGCCACATCCCACTACAGCTATCATTAATCCAACTATCAATAGTCCTGTTAAAATCAGCTTAAAATACTTTTTCATTTATTCTTCCTCCTCCTCGTTTCATTAATTCAACATTTCTTCCATAACGGTTATAATTATACACTCGTCTGTATAACAATGCAACAGTTTTTTTCGTGGATTTTTTCTTAATTCATAGCGAAATCTGTGGATAATGTGGATAATCCTGTGAATAACTTTATTTAAAGGGGTCTGGCTGTGGATAACATTGTTTATGGTGAAATTTATGTCGAAAAAGCAATTATTTTATGAGTATATATCGAAATTTGAAGCCGCCGTAAGTACCAAAACCTTTTTAGCGCCTGCCTTTAACAGTGTTTCGCTACAGCTAAGCGCCGTAAATCCCGTTGTAAATATATCATCAATAAGGAGTATGCTTTTTTGTAAAACAATATTGTGATCTTGAACAAAAAATGCTCCTTGTAAATTTTTAGACCTCTCTTCCCTGCCCAGTCCTACCATATCCGCTGTATGTCGAATTTTCACTAAAACATCCTTCTCAAAAGGTATTCCCAGTTTAACGGCAACTTCCTTTGCCAAAAGCTCTGACTGGTTATAACCCCTTTGAGCCAATTTTACCCGGTGCATGGGGACAGGAATTATCAGATCCGCCTCTAAAAATCTTTCATCTTTTATTGCCTCTAAAGCAAGGAGCCTGCCGAGTGGTTTAGCAAGTGACCTTTTGCCCCTGAATTTAAATTCTTGTAATGCTTCCTTTAACTTTCCGTCATATAATCCTGCACTACGTGCAACTGTAAATGGGTAATTGTCCTTTTGACAAAAACTACACATTTCACCACCAGTTATAAATCTCGCACATTTTCGACACTGCAACCCTTTATTAATGCTTATTTCTTTTTTACATCTGCTGCACCAGTATACTTCCCAGGATTTTAACGAACTCCCGCAAAAATAGCAGTAGGGGCCAGGCGGAAATAAGAGCTGTAAAATGCTTTGGAAGAATTCAGAAAGCATTTTTAATTTCACCCTTTGGAGGAATAATCAGATATCCTTTTCTTCTTGCTTCATTGTTCATATTTCTTATCCATGAAACAGCCTCCGACATGGCGTGCGTTTTGCTACTTGCTATGAACCAAACTTTTCCCTCCGGATACTGGCCTAAGCGCCCACTCCTTCCAGCAATCTGAACCAGTGTACCGGTATCAAAAATTTGCTCGTAATCTGCAAATAAAACCATTACATTTACCCGAGGTATAGTTATTCCCCTTTCCATTATTGTGGTGGTAACAAGGATGGGAAATTCCCCGGCAAAAAAGCCATCTACTTTTTTATCCCTTTCGGGATCTTTGGAATGGCTGAACTGAACCCAATCCCCCTTAAAATTGTTAAAAGGAGGCATTTTTATTGCCCTTTGCAACTCTTCAGCTACTTTTTCAGCCAGGTATATGGTAGGCACAAAGACAAGTACTTGTGCTAGGTCTCCCTCTAAACTAAGATGTAAATTTTGCAATACACTTTGTGGAATGGAAACACTGTCATTTTTATAAACCAGTTCTTTTTCAATTTCTATGCTGGGCACCGGTAAAGGATATCCATGATGTCTTGCTGGTATGGTTATTGTGTCTATTTTCCCTGATTTAACCTTCTCCTGTAGCTCCTTTCGGGGTGTAGCAGTAAGGTAAATGGTATGACAACCTTCTTTACAAGCCCTCTTCACGGCATAATGAAGCATTCTATTGCACCTGTAAGGATAGGCATCTTGCTCATCCAAAATTACTAAATCAAAATTATGATATAACCTTAGCGTTTGATGAGTAGTAGCTAAAATAAGTGAGCTTTCTTTATATTTTTGAGGGCTGCCACCATAAAGTACAGCAATATCTATACTACTAAATACTTTTTGAAATCTTTTAGCTAACTGCATTGCAACTTGTCTGCGAGGGACTGCATATAAAACCCTGCCACCTTTTCCCAAAACATGTGCTATAGCCGCATATGTAACTTCAGTTTTACCTGCGCCACAGGCAGCCCAAACCAGAAGCTCATTTTTTTCTCCACTAGCTACAAATGACGCCAACGTTCTGGATGCATCACGCTGCGCTAAAGTAAGGGGAAAATTCACCTTGATATCTATATCTTTACATGATTCATAGTCATAGTTTGGAGCAACATAGAAGGGCCTGCATGATTTTGCCTCTCCCATTGCCAAACATTCCTCACAATGACAGCAGGAATCATCCCCGCATTCCAAGCAAACTATAGATTTTATAGATTCCGTTCCACCGCAACGCAAGCAGTATGATGCGCCATCCGGCATTATAGCTACTGCAGGTAAAAGCTTTATCTTTCCTTCCAGATAAAGTACCTGCAGAATATTTTCTAAATTAACCTTGACGGCTTGTCCGCTTAAAGAGTCCTCAATTTCCTCCAAATACAATGCTCTGCCCTTTAACGCTCTATATACCCTGTCTTTGTCAGAAGCCTTTGGCAGTTTAGTGTGGTAGCAGGCATCAAGTGTATATAAATCCAGATAATCGTCAGTTATCCCCAATTTTTTCAACACTATGGCAGCCTGTTCGTTTTTTTCCCTTAAAATTGCAGTTAATGGCGCTTCTTTGTGCCTGTTCTTTTTTAATATTTGTAGAAATGATTTTGATGAATTAGTATGGTTAATTAATCTAGGCAACTGTTCCTGGGGAGTAGCTAGTGATTTTAAAACACCGTAAGCAATTCCCAATGGTAAAGCAGGCGTGAGGAGTTGAAGCTGCTGACAATCCCAGGCCATATTATAATATTTTAAATCCAACAGGGGATCAAAGGAATAGTTAAGTACATACCTGTAATTATTCCAGGCTATATAAACAAAACAGCACATACCAGACATAAAATCACCACCAAAGGCTGGTAAACTTTTTTAAATGAGTGTTCGAAAAGGAGAATATCCTCTTTAAAAAAGAATATTCACCTTAATTCTCACTTTTTCCTGCTCTTATTTTGGAAAGTTTTAGAAACTCCTGTCGAATAGGGCTTTTTTACATAACTATATTATAGTAGTCCTGCTTCCAGGCATCTTTTTTGATATTTTCCAGCCTCTTTTTTATCTTTGGATATGAACTGTTCCCATCTATCGATAATAGATAAAGCCTTTCTCCCGAAGAAATTTTTTTGCCGGCAGTATATGCTGTTAATTCATCAGGGCCATCTTGCATAACCCGAAAATTATTTTTTTTAGCCAGGCGAAACAATATTTTCCAGGTATCATCCTCTGAAAACCTGTCAACGATAATCACTTCGCACCAGGGATATAATAAACAAAAAGATTTTATTTCCTTAATTGCTCCTTCAATTATCTCCTGACAGTTATTAGTTAAAATTAGAAGAGATATTTCCGCTTCATATGGAACTCTCCTGGATAAATACTGTAAGTATATTAGTAATGAAAATATTATTATTAGAGGTAAAAGAAATATGATATAATCTAACGTCAAATCTGTCACCTCCTCCCGCTACCAATGTATTCAGCAAGGGGAGGTATGCTACTGGAAGTATTTTACACAATATTGCTGGAATGAATACTAAAAATTGACCAATAATAAAAGCGAGACAGAATCCAGTAACCTGTCAGAACTATACTTTGTAATTAAACGGGGTGGTAAATTGAAGGAAAATCTGGATACATGCCTTCACTGCGGCAGTTCGTTGCGCCTAGTACAGTCAGACTTTGAAAACTATGATCCTGTATATTTACCGAATGGAAAGGCTTTGTGCGGATTTTGTTATAAGTGTATGAGCAGGGAAGAGTACGAGCAGTATTTTTAAGGTTTTTTGATCAACCGCAATTCTCGCGTAAGTAACTTTTAAGAACAAAAGCACGCAGCATTTTGCCGCGTGCTTTTGTTCTTACTTATTTAATACTGCCTTTCCTTCCAAATACCTCTCCCTTGACCTCCATCTGCATAGCCTCTACGTCATCCATTGTAGGCGCTTCTGCATAGACTCTAAAAAGAGGTTCCGTTCCGGAAGGGCGAATTAAAACCCAGCTGCCATCAGCAAGCTTTATTTTCGTTCCATCTACTGTAATCCTTTCAACTACCGGTTTACCCAGTATTTTAACCGGTTCATATGCTTTAACTACTTCCTGAAGCTCTTCTTTTTGCTCCGGTTCCACATTTAAGTCCAAACGTCTGCTAACAAAACCACCGTATTTTTCTTTTAAGTCTTGAAGATTTTCTGAAATAGACTTTTTACTGGCACAGAGAATTTCCAAAATCAGCAAGCAGGCAAGAATCCCATCCTTTTCAGGGATATGTCCCTTGATACTCAAACCTCCGCTTTCTTCTCCACCCAGTATGCAACCTTCTCGAAGCGCCTGCCCGATATACTTAAAGCCAACAGGAGTTTCCTTGACAAATGTTCCATAAATCTCACAAATATTATCAAGGGTATGTGTTGTGGATACAGTACGCGCAACCGGACCTTCCCAGCCTCTTCTAGTTATCAGGTGGTCAAGTACAAGTGAGAGAATCTGGTTAGGGGTAATATATTCTCCATTTTTATCTATTACCCCAAATCGATCCGCATCACCATCAAGCGCCAGACCAAGCTTGGCTTTTTCCTGTAATACTTTTGTTTTTAGCTCCCCAAGCTGATCTTCCTTGGGTTCCGGCATTCCCCCGCCAAAGAGAGGATCACGATAATTATGTATGGCCGCCACTTCACAGCCACTATCTTCAAGGAACTTTTCAATGTAACCGATTCCGGCTCCATGCATTGGATCAATAATTATTTTAGCCGGATTGTCTTTAATGGCGGAAATATCAATTATTTCCTTTAAATGATTTAAATATGGCTCTTGAGGATCTATTTTTTCAACTAACCCTTGATTTTCAAGTTCACTAAATTTTATCCCTTTAATTTCTTCCTTATTTTGAGCGATTTTGTGGAGAGCCTCTTCAATTTTCTTAGTGGTTTCAGGCAGTGCGGGCCCAGCAAAATAAGGAATATATTTTATACCATGATATGTAGCAGGATTATGGCTTGCTGTAAGCATGATTCCTCCCTTACATTTCCAGTGCTTAATTGCAAATGCAGTTACCGGTGTGGGAGTCGGTTTGGATGTTAGGTAAACCTTCAGACCGTTTCCCCCTAAAATCTCAGCCACGGCTTCTGCAAACTGCTCTGATAAAAAGCGCTGGTCATATCCTACTACAACACCTTCTCCAGGGTCCTCACTGTTTTTTATATAAGTGGCAATGGCTCCAGTAACCAACTTTAGATTTTCAAAGGTGAAATCCTCAGCTATTATTGCTCTCCAACCGTCAGTTCCGAATGTAATGTGCATAATTTTCTTTAACCTCCTCAAAAATATTTCACCATACCATGTTATTCCTTTTCTTCAAATAATATTCCCTGTTTTTTAGGAATTACGCGGAATTTATTGATAATTTTACCAAAATGCCTGTAGTAATCTACTACAGGCTTTAGATTTAACAGATATTTAATTTATTCAGATATACTTACCAGTTCACCATAAACCCAGCCGTTTTTTCCCTCTACTTCTACCTGATACCAACCATCATTGGCGGCAATAATCCGAAGTTTAGTATAATAGGGAAGGGTAGTTATCTTGTGATAACTAGTACCTGGTCCTGTTCTTAAGTTGGCGCCGGCTTTTGTATTAATGAAGCCGGATTGAGTTTGATTTTGTAAATTTGTATCTCCAGATGTATCACCGGAAGTATTTTCATTATTAATATTGGGGGTCAAAGCCTCCCCACTGGCAACTTGCTTTTGGAGACGATTTACTACACCCTGGAGTCTTGCTACCTCTTTTTGAAGTTCCTCGATTCTTTGCTGCAGTATGCTAGCTCTCGTTTCCACTTCCTGATGTACATAGCTTTTGGCAACCAGGGGGTCATAATCAGTTCCAGGCTGACTGTTTCCGCCTGCATTGACTTCCGATCCCATGGTTATTCCCAAAAGAAATACTGCAAACATCATTACGCCACTCATTAAATATTTTTTACCCATAGCAACCTCCATTACCCGTTAAAATCGTTAAAATCTTGTTTTGGTAGCGGGTTACCAATTTTACTGCGTGTCTGCAGAACTCCAATTCGATTTGCAGCAAGTATGCTAAGGGTACTTATTCCAATTAGTATTAGGATGCTTTGCTCTGTAGTTAACATAGTTAAAAGAACTGCACTTCCGCTTAGGATTATGCTGACCCCATAAATTGCAACTACAGTTTGCTTATGGGATAGTCCTAATTCCAGCAAGCGATGATGTAAGTGCTCCTTATCCGCTTCAAATATGGGGTTACCCTTGATAAGCCTGCGAACAATTGCAAATGCCGTATCAAAAATGGGGATACCGAGAATTACTACCGGTATAAACAGTGAGATAACTGTTGCACTTTTGGTAAGTCCCTGTATTGCCAGTATAGACAGTATAAAGCCCAAAAACATTGAACCGGTATCACCCATAAACACCTTTGCAGGGTGAAAATTATATTTCAGAAAGCCTATTATGGAAGCAAAAAGCAGAAAAGCCAGTACTGCAACTTCTCCTTGACCTTCCAGCATTGCAACAATACCCATAGTGAGGGAGGCAATTGCGGAAATACCTGCAGCCAAACCATCCAATCCGTCAACAAGGTTAACGGCATTTGTTACCCCCACTATCCAGAGTATCGTAAAGGGAATTACCATTTTTCCTAAAGGTATTACATCATCAAATGGGATGAGGTCCACAAACGGGTTAGTTACAAAATGTACTCTGATGCCAAAATAAACAGCAACCAGAGCTGCCATTATTTGCCCCAGAAGTTTTATCTTAGGGGGCAAACCCCTCGTGTCGTCAGCTATACCAATCATTACAACTAAAGTTGAACCCAGTATCAGGCCTGTTATCCAGCGCGATACGGTAACAAATGCTACTACAGCAACCACAAAAGATAAATATATGGCTAACCCTCCAAGTCGAGGCATTACTTTTTGATGTACTTTTCGCTCATCCGGTTGGTCTATAGCGCCAATTTTTTTTGCTAAAAGTATAACTTTAGGAGTTATTAAGTAGGCCACTAGACAAGCCATGAAACTTGCCGGCAATATTTCGGTATTCACTGCTTACCCTCCCCCAAATCTGTTACTCTCCTATCATAAAGGTTAATTCAGCTTCAGCAGCCAGTTCTCCTTCTACAAATGCCTTTGCCTGGCCCTTTCCGACGGGGCCTCTGAGCTTGGTGAGTTCAACTTCCAGGCGAAGTTGGTCTCCTGGTACTACCTGCCTGCGAAAACGGGCCTTATCTATACCACCAAAATATGCGATTTTGCCTCTATTTTCTTCTTTTTTTAGTACCGCAACAGCACCAACCTGAGCAAGTGCTTCTATAATCAAAACACCGGGCATAACCGGATGACCAGGAAAATGTCCCTGAAAAAAGTATTCATTTGCAGAAACATTTTTAATTCCTACTGCCCTTTTTCCTTCTTCCAGCTCTATAATTCTATCTACCAGTAAAAATGGATAGCGATGCGGTAATATTTCCTGGATTTTTTTCGTGTCAAGCATTTTTTTCCTCCTTCACGAATAATTCAACACCACTTGTCCTAATCCTTCTTTAAGTAATTATGAAATTTTTAACTTTTTTAGTACAATTTCCATTATTTCCTGCAGCTCTTCAACTTTAAAAACATAAGCTATTATGGCAAAAATTATTGCGCCGCATACAGCCAGTAATACTAACTGAATTGCAAGGGCCAAAAAAGTATCTCCTAACAGTGTATCAAATATAGGTATAACATTCCAAACAATTACACCCATAATCCCGGAAGCTATGGTTATTTTGAAAAGCGAAATGATTAGATCGCCTGGAGTAAATACAGGGTAGTGACTTTTAAAAATCACAAGCAATAGAATTACACTTGTTAGAGCAGCAAATGAGTTTGCCAGCGCCAGTCCCCCGTGTCCCAGAAGTGGTAAAAAAATAAAACTTAAGACCACATTTACCAATACGGAAGCTAAGCCTACCAAAAAAGGAACCTTTACTTTGTCCAGGGCATAATAAGCCCTTGTAATGATCAGGTTAGCGCCGGCACCCAAGAGGCCAACTGCAAAAAATAGCAGCGCTTCAGCAGTCATTTCAGTGGCACGGGTGGTAAAAGCTCCCCTTTCAAAAACAAATTTCACAAGTGGAAAACGCAACACAATCAAACCAATAGCCGCAGGTACGCTAACAAGGGTCACCATTTTGAGACCCTTTAACAGTGAGTCCGCCAATTCTTGATGACTTCCCCTTGCTGCATATCTTGATAGCTCAGGGTAAATGGCAGTTGCAACAGCCATAACAAAAATACCTAAAGGTAAAGCCATCAAGCGGTAAGCAAAATCAAGCGCTGTTATGCTGCCATTTTGAAGTCCCGATGCAAAAATGCGGTTCACCGCCAGATAAGCTTGATTTACTGCCACACTAAGTGTAACCGGTATTACTGTAATTGCTACTTTTTTTACGGCCGGATGTTTCGAGTTGAGACTGAAAAAGTACTTAAAGCCAACTTTTTTTAAGGAAGGAATTTGCAATAAGAAAAAACCAATGAACCCTGCCAGGGTGCCTGCAGCCAGTCCCTCTATCCTGTAGCGCTCACCTAAGAAAAGTACGGCTAAGATAATAATAATATTTGTCAAGCCCGGAGCAAAGGCAGGGATTCCAAATATTCCTCGCGCATTTAAAAAACCGGTTAACAGCATTCCCGAACCCATAAATATTATGGAAGGGAAAATTATTCTTGTCAGCCTGGTGGTAAGTAATTTTTGTTCCGGGCTAAAACCGGGAGCTATGGCAGCCACAAGTCCGGGCGCAAAGAGTAATCCTAAAGCTGTAATTACAGTTAAAATAATAAATGTCCAGTTTAGAATGATGCTGCCTGCCTTCCAGGCTTCGTCAACTTGATCCTTAACGATATACGAGGTAATTACTGGTACTATCACCGAAACAAATGCCATTCCCAGTACCGCTTGCAAAGCATAAGGCAGTGTATAAGCTACAAGATAGGCATCTGTAGCGCCACTGGCGCCGAATTCCTTGGCAATTATCGCATCCCTAACAAAGCCTAAAATTCTGCTTATTAAATTCATGAGGACTACGATTCCTGTAGCTTTTACCACCACAGCCTTAGCGGTATTACTATCTGTCATATCTCAAGCCTCACTTAGAAAACTATTTTAATTTTATCCATTATATTTTATTAGTAAGGTAATAGCAAATCTAGTTCCAGATGCCATCACTAATTCCTGTATCTATCACTATCAGGTGCAAGTCAAAGAGGATGACACTCACTTTTGGTTGATTAATTTACAGGATTCCAGAACATTTTCCTTTGCCTTTTCGCTTAATTTGTTTACAGTATTCCGGAGTTCCTCCCGAACCGACTGAAGGTTATCCATGATTTTGGCCAGGTTTTTATTTAATCCCTCTTCTGTCAATGTTTCCACACGCCCTGCATTTGGCTGGAAAACCATCTTTAAAAAGTTATCCACCTTTGGGTCATAGGATATACCTACCATGGGAACTGTCATAACCGCAGCCATGATCAGGGAATGAAGCCTCATACCTATCATCATTTCCAAGTTGCCTACAAGAGAAAGCATCTCTTCCACCGTAACACTGTTTTTTAATAGAAAAGCTTCATTTTTCATAAGCCGCATGGTATTACGGCAGGCAGCTATGTCACCGGGGAAATGAAAGGGGATAAAAAGTACTTGATAGCCCTGTTGGATAAGGTTATCTGCAACTTTTGCCACGGATTTTTTATAGTCACTCAATTCCTTCCAGTCCCGAATGGAAATTCCAACTACAGGCGCCGTATCCGATACACCGTAATGTTTTAAAATGTCCCTACCTTTTTCCAAACCTATCTTTTCCCTGGATAATCCTAGCACAGGGTCTACAGTTACCTTAATAGGCGGCCTCTTGACCTGGAGTTCTTTAAGTAACTCTTTAGAAGCTTCATCACGAACTGTTATTAAATCAACATTATTGGCAGCGAAACGTAACATTTTTTTACCAGCAGCAGTATTGATGGGCCCAATACCCTGTGCATAAAACATAACTTTATTTTTTAACAGCTTCGCCAATTGAACGACACCTAAATAGTAACCTAGGCTTCTTAAACCTGTTACATCCTGTAAAAGACTTCCGCCTCCGCTAATTAAAAGCCTTGAGCGAAATAATACGGAGCTCAAGGTATGAATACTCCAGCGATTTACAGCTTCAACATCATATAACTTGCTCGTCTTTTCAGGGTTATTTGAGAATACAATTGGTCTAATGTTTTTATCAATTTCACGCAAGGACTGTAAAATGCTGTAAAGAATTGCTTCATCACCAATATTATCAAAGCCATAGTAGCCGGAAATAGCCACTATGTCATTGTTTTTACCCATGCAAGTATCGCTCCTTTAAACGAATTGCAAAATGGTAAAGCATTATTAATACAATTCCCCCAAAAATACCTAACCACAGGCCGTGAAATGTTCTTATAATTGATATAACAAAAGGCGTATGGATATGGGCAAATGTATTAACCATGGAAACTTGCCCGATTGTACCAAATATCAACAATGGTAACAAACGGTGCTTATAACCAAGGTACAACAGTAAAAGCATAATGGGATGCCCTAATAATTCCTTGGTTCGAGGTCTTACACCTAGCAAGTTTTGTAATATGTTACGAAATTGTTCTTCAAAGCCGAAAACAATACCACTATTTCCTGCTCTAACTACTAAAAGTAAGGCTATTCCGGCAAAAAATCCTGCCATTACAAGCAACAATACGGTTACAGGTTGTTTTAAAAGAGACCTTGCCTTTTCAAGGGGCCCTTCCTTAGCTTTCCAAAAGTAAAATATAAAAGATACAAGTAATATTGGTGTTAATAATCCTGCTGTTACTCCTCTAAATTGGTCCAGTTTAAGCATATAATGCAGGTGAGCAAGCAAACCAACCATTAAAAGAGCGCCTATCAAGCTTATTCCGGTTAATTTTAAAAATCTTACAATAGCTGCCTGTAAGCTTCCAGCTTCCCTTTCCTTTAACGTAATTGTTACGGCAAGTGTAGGGAAAATAATAACTGAAGCAAGCGCCATTAGCTTTACTGCCTGTTCAAAAAGCCCGCTTGTATCAGGATTGATTACAAGTGAAAAGATAAATATAACCAGCCATCCTATAGTACCAATACAAGCTAGAACAAGTCCTAGATGTGTCATTCCAAGGATATCAAGGAGTAAAAGGCCTGCAGCTATCACACCCATTCCAATTATTAAAATTAAGAGCGTCCGTGCAGACTGGGAAGTGATATCCTTATCAAAGGTATTTGCCTTCCCTAGAGTAAAGCCTTCATTTTTCAAAGCTTCCACAAGCTCTCCAACATATTTAACATTGTCTTCCAGCGTAAAGCCTGGGAAAAGCCTCACTAAAAGGACCCTAACATTTCGCTCTGAAGCTGCCAGAAGGAACCTAGCTATAGCGGTTTGTTTTGCCTTCTGCGGTCCCATATTGCTAAACTTGAACATTTCACCTTCTGAAATAGCATGCAGCCTGGCAATTCTTTTGCTCAAGTCAACACCGGCTGTTCTAACCCTACCCAGATTTTTTATGCCCGCTTGCTTGAAAATGAAATTTTCTACAAAACCTAGAGGTACATTAAACTCTGTAATTTCTTCAGCTAAACTTTGAAATTGTGATGGAAATCCCGGTATTGTAGAATCATTAAAAGCAATTAGCGAAATATTTTCTTTAAAGGGTGCAAATTCATTTTGATATTCATTAAAAACCTCTTGTAAGTTTTCAGAGTCTCTAACAGGCCAGCTTCCGATTTGAACCAAAATATTTAAGCCATTTTCCTTCACTTTTGCCATCTTTTCCCGGGGGAAACCAATACCAACAGAAGCTTTTCTGGCCCCTGTTATATCTGCATAATTGGGAGTTATTCCTATAAAGTATACTCCATTGATCTTTTTAGGAAAATGAAGTAGTCTTCTCGGTAATTTTAATTGTAAATTTTTTTCTATCCTGCGGTAAGTAGCCTCATCAGTAGTCGAAAGGTAAATATACCCGGGCTTAATGTCCTTCAGAAAATTTTGCTTACCACCTAAAAAGCTTGCCATATTAATCAAATCCCTGCCGGAAAAAAGCGCTATTTTAGCATCTCCACCCATGTCCAATAGGGAGTCCCGGGAAAAAAGTTCCTTAAGTGATTCCTCTTTAAAAAGTATTCCTGTGGCCCCGGCTTTTTTAAATTCCTCCAACATCTCATCAACGGTATTCCCTTGAAAAACAGCAAATTGTTCTATCTCGTTATATAATAGAGCAACTTCAACCTGATCATTGCCAGTTTCAATGGTATGTCTTTGATATGCTAAATACCCGGCAGATATGGCAGCAACAATAATTACTGCTATCAATATGTACCTGAAAAGTTTATTATCCAAAGCAAATCCCCCTAATTATCATCAGATGATTTTTAGAAGTTTACTATTGCATTATAACTTAACGGGAATCAGGCTACAACCTAGTTAAAGAACAAAAATCTATTATTAACGTAAATTTAAAAAATATTATTTACTATACTTTTACCAATAAGAAAAAGTGGCTTTCCAGCCACTTTAATTATTGTTCCATTTGTTTTGCTAAAAATCCTGCAGCAGTTTCCACTAATTTTAATTCCATTTCTCCCATCTTAACATTTTCATCCTTTGAACAAACGATAACTGCTCCAATTGGGTCTCCCTCAGCTATAATTGGCGCTATTGCCTCAGCCTTAAATTTACAATCATTTTCACCTTCAATAATTGCACACTCTTTACATGCCTCATTCTTTCCAGGATCGTTAATTAAAAGTGATTTTCTTTCCTGCATTACTTTTTCAACAGCAGGACCTATAGGTTTATTAAGAAATTCCTTTTTAGGAGCACCAGCCACAGCAATAATATTATCTCTATCGGCAATACATGCTATATGCCCAATTGCTTCATATAATGAATCCGCATATTCCTTGGCAAAATCTCCTAATTCACCTATAGGAGAGTATTTCTTTAGAATTACTTCACCTTCACGATCGACGAAAATTTCTAGAGGGTCTCCTTCACGAATTCTCAAAGTTCTGCGTATTTCTTTAGGAATAACAACCCTACCCAAATCATCTATACGTCTTACAATTCCTGTTGCCTTCATTTATATCCCTCCTTTGCTCAGGTCATCCCCGAAAAGCGCTTTCAATGTTAGTATATATTCCATCTATTACAATTATTCATTTTTTTCCATGAAGTCTGTAAAAAACTCACCTCTTTGTTATGTAGTATTTTAGTCATTTTAATACAGAACTTCTAACTACATGTTCTTCCTTTAATTCCATCTTTCCAGCCCTTTGTATAAATTATGGTTCCCTAAGGATTTAAATGCTATACCAGCAAAAACATAAAAAGTGTTATTAATTATTATTATAATAAAAACAGGACTCTGCTAAGTTATAGCAGAGTCCTGAGGTTAATATTATTATTGTGTTGTATCTTCCTGATTAATCTTTTCCTGGTTATTTTCTTTTTCCTGGTTCTGTTTATTTTCTAGCTCTTTCTCAAAAATATTTTCTATTTCTGCAGCTTCTCTTTTTTCCATATAATATTTACTAAATTTTTCATTTTGCTTTAATTCTAATAAACTTGTCTTAATTTCATCCTTTAATTCCTCATAACTTTCCTTCTTTTTATCCACTTTAATTACATGGTAGCCATAGCGGGTTTTTACAGGCTCCTTGCTGTATTGACCCTCATCCAAAAGAAAAGCGGCTTCTAAAAAAGGCTGGACAAGAGGAGAATTTCTTGTTATAAACTGTGGTATTAATCCACCTGATTGTTCCGCGCCGGGTTCTTCACTATATTCTTTGGCAAGCTCTGCAAAATCAGCGCCTTTCTCCAGTTTTGCAATAACTTCTTCAGCTCTCTCCAGGGCTTTATTTTTATCTTCTTCTGAAGCTTTACCCTCTTCTGCCATAAAAAGAATATGCCGTACCATTATTTTTTCAAGGGACTCTTGATTCTTTTCGTAATACTCTTTAACCTGGCTATCGCTTACTTCTACATCTGAAACAACTTGATCGTAGAGTTTTTCCTGCAGCATTTGAAAATAAATTTGCTCCCTAATGTCTTCTTCAGTAAGTTTATACTCTTCCATGCGCTTCTTAAACTCTTCCTCACCCATTTGCTCTTTGAGAGCAGCTATTTCCTTATTTACCTGCTCAGTTATCTTTTCATCCGCTATTTTTACATTTTGTTCCTCTGCCAGCTGCTCTATAAACTTTTCTTCTATCAAGCTTTCAACTATCTTTAGTTGGTACTCTTGAAGTGCTTGCTTGGCCTCTTCACTTTCCAGGTCAATTCCTGAATTTTTCGCACTTGCCTTGACTTTTTCCATTAGCTTGTCTACTTCAGACTGATAGATGTTTTCTCCATTAACCTTTGCAACAACCTTGTCTCCTTCTTGAGCACATCCTACTGCCAAAACAAATAGAACAGCTACTAGCATAAATACTATCAATTTTTTATTGCTATTCAAAATCCCACAACCTTCCTAGCGCTTAGAGTTGATTTATTGGACTTAAGATAATTGTATCAAGGTTTATAAAGTGTTTCAATGTTTACCAAGTTTTTCTGAAGAATACTCATCCAGCCTATAAAAGATACTTTCTAACGTTTCCAGAAGCTCCCGGGGTTTTAGGCCTGCTGTCCTGACCTTGATGGTTAAGCCCTGGGAAGCAGAAAAGTTTAGCCTCCTGCCATAATGCTTTCCCAGCGCTAAAAGTGTTTCTCCTTTTATCCTGGTATCACTGCCAAACTTGATCAGTACTTCTCCCTTTAAGTGCTTAATGGACTGGACATTATGGGCTGCTGCCAGAACCTTTAAGCGAGTTATTGAAATAAGATTTTCCACCTCAGGAGTCGGGTCTCCAAAACGGTCTATAAGCTCTTCCTCTACCTGCTGCATTTCGTCGCTAGTGGTAACAGCGGCCAGCTGTCTGTAAATTTCCATTTTAAGGCTGCTGTCACCAATATACTTATCGCTAATATAGGCATTGACATTTAATTCAATTGTCACTTCTTCCTGCTTTTCATCTTCCGTTACTTTAGTACCCTGCAATTTTTTAACCTCTTCATCGAGCAGTTTACAGTAAAGCTCAAAACCCACCGCAAGCATTTGACCGTGTTGCTCGGGACCTAAAATATTACCTGACCCTCTAATTTCCAAATCCCTCATGGCAATTTTAAATCCCGATCCAAATTCAGTGAACTCTCTGATAGCTGCTAGCCTTTTTTCAGCAACTTCTGTGAGAACTTTATCCTTACGGTAGGTAAAATAAGCATAGGCGAGACGGTTTGTTCTCCCTACCCGTCCCCTGATCTGGTAGAGCTGGGAAAGTCCCATTGTATCGGCTTCATCAACTATTAAAGTGTTAACATTTGAAATATCAAGCCCATTTTCAACAATGGTCGTACATAACAGTACATCATATTTTCCTTCAATAAATTCAAGCATTATTCTTTCCAGTTCATTTTCCCGCATTCTGCCATGGGCCTGGGCAATCCTTGCTTCCGGAACCCATGTTTGCAGTTGTGCCTTAACTTTGTCCATATCTTCAATCCTGTTATGAATAAAATAGATTTGTCCTCCCCTATCCATTTCCTTTCTAATTGCGTCCTTCACCAGTTCAGGGCTAAACTCTACCACATAGGTTTGTACCGGGTAGCGGTTTTCCGGAGGAGTTTCAATGATACTCATATCCCTGACGCCTGCTAATGCCATATGAAGAGTTCTGGGAATAGGGGTTGCACTTAAGGTTAAAACATCGATATTTTTTCGTAACTGCTTCAATTTTTCCTTGTGACCTACGCCAAACCTCTGCTCTTCATCTATCACCAGTAAACCCAGATCGTTAAACTGAATATCCTTTGAGAGCATCCGGTGAGTTCCTATTACTATGTCAACGAGACCTTTTTTAATATTTTCTATTGTTTGTGACTGTTCCTTTCTTGTTTGGAAGCGACTTAAGATTCCTATATTTACAGGATAGTTTTGGAATCTTTCAGTAAAAGTCTGGTAATGCTGCTGCGCCAGTACAGTTGTAGGTACAAGAACCGCCACCTGTTTTGAATCTCTTACCGCTTTAAAAATAGCCCTCATGGCGACTTCAGTTTTACCATAGCCTACATCACCACATACCAGACGGTCCATTGGTCTCGGCTTCATCATATCTGCCTTAACTTCTTCAATTGCTTTTAGCTGATCCGGCGTTTCAGTATATGGAAACTCTTCTTCAAATTGCTTTTGGAGTTCATCATCTTCAGAAAATGCAAAACCCTTTAACATTTCCCTGTGAGCATAGAGATTTAATAGTTCCTTCGCCATTTCCTGTACAGAGCTTTTTACACGGTTCTTGACCTTGGTCCATTCAGTTCCTCCAAGCTTACTCAGCTTTGGTGCATGCCCTTCAGAACCGATATATTTTTGAATAGAGTCTATCTGTTCTGCAGGAAGGTACAGTTTATCTGTACCCGCATACTGAATATGAAGATAATCCTTCTCGACTCCCCCTGCTTCCAGTTTTTCCACTCCAAGGTACTTACCTATCCCATTCTGCTCGTGGACCACATAGTCTCCTACTTTTAAGTCGGCAAAAGTGCGAATTTGCGAACCTTCCCTGCGGGTTGGCACTTTTCGCGATCGTTTTTGCTTCCCGTAAAGTTCCTCGTCAGTTACAACCGCAAATTTCAGGAAGGGTATTTCGAAACCCTTCTGCAGATTTCCCACGCCAATGTAACAACCGCCACTTAACAGCGGGCCTTTTAAGTCATCTACATAAGGCGCTTCTATTCCATTTTCCCACAAATTTTCCTTAATTCTTTCCGCCCTGCCGGTATTACTTGTTAAAATTACAGTTACATATTTATTGCGCTTCCATGATTTGATTTCGTCAACCAGCATGTTTAATTTTCCCATTACTGGAAGTGTTTTACCACTGATACTAATGATGTTTTTTAAATTGGCATCCGGAATCTGCCGTGGTAAAGAAGTAAGGTGGACAATCGAATTTTTGCGAAGACGCGTCAGCACATCATTCTTACTTAAGTAAAATTTTCCAAACCCGGGTAAAACCTTACCGGCTTCAAACCAATCCACCAGATACTGTGACCTTTCCTTTTCTCCGTTTTCAATATTATCAATTACCCTTAAGGTTTCACTTACAAAGACTATGGGAGAAAATGTAAAATAGTCAAGTATTGTCTGCTGCTCCCGGAATAAATAAGGCTGCAAGCTATCCATATCTTCAGTCCAGATCCCCTGCTCCAGGTTTGAAGTGAACTCTTCTACCACAGTCTTAAGTTTATTGAGAGCCAGGGCAGATAGCTTTTTCTTGGTTATTTCCTTCAGCTCTTTTTCCAGTTCGGTAATGGCATGTTCTTTTTCTTCTTCACTAAACAATATCTCCCTGGCAGGATATATTTCAGCCGTGGAGATTTCCCGGATAGAACGTTGATTGTCGGAATCGAAAAAACGAATACTTTCTATCTCATCATCAAAAAATTCAATTCTGAAAGGATTTTCTTCTGCGGGGCTGAAAATATCAATAATTCCACCACGTGCACTAAATTGTGAAGGGGATTGTACTAAATCTACCCTTTCATAACCCATCTCGATAAGTTTCTTGAGAATAGCTTCATAGTCAATAACTTCTTCCGTATTTAAAGTTATCCGGGCATTTTGTAAAAATCCCTTGGGTACCATACCCTGGGTTAAAGCCTCAACAGGCAGAACTAAACAACGAATTTCTCCTGAAAGTATTTTTTGAATCACTTTTAATCTTTGAACCTGCAAGTCGTTACTTTTAGCATAAACACCATATGGTAAAAATTCCCTCGGGGGAAGACAGTCAACACTTTCCTGGGGTAAAAAAACTGAAAAATCTGAAACAATATCCTTAGCTTCTTTCAAGTCTGCCGTAATAAATACAACAGGCGCATTTACTTTACTAAGAGTTGCTGCACCCCACAAAGATTTTTGTGCTGAAGATATCCCGTGTATGAGCTGCTCACTTCTGCCTTTTTTCAAAGCCCCGAGGAAAGAATTAAATTGTTCAGTTTGCGTTAATAATTGTAGTAAACCTTCATGTCTCATTGTAAATCACCTTTATTTCTCATACTTACTAATAATACTATGGAAAAATTCCAAAGAATATGGACCACTATTCCCGCAATTAGCGCCCACCAGATATTTGCGATATGATAAGCAACTGCGGCCAGGTAACCAAATAAGAGGTGGCCCAAAAAGCTTAAGATTCCTGCACTTTTGCTATGAGCACCGGTGTTAATATCAATTACCGCCTCTGCAGCACCAAAAAATGCATGAACAAAAAAAATATCCGCACCTAAAAGCACGGCCCCTCCGGTTTTTAATACTTCTTCAAGAATTGGCGCTACGGCTATAAGACCTGCTGAACCCAAATTTATAACAAAATAACGGTTAACTAACCACGCTATCAGAGAAACTAAGAGACCAACCATAATAAAGCTCATACAAATCTCCTTACCGGGAATTATACTTGTTCATAATTTTTTCTATATCTGAGGATATGATAAATTCCTTCACTGCCTCTGCTACTTTGGGAAGTACCTCTGTAATTATCTTACTTTCTTCTTCACTAAATATACCTAAGACATAGTCAACAGGATCCATCCCTTCAGGAGGTCTGCCAATCCCTATCCTTAAGCGGTTAAACTCCCTTGTTCCAAGGGAATTAATAATAGAAGATACTCCATTATGCCCACCTGTTCCTCCCTTTGGACGAATTCTAATTCTTCCTAAATCTAAATCAAGATCATCGTAGATAACAATGATATCCTCGGAGGAAATCTTAAAAAACTTTCTTAAAGGCTCAACGGCCTCACCACTTAAATTCATATATGTTTGGGGTTTAACAAGTATAACTTTTTGACCTTCATAATGAGTTTCAGCAATTAGAGCTTTTTCCTTCTGTTTTTCAATACTTACTCCCAATTCATCCCCCAAAAAATCAAGAGCCATGAATCCTGCATTATGTCTTGTGGCTTCATATTTTTTCCCCGGATTTCCCAACCCTACTATCATTTTCATAATCTATCTCTCCTGAACTTTTTTAATCATTTTAATCTAATAGTGGACTAATGATTGGATAGATACTTACCAGAACATAAATCAGTATAGCAGAAACTACATATATATTACCACCCCAAATGGCTATTTTTGATTCTCTTTTTAATTCTTGTTCTTCTAAAGCCTTTCCAAGCATAAACCTCGACCACAGGCCGCAAAGGTTACTTCTCTTAACACATCTTTGTTAGATTTTTTCATAAACTAAAACCCCCGCAACCCTTAGAATTTCATTATAGTATTTGCGCCATGGCGGGGGAATTATACACATCAAAAATCCCCCGTGGATCGTCCGCGGGGGATTCTTAAGACTATTCTTCTTCTGCAGCAGGTTGTTCTTCACCTTCAGCTTTTTCTGCTTCAAGAGTAGGCGCTATTACTGTAGCCAAAATGGTGTCTTCTTCACTTAAAATTTCAATACCTTCACCCAGGTCTAAATCTGCAACTGTGAGGTTATCTCCGATACCTAAGTCAGAGATATCTGCCTCTACATGTTCAGGTATGTTAATAGGCAGACACCTGATATCTATTTCCCTGGCGCCATGCTGCAATATGCCGCCATCCTTAACACCTTTGGCTTCTCCAACAAGGTGTACAGCTACAGTAGTATCCAGCTTGTGCTTCATGGAAATCTGGTTAAAGTCAACATGGGTAATCTCATCTTTTATTGGGTGTCTTTGTATTTCTCTAATTAAGGTTGTGTATTCCTGTTCAGCGCCATCTTCTTCCACAACCAGCTTAACTAATGCGTTCTCACCATATCTGTTAATTAGCTTTTCTAATTCATTGCTTTTAACCTTTATTCCTTTACTTCCAATTTCCTTACCATAAAAAACAGCTGGTACAAAGCCTTCTTTACGCAATTTATTAGCGTTACCTTTGCCTGTATTTTGGCGAATCTCTGCTTTCAGTTGTGCCGCTTCCATATGTATTCACTCCTTCCTCCAATAATACACTTATATTATTTTAGCATAATTGGAAACTGTGAACAAGTTTAAATGCTTTAAGCTAAAATTAATCGAAAAGCTTACTCACAGATAAATCCTCATGGATTCTAATGATAGCTTCTCCCAGTAATGGTGCAACTGAAAGGACCTTTATCTTTTCAAGCCGTTTTTCTGCCGGTAGAGGTATTGTATTTGTGGCAACCAGTTCTTCTATGGGGGAGTTTTCTATTCTCTCAATTGCCGGTCCCGAAAGAACAGCGTGTGTACAGCAGGCAAGTACTTTCTTAGCCCCCCTGTCTATAAGAGCCTGTGCTCCATTTGTAATTGTGCCTGCAGTATCAATTATATCATCAGTCATTATAACTGTTTTATCCTTTACATTACCTACCAGATTCATTATTTCCGCAACATTCGGAGCAGGTCGGCGCTTGTCCACAATTGCAATTTCACAACCCAATCTCTGTGCTAAATCCCTCGCCCTGGTAACACCGCCGATATCAGGAGAAACCACTACCAGATCCCTCAGTTCAAGGTTTTTATAATACTCAGCTAAGATTGGTACTCCTAAAAGGTGATCAAAGGGAATATCAAAAAAGCCCTGAATTGCATTGGCATGTAAATCCATTGCAATTACCCTGCTTGCTCCGGCTGCAGTTATTAAATTTGCCACAAGCTTTGCAGAAATTGGATCCCTGGGTTTTGATTTTCTTTCCTGCCTAGCATATCCATAATAGGGTATAACCGCTGTTATTCTACTTGCTGATGCCCTTTTTAAGGCATCTATCATAATTAAGAGTTCCATAAGATTTTCATTAACAGGATAACAGGTAGGCTGAATTACAAAGACATCAGCCCCCCTCACACTTTCGTCAATAGCTATACTTATTTCCCCATCCTTAAAATGACTTACTTCAGCTTGACCAAGAGGAACCCCTAAATATTGTGATATTTCTTCTGCCAGAATCTTATTTGCATTACAGGAGAAGATTTTCAGTTTTTTATTGGACATAGACATGAAACAAACCTCCCAAAAAATATCCACAATTCACACAAAACAATTTTATTCTACATTATTCTACAAATCCCTGCATTCTTTTTTATTCTTTTTCTTCCAATCTAAAATATTTTTCTGTTTTTGCCTTGCTATAGCCAGGGAATTTTGAGGTATATCCTTTGTGATGGTAGAGCCTGCCCCTATAACTGAATTTTTACCTACTTTAACGGGAGCAACCAGGTTTGTATTACTACCTATAAATGCCCCATCTTCTATAACTGTTGGCCACTTGTTTTTTCCATCATAATTACAGGTGATGGTACCGGCTCCTACATTTACATTTTTACCAATTGTAGAATCACCTATATAACTTAAATGGGGAACTTTACTGCCATCATCAATATCTGATTTTTTAACCTCCACAAAATCTCCGATTTTTACATCCTGACGTAAAACAGTGCCGGGTCGCAAGTAGGCAAAGGGGCCAACTGAGCAACCGCTTCCTATATTGCTGTCTATAACAACAGACCTTGTTATTGTAGTATTTTCCCCAACTGAAGTATTTTTTAATGTTGTAGAAGGACCTATTTCACAATCGGCTCCTATTGTTACATCTCCTTGCAATAACGTAAAAGGATAAATGGTAGTATCAGGTCCAATTTCTACATCGTAATCTATATATGTTGTATCGGGGTCAATGAGAGTAACCCCATTTTGCATGAGGGCAATATTTTTACGCATACGCAGTACTTTTTCTGCCGCTGCGAGATGTACTCTATCATTTACTCCTTGTATTTCCTTAGGGTTATCTGCTATACATGAGAAAACCCCCAAATTATCATCACTTAATACGGAGATAACATCAGTCAAGTAATATTCTCCTTGGGCATTATCGGGAGTAATTTTTGCAAGCGCCTTAAAAAGCTCATTTTTTGTAAAGCAGTACGTGCCTGAATTTATTTCTTTAATTGCTTTTTGACTTTCATCAGCATCTTTTTCTTCTACAATTTTCAATACTTTCCCACCATCACCACGAATAATTCTGCCGTAACCGGTTGGATTAGTTACTTGAGCTGAAAGGATAGTACAAGCAGCTTTTTTTGCAAGGTGAGTCTGGATTAATTTTTCAAGTGTAACTGCTTCTAATAAAGGGGTATCACCGCACAGCACCATGACATTTTCTATTTCGGGAGATAAGACATCTTTGGCTTGCATCACTGCATGAGCTGTCCCCAACTGTTCTGATTGTAATGCAAATTTTATACCCTCTCCCAATGTATTTTTTACACCTTCAGCGCCATGCCCCACCACCACAACTACTTCCTTTACTCCCGCACCTTGAGCTGCATTAATTACATGCCAAACAAGCGGTTTGCCAGCCACCTTGTGAAGTACTTTAGGTGTTTTCGAACGCATTCTTGTACCTTTACCTGCCGCTAAAATAACTGCTGCTGTATTATTCATAAAATAACTTTACTCCTCCTTAAAGCTTTAACTTTATCTCTAAAGGTATTTGACTTTTACAAAACTATACGTTTTTCCTGCTAAAAGTGTTAAAAAAATTTATAAGAACATTATAACTAGTATTCCATATGTTGGTGAAAGTATTAAATAAAAAAGGAGCTTCACCTTGGAGAGCTCCTTTGTTATAGTCTACCATTATACAACTTCTTCATATGCTTTTAAAACAGCGTTTTGAATAATCTCACGCGCATCAGAGCAAATGGGATGTGCTATATCTCTATATTCACCGCTAGGAGTCTTGCGACTTGGCATAGCCACAAACAAACCATTTTGCCCTTCAATTACCTTTACGTCGTGAATTACAAATGAATCATCTAATGTTACTGAAACTATTGCTCTCATTTTGCCTTCCTGATTAATTTTGCGAATGCGAACATCTGTAATATTCACACCTTCACCACCCTTCTTAAGCCAGTCGAAAATAAGTATATTGTCGTATTCTGCATCCATTATTAAATTCCTGCTTTTTCCACATATATTTTTAACCAAAAGTCTAAATTTTTAAACCCTTTTTTCAAATCTTTTTTACTTTATAACCTTTATCCTAATTTAACCAATTTAATACGGGTTCAATACTTATTTTTTTAGATTTTTGATCAACATCTTTTAATTCTAATAAATGGCGGTAATCTTCCACCAGCTTTTGTTCCGGAAGAGCAGTTGCAATAAAAATTCCAATACCCAAAACCTTTGCATTAAATTCTTGCATCATATCTAGCATTCCCCGGGTAGTTCCTCCACCTTTCATAAAATCATCAATAATAATTACTGAAGAATCATTGGGAAGCGCTCTCCGCGCCAGGGACATGGTTTCAATTTCACCGCGAGAACCGGAAATATAGTTGATATTGACAGATGAACCTTCTGTAACCCTGTTTTCATCTCGGATGATAACAAGTGGAACGTTGAACGCCCTGGCAGTCATTAGAGCAAGGGGAATTCCCTTAGTTTCGATAGTTACAATATAATCCGGCTCCTTATCTTTGAAAATCGTAGCAAAAATCTGTCCTATTTGGCCAGCTATATAAGGGTTAAATATTATATCAGACAGGTAAAGATAACTGCCCGGAAGAATTCTGGAAGGGTCAGAAAGTTTTAGAGCCATTTCTTTTAAAGTCGACTCGATAAAGTTTTTAGAGCAATAAGGACAAAATTTCACCCCTCCTGCAGCTCCAGCTACAGTTACCAGTGTACCTTGATTAAGTCTTTCAAAGGATTGCTTCATAAGTGTGATATCTTCACTAATTGTTGACTTTGCCGTTCCAAATAAATCTTCAAAATATCTTAAAGGAAATAACTTTCCAGGACTCTCTGCCAGCAATTTTCCCATAATTGCCAGCCTTTCACTCCGCCTGAATTTTTCCATTGTGAAACACTCCTTAAACCCGAATATTATTTATAAATTAGTATTTATTATTCACACCTTAGTATAAGTTAATGCTACCTAAAAAGCAAAAGTTTTCTTTCATAGTTTCATGCCCTTTGGGAATACGGGTGCACTTTTTAAAGTAGTGATTGAATACCAAGAAAAATAAGCGCCCCTTCTTTCGGAGCGCTCACTTAACTTACCTTTTCTTCTAAAACTTTTTTTACGAGAATCAGATCGCTTTGTTTATCAACATCTATTCCTACTTCAGGGTAATTGGAAATAATCCCCACTCCCTTTATTCCCAGGAGTTTTGAAAACTTGTCTTCCGTATCGGAAAGACTTAAAAGATGTAAAAGAAATTTTAAAATGAATCTGAACCCGATTAAGCGACTTAATGCTAAAGGGCTTTTCCTTAAACGAACAAGTTCCTCTCCTTTTTCAGCACACCTATGTATAATCCCCGGATTTACCAAAAGAATATTACCACCTGTAAACGTACCTTCTTTTAATTTGACATATGTTCTTTTTACATCCGGGTATTTTTTCTCATTTACTTCCTGTGGAACGATAGAATAATGTAAGTCTGCCTCCTTACTGCTACAGGTTGACAGGAAGTCTTCCACAGCTTCAGGTGTTAAAAGGGGTATATCCCCTGTACATATTAAAAGCTTTTTATTCATAGAAACATACTTTAAACCGTTAAGGACGCTTTCAACTGCTGTTGCACCCGGCTCTACAAGAATAATAGTATTAGTTTCTTCATAATATTTTTTTAAATCCTTCGTGGGACCAACTACTACAATTTTATCCACACTGGGGGCTTTTTCAAGTGCAGATACAACATAATCTACCATTATCGTATTACCAATGGGTATTAAAGCCTCATTTGTTACACCGCTTTCATTTTGCAAATTACCATTAATTTCCCCACCAGCTATAACAATTGCATCTACTTTCATAAGATAAAGCTCCCTTACAATTAATATATCTTATATAATTGGTATTTTCATGAGTATTTATACCGCATTTCATTCTTTTTTTATTAATTCCTTATTGTTACTAAGCAGTTCTATCAAGCTGTTTTCAGCGCTTTCTATATGCTTTTGCGCCAGTTTTCTAGCATTATTAACATCTCTTGCAGAAATAGCCTCAACTATTTTTTTGTGTTCATCTAAAGCTATTTTCATGCGTCCCGGATACGTTAGAGAAGTGGAACGGTATCTCTGAATCTGTTCTCGAAGATTATTAATTATATTTACCAATTTGTGATTTCTGCTGGCGGTATAAATTACCTCGTGAATTTCCGTATCAAATTTAATGATGGCATCCAGGTCATCATTATTGCTTGATTCGGCTTCCTGGACAAGCAGCCTTTCCAATTTTTCCAGTTCTTCAGGTGAAATTCTTTCGGCAGCAAGTCCTGCAGCCAATGCCTCAAGAGAAGCTCTAATTTCAAAAACATCGGTAATATCCTTTAAAGAAAGACTGGAAACATATGCTCCTTTTCTGGGAACCATAACTACAAATCCCTCTAACTCCAGTTTGCGAATTGCTTCCCTTACCGGTGTTCTACTTACCCCAAGATCTTCTGCAAGCTGAACTTCCATAAGCCTTTCGCCCGGTTGAAGAGTTCCATCTATAATTGCAGTCCTTAATGTCTCAAATACTATTTCCCGTAAAGGCTTATAACTATTTAGTTTTAAAGGTTGAAGTTTGGCCATTTCATTTCCCCCTAAATTGTATATGTAGCATAAACCTCTCTGTATTTCTTTTTAAAATGGGCGGCTATTTCTTCAGCATGGTCCATACTTTTCGCTATACAAAATACTGTTGGTCCACTACCACACATTAAAGATACCCTTGAACCCAATTGTTGCATTTGTAATTTAATTTCCGCAACCTCAGGATGCATCTTACATGTAACAGTTTCCAGAACATTTTCCAGATCATTTAATGCTAATTCAAAATTTTCCTCTTTGAAAGCAACTATTGTCTTTTCTGTCTTTCTCTCCGGCAAACTTTCTAAATTAAAATTCCTATAAACCGCCGCAGTGGAAACTCCAAAGTCGGGTTTTACCAAAACGACAGGCAAACGTGGAAACGAAGGCAAAAGTGTCAATTTTTCTCCTATTCCTTCAGCTAAAACTGTTCCCCCAATTACACAAAAGGGAACATCAGCCCCCAGCCTTGCTCCCAAAGAGGCTAATTTATGAGGAGTTAAACCTGTTTTATATATGGTATTTAATCCGGTTAATACTGCTGCTGCATTACTGCTTCCACCTGCCAGGCCGGCGGCTACAGGAATATTTTTTGTAATGGATATTTTTACTCCTGAAATAATTCCGGTATATTTAAAAAAAACTTCCGCTGCTTTATAAGCAAGATTTTCTCTTCCTGTTGGCAGTTCAGGATGTGTGGTTTCAATTGCTATGCCAGAGGAAGTTTTTTCTAATGAAATATAATCACATAATGCAAGGTTTTGCATTACAGTCTTCAGAAGATGGTACCCATCTTGTCTTTTTCCCACAATGTCAAGCAATAGATTAATCTTAGCATATGCTGGTATTGTTATGGCTTCCATATTTTTTCACCTTTATATTTCTATTTTTACAGCTTAAATCCTATTATAACAGAACAAAAGTATTTTATGCCATTCGATTTTTAAAGCACTGCTTTTGTTCTCTTAAATTTTAAGACCTTAATTTCCTAAAATATAAAAAAATTTCCTAGAAAAAACTAGGAATTCAGTTATTTAGGGGGTAATTTTATTTTTTCACCTGTACTTAACAAGGTATTAAGCTCTAAATCATTTACTTCCGCCAGCTCATCCGCATCAACCCCGTACTCGGATGCTACTTCTTGTAAAGTCTGATTAAACCCTATTGTAATATCATAAGCTATTACCCGGGCAATAATTACTACTTCAATTTCCCTTGGTCTGGCAGGGTTAAAGCGGGGTTCTATATATTCTACTTCGATATCTACCAAAACAATGTCTCCAGGCACAATACCCGGTATCTGTACTACATGAACAAAGGATACTTTGAAATCAACCGCCCTTACACTACGATCCGGTTCTGCCACGTATAAAGCTGTGACATTAAAATATCCACTAATTATAACTTTGTTATAGATAACCTTTTTATCTTTTACACAGATGTCAGTGACCTTTGCTTCTGCAACTTTAATAATATCAGGATAATCTTTCGGTAAAGTAACTGACTCACTAACTAAAAATTGACTTTTAGATTTAAATGTATCTCTAGCTACAACTAAGTTACCGCGAAGTGTGCCAACCACTATCTCGTCTCTGCCATCAAAATTAATGTCTCCGGCTGCTATTGTGTCTATTTCCTGATTAACATCAATCTTTTTTATTTCTACAAAAGTTCTGCCGTTCCATCGATAAATATAAACATACTTACCAACTGCTACAAATAGTTCTAGGTAACCATCACCATTCCAATCACCTGATGCAACATCAACTACCTTTGCATAAAAACCTGCACTCTGCCACTGTCTTCTAATACGATCCCCTATATATTCCATTACCAGTAACCTGCGATTATTGTTAGTCCCTACTACTATTTTATCCAGTCCTGAATTATCAACCGGCAATACTTTTAAAAATTTAGAAGCCCTCACCGGAATCTTACTTGAAGCCAGGAATTTCAATCCATAATCTTCAAGGGTATAAACAATTACTTCATCAGAACCTATGCCGGAACCCAATTGCAGTAAAACAAGTTCTGCAATTCCGTTGCCGTCCACGTCACCAATTCCAACCAGTGAAGGTATTACAGTTTGTAATGTCGCAATTACACTTAAGTATCTATTTGTATATTCAAGGATTTGAATATTATTTCCACTAATGGAAACGGCAATCTCATCGACGGAATCGCCATCCAGATCCCCTGCGGCCATACTAAATATTCTTCCCTCAAAGTTTTCCCTTGCCAGCAGCTTAAATCTATAATTATTATAACTATAGACTATAACTGAACTTCCACCACCAAGCACAATTTCTAAAACTCCACAACCATCTATGTCGGCTAAAATTATTTCATCGAACTTTCTTCCAACATTTACAGTCAAAATTGGATAATAATAACTTTTCCTCCATTCATAAACTATCAAAAACCCCCTTCTGTTCAAAACCACTATGTTAGGTCTGCCATTACCAGTCACATCACCAACTGCAACTTTTAAATCCGGAGGCAGCCCATATCCTCCCCACGCAAAGGAATAAAACTCATTTTTATCGGCCATTACGTAACCCTCCCTTTCATAGCATTATATTCTCTACTGAAAAAGAGGTTACGGAAAAAAATTTTACAAATTTCTAAAGTTAAAGAGGTATTTAATTGTCTATATAGAATTTTTTACTGAAAAGATATGGACCAAATCGGGAGGATATTATAATGAAGGACAAAAACAGCAAAATCATTTTGAAAAACTGTATGGAAGATATAGTTTGGCCAATGATCAATGAGGTGTTAGCTAAAAATCCGGATATATGTAATTGCGAAATCTGTGTTAACGATATTGCAGCTTTAACACTTAATGAGTTGCCTCCAAAATATGTAGCACGTGAAAAAGGCGAAGTGTTTTCACGTACATCAATTTTGGAAAATCAATACCGGGCAGATGTCTATGCAGCAATATCCAGGGCAATGGATAAAGTCAAAAAAGAACCCCGCCATTATGAATAAATGGCGGGGTAATTTATTAGTTTAATCAAAGTATCGTCATATGCTTTTCTAAGAGGCAAACAACCTCTTCAAAGCCCCCAAGGACCTGTTGCGGGCGCTTTCGGGCAGTGAATTTAAGAAATATTTGCCGTAACCGGTTGTTAAAATCCTCGAGTCCAGTATTGCTACAACCCCCCTATCTGTCGAAGCCCTGATCAATCTGCCGAATCCCTGTTTGAGGCGAATACAGGCCCTTGGAACGGAATATTGTAAGAAATCATTTATACCATTCTTTTGCAATACTTCAACCCTGGCTTCTTCAATAGGTCTGGTTGGTACACTAAAGGGAAGTTTGGTTACTATTACACAGGACAGTTTTTCTCCAGGAACGTCCACCCCTTCCCAAAAGCTATTTGTCCCAAACAACACAGGGTTAGGAGCCTCTTTGAAATCTTCCAAAATTATGTTTGACGGGATATCAGGAGTTTGAATAAAGGGCGTGCATCCCTGGTTATACAGCCAGTCTTCCAGTAAATCATAGCAAAAATTCATCGCTTTATAGGATGTAAAGAGAAGAAAAGCATTTCCCCGGGTTACCTTTAAAATCTCTTTGCTCATTTGCACAACATACTCATAATACTGTTTATGCTTTGGAGAAAGAGCTTTTTGGGGAACAAGCAATAAGCAGTTTTCCTTGTAATTAAATGGAGAGTCTAGGATTTTGCTGCGGTAAGAATCTATACCTATCCTGTTTGCAATATATTTAAAGTCTCCCCCCGTGTTTAAGGTAGCAGATGTGAGTACTGTAGGAACCTTTGAAAACAAGCTTTCCTTTAATATACTACCTACCACGACAGGAGCCGCCTTCAAAACAAAACCATTTTCACCATAAGGTTTTTCAGCCCAGTAGACATATGTATGGGGATTTTTGACGTCCAGTAAAAATTTAAGTTCCTGCAGAAGCGTCATACCTCTATTAACATATGTTTCTAATTCCGCTTCCCCTTCATCTGTCAGGTTTAATGACCGGGCAAAATTATCTGTGGAAATTGTTGACATTACTCTTTCCAGTACATCGATAATTTCCGTATTTTGAAAAAAAGCCTCCTTATACCTTAAAGTTTTTTCCTTTCCTAAAAAGTTATCTACTTCTTTAGATAGTTTTTGGAGGGCACTGTCAACTTTAGTATTAAACTCTTTAAACTTTTCATAATAACCCTCGTCACTTCTAATCATTAAAGGCACTTCACCGTTCCCGGCAGTCAGTGCAAGCAGAAAGTTCTTTATTCTATAGTAATCCACATTGATCGCCATATTGTCACATGCAGTATCTTCAATATGGTGTGCTTCATCTATAATCACCCTTCCATAGGTAGGAAGAACAGTCTTTTCACTTCCGGTTCTAATTGCAAGGTCACTGAAAAATAAAGCGTGATTAACCAGTATTATATTTGCTTCACTTGCGGCAATACGGATACTGTTTATGTAACATTTTTGACGCCACGGACAGCGGCCCTTTAAGCAGGCATCCTTTTCACCGCAAACCTGCGACCAAATCCTGTAAACAGGTGTTTTAAAATTGTCCCTCTGTCCATCATGGGGACCTTCCAACTCCTTAAGAAGGCCTAGGGTCTGTTCTTTTTCTTCTTCCATTTCATCATCAAGAAATGTTTGCTGCTTTACACCCTTTTCGTCTAAACCCAGCGTGCCTTTATGTACTTCCAGCCTGCGCAAGCATACATAATTGCTTCTACCCTTGACAACAACCGCACTGAAAGCAAGCTCTTTTTCGGCTAAAAGCTTTCTCAAAACCGGAATATCCTTTTTTAAGAGCTGGTCCTGTAAATTCTTAGTATGAGTTGCCACTACAACCCTTTCATCATTTTCCAAAGACCACAATACAGCAGGAATTAAATACCCAAGAGACTTTCCGACCCCGGTACCGGCTTCCACAAGAAGATGCTCGCCTTCCCGGAGCGCTTTATGCACTTCTACCGCCATCTCTTCCTGCTGGGGTCTTCTTTCATATTCCGGCAGCGCTTTAGGTAGGTCATTTTGAAGCAGTTCTTTTATATCCATAACTAAAACTCCTAAGCTAATTTATAGTCATTTACAATATCTTTTTTCTACTTTTATTATAAATTTTCCTTTAAGATCCAAGGGGACGGTTCCCTCGACTCAAAAAAACTTTTACTCTTTATGTGATAAAACCCTCAAATATTTTGATAAGCTTTAGTCAAAATATTTGGGGGTTTTTCTATGCAGTATATCCAGGAATTTAGTAATCTGACCGTAAATGTGTAAGATTATTAAATCTGCAGTAATCTTATAAGTTCAATTAATTCGGCAATCCTAGTTGAGTTAACTAAATATTTTCTATACATTCTTACCGCAACATTTTTTATATTTTTTCCCGCTACCACAGGGACAAGGCTCATTACGCCCAATTTTAAGCTTTTTCTGCCCATTACCTGATTGGAAATTTTTCGGAGGTAAAGGCTTCATATATTTCTTTTCCTCCCTGAATAACTCTTCAGGAGTATACCCTTTTAAAAACCACTGTCTTGTATTATTATGTAAAAACGTCACCTGACCTGCAAATTCCTGAAGCGTTTCAAAATCACTTATTTCAAGCTCCTCCTGTAAAAACTCAAGTATTTGGTTAAGTGAATCGCCTATTTTTATGGCATACACGCATTCTTCCACCAGATTTTCTGCTTCATCAACAGTAATATCATAATTATCAACGATAAACTTGGAAAATCTCATAAATGCAAAATTTTTATCAACATAACCTGGGGCTCCTGCTTTATATATTTGTTCATAAGTAAAAGGATAGAAATCTAAATCCGGCCTCTTTTTGTGTTCTATCTTTATCCTGGAAGAATCGAAAACACGACAGTTTGAGTAACCCTCAAGATCATGCCTAATTTCACTATAATACTCAACAGCATTATTGACTACCTTTATGAAATCAACTAATTCAATTTTTTCAGACTTCATTAATTTTGCAATCATATCAGTGAGTTGAATCAAATCAAGTGTTCCATAGTAAAATAAAAGTCCCTGGGCAAGACGTATCCAGTCTGTATTTCTTCGAACAATTTTTTGATACTCATTATTATCAAGTTTTTGAAATTCAGTAAGAAGTTCCTGTGGCATCACTAAAACTCTTTTTCCTTTAATTGTCCCCGAAAATATGATTCCCCTATTTCGAAAATACTCGGCTTGCAGCGTATCAATATCTATCTCAGCCATGCCGTCATTTTCAATAATTTTCTTTATTAGTTTGTATTGAGAATTATCAAATACTAAAAATACTTTCCGAGCAGAAGATACTATTTCCGATTCAAGACGGTCTATTAGCTGATGTTTATTTAGAGAACTCAGGCCTTTCAAATCCAGATTTTGCCTGATTTTTGTGAGCTCATTCTTTGTAAGATTTTTAAGAAAATCTTTTAACGAGCAAGGTATTTTAATTTCTTCCCATAGTTTTTTCTCTCTTTTTGCCCTCATTTTTTCTCCTAAATTCCGTATATCTTTCAATGCCTTTACCAACATTTCATAGGTTTCCTTATCAATATTGTTGCCCATATCAACTTCTCCTTTTACACAACATTTTCCCAACTGCATTTTCTTCACTGTTTTGAAATAACTCCAAAAGTTTCAACCATAAATTATTCTCCATACCGGTGTTCTTTCCGGATGCGAAACCTCCAGCGGAAACCTAAATTTTTCCTCAAATGGGCTTGAGTTTAAAATTAGAGCTTCCTCAACTTTCTTAAAAGTATTTACAACAACCTAATTTTATATGGAAGCAATTGACTTTTCAACATTTTTCCATAAATATTTAAGGTTTTTCTCAAAAAGAGTTGGTCAAGTACTAATATTTCCCCGGGCAAGCTTGCTTAATTTTGAGTATAAAATATTCCGGGTCAGAACCACTTTTATTAATAGCCAATAAAATAATAAATTGGAACTTTAGACATCAAGCTTCATGTCACCAAATTTAATCCAGTTTTTCTTTCTCATAAATTCTGAAATAATCAAGGTAACTATAGCCGGTAATATGAAATGAAGTAACACAATCTTAAAAATTACAGAACCACTTAGACCCATGGCTTCAATAACTCCAAACTGTCCCACCAGACCGGCTGTACCCATACCAGAACCTATTGGTATGTTTTCCATCGGCAGTATTGTAGTAGCAAGAGGTCCTAAAATAGCACTGGCCAATGTAGGCGGAATCCAGATTCTAGGATTCTTAACAATATTAGGGATTTGAAGCATAGATGTTCCTAATCCCTGGGAAATAAGTCCGCCCCAGCCGTTTTCACGATAGCTGGCTACGGCAAAACCTACCATTTGAGTGGAACAGCCTACAGTAGCAGCACCGGCAGCCAAACCACCGAGTTTAAGCATTATTCCAATAGCAGCACTACTGATTGGTAGAGTAAGAATCATTCCCATCAGAGTAGAAACAAGAATTCCCATAGGAATTGGCGCCAATTCAGTGGCTCTCATGATAACTATCCCTATCCACTCCATAAAAGTAGCTATTGGTTGCCCAACAATAGTCCCAGCCAAAACACCTAAAATAATGGTAACTGCAGGGGTAACAATAATATCCACTTTTGTTTCTTTGGAAACAAGTTTTCCAAATTCAGCACCGATAACAGCAGCTATAAATGCACCGGCAGGACCTCCCAATTTAGCCCCGGCAGCACCCGAAATAGTTGAAGCAAACAAAACCAGCGGCGGGGATTTTAGGCCAAAAGCAACAGCGACACCAATTGCAGGCCCCATCATGGCCATTGCTTGCTTACCATAATCTACAAGGGGGGCAATTCCCAGTTTTTCTCCTAAAACTTTAAGGATTAAACCGACAATCAGAGAAGCAAATAAACCCAGCGCCATGGCACCAAGCGCATCTATCCCATACCTTTTAATGGAGATTTCAATATTCTTACGCTTTAAAAAGCTAACTTTTTCCTGTCCTTCTTTATTTGTTTTCATTTCGGCCATACCTTAACCTCCTCTGAATTACCGTTTTTTCCTGAAGTTCACTCACATTGCCAGGCCAATCATACTCCCGAAGCATTTCCAACTGTCGCGACTCTCTCTATACTGCTTATAAAAAAGAATATAAGTTATAACATAAGCTCAAATTGAAAAACTACACTATTCCCAGGGTAGCCTGGGCCATACTCACCACATGCTGGTTAATGCGAAGTAAGTTGTTTAAAAAATCCAGGTATATTGAACTGCTTTCAATATTTTCTCCACCGTTCTCAGCAACCCTCATGAAATGATTAAAGCGCAGATTCTTCTCAATCCGGGCAATTTCAGGCTGTTTTTTTAATACTTCAGTTGCTGCCTCAGGTTTCTCCTCCGCAATTGCCTCTATCACTTTTTGGAGATTTCCCCTGATCTTAGCCTGCATATCCATTAATTCCTGCCAGTCCTCATTACTAAAGCTTATATTTTGCCTTTGGACCTTCCCTGCCAGTCCAGTTGTGCCATAAATGATATCTCCCAGATGTTCCAAATCATTACTGATATTTAAATACATTACCTGTTTTTCCGACTGTTCTTCGGTTAAATTTCTTTGAACCAAGCCAGTTAAGAAATTAGCTATAGCTACATATAAGGCATCGACCTTTTTCTCCTGGCCGGAGAGAAAGTTTATTATTTCTTCATCTCCCTTTTCCATTAGCGTCATAATACGCGAGAGCATTTTCTCATCAATTATTTTGGCAAGTCTTACTAACTCATTTTTTGTTTGCCAGAGGGCAATATCAGGCACATCAAGGCTGGAGGCATCCAGAAATTTTGCTACAACTCTATCTTCTTTATCGTCCGGCATTATCTTTGTCAAAAATTCAGCAAATTTAAAACTAAAGGGTAACATAATGGCAGTGATAAGAACATTAAAGATTGTATGGCTGTTTGCTATCTGACGGGATACATCACCTGCTGTCAATAATGCCAGGTTAGTGTATAGTTTTAAGAATGGGAGTATTATAAGAACTCCAATCAGTTTAAATACAAAATTTGCAACAGCCACCCTTTTAGCTTCTTTCCCGGCTCCGAGACTTGATATAAGAGCAGTAGCAGTGGTACCTATATTTGCTCCCAGCATAATTGGTATTGCCGTGGAAAAATTTACCACACCATGACTTACCAAGGACATTGTCAGTGCAAGTGTAGCAGCGCTACTCTGGATAATACCTGTAAAAACTGTTGAAGCTATAATTGTTATTATAGGGTGGTTAGTTAATCGTAAAATTAGGTTTATGAAAAATTCAGAATTCCGCAGGGGAACCATTGAGCCAGACATAACTCCCATACCGTAAAATATCAGTCCAAAACCCAATATTATCTGTCCGAGATTCCTGTAATAGCGTTTAGAACTGAAAATAAACATTACAGACCCGGCAGCAACTAAAAGGAGAGCATAGTCAGTTATTTTAAACGCTATTAACTGTACCGTAAGTGTTGTACCAATGGCAGAGCCCATAATTACACCCATTGCATTGGACAAAGTCATGAGTCCTGCACTTACAAAACCTACAAGAAGTACAGTGGCAGCACTGCTGCTTTGCAGTAAGAAAGTAATAATTATACCTACAATAACGCCTAAAAAAGGAGATTTGGTAAGCTGTCCTAAAGTATATTTTATCCTTTTGGCTGCAGCTTTTTGCAAAGCTTCACTGGTAAGGTTCATTCCATATAAAAATAATCCAAGCCCACCTAAGAGAGTAATAAACATCATTACTGCTTCCATACATCCCCCTCCTCTCTAGAAGCAAATGTTCGAAAAGTTCGCGCTAAATCCACTTCGAATTCACCTTTTCGAACACTCACTAGAAGTTAAATCCTCTTATTACCGCTAACTATAAAATTAACGGTTTCAGCTATATTTTCCGCATGATCTCCTATTCTCTCCAAATACCTTGCAACAAATGTCAAGTGGCTGGCCTGTTCTACATAAATAGGATCTTTTTTCATATAATCTATTAATTCATCATACAAAAGTGAAAAAATATCGTCCACTTTATCGTCGCTTGCAATAACCTCCATAGCAAGCTCCGTATTCTTTTCTGAATACGCAGTTAGAGCTTTATCTATCATTTCCCGAGCCATATCAGACATTTTAGGTATATCCACTAAAGGTTTAAAATACTCACCCATGCCACTTAATTTTATTGCTATTTCGGCAATATTTACAGCGTAATCAGAAACCCTTTCCAAATTACTCATAATTTTCATTATTCCTGCAAGGGTTCTCAATTGCTCCGTTAAGGGCTGCTGGATAGAGATAAGCTCTAAGGCCCGTATTTCAATATCTTCATCTATTTCATCAACTTCGTCTTCTATTTGAAATACTAAATATGCCTTATCTTCATCCTGGTATACCAGAGCTTTCATTGCAAGGTCCAACTGTTCCTTTACCCTACCGCCTACCGTAAGTATATCCTTCCAAAGTTTTTCAATTGCCCTTTCATAAGCATTCGGTCGCCTCAAGTTTTTCACCCCATAAAAGTGCTTTTAAATATATATTATACCTTTAATAAGATAATATTTCCAGAAAAAAAGCAATAAGCGGATATTGCTAGTTAAAATTGACAACGGGCGCATAAAATAAGTATAATTAAGACAAGATTAATAGGGTCGGGTATTTCATACATCCTAAAAAAGGAGTGAGGATCCGTCTTGAAGCAACAGGTATGTAATGATTTTCAGGAAGTAGTAGCAGCACACACAATAAGGCACAAAAGTATCCTCGATATCCTTACCAAAACCCAGGAATGTACATCAAGGGTCAATAGGGCTGTCATAAAATCAGTTACAAACTGCGGCTGCGTAAAAATCAATGCCGAAAAAAAAGAATGGCCCACTGATATTACACTGAAAGAATTGGACTCATACCTTGATAGCCATTTATTGGGGGATTTGTGTCCGGAATGCCAGGAAGTAATTACCGAGGAAGTTGGTAAGCTATTATTTTATGTTACGGCGCTTTGTAATACTCTCGGATTAAAACTGAATGATGTCATCGCAGCAGAACAGTCTAAAGTGCTTGCCCTGGGAAAATTCAATCTTACTTAAAGCTCACGTACTTCAATGTACGCTCCGCTGCTCAGAGCCTTCGCCGCCTTGAACTTCTCGTGTCTCTCGTGCTCCTTTTCGAACACGCACTTAAAGAGGAAGTTCGAAAAGTCCACAAAAATAAAAAAAATTTAAATGTGAGGGTCCAAAAGCAGTTGTTCACGGAGTTTTTGCAGACCCTCTTTTATTGTCTTTGCCCGCACTTCGCCTATACCTTCCACTTCATCCAACTCCTGTACGCTTGCCTGAATTATTTTGGGAAGCACCCCAAAGCGTTCCACTAAATTATCTATTACCTGTAAAGGCAGTCTTGGAAGTTTGTTCAGCATGCGATAACCCCTGGGGGTTACGGGGAGATCAAGGCTGGATAAAGCACCTCCATAGCCAAGTAGTCTGCTTATACTAACCATATCCAGTTTTTCTTCACAGGCATATTGTTGCAATGTGGAGGATATTTCCTCAATGCTTTTTTCGCCTTCACCTACATAATAGTCCTTTAAAAGCAAGTCATTTGCTTCCCAGGTACCTTCCGTCAATTCCTCAAGTTGCAAATTTATTAAGCGCCCCTCTGTACCCAATTGGTAAATATAGTGCTTTATTTCTCTTACTACGCGCAAAACCATTTCCAACCTTTGCACAACCTTAGCTACATCATGTACAGTTACTATATCTTCAAATTCAAGAATACTCAGCTTGTTTAAGGATTTATCCAAAACATACTTGTATTTATCCAAGGTTTGAATAGCCTGGTTAGCCTTTGAAAGAATAAATGGAGTTTCTCTTACAACAAATTTATGTGACCCCTGATAAAGGGTAATAATACTTCTTCTTTGCGAAATTGCAATTACCAGTGCTCCAGTCTGCCGTGCCACTCTATCTGCAACCCGGTGCCTGATACCTGTTTCCTGGGAAGCTATATTGGCCTGGGGGACAAGGTGAGCATTTGCCCTTAAAATTCTTGTAACATCAGAATTTAAGATAATAGCGCCATCCATTTTACCCAGCTCATATAAGGCTGCCGGTGTAAACTCTGTATCTATAATAAACCCACCTTCAACTATTTCCATAACTTGCGGGGAATCACTAACTACTATTAACCCTCCGGTTTTTGCACGTAAAATATTATCCAGACCTTCCCTGAGAGGAGTTCCAGGAGCAAGCATCCTCCAAGTTTTTGCAAATTCATCAACTTCTTTCATAGCCTACCCTCCTAAAACTATTTCTAATGCCTCTTCAACGGTTTTTACACCGATTAATTCCATAGAAGATGTTGCTAGAACAGAATTTAAACTTTTTTGTGGCAATATGAAGCGAGAAAATCCCATTTTTTCCGCTTCTTTGATTCTTTTTTCAATTTGAGCTACAGCCCTAACCTCTCCTGCCAGCCCAACCTCGCCTGCGAGAAGCGTGTCGGAAGGGGCAGGAATATCTCTAAAGCTTGATGCAATGCAAGCACAAATTCCCAGGTCTACAGCAGGTTCATTGACCTTCATGCCACCAACGGCATTCAAATATATATCCTGATTCCCCAGTAGCATACCCATTCTTTTTTCTAATACTGCAACCATTAAAAGGGCCCTGTTTAATTCAAGACCAGTGGTAAGTCTCCTGGGGGTTCCAAAGGGCGAATCGGAGACTAGCGCCTGGATTTCAATCAAGACCGGCCGGGTCCCCTCCAAAGTAGCAGTGACTACAGAACCGCTACTTCCGATAGGTCTTTCAGCAAGAAATAAGCGTGAAGGGTTTTCTACTTCACGTAAGCCCTCCTCAACCATTTCAAAGACACCTATTTCATTAGTTGAGCCAAAACGGTTTTTTACTGCCCTTAAAATACGAAAGGACTGATGCCTGGAACCCTCAAAGTAAAGCACCGTATCAACCATGTGTTCAAGAACCCGAGGACCTGCTAAAGAACCTGCCTTTGTAACATGGCCTACAATAAAAACGGTAATATTTAAGTTTTTAGCTATATACATCAACCGGTTTGTGCATTCCCTCACCTGGGTAACACTACCCGGCGCACTGGAAAGTGAGGGTAAAAATACAGTTTGAATTGAATCTATTATTACAAAACCGGGCTGCATATCTTTAATAAAATGCTCTATCACTTCCAGGTTAGTTTCCGCTATAACATAAAGCTCTTCACTAACTACACCCAGTCTTGTGGCACGCATTTTTATTTGCTCCTTTGATTCTTCCCCTGATACATAAAGTACTTTGCCATTATTTTTTGCAAAGTTATTGCCGGTTTGCAACAGGAGGGTTGATTTTCCTATTCCGGGATCTCCCCCAATTAAAACTAGGGACCCCTGCACTATACCTCCACCTAAAACACGATCCAGTTCTGCAATGGCCGTGGATGTACGGGGACTCTCTGCAGCCTTTATCTCGGAAATTTTAACCGGGTTTGTATGAGAAACAGGAGAATAATTATTTGCACTTGGTAACGTTTCCATTTCTTCCGCAAATGTATTCCAGTTACCACACGCGGGACAGTTCCCTAACCAGCGGGGAGAACTATGGCCACATTCCTGACACACGAATCTCACTTTTGATTTAGGCAAAATATTTCCCCCTTTTATTTTATACATTTTTTACCTAATATATTAATTATCATTATAATTTTTCTCTCATAAAAAATAAAGAACGGCATGAGCTCAACCAGAAACTCATACCGTTCCAAATTTATCCAAAAAAGGGGGAACTATTTCTTTTTAACTACTATATTACCATTTTCTACTTTAGCAATTAAGCGGTCACCGGCAGCAATTTTTCCTTCCAGTATTCCTTCGGATATCTGGTCTTCAATGAGCCTTAAGATAGCCCTTCGTAAAGGCCTTGCCCCAAATCTTTCATCGAAACCTTCTTCCGCAAGTTTCTTCTTAGCATCCCTTGTAGCTTCAACATGCATATTGTTTTCCTTGAGTCTTTCGTTTAGCTCTCCAATCATTAGGTCTACTATTTCTATAATGTGGTCCATGTTGAGAGAATGGAAAACGATAGTTTCATCAATACGGTTTAAGAACTCAGGACGGAAGGTACGTTTCAATTCCTCCATAACATTACTCTTCATTCTTTCATAGCTATCAGTTCCAGTTTCTTCTGGACTGAAGCCAACTTTAGTTTCTTTCTTGATTAGGTTAGCTCCCACATTGGAGGTCATAATGAGTACGGTATTTCTGAAATCTACTGTTCTACCCTTGGCGTCAGTCAATCTTCCGTCTTCCAGCACCTGCAGGAGAATATTGAAAACTTCTGGGTGAGCTTTTTCAACTTCATCAAAAAGTACAACACTATATGGTTTACGCCTTACTGCTTCAGTCAGCTGGCCCGCTTCTTCATATCCTACGTATCCCGGCGGAGCTCCAATTAAACGTGAAACAGTATGCTTTTCCATGTATTCAGACATATCCAGCCTGATTAAGAGGTCTTCATCACCAAACATTGCCTCTGCAAGTGCTCTGGCAAGCTCAGTTTTACCTACACCGGTAGGACCAAGGAAGATAAAGGATCCAATTGGTCTTTTCGGATCTTTCAGACCAGCGCGCGCCCTACGGATTGCCCTTGCTACTGCTTTAACAGCCTCTTCCTGACCGATAACCCTTTCATGGAGAATCTTTTCAAGCTTTAAGAGCTTTTCAGATTCTTCCTCTTGAAGTTTGGAAACGGGAATTCCGGTCCAGCTTGCAACAACATTTGCAATATCCTCTGCAGTAACACGGGATTGGCTGGTTCCCTTATCCGAATCCCACTTTTGTTTTGCTTCTTCCAATTTTTCCTTAAGCTGCCTTTCTTCATCCCTTAATTGAGCTGCCTTTTCGTATTCCTGACCGTCAACTGCCGCTTGTTTTTCTTTTGATACGTCTTCCAGTTTCTTTTCCAGTTCTTTGATTTCAGGCGGTGCTGTATATACTGCCAGGTGTACTTTAGATGCAGCTTCATCAATCAGGTCAATTGCTTTATCCGGCAAGAACCTATCGGTAATATATCGTGATGACAGATCTACAGCCGCCTTCAAAGCTTCATCCGTAATTTCAGTTTTATGGTGTGCTTCATATCTATCCCTTAGACCTTCCAGTATCTTTAAAGCATCTTCCTTTGTGGGTTCTTCAACTTGAATAGGCTGAAAACGTCTCTCTAAGGCAGCATCCTTCTCAATGTATTTTCTATATTCATCGAGAGTGGTTGCTCCTATACACTGCAGCTCTCCCCTTGCCAGAGCAGGCTTGAGGATATTTGCAGCATCGATGGCTCCTTCAGCAGCCCCGGCGCCAACAAGGGTATGCATCTCATCTATAAAGAGAATTACATTACCGCTGGCAATAACTTCTTCCATAAATTTCTTCAAACGGTCCTCAAATTCCCCGCGATATTTGGTTCCTGCAACCATACCTGAGAGATCTAGAGCAATTACCCTTTTATTTGCAATAGTTTCCGGCACCTGATTTTGCACTATCTTCTGGGCAAGTCCCTCTGCAATTGCAGTTTTACCTACTCCCGGTTCACCTATTAAGACAGGGTTGTTTTTAGTTCTTCTGCTTAAAACTTGCACTACACGGTCAATTTCTTTCTTACGGCCAACGATAGGGTCTAACTTATCTTCCTCTGCCATTTTTGTCAGGTCACGGCCAAATTGCTCCAATACTCCTTGTTTTCCAACTGCTCTCTGATTTACTCCCATATTGGGATTTGGAGTAGCACCCGGTGGGTTTCCTCCAAAAAGATTTCCCATATTACCGAATATCATTGTCCAACCCTTATTGTCTGCTCCTCCATTGGGTGAAGGACCGCCACCTAACAATTTTATTACTTCTTCTCTGACCTTTTCGGCACTAATACCAAAATTACTTAAGACCCTGGCGGCAACTCCTTCTCCTTCCCTTATAAGACCGAGAAGAATATGTTCAGTAGCCACATAATTTACTCCAAAGCGCCTTGCTTCTTCATTTGCCAGCTCGAGAACCTTTTTAGCCCTGGGAGTAAAGGCTATGCTTTTGATATTTTCCTGTTCTCCCTTACCGATTATTTGTTCAACTGCGGCTCTAGCCTCGTTCAAGTTGACCCCCAAATTAACAAGAGCCTTAGCAGCCACTCCTTCACCTTCACTCAATAACCCGAGTAATAAATGCTCTGTTCCAACGGCAGCATGATTTAATTTTTGAGCTTCTTCCTGTGCCAACCTTAGAACTTTATGAGCTCTTTCTGTAAAGCGCCCAAGCATAAGTATCACCTCCAAATTTATGATTAAGGATACTCATTTTTAAGGTTATTTTCTTAGAATTTCCTTTATAATTTCGGCCCTTTTCTTATCCCTTTCTTCAGGACCCATTCCCCTTTGGCCTGAAGTATACTGCAAGTATGCGGGTTGAATAGCAACCAAGAGGTTGTAATAGACCTTCAGATTTATGGCTTCTATAATTCCCAAGTCAATACCTAGTTTTAAGGCGGAAATAAGTTTTAATGCCTCATCAGAATCCATGAGCTTGGCATTTTCCAAAATTCCCTTTGCCCTCATAATCTTATCTTCCAGGTGAAGCTTGTTGCCATTATAGAACCTTTCCCTTGCAACCCTTTCCTGGTCTATTATCTGTTTAATAACTGATGAGAGGTTTGTCACCACTTCTTCCTCAGACCTGCCAATTGTGGTACCGTTAGATATCTGGAAGAGGTTTCCCAAGGGTTCGGTTCCTTCGCCATATATCCCCCTTACTACCAGTCCCACTTGCGAGAGGGCCGTCAATACTTTATTGACCTGCTTTGTGAGAACCAAACCTGGCAGATGCATCATGACAGAAGCCCTCATTCCGGTTCCTACATTGGTAGGACAGGCTGTAAGATAGCCGTATCTTTCATGGAAGGCATAATCTAAATTTTCTTCCAGCAGGTCATCCAGGGTATTTGCCATATTATAACTATCAGTTATCTGCAATCCCGGTAAAATGCATTGTATCCTGAGATGGTCTTCCTCTTTTACCATAATGCTTATTGATTGATCTTTGCTGAATATCACTCCTCCGGAAGAAGACCCGGCATGTTCCGGACTTATTAAGTGTTTCTCAACTAGTATTCGCTTTTCAAGTGAATTTAATTCTTTTAAGAGTGTAAACTCCAGAGGTCCTGTTTTTTTAACTAAATTCTGCGAATCTATTGTTGTACGCAATTTCTCAATTAACTGGTTATCATGTTCTTCATTCATTAAATGGGGAAAAGGTAAATCTTTCAGATTGCGAGCCAGGCGTACCCGACTGGAAATTACCACATCGGTATGAGGACCCGAGGCGTCCAGCCATTTTGTATTTAGGGTTGTTACAAAATCCTTAAGCATAATATCCCCCCTACTATTCTTTAAGTTTTGCTTCTAATTCTTTAACTTTATCCCTAACTTCAGCTGCTTTTTCAAATTTCTCTTCAGCTACAAGTTTTTGCAGTTGAGACTTTAACTCCCGAATTTGCTGCTTAATTTTGAATTTCCCTCCCGCTCTTTGCGGGAATTTTCCTGAATGTTGTGTACTGCCATGTATTCTTTTTAAGAGGGGTTCCAAGCGTTCCTGAAAGTTTTCATAACAGTAGCTGCAACCTAATTTTCCACTATTTGCAAAGTTTGCATAAGAAATATTGCATACGGGGCAGATCATTTCCCTGTGTAAGGTTCTATCCCGGGTAGTATCAATTGCATCTGAGAATAAGCTCGTTAAGAAATGATGAATTGGGAAGTTGGGTTCAAAGGTAAATGAAAATTTTTCCTGATACTCCCTTGCACATTCTTCACAGAGATTAAGTTCAGTTTTTTCATTATTTATTATCTTGGTAAAATGCACTGATGCCTCACGTTCTTTACAGCGTTCACAGAGCATCCAAATCACCTCCAAATTATAATTAATGAGAAACACTCATTTAATATTTAATCTTGGAAGTCATCCCTTAAAAGAGTTAAGAGCATGCCTCGCAAAATCCTGGCTCTTAGGAGATCACATTCCTGACGACCAAGTGCCAGGGTTTCCTGCTTTATAACTGCTTTCATTAGTAAGCTTTCCCTGTGAGTTAAAAAACCTTCACTCTCAAGTCGTTTTATTAAATTGTTTCCTACTTTTTGAGAAACTAAGTTATTAACCGACTGGTCTATAAGTTGTAAAAGTTTTTCTTCATCTACTGCAGGAGTTTTTGTGATCTTGATATACCCGCCGCCGCCCCTTTTTGTTTCTACATGGTACCCGGAACCTTTGCTAAAACGAGTCGTTAAAACATAATTTATCTGGGAGGGCACACAGGAGAAAGTTTCTGCAATTTCAGTCCTTTGGATTTCTATAATACCATCTTCACTTTTTTCTATCAGTGTCTTCAAATATTTTTCGATTTTATCTGCAAGAGTAGCCACTTTTTTCTCCTTCCTCCCTCACTAAAATATTTTTTTGACCTTTGCTGACCTTAGTTATATTATTTCCCATAACCCTGATATTATGCAAGGTTTAAAAAAATCGATTAGAAGCTATTATGTACAATTGTAATAAAATTTTCAGGCAAAACCTCTGTTTTTCTTAACCTTTTTTGACCTTTTGACTTTTTTTGATGTTAAGATTGTTCCCATAAAAAAACACTTTGCAACTTTCAAATTGCAAAGTGTTTTTAACTGGCTCCCCGGGCTGGACTCGAACCAGCAACCCTTCGGTTAACAGCCGAATGCTCTACCATTGAGCTACCGAGGAATATTTAAATCCTGGCAACGAC
>JAICDB010000026.1 GCA_020063565.1 Clostridiales bacterium | reverse complement strand
CCATAACCATGTAGCCGGGAAGAAAGGCAATAAACTGGGCTTTAAGAACTTGACACTTGGCTTGTTCGACGGAAAAAGCTTCTTACCACTCGATTTTAGCCTCCATTCGGAAAAGCTGTTAAAAGCCAAATACCGGAAGCAGCAATACCAGAAGCAACGTGATTCGAAGTCGCCGGGAGCCAAGCGTATGAAAGAATGTTCCTTTGATAAAATCTCCAACGGATTACAGATGCTTAAACGGGCTGTTAAACACGGTTTTCGCGCCAAATATCTCCTTACCGACAGTTGGTTCAGCAGCAAAGCGTTTATCGAGACAACGCGTAGTCTGGCCGGCAAGGAGATGCATGTGATCTGCGGCGTTAGAAAGGAGAAGCGATATTACTGTTACAACGGGGAAAACTTAAACGCCAAGCAATTGCTGGCGACGTTAAAAAAAAGAACGCAAGGAAAAACGCTGTCGCAAACGCAACACCCGCTATTACGAGGTCGTTGTGAATTATGAAGGGGTGGGCGAGGTCAAGTTATATTTTTGCCGGTTTCCTTACCAGAAAGAATGGAGATTGTTTCTTTCCACCGATACATCGTTAGCCTTTCTTGCTATGATGGAAATATACTGCGTAAGATGGACCATTGAAGTGTTTTTCAAGGAAACCAAGCAACACCTGAAGCTGGGTACCTGCCATTCCAGGGATTTTGATGCGCAGATCGCCCATGTAACAACATGCTATATCCTGTATATCTTTCTTACGTATTTCCTAAGGATGAATGCTTACGAATCACTGGGCGGGTTGTTTGAGGTGATAAAGGATGAACTCATTGAGAAAAATGTGGCCGAACGATTGTGGGAGTTGTTTGAGGAATTATTGCAGACCGTCATTAATGCCATAGCAGAATCCGGTGTATTTGATATTAAAGAATTTCGTAACTCCGGCGAGTATCAATACTTGAAAGGCTTATTTGAGGACTCCTTTTTAGGCAATCAGCTCAAACAACTCGATAATGCGGCGTAAACTATGAAAATGGAAAATAGCTCAAACCCAATCATAATAAAGATTTAAGCCATTCTAAGTGTCCTGTAAGACGACGATTTTCGGGGTGCGAAACTCAAGTTATAATTCAGTCATTGTGAATTCACTATTCCAGTGTTTAACCAAATACTAACATCTGCAGCCCAACAAGGCACAAAAGCACTCCGACAAACTTGACGAACTTTTCTTTCGGCATATTTTCTATGAATTTCTTACCTGCCCATGTTCCTAGAATCATAGCAGCACCCATAAACAAGCCGATAGATACTTCCCTTATACCAATTCCTATATACTTCTGATAAACCATAGTTTTTACAATATGCATTGCTGTTGCTGTAACCGCTTCGCTTGCAATGTAAGCTACAGGCGGCAGGTTCAATGAAAGAAAGATTGCTGCTCCCAAAGGTCCAGCACTGCCTACCAGTCCAGATAAAAGGCCGACCAGTGCGCCTCCTAAAATCATAGTTATATTCCCAGGCTTAAACTCTAAAAGCTTAAAGTATTTCAGTACCACAAAAATGATTATCGCTATACCTATAATCCGGGTCACAACATCCTTGGGTACTACCGCAAAAGACCATGCCCCAAGCATTGCTGCCGGTATTGCCCCTGCAATAAATACACTAACAGGCTTCCAGTGAATTTGCCTGAAGCCTATTGAAACCCTGGAAAGATTGCCGATAAGCTGAGCAAATGTTAAAACAGGCACAGCCATGGTTGTTCCTATAGTCCGGGACAACAACGGCAAAAGTAGCAGCGCACCTCCAAAACCTGCTGCACCTGATATAGCAGCAGCAAGAAAACTGCCTGTAAAAAGCAGTAAATACTTTAATGCTGTATTATTGTCTATAGGCAATTCAAAAGAAAATACCTTTGATGCCAGCACCCATACCAAAACAATCCAGATTAATATAATTACTGCTCCAGCCTTCCAGCTTCGGGGCTTCCCATCCTTGAACAAACCCACGGCTTCTATACGACATTCCTGCATTATCGGCTCAGGTACAAGCTTAATTGCTATTCTTATACCAAGGGGTATCAACACCAAATCATCAAGATAACCTAATACAGGTATGAAATCAGGTATCAAGTCAATAGGACTCAGAGCATAAGCAATAACTACAGCAACAAAAGCCTTCGCATACCATGGAACGTCTTTTCTTTTGCAAGCTAGGTACAAGGCAGCGATTTCTTGTTTTAATTCGTTGGAACGGTCCTTTATCTTACCAAACAAATCTACACCTTCTTAATTATCTTTACAGTACATAAACTGATTGTTCACTAATTATACCATAGCGAGCTTTTTTTATTCCTTAAGCTTAGCGTATCTCCGCAGACGAGGTCATATCCCGATTTTCACTTTTAGGCTGTCCATTAGCTGTTTATTCTCGAAATTCTGCTCATCTTTACTAAAAGTATAAAACCCGCAAAACAGCTTGAATACTAGGATTACAAGCATTTTTTGCGTTGTATTCGTATCACGCACTCCACGTGATACGTGTGCGGGAACATGTCTACCGGCTGGACTTCCTGTACTTGATACCCTCCGGCAGTTAAGATTTTCAAATCCCTGGCCAATGTGGCAGGGTTACATGAGACATAAACAGCCCTTTGAGGCAAAGTTTCAATAATTGCCCGTAGGACATCCTTATGACAACCCTTCCTTGGGGGATCAACAACTATTACGTCCGGACGTATTCCTTTATCAATAAGTTTCATACTTTCTCTTTCGGCTTTACCGGCAAGAAATGTAACATTAGCAATATCATTTATCTTTGCATTTTCCTTTGCATCTTCCACTGCTTTTTTAACCGACTCTATCCCATAAACATGCCTACTATCTTTCGCCAGAAAAAGAGATATACTTCCGGTACCGCAGTAAAGATCCCAGACAATTTCATTTCCTTTTATTTCACTAAATTGCAACACTTTTTCATAGAGGGTTTCCGCCTGCAAGGAATTAATTTGAAAAAAAGAAGCAGCCGAAATTCTATAGGTAATATCCTTCAACTGCTCTGTTATGTATTCCCTTCCTGCAAGAAGTACAGTTTTTGAACCCCATGGTTCACTAGAATTATCAACGAAATTTTGAACAATTGACTTAAGGTCACTATATTTTTCTATCAGCTTTTTTGCAATATCATTGAGGTTAGGAGTAGCTGTTGTGGTTATAAAGCCAAGAAGCATTTCGCCAGATTTAAGACTTCTTCTCAGCAAAATCCTGGCTACCTTTGCATCGATTTGATCAATCTTATTTAAAAGAGACTCTACATCTTCTGCAACTTTCTGCACATTTTCATCAAGCAAAGCACACTTTGTATATGGAACAAGTTCTTTGCTTTTTTGTTTAAAGAAGCCTAATTTAATACGACCATTAACTTTACCTACCTGAAATACTACCTTGTTTCGATATCCCCATGGTCGTTCCATTCCAATGATGTCCTGTAATTCATATCCTGATAGGTTGCCTATCCTTTGCAGCGCATCATCTACCAGGTTGGTTTTCAAACGCAACTGTTCTTGATATTGAGCATGCTGAAGCTGGCAACCGCCACAGTCACCGATAACCTCACAGCCAGGTTTAATTCTCTTTGGGTTTGATTTTATAACCTCTAGCAAATCCCCTTCCAGAAAACTTTTCCTATCTTTTATAACCTTACATAAGACTTTTTCCCCCGGCAAAGCCTTCGGTACAAAGACAACCTTGCCGTCAATTCTCCCGACGCCTTTTCCCTCATGGGTAAGGCCTGTAATCTCAACTTCGAGTTTTTTATCTAATAATGAATCTTTCATTGCATACTAACTCCTTAATGGACATTTAACCTTTTATAATAAATTGCCAGGTTATCTCCTTTTTTCCAGTAGTCAGGAACAACAACTTAGAATAAAATCCCTTTCAGCCTCAATTAATTAAATTTTAAAGACCCCTACTTTATTTTGAATCTCTTGTGATAACTCTGTAAGTTTTTCAGCCATTTGTGCAACTTCCTGGGAGGATTCCAACAATTTTTCCATGGAAGAAGCCCCCTCCTGTGAAGAAGCTGCAGTTTGCTGAGCAATGGTAGCCATTTCCCCAACCCTTTCTGTCTCTTCTTTTATTTTTGATACCATTGTTTTCAGCTCTAAAACCATTCTTTCCACGGCGCTATTGGTTTCCTGTGCTCCTTGCTCCACCCTATTAAAGGCTTCTCCCGAATTAGATACTGCTTGAATGCTTTCATCTACTTCCTTCTTTCCCATTTTTACCTGCTCGTGTGCCGTGTTTGCCTTATCCTGCACATCTGCCACCAGGGCAGTAATTTCTTCTGTTGATTTAACAGAACTATCAGCAAGCTTACGGATTTCTTCTGCTACCACTGCAAAACCTTTGCCCTTTTCACCGGCCCTGGCAGCTTCAATTGCTGCATTTAGAGCCAGTAAACGTGTACGATCTGCAATTTCCTCAATTACTTCGGTTACCTGCCCAATAGATTCTGCGGCACTAGCCATGTCATAGACTCTGTCTGCCATAGAAGCAATGGTTTCCCCCAACCTTTTCATTTTTTCATTTGCATCATCAACGGTAGATTTACCATCCATTGCTACACTTGCAGCTTCCCGGGCTTGCTGACGAATCTTGTCAGCTTCCAGTTTTAAGGCTTCGGCAGCATTATTTATTTCCTGAACATTTTGATTGAGGTTGTCCAAGTTGATAGCTTGGTCCTCAGCACCAGCGGAAATCTGTCTAACTGCTGACGCTACCTGGCTGCTAATTTCACCGCTTTCCAGAGCTGCTGCCCTTAAAACTTCACTAAAATTTGCTAATTCTTCCCCGCTGCCTTTAACACGTAAAACAACTGCCGCTAATTTTTTAAGCCACTGGTTAAAAAAGAAAGCTACCTTGCCGGATTCATCCATTGCTTTAACAGGTAATCTGACAGTTAAGTCAGCAGCACTTTCAACTCCCTGTTGCAATTCTCGAGCCAGAGAACCTATGGCACTGGAAATGCTTTTTATTACTACCCCAATAAATGCAATAGAAACAACAACTAAAATAACCAAAAGTGCTACACTGGAACGTAACACTGCCGTAATTTCAGATTGAGGTATTGAATATTTTTGAGCTAACTGCAACTGCCATGCCAGGTATAAAAAACCAAGAGTTGTAAGAGTACAAATAATTAATCCTATTAGTCCCGAACCAATACGCAAGGCAAGTGAAAAATGTCGCTTGTTATCCTGAAAAATTCTTTCACCCATTGCACTTTCCAATTCATTAATTGAAAGGACATAAAAGGGTAATGCTATACAAAAATTTTCTGATAATGCAAAAACTACTGACAGCACCCGGATCATAACCGCTTCTTTAGAAAGAATTGATATTGCAAGTAAGCTTCCTACCAGGGAATACAAGAGAATGAGGCATAAAAAATGGACCGGAAACCACAATACAGTTCTTTGAGACTTTTTCAGGTTTTCTCGATTAACTGCGGTAACAGCCGCAATCACATGGCGATTAAGCCACCATAAGGCTCCTGCAATAAATAAAGTTACAAAAGTTAATATTTTCAGCTGCAGCACCATTTCTAAAATCAGGTTGGAATTCACTAGCCCCGATAGATACATCATCATTGCCCAAACCCCAGGAGATAAAACCATCACCGCAATAAAATAAATATTAAGACGCCAGCGCATAAGAACTCCCCTTTACAAATTAAAACTATGCTTTTTAAATTTCTCCATATTTCTTCCATGTCCTGCTAAAGGTTTTTTACCCGTATAACAAATTTAAATAATTTCGTTGCACTCCGAGCTTATGGAAAAGGGGATTTCCACCATAACAGATTATCAAAATTGGGAAAGTGTATTGCCTCTTTTACCTTTTAACTTTACTGAAAGTTTACCTGTTATAAATTATAGTCAGTTCCTTTAATTTTTCTGCAATTTCCTCAGTTAAAACGTCTTTCTGAAACCGCCACTCCCAGTTACCTGTAATTGTTCCCGGCTCGTTCATTCTCGCATGGCTATCAAGACAGAATATATCTTGCAGGGGGATAATTGCTATATTTGCTTTACTTTTTAATGCATATTTAATTAAATACCAACAGATATCTTTTTCATCTAAATTGGTTTCCTGGCTAAGATATTTATTAAAAAATTCCTTAGCCTTTATCCTTTTTTTATACCACCCTACAGTAGTATCGTTATCATGTGTTCCTGTATAAACTACTGTATTTTCTTCATGTATATAAGGGAAATATTCATTTTCCATTCCACTTTCAAATTCAAATTGTAAAACCCTCATTCCGGGAAAGTTGAATTTTTTCCTTAACTCTGTTACTTCAGGGGTAATAATACCTAAATCTTCTGCAATTACAGGCAAATTCCCTAAATACTTACTAACCGTTGAAAAAAACTTAGCACCCGGTCCTTTGACCCATTTTCCCTTTACAGCAGTTTTTTCCCCACCAGGCACCTCCCAGTAGGATTCAAAACCTCTAAAATGATCTACTCGAATAATATGTACCAGTTCCAGTAGATTTTTAAACCTTTCCCTCCACCATCCATAATCATCTTTCTCCATTTCTTTCCACTTATAGATAGGATTTCCCCAGAGCTGGCCTGTTGCGCTGAAATAATCGGGTGGCACTCCTGCAACCTTACGAGGGTTTCCCAGCTCATCCAGCTTAAATAACCTGGGATTTGCCCAGACATCGCTGCTGTCATAGGAAACATATATTGGAATATCTCCAATAATTTTTATGCCATTAACATCACCATATTCCTTAAGTTCCTCCCACTGGCTATAGAAAATATATTGCAGAAATTTATAATACTTTATTTTTTCATGAAGCAGATTCTTATATCTTTCTATTGCCTCCTTGTCTCTGAAGGCAATAGATTTTTCCCAGTGATTCCAGGGCAGACCATCAAAATATTCCTTTAAAGCCATGAAAAGTGCATAGTTTTCCAGCCATATTTCATATTTTGTGACAAACTGATTGTATTCATTATTTATCTGAGCTGAATTAAAATTATTAAAAGCTATTTTGTACAGCCGTTCTTTAAATACCTTTACCCTATCAAATTCAACCCTTTCTTTATTAAACTGAGGCAAATCTTTTATTTCATTTTCTGATAAAAGTCCTTCAGCGATTAAACCATCTATACTTATCAGTAGCTCATTACCGGCAAAGGCGGAAAAACATTGATAAGGCGAGTAACCATACCCAGGAGGATTTATGGGAAGTATCTGCCATAATCTCTGCTTGCTTTTTTTTAAAAAATCAATGAACTTTTTAGCTTCTGTTCCTATATCGCCAATTCCATATCTTGATGGCAATGAGGTAGGATGTAAAAGAATGCCGCTAGCCCTATCGAATTCCATTTAATCACCCCATGCAGATATTATATACAAAACAGCTAGTTCCTATTTATTAAGTTTTTAAAAAAACAAAAAAGAGCAAAGTATCAAGAACTATTGCTCTCTAATAACATTGCTCGATCTTTTAGTTTGCTTAAATTCATTTTTCCTCCAGCAGCTCTGTAATAGTTACAAACTTAAACCCTTCTTTTCTCAAAACATCAATTATTTGTGGCAACGCTTTAACAGAACCGCTTAAATCTTCGCCAGTTCCACCGGCTGAGTGTTGAAGTATTATTGAGCCATTAGTTACGTTTTCCAAAACATTTGTTTTCACTTCTTCAGCGGATAAACCCTTCCAATCTAAAGAGTCAACGTTCCAAGCAATTATTTTATAGCCCAGTTTTCCTATCAGTTTAACCCTCTCAGGGTCAATGGAACCATACGGAGACCTGAAAATTTTCATATCTTCATCTGAACCCTTAGAATAAGATTGTAGTAAACGGTCTGTTTTTAATACTTCTTCTTTGACTTTTTCCAGGGGAAGTTTGACCAGGTTAGGATGGCTCCAGGTATGGTTTCCGACAAAGTGAGATTCAGCATAGATTCTTTTCATTACTTCCGGAAAACCTTCAGCCCTTTTACCGATTATAAAGAAAGTGGCTTTAACATTTTTCTCTTTCAAAACATCGAGAAATTGCGGAGTAAAAATATCATCCGGGCCATCATCAAATGTTAATGCTACCAGTTTTTCTTCCCTTGGCCCGCTGTCAATGAAAAGATCAGGAAACATGGAAGTAAGGTCTAGAATTTTACGTTTCGGGAAGCCCCTTACTTTTCTTTCAGGACCCCCTGCAAGGTCCATATTTTCATCCATGGCTTGTGGGGAAACTATCCTTGGCTGAAGTGGTTTTTGAGGAAGTGTATCCCTTGCCATCCAGATAGCTAAAAATAGCCCCAGAAAAATTAGAGGCAGAAACCAGTACCTTTTCATAAACATCACCTCAAAGATAACTTCCCCTTATATTGCACAAGTTATGTATTTTTAGAAAAGCAACTTTAAAAATTCTTCAGAACTCAATTTTTTTATCTCACCTTTACTATTACTGGTTTTGTTTTATTTGTTCGGCTATCTCTAAGAGATTTTCCGGCTCCTTATATATTAAATTTCCTATAACCATCGTATCAGCACACTTTTTGATTTCTTTTGCATATTCTTTAGTTCTTATGCCTCCACCATATATAATGTGTATTTTATCCCTTTTAGTTACTACCTTTTCTTCCGGCTCATGGTTACCTGTGAAGAAGATCATAGAAGGTAATATAAAGTGTGATTGTGCAAAATAATGCCAGGATTTACCTGGCATTATTTTTCTTCTTACGCAAATTATCCTTTGTTCTATTAACCCGTTCATTGTTCTCAATATTAGCTAATCTTTCATACTCTAGTTGAAAATCAGGCAAATTTTTTAAGTCGGTATCCAAAAAAGCTAAAAAGTCCTGCCATAAACGGTGAAGCTTTTCTTTATCCAGTGAATAATAGACCCAGTAACCTTCCCTACTTTCTCTAACAAGATCCGCTTCTTTTAATATTTTCAAATGTTGTGAAACGCGAGGCTGCAGCATATCCAGAACCTCGCTAAGTTCACAAACACACATACTCTGAAATGAAAGCATTTTTACTATCTTAAGTCTAGTTGGTTCTCCAAGCGCTTTAAATGCTTTAAATAATTTTTTATCCATCTACTTCACCTCCTTAATATCCCTACAACGTAAATTAAATAATTAAACAAGTATCCTACTAAAACTATTTGGTTCTTCTCCATTTCCGTTGATTAAAAACAGCTAACAAAGAAGGACATTTGCTAACCTCGGCGTAGTTAGGTATTGAACAGATACTTAACTTAACCAGGAGGTAGTTCAAATGTCTACAATAAGTATATCATCACTATTCCCCTTTAGTCGACTATAATTCGTTATTGCCCGTAAAGCTTGTGGGGACTACAAAGTGAGTTTGGTGATACAGACTATAATGGGCTGCGTTATCTGGCTGTAGATGAAATTTCTTATGGTAAACACCATAAATATTTAACCACATACAGGCAAGCTTGAGGGAATAAACAACAAAATTAAGGTTATTAAACAACAAGCTTATGGTTTTCGTGACCTGGAATATTCAAACTTTAAATTAAGCAAGCATGCCCAGGGAAATATTAGTCTTTTACCAACCCTTTTGGAGAAGAACCATAAGAATAATCATGGTATAATTATTATATTATGATTATTCTTATTATCATTAGAAGTAATATTGACTATTAAACGAAGCATATAATATAATCAGTTATTAATTCATAAGGGGAGATTATTATAACTATGTCTGAACAACATAATATAACCAAAATCGAAATTGTTACAAGACCGAACAAATTTGAAGATTTGAAAAAAGCATTGAAAGAAGTTGGTATTACAGGAATGACAGTTTCAAAAGTACTCGGATGTGGTATGCAAAAAGGAAATACTGAATATTATAGAGGCGTACCGTATGAAATGAATTTGCTACCCAAAGTCAAGGTAGAGATTGTAGTTTCAAAAGTTCTAGTAAAAAAGATTATTGATACTGCAAAACAAGTTCTTAACACAGGAAATATTGGAGATGGAAAAATATTAATTTACGATATAAATAACGTGATTAGAATCCGAACTGGGGAAGAAGGCATTAATGCTCTTCAAGAAAACAAAGAAAAGTAACATAAAATCGCTTATATATAAGCGATTTTATGTATGCAACATTCAAATTAGAAGGGAGTGTGTATATTTTTGTGTAAATGGTTTTTTAGATTAAATTTTCAGGGTACCCTTTTCATGAATATTATCCCAATATATGGGTAAAATATTCAT
>JAICDB010000011.1 GCA_020063565.1 Clostridiales bacterium | reverse complement strand
TGCAGTCAGAAGACTTTCAGGCGTTGCATAAACCGCAAAAAAAGACAAAAAAAGTGAAGACACAAACGGTTGCCGCACGCCCTAAAAGAACTCTGCCTCTCCAGCAGGAACATATGCGGGGTCGTAGAGCAGTCAACACGTAGGTCTTCACTTGCCTTTAATTTAGCAATTTTAAAGGCAATAGTCAAGACCTACAGCATAAGTAGCATATGAAATTGCTGGCTAATTTCCATTTGCTTACATCTGGATTTCCTCCTGTGTAGGCTTAGTTTTTCATACCCTTTTTTCTTGAAATTTACAGTTTGTTCCAAGAAATTTAAATATTTTTTTTCGTTAATTTACTTGACTTTTACCGCAGTCTTAAGAATATAATTATCTACCCTTGCAAATCAAGGAAAATTAAAAATTTAAAATATTAATAAACACAATAATGTAATAGATAAGTATTATAAAAATAATTCTACTCTTTATAAATGACATATTATTATATAAACTTCTTTATTTATTTCGGAAACCCTTTTTTTATTAAAATATTTTTATAATAATTGCTAAAAAATTTTAATAGTTCAGACACTATAAAAATTGTTAAGCATTTTGTGTTAACCTTGGCATTGAAGCATAAACCCAGACACACAAAATTAGTGCCTGGGTTTAAAGGTGCCAATCCTATTATTTTATTAGTGCTACTGCTTCAATTTCTATATTAGCGTCTTTGGGTAATCTTGCTACTTCCACACATACCCTGGCAGGTGGATTTTCAGAAAAATATTGCCCGTAAATTACATTAACTTTATCAAATTGGTTTATATCCTTTAAGAATATTGTAGTTTTAATTACATTTTGAAGATTAGATCCAGCATCCTCTATTATAGCCTTTAAATTTTCCATGACCTGCTTTGTTGCAAGTTCAACATCTTCATTTATTAATTCCCCATTCTCAGGATTTATCGGAAGTTGCCCGGAAACATAGAGCATATTCCCTACCTTTACAGCCTGTGAATAAGGACCAATTGCCTGTGGAGCTTTTTGGGTGCTAAAAACCTGCGGTTCCATTTGCATCATTCCTTTCCAGCATATTATTTTTCTTCAAAGAGTGAGGTATAAGCATATAAGGCAGGAGATCCACCTGTATGGATGAAAAGCACTTTGTCATCTTGACTGAAATACCCCTTACGAACAAGTCCAATTAATCCCGCCATTGCCTTACCCGTATAAACTGGATCAAGTAGAATTCCTTCAGTTCTGGCAAGCATCTTAATTGCTTCAACCATTTCATCGGTTGGCAAGGAATATCCGGGGCCAACATAGTCATCAAATACCTTTACCGCTTCTCTGGGAATGAAGCCTTCTTTTATACCTACTCTTTCAGCAGTCTTTTGTACCAGATTATATACATTTTGCTCCTGCTTTTCTTTTTCATTTCTTACGCTTATTCCTATTACCGGCAAGTTGGAATTGGTTCCGTAAAATCCTGTCACTAGCCCCGCATGGGTTCCTGCACTACCACTGGCAGTAACAATGTAATCTATTTTTAAACCCATTTCAAAAAGCTGAGAGTTTATCTCTTGTGCGCAGGCAACATATCCGGTTGCGCCTATCTCGTTAGACCCACCTCCTGGAATTATATATGCCTTTCTGCCTTCAGCGGCAACTTCATCAGCAACTTCTTGCATTTCTTTCATTAAATCCGCCCCACCAGGAACAACTTTTATTTTTTCTACTCCAAGCAATTTATATAAAAAATTGTTTCCGCTTGCTTCAGGATTGTAGCTATTTGGAACACGTTCTTCCAGCACCAGCCTGCACTTTAAGCCCTCCTTCACTGCGGCAGCTAAAGTTAACCTACAGTGGTTTGACTGGACAGCACCACAGGTAATCAGTGTATCTGCCCCTTTTTTCAGAGCATCGGCAACTAAAAATTCCAATTTTCTGGTTTTATTACCTCCGGATGTTAAACCTAACAAATCATCCCTTTTGATATAAATTTTGGGTCCTCCCAACCACCTTGAAAACTGCGGAATTTCTTCAATTGGTGTTTCCCCTTCCGTATAACGCCTTCTAGGAAACTGAGCTAAATTCATAACCAATACCTCCATCCAATGTGATATTTATATTTTTTATAAGCACGTTCCGGTTGACAATCGTGTTCTTACTTCTTCCAAATAATTATAAATAGTATATCTTGATACTCCTAAAACTGAGGCAACTTGATCGACAGCACCTTTTACCAAAAAAACACCTTTTTCATCCAGTTTCTTTACTACATATAATTTGTCATCCTTTTCCATTAATTGTATTGGGGTATGGTAGTCCTTTAAAACATTTTTAATTATTGTTTCTAATGCTTCATTTACATCAACATAAAATTCTTCCTTACTAAAATTTTCATCAGTATCGTTAATTTTAATAAATTTCTCCAATATTTCTTTACATGTTACTAGGTCAGTTATATTTAAATTCAAACACATGCAACCAATAATTTTCCCATTATCGTCTCTTATGAAAATTGTTGAGGATTTTAAAATCTTACCATCTTTTGTGGAAGTTTTATAACCTATAAGGTTAGGAGCATCATTACCTCTTTTTTTTAGAGTTTCTAAAACAAGATTTGTTATAGGAGCTCCAAGTTTTCTTCCGGTTACATTTCCTGCAATGTATACCAAAGATTTTTCCGGATATTTAAAATCATGAACAACCACTTCACAGTTATTTCCGAAGGTATCAGCAATACTCTTTGCTATTGGAAAAAATTCTTGTAGTTTAGGATGTACATCAAATCCTGCAGTCATAACAAACCTCCTAGTCCTAGTACATAACTAGAATTAAATCTATTGCATTTAAGTAATAAAAACTTATTTAAAGGTGGGATATAAGGAGTTAGTCCTTTTAAATGGCTATATTTTCCTTTTCAATTTCACTCAGGGGAGTTGCAGTCATTTTTCTATCTAAGTCCCCTTCTAAAGCAGATACAACTAGACCTGAAGAGTTATCACCAAAAATGTTTGTAGTGGTTCTAAACATATCCAGTATTCTATCTATTCCAGCTACTATAGCGATTCCCTCTAAAGGTAGTCCAACTGATTCCAAAACGAGGGTTAACATTATTAATCCACCGCCTGGAATACTTGCGGTTCCAATAGATGCTAACACGGCAGTCAGCACAATTGTAGCCTGTTGCGCGAGAGTCAGTTCAACTCCAAACGCATTTGCAACAAATACAGCTCCTACTGCTTGATATAAAGCTGTACCATCCATGTTAATTGTTAATGCCAAAGGCAGAGTAAATCCGGATACTCTTTCAGAAACTCCTAATTGCTTTTGAGCCCGCATTGAAAAAGGAAATGCTGCAGCAGCGCTACATGTACTAAATCCTACCATAGCAGGTTCTATTACTTTTTTCAAGAAATCTGTTGGATTAACTTTTGCTACAAGGCCGACAGCTATTGAATATGTTACAATTATATGAATGAGACATCCTATAAATACTGCAAAAATTATTTTACCCATTGGAAGTAATATATCAAGACCAAACTTTCCAGAAGTCCACGCAATAAGAGCAAATACACCATATGGAGCAAATTTAATTACTATATCAGAAAGTCTGAACATTACTTCAGACAGTGATTTAAAGAAGTTAGCTACCGGTGTACCCTTATCGCCGGCTAATGACAAAGCTGCACCAAAAAGAATTGAGAAAACGATAATCTGCAGAACACTGCCGTTTGCCAGAGATTCCATCGGGTTAATAGGAAACATATTTACTATCATCTGTGCAGGTGTAACCGGGTCCGGTTTGGATATTTTTGCAACTTCACCTAAAGAAATACCAGTTCCGGGATTAATGACATTTGCAACAATTAATCCGATAATAACTGCAAAAGTAGTTGTAACTATAAAGTATACTACTGTCCTAATACCCAGTCTTCCAACCTTACGAATATCTCCAGCACTGGAAACTCCTGTCACCAGGGTGGCTAAAATTAAAGGCACTACTATTAATCTCAAGCATCTGATAAAAATATCGCCGATTGGTTTTAAATAAGCAGCTTTTTCACCTAATATAAGTCCAGCTATAAAACCTAAAACTAAACCTATCAATATTTTGTGATATAATTTCACATAAAACGCCTCCTTTTAACTTAATGCTTCTTTAACAACAGCTTTAGCCAATATTTCTGTAGGATCATAGAAAACTAAATTATGAGCATCATCTTTTTCAATAACTATTGATAGTTCTGTACACCCCATCACTGCAGTTTTAGCACCTTTTTCTGAAATATGTTTTATTACAACATTTACAAGTTCTTTCGCATATCCTAGATTGCCTGACTTAACAGCAAAAATGGCTTCCATTATTTTATCCTGATACAGTTGTGTAGGTAAAATCAAATCGATTCCAGCTTTCAATAGTTCATTTTCATAGAGTTTTGTTTTTAAGACAGCCGTACTGGCAAGCAGAGCAACCTCTTTAATATTATTTTCCAGAAGTACTTTTACCGTTTCATCAATCATGTTTACTACAGGTACAGTAACTGCATCAGTAACTTCCCCAACATATAAATGGGCTGTGTTACAAGGAATTACCAGTATCTCTGCCCCCCATTTTACTAAACCTTTTGCCATTTCCGCCATAACCGGGCCAGGACTCTCACCTTCTCCTAAAATTGCTTTAACCCTGCTGGGCACATATGGATTGTTATCAACCAGTATTCTTAAATGGTCCTCATCTACTTTGGCAGGAGTATTTTTTATTATTTTCTTCATTAAATCCACTGTTGCCTCAGGCCCCATTCCTCCTATAATACCTACAGTTTTACCAGGCATTAAAATCCCTCCTTATTTCTCCCACCCTTAAATAAAAATAAAATACTTTAAAATAATCTTTTGTTTTTTCTATCACCTCTTTGATAAAATTTCTGAGAATATTATGTTAATAATTTCTTCATTTATTTCCAAATTCCTTCTTTTATTAAAATATTTTTGTAATGCTTATTAAAAAATTTTAATAAAATTATAGTTGTAGTATTAAAGAAATATCACATCAGGAGAGAGCATAATGGACGACGCGAGTTGAGCACTAAGGCACGAACGCCGAATTGCGAGGAAACTCCGGTTTTCTCTGGAGGCAAGCCGTGGTAGAACCTGTCCTAATACCTAAAAGGTAGGCAAAAGTGAGATAGTTGCCGGAACAGCAACTATCCTGAACATCCATTCATAGCCTATATATTGGGAAAGTATTCCCCACATTATTATGCCAATGCTAATTCCCAGAACAAAGGATGTAAAAAAGAGTACTATTTGCAGCGCCACGTCGATTAGCCGGTACACTTTTAACGATCAAAGCCTGCATGCTGGGCAAAACGACCCCAATATCAACTGTAAAAATTACTGCAGCACTTAAAAAAAGTATAAATTTCATGTGCAAATGAGATTATTATAACTGCAACTTCCATAAGGATAGTTCTATTATGCATTTTCTTCCACAGGTTTCTTTTTAGGTTTTATTATTTTAGCCACCAGAATGCTGACCTCATAAAGCACTAGAACGGGACCTGCAAGTAAAATTTGAGAAATTATATCTGGCGGAGTTAAAATAGCAGCAACTGTAAATATTACTAAAATTGCATGCTTTCTCTTTTCAGACAAGGCTTTTGCAGTTACAATCCCGGTCCGGCTTAAAAATGCTACAACTAAAGGCAATTGAAAAACGATCCCAAAGGGAAGTAAAAAATATATTATAAAGGAAATATATTTACTTATGGCTATCATGGGTTGTAAGCCCTCACCTGCTTCCACCAACAAAAACCTTGCAGCCAGGTGAAAGACAGTGGTATAGGCAAAAACAATACCGCATACAAAAAGCACCAGTGAGATTGGAACCAAGATATATACAAATTTCTTTTCGTTAGGGCGCAGCGCCGGGACAATAAAACTCCACACCTGCCACGATACAACCGGTAAAGCTATTATAAAGCCTGCCAGAACACTCAGCTTTATCTTGGTCAAAAAAGCCTCCGTCATACCGACAAATACAAATGATACCTCCATATCCTTAACAGGCTGTAAAAAGAACTCCAGGATTCTCTCTCTAAATCCAAGATAAATTATTACACTTGCTATAAAGACGGCTATGAATGAAACTAGAAATACCCTTCTGAGTTCACTCAGGTGTTCAGTCACACTCATATTTTTATCATCCATTTGTATGCCTCCTATCCTTTTCCACCCGCCATATCACTTTCTATTTTACACCGCAAACAAAGCTCAACGCAATTATTGCTGCCTGCTGTAAATTTTTCCCCGCACTTTTTACAGACCTTTTCAGAAGATTGGACAATTGTTTTCCAATTATCTCCAACGAGTTCCTCATAAGTTACATTATCATGGAATGAAATTGCTCTGTTGTTGCAAACATCACTACACAAGCCGCAGTTCACACACCTGAGATAATTTATTTCCAAATTTCCATCAGCAGATAGACGTATGGCGGAATAGGGGCAAAGCTTTGTACATATCCCGCAGAGATAACAATTATCTATCTTTAGTTTATATAGGGGTAATTTTAGTTTTTGCCCTTCAATTCCTCTTTTATCCATAGCTTTTTGCAAAGATTCTAGCAAAAGTTGCCTTTTAAAGGGTAAACCTTTTGTTTCTTTCACCTGATTGTAGTTATTCCGGGGAATTTCGTTTTCCCCATTAAGCATATAATAGAGCGCCTCAAAGGGTAATTTTTTAACTCCAGCGCCGATTTCTTTAAAAAATTGTCTCCTAGTATTATCAAAACCCTTATAATCTTTCGGGCGCTTCTGAAAAGCATCCTGAGGAAAATCTTTTGTCCAGCAGATACTCTTACTTCCTCCCAATAAGCTGTTTGCTTTATATATTTCTGATTGTAAATACTGGACAGTCTTTTTATTATTACAATCACTACAGCACTTCTCATCACAATACAAATATAGCTTATCCTCTACAGCAACACCTAAAGCAAGTAAACTTTCAAAAGATAGCCGTGAAAGGCATTCAACTTTGATAGCTGAATTCCTTACTTTTCGAGGCAACCTAGTAGCATATTTCGCACATGTTAGCGCCATTTTTTTGCTACTGCCGGCCCTTTCAAGCAAGTACTCATCACTTGGATCAGAAATACTGAAGACCCCCGTAGGACAAACAGCAACACAAGCTCCACAGTTATTACAACCTTCGGTTACATTAACTCTTTCACCAAGAGTAATTGCACCTTGCGGGCAGACTTCCCGGCACTTATTACAGGTGGATTTCGGTGAGATAACTTTAAGACATGAAGTCTCATCTATCTTTAAAATTGATATCCTTTGCAAAAAATCATTTAAAAAGTTAAGGTCCATTGCTATCACCCTAACTAGTAATAACTTGCTATTAATAATTATACATTAATTTCACCGTGAGGTCAGAATAATTTAAAAAAAGCCTCATCTTGGTTATGAGGCTTAATTGAACTGGGAATTAGGAAGAAGGTTCACTTCCTCAATTTGCAGTTCATCTTGCTCGATATGGTAACTAATTACTGTGATGGACCCAGGTGAAACTTGTTGTTCCCAAAGGATGGTTTCAGATTTTTTTATATGACCAAGTAAAGCCTTAATAACTCCTCCATGGGTGGCAACAACAATCTCCTGATATTTTTGAATGGATTTATCATGTAGGAAATCCAGCAGGTTATCCAGTACATCTTTAAAACTTCCACCTTTGGGGATACGTGTATTAAAAACATCCTTGTACCAATCATCAAATTCCTTTTCATATTTTGTATATATCCCGTTATAATCAAGTCCTTCCCATGCTCCGAAATTAATTTCCCGTAACCTGTTATCCGTTACAGGTTGCAAGTTGTGTGGGCGGGCTATTATTTCTCCCGTTCTGTAGGCACGCTTGAGGTCACTTGTATAAACAGCCTCGATTTCCCTATCTTTAAGGTAATCAGCAGCGCTTTCAGCTTGTTGGATACCTTTTTCATTTAAAGGGATATCTGTATGACCCTGATATATTTTTTTCTTGTTCCAGTCTGTTTCACCGTGTCTGACAAAGTATATTTTCATTTCCTTACCCCCAAATACCTTTCAAGCAATTCCAGCAGCCTCTCATTATCGCCTCGCAACCTGACAGCCAAGCGCAAATAATATTCATCAAGGTTGCGATAAGTATCACAGCGGCGAATCAAAATTCCCTGCAGCCCCAGGTAATTTTGGATTTGGTGTATATCCCTTCCGGTTTCTTTGCAATTCACTAAAATAAAATTGGCATGTGATCTATAAGGCTTTATGCCATTTATCTTCTGCAGGCCGTCTAACAGAAATTCCCTTTCCTTTTTGTTATTTACCTTGGTTCTCTGGATGTATTCCTGATCATTTAAAGAGGCAACTCCTGCTACCTGTGCCAGCGAATTAATTCTCCATGTGGGTAAAAGCTTTTCAAAAAACTTTATATTTTCAGCGCTTGAAACAAGATAACCAAGCCGGAGACCGGGCAATGCAAAAAATTTAGTTAAAGAACCTAAAACTATTAAACCTGAGTTTTTAACACAACAATCTTCAGGTTGTTTACAAGCTTCATGTCTTAAAGTATATTTCTCTTCCTCATCAACAAAGTCTATAAAAGCTTCATCAACAACTAAAGTTGCTCCCTTTTTCTGACACTCTTCAAAAATCCTTAATAACTCATCAGGAGGTGTCAGTGTAGCAGTTGGATTATTGGGATTGCCTATGTAAACCACATCACCGGGCTTTATTTCAGGCATAAAAGCATTGGCCTTAATTGCAAAACCGTCTTCTGCACCAAGATCTATATATTTAAATTCACTTTTTAGACTGCCTTCCCCATACTCGGAAAAACACGGTGCAGCAAGTACTATTCTCCTTGAATCAAAGTGCCTGCCGAGCATATAAATCAATTCTGCTGCACCATTACCTAAAAGTAAATTTTCTTCCGGAATACCCAAATAACCGGCGAGTTCAGATTTTAACTCTTCTGCCCCCGGCTGCGGGTAGTGGCGGATCATTTCCAAGTTGCTTTTAATTTTTTGGATTGCTTTAGGCGATGGGCCAAGGGGGTTTATATTCGCACTAAAATCTATAAAATCCTGGGGCTTTATACCAAACTTTTGCGCAGCTTCCCAAAGATTACCCCCGTGGTAAGGCTTATGCTCCATTTCTTAATTCCCCCTTTATTTAATACCTCCACCTATCAAACGAGTCGTGAAAATGTCCCAATCGGGTCTCTTCTTTTTGATGTATTCCGCTACTTCATCTTTATCAGCAGCTTGAGGATGGAGGAGAATACCCATCACTGTTCCGCTATGGGCCACATTTACACCCAGGGACTTAACTTCTTTAGCCCATTTAAGAACAGCATCCAAATCAGGCTTGGGAAGTATCTCCTGATTTGCAAATGCACTGATGGTAGCACCCCTGCCTAGTTTTTCCGGATCTCTTTCTGCTAAACCATCCTTTACTAGATTTGCAGCTTCCTGCACAAGGGGTTCCTTTTTTGCATTTAATTGGACAAGATTTTTATTGCTGTTAAACTGGACAGTATCTACTTCTCCTCCGGGGTCCAGTACTACTATGTCAATCTCTAGGGGATCCCCCAGGGGCTCTCGCCAGCGACCCTTTTTATGGTCAAATAGATAAATTCCAGGATACATTAATGCATCACTCGGCTCAATTTCTAAAGCAAGATCAGCTATTTCCTCACTAGTGGCCTCTTGTCCGAGAGCACGGGCTACTGCCTGAACAGCAGCAGCTATATCTGCAGTACTACTTCCCATTCCCTTCCCTAAAGGAATGTCACTTTTCCTTGAAAAGCTGAAAGTTACAGGCTGTGTATTCCATTTAGATACTGCCAGACTGATTGCTTGTTGGGTTTTTGAAAAAATACTTTTTTGCAAAGGTTCTCCGGTTGTTTCCACAGTAATCTCTGACCAGATATCTACAGGGCATGTTATGAGAAAATCCCTGCCATCTATGGTTCCTTCTACCAGTTCCCCGCATGTTCCAGGGGCTTTAGCAGTCCCTTTAAGATAAATCATCTGCTACACCACCCTACTCAATACTGCCGCCACCAGTAACACCCATGTTTCTGCCAGCTCTCCCGTAGCACCGTAGGTATCACCTGTCACGCCTCCAAGTATTTTCATAAATCCTCTATTTAATAAAAACAGAAATCCTAAAGTAGCTGCAACAATTATTAATCCCTGCCACTTCAGTAAAACAAATCCTGTCAGTACAAGAATTACCGTAGTAATAAATAAAATTATTTCTTTTTTCTTCTTGCTGTAAATACTGCCTAATCCCGGTTTTAAGCGCGCGTATGGGAAGCTTGTAATACCATAAACAAACGCCCAGCGGCCGGCAGCAGGCGCCAGGATTAAAGCCCGGAATTTTAGAGATAGCGGTAATACTGACAGCAAAGTAATCTTTAAAATAAGTACTGCAACACACGCAATTACTCCCATGGCACCTACCCTGCTATCCTTCATAATTTCAAGCTTTTTTTCCCTTTCTTTACCGCTCATAACTCCATCTGCAGTATCCATGAGGCCATCCAGGTGAAGACCTCCCGTCAGCACCACAAGTGTAATTACAGTCAAGGTGTCTGCTGCAATACCTAATTGTAAATAGTGTCCCAGCCAGGAAACGGCAACAAGAATAATTCCAAGTGTTGTTCCAACCACCGGATAAAAGAATAAGGTTCTTTCCATTTGTTCATCAGAAGCCAGATAATTGATTTTTATAGGAAGTACAGTTAAAAAGCTTAAAGCAAGTAAGTATGAGCGCAAAATAAAGTCCCCCTACATCTAATACTCTATCCCCCTGCGAGCTTCAATCCCTTGCTTGAAGGGGTGTTTTTCCATTTTCATCTCGGTAACATAGTGGGCTTTGTCCTTTAACTTATCCGGTGCATTGCGACCGGTCATAACCACCTCAATATCATCAGGAATACTGTCTAATACCTGCAGCAATTCGTCAAGATCTATCAGTTGCCTATTAAGGGCAGACATTATTTCATCAAGGATAACTATTTTATATTTTCGTTCCTTCAAAACTTTTTTTGCAAAATCCCAGGCCATCTCAATCTTTTTTCTGTCAAGACCCGTTATTTCTTTTCTGCCAATGAAGCAACTTCCACATTTCTGACATTTCATAAAACCTGATTTTATCATTGCAGCATGGGGACAGGTTTTTCCAAACTGGTAAATTTCCATCTTTCCTCGGAGAAGCTGCGATGAATATAATTCACCGCTGTAAGTACTTCCCTTTAAAAATTGAATTACACAAACATTAAAGCCATGTCCAACTGCTCTTAAACTCAGCCCCATTGCTGCCGTAGTTTTTCCCTTACCGTCTCCTGTATAGATTTGAATCATGGTTAACCTCCTACAAAGTTTTCTTTCTACCATATTTTATAATACAAGAGCAACCCTGGTAACAACCGCCCCGGTAACCAGCATCAGAAAAGTCACAAGATACATCAACTGTAAGACTTTTTTAATATGTGATACTTCCAAAGAAACTATTTTATCCCCAATTTCCGCCCTATGGGAAGGTTTGCCAAAATAGTAGTTTGTTCCCCCTAGTTTTATTCCCAAGCCACCTGCAACGGCAGCTTCCGGTATACCGCCATTGGGACTGGGATGCCTTTTGGCATCCCTCAGAACAACTTTCCATGCGGCCTTTGGTCCTTGCGGGGTAAATACTGCAGCCAGTACAAAGAAGATTCCTGCCAGTCTTGCCGGAAGAAAGTTTGCAACATCATCAAAGCGCGCAGCTGCCCATCCCAAATGCAGGTATCTTTCTTCCCTGTAACCAACCATAGAATCTAACGTGTTAACCGCTTTATAAGCCAGCGCCAATGGAGCGCCTCCAATAAAGGCATAAAATAACGGGGAAATTATGCCATCTACAGTATTCTCAGCTACAGTTTCCACCACACCCCTGGTAACTTCGCTTTCATCCAGCTTATCAGTATCACGTCCCACTATGAAAGAAAGCTTTTTCCTGGCTTCCGCCATATCTCCTTTTTGCAAAGGCACTGCAACGGCAATTGCATGCTGGTGAAGGCTTTTGATGGAAATGGTGGTGTATAAAAGCCATACTTGAACTGCTATTCCAAAGTAGGGATGAATATTTTGGGCTGCTAGAATAATTGCATAGGCTGCAAAATAAGTGCTACAAACGATAGTTGCCACAAGAAAGGTTCCGCCGATTTTAAGGCCTGTATTTGTTTTAGTTATCTGCCTGATTAGCCTTTCTCCCAGTTCTATTGCCTTACCGATCATAACTACCGGATGCGGGAAGTTCCGCGGATCGCCGAGTAGTAAATCAAGCGCCACTGCGGCAAGTACGAGTTCAAGCATCTTTTACTACTCCTTTAAGCCCATTATCTCATACAATCTGTCCATGTCGAGATGCTTTTTAACATTTGCAGCAGCTTTCGAGTACGCCTCTTCCCTTTTGCAAACTTCAAAGTCCTTTTCCCTGAGTGGTTCCAGATTCTTTTCCTCCCTCATACTGTTTATCCAGTTAAAGAGGAATTTGCTGTTATCAAACAAACCGTGTAAATGGGTTCCAAAGATTTTACCACCAGCAGCTGCTGTTCCGTCAAAGATCGAAACCTCTTTGCCGGAGCGAGAATTAATATTGATTAAGGGTTGCGCACCGGGTCCGAGTTCAGTTGTCCCCATATGTATTTCATACCCTTTAATGGGTAGTCCCTCAATTTTTTTCCACATGCCGCCACCGCTGCAGACCCTTGCCTGAACCTGGTGAGTGCTTTTTTCAGGAAGAAAAGTAGTCTCAATATCTAAAAGGCCGAGCCCTTCCACTGAACCGATTCCAGCTTCAATGCCATGGGGGTCATGGAGCCATTTACCTAGCATCTGGTAGCCACCGCAAATCCCGACAATCCACTTTCCTTTTTGGGCAAGTTCTTTTATTTCAGTAAAATAGCCTTCTTCTTTAAGGTAGACAAGGTCCATTATTGAATTTTTGGTTCCCGGAATAAGAACTGCATCGGGATTACCGATTTTTTCACCTTTCTTTACATACCGAACTTTGATGTCAGGCGCTTCCAAAAGTGCATTAACATCTGTAAAATTTGATATTCTGGGAAGCTGAATAACTGCTATTTCCAGATTACAGTCTCCCTTGTCCTGCAGCCTTTCTTCCAGGCTAACAGAATCTTCCTGGTCTATTCCATGCTGGTGAAGATAGGGGATAACCCCCAGAACAGGTTTGCCTGTTTTTTGTTCCAGAAAATCCAATCCCGGTTTTAAAAGGTCAATATCTCCCCTGAACTTGTTGATAATGAATCCCTTGACACGGTCCCTTTCCTCCGGCTCTAAAAGCTCCAGGGTACCTATGAGACTGGCAAAAACTCCCCCCCTGTCTATATCGGCCACTAGAAGCACGGGAGAATCAGCAAGTTCTGCAGCCTTCATGTTAACAATATCCCGGTCCTTTAAATTAATTTCTGCAGGGCTCCCGGCGCCTTCAATTACCATTACGTCAAATTTTTCCTTTAAGGAATCTATACATTCCTTCACAAGTCCAACAGCCTTTGGAAGGTAGTCAGCCCTGTATTCCTTTGCACTCATATCTTTATATGGCCTGCCCATTACTATAATTTGTGCTTCCATATCCTGCTTTGGCTTAATGAGGATAGGGTTCATCTCCACAGTTGCTTCTACCCCTGCAGCTTCTGCCTGTGCCCCCTGGGCTCTACCTATTTCTCCCCCGTCAATTGTCACGTACGAATTTAGCGCCATATTCTGCGCTTTAAAGGGAGTTACCAGGTAACCGTCCTCCTTAAATATCCGACATAACGCAGTACAGAGTACACTTTTTCCCACGTTGGATGAAGTACCCTGAAGCATAATGCATTTTCCCTTAGCCATAAGCTCCCCTCCCCGCTATTTGATTTCCATTGGTATTCCGGCTACTACAAAAAAGACTTTATCTGCAGCTTTTGCAATAATCTGGTTTGCCTTACCGTTTAAGTCTCGAAAAGCCCTTCCCTCAGGATATGGGGGTACAAGTCCAAATCCAACTTCATCGGAAACTACGAGCACCCTGGCATTTGTCCTTTTGGCAGTTTCAACAAACCGCTGGACTCTCTCCAGTGTTTCCTTTTCCTTACTTTCATCCCACTGCCAGTTTTCAAAACCATCTTGATACATAAGGTTGGTTAACCAGCCGCTTAAACTGTCAATTAAAATCACATCTTCTTCATGGCCTTCTTTTAGTACGGTTTCTATTTCCAAGGGTTCTTCAACGGTAACCCAGTGAGCAGGCCTTCTCTCCTGATGCTTTCTAACTCTGACGGCAAATTCTTCATCACCCACTACGGATGTTGCAAGATAGGTTACTCTCCCTGCCAATTCTTCAGCCAGTTTTTCCGCATACTCGCTTTTGCCGCTGCGGCATCCTCCCGTAATAAGAACCAATCCGCTATCAGGCATTATTATCATCCTTAAAATAGAGAATTGCGTTAACTGCAGCGGCAGCTATCGTACTGCCTCCTCTGGTTCCCGGAATTGAGACATACGGGATATCAGATGCCATAAGGGCCTCCTTAGACTCTGCAGCGCCTACAAAGCCTACTGGGGTGCCAACCACCAGCGCAGGAAAAGCCACCCCTTCCTCTACCATCTTTAAAAGCTCAAAAAGTGCAGTAGGAGCATTGCCAATGGCAACCACTTGCCCGTCAAGTTTTTCCCCCCACAATCTCATGGCGGTACTGGCCCTTGTTTTGCCTGTTTCTTTAGCCATTTTAATAACTTCTTCAGATGCTATTGAGCAATAAACCCCGCCTCCGTATTTTTCAAGCGCTTTTTTGCTTATACCGGCAGCCAGCATATTAACGTCAGTATAAACGCTGGCGCCTTTTTTGATTGCCTCTGCACCTTTTTCTGCAGCGCCGGGTGAAAACTTCACGTATGGAGCAATTTCAAAATCACCGGTGGTATGAACGATCCTTTTGACAACCGCCTTTTCTAGCTGATGGAGGGGAAGTTTATCAATACTCTGCTCAATTATTTCCATGCTCTTTTCTTCAATTTTCCTTGGTTCCCAGATAATGTTTTCCATAATTTTCACCTATTCTATCAGATCGGATGCTTCTGTAACTCTATCCATTACTATATCCGCTATCCTGGGGTCAGCTCCCAGGTGTTTTGCAAAGGCGAATCGCACATCGGGATGTGTTGTTTTGAGTCTCAAAAGTTTACCGGGAATATCTCTGTGCATATGGTTACCCATTGTTAGAAACATTGGAGCAACAACTATCCTTTCTGCTCCTTCCTCTATCAGGTCTTTGGCAGCGTCAGGAAGACTCGGTGCGCCAAACTCCAAAAATGCAGAAACATATTTTTTATCTGAATCTCTCTCCTGAAGTATTGAGCAGATATCCCTAACAAGGTTATTGGCTTCTTCTCTCCTGCTACCGTGTCCTAAAAGTATAACTCCTTCTTTCATGTATACAACCTCCTTAAATTGTAGATCCTTAACTCACTCACTATCTCCTCCGGACTATGTATTACGTGAGGATAGTCCAGGTTGGGCCTTTTCCAAACGATACAGGGGATATTGAGCTCCAGGGCAGCTTCAAGCTTTGCTTGTAGGCCGCCTTCCTTTCCACTGTCCTTGGTGATGACCACTTCTGCGCCATATTCCCTGAAAAACTCCTTATTAAGGTCCTTGCTAAACGGGCCTTTAACTGCTATTATTTCTTCCGGCTTTAAGCCCAAGTTAAAGCAATCTTCTATCACTGCAGGTGTTGGCAAAACCCTGGCTACAATCTTTGTGCCGGTCATTTTTGCCTTTTTGACAAGATAAGGGAGGTGCTTGCTTCCAAGAGCGCTAAAAAGGGTCCCCCCTATACTTAATGCCTCTTCCACTGCATCTTCCAAAGTATGTGAAGTTACAATTAGCGGGCTTTCAGGAAGCGGCGTCTCTTCCCTTTCAAGCCTCACATACGCAACTTCCAGCTCTTGGGCTGTTTTCAAGGCAATGGATGATATTTCTACTGCAAAGGGATGAGTTGCATCTATAATAAGTCCAATGCCATTATTCTTAATCAAATCACATAAGCTTTTTTCAGACTGTTTTCCCGTTACAACCTTTTTTAAACCCTCTTCTTTTAAAAGCTGGGCGCCATATTCAGTAGTTACTGTAGCCATAACAGGCAAACCTTCCCTCAAGAGAAGTTTTACTGCCTCCCTACCTTCAGAGGTCCCGGCAAGCACCAGTATCATACATCGTAACCCCTTGGTGTTATCATTTTGCCATTTTTGACCATAGTCTCAGAGTTGCCTATTATTACCGTGGTAAGCATATCTATTTCATAATTTAACATTTCTTTTAGTGTAGTTATTGTTACTTCTTCTTTCCCCCTTCTTGCACTCCGTACCAGCCCTACCGGAGTTTGCGGGTCGCGGTGCCAGAGAATTATCTCCCTTGCAGTCTTAATATGGTCAGGTCTTCCCTTGCTTCTGGGGTTGTATAAAACTATAACCATATCTGCCATGGCTGAAGCCTCCAAACGAGACATTATCTTGTTCCATGGCGTTAAGAGGTCACTTAAGCTTATTACAGCAAAATCATGTACCAGGGGCGCTCCCAGGCTGGCAGCAGCAGCAGTAGCAGCAGTAACACCCGGCACCATTTCTACCGGAACCTTACCGTCTGCAACTTCCAGTGTAATGCCGGCCATTCCGTACACACCCGGATCGCCACTTGAAATAACAGCCACACACTTTCCCTGCAATGCCAGTTTTACTGCCTCTTCAGCCCTTGCCTTTTCTTTGCGCATTCCTGAAGCAACAACTTCTTTATCTTTAATAATATCCTTGACAAGTTCCACATAGGTTTTATAACCTACTATTGCATCTGCCTCTTCCAAAACTTTATACGCATGGGGAGTTATATAGTCCCTGTCCCCGGGTCCAAGTCCTACAACATAAACTTTTCCTCCGCTACAGCAACTGTTACTTTCCCTATTTTTTGCTTCGGTACAACAAGCTTTCCCCCTCTGCTCAAAATCCTCGCAGCAGGTTCGCATACTCCACCAACTCCCGTTATTTTTTTTACAAAATGAGATTCCTGGAAGGTTCCTTCCAGTCTTGAAATTTTTTCGATTGGTATAGTTTTAAATGGTATACCTAATTTTTGTGCAACTGAAATTATACCTCTTTCCTTAGCCTTTAAATCTATGGAGGCAAGTAATTTAATTGACTCCATATTCAACTGGTATTCATCAAAAACTATACTAATTGCAGCCATTATATCTTCCTCAGGGACATCGCGGCGGCAGCCCACCCCCACCACAAGGTTGCGGGGATATAGAAAAATATGCTCGCCTGAAGGGGGAGTAATCTTTCTATTTGTAATGATTACCGCACCCCGTGTATTTAGCTTCTGCCCCAGCTCTTCCCATGATCGCAAGACAAATCCTTCACCGGCAAAAGCTTCCGGCCACATTGTATAAAGTTCCACAGCTTCCCCTTCGGCTAAAAGCCTGTTAAAGAGCTTAACTTTTTCAGGAGGGACTGCCTTGCAGTTTAATTTTTTTGCCAGCATGTCAACTGCCGGTTTTTCATTAACATCAGTTGCAGTGGTAATTACAGGCTCCACTTCTAAAAAATTTGCCACTTCTATACATAATTCATTAGCGCCGCCAACATGGCCGGAAAGTAAACTTATGGGGAACCTTCCCCTTTCATCAACTACAACAACTGCCGGATCTTCTTTTTTATCCTTTAAATGGGGAGCAATTGCCCTAACAACAATTCCTGTGGCCATGATGAAAATTATACCTTGATAGATCTCAAAGATTTTTTTTACTGTGTCCTTCCAGTTTGTAAAGTAAAAACTTTCTTCACTCTCTTCATCCTTTAGACGTTCCGGCAGGTAGAGATGGGAATGGGGAAAACTTTTTTTCAGCCTTTTTCCCAGTGCCGCCCCTCCCTTTGTTAGAGCAAGTATGGCTAGCTTATTCTCCCTTGCGGTAGCCATGGGAAAACTTCCTATCATACAGTTTTGATTTGCCGCTGGCAGTTAGAAAATCTCCCACAAGAATAAGTGCCGTCTTTTTAATTCCTGCTTCTTGTACTAAATCTGCAAGGGTTTCCAGAGTCCCTATAATGGTCCTTTCCTCAGGCCAGGAAGCCTTCTCCACAACTGCAGCAGGTGTATCGGCAGGATAACTGCTTTTCAACTCATCCACAACACGGTCTATCATACTCACTGACAGGAAGATGGCCATGGAAGCCCTGTGCTTTGCCAGATCGCGGAGTTTCTCTGTTTCAGGCACGGGGGTCCTCCCCTCCAGCCTGGTGAGTATTACTGTCTGGGTACCATCAGGAACGGTATATTCCCTTTTTAGTGCTGCAGCAGCTGCCAAAAAGGAACTTACTCCGGGAACTATCTTAAACTCTATTCCTTCCTCCCGCAGCCTTATCATCTGTTCACCAATAGCACCATAAAGGCTCGGATCACCTGTATGAAGTCTTACAACTTTTTTACCTTCCCGGTGGGCACTTACCATTTCTGCAATTATTTCATCAAGATTAAGAGAGGCACTGTCAACTACTCTGGCACCCTCCTTGACATACTGCAAAACATCGGGATTTACGAGGGAGCCCGCATAAACTACCAGGTCTGCTTCCTGAAGCAGCTTGTATCCTTTCAAGGTAATGAGTTCCGGATCCCCCGATCCTGCTCCTACAAAATATATCATTATTCCTCACCCCCACTATTTTTTTTGATCAGTATGGAAGATAAATAATCTAAATTTTTATCTTCTAGCTCTTCCAGATTTTCAGTATAAAAACCATCTGAAAAACCACAGCGACTGATAAAAGTCGCCTTTTTATCCAGGCCTGTTTCCTTAAGAACTTCATATACCTTCTTAAACTGTTTGCCTGCTTTCATGAGGACCAGGTTGTCAAATCTTTCCAGAAGGAGCTTGATTTCATCCCCGGAGCGAATTGCAGGAATTACTGCAAGATTTTCATCACCTTCACTAAGGGGTTTTTGAACCCAGGCAGACATGGCATTTATGGCGCTAATCCCGGGAACTATTTCTACCTTTACATCCGGCGCAAGTTCTTTAACTCCTTTCATAAGATAGGTAAAGGTACTGTAAATTGTGGGATCCCCTAATGTAACAAAAGCCACATCCTTACCATCATTAAGCAACTCTAGAATCTCTTGCGAAGCCATTTTCCAGTGCTTTTTCAGTTCAGCCAGCTCCTGTGTCATTGGGAGCAGCAACTCTTTTATTTGCCATTCTTTTTCTACTGCCTGTGCCACTATTTCAAGGGCAATACTGCGTCTTTCTCGCCGGGATTTGGGGATTGCCAGAACATCCACATCCTTTAAAACACGGCAGGCCTTGAGGGTTAAAAGTTCAGGGTCTCCCGGGCCTACACCGATTCCGTAAAATTTTCCTGCCACATTTACTCCTCCTTTGTGCCGGATACTATCTGTACCGGGTTTCTTGACTGCCAGAGCTTGACTTGGCCCCTGGCAGCTGCCTTTGCAATACTTACACTTGTTATATCAATATTTCTAAAACTGTTTTTTTCCATAAATTCTACAGCTTTCGGGCCAGTGTCCAGGGTAACGCTGTTGACCACCAGACGCCCACCTGGCAGTAACTTTTCTTTAGCTTTTACTAAAATCTCTTCCAAATTTCCACCGCTTCCCCCGATAAAAATGCGATGGGCAGGAGGAAGCTCTTCCATAGCTTGAGGTGCCACGCCAGGGATAGATTCTATATTGTGAAGCTCAAAATGAGCGATGTTCTTCCGAATAGCTTCTAAAGCTTTTTCCTCTCTTTCAACTGCAAAAACCTTTCCACCCTGGCACAAAATTGCACATTCAACAGCAACAGAACCACTGCCCGCTCCAATATCGTAAACACAAGCTCTGGGAAAAAGCTGCAGTTTAGATATTGTTATTGCCCGTACCTCTTCCTTTGTCATAGGTACACCTGGAAGGCGGACAAAATGTTCATCAGGTATACCGGGGGTTGAAAATTGCCATTTACCCATGATAGATTACCACCACACTGTTTCTAAAATCTTCCTGGGAGTTTCTTAACTCTCCCAGGGTACCTCTAAATATCCTCTCATCCTCGTAAGAAAGGTTTCTCCCCACTGCCACTTTCAGACTTTCCGGCACCTGCCTTTCGATGAGATATTCTGCAATCTTTTGCGGAGTATAGTGGTTATCAGTGAGAAGTCCAACTGTTTTTCCACCTAAAATAACTTTTTCCACTCCGCCGGGAGGCCCTCCATGAAAGCTCAGAAAACATGCATCCTGCCAGCTCATTTTAAGGCGTGCAAACATCAGCTGCAGCGAGCTTATACCGGGGTAAAACTCCAATCTTTCAGGAGGAATGTTTTTGGTTAGATAGCTTGAAAAACTGTAAATACCGGTATCACCGGAAACTAAAACTGCAACACTTTTTGTTTTGCTCTGCTCCTTTATGTACTGCAGTACTCCCTTCAGGTCTTTAGTTATGGGGTACTGCTCCTGATGGGGAAGTGCAAACTCCTCAAGCAACCTTTTTCCCCCTACTACAACTTGTGCTTCCTGCAATCTTTTCAGGGCAGCTCCTGTAATATAATCCTTGTGTCCGGGTCCGGTACCTATGACTGCTATTGTGGTTTCCATCCTACAACCTCCCCTATTTCAAGAGCGCTATTGTCATATCCCAGAATCTCACCCTTTAGGGAATAGAGCACTGTACCTACTTTTATTTCCCCTGAACAATGCTCCTCCGCTCTTTTACTTACTGCTTCAGCAATCCTAAAGAATACCTTTTCCAGCTTATTTCTCTTTAAAATCTCTACTCCCTCTTCGGCGGTATTTGCCTCCATAATACCCGTAATTATCTCCGGTGCAACACCTTCCAGAGCCGTATAAGCCGCAAGAGTTTCTTTGCGGGCATCTGCCACTTTACTGTGGGTGTTAAAAATTCCGGCTGCAACCTTAATTAGTTTGCCAATGTGACCAAATAAAACGGCGCCTTTTATGCCACTTTTTAAAGATTCTGTCAGCATCATCCCTATAAAATTACTGGTTTGAGCTATACAATCTCGGTTTACACCCATCTTTTCAGCCATTTTATTGCCCATACCGCCAGGTGTTAGTACTATGTGATTATAGCCTAATGCTACTGTTTGATGTATTTGGGGAATGAGTGAATTTATATATGCCTCATCAGACATGGGGCGTACTATTCCTGTAGTTCCTAGGATCGAAATCCCCCCCACTATCCCCAGCTTAGGATTTAATGTTTTCTTAGCCAGTTTTTCACCCTCAGGGACACTGATCACAACTTCAGCCCCTTTTCCAGGTGGTAACACCTTTTTAACTTCATCCTTTATCATCTTCAGGGGAGTGGGGTTAATTGCTGGTCCACCTACAGGCGCTGAAAGTCCGGGCTTTGTAACGGTGCCAACTCCCTTTCCACCCTTTACCTGAATTTCATTACCTTTAAGTTCCACTTCTGCCCAGATGGTGGTTCCGTGTGTTACATCAGGATCATCCCCCGCATCTTTTACTATTCCTGCAGAAGCTTTTTGGCAATTTACATTTAAAGAGCTTACCTGAAACGTTACTTCCTCACCGCCAGGTAAAGTAATTTGCACCGTGTCAACCTTTTCACCTTTAATCAGACTGGTGGCAGCAGCCTTTGCAGCAGCTGCAGCACAACTTCCTGTGGTATAACCGGAACGCAATTTGGGATTTTGAGCATCCATTAGCTATTCACTCCTAAATTCTAAGCATATTCTTTGCAAGAAAAACATAAGCATTTCATGCCTTCGGGGGATACGGTTGTGCTTCTAGAAGCACAACCGTTATCCTTAACAATTATCCATAGCTTTTTCTTGACCATAATTTCCTAAGCTTTTAATAAAGCCGCGGGCTGCAGTGGGATTAGAACGCAGGTGAAGGTGCACATAGCTACCCAGTAAATTACCGCATGCGTAACCTTCCCTTCTCCCGTCCTTGCCTTTACCACCTACCAGCGTATAAGCAGCATTTTCCTCAGGAATACCTTCCATCTCGGACCAGTGGAATTCATGCCCCCTTAAAGTTTCTCCGGGCCTTGCAAGAAGTGTATTGACCACTGGAGAAGCTTTAACATAACCGAGGGCGGCAAGTTTTTTAGTCATTCTGACACTTCCGGGTATTATACCTACTCCCGAAAAGGTTCTCCCTTCAAAATCCTGCAACTTTTCCATGAGATACATAAAGCCGCCACATTCAGCATAAATGGGCATTCCATTCTCATGAGCCTGTCTTATATTTAAGTGCATGTCTCTATTGGAGGACAGTTCTTCCAGAAAGATTTCAGGAAAACCTCCCCCAAAGTACAAGCCATCTACAGCAGGAAGTTCCTTGTCCCTTAAAGGGCTGAAATAATGGATTTCAGCTCCCAACTCCTGCAAATATGTAATACTGTCGTGATAGTAAAAATTAAATGCTTCATCCCAGGCTACTCCCAGGCGAACCTTTTTTTCCGGACAACTTTTGCTGAAAGTAACGTCATTTAAAGACGGGGCTTTTCTGGCAACTGCCAGAAGTTTATCCAAATCTATATCTTCCTTTATAAGTTCTGCCAAAGAATCCAACTGCTCCTTTAACTTTTTATTTTCCACCGCCGGGAGCAAACCTAAATGACGCTCCGGCATTGTTATTTCATTCTTTCGTTTCAAAAAACCTATACATGGTATATCCAATTCATCTTCAACAATTTCCCGTAAAAAATTGGCATGATTTTCGCTTCCAACATTGTTAAATATAACTCCTGCCAGGTCAAGTTGCGGATCAAATTCAGCATAACCTTTTATAAGGGCGGCACAGCTCCTGGCCATACCCCTGGCATTTACAACAAGAATTACAGGCGCCTTAAGAATTTTAGCTATATGGGCCGTACTTGCCCTATCCTTTTCACCTCTAGCACCGTCAAAAAGCCCCATTACACCCTCAATAACTGCCACGTCTTTACCCGGAGTATAGGTGCTAAAAACCTCTTTAACTACTTTTTCGGTACCCATCCAGCTGTCCAGATTGTGGGACGGTGTTTCACACGCAGCCCGGTGTAGTCCCGGATCAATATAATCAGGCCCTACTTTAAAGGGTTGAACACGAAAGCCGGCTTCTTTAAGTGCTTTTAATAGTCCTAAAGTCAGAGTTGTTTTGCCTACCCCACTCTGAGCTCCGGCAATAACAAAACGTGGAATATTCATATATTTCTCCTCCTGAGAGTTGCTTATCGTAGCCACAGTAACACTTCCGAAAGTAGTTCCACTCATTAAGTCAAACCAACGGTTCACCTCCGGAAAAAATTGGGGTTCCCGCGCAATTCGTCGTCCTGACTTAAGTCGCGCGGCTCGCGACCTCCTGACGCTCGCCCCAATTTTTTCCTACGGTTTACCGGGTTTGACTAAATTCATTCCAATATTTTCTTCAGTGTTACTATAACCTACTGCTAATTATTCGAAGAATACTATTGACCATAAGTTCCTAAAGTAGAAAAAACTCCCCACCTCCTGAGGCGAGAAGTTTTAGGTATACTCGTGGTATTGTAATACCGCGCGGACCTACCTTTCCTCGAAGGAGTCTTGCTACGCATACAAGTTAGGCAGGTTTCCTGGCTCCTGGATCTTCCTTCCTTTACGCCTTCCCATCCCGGCACTCAACCCGAAATAGTGACATAATGTAAAGGTCGTCCCCAGTTACAGTGGCGGGACCGCTCGGGCTTGTTACCCGATTCCCTTTTAACCTCATGCGAGGCACCTAACTTATCCTTTTATTCAATTTTGTGTCAGGTCAATAACAAAATTTCAAATTTCTTAATTTAAGGATTCTACCGACCAGGGATAAATTCCTTTATTTATAATAAAAATTTTGTTAAAAGAATAATATTCTTGTAAGTAATAAACAATAAGAAATAATTGAAGAAACTTGTGCAGGAGGTGAAACCCTGTCTTAAGCAGGGATTACACAATGGAAAAGTTACCAAAAGTAGCATATTTTTGCATGGAATACGGTCTTCATAAAGAATTACCTATCTATTCCGGCGGGCTAGGAGTTTTGGCAGGGGATTTGTTAAAGACTGCCAAAGAAAATAATGCCCCGGTTATAGGTATAGGAATACTCTGGCATCAGGACTACACCGAACAATACATAGGAGAAAATGGCCGTCCCTATGATGTATATCCTAATTTAAGCTATGATTCTATGAAGGATACAGGAGTAACTGTAAATCTTCGTGTTAGAGGTGAAGATGTGACCTGTAAAGTGTACTTAGTTGATAAATACGATAATGCCCCCCTTTATCTTTTAGATACAAATTTCCCGGGCGGTAAACACGGCTGGATGACAGATAGGCTCTATGGCGGCGAAGCACAGGATCGAATAGCCTCAGAAATGATTCTTGGAATAGGTGGAGTAAGGGCTTTACGGGCCATGGGCATAGAAGTTGATAAGTACCATTTTAATGAAGGACATGCTGTTTTTGCCGGTCTTGAATTAATCAGAGAAAAAATGCAAAATGAAGGCTTATCCTTCCATGATGCCTGGAAAGCTATTAAAAATGATGTTGTATTCACTACCCACACACCTGTAGAAGCAGGTAACGAGTCACACGATCACGGCACACTTCAGCATATGGAAGCATATAACGGCCTTACCTATGCGCAAATGTGTGAAATCGGCGGCGACCCCTTTAACATGACAGTAGCTGCCTTAAGGATGTCACATAAAGCTAATGCTGTTTCAAAACTTCACGGCGAAACTGCCAGGGAGATGTGGAAAGATGTTGACAATGCAGCGCCTATCATTGCAATAACCAACGGTGTACATAATAAAACCTGGCAAAATCCGGAGATTAGAGAAGCATATGAAAACAATACAGACCTCTGGGAGCCCCACATGAAGTTAAAGAAAAAATTACTTGAATATGTCAAGAAGGAAACCGGTGTCGCTTTAAAGCTGGATAATTTAGTAATTGGATTTGCACGCAGGGCGGCTGCCTACAAGCGCACCGGACTTATTTTTAGAAATCCGGAACTAATAGACTCAATTCTGAAAGAGGGTAAAATGCAGCTAGTCTTCTCCGGAAAGGCACATCCCAAGGATGAAATAGGTAAGGATATAATTCAGCATGTTGTATCTATGGCTCAAAGATATAAGAACAATGTGGTCTTCCTTGAAAATTATGACATGGGAATTGCCGAACTTTTAGTTCAGGGCTGTGACGTCTGGCTCAATAACCCGCGCAGGCCGCTGGAAGCGAGCGGTACATCGGGTATGAAAGCAGCAATGAACGGTGTATTAAACGTTAGTGTGCTTGATGGCTGGGTGGCTGAAGGTGTTGAACACGGCATTAATGGTTGGCTTTTAGATGAAAGAGTAGATTTGAAGAGTTTCGATGATATGCACCAGGACGAACAGGATATTAAGGCACTTTATGAAGTACTTTTGGAGGAAGTTATACCCACATATTATGAAGACAGGAAAAAATGGCTGGAAATGATGCAGGCCAGCATTACCATGTCCCGCAAACAATATTCCTCAACAAGAATGTTAAAACAATACTATCAACACCTCTACTCAGATGAGAATATTCAAGTTCAACCTTATATGATCGAGGAAAGAGCGGCGGAAACAGATCTAGATGCAAGGAAACAGTGAAAATCACAAAAGGTCTATTTTTGACTTTTTCTATATTCAGTCAAGAATAGGCCTAAGCCTTTTTACGCAAATCATCAAGATAAGACTCCTGTTCAATAGACCTTATTGAAAGTTTTTCAAGAATTTTTTCCTGTCGAACCTGGGTATCAGATAAACGCTTTAACTCAGCCGAATTTTCTTCCGTTCTATGTAGAAGAACTTTTAACATCTTAGTGTTTTCAGTAACCTGATTTTTTAAGTCAGTGACCCGATTGTTTAAGTCAGTGACCCGATTGTTTAAGTCAGTGACCTGATTGTTTAAGTCAGTGACCTGGCTTGTTAAACTAACAACCCGCTTGTCTAAATCAGTAACCTGGCTCTTTAAATCATTGAACTGATTGTTTAAATTGTCTTGTCCCTGTTTCAAATCCTTTATTTCATTCAAAATTTGCTTTAATAACTTTTCATTCATTTTTCACTGCTCCTTTCAAGAGTAATTATATCATATAATTGTTAGAAAGCTAGAAAATTATAGAAAAAAAGTTATAGTCCTCATTATGCAATAAAAGTATGTAGTTTTATGTATCGTTAGAGGGGTTTATTCTTCATTTATGATATGGGAAGCATGTTCAAATCCTTCCTTGATCATATTAACTACATGGATATCATCAAGGGAATAGAAAACATTTTTACCTGCTTTGCGATATTTAACAAGCCTGTGGGCCCGTAAAAGGCGCAAGTGATGGGATATATTGGAAAGTGAACTGTCCAGAATTTCAGCTATGTCACAAACACACAACTCTTTTTCAAGGGTTAAAAGGTAAAGTATCTTGGCCCTTGTTTCATCTCCTAAAACTTTAAATAAGGATGCCATCTCTACAGTTTGCCGCGGAATATTTTCCTTTAATTCCCTTGTTCTACCACTTGTAACACAAAACTCCTCACATACGTCATTTCTTGAACTCACAACAGCCACCTGCCCATTTTATTGGTAACATTATAATACTATAAAACCCTTCTAATAGGGAAGGGTTTTAAAAAATAGATAAATTCCAGTGATTTGAGATTCTTTCCAGTAATTTTACACCTGCAATACTGTTTCCCTTATCATCTAATGCAGGGCCGATTACTCCAATTCCAAATTCATGGGGAACAGAAGCCAAAATACCTCCCGATACACCGCTTTTAGCAGGTATTCCCACTTTAATTGCAAACTCTCCCGAACCGTCATAAAGACCGCAAGTTACCATAAATGCTTTTGCTATCCTGCAGTATTCAGGTTTAACTATTTGCTCACCGTTTCCGGGAACTTGACCATCATTTGCAAGCGCCGCTCCTATAAAAGCCAGATCTCGGCAAGTTACCTTTAAAGCACACTGCCTGTAATAGATCTCCAGAGTATCTTCCACATCCCCTCTGATAACATCAACATCCTTTAAAAAATATGCAAGCGCCCTGTTTCTATGCCCGGTATCCATTTCAGAATTATAGACATCACTGTCAAGGATTATCTCAGACGTATTAGCCAGTCTTTTGACAAAGTCGACTATTCTTTGAAATTTTTCATCTGCAGTTCTACCGTTTACAAGGTCACAAACTGCAATGGCGCCTGCATTTATCATGGGATTGAGGGGCTTAGAAGGCTTTAATGTTTCAAGTTTAACAATTGAATTAAATGGGTCACCGGTTGGTTCCATACCCACTCTTTTAAAAACGGCATAAGGGCCATGGTCTTCCAGGGCTAAAAGAAGAGTCATAACTTTTGAGATACTTTGCAAGGTAAAATTGTAGTCGCTATCGCCGGCTTCTACAATTTCACCATTTAAATCACATATAGCCACTCCGAGTATTCCTTTAGGAACCGATCGGAGGGCAGGTATATAAGAAGCAACTTCTCCTCTTCTAGCAAAAGAGAAGCATTCTTCTATCCAGGATTGAAGATGCTGACTACTTATTTCAAAGTCAGGTAAAGGCATAAAATACCTCCTCAACGCTCTTTTAATTCTACAATAATACTTTTCCCTAAAATGCTAAAAATTTTCCTCTGAAATTATAGGAAAACAATTATGCTATAATTTATGATATACTAATATTAATTAATATGAATGGAATTAAATATTTAAATAAGAGGTGGCGCCCGTGAACTTAGAACATTTAAAAGCTTTTTATGTTACTGTTATGGCAAATAGCATATCTAAAGCGGCAAAGCAGCTCCACCTGTCTCAACCGGCGCTCAGTATGCAACTCCAGGCCCTGGAAAAGGAACTGGATTCAGAATTGTTAATTAGAAGTACTAAAGGTGTCCAGCTCACTGAAGCGGGTGAAGTTCTCTATGATTATGCTAAAACAATTCTCTCCCTTAAAGAAAACATTCAAAGGGATATAAAAAATATTCACAAGAATCAACAACTACTGTTGGGAGCTTGTACAACTGTCGGCGATTATGCTTTGCCTTGCAGTCTCTTTTTATTTAAAGATAAAAATCCTGACATATCAGTACATGTGGAAATCTCCAATACCCCGGGTGTTATTACAAAGCTGATAAACCATACTGTAAGAATTGGAATCATCCAAGGAAAGCCTCCAGGCGATGAGATGGAATACATGGAAATTATGCGGGATAAATTGTTGCTTGTTGTTCAACCACAGTTCTGGGAGAGATTAAGTGCAGGGGAATCCAATAGTATAACATTGGAAGAATTGAAAGAATTACCATTGATAATGAGGGAAGAAGGTTCCGGAACAAGATGTTATATAGAGGAAACATTAAGCGAGCACGGTACCAGCCTTGATGAGTTTAATATAGCTGTTGAACTAAATACTCCCGAAGCAATAAAATCCAGTGTAACGGCAGGACAAGGCCTTTCATTTGTACCCGAATATACTGTTAAAAAGGAGCTGCGGATAGGACATCTTAAGGCAATAGAAGTACAGGATGTAGATTTTACATCTCATTATTATGTAGCTTATCTTAAAGATACAAAACTGAGACCCCATGAAAAAGAATTTTTAGACTTTCTAAACTCACATAAAAGAGGCTTCTGTTAAAATGAGTGTTCGAACATCCTCTTTTAAAAAAAGCTACTGCCGTTCTTGCGGTTAGTAGCTTTAAATTTGGTATTTATTGATAATTTGCACTCCAAGCCAGACCCCAACCAGCATAAATAGTCCAAAAACCCATCCGTGAGCAGAAAATGAGGAAATACCACTTAAAAATGCTCCTATATTACAACCCATGGCTATTCTGGTACCATAGCCCATTATTATTCCGCCAATAAGTGCAAAGATGAGCTGCTTAGGGTTTTTAATTTTTCTCACTTTAAAACTGGAGGCTAAAAATACAGATAAAAGCGCACCTGTAACAGCGCCAATAACCAGTAGAGATGTATCATTTATGAAAAAGCTTTTCTGGAGAACCGGTTTATGATAGACATCTTGAAAATAGTACCAGTCCGCAACCTTTCCTCCAAAAAATTCATATATTCCTACTGCCCAGTATAAAAAGCCACTTGTTATTCTTAGGGGTTTTCCAGTAAATGCCAAACTGAAAATATTAATAATCCCCAGTAAAATTCCGCCTAACCAGTATGGCCAGACTTTACCAAAAACAGTACCATATGAATATAATTTATTTTTTTTCAATGTAAACTTCCCACTCCCCCGGGGCTATTTCCTCTGTCTGGACGGGTAAGCCCTTTTTTTTAGCCCACTCAGAAACATTTTTTACAGATGCTATATTATCGGTTTCAACAACCAGAACGTCCCCAACTGCCAGCGACTTCATTTTTTTTAAAGTAGATATGACAGGCTTAGGACAAACCTCGCCCACACAGTTTAGCCTTTGTACTGCCATCAAAATCCCCCCAGAAAAGAAAGCATTACTAAAATCTTTTTTCTTCATATTTTAACAAAGCGAAGTAGATAAAAATCAAAACCGCTAGTTGAATAAAAATAGCCAGTGGCCAACCCATTACTTGAGGCAAATGGATTGCCGGCGCCCCGGCTATAAACTTGTCATGCCACCAGCCATAATCCCTGGCGCCCCAAAAGGCACCTATCATAAAACCTATTAGTACCACTATCTGCAATAAAAAGCCTTCGCCTATTCTCATAATTGTACCTGAAGAGCAAGCACCGGCAATAACCATTCCTAGACCAAAAAGTAGTGCACCAACAACAGTATGCACTCCCACAGGTCCAACATAACCTATCAAAACAGAGGTCTGTGTCAGGGTGGTATATTGCAAAAATGCAAATCCTATACTTCCTATAAATATTGCAATGATAATGGCCCTTACTAAAGAAGTATTGCCCGTAATAATTAACTCACTAAAGCCGGATAAGAAGCACAAGCTGGCTCTTTGCAGCACAAAACCAAACGATAGACCTATAACCCAACTAAATGCTAAATTTTTTTGCGGTAGAAACAGTAAAGCTACAATAATTGCAAAAATTAGAACAACTAATCCCCAGGGAGCCTGATTTTTTTTCTTACGTCTTTTAGCCTCTTTTTTTGCTGCCATTATGGCTTCAGACATATAATTCCCCCACCAGCTAAAGATTAATTTTATGGCCATTTAATTATATTATACTATATAAATTCTTTAAAAACCTTTAGTATTTTTTAAAAATAAATTGTAAATTATGATATCTTTTTTAACCTCTGGCTTGCGCCAAGTCTTTGACGCAGTCGGAAGCCTAGGTTGAATTTATACTTCCCCAGAATTATACGTTCTGATAGTAGAAAGCTGAAAAGGCAGCAAGAAATGCTGCCTTTTTTAGTCCGCTCTCTACCTGCTTAAACCCCTCAACATCCTCATTATAAGTGTAATTGCCTCCGCCCTAGTTGTGTTCTTATTGGGAGCAAATTTTCCATCGCCTACACCATTGACCAATCCTAACCCGGCAACTTTATTAATGTATGATGCAGCCCAATTTGTACTGTCTATATCGTTAAACCAATTTTCAGCAGATGAGTGAGCCGCCAGTGACTTGGCTATAATTGCCGCAACTTCTGCCCTGGTAATTTCTTTGTCCGGTTTAAAGGTACCATCACTGTATCCTCCAATAATCCCCAGTTCACGCAATGCCTCTACCTTGTTTTTACTCCAGTGTCCTTCTAAATCCCTAAAGGAAGTTGAAGTTTCTTTTACTTCAAGTCCCAGGGCATTGGCGAAGATAGTTGCAAATTCTGCCCTGGTTATCGGTTTATTTGGCTTGAAAATATTTCCTTCATAACCGCCTACAATACCCAATTGGTAGGCAAGTGCAATATCATCCTTTGCCCAGTGATTCTTAGCGTCTTTAAATACCACTTCTTGAGGCTCTTTTGGAATAGATGGAAGCATTGATTTTTCTCTAATGTCATACATCAACTCTCCAACAAATACCTTGTTATCAGGGTCTCCCACAATAACTACCAGCTTATCGCTTGTATAATTACCATCAAGATCTTTCCAGTATAGTTCCACTGAACCCTGCCCAACTGCTTCGATAATTGCGCCATGACCAGCATCCTTTACTTCTACCACACTTTCATCCGGGTTAAAAATTTGTCCGGAAACCGTTTCCTGGTTATCATATGGCGAAATTCTTACTTTATCTCCTACATTCATAAAAAGCTTACTAAGGCCGAAATTTATTTTAAATTTCTCAACTGTATACTTTAATTCCGGTACAACCTGCACCTTTACTCTGGCACTCTTTACACCAAGTATTGAAGCAGAAACATATGTCTCACCTATACCGACCGCTTTCAAAGAAATTATACTATCTTCTCCTGTATCATCTATTTTTTCTTGTTTGATTTCCAGTACATCCGGGTCTTCTACTTTCCACTCAATTCCTGCAGTTAAATTAGTTAAGTCAAGCTTATCTTCATCTTTATCATAGGCGCTTGCATAAATATCAATTTCCTGCCCCAACATAATTGTTCTATCTTCTTCAGCCCGGTTAAGGAGATTGTTGTTATCTTCATCTTCAATTTTTGTTATTTTTGTATCTGCAGGTATAACTGCTATATTTTCAGTATTACTTTGTACGCCCTGAACATCGGCATACATTGCAAAAGCGCCTATTTTCTTTCCTTCTATAAATATCTGTTTAAAACCGTCGTTGCTTACATCAACAATATCGTCTCTGGAAAGAACCAGATCAATACTGCTCTTTGCCAAGTCAAAATCGTCTCCGTCCTGATCTTTTGCTTCCAGAGAAACCTCCATTATTTCTCCTATTACCAATTCATCAGCAGGAATTATCATCTTTAGTTCCACAGGCCTTGGTTTATAAACTTCTACCTGCTTGGGTTCTGTAGTTAAACCGCCGGCTTTAGCCGTTATTCTTGTCGAGCCTTCCTTAAGTCCCGTAATCTCATATACTGCGTTATCCTCTGTAGGAATTATTTCGACAATATCCTCATATTGGGAGCTAATTGTTACCACTTGGTTTGTGAGATCATATTCCTCGCCGTTTTCGTCTTTAGCTACTATTGTCATAGTAATTGTCTCACCTAATTTGATCCTTTCATCGTCCAGCTCTATTTCTAAGCTTTTCAAATCAGGTAATTCTACAGCAATTGTAACGGGATAACTGCGGGTATTTCCTGCCCGGGCCTGTAATGTCGTAGTTCCCGGCCCTTGGGCAACTAATTTAAATGAACCCTCTTCTCCTTCAACAGAGATAACCTCTGTGTCGTAGATCCATTCTAAAGGAATATTTTCTATAATATCCTTATAATCGCTGTCATCTGTTACTACTGTAAAGGTTGCTTCTTCATTAATTTTAAGCTGCTGCTTGTCCAACTCTTCAATCCGCAGGTTTTCTATTTCCTTGGGATCAACCTCCATGGTACCTTCTATTCCTCTGGCATTTGCTATTAAATTTGTTGTTTGGAACTGGAGCGGCGTAACTTCATAAATTCTCTTTTCCTCATCAATCACATTTATTTCTACAACTTCTGGATTTTCAGCCTCTAATTCGACAGGAAGATTTGCAATGGGAGTTTTATCTCCATCATTTCCCCAAACATAGACAACAACCTGAATACGACTGGGCTTGCCAACCAGAAACTGATCACTGCCTAGGTGATTTATAACTACCTCCGCTACCCTTGCCTCAGCAAGAACCCTCACGTCTACACTTTTCTTGACACCATTAAGCTCTGCGTAAATAGTAGCAAAACCTTCCTGTAAGGCTTCCAGCTCATTATCGGAAATTCTTACTATACCTTCGTCTCCAGTTTCAACCCACCATCTTAAAGACGGACCGTCTCCACCTGAAATTTCTGCAGATTTGAGGGTTGGTAGTTCAAATTTTCGGCCCGGATAGAGGGTAACCTGCTCCAATTTGGTAATGACTCGATTCAACTGGTCCACTATTTCAGCATCTGGAGTAATTTCAACCCTTTTAACCTGTGATTTGACGCCGTTTATCACTGCATAGATTTCCGCACTACCGTCATTTATTGCAGGAACAAGGTAATTATTATCTATTCTCACAACGGTAGGGTCAGTAGAAACCCATTTTAATGAATCCATTTTATCAAAGCTGCTTTTTCTTAAATTTATAGTTAAAAATCCAATTTGGTCCGGTTTCAGATAGATCGTATCTGAATCATTGCCTGAAGAACCGTTTAAGAGATTTAAATCAATACTAGGTTTGTAAACAAAGTCTTCATATTCTCTATTTTCAACCTCGCTGGCCGGAATATTGTCCAACGAACTGGCATCGCTATATTTTAACGTATATTCATATTTAAAATCCTCACCCTCTGTAAGCTTTGTATATCCTCTATAGAAGAGGTTGGCAGGATCTGTGGCATCATAGCTATCGTGGATATAATAAGCATCCGTATCAGCGAAATAAAGGTTGTCCTCAAATTGTGTACCATTATTAATATAGGAAGGAGTTGGGTCTGCCACAAGCCATTTTTTCTCTTCATCTATAATTCCGTCACCGTCAGAATCAACATCAACCAGATATTCAACCCACATATGGCGGTATTTTTCCATTTCTTCAGGATCCAGGGACTCACCGGGAACATCAGGCATTTTATATTCAGGTATTTTAAAACCGGATACAGTTCTTGCCGGAATATAAATTCCCTCTTCCTGTAAAGACCTCAACAATGCTACCATCAGGGATGCATAATCTTCACACACTATGTAATCACCGGTATTGTTATTTATAACTTCCCAGGCACTTAATGCACCTTGATTTGCTTTCGGGCTGTCATAATTTTCATAGTTACCATCAGAAATTTTATAAGCTGAAACATACTCAAAAATAGCCTTTACTATCTCATATGCTTTATCATGGTTATAGTTATCCGGGTCAATTCCCGCCACATCTTCGACTAAGTATAGCGCCGTATTTTGGATATCGGAAGAATCACTTTCAATTTTATTACTTGGCTGAAGGTAAACATTTTCTTCGACCTGTTCCAGGGAATAGGAAATATCATAAAGCTTATTGTCTAAATAACTCTTTTCTGCAAGTTCTTGAGGAATTTTCACCGGTTCTTCATATAGAGCAGCTACCTTAAAATCTTTAGTGTGCCCTGCCGCAATATATGGATAATAATATGTGGCAAACTGGTTGCCTTTAGCACAAACTGGTTGCCTTTAGCATCCGTTAAATATTTGGCAGGCTTTTTATTAAATTTTATTTGTTTCTTGTTATCATCCTCTATAATTTTACAATATTCTTTATCATCTTCACTGGGGAGTATTGTATGGAGCCTGGCTTCCGAAATATGCCATTTCTCATCGGGATTTGTAACTGAATATTTGGTCTCAACAATAATATTTGCCGTTGCAGCGCCTGCTGTAAGTAACACTATAGTAAAAATAAGCGCACATATTAATGCTATTTTTCGGAGAAACATGCCATCACCTGCTCTTTTATTCTTTATCATATTTATCGGCAGATTTCCCCAAAAATTTAGTTTCTTTTTTAGGTAATAAGTTCCAAAAAGTTATCCTCCATTTCAGAAATCTCCGCAGGGCTTACATTTTTAATCAGTTTTGCAAAGCGCATTCCTAAAAGGGAAACTCCAAATGCTCCGGTAACGGCTAAAGTGGCGCCTGCACTCGGTAAAGGTTTTACGGAATTAACTCTATCTAAATACTCACTAATGGTCATATTTCTAATGTTCATCAGAAAACCCCCTCTTATGTAAGTGAATGCCAACGCGGTTAAATTAAATAAAATTCCTGTTAAAATAATAATAGCAATGCAAGCTAATATGTTCGATGATATATATAACTTTGTGATTAATTTGTGACATTCATCATTTTCACCGGCTTTCATCAAGGATATTCTTGAGAAAGAAAATACACTACATTAAATTACTAGGGTGAGGCAATTATGGTTAAAACAAACAAACTTAGACATTTTATTCAAATTTCCATGACAGTATTTTTACTTTATATCGGCTGGCGATTCTATCAATTTGTTCTACATGTGCAAAGCGGGGGACAACTTCCTTATGTTTCCAGACCGGCAGCTGTAGAAGGATTCCTGCCAATCAGTGCTTTACTAGGGTTCAAGCAGTGGCTTTTAACAGGCATCGAAACATTTTACATGCTTGCTCCTCAAATTGATATGCTGGGACATCCATAGAAAAAGCAGGCTATACTACTTAGCCTGCTTTTTTGAAACCTAATAGTTAATAATTTCAAAGTCGTTAATTATTGGATAAACTCGGTGTTTTGACATTAAGAACTTTAAATGCTTCTCCCCGGTCTGCCCGTAAAGACATCATTGTGTTCGGGAACTACATCACCCGGTTTTAAGACAAGATTCATTACAGTAGTATTTTCATGCTTGATTAATTGTTTGGCGGTTACCCCTCTTTTATTAACCTTACCTTCAATTTGATCCATTTTAATAATTTCCATGTTTTCAGCCTCCTTTCACGAAGGATATCTCTATTCCGATATTGCAGAAAATATTGAATTTAAATCAATGACAAGATCAGGTAAAACGGTTACTTTCACCTCATCCTCTTCAGTATACATTTCAGGTCTACCATATCTATTATCATTCTGTAAAACAAATACACTTAATATTTTTTCGTCCGGCTCTATCAGCCAGTATTCTTTCACTCCCGCTTTTTCGTAGAGATTAAATTTTTCAATCCTATCTTTTCTTGCTGTTGATGGTGATACTATTTCAATGATCATATCAGGAGCCCCTTTGCAGCCCTTATCATCAAGCTTAGACCTATCACAGACAATTGTGATATCCGGTTCTACCACATTTTTAATCTCTTTATCATCTTTATCATTGCCACCCGGCAGCCTGACGCAGAATGGTGCGGGATAGATTCTGCATCCTTTCCCGGTTAAAAAGTTTGCTATTTGTTTTGATAATTCCATCAAAATTTCCTGGTGAATTCGTGAAGGCGCAGCTTTCATGCAAGGTATTCCCTCAATAATTTCCCATCTTTCTTCGTGATCCCATGATAAATAATCAGAATAAGTATATTCTTTATCCCCCTCTGGCAATGACATAAAGATCACTCCTAAGAAAATCATATAGATTATACTATACCCATATTATACCATAAAATCCAGGTATAAAAACAGCCATGAACCAGGATAGTTCATGATCTTTTGTCCCTAAACTCTTTATTAAGAACCGCTTTCTCCACTATATGATATAATGAGTATTGAATAGGTATTTTTTTCATACTACACTTATTATATACAAATCATTGCGAGGTGTAATATTTACCACTTTAGAAAATAATCAAAGGAGATGTTGAAATGCCAACCAATGTACATGAAATTGATTATGATCTAAAAGGTACTGAAATGCAGTGCGTTGAAATTGAACTTGACCCGGGAGAAAGTGCAATAGCTGAAGCAGGGTCCTTAATGTATATGGAAGATGGTATTGAGATGGAAACCATTTTTGGTGATGGTTCTGAGAGAGGCCCAGGTGGTTTATTGGGTAAGTTTGTTGGGGCCGGAAAAAGGCTTTTAACCGGTGAAAGTTTGTTTATGACTGTTTTTACAAATACTAGCCAAGGAAAAAAACACGTTACTTTCGCAAGTCCTTACCCCGGTAAAATAATTCCTCTGGATCTATCGCAGTATGATAATCAAATTATTTGCCAAAAAGATACTTTTCTTGCCGGAGCAAAGGGAATCTCAATCGGCATAGCTTTTCAAAAGCGAATTGGGGTCGGTTTCTTTGGCGGTGAAGGTTTTATCATGCAGAAAATTGAAGGAGATGGAATGGCATTCTGCCATGCGGGGGGTACGATAGTTAAAAAAGAATTACAGCCGGGAGAAATAGTACGGGTAGATACAGGTTGTTTAGTGGCTATGACAAGTAATGTGAATTATGATATTCAATTTGTGAAAGGAATTAAAACAGCATTATTTGGCGGAGAAGGTCTTTTCTTCGCTACGCTTCAAGGCCCGGGAACGGTTTGGCTGCAATCATTGCCTTTCAGCAGACTTGCAAGTAGAGTTTTTGCAGCAGCTCCCCAAGGACAGGGTAAAGATAAGGGAGAAGGTTCACTGGGAGGCTTTCTTTTCGATACCTTCATGGGAAATGATGATTAAAATTGTAAAAGTTATGTTATAATGAAAAAATTTTATGTGTATATCGGAATCCACATTAATATTAAAGCAGCATGGTACGGAACATGCTGCTTCTCTTTTTTAGTAATACTCTTCTTATTTGGCAAGTTTTCTTTTCTGCTGGCTAACAAAATGATCAAAAAGAATTTTATATATTTTAACTGCCACATCAGGATGAAATCCTTTTTCTACGGCAACTCTCTTAAGCTTCTTTATAACAAATCTTTCTCGTTCCGGGTCACGTACCTTCGCAGCAGTCTCTTTAAAATTTGCCACCCTGTCTACCAGCTTAGTACGCTTTCCAAGCAATTCGATAATTTGTTCATCAATGAGGTCAATTTCTTGTCTCAAATTATCCAAAGTGGGGGAAGACATAGTCTTGTTTCCCTCGACTTCATATTCAGTTGAGGGATATGAAGGATATGATCCCAATACCCGTACTTTTTGTGCTACTGCTTTAATTCCCTCTAAAGCTTCTCTAACCCTTGGTTCTTGGTAATATCCCTCAAAGTCTATAAAAAACAAGTAATCACCAATCTTTGTTTTTGTAGGTCTTGATTCTATCTTTGTGAGATTAATTCCTTTTAAATAAAACTCTTTAAGAACCTGAAACAGGGCGCCAGGCCAATGATGAATATAAACCAAGAGGGAAGTTTTACATTTCTTTCCGATGCAGTTGTTATTTTCTCGGGAAAGAACTATAAATCTTGTTTCGTTTTTTGAAGTGTCATTGATATTCCTGGCTGCAACATTAAGCCCGTATGCACGGGCAGCTCTTTCCGTTCCAATGGCCGCCCAGTCTTTTTCGGAATATTTCACCTGACGGGCAGCTTCAGCAGTACTTGAAACTTCCAATAATGGGATATCTGAAAAATTAGCCGACAAATATTTTCTACACTGGGCCAGAGCTTGAGGGTGAGAGAGGATACATTCCAGTTTATTTATATCCGAATCACTCCTCAATAGTAGATTATGCTTGATAGGTAAAATTATCTCTCCTGCTATTTTTAAATTATATTCATATGCCAGCAAATCAAGAGTTTGATTAACAGCACCCTCACAGGAATTTTCTATGGGTACAATACCAATTTGAGTTTCTCCCGATTCAACTGATAAAAATACATCTTCCAATGTATTATATGGTGTTTTTATCCAGTGGTCTTTTCCGATATATTTAAGTACTGCTTCCTCAGAAAATGAACCTTCGGGACCCAAAAAACCAACTTTTTTAAGCATTTACAATCCCCTCCTTTAAATAAAAAAGCCCACAGCTATTGTCCTCAAAGGGACGAAAGCTGTGGGCTTCCGTGGTACCACCCTAATTGACCCTTAAAAAGGGCCCACTCAACAGGTACAGGAACCAGTTCCCAAAAGAATAAAATTATACATACCCTACCGACCATTAATTCCTAACAAAAAAAGCTATTCGCCATTTAGAGACGAAAAGCTTTTGCTTACCGCGTTACCACTCTAGTTGATTTGCTCTGAAAAACAAATCCACTCAACTCAAGATACGGGAACTAATGTTCCGATACCCCTTCCATGTAACGTTGGAAGACTACGGCTCAGCCTACTCACTCAAAAGTTTTCAACCGGCAACTCCGGAGAGAACTTCAGTTAAATCAAACATTAAAGGTGCTTCCAGTCAATGGCACCTTCTCCCTGGAAAGTCGAAGTTAACTTACTTTTCTCCTTCATAGTTTTTATCAATTTGTTACATTTATTTTTACTTATTTTAGCAAAAAAATAATAATATTACAAGACTTTATTTCAGACTTTATTTCAAAAATCCATAAATAAACATAGGCTTTCAACAAATCTATAATAACTATCTACCTCGGAACTGAATAACGAATTGAAAAGGGGCTAACTCATTATTTTTGAGTTGCCCCTTATTATTTTAATAGTATTCTTTCCTCTCCATCTTTTCATGCACATAATTCAAAGCTTCTCCAAATCGCTGGAAGTGGACTACTTCCCTTTCCCGCAGGAACCTCAAGGAGTCTATCAGTCCCGGGTCGTCAGTCAATCTAATTAAGTGTTCATAAGTCGCCCGAGCCTTCTGCTCTGCAGCCATATCTTCATGCAGGTCAGCTATCGGGTCTCCGTGGGCCTGAATATATGCTGCAGTCCAGGGTACGCCTGCCGCATCTGACGGAAATAGAGCGTTATCATGCATAGCATAGTGGGAACCGAGTCCTGCTTCCTTTATTTTTTCCGGCGGTACACCCTTCAGTAGTTTATATATCATGGTGCCTATCATTTCCCAATGGGCCAATTCTTCAGTACCTATATCAGTTAAAAGACCCTTTGCTCTATTTGTAGGAATGGTATAACGCTGATTCAGATACCTGATGGCTGCCGACAATTCACCGTCAGGCCCTCCATATTGAGTCATAAGGTATTTTGCCATTTGAACATCGGGCTTTGTTACCCTTACCGGATATTCAAGCTTTTTATCATACATCCACATATAGTTCTGCCCTCCTCATCTATACTCTATCTCCCATGGCCAAGGACTATCAATCCAACTCCACCGTTCGGGATTTACATGATCTATGGCATCAGCATGTATCATTCCGTATCTTCTTTGATATTCCATTAATTTTTTGTGATATCTCATTGCTACAATATTGTAGGTTTGTAAAGCCTCTACATCGCTTGGGTGAGTATCTAAATACAATCGAAGTTCAGTCATAACAAAATTTAGCTGCATTAGTTCCTTAAGTGCAGCATACTGCTTTTTATCCATTCTCATAAATCCACCTCCCCATTATCTTCTACGATTTTGATAAGGTCTCCAAAGTCCAGGAAATAAAGTTCCCTTCATTAGAGCTTCTTCCGGAGGATATAATCTTCCAAATCTTTGCCAAAGTACAAATGCCTCCGCCAAATCAATCCAGGGATAAATTTTATAGTCCGGATACTCGGGATAATAAGGGCAATCAGGATGAGATGGATACTCAGGATAATCTGGATTATCCGGGCAACCGGGATAACCGGTGTATTCATAAGGTGACCTGTAGTCCTCTTTAGGATTAGCCATAGTTTTCCTCCTAATCCAGTAATTGTTTTATACTCTATGTTATGTACCGCCAGTTTAAATTGTGAAACCGGTATTATTTTTTCATCAAATTTATTCCTATAAAAAAAGATAACCGCCGAAGAACAGCGGTTATCTTTTTTGTTATTTTTTCTTTTTTTTATACGATCCTCCCTGCCCAATACCAACTTTTCGTCCTACAGAGAGAATTCTCATTTCCAAACATCCTCTACAGTGCTCCACAGAATCTTCCAGGCACTTTTTATCAGGATATAGTTCATAGGCCTGTCTGTAAGGTTTTGGCGTTGCAGTGGGCATAACAACATTTGCCCCCGCCTGCCAGGCTTTTTCCCTGCCAAATTCATCAATCGTTGCCATAGCTGTGGTTGCCGGGAGATGCACATCACGGCAGACCAGTCTGATTGCCGCCAGTAATCGCAATGTCATCTGAAAGTCTCCCTGCTTTTCATCCTTTAAAATGGTATCGGGATGGGGAATAAAAGGTCCTATACCCACCATGTCAGCTTCAATATCTTTGCATAACAGCACATCTTTAGCTAAAATATCCAAAGTTTGGCCCGGTAAACCAACCATGAACCCACAACCAACTTCATAGCCTTCTTCTTTTAAAATTTTCAGAGCATTTATTCTGTCTTTAATCTTGTAGCCGGGGTGAAGTTCCTCATACAGGTCGGGATCAGCAGTTTCATGCCGTAATAAAAACCTGTCGGCACCGGCCTGTTTTAATTCCCTGTAAATATCCCGCGGGTATTCACCTATACTTAATGTTATCGCAAGATCAATTTCCTTTATTCTTTTGATGACCGTTTTCAATTTTTCAAGGGGACACGAACGATATTCACCGCTCTGTAAGACGACAGTACCTATTTCTAGGGAAGCAATTAATTTCGAAGTATTCACTATCTCATCTACAGTCATTTCATAGCGCCACTTCTTGGTATTTTGGGCCCGAAGTCCACAGTAAATACAGTTTCTACTGCACTTATTGGAAAATTCGATTATACCTCTGAGCCAGATTTCATCCCCCATATAATACTGACGGACTCTATCAGCAGCTTTGAAGAGTTCGTTTTCTTCTTTGGAAGAAGGCGGGTCTAAAAGATTTTTTATTTCACCGGCTGATAGATTGCCCGTATCTTCTGCCTTTGTAAGTATGCTATAATATGGATTCATGCAATATCACCACCGGTTTTGTACCTTTCGTTACAATCTATTATACATGAGCTTTTAGAAGAACCAAAGGGCTATTTTCGGGAAATATGAAAATATTTTTCAACTCAAAACATTTTAACTATAATTTCGGATTTGCTATCATCTAAAAAACTTACAGAATTCTTACCGCTGTATTCCTCACGCTCATTTTGATAATCTTCACGAAAATGGCTTCCTCTACTCTCTTGACGAAAAAGGGCTGAGTTGATTATAGCTTGTGCTGCCAAACACATATTTTTTGTTTCATAATATTTTACCACTTCCAGGGGAGAACCGACACCCGCTTTATTTAAAAGAAGGTTGCACTCCAGCACCACCTGTAATGCCTTTTGTAATGATTTTTTATCCCTAAGTATGGAAGCATTATTCCACATAATGTTTCGCAGTTGAGCACTAATTTCTTGAAGCTTTATGGTACCGCCTCGGGCTTGAGGCCGGAAACTTCTGCCCTGAAATTTATTTCTTTTTTCAATATTTTTGCTATAGTTTACGGAGTTAACTGCCGCACGCCTTCCAAAGACTAACGCTTCCGCAAGTGCAGTTCCGGGGAGGCGATTGCTCCCGTGTAAACCTCCTACGGCTTCACCTGCAGCAAACAAACCCTCCACATTTGTTTGGAGTTTTTCATTTACAGCTATTCCACCGCAGAAAAAGTGAGTCGTCGGTTGAATTAAGAGACGGTCAGACTTAAAATTAAAACCTCTTTTATCAAAGACATTTTTTAGCCAGGAATAATCTCTAGTAAAGGTTTCAGCGGGAATTTCAGAGAAATTTAAATAAACACAGCCATTTACTCCCCGCCCTTCGGATATCTCCTTGAAAATTGCCCTGGACATGACATCTCGGGTAGCAAGATCGCCCCTCGGATCATACCTTTGCATGAATCTTTCGTTATCGGCATTTTGCAAAAAGGCTCCGGCTGATAACAGAGAATTTGTTACAGGAATCTTGATTGGCCAAACACTCATTGTAGGGTAAAACTGAATAAATTCCATATCTCGCAGTTTGCAACCCGCACTTAGAGCAAGCCCATATGAATCACCCGTTATATCTCGAACGTTATTGGTTCTTTTAAAGATTCTGCCGCCCCCACCGGCAGTTAAAACAATTGCCTTTGCTAAAAAGCAGGCAACTTTTCCCGTTTTCTTATCCAGTGCCAAAACACCTTGAGCCGTATTATTTTCAGTTAAAATTTCAATAACACATTGATTGTTTAAAATTTTGACATTATAATCAGCGGCCTTTTTGACCAGTTGATCAGTAATATTCATACCTTTCAAGTGATAGGAATAGTGAACATTCTTTACAGAAAGAAACCTGGGAGCGGAATGGCCGGGCGGCTGTTTTTTAGCCGGTTTTCCATCAGTATGTACCAACTTTATACCATACTCCTCTAAAAGAGGAACTGCCTCAAAAGCTTCTTTTGAAAATATTTGAACAAGGTTAGGATCATTGACTCCCCGACCACTTCTTAAAATGTCTTCTGAAAAAAGCTGCGGAGAATCTTCAGACCCGTCACCGGCAATCCCCAGAGCAAAGTTGGCCTCAGAAATAACTGTGTTTCCGCTTTTACCCGTCCAACATTTACTCAGCAACGTAACATCTTGTCCTAATTTTGCTGCTTCAATGGCCGCCACCAGGCCGGCCAGGCCCCCTCCCACGACTAAAAGATCACAATTATACTTTTCCATAAGCTAATCCCCTAAAACCTTTACATGTAGTTTTCTCGGGCGCCGCCCGTCGAACTCACAAAAATAGATACCCTTGGCATAAGGATACACTGGAAAAATTTTGGAGTCTAGTGGATCTAGCCACTACATACATCGGCTGTGTCTTAAACTTCTTCAAAAAGCGGTGTGCTTAAATATCTTTCTCCCGTATCAGGCAAAATAACTACTATGGTCCTGCTACTCACCTTATCCTGCTCTTTTGCTATTTCCAAAGCGGCATGCATGGCCGCTCCCGAAGAAATTCCAACTAAAAGTCCCTCTTCCCTGGCAAGTTTTCTGGAAACAGCAAAGGCTTCTTCACTTTTTACCTTAATTATTTCATCAACTACTTCACTGTTAAATATTTCCGGCACAAAACCTGCCCCGATTCCCTGTATCTTATGCGGACCGGGGTCTTCACCCGAAAGAACAGCAGATTCCGCCGGTTCTACTGCAACTATCCTTACATCCGGTTTGCGTTTTTTCAATACTTCACCTATTCCGGTTATCGTTCCACCGGTGCCGACACCACCTACGACTATGTCCACTTTACCGTTGGTATCTTCCCAGATTTCCTCCGCTGTGGTTTGCCTATGTATTTCCGGGTTGGCAGGGTTTTCAAATTGCTGGGGCATGAAAGAATTAGGATTTTCCCGTACTATTTCTTTAGCTTTTTCTATAGCTCCCTTCATTCCTTTATCGCCCGGAGTAAGTACCACTTCCGCTCCCAGTGCCTTGAAAAGCTTCCTTCTTTCAACACTCATTGTTTCAGGCATTGTCAGAACGAGACGATAGCCCTTGACTGCAGACATTAACGCTAGTCCTACCCCGGTATTGCCGCTGGTAGGTTCAACTATCATACCGCCTTCTTTCAATTTTCCTTCCTTTTCTGCAACCTCGATCATGTTTTTGGCAATCCTGTCTTTTACGCTGCCTCCGGGATTGAAGTATTCCATTTTGGCCAGGACTATAGCGTTTTCTGCCCCATCCAGCTTATTGATTTTTACTAGGGGAGTTTTGCCGATGAGGTCGGAAATGTTTTTTGCGAAGTTCAAATTTATCACCCTTTAAAAAGTGTATTTTTTAATATTTTACCTTAAGAATGAAATAATATAAAATTTTGTAGCCTGAAAAGTTGAAAAAATTTATGCACTTTATCTATTAACAGTTCTAACCCTTTTAGACCAGATTTCACCTGTAATTGGCAGTAGTTTATCCAATTTACAAAATCGGAATGGTACTTACCAAGTCAATTACCACCTCTTTAACCTTATTTTGATTTTCAACTATCATGCCTGTTTTTAAACTCTGTAATTGTTATAATTGTTATTGGAAAAATTATAAAGATCATAAAGCATATTTTAGTACTAATAAAATTGGCAACATACCCTAAATTAGGAATCTTAAATACAAATGTACCTACCAACTGCTCAGATAAAACCGGTTTTTTATCCGGATACTTATTTGCATCCCCTTTAGTCTTAAAAAATAACTTTCCGTTTTTATATGCTATATCAACAATCCTATGGGTAACTAAAAATCCTTCATCTACTCTGTAAGTTATCACATCCTCTATTCGCAATTCTTCTGCATTCACATTCCTCGTTACAATCAAATCCCCGGCCTCTATCAACGGTTGCATGCTTCCGGAAAGGACTGAGAAAAAATTATAGCCGCATATTGATGGGACTTTTGCAGGGTGTTTTCTGACCTGGCAAACATTATACAGTGTTAGTACAAGCACAATTACCAGTAACATACTAGCAACATTTACAGACCAGCGCAACGACTTAGAAATCACTAAAATTCCTCCACTTTTTAATATCAAACATAATAGCCGGACATATCCCTGAGTTAAATTAAAACCCGATCCTTCGCAAAGGCCGGGTTCGGTTGCACCACTGACTCTGTACGTTTCAGGTGCCCAGTTTTGAAACGCACTTCATAGCCCACCCCTATTTTTCTTTGAGTACACCCCCATTATAAAGGAAAAAACAGGTAAAATATGTCAATTACTGCAGGTTATTTGGTATTACTTACTACAGTTTTTTTACATTTTTCTGGTTTTTACGGGTTTAAGATACAAAAATATATATCCACCTTAAATGCAAAATCATCAACCCACTGTAAAGCAAAAAAAGAAACATCAGGGGATATTCGCAATATTTTATTTTATGAACATGTCCGCTAATGAATATTAATAAGATAGTTGGAATAATTGCTTTAATAGTTATAAAGATCACTGGATTACAATTATATAAAATATTCATTATTGGATTAACTTCATGAATAAATTCCAGTTTAAGACCAAAGTATGTCAGAATTAGATCCCACAAATTTAACATAATAATTATTTTAATCACTAAATTTAGTGCATAATTTACTTGCACAATTCCATCACCCTAAGTGAAGAATTTTCGGTCCTATTCTCCTTACCCACCTTACATGATACAATTTACTTTAATTAATTTCCATTTACAGGAAACCACTTTATTCTATGACATGTGTGTTTTTTCTATTTACTTTTCATATAAAAAATATTTTTCGAGAAATATTTTGCATAAGATATGGAGATTTTATGCTCCTTTTGTTGCAAAAAAACACTCACTCCTTATTACGAGATGTGGAGTGTATTGAAAAACAACATAAAAAGCTTGTAATTTAAAACCCACGGGCACTTCCCCAAATTCCCTTGAATAAATATCCATTTCTATCTATTTTTTTAGTGTATTCTATTATAAATTAATTTATAGCCCAGTATTGACGGTACCTGATTTGGATTTTTCCTCATTTGAAATATAGAAACCGGGAAGAGGATTATTTGATTTTACAACGAATAAATAAATTATCCTCTTCTAAATAGCCATTCAATACTTTTCTATGGAGTGGTCTTTATGAAACGCCTATTACTTATTCTTGCTATTATGATAGTTTTAAATTGCGGTCTTCCTCTTCCAGCAGCGGCGCAAGAAAATTCTCAAGGGATCACAGTTTTACTTGACGGGCTCCCTGTTACATTTGATGTACAACCTGTAATAATAAATGGAAGCACATTAGTCCCCTTCCGTTCTATAGCGGAAGCCTTAAATGTGCACGTTACCTGGGATGCTTCAACGCAAACTGTAGGGGCATATGCTGGGGAAAACAGTATCCGGCTGCAAATCGGTAACAAGATTGTCTTACATAATGAAAAACCTCTCCAATTAGAAGTGTCCCCGGTAATTTTAAATGGCAGAACACTCATACCATTACGTTTCTTCAGCGAAAGTTTCGGTTGTCAGGTGAAATGGATTGCGGCCACTCACAGTGTGGAAATTATTTCACCACCTACAAAAATGAAGGTACTAGGTTTTTATGCTCTAGGAGACCCTAAAAAAGGTACAAGTAGCTGGAGTGATTTATTCGAAAATGATTTCCCCGAAACCGGCAAAGGTAATACTGATGTGGTGAGTGAAATTGCTCTGGGTTGGTATACTTTAGATGAAAAAGGTAATCTCCTTACTAACAGTAACTCGGGCTGGAAAAAACCGGCTGGCTGGGAAAAGGTACTGGAAGCTGCTGAAAGCTTTGATCTGAAAACGCAAATGGTTGTCTATATGACAAACTCTCCGGTTTATAATTTTTTAAGTAATGAAAAAGGCATGAAAAATGCTGTAAATAATATAATTGAGGAAGCCAAACAGTATGGAGGAGTGAACCTTGACCCTTCATGCCCCCAATAGTGCTTATAAAGGGTACGACTACGGGGCATTAGGTGAATTAGCAGACAAAATAATTATTATGGCTTACGATTACAAAGAGGAGCCTGGGCCGGAACCAGTCTCCCGGGTCAAACAGGCTGTTGAAATGGCAATACAAAGCGTTCCACCGAAAAAGCTGCTTCTCGGAATTTCTGCCCACAGTGAGACAGCAGAAAGTATACCTACTAAAATAAGTATTGCAAAGAGATATGACCTGCAGGGTATTGCCCTCTGGAGGTTAGGATTAATTTCGGATGATATGTGGGCTGCGTTGAAAAACAATCTAAAAATAAGGTAAAGTATCTTACAGAAAGTAAAACCACAGTAACATTTACCGTGGTTTTATCATAAAGAGGACATTAAGAGTCTCAAAACCCAGCAAAGTGAAATGCAGCAGGAAAATCCAGCAGGATGAAAACACTCAAATTCTTAAGTCTCTACAACACTCTATTGAAGTTAATAAGCGGAAATGGACAAGCTACTCCATAAGGTTGCTAATATTGAAGGGGTAGTAAAAAAAGACAGCCTCCTTTAATGAAAAGCTGTCTTCTCTGAGTAATCACACTACATTAAATAATTCCCTGACTTCTTGCTCCGTCATTTTTGAAAGCATTGTTTCTCCAGGCTTAATAACAGAATTGATCATAGCCTTCTTTTTTTGCTGCAGCTCATAGATCTTTTCTTCAATAGTACCTTTTGTAATCAGTTTTATTACCTGGACCGAATTTTTCTGACCTATACGGTACGCACGATCTGTCGCCTGCTCTTCTACAGCGGGATTCCACCAAGGGTCATAGTGAATTACCATGTCGGCTCCGGTTAAATTTAAGCCTGTTCCCCCGGCCTTTAAGGATATTAAAAAGACATCCCCCTTTCCCCTGTTAAAAGCTCGGACCATTTGGACTCTATCTTCCGTTTTAGTAGAACCATTCAGGTAAAAATGTTCTATCTGTTCATCGTTCAAATGCTCACGGATAATTTCCAGCATACCGGTAAATTGCGAGAAGAGTAAAATCTTGTGACCGCTTTCTACGGCATCTTTCATTATTTCTTTCAAATACAGAAGTTTGCCGCTCTCGCCTTTATAATTTTCTAAAAAAGTTGCCGGGTGGCAGCAAATCTGGCGCAACCTTGTTAAGGCTGACAAAATTTTGATTTGACTTTTCTCAAATCCCTTGGTAGCTATTGCCTCTTCAATTTCTCCCTTTGCTTTTTGCAAATATGTGAGATATATCTTTTTTTGTTCCTTTGTTAAATCAGTCAGCATCCTACTTTCAAACTTGGGCGGAAGCTCTTGTAAAACATCCTTTTTCATCCTCCGTAAAATAAAGGGCGCTATCTGTTTTTGCAATTCCCTTAAGGCGCTTTCGTCTTGATTTTTTACAATAGGCCTTTCATATTTCTTGATAAATTTTTGATGGGATAATAAGTAACCTCGCATCACAAAATCAAAAATAGACCATAGCTCCGTTAAACTATTTTCAAGGGGGGTTCCGGTTAAGGCAAAGTACCCCATTGCTTTAATTGTTTTTACTGCTTTAGCGCCCAATGAATTGGGATTTTTAATATGCTGCGCTTCATCCAGAAAACAGTAGCCGAAATTTAAGTCTTCATATAGTTCCACATCCCGTCGAATCAAGGCATAAGATGTAATAACCAGATCTGCTTTTTTCGCCTCTTTTAGCTGCATCTCCCGTTCTTTTGGAGTTCCGGAAACTACCACAACCTTCAAATCGGGGGCAAATTTGCGGGCTTCATCTTGCCAGTTGTATACCACAGAAGTAGGTGCAATAACCAGCGAAGGCGCCTGTACCCTTTCCTTTTCGGACATTATAAAGGCAATGGTCTGAATAGTTTTTCCCAAACCCATATCATCTGCCAGAATTCCGCCAAGGCCATACATTGCAAGTGTCTTTAACCATTTAAACCCGGTCTTCTGGTAATCACGCAGTACACCATGAAAATTCTTCGGAATTTCAAATTCCATATCCTGCGGTTCAGTGATATTCTGTACCAGTTGTTTAAAGGCTAGGTTTCTCTCGATTTGTAATTTCGATTCCCTTAAACAACGGTCAATATATAAGGCTCTGTATTTGGGTATTTTGATAACTTTTTTCTTCAATTCACGTTCCGAAATGTTCAATGAATCAATCATGTTCATTACCTGATCCAAATGTGAATCAGAAGGATCCAGTGGCAAAAAAGAACCGTCTTTGAGGCGGTGATATTTTTTCTTCTCTCGTAAGGATTTAAAAACATCACGTAATTCCGCCATATCAATACCTTCCATCTGGAAGGAAAACTCCAACATCCCGCTATTCTCGTTAAGACGAACTCCCCCTGCAAAAGCTGCCGAATCCCTGACATGCATCTTGCGAAAGTTTTGGGAATAGAAAACTTCTGCCAGTTCCTGAATTTCAGGCAGGATATTATACACAAATTCATATATTTTTTCTTCCTCTTCCAGGTATAGATTTCCATTTAAAGTTCGAAACTCTGCTTTTTCAAAAAGATTTATAATAGCCCTTTCATGTTCCACATCACGAACCAGTATTTTATCTCCTGTCTGGAAGTCGGACTTACCAGCAAAAGGATTAAAGCGTATTTTGCCGTACACGAACTCAACCTTTGCCGTAACAGCATCCCCTGCTCTATCTAGATAAACTTCTACCTTTAAATCAGTTTCATAAAAACTTTCCTTAACTGCAGGTGATATTTCGACCTGCCCTATTTGCTTTACCACCGGTAAAACTTCCGCTACAAAGCGTTCTTTCTGATTTTTTGAAAAGCTAATACCGTCAGGTGATTCCGCAAAGGCATTTATGAGCGGTGCAAAATATTTTTTCTGGTAGTCTGAGATTCTGTGAATTTTTCCATCGAAGAAAAAATACTCTCCGGTTTTGACCAGGGGAAACACACTCAGCTTTTTCCATCGCAGTACCAGGTCATCATTATTTTTATCCAGCATGAAATAGAGGGGCAAATCTTCTTCTACAATCTTCACATTCTTATATTCATCATCAAATAATTTTACATTAAATCCTTTAGAGTGCAAAAGGGAAAATAATCTCTTAACGGCAACCTGCGTTAAAATGATTTGCTTACCTTTAAATAAACTTCCCTGACTGTTCTGCCAGCTTGAATACCACCAGGATTCTTCGTGAATATTTTTTTCCATTTCATACATTTCACGTAATAAATTAATAACAGGCCTGTCCTCGGGTCGGAATGTATGAATAAGCGGGTCAAATGCAAAGTTTTTACCAAAAACAATACTTTCTTTCCCGTTTTCCAGTACCTCAATTATCTTCTTTATGTTTTTGACAACATAAAGTTTCTCCTCACCCATTCTTAAAGAAAGAGCAGGAAAAGCTTCCCGTCTAAAATTTCTCATTTTATAAAACATTTCAAAGGTAATTTCCAGGTTTACAGGTTTCTTTTTCGAACTGTTCAAACTGTACTCAAAGTGGTCCAGAATATTATCAGCCAGCCTGTTATTTTGTGAAGTCTTTGTTTGTCTTTTTGATAATGATATATTCTGGCACTCCTTTAAAAGAGCTACAATATGCTTGCAGGCCCCCTCATACTGGTAAAACGCAGGACAGTCACAATACATATCTATTATTTCTCCCGTTGTTGAAAAACACACTTCCACTTCATATTCGTCGCTGCCAACCACTATTGCCGAAGCACATAAGTCTTCTTCATAAAATTCAAAATCAAGTATCCGTTTATCTTTATAATAATTTAGTCCTCTTCTAAAAACTTGGCTATCTGTCGCTATACCCTCAATCATGTCATCAGTTATGGAAAACATAAAGCACCCCGTCCAAAGCACTAGATTTCACATAATATTTTACCGCGACTGATGATAAATTTCGAGCTTTTTAGAAAAACTAGTTTTGTTCTTTTATATCGTGAGCCAATGAAAGATTACGCTCTTTATAGTATTCCTCTCTATATAAAATCCCGGCCCTCACAAGAAAGGAACCGGGATTTTCATTAAATTTCGCTTTATTACTTATCCTTTATTTTTACAGCCGTTCCGTAAACAAGAATTTCTGCGGCTCCCTGCATTATTGCTGACGTTGAAAATCTCACATTGACTACTGCATCAGCTCCTAATTTTTCTGCCTCTTTTTCCATTGAAACAAGGGCAGCTTCTCTCGCTTCAGATAACATTGCCGAGTAACCTTTCAGTTCGCCGCCAACCAGATGCTTTAAAGCTGCGCCGATATCTTTACCGATATGCTTTGCCCTGATGGTATTACCCCTTACCAGACCTAATGTTTCAATGATTTCCTTGCCTCTTATTTCGGGAGTATTTACAATAATCATATTTCTTATCCTTTCCCTAATTATTACTTAGCCACTTTTTCCAATTCGTTAAGGCGATATTCGTGTTCTATGGAACGGATTGAAAGACGTTCTAAAATTCTTTCCTGTCGCTTTTGTGTTGTTTTTAACTGCTCAATATCACCCTTAATATATGCAATATCCTCTGAAATAATTGAAAGCTGTGCCGTATTTTCCTCTACTCTGTGCTCAAGTGAGTTAAGCATTGCTCCATGTTCAGCTTGCTGTATTTTAATATATTTAATATCTTCTTGCATATGCTTCATGTCTTCTCGCATATTTTCCATGTCTTCTCGCATATTTTCCAAGTCTTCTCGCATATTTTCCAAGTCTTCTCGCATATGCTTGAAATATTCTTGTTGCTTGTACAATAAACCTAGAATTTTTTCTTCATTATTCATAAACAATCACCCTCTTAACGTCACTAAACTATGATTGTTTCATTTACTTTATATTTTATCCTGTAGTGTATTTACAAACAAGCTATTTTTTTACAATTTTAAAAATACGGTACCACAAATCTACAGTTCTTTTTTCTTAAACCAGGGTTTATTTGTTCCGAACTTTGTAGCAATTATCAATCCCAGTAAAAACAACTAAAGCTACAAATAACAGCATAGATAAAGTGTAAATTGATTTTTTGGCAGCAGCCTGCTTTTTAAAGTCAACTTCAGGTAAATCGGACATGACATTTAAAGTAATATAATTTTCAAGCTCCGGAGTCTCTAAGCTTTCAAATTTCCTATAGAGACTTTGATATTCTTTTAAGAACATCTGACATTGAGTGTAATTTTTTCTTGCTTTAAACAAATTGTTTTTTACTGTGTGAAGTGGAATAGCCATTACTTCAGAAATTTCTTTATATGGGTAATAAATTACTTTACTCCATTGTGGATAAGTCGCCCGTTGGAAGTCCCAGTTCCCAGGCCTTCAGTACTCTTCTCAAGATCTTACCCGATCGGGTCTTAGGCAGTTTATCCTTAAACTCTATCTCCCTGGGAGCTGCATGGGCAGCCAGGCCTTTTTTTACAAAATCCCTGATGTCTTCCTTTAACTTTTCAGAAGGTATATACTCCTTGTTAAGTACCACAAAGGCCTTTATGATCTCTCCCCTTAAGGGATCAGGTTTCCCGATAACCCCTGCTTCTGCCACAGCAGGATGTTCAATTAGCTTGCTTTCCACCTCAAAGGGACCTACCCTTTCCCCGGAAGTATTTATCACATCATCCTGGCGTCCCTGGAACCAAAAATACCCATCTTCATCTTTATATGCAATGTCACCTGAAATATACCAGGGTTCCTGCATAAAATATTCCCGGTACTTTGGCTCATTGTTCCAGATAGCCCTCATCATTGAAGGCCACCCGGCCTTAATTGCCAAACGTCCCATTTCATAGGGAGGTAACTCTTTACCCTCTTCATCCACAATGGCAGCATAGATTCCCGGGAAGGGCCTACCCATAGATCCAGGTTTAATTGACATACCGGGAAAATTAACAATCAACTGGCCGCCCGTCTCCGTCATCCACCATGTGTCATGGATACGTTGCTTCAAGTGTTCAAGTCCCCAGTAGATAACCTCCGGATTTAAAGGTTCTCCCACACTTAAAACATGGCGCAGTGAAGATAAATCAGCTTGCTGCAACACTTCCTCCCCTGCCGCCATTAGCATTCTAAAGGCAGTAGGAGCGCTGTACCAAACCGTAACGCGATATTTTTCAATGGTACCGTACCACTCTGCAGGATCAAAACGTCCTCCCTTGACAACATTGGTAACCCCGTGGAGCCATGGCCCGAAAATACCGTAAGAAGTACCCGTTACCCAGCCGGGGTCTGCCGTACACCAGTAAACATCATCCTCTCGCAGGTCCAGAACCCATTTTGCCGTCTGGTAGTGTTGAATCATTGCATTATGAACATGCAAAACTCCTTTGGGCTTTCCTGTAGAGCCTGAAGTGTAGTGTAATAGCATTCCATCTTCCCTGTCAACCCATTCTATTTCCAGCTCAGGAGAAGCTGCTTCCAGTGCCTTTTGGAATGAAATTTCATTTTCCTGCAGGTTGCCGTCATCTCCCACCAGAATTACATGCTTTAAAGCCGGCAGTTCATCAACGGGAACTCTTTTCTTTAATTCAGGATTTGTAATAATTGCAACTGCTTCACTATCCTGGAGGCGGTCTCTAACTGCGTCCTCCATAAATGCTTCAAAGAGTGGCCCGGCAATTGCCCCTATTTTTAAAATTCCCAGAAATGCCGTATACAGTTCCGGACTGCGCGGGAGAAAGATAAAAACTCTATCTCCCTTCTTTATACCAAGTTCTTTTAAAACATTACCAAACTTGTTGGACATAATACTTAAATCTTCAAAGGTATAACTTTCTTCCCTGGTACAGTTCTTAAAATGAAGTGCAATTTTATCCTGTAAACCGGACTGGACATGACGGTCGATACATTCATAGGCCATGTTAACCTTGCCCTTCTCATACCATGAAAAATTCTTCTCTACATCACTCCACTTGAAATTCTTATATGCCTCTTCATAATTCACCAGATTGTATTTTTCCGCTTGCACAGGAATTGTTTTCGTTACCTGACATTTGCGCATAATTCTCACCTCTAGATAGAATTTTCTAACATCTTTTGGTGAGTATACTATAACACGGCCAAAAAATCATTAAAATATAACTTCTTTAAAAGGCTGAAAAAGGTTGATAAAGCGGCTGAAAAGAATCCTGGATGGACCTTAAAATATCGCTTAGAAGCATAATTGCTCTAATAACACTGTTAGCCTTTGATGCCACACCTTTCACTTTCTAAAAATGACCAGTTTAAATTTTCTTTATAGATATTAAAGGAATTTTCGAAATTTAGGGAGAATTGTAAAGCTAAAATTCATCTCAGAGAGGTGAAAAGGTGATTTCCAAATTAATACTTGAACAAGGTACTGTTTTACTGGAAGGCCCGGTATCAAAAGGACAAATATTATCCAAAAAAATGTGTTCAGGATTAGCTTCTTTCAGGTCACCCGCAGAGCAGCAAAAAGCGCTGGCTGATATTGCCGGGCTTCCCGAAGGTATGGTTTATATAGCTCATATCGAAGAAAAAATTATCGGATACATTACTTTCCATTACCCGGACCCCCTTGAAAGATGGGGACAGATAAAAATAAAAGAATTACTGGAATTTGGTGCAATTGAAGTCTGTCCAGGGTGGAGAAACAAAGGTATCGCAAAGAGCCTTTTGCGAATCGGTTTTAGCAACCCCGTAGTTGAAGACTACATAATAATTTCTACAGAATACTACTGGCACTGGGATTTGGAGGGAACGGGACTTAATGTCTGGGAGTACAAAAGCATGATAGAATGTGCTCTGGAAGAAGTAGGTTTTCAACTGGTGTCTACCGATGACCCGGAAATAATTTCCCATCCTGCTAACTCTTTGATGGTTAGGTACGGTGAAAATGTTTTAGAAAAAACAGTTATCAAATTTGAAAGTTATCTCTTTCTAAATAAAAGGATGTTTTAAGGGGGGCTTTAAATGCTAGTTGAAGAGATAATGGTCACAAAGGTTGTAACCGTAAAGCCGGAAACAAAACTGAAAACTGCCCTGGAAATTACAAGAAAGAATAATATCCGCCACCTGCCGGTAGTCAACAAAAACAAGAAACTGGTAGGTATAGTTTCTGACCGCGACCTGCGCTCTGCAAGCCCTTCTCCCGTCTACCCCGGTAATGAGAGCGTCCTTGAGGAAGTAACCATGAAAGACATAATGCAAGAAAGTCTAATTACCGTCCACCCCATGGATTTTATAGAGGAAGCAGCTCGACTTTTATATGAACATAAGATAGGCTGCCTGCCGGTAGTAAGAGATAATGAACTGGTAGGGATAGTGACTGAAACGGATATCCTAAGGACTCTAGTGGAATTGCTTGGTTTTTTTAAAGAAGGCTCCCACATAGAGGTAGAGGTTCCCCACAAGCCCGGCAGCCTGGCTAAAGTTGCAGGTATTGTAGGGGATCACGGAGTTAATATTGATAGTATACTTCTCTCAAAAGGCAGTGACTCCCGGTCCAGGGTAATTATTTTACGATTACAATCACTGGATATAAGAAAGATCCAGGAAGATTTCGAGAAAAACGGCTTTAAAGTAAAGTGGCCTCTGAAACCAGGTGAATGCTGTGAGTAAAAAAGTTAGTCTAATTTATACACCGGCTTATCTTAAATACGGTTTCGGAGAAGATCACCCTTTTAATTCCCGGCGGCTGGAGCTAACACTGGAGCTTTCTGGCACATTGGGAATTCTTTCAGAAAAAGATATTTTGGAGCCAAAAATGGCAACAGAAAAAGATCTGCAGCTTTTCCACTCACCCGAATATATCCAGGCAGTTTCCCGATGCATCAGAGATAACAAGTACGGTCTGGCAAGTGAAGATAATACTATAACACCGGAAATCCACAGAGCTGCTTCTTTTATTGTTGGCGGTACCATAATGGCAGCGGATTTGCTACTTTCAGAAAATTATGATCACGTCTTTAATATAGGCGGAGGACTGCATCACGCACAAAGGGAACTATCCAGCGGTTTTTGTGTGTACAATGACTTGGTAATTGCAATAAAGTACATTCAGGAAAATTATAACTTGCGGATAGCTTATTTGGACCTAGATGCCCATCACGGGGATGGAGTGCAAAATGCGTTTTACAATGATCCACAAGTGCTTACAATTTCCATCCATGAAACAGGACGCTATCTTTTTCCGGGTACAGGCACTATTTTTGAGAGGGGAAAAAATGCCGGATACGGTTATGCAGTCAACATTCCTTTGGAAGCATTTTCTGAAAACGATTCTTACCTGCATGTACTGGATAATGTAGTTTATCCCCTGTTAAAGGAGTTTAAACCCGACATTCTAATTGCCCAATGCGGGTGCGACGGCCATATCCTTGACCCGCTAACACATTTAACCCTTACAATGGATGGTTTTCTGGAAATATACAAAAGGGTTCATAGTTTTGCACATGAATTTACCCAAGGAAAGTTGTTATGCACAGGTGGAGGCGGCTACAATCCATGGCAAGTCGTTCCCAGAGCCTGGACTGCCCTCTGGAGCGAAATTTCTGAAAGGCCCTTTACACCTGAGATACCTGCTTCATTGGTTAATAAATGGATTTCCATCAGTGGAGAACAAATACCGGCCAGGATAACAGATGGTGACAGTTTTTGTATAGCAATTCCCAGAAAAAAAGAGATTAGAGAAAAAAATTTCATGACTGCAGCTAAAGTCTTAAACTGCATTCTTTTCGACTGGAAAAAAGGTATATAATTTTGAAATATTACGACCTATATCTTAATCGACCGGGTAATTAAAGATATAGGCTTATTTTTTTTAAAATCTGATGTTTTTATTTGGGTCCGTATTCAGGTGGTATATATATCCAGCCTTTTAATTTTCCGTAAACTGACATTTTATTATACATATCAATTTCTTTACGTTCCATCTTTAAAAATATATTTCTTAATTTTTTATTTTGCATGGCCAAAATACTCTGGATTTGTTCACTTAAAAAGCTTTGTATTCCGGTATATACTATGCGAAACATCAATTCATCTCGCAGAACCTCAGTATTAGATGGTGTATTGATTGATTTTGGCGGTCGAGCTGGTAATGGTATTCCCAGTCGCTTCATCTCATCTTCTAATTCTTTTATTTCTTCGTCCAGGACATTTAATCCCAAAGACAAAATAGCTTTAAATTCAGTATCTTTAGCAAAATTTTGGAAAATGTCAGTCAGTTCTCGAATATCATACCTTTTAACTAAGTGCTGCCATAATTGAAAAATCTCTCCACAGTGAACTGTTAGCTGTTCTTCAGTTGTAGTTGCTTTATTGGGGCCCAGAAATTGTTCAAATATTCCTTTCATTTGTATATAACACCTCAAATAATTTTTTTTTAGTATGCGATAAAATTATTATTTTATGCAACTTTAAAATAAAATCAAAAAATAGACAGTCATAACCAGAATCCCTAAGGGAAAGCCAGTTAAGGCCCATTCCCTGCTTGTAATTTTCAGCTTATTTGCAGAAATTATATTTGGAATATTTCCCGGAATTAACATTCCACCGCTAACCAGTAGAGCCATAAGAATGCTCTGCACCTGTTCCGGTGTCATGCGAGGGCTTAATTCAGCAGCTGCCAGGGTAGCATTGTCTAAAACTGCTGAAATCATATTGATCCAGTACAGAATGGGAGTATTTAACTTTAGTATATAGTTATTTATCAAGGGGTTAAATCCTTCTCCCAAAAAATGCAGCGCCATTACAAACAGGTAAACCTTACAGGATCTGCTGACTACATCTACGTATTTTTCGCATTTGGAATCACAAATAATTATTTTTTTCTGACAGGATTGACGAGTATTATAATGTTCTCCAAATTTATTGTCCACGAAAAATGTACTTAAAATCCCCATCACTAAAATACCGGGTATTATGTAAATGGCCAATAAAGAAAACAAATACCAGAAATCTTTATTCATTTTTGAAACTGCTATAGTTGAAAGGGGTTCTCCTACAGGTGTAAGAGCAGCCCCTAGACCAATTGCAAAGCATGCAACTATAGTAACGTTGATTTTGCAATTTCTTTTTAAGGGAACCGCATCCAATATTTCAACTAAAATCAATGAGGATATAATGGCTGTAATAATGCTTGAAAGCAGGCCTAACATTATAACTACTAAAAATATAAAGACCTTGAGAGGTAAGGTATTTAGTACAAAATATATAAAATTTTTAATCTTTGCCTTAAAAATCTCAAACAGTATTCCCGAAATTAAGACTACTAAAGATATCATGAGGGGCTCTTTAAGAGCCCTTATGACAAGTTCCTGACACATTTCTCCGGAAGTAATAGCAACAAGCACACCCATTACAAATAAAAAAAACTCCAGATTCTCTTCTATTTCACCAAAGATAAACGGCAGAACAAAAACCATAATTAATAACAGCAGCAGTACAAGAATTATCAATTTTTAAAAGCACTTCCCTTCATTTTTCATTAAAACCCCTATTTTAAAACATATGAATGTAATAGAAAAATTAGAAAGAAAATAAAAAAGCATTAGAGAAATTAATCTCTAATGCCTCCTAACAAACGCATTCCGTTTGCAATGACTGCCAAAGAAGCACCTGTATCAGCAAGGATCGCCAGCCAGAGGTTTAATACCCCCGGAAATACCAGCGCAACTGCCAAAAGCTTTATTACAAGAGCAAAGGCAATATTTTGCTTTATTATTTTCAATGCCTTTTTGCTAAGATTCATCGTAAAGGGAAGTTTGCCCGGATCATCAGCCATCAAAACAATATCTGCAGTTTCCAGTGCAGTATCAGTTCCGGCGCCTCCCATGGCAATTCCAACTGTAGCCGTAGCTAGTGCAGGAGCATCATTAATTCCGTCTCCTACCATGACAACGTTACCGTATTTCCTTTCAAGTTCCTTTATTGAATTCACTTTATCTTCCGGTAATAGTTCAGCTTCAAAATCATTAAGCTCCAGTTCGGAAGCTATAGCTGCAGCAGTTTTTCTGTTATCTCCAGTTAACATAATAGTTGCAATACCGGCTTTTTTCAATTTTTGGATGGTTTTCTTACTGTTTTCCCTTACAGAATCAGCAATTGCAATTATTCCAAGAACCTTTTCTCTATTTCCAACAACTACCGTGGTTTTACCTTGTCTTTGCAGCTTCTCAACTTCTTTTTGCAGTTGACTGTTTTGGACCTTTAGTTCTTCCAGAAAGTAGCGCGGGCTTGCTACATAGTAATCAATACCTTCTATATTTCCTTTGACACCTTTACCTGTTATGGAAACAAAATCATTACAAGGAGCATATTCAATTTGATATTCCTTCGCCTTCTTTAAAATCGCTTCAGCAAGGTGATGTTCCGAGCCGGCTTCTACTACAGCAGCAATTTTTACAACTTCCTGTTCATCATTTGCTCCAAGCGCTATTACATCCTTAACCTCCGGTTCACCTTGAGTCAAGGTGCCTGTTTTATCAAATGCCACTGCTCCTACATTACCGGCCTGTTCCAAATATGCTCCACCCTTAATGAGAACACCATTTTTAGCAGCATTCCCTATTGCAGATACTATGGAAACAGGAGTTGAAATTACAAGGGCACAGGGGCATGATACAACAAGAAGTGCTAATGCCCTGTAAAACCATTCATTAAAGTGTCCATTGAAGAATAGCGGTGGCACGGCAGCAATAACTACAGCCAGTCCAATAACAGCAGGTGTATAGTATTTTGCAAAAACATCAACAAATCTCTGGGAGGGCGCCTTTTGCTCCTGTGCTTCCTCCACCATTTCAATTATTTTTGCAAGTGTAGTATCTTTAACTAACTTCAAAGTTTTTACTTCTAAATAACCATTCTGGTTTATGGTTCCGGCAAATACCTTGTCTCCTTTTTCTTTTCTAACCGGTATGGATTCACCTGTAATGGGCGCTTGATTGATACTTGAAATTCCTGTAATGATTTCTCCATCCACAGGTATTTTTTCCCCGGGTTTAATTACAACTATATCTCCCAGCTGGATATCTTCAACCGGCAGTAAGACTTCACTATCATCTCTTCTCACAGTCGCTTCCTTTGGCGCCAGGTTCATTAAGCTTCTTATCGATTGTCTTGTTTTTTCCATTGTATAGGATTCAAGGGTATTTCCTAATGAAAACAGAAAAATAACAGTTGCAGCCTCTAGCCATTCACCAATTGCAGCAGCGCCTACAACTGCAATTGTCATTAGGACATTCATGTCAAAAGTGAAACCGTTCTTAAGTGAATAAAACCCTGTCCTGGCAGGATAATAACCACCTGCTAAAATAGCTGCAATATAAAAAGGTAAGGTTATATTCTCGAAATTTAAAAAAGCAGAAACTATTCCCAGTAAAAGAAAAACACCTGAAATTGCCGTGTGTAGTAATTTATAGTTCCTTATTGAGAAAAATGCCCGGTTATTTTGTTGCTGCGCCTCACCCCTTAAACTTATACCATATCCTGCCTCTTCAACTTTCTTGATAATTTTCGAAACATCAATTGTATGTTCCACTTTCAACGTTGATGCTCCAAAGTTGATACTGGCTACCTCCACTCCCTTGAGGGAGTTTAGTTTCTTCTCCAGCTTTGCTGCGCAATCAGCACAATCCAAACCCTGTAAAATAAAAGTATCTTTTTTGTTATTATCATTACTTTTCATATTGAAATCCTTGTTATGAGATTTGTTGAATGAAGACAGTCCACTGCAACAATTACATGTTGCATCGCAAGTAGCTGCAATTTCTTTCTGATATTTGTTTATATTATGCACCGTTCTCACCTCTAAAATTAAAACTTTTACAATTGAATAAGTGTTCAACTGTTAATTAAATTATATACCAGGATTTTGAGTGCTGTCAATGAAAAAGTAAATATTTCAATTCTTTTGACCATAAAAAAGAGAACCGAAACAGGTTCTCTTTTGTATAATAAAGAGGATGTTCTTTTCAATTAAATTAAAGAACACTTACCTTAATTTCTTTTTCACCAATCATTTGTAATAACTCTTCCTTGGTGCGGGGAATAAATGAACTATCTCTAAGCATGCCTTGCTCCAGCAATTTATCGTAAACTTCCAGAATCCAGGGCTTGACCAGGCCTGCGTCCTTTAAAAGGATTTCATCCTGAAAAACTTCCTCAGGCCTTCCCTTGCTGATAACCCTGCCCTTTTTCATAACTATGATATAATCTGCCCAGGAATAAGCCAGGTCAACGTCATGGGTGGATAAGAGCAGTGTTTTTCCCTGCTCATTAATTTTATTGAGGAGATGAATAATCTGTACGGTACTTACAGGATCCAGCCAGGCTGTAGGCTCATCGAAGATTATGACCTGAGGGTCCATGGCAAGAATATCAGCAATGGCAACCCTTTTCTTTTCACCGTAACTTAAAAGGTGGGTTGGCCTATCCTTCAAGTGGGTAATTCCCGTTTCTTCCATGGCTCTGGTAACTCTCCGGCGTGTCTCTTCCTCTGATAGACCGAGATTTAAGGGCCCAAAGGAAATTTCCTGAAATACATTTGCTGAAAAAAGCTGTGTATCGGGATCCTGGAAGACTATGCCCACATTTTTGCGTAAATTTTTCAGGTAGGAATTTTTATATTTAATCTTTTCATCAGCAAATTTTATTTCTCCGCTTTGCGGCTTATGTATACCGTTAAAATGTAAAAATAAAGTAGATTTACCAGCGCCATTGGAGCCTAAAATAACAACCTTTTTCCCTTCTTCTATCCCTAAAGAAACGCCTTGCAGGGCCATGGTGCCATCCTCATATTGAAAATGTACATCTTTTGCTTCCAGAATAAATGTCAAATTATTCCCCTCCCGTAAAGTCCCAGAAGAAGCAGCAAAATATCCACTACTGCTATAAGGCAAATATTTTTCATTGACGTATTGTATTCGGGCTGAAGCACATTGATATTACCAGTATACCCTCTTGAAAGAAGTGCTGTAAAGCTAATCTTGGAGCGCCAGTATGCCCTGGCAAATAAGTTGGATAAAAGTATCCCCAATGACCTGTATGAAGACTTAAAGGAGGCATATCCCCACCTGGAATTCTGGGAAAGATGAATTTTACCGGCTGTTTCCAAAAGAACAAATATGAATCTATAGATAAGTTCCATTAATTCAATGAAAAGGGGTGGCACCTTAAATTTTCGTAAGACAGTAAAAATTTCAGTCATGGGAGTGGTTAACGCTAAAAAATACAAACAGGACACCGCACCCAATGCTTTGAAAAACAGTCTTCCGGCCACATATGGATCTCCTGATTGGATGCCAATATATAACCTGCCAATATTAAACCCATATAAAAAATCAACGGGCTGCAGGGATAGCGACACTATGATTGCCACTATCCCTACAAGTAAAAAACTTAACGGCAAAGTTAAAAGTTTTACATATAGCCGCCAGTTGATCCCGGCCAGCATTATCACGCACCCTGACATTAAAGCTAACACAGCCAAGGAAGTTATTATATCGCCAAAGATTAGACACAATAACATTGTGATTATAGCAAAGAGAAATTTCTCGAGGGGATGAACCGCTCTTAAGTTGTTAGAATAGGCAAAGTGGTCAATTTTAAACATTCTTAACCTACTTCCATTCCCTTTTTCTTACCAACCAGATACCCCATGTAAAAACTGAAAACACCTGCTCCAATTGCCGCCTGCAGCACAAATAGCAAACTTTCAATTTCTCCACTGGGTGGTTCCCAAATCGGATCAAACCAGGGTTCCGCATCCGGGCTTATTTCAGAAATAGCTGCTTCCGCTTCCCCGTCAGCGCCTCCGTATTCCGCTCCCGGATTGATAATCAAAGGAATTGCAGCAATCACCACAACCAGTAACAATAAAAATATATTTTTAGCCATTTTTAGCCCTCCTTCTTGATAACTGAAAGTTGTTGCAGGTCCTGCTTGTTATAGGAAACCAGGAAATTAATAACTACCACAGTTAACAGACCTTCACAAATAGCTAGCGGAATTTGAGTTACAGCAAAAATTCCGGCAAATTTGGCCAGGGAAGCAGCTACACCCCCAGCTTCAGAAGGATAAGCAAGTGCAAGCTGTATTGAAGTAACTACATATGTAGCCAAATCTCCCAAACCGGCGCCCAGAAATACTGCCAGCCATCTTGGCGCTCCCATTTTTTGCAACCCTTTATATAACCAGTAAGCAACAAAGGGTCCCACAACAGCCATGGAAAAGGTATTTGCTCCAAGGGTGGTAATACCGCCGTGGGCTAAAAGAAGTGCCTGGAAAATTAAAACTATTAGCCCCAGTACTGTCATTACCGTAGGTCCAAATAAAATGGCACCTAATCCTACTCCTGTAGGATGGGAACAACTTCCTGTAACAGACGGTATTTTAAGTGCAGATAACACAAATGCAAAGGCTCCTGCAAAGGCAATGAGCATTTTTATGCTCGGATTTTCGTCAACCTTATTTTTAATGGAACGAAGACCGTAAATTACAAAGGGTAAAGTGACTACACCCCAAAGCGCTGCCCAGCTAATAGGCAAAAATCCTTCCATAATATGCATACCATAAGCGTTTGTAGGCACAAACAAAAGGCCTAGAAGCGCAAATATCATAGAAGAGAGTATTTTATACATTAAAATCCTCCTAACTTCTCATTTGTTTAGAATTTTGATCGGATTGTTCTCTTAAAAACTGTAATACTTCATCATAAGTTCTAACTGTTTTCCCCTGTTGCATGAAGGGGCGTTTAATTACTACCACAGGTATTTTTAAATCCAGGGCGGCAGAAACCTTGGTATCTGTTCCCCCGGCTTTACCACTGTCTTTGGTTATTACAACTGATGCATTATACATTTTGAAGGTCCACCTGTTCATCTGCTTTGAAAAAGGTCCCTGCATAGCTACGATGTCCTTGGGCGCAAAACCTAAATCCTGACACTTTTTAATAATCTTATGGTCCGGTAAAACCCTTACAATAACCCTTTTTTTATTTAAGTCAATATATTCTAAAAACTCCTCCAGGTTATGACTGCCGGTGGTGAGAAAAATGGTATTTCCCAGCCTCCCGGCATATTCTGCCGCTTCCTGCCAGGAGGTTACCGGGTGAATCAGAGAATTTTCTGGTATTTCCGTTTCTTCCCTTAAATAGCGAATATAATTAATTTGCTTTTCATCACAAAGCTTTTTCAATAGCTTTGCTTCCCTGTGTGCAAAGGGATGCGAAACATCAACTACAGTTTTTATATCCTTTTCCGAAAATATAGTGTTTAATTTTTCTCCTGTAAAATTACCCGAAATAACTTCAACTCCGCTCTCTCCTGCTAGTCTTTTACCATATTCGGTAGTGGTAAGAGCAATACACTCAAATCCCTTCTCAACAAGAAGCGAAGCTATTTCTCTTCCTTCTCTGGTGCCGCAAACTACTGCAATCATTTACTCACCCCGATAACTACGATAATTAAATGAAAACTTGGCTTGCGCCAAGTCTTTGACGCCGGCGGAAGCCTTAGTTGAATTTATGCATCCCCAAATTAATACTTTCTTTGAGTATAAAATATCCCCAGTTTACCACCGGGGAGCTACTTAAAAAAACATAGACCTATCCAATCACCCCCCCTTAAGTAGATGTTCGAAAAGTCCGCGCGAAATCCGCTGCGAATTTCTGCGTTGGCTCGTCTCCTACGCTGCTCACGTACTTCAATGTACGCTCCGCTGCTCAGAGCCTTCACCGCCTTGAACTTCTTGCGTCTCTCGTGCTCCTTTTCGAACACTCACTATAAACGGTGCGCGATTGAAATAGGCCTCTAACTGGCTCAGGAATCATTGCAGGCTCAAGTCTATTTGAACCTTGCTATCCTTCACAGTTTCGCACCGGAATTTCACCGGTCTAGATTAAACCTTATCCCTCAGGATAAAGTACCTATTTCAGAAATATTTGCTGCTCACGTACTTCAATGTACGCTCCGCTGCTCAGAGCCTTCGCCGCCTTGAACTTCTCGTGTCTCTCGTGCTCCTTTTCGAACACACACTTTAAATTAATAATAAAAACACCCCTTTGTACCACTGATACAAAGGGGTATTATCCCATCTCAACTAATACCGCTTTCCCCATCGACCGTGGGTACAAATAGCTTAAATAACAAGCAGGTTTCCTGGCTCAGGTTCACAGCCCGATCTTGCGCCTTCCCGTCCGGCACTTAACCATAGTTTTTTGATGACTAACACTGAAATAGAACAACCTTTATACTAAGTCTTTCTTTACTTCAATGCTAGTTAAGTGCCTGGACAGTGGCCAAAAGCAAGAAGGCTCCCCCTTACAGTGGCGGGACCGCTCCGGATTTACACCGGATTCCCTTTAAGAGGTAGTTCAAAAAATCCTTTTTGACCTACACACTTTCACTTGCTATCAAACTATTAACTTTTGAAATAATTCTATCACCACTGGCAAATTATTTCAATAGAAAATTTGAACAAATTCTGGTGTATTCTTTTCAAGCTCTAACCTCCACCTTCTGAAAATGCGGAGAAACCATTTCTGCGTATTGTGTCAGTCTATCCACCGCAAGACAGCCATATTTACCCTTATAGGACTGCAGTACATACTTTTGCGAACCGGAAAGCCAGCAGCCAATAAGTATTATATCTTCCATACTTAAAACTTCAGGTATAACGGTAGTTCTAAATTCATAATCAACCCTGTTTTTTCTAACAATCTCAATACTCCTCTCTATAGCATCCAAATCCAAATATTCCTTGCTGATTCCTGAAAGCAAGCAGTATTTATACCTGGGAGCCTTAATATCCATTGCAATATAGTCTACAAGTTTGTATCTAATAATATCCCATAATACTTCGGGACGTGTCCCGTTAGTATCCAGTTTAACTTTAAAGCCTTTACTTTTAATCTGTTCTATTAAGTTTATTAACCCGCAATAAATTGTAGGTTCCCCGCCGCTTATGCATACTCCTTCAATGTAGTTTTGCCTGTGTTCCAGATAATCTAAAATATCTTCTATACTGTAGTCAGGACTACTTTCAGGGCTGAATGCTATATCACTGTTGTGGCAGTAAAAGCACCTGAAATTGCACCCTCCCAGAAAGATTGTTGTGCAGAGGTGCCCCGGATAATCTATTAAACTGAGTTTATGCCAGCCCTTTATCATAGACAAACACCTCCTGCGGGTGTCCTACACAAAATTCTTTTCTTTGGGCAAACTCACTTTTTTTACCGTTGTTCCAGTTGTCAACCGGCCTATAGAAGCCTACCACACGACTCCATACTTCAGTTTTTTCGCCACATACGGGACAATTGCTTTGTTCCCCGTTTAAATAGCCATGGTTTTCACAAATGCTGAATGTGGGAGTTATTGTAAAGTACGGTATCTGATAATTGCTCAGTACCAGTTTAAGAAGCTTTTTACAATTCCCCACATCTGTAATCCTTTCCCCTAGAAAGCCGTGAAAAACAGTACCACCCGTATAACGAATCTGAAGTTCCTCTTGCAGATCTAATGCTTCAAAAATATCATCAGTATAACCAACAGGCAGTTGTGTAGAATTAGTATAATAAGGTTCTTCTTCTCCTGAGGTTATAATATCCGAAAACAGCTTCCTGTCTATTTTAGCAAGCCTGTAGGCTGTGCCCTCGGCAGGGGTGGCTTCAAGGTTAAACAACTGCCCTGTTTCTTCCTGGTATTCCCTAATGACTTCCCTCATATAATCTAAAACGCCTATGGCAAACTTTCTTCCTTCACTGGAAGCAATGCTTTTATTCATAAAATTAAGCAATGCTTCATTCATACCTACCAAACCTATGGTATTAAAGTGATTGTGCCAGTATTCATTAAATCTCATTTTCACATCCCTTAAATAAAACCTGGAATAAGGATACAATCCCTCCTCCATCAGTTTTTCTAAGATTCTTCTTTTAATAAGTAAGCTTTCCTTCGCCAAATTCATCTGCTGTCTAAGTTGTTTAAAGAAATCCATCGGACTATGAGCTTTGTAACCTATCCGGGGTAAGTTGATGGTAACTACACCTATGGAACCTGTGAGAGGGTTTGCACCAAACAGCCCTCCGCCTCTCTTTTGAAGTTCCCTGTTGTCAAGTCTGAGACGGCAGCACATACTGCGCACATCTTCCGGAGAAAGGTCTGAGTTAATAAAGTTGGCAAAGTAAGGTATGCCGTATTTTGCTGTCATCTCCATAATAGTTTCCACAACAGGGCTATCCCAGGCAAAGTCTTTTCCTATATTGTAAGTTGGAATTGGAAATGTAAAAATACGCCCTTTGGCATCTCCCTCCATCATAACTTTACAAAAAGCTTTATTGAGCATGTTCATTTCAGCCTGGAAATCCCCGTATTTTGCGTCATCCAAACGTTTCCCCCCAAGAATGACGGGCTCATTTGCAAGGATTTTCGGAACAACAACATCCATGGTTATATTAACAAAGGGTGTTTGAAAACCTACTCTGGTTGGAACGTTAAGGTTAAAGACAAATTCCTGCAGCGCCTGTTCAACCTCCCTGTAGTTTAATCCATCATAGCGAATAAAGGGCGCCAGGTATGTATCAAAATTAGACAGGGCCTGGGCTCCAGCAGCTTCTCCCTGCAGCGTATAAAAAAAGTTAGTTATCTGCCCCAGGGCACTGCGAAAATGTTTTGCAGGCCTGCTTTCAACCTTTTGGGCTACACCGGAAAAGCCATTTAAGAGGATATCCTCAATATTCCAGCCGCAGCAGTAAGGAGCAAGAAGGTTCAGGTCATGGATATGGATGTCCCCGCTCTTATGGGCCATTTTAATTTCTTCCGGATAAATTTTTTCCAGCCAGTATTTGGAGGTTACTGCAGATATTATATGATTATTTAATCCCTGTAACGAGAAATTAATATTGCTGTTTTCATTTATCTTCCAGCTCCTGCCACCCACATATTCATTAACCATTTTTTCCGCATCCACCAAAAAACTGCTGAACTGGCGCATCTCCGCACGCTGCTTGCGATAGAGGATATAGGATTTGGTTATTTTCTCCTCATTAAAAGCGACTGTTCTGCCATCCCTTTTAATAATTATTTTGAGCATTTTGTACTCCCTCCCGGTTCTTAAAATAAAAAACCCTTTTTGCACCCGGAAGGCACAAAAAGGGTATAGTTGCCCATGTAGCAACATACCATCCTCCCATCGACCGTGGGTGCAAATGGCTGAATAAACAAGCAGGTTTCCTGGCTCGGGTTCACTGCCTTACCTTGCGCCTTCCCGAGTAGTTGCTCGGTGGCTTCTTGCAAGGGGCTCCCCCTCACAGTGGCGGGACCGCTCCGGATTTACACCGGATTCCCTTTTCGTACTCCTAAGAGGTTGAAAGAGTACCACTTGTTTATTTACATTAATTCACTTTGTATTATAAGTTTACAAGCATTGGCAAGCTATTGCAATAGAAAATTTAGGTATAGATATACCAGTTTCTAGCCTTACGTTTTTTTCTTGTTATAATCTATCACGTTAATGGCCATTGTATATATTTTTTTCATTAAGTCTTTCAAGTAGTGTACCATATTTCGTGGGTCGCGTCCGTTTAACACTAGCAAACCTACAGCTCCAAGCAATGCTATTATTATAAAATACAGAGAAACCAGCAGTGTATTTTTGATGTGCTTTCTGACAACATCCGGTCTCTTCTCAGCAGTAGCATAAGGTTGAATAACCGGAGCCGCCGCCAGCGCAAACATCCTAACCGCTTCTTCTGCAAGTTCCCTCGCTAGTGTATGTGTACCAACTTCCATTAAAATACTACGTGGAGCCAAATCCTGATTATAGGTCCCTCTAGCGTAAAAAATACCTTTAATTAGCCCTGGATACCTCTTATCCACCGCCGCCTTAATTTCCTTTGCGAAACTATCGTTTGTTTTTTTGCGGGGATTGTATCTTCCCACCACTAACATTATCCGGGCAACCTTTTTTCCCTCTACCTCCTTCAGATAGGTTTCCGGCGGAGTAGCATCCCGGTGTACATCTAGGAGAGCTACCGGCCGGTGCTCCCGGAGCAGGGCCAGCGCCGTCCTGCGGGAGCGGCTGTAGGCACGGGCGTCATGAGGATCGTGAGTTCTAGTAGAATGAACCACCTGAACTCCTTGTTTTTCTAAGGATTCAGCCAGAGCCTCTCCTACCTCAAAAATACTACCCTTCCGAGGTATACTTGAAGTACCATCAGTTGGCTGAAATGATTCATCTGAATGGCTATGATAGATGGCTACCGGTCTTTTTTCATCATCAGTATTTGCTACAGCCATCACTATCTCTTTAACTTTTTCATGTGGGGACTGCGTGAGACAGAGATTAAGGTCAACAGTTTCTATATATTCCGCATAAGCCTTTTTTCCTTTAACCTGCATTACTTTATAAACCATGTTATCCTCATTTAAAAAGATATCACCTGCATAAATCCGGCGGGACGTACACATCAGTACTTTACCTGTTTTATCAAGCAAGGTAAAGTAACTGTTACCATCAGTAGCAGAGTCACAGGCCGGCCCTGAAAAGAAGATAATTAGAATCATTAAAACGACAATTGAGTAAAACCTTTTGCTCACTCCTTTCACTCCAGTACCCTCCTTTGGGACCAGCGCTCTCTAATCTCACCGATAACTTCAGCTATCAATGCACCTGTAAATCCGGCAACAACCATGGAATCGAATAGTCCAGCGCCGCCAACGCTCCACCAGGCAAATGCCCCATATCGTACCAAGTGCGTAAAGTCCAATAAGTCCAACAAAAAAACTGCAAAGACTGCTCCGGCAAATGCTGCCCGTCGTGACCTCCCCAGCAAATAGGCAATAAGTCCCGCTATAACACCATTTAGATATAATAAGTCTAAACCGGGTTCTGAAGGAAAAGCAAGGGGAAGATAATACATACCCACTGCAGTACCCAGGGCTGTAAACAACACCCTCAGCTTTTCCCATAGGGTATCGGCCTTCAAGGTTACGTAGACAGCTATTGCCAGCAGCATTAGCCCACCCGGATTAAGAGTCACCGTAATCCCGTTACGGATTAAAGGAATGTCTATAAAGGTGCCGACCAATGCAATAAGAAGCACCGCCATAGCCTGCAAATCCGTGAGCCGCATCCGATCTAAAATTCTCTGTGCAAAAAAGATATAAACCACAGTCATAACAGTGTTGAAAATGAAGGTTGTTAGTTCCATGTTCCTAGTGTATCCGGTTCATAGCTAATTATTCTTTTTGGTTCTAAAGCCTACTCAGTCCCGCTCTGTCTTTTTCGATAGTCTTTTATAGCCTCATGCAAAGTATTTACCGCCAGGAAAGCACAATGCACGCTTTCCTCCGGCAGTCCGCCTAAAGCATCAAGAACATTCAGTGGAGTTATTTGGAGAGCCTCATTAACAGCTTTCCCCTTGGCCAACTCAGTAACCATGCTTCCGGAAGCAAGTGTAGTACCGCATCCATCAGTCCAAAAGGTAATCTCCTTTATCTTATAATCATCCACCTTGATCCAAATCTGCATCGCATCGCCGCATTGGCCTGTCAGGTCAGCATAACCGTCTGCGTCTTTAATATTCCCCAAATTTCTTGGGTTTCGAGCGTGCTCAATAACTGTTTCACTAATATCAACCCAGATTTCTTTCTCAATTTCTTCTGCTAGTTTATCTAGGTCAGAAGTCATTTCTATCCCTCCCAAATTTAGAAGCGGATTAAGACATCATAGCCACGTTACCTGTATGTTATCTAGAAATCCCTTAATTAACTTCTACCAATTTATACCACAATTTTAAACAAAAATAGGACAGCTTCTTTAATTTTCCCACCGCTGATTAGTGTCTGTATCACATCCCAGGTCCCTTCAGCTCTTTCCAGAAACTTCTTTACTGCATCTTCCCTCATGGGATGCACAGAGGTAATACTTAATAGATCCTCTTCAATATTTCCTGTAAAAGAGAAAGCACTGCCTTCATAACCTATCAGATATTCAACGTTATTAATCCCTTCAGCAAAAATCTGATAAGCTTGATTGATTACTTCTTCGCCGGGACACGTTACCCATCTCAGAGCAGGTGGTCTTATTGGAATTGAAATATAAGCTTTAAATGGTTTTAATTCCGATAAAAATTCGGCAATTTCTTTTAGACAATCTATTGTATCATTAATGCTTTTAACAAGCATTGTTTCTGTCACTAATTCGCCCTGATAACTTTTTGCAAAAATCCTTATCCCATCAAAAACATCATTTAAAGTTAATGATCGGTGAGGGCAGTTAATTTTACGCCAATTTTTTTCTCCAATAGAATCTACCTTAATCGATACCCAGTCGGCTTTAGATAATTCTTCCCGCACATCCTGGCGCCAGAGCAATGAAGCATTGGTAATTACAGCAATTTTATAGCCAAGGTTTTTTAGAAGTTCAATCTCTTTTCCAATATTGATGTCCAAAGTGGGCTCCCCATCTGCAACAAAGGTAAGGTAATCAATATTTGCCCCAACCTCTTTTGCCCTTTTAACTTTTTCATTTACTTCAAATAAAATATCTTCGGGTTTAAAAAAAGCAGTGCGTTCTACTTGCATCTGTTTTGTCGGTCCTAGCTGGCAGTAAGCACAAGAATACGAACAAATTTTGGGCGGTATGTTGTTGATGCCCAAACTCCGGCCCAGACGTCTGGACGGAACGGGACCAAAAATTTTCGTCATCCCGCTAACCCCCTTCTATAACGGGCACAAGAAAAGTAACCTGACACCGTTCTTTTAGTTTAATTGTTCACAATACACTGAAAAGGCCAACTTATAATGCCTCCATCCATAAATTTTACATTTGTAAAACCTTTTTCTTCCAGTATTTTTTGTGCTTCGTAACCCCTTAAACTTACTTTGCAAAAGATTACTATTTCCTTACCCATTGGTAATTCATGGTATCTATCTCTTAACACCCCCAAAGGTATATTTACAACGTTCTCGTAAGGCAGAGAAATACTTTCCACCTCTTTGGGGCTACGAACATCAAGCAAAATAAAATCCATTTTTTTATCCAATCTTTCCTTAACCTCCATTGCTGTCAAGGATTTGGCTATGCCATCTATCTTATTCTGCAGTACGTTAGCAGCAGTTATTAAATTATCCATGGCCGGGGCAAAAGGCGGAGCGTAAGCAAGGTCCATTTTTGCCAAAGTTTGTGCCGTTATACCATGAAACATGCCTACACTGAGCATGTTAATGCGTTTGGCCACATCTCCCGGGCCAATAATCTGAGCTCCCAAAATCTTCCCGGTTTTCTTATCTCCAACTAATTTAATAAAAATGCCTTTAGCTGTTGGGTAAAAATGAGCTTTATCAGGGCCTGGTACAACTGCTGTTACCACTTCATAATCGTTTTCCCTTGCCATTTCTTCTGTCAGCCCAATAGCGCCGGCATTAAAATCAAAAACCTTACAAATGCTTGTTCCCAATACACCTGGAAATTTCTCCCGTTTTCCTGCTATATTGTTTGCAATTACCCTACCATGAATATTGGCAAGGTCACCCAGAGGAAGATATACTCTCCTGTTTAGTACTAAGTTAACATTGTCAATACAATCTCCGCCTGCATAGATATCCGGATTACTTGTCTGTAAATATTCATTCACTTTAATTGCTCCGTTTTCACTTATTTCAAGCCCTGCGTCTTCCGCCAATTTGGTGTTAGGCTTGACCCCTACCGCTATTAACGCCAGTTGAGCGTCAATAGTTCCCTTCTCCGTCACTACAGCTTGAAGATTTCCTTGATCATCGCCTTCAAAGCCTAGTACCTTATTACATACTGAAACATCTATACCATTTGCCTCCATATTTCTCATTAGAAGTATAGACATTTCCCTGTCCAGCATCTTGGGAAGTAATCTGTCTAACATTTCTACAATTGTAACTTTAATTTCTGATTTTACCAAGGCTTCGGCAACTTCCAAGCCGATTAGCCCCCCACCAACAATTACGGCATTTTTAACTTTCCCGCTTTCTATTGCAATCTTTATATTATTCGCGTCATACGGATGATTAAGTTTAAAAATATTTTTTAATTTTCTCGTAGACACATTTAATATATTTGGGCATATGACCATAATGTTAGTATTCGCTCCCTAGTAGCAAATACCTTCTAAAATTAATAAATTTTCTATAATGAAAATTCAGAAAGCTTGTCAAATTTTTGGGGTATCTCATTTTTTATTTTCCCTATTAGTTTTTATATATCGTTTAAAAAATACTTTTGATAAAGTTTATTCAATGCTTCTTCACTTTCTCTGCTGAACTTACCATACTTATCCATTAACTCCCGGGCTTCCTCTGTAAGAAAAGAACCTCCGCCCTGGCTCCCTCCTACTTCGCGCTGTAAAAGCTTGAACCCCAGCCTCTTTTCCAGCATGTTTATAAGCTTCCACGCCTGGTTATACGACATATTGATTTCCCTGGCAGCCTTGCTGAGCGAACCAAGTCTGTCAACACGTTTGAGAAGGTCGTAAGGACCTTCACCAAATGCTTTCCCGTTATTATCCAACCAGATTTTGTAACAAAGTTTCACTTTTATTCCCCCACTTAATTTCTGTTCCTATCTCTTCTATCCGACCTTCCTTAATTACAGCTATTCTATCGGCCATTTCTTCAGCTTCTTTCATATTATGACACACATAGACGGTCGTGATTCCTAGTTTTTTTTGAAGTTGCTTAAGCTCCACCCTTAAATTTTGTGCCGTCTGGAAATCCAGGCTACTAAGCGGTTCATCTAAAAGCAAAATTTTGGGAGAAGAAGCCAATGCCCTGGCCAGAGCAACCCGCTGTTTTTCACCGCCGCTTAAATTTTTAGGATAACGGGATACAAGGTGTTTTATTTTCATCATTTCCAGCAGTTCGTTGATCCTGGCTTTGATTCGGTCTGGCGGTTCTTTCCGTGCTCGTAAACCGAAAGCTATATTGGAAGCAACATTAAGATGCGGAAACAAAATTAAATTCTGAAAAACATAGCCCACGCCTCTTTCGCTGGCGGGAATTTCATCTACGCAAGTACTATCGAAGTATACTTCTCCGTTATATTCAACAAGACCTGCTATAATATTAAGCAGTGTAGTTTTTCCAGCACCATTTGGTCCAAATAATACAAGTAACTCCCTATCAAATACCTGCAAATTTACGTTCCGGCATATATAATTACTTACGTTTTTCAGTTTTATAAACGGCATACTTTTACCTCCACTGCCCGGTTATTTTCATTTCCAGATATGTGAAAAATTTTTCAAAGGAAAAACACATTAGCGATAATACTATCAGACAAACTATAATGATATCTATCCGAATCAAGCTTTCGGCCTTGACCATTAAAGCCCCGATTCCCGTGGGAATGGCTACCATTTCAGCTGCTATTATCACCCGCCACGCCATCCCTGCCTCCAACCTCAGCCCGGTAAAAATATTGGGTAGCGCCAGCGGCATGACCACTGTTGTCAGAATCATGATCTCTGAAGCACCCAGCGTTCTGGCTGCCCTAATATAGTCTCTATCTACATTCTTGATGCCGGTAATCGTATTATAAAGAACAGGAAAAAAGGAACAAATAAATACTATAATAATAGGTAACATTTCACTGATTCCATACCAGAGCATCAAAAGAGGCAGCCAGCCGAGAGCGGGGATGGGATAAAGCAGGCTGATTATGGGGTTTAATGCCCTGTCGATAACATCCTTCCAGCCCATTACGGTCCCTACTATTATCCCGGCTATAGAACCTGCAGAAAAACCTATGAGAACACGTATCAGACTACTTACAAAGTTCTCCACCAGTACCCCGCTAACCGTTAAATAGTAGAATTCCTTGATAATGGCGGAAAAAGGGGGAAAAAATAATTCACCAGGTATCAAATCTAAACGTGCTATTATTTCCCATAGCATCAAAAAAATTATTACAGGAATTATTCCAATTAGATAAGATTTCGTTATACTTAATTAAGTATAACGGTTTTAAAAAAATACTTACAATTATTATTTTAAGTATACTTTGCATAATGTTTGTATTTTAACAAAATTTACCCAATAATTTTTTTTGAACTTGCAGAAAATAATCTTTAATTTTTTCCCAATCTATGTCAATCTTCATAATAGGCATAATTTCTCGTTCAGCATCTTCAAAATAAGAGAGACTTTTTATCATATGATAATAGTTAATCTTAGCTTCCGGATATTTTTCAGGTAAAAAAGCTAACATGGATTCCAGATTAATTCCTTTTTGACAAATCATATAAAGATCTATAAAGTCTTTTCGAGCTCCTCGCTGACTGACTGCAACCCATTTCATGAGTCCTATATCCATTACAGAAGCCAAACTCAAACCGGGCATATCTTTTACTTTGACTAAAGGTTCTATAAGCGGATTAGGATACCATAGCCACGTGACTTGTATATCATCTACAAATCCATGAAATGTCCCTTTTTTAGTTTCAGTAATCATTACTTTACCTATCTGTGCAAGCCTGCGGTATAAATCTTCGTTATCAAATTGATTTGGCGTAAACCAATCAAAATCAACTGACTCTCGATGACCAAACATCAGAGCCAATCCCGTTCCTCCCGCTAAATAACTATTTGGAACCGGCGTATTTTCTACTATTTTTCTTAATAAAATCTGCCGAGGTCTGTCAAGAGTACTCCAAAACACCGCATTTCATCCTCTCTTAGCCCAAAATAATTTTGCCAGCACCTGGCAGTTTTCAAAGAAAGTCCCCGGCTGGTCATTACGGCTTCTTGAATAGTCTCTTGAGAATAGTTTTTAAAAATCCATTCCAAAGACCGGTGATTTCCTTCATTTAATAGCCTTTCTATAATAAAGATCCTATGCTTTTGTAAATCTAATTCTTCCACTTTGACATCCCAGAAAAATTTTTCTAACCACTGAGGAATTTTAGAGGATTTAGACATATATAAATCCCTCGATTCACTTATGTTAATTTCTACCATTATTTTACACTAAAATAGGACAACTTACAATGTATGCATGTAAACCTTTAATTTTCCCACCGCTGATTAGTGTCTGTATCACATCCCAGGTCCCTTCAGCTCTTTCCAGAAACTTCTTTACTGCATCTTCCCTCATGGGATGCATTTTTTATCCAATCTTTCCTTAACCTCCATTGCTGTCTTCGGCAACTTCCAAGCCGATTAGCCCCCCACCAACAATTACGGCATTATTAACTTTCCCGCTTTCTATTGCAATCTTTATATTATTCGCGTCATACGGATGATTAAGTTTAAAAATATTTTTTAATTTTCTCGTAGATACATTTAATATATTTGGGCATATGACCATAATGTTAGTATTCGCTTCCTAGTAGCAAATACCTTCTAAAATTAATAATTTTTCTATAATGAAAATTCAGAAAGCTTGTCAAATTTTTGGGGTATCTCATTGTTTAAGTTTTTATATATGAAAATCCTCCCGCCACCCGGGCTATAAGCTTTTCAAAACAATCAATCAACTGCTCAGGAAATTGTGCTTCAGACGGTTGCGGAAGTTGGAGATTATCTTCATTTAAACCTAATGCTTTTTGCATGCTTGCCAGAATAACCTCTGCAGCTTCCTTTACCTCTTCCTTATTTAATAACTGCCATTCCAACTGGTCCAGGAGATGAATATACAAAGAGGTAAATGTTACCAAGCTGTCTTTTCCATCTAGAACATGAAGATTATGAATAAAATTAGGCTTATCTACTCTATTGTTTTCTTCCATTTGCAAATACTTTCGCCAGAGACTTTCTTCATTTACACCGTATCTTTTGAACCTTTTCAGTATACTGTGTTGATATTCCGGACTAAGACCCGTTTGTTTGTATAAGGCCTCCTTAACAGCGCCTTTTACTGCTTTTCCAATTAATTCTCCAAGTTTAGAATGCTTTCCGGCATCGGTTAAATGAGCAGGTGAATCGACGTTGCTGATTATTATTGTACCGTCAGTACCTGAGCCCGTAGCTATTCCCGTTGAGTAATTACTACCTGCCATTAACTCCTGTAGGGCAGCAGTTTTAGCTTCCGTACAGGTAACTAATGCTCTGGTAAGGGTAAAAGCAGAAAGGTTAGCATTGATCTCCAATATAATATTAATAGTTCCATGTTTAGTCCGGATCTTGCCGTCTCTCTCATCATATGAAGCGGGATCTCCAACTCTACCACCATTTACTTCTACTCCTCCGGTAACAATAGCTGTAACTGTTATATCCTTATACCTCTCAACTTTAATAGCTACTTTATCCATGGAAGCGGCTGTAGTAATTCCGGCTGTATATTCAGGATCAAGGCCCAACTCTTCTGCAATTAGCGTCATATGTTCAGCGTACGTAGGAGCTTTTAACTTGCATGCCATTCCGGCTCCAGGATTGCAGTCATGATTAAAAACTGCTGTTAAGTCCTCTCTATATCCTCCGTTTATATAAGAAGTACTGAGAACTTTTCTTTTGCCTTTAAAGAGAACAACAATAGATTTATTATAGCGATGAACCTGGTCTCCGGCAGCAGTTTCAAAAATCATCAAACTTGTTTCCTCCTCTTCACCACTAATCTTTAAAAGGATGTTCGAAAAGTCCGCGCGCAATCCACTTCGAATTTCTGCGTTAGCTCGGCTTCTGTGCTGCTCACCCGGCACTTAGTTTAGCTGTTAGCCACATAATTACAATTAATTTATCAGTCGAACTGCAGCTAATGGTATAATAAAAATCAATCATCGGACTAAGTGCCGGGCTCCGCTGCTCAAAGCCTTCGCCGCCTTGAAATATTTTTCCTAAGAAATTTATTGCTTATGAGTACCGGTAACGATCTTAGTTATCAAAACAGTTGGTGTAATCTTCTTCCTAAACCGCAGCAAAACCTGGTAAAACGACTTCCCAAACACAATTGAAAATACTACATTTCCCAGGGCATGCAGAGTATCAAAGGGAAAACTGGCAGCATATGTTGCTAAAAAAGTTTTCCAAGTTAAAGGATAAACGAACCCTACCCAGTGCCAGATGTTCATGATCCAGCCAAAGAGGTAACCGCAAACCCCTCCGAGAATCGCAAATGGAGTTAATTTAAAACCCTTGTATTTTTTTGCCAGCAGCGCCGCCGCTACACCGCACATTCCCCAGCAGAACATTTGCCAGGGTGTCCATGGTCCCTGCCCTATAAAAAAGTTGGATACAAGGGCAGCTACCGCTCCCACTAGAAAGCCGGTCTGCGGCCCAAATACGTACCCGGTAATCATAACCATAAAAGTAGTAGGCTGAAGGCTCATTATTACAGCAAAGGGTACCCTGGAAATGGCGGCCAGGGAGGCCAGTGTTGCAATAAGGGTAACTTCTTTGGAATTTATGCCCTTTCTTTCAAAACGCCAGAAAAATGCCAGCATTGCCAGACTAATAAAAAGAGCTGAAAAGACCGCCCAGTTAATGTTATAGAGAGGGTTCTCAGGAACTATGCTGACAATGAGCAGCAGTACGATAACACTTATTACAACTACAATAGGCTTATTCTTCATATACTATCCCTCAGATTTTTCAAACGTACTATACTGTATGCACACTGTGCTCTGGTGGCATTTTCTCCGGCCTGAAAGCCGGGATATAAAAGGCCGTTCTCTCTGGCGAGTTTCACATTGCCCGAATACCAGTAGGGTCCTTCTGTCATTTGGGACTTTTTCTCCGGCGGTAAAGCCCTCACCAGCATGGTAGCCAGTTCTGCTCCGGTTATTTTTCCGTTTGGATCAAATCTTCCACCCGGACGTCCTTCGACATATTCCTTATCTACTGCTATTGAAATATATTTACGAGCCCAGTGTCCTTGCGGTATATCCGGAAACTTTCCTGCAGAATAACTTACCACATTTTCTAAACCAAGACCGCAAACCATAAATTTTGTAAACTCAGCCCTGGTTACGGATTTATCCGGCTTAAAGGTCCCATCCGGGTACCCGCTCAATACTTTGGCGTTGACCAATTTCACAATGGAAGCATAAGCCCAGTGAGAAGAAGACAAATCGGAAAACATGCTTTTACCGCAATAATCAATATTCACGGGGTGAGGTTTCCCGGCTAAAGCCATGATGGCAAAAGCAGTCATTTTAACTGGTGAGGAAGTTACCCCTTCTTTCCAGTAAAAAGAGCCGTCACTGTTTTGCAAGCTTAAAAGGTGAGATACCGGATTTTTTCCGTTTACCGACCATTTTTCACTTACAGGGTTTTCACCTGCTGCAAAGAGTCCCTGCAGTACCCAGGCATCCGAAGCACTGTTGGACTCATTTCCCATCCAGTCATTGCCACAGCTAAACCCTCCATCTTTCTGCTGACAGTCTTTTAAATATTTAAGAGCTTTTTTAATAGCTGAGGAAGTTGCAGGATCCTCTCCCAGCATAACAAGAGCTTGAATGGCCACACCAGTGTCATCCGTGTCGCTATATGTTCCTTCAACCCAGCCAAAACCACCGTCTTCATTTTGATGCTTCAGCAACCACTTTTTAGCCTTATCTTTATCAGGAATATCATATCCGGCCGAAGCAAGCGCTAAAATAGACCACATGTGGGAATTAATCATCCCGTGCTCATTCCAGGCAGGCTGGAAAAACTGGCCGCTTTCCTGCTGAAAAGAAGCTATTTTCGCAGCCAAATCAATTCCCCTATACATTGTCCCCTGCTTTGCGGCAGTTAAGCTCAATAACAAACGTGCATAATCACAGGTTTCTTCCAGTTCTTTGTTACAATTTTTCAGATAATCAATGGGATTTTTACCGGAAGGTTCCCATGCACTACCGGTAACATCTTCTCCCGCAGCTACAATAGCCATAACCACCCAGCTTGTTAAAGCCCTGCTGCTCGGGCCCCCTTTTTTGCTGCTAAAACCACCATCTTCATTCTGATATTTATGCAGGTAGCTTACCGCTTTTTTTATGCTTTGAGATACTTTCTGGTCAGGATAGGAGTCATTTGCAAAGGAAGTACCGGTAAAAATAAACACAAACAATAAGGCTAAACTCAGGCAAATTAGAATTTTTCTCTTCCTCATCAAGATTTTCCTCCTTATAATTTCTTAGTGTAGCTATCATTAAGATGCTGAGCTTATCCATAAATAACATCCTATCACTAATTTATACTTATACGGAAAGAGCTTCATCTTTACTCAATTCCATTATCTTGCTCAATATTTCCTTACCCTGATTTAAAGTTACTACATTATCAGCAATATTATTGAACAACTTGCTGATCTGGGGAGAATAAAAGGTAGAACCGGATAGCATTTCATACTTGTTTCCCCTGGCAATAATGCTTCCTTCTGCCATCAAGACAATATCATCGGCATATTCAGCAGCAAATTCCACATCATGGGTAATAACTAGAATAGCTATTCCTTCCCTTTGCAGTTGCAATAGTATATCACCCAGTTCCTCCTTAAGACGGTAATCAAGTCCACGGGTAGGCTCATCCAGAAGGAGTAATTTGGGTTTTGCCGCCAAAACGGACGCCAGAGCCACCCTTTGGCGTTCCCCCGTACTTAAATCCCGCGGGTTAGAGTCTACATAAGGGGTTAACTGCAGTCTGTCCAGGATTTCTTCACAATTCCCGTCATCTGTTAAGCCTAAATTTTTTAAAGTAAAGAACAGTTCTTCTCCTACGGTAGGTAAGAATAAATAATCATTGGGGTCCTGGGATAAATTCCCCACAGTGGAAGCCAGTTCTTCTACAGATAATTTTTTGGTATCCCGATTTAATACCTTAACCCGCCCCCTGCCGGGTTTAAGCAAGCCATTTATGTTTTTCATCAGGGTAGTTTTTCCGGCTCCATTTTCCCCCATAATTACTACAAAATCCCCGGAAATAATTTTAAGATTGATATTTTTTAATGCTTCTTGACCATTAGGATAAGTAAACCAGAGATTCTGAATATCAATAATAGTTTCGCCAGAGGATTTTTGAGATTTTTTTGTTTTCTCAGCACGTGTTGGTGTCTCAGTACTAAAGTTTAATAACGGGTAGTAGGATTTTAGAATTTCCCTTCCCTGCTTAACAGTTGTAGGAACTTCAGAAAAACCCACTCCTGCAAATAATTTGGCCAGTGGCGGAATAAAGGAGGTGTTATTTTTTACCGCCCAGCGGGATATTGTATCAGGCGCATGGTGATCAAAAATAATTTTTCCCTTATCCATAACCAGTACCCTGTCAGCCAGGTGAAAGCATCTTTCCAGGCGCTGCTCAATCAGAACTACCGTAATACCGTTTTCTTCATTTAGACGCCTTATCATGGTAAGGATCTCTTCGCCGGCAATTGGATCAAGCTGAGAAGTAGGCTCATCCAGGAGTAATATATCGGGCTGCATTGCCAGAACAGATGCCAGTGCCACTTTTTGCTTTTGCCCGCCTGAAAGTTCCGGGGTAAAACTGTGAAAATAGTCAGATAATGCCATGGCACTGGTAACCTCCATTACCCTCCGTTTCATTAAACTATTAGATAAGCCTAAATTCTCCAGACCGAAGGCTACTTCCTGCTCCACGTTAGTCATTACCAGCTGGCTCTCGGGATCCTGAAAAACCATCCCTACCTGCTGCACAAGACTGCGTCTGTCCAGCTGCTTAATCTCCTTATTATCTAGATAAACCTTTCCGCCATAAGTTCCGCCATAAAAATCAGGAACCAAACCTGCTATGGCACGGATTAAGGTAGATTTTCCGCTTCCGGACCCCCCGACCACAAGTACAAACTGTCCCTCTGGAATCTCCAGACTTATGCTATCAAGAGCCGGATTTTTGTTGTCAGGGTAATAATATGTCAAATTTTTGATCTTAATAAAGGCCATTTCTTCCACCCCCAGTTTAAAATAGCAGGAACTGCCAGTGTTATTACTACTATAACTGCTGTTTTCAACTCTCCCGGGTTAAATAAAGTCAGCCTGGGGTAATAGCTGTATGTCGACCAGCCCTTTAAGGCAGCCCAGAGCCCGCTTATCAAACCAATAATCAACGCAGATAGAATGAGATAATCTCGAGGGCGCCATAATTCCCTACTGTAATAAGACCTGCTCCCGCTACCGTAACCCCTGGCATGCATTGATTCGGCCAGCTGCAGAGAACGTTCAAGGCAGGACAATAAAAGCACGCTGATTACAGGAAGCAGGTTTTTGGCACGCTCCCACCATCTTCCCGTATCCAACTTTACCCCCCGGCAGCGCTGTACTTCGGTAATTCTCTGAAAGTCCCTTACCATGAGGGGAAACAAGCGGGTAGAAAGAGTAATAACCAGTACAGATTTGTTGCCCAATCTGCTGAACAGCTTTAATGCTTTATCCGGATGCACTGCATAAGTATAAAGGCAAAAGATGCTTATCATAACTAAAAGTCGTATACCCATTCCTGCCCCGAATGCCAGTGCCTCCAAGGTAATTACTATCTTCCCCAGCACCGGAACCCTGGGTCCTACAAGTAGTACGGTATCTCCGGCCTGTACAAAAATGGCATTAATAACCATAATTATTATGATCATGGTTACACTGAACTTCAGGTAGACCTTCCATTCCGAAAAATGGCCGCCAGCAATAATAACCGCTCCAACTGCCAAAAATAACCCCAGCAGGTAAATTGGGTGGTTAAAAACCAGAGATAAAAGAAAAACTATGCCAATATAGAATATAAGTGTAAACGGGTGAAGTTTATGAATAAGGTTATCTTTCTCTCGATATACAAGCATTACCTATCCCCGTCCTTTTTATTATATAGGCAGTCTGACAATTTCCCCGGAAACCACCGCTACCCCATAAGCCTTTGAAATTTTGTCCGGATTTTCAACAAGTACTTCTACAGCTTGTTCCAAACCTTCCCGGTTATTACCGACAATTAGCCACAGAGGGCTCTCATCCCCCAATCCCGCTCCGGTAGAAACTATAACTCCGGCACTTTCGGTAACGGTTCTGGCCGCTTTCCCGCTGTAATCCAATAATTCCAAGCCTTTATCAGTAAAATGAACATTGGTACCCGTCTTTTTGTACGCCTTGTTTAACTTTTCCAGATAAGTTAACTCTTTAAGTTCACTCCATTCTCCCATTACAATTGTTGGACCCTGCCTGTTTTGAAGAAAATCTTCGTTCAATGTCTTGCTCTCTATAGAAGTAACTCCATTCTTCTCTAAAGCTTTTTGTACATCATTTGCCAGGCTGTTGTTCTCCTCAGAAGTGATAATAGTAGTAGTTCCAACATTTCCCCGGTAACCGTGGATAAACGGTTCAGGAAAACAGCCGATAACCGCCGAATTTGCAGATCCCATGCTCTTCCAGGCATGATAATCCCACCAGACAATATCTCCCGGGTTCAATTCATAACCGGCAGCCCCTACATCAGCACAGATACCGTTAATATAATAAAACCAGTCAAACCTGTTACCCGAGACCCCTCCGTTTTCGGACTCCAAACCGTTGATTCCGTTAACAAAATCACCATCCCATTTGGTGGTTATTTCTAAGTTAGCCTTTAATAAATCTATAACAGTCCGGTCTTCTTTAATTTCTACTTTCTTTTCAAATAAAGTTTCACTGCCAAAATCTTTCGTTACCAACAATTTAACTTTTCCTGTAAAAGCAGTTTTTCCTTCAGAGTGGGAAACATCTGCTGCATTTGGTTCTGTTTCTGTCTGACCACCGCATCCGGTTATGGCCATCATAACCAAGAATGTTATTAATACCAGGTAGTAAAACTTCTTAATATTCATAATTAACCTCCATATTTTGAAAAATAGACATGCACTGCCGGTTGACATTAATCAGACCGACAGTGTATTATACTGACATGTTAAAACTAACTACTTAATAAACAATCTATACAGTATTACCGCAGCCTGCGCTCTACTGGCATTAGCTTGAGGAGCAAAAGTACCATCTCCCATGCCGTTTACGATTTCTTCCCGAACAGCCATGGCTACTCCCGCCTTTGCCCAGGGAGCGATTTCACTTGCATCGCTGAATACATCCAGTTCTGATTCTTGTGCTTCTTTGTAACCTTCTTTATTTAAAACCCTTGTTATCATTACAGCCACTTCCTGTCTCGTTATCTTTCCATTAGGGTCAAACTCTGTAGCACTTTTGCCGTTAACTATTTTACTTGCATAAGCTGCAGCTACTTCATCCGAGTACCAGGCATCACTTACCACGTCCTTAAAAGGTATTTCTATATCGTTTCCATCTAACTTCAACATCCGTACCAGAAGCGCAGAGAATTCCGCCCTGGTAATGTCTGCAGCAGGCTCAAAGCTACCTTTGCTTCTGCCGTTTATTATTCCTTTTCCTGCAAGGATTTGGATTTCTTCTTCTGCCCACGGATATTTATCCAGATCAGCAAATTCTTTAATTGCAGCTTTAGCGAAATATTTACTGAAATGATTGGTTTTAAATCTTACTTTGCCTGTTATGGGGTCATATTTACCGCCAACAGGCTCAATGGTGCCATCTTCTTTAAGTAAAAATACTGAAATAGTTTCGGGATCATCATCTTCTTTTAATGTATAGGCTACTGCCACTTCTACAGGCTCATTAAACTTATTAACCTTTTCTCCACCTACTGCCGCATTTAAGTCAACTACCGTACTATTGTCCGGTATCTCATTTCGTACTGCCTCCGGCAAATCTTGTCTGTTTACCCTTTTGGCACTCAGAGAAATATCTTTGCCCTTTGCTGATTCACCAAAGGTATTGCTGGTAATTCCAAAATCTGCAATTTCTGATCTTATTTCTACCATATCTATTTCATTTTCCGCTAATGTACTTATTACTCCTGATGGAATATTTGTTTCTATTTCATCTACGTCATTTGTAACAGGAACTTCTACAGCAACCTTCTTTTGCAATACTTTATTTGATTCAATTGCATTTTCCCTGAGTTTATAGTCCATTTCTTCTGCTTTATTAATTACCTTAGTAATTTTTTCAACAAGGCGTTCAAGATTAACCTCTGCTTTAGCTTTGTTACCTTCAACCGTTATTTCATCTTCCTCTAATCTGTCAGTACCGGCTTTCTCAATTGCCTTTTCTGCTACTTTAACTGCTTCTGCTTTTATTACTGCAGCATCGTTTTTGCTTAATCCGCTAGCTAGTTCACTTGCTGATTCAATTAATTTGTTAGTTACATCATCCAGTTTAGATTCATCAACTAGCTTTTCCATTATTTTTAATACAGTATCCACCACATTAATAGTAGTTTCTTTTAGGTTTGTTCTAGTTTCTTCATCTGCTGCCTTTTCTATAGAATCGGACAAAGCTTCCAAGAGTCTGGTACTGTTGTCTGCAATTATTGTAATTGCTTCTTCCGATTCTATTCTAGCTAAGGCTTTTTCTAAAAGCCCAGCAGCTTCTCCAGCAGAACTAATAAGTTCATCAATATCATCTAATTCATCTAAATTATCTACTAATTCATTTACAGCGTCTGCAACTTCAGAGTCGTTTGCATCAGGATCGTCAATTATATCTTCCGAATCATCACTAGTTTCAACACCTGGCATTTCATCTTCATCCGTACTGTACCACCAAATTATTTCATCTCCATCTCTAACTGTTTTTCGATGAGCAAGTACAGTAGGTACTTCATCATTTACTTTATACATCCATCCATTAAGACCTTGGTTTCTGTATTCTCCAATTTTTTCTATAAAATAATCCCAGTCATCTGAAAATTCCCAGTGCAATCCTGTAGCGTCTAGTGCTCCCAAAGCAGTAAAGCCATACTCATCAGTCTCATAAATGGTTACATCATCGGGTCCAAATAATACGTCATTATTTTTTCCTATTACTTCAATCTCCACAGTAATAGAATTTGGTTCCGGGATATCTCCACCGTTACTCTCACCGGTAACATTAACGTTGCCACTACCGTTAATACCCTGATATATTGCGGTAACAACCGTTTCTCCTGAACTTACTCCTGTTACCAGTCCAGTATCATTTACTGTGGCAATTCCGGTATCTCCCGTGCTCCAGCTGGCACTATTACTGATATCTGTAGTGGTTCCGTTAAACTGATATGCTATTGCCGTATATTGCTGAGTTTCACCTTCAATGATTTCAGCACTCTCAGGCGTTACCTTTATTCCCAGTATGGCACCGGCATCAATACTTGCGCCTAACTTAAGATAAGCATCTATTGCCCATGTGTTATCCATTAGATTCCCTGTGCTTCCAAATGTCCTGTCGTCATTTAATGCTTCTTCCAGCATGTAATCCACCGGAGTTTTTCCTGCTTCGCTTTCCCATGTTGCAGGGTCTATTCCCAATAGATCCAGGGTATATATCGCTTCTGCCGTGTCTATAACCGGGTCATCCGGCCATTGGCCGCCTGCACCTTTTTGCAAACTGCCGTTTGGTTGCTGCATACTTTTCATATATGCCAGTCCACTATCAATTGCTGCCTGTACTTCTGTCGCCTGTTCGCCGGCATAACTTTTCAGATATTCCAGCGTTCTTACTGCCTGGGCTGTTGCCATGAAGTCATTCCAGGAAGATGTCCATGCTCCTGTGTTTGTGTCTTGATTGGCCAATATATAACTTATGGCTTTCGATGTATCTATCCGGTCTATAACTCCGGCTCTACCCAGTGCCTCAAAGGCAGCCAAATCGCTAAATGCATTCCCGTCTATTGAACCGTCTCCACTTGCTGTCTGCCTGTTTATTATAATGTTCAGCAAGTTTTCAGCTCTATCAGTTTCTCCCCAGCTCTCTGCCGCAAGATATTCTCGCGCTACTCTTGAAGCTGATTTTGCATATACTTCATTTCCAAGCCAGTCGGTTGTCTTTTCATCAGGATCTGCTATTGTTTCATCCATTAAGGCTATTACATCTGCCTTTACATTCGAACCATCGTATGTCCATGTCTCTATATCTGCTCCTGCTGCACTTAATATATATGCGTCATATGCACTAAAACTTGTTCCATTTTTGTATAAATCATAGTTGTTACGTACTGCTTGAGTTGCCAAGTCGTTATAAACACTACCCACAACTGCCAATGCCTTTTCATCATTCAATCCTTCAATAAATAATGGAACTGCAAATAAAACTATAGTTAATAAAGTTACTAATAGTGCCTTAGTAACAAAATCCTTATATGTACTAATAAATAAATTCATTTCTTACTCCCCCCTAACCCAATGTGACTTTTAAGCTCTCAAAGTTTTTTAAAACAAAAACAGCCTACTCAAACCACCTCCTAAATAAAAAGCTGTGGTTTGAATAGGCTGTTTACTGGCTCGGGAATCTCTGCAGACTCAAGTTCATTCTCCTTTTTTTGAATGCTGCTATCCCTCACAGTTTCGCTCCGGATTTTCACCGGATTCATTTAAGCCTTACCCCTCGGGGTAAAGCACCTATTCTGACTTTTCAATTTTAAATAAACAACCCTTTTTACCACCCAGAGAAGGGAATAAAAAGGGTTTAAATAGGCTTATCAACACCATCCTTCCCCATCTACCGTGGGTGTAAACGGTAACTAGAAACAAGCAGGTTTCCTGGCTCGGGTTCACAGCTTATCCTTGCGCCTTCCCACCCAGCACTTAATCTAATCTAACTTATTGGTTCACTCAATACTTTCACCTGTAGTTGCGAGTAATAAGTAAACACAAAGTTACAGCCAAATTAAGTGCTGGGCAGTGGCCAAATGCAAGAAAGCTTCCCCTTACAGTGGCGGGACCGCTCCGGATTCTAACCGGATTCCCTTTTAGTACTTCCTATAAAGTACCACTTGCTTCATAAAATATTAATTTTTCACTATAGTAACATTTTTCAGGGTGAAAAACAACAGGAAAATTCAAACTTTTTTATAAAAATGTATCCTTATATCAAGTTCTTTGGTCGCTTAGATGTAGATAAATTTGTTAAAAACACCTTTTTCATCCTTATTGAACTCCCTGTTAGGAATGTGAAATTCATTAGTTAATCTAACTTTTTAGAAAAATAACAATGGGCACAATAAATGGCACCTGCCGGGTTGTGGGCTAATACTCTATCTTTGGCAATTAATACTAATATTCCGAAGGTAACTTTTCCAGTTCTGCCATACTGAAGACCGGACCATCCTTACATACATATTTACTGCCAATATTACAGCGCCCACACATTCCAATACCGCATTTCATTTTCATCTCTAAAGATGTATAAATCCTGTCACTGGTAAACCCTAATTTTTTGAGGACCGGTAAGGTAAATTTTATCATCACCGGCGGTCCGCACACAAGTGCAATTGCATTTTGAGATGGTTTAATTACTTTTTCAGTAACTTGTGGTACAAAACCTACTTGATATTTCCATCCTTCAGAGGGTTTATCTATGGTCAAATAAATATTTATATCATCTCTATTCATCCAATCTTCAATTAGCTCTTTTTTATAGAGAATTTGCCCCGGATTTCTATTACCGTAAACTATATCCACATTACCAAAGTCCTGACGGTTTTTAGGCTCTATAATATATTTGACTAAAGACCTGAGGGTTGTAAAGGCAAAGCCACCGCCAATTACAACTAAATCCTTGCCTTTTAATTGATTAATGGGCCAACCGTTTCCCAGGGGTCCTCTTACCCCTACTATATCTCCCTTTTCTAACTCATGAAGGGCGCCTGTTAAAGAACCCACTTTTTTTACCGAAAAAGATAACATTCCTTTTTCACATGGTGCAGATGCTATACCAAAAGGTGCTTCCCCGATGCCTAAAATACTAATTTCTGCAAATTGTCCGGGAATGTAATTAAAATTATCAGCATCCTGATCTGTAACAAAGCTTAAATAAAAAGTCTTGAGATCCTTTTCAGGGCTTTCAGTAATTATTTCTTCAACCTTCATCTCATATGGCTGATAAGGATTTTTCATCAAGACACCCCCTAATCTTTTCTATAACCTGTCTGATATCTAAGTTAACGGGGCATTTTTCTACACAGCGACCACACCCTACACAGGCAATATCATGGTATTTTTCCGGAAAGTAATAAAACTTGTGCATTATTCTTTGCCTTAAACGTTCAGTCCCTGTGGGACGCGGGTTATGCCCGGAAGCCTGTTTTGTGAATGATGCAAACATACAAGAGTCCCAGCTTCTAACCTTTTTGCCTCTTTTATCATCCGTAATATCAAAACAGTGACAGGTAGGACATAAAAAGGTACAGACTCCACAGTTAACACATTTTTCTTGCAACTGTTTCCAAATCGGATTGTCATAAATAGTTCTCAGTTTTTCAAAGATGTCTTTATCAAGAACTTCTTCCTGTGTTCTTTTCAGTTTATCAGCTTTCTTAACAATTTTTTCATCAGCTTCTTTGCTCCCAATCCCTTTAAAAGCAGCCTCACCCCGGTAAGTCAAAATTTCTACCAGATAATTTCCATCTACTTTTATTATTAAAATATCTGAACCCTTGGTGGAAAATAAATCTTCACAGAAGCAGCTTTTACCCCGTGTACGGCAAACCAGACTGACGATTAACGTATTTGAGCGGCGAGCTTCGTAGTAAGGGTCTACATAATCTTCTCCCATAAATATATTATCCAGTAATACCAAACTGCTAGCATCACACGGCCGTATCCCAAAAATTACCCTTTTATCTTCCGGTATATCAGGTACTTCTACCAGGGGGTTTTCTCCTTTAATTTTCTCATATTTTAGCAGTGTTTCATGCTGTGGAAAGAAAAGGTCTTTTGGAGGTTTTAGTGTATTTCGGTAATCATCGCCAGGTAAACTTTTTTTATCCCACTCTGCAAAAGTATAACCGTATTCCTCTTTTACAGGAGCTAAAACCTTACTCTCTTTCGCAAGATTTTGCAACCATTGGAGCAACTCTTCTCCAAACATGATATATTTACTCACACTTTTCACCCCCTATCAGGAAGTACTGAGGATCATCTTCCTTATAGTCGTTCAGCGGAAGCTTAGTATCCAAATCCAACCCCGATTCTACGTTAAACAGCTCCTTGACATCCTTCATAATTTTTCTATTTAAAATTGAAAGGTCAACCCCCATTGGACAGGCTCTTACGCATTCCCCGCAACCGACACATCTCCCTGCTACATGGATAGCGCGAGTTAAGTGAAAGATCATATTATCTGAAGTATTCGTTGTTTTTCCAATCCAGGCAGGTAAGTTTTCTTCCACAAAACATTCCTTGCAGTAGCATGCCGGACATACATTACGACATGCATAGCACCTGATGCATTTCGAAACTTCTTTATAGATGTAATTCCTTCTTTCCTCGCTCGGAAGCTTACTGAAACTTTCTAGATCTGAAAAATCATCATTGTTCACTTTAGTTTCCCCCTGCAGAAATACATCAGCAATAACAGGATCGGGATGGTTGCACTTTTGACAGGATTCGGTACTGGGGCAGCTTGCACCTATTATCACTACCCTTTCCCTGTCCAGTTGATTTTCCTTAACAAGATTTACAATGGACCTGGTATCGCAGCCCTTGGCAATTACGGCAGCTTTATCTGAAATTTTTAAGAGGTAATTAGCCAAATTAATATCACAGCCGTTTTCCCACACAAGATTCTCAACATCATTCGCATTTCGTACAAAATACGGGGTACACTTACCGTTCAAAGTGCCTTTGGCATACCCGATAACTACATCAACATCTCCTTTTTCCAGCAGTTCTTTTGCTTTCAGCTTTATATCATTTAGCACACTCATTTCTCCCCACCCCATCTATCCCATTCTTCTAGTTTTTCTACATCTTCCACTACCTTTGTTGCCGTTTCAGCAAAACGATTTCCTTCAGCAGCTGAAATCCAGTCAAACTGTACCCTGCCATCTTCAATTCCAATGAATTCTAAGAGACTCTTGGTAAGTGCAAACTTTCTCCTGGCTACCAAATTGCCACTGGTATAATGACAGTCCCCGGGATGACAACCTGCCACTAAAACTCCATCAGCATTTTTTAAAGCAGTGAAAATAAACAGCGGGTCCACACGCCCTGAACAGGGAACCCTAACTATTCTTAAATTAGCGGGATACTGGAAGCGGCTGACTCCCGCCAGATCCGCTCCCGCATAGCTGCACCAGTTACATAAGAAAGCTATTATTTTTCTATCCACTTAGCTCACCCCACTTATCCTATTTCCTCTAACATGGCTACAATTTGCGAACTCTCAAACCCTTTTACATCGATAGCATGTGATCTGCAAGAAGCTGCACAGGCGCCGCAGCCTTTACAGAGCGCTTCATTTACCTTAGCTACTTTTTCCCCATTATCGATTTCGATAGCCTTTGCAGGACAGATACTTTCACAAGTACCACATCCACTGCAAATACTTGTATCCACTTCAGCAGTTAAACCACCTGCAATAATTTCTTCTTTATTAAGAACAGTACATGCCCTGGCAGCAGCCGCCTTTCCTTGAACGATTGCTTCAGCTAGCGGTTTCGGACTGTGTGCCAGTCCGCATAAGAACACACCATCCGTACTAAAATCAACAGGTCGTAATTTCATATGAGCTTCCAGGAAGAAGCCGTCTTCGTTAATGGGTACTTTCAAAAATTTTGCTAATTTTTCATTTTCCCGATTGGCTACGGTAGCTGCAGCTAATCCTACCAGGTCAGATTTTATTACTAATGTATCATCCAGGACATGGTCTTTAACTTTTACCTGCAAGCCTTCCCCGGTTTGTATGACTTCCGGTTTTTGATGAAGGTCATATCTGATAAAGATTACACCTTTTCTGCGTGCCTCAAGGTAAAATTCCTCTGCATAACCATAGGTTCGCATGTCACGGTATAATACATAAACATTTAAACCCGGATTAATTTCCTTTGCTTTTAATGCCAGTTGAACTGACTGGTTACAGCAAACTTTGCTGCAGTAGGGATGTTCCTCATTTCGAGAACCGACACAGTTAATTAATACTAGATTATTGCAGCCTTTTAGGGTTGCAGGCTGGTTGGAGATAGTTTCCTCCAATTCCAAATAGGTTTTTACTTTCTCATTAGATCCATAGAGATATTCCTGTGGTTTAAATTCCTTTGCTCCCGTTGCTATTAAAACTACACCATGCTCTAATGTTTTACCGCTCTCTAAAGTAGTTTGGAAGTTACCGATAAAACCTTTAATATCTGTAATTTCCTCATTTAAATGAACCTCAATCAAAGGATCCTCCATCACTTCTTCTTTTAAATTCTCTACAAATTTCTTAATGGGTTCTCCTTGATGATTGAAGGCCATCCGGTTAGCCATGCCGCCCAGTGCTTTTTCTTTCTCTATCAAATAGACAGGGTAACCCTGAGAGGCTATACTTAAAGCTGCAGTCATACCGCTTACGCCGCCGCCTATCACAAGAGCTTTTTGCGTCATGGGTACAGTAGTAGTCTTGATAGGTTGTAAAAATCTCGCCTTTGCTACTGCCATTTTGACCAGGTCCTTGGCCTTTTCAGTAGCAGCTTTTGGCTCATTCATGTGCACCCACGAGCACTGGTCTCTAATATTAGCCATTTCAAACAAGAACTCATTGAGGCCGGCTTCTTTTAAGGTCTCTTTAAAGAGAGGTTCATGTGTTCTGGGGCTGCAAGATGCAACTACGACCCTGTTTAACCCCTGTTCTTCAATTATCTCTTTAATTCTGATTTGGGTATCTTGGGAACAGGTATACATATTGTCTTCAACGTAAACCACATTATCTAAAGTCTTGACGTATTCACAGACCTCTTTGACATTAACCACACTGCCTATATTGATACCGCAATGGCAAATGAAAACTCCAATACGCGGTTTTTGGCCTACAACATCTCTTTCCGGAGGATAAGTTTTGGATTCTATAAGGGTATTTTTAGCGTCTGTTAGTAAACCGGCCGCTTGGATGGCAGCAGCACTGGCTTCTGTGACAGTCTCCGGAATATCCTTGGGACCACTGAAAGCACCTACGGCATAAATACCATCCCTTGATGTCTCTATTGGAACCAGAGACTCTGTCTTCGCAAAGCCGTATTTATTTGCTTCTATTTGTAAAGTATCAATTAAATCTTCCGCTCCTTCAGGAGGAGTTAAACCAACGGAAAGAACAACCATGTCAAACTGTTCTGTTTTTATTGATCCGTCTTCCAGGGCATAGCGAATGTACAAGGTATTGTTTTCTCCTTCTTCTACGTTAAAAATTCTGGAGCGTATAAAATTTACACCCTGCCCTTTTGCTCTTTCATAATACTTTTCAAAATCTTTACCATGACAGCGCATATCCATGTAAAAGATACTTGTATCTAAAGTTTGAGTACTATGTTCCTTGGCAATAACAGCCTCCTTGATGGCATACATACAGCAAACATTTGAACAATAATCTCTACCTTCTTGTAAATTTCTTGAACCAACACATTGTATCCAGGCAATTTTTTGAGGCTCTTTATTGTCAGACGGCCTTACAAGATGCCCACCAAAGGGACCGGATGCGCTTAATATTCTTTCAAACTGGGAACTGGTAACTACATTGGGGTATTTCCCAAAACCGTAGCTTTTCAATTTTTCAGCAGGAAATTCCTTAAATCCGGGTGCTAGAAGAACTGCTCCGGCAGTAATTTCTAAAATTTCTTCCTCCTGGAAGTGATCAATACAGTCCGCTTCACAGACAACCTCACATTGACGGCATTCGGAACAGGGACCACAGTTCAGGCAGCGTTCTGCTTCCCTTACTGCTTCCTCTTCCGTAATTCCCAGTTCCACTTCCGAAAAGTCTTTTATCCTTTCTTCCACAGGCAATTCTTTTTTAGAAACCCTCTTAACCTCAGGTATTTCACTATTTATGACAGGTTTTTCGGTAACCTTTTGTTTTTTATTCCTATTAGCTTTTAAATCCTTGCCTTCCAAATAGCGAACAATGGATTCAGCAGCCTCCTTACCTTCCCTGACAGCTTCTACAGCTATCCCGGGACCGGTCCTTACTTCACCACCGGCAAAAACTCCTGGTACCGATGTTTGAAATGTCGTTGCATCGCAGTCAACACTTTGATATTCATTTAGCTCAATATCAGCTGGCAGACAGTCTATGGTGGGTTGCTGACCAATAGCAGTTATAATGGTATCTATTTCCTCCACAAATTTGGAATCTTTTTTGGGAACCGGCTTTCTTCTACCGGTTTCATCAGGTTCTGCAAGTTCCATTTCTACACATTCCATGCGTAACTTATCATCACTTTTATCAACTTTAGTGGGAGAAGCAAGAAACTTAAACCGAATTCCTTCGGCTTGGGCAGCCTCGATTTCTTCTATGCGGGCAGGCATTTCTTTCCGCGACCTGCGGTAATAGATAGTTACATTCTTAGCTCCCAAACGAAGGGCACTTCTGGCGGCATCCATTGCCACATCCCCACCACCAATAACTGCCACCGCTTCTCCTAAGTCTACTTTTTCACCGAGATTAACTTGCCTCAGGAAATCCACTCCGGCAAGAACACCAGGAAGATTTTCACCCGGAATTCCTAACATGCGATTTTTATGTGCCCCTGTAGCCAGGAATATAGCTTTGTAACCTTCCTTTTTAAGTTCTTCCAAAGTAATATCCTTTCCGAATTCTGTATTCAGTTTAATTTCTACTCCGTGTAAGGTCAGATAAGATATTTCCTTATCCAATATCTTTCTAGGCAATCGATAGTCGGGAATTCCAACTGCAAGCATGCCTCCGGCAACAGGCAGTGCTTCATAAATTGTTGCCTTATAACCTTTTTTCAGCAACTCAAAAGCACATGTCAGTCCCGCCGGTCCAGAACCTATAATTGCAATCTTATCATCCTTAAATTCTTTTATGTCCAGTCGAGGTCGCGGTTGGCTATCAGCCAGAAATCTCTTTATGCTTGCAATGGAGACAGCTCCTTCAGCCTGAGCGCGACTGCATTCACTTTCGCATGGATGAGGGCAGATTCTTCCTAGAGTTCCTGGTAACAGTAAATCTTCAAATACTATTTGGGCAGCTTCCTTAAACTTTTTAGCTCTAGTTAGCGCCACATAACCCTGGGCGTTAACCCCTGCCGGACATTCAGCTTTACAGGGAGCTATACCCTCTTTACAAATTGCATACGCATTAGGAAAGCTTTGCGCATACGGTTTAAAAATTGCTTTGGCATTGGACAAACCTTTCTCAAAATCGTTAGTGATTTCTACCGGGCAAGCTTTAGCACATTCGCCACATCCGGTACATTTATCAATATCTATATACCTCGGTTCTTTCTTAACCTTAATTTTGAAATTTCCGGGCAAACCGTCTAACTCCACTATCTGGCTGTTGGTGAGTATTTCAATATTGAGATGCCTACCGCACTCAACAAGTTTTGGCGAAAGTATGCACATAGAGCAATCGTTAGTAGGAAAGGTTTTGTCCAGAGCCGGCATGGTACCGCCTATAGCCGGCGACTTTTCAACTAAATAGACTTTATATCCCATTTCAGCCAAATCCAGCGCCGACTGGATACCGGCTATTCCCCCTCCTACAACAGCCACAGAACCGCAAATCCTTGCCTTATAATTGTTAACTGTTTCCCCACCGGGAACAACATTTAAATATTTTTCAATATTTTCATCCATCTTAAATCACTCCTTTTTAATCCAGCACTAAAGCATTGCTTACCATGTGGTGGATATGTTTTACTTTGACATCTAATTTAAAATGCTTGATAATGTCACTTAACTGGTCAAAGCAGTTATGGCAGGGGGTAACAACAATTTTGGCGCTGGTTCTTTTAATCTGTTCGGCCTTTAAACTGCCTTTTTCCAAACGGTAGGGGTATATTTCCGAACCCATTGCCAGGAGGCCGCCACCACCGCCGCAACAGTAATTAAACTCCCTGTTGGGCCACATTTCTCTAAAATCAATTACAGTTTTTTGAAGGCAGTATCTTGGTTCTTCAACAATTCCTTCCTTTCTGACCATATTACAGGGATCATGGAAGGTTACGGGTTCAGGATTACGGGTGGGATCAACTTTAATGATCCCTTTTTTTATCCATTCCGCTTCTTTTTGTACAAAATTAAATACAGGGTAATTACCTTCTTTTGAAGTAAGCCAGACATTTTTCCCCCACCTCTGGGCATGGGTAGCATGGCCGCACTCCGTAACAACAACATATTTAACTTTTAACCTTTTAACCTGTTCCGCTATCCTTTTTAGAAGTATTTTTGAAACCTTGTCATCTCCATTAAAAAGCCCATAATGGGTAGCATCCCAGTATTCACTGCTGCAAGTCCAGTTGGCACCGGCAGCATGCATAATTTTGGCTATACTCTGAACATCTAAAGGGTAATATTTTATCTCCCTGGGATCCCAGAGGAAGAGAAAATCAGCCCCCACCTTGTCTACAGGTATTTTTGCACCGGGGTCATCTATTTCTTCCTGGAGCTCCTCTTCCATCCACTCCAGAGTCTCCAGATAATCTTCCTTTGTAACCTCCATCTGGTTACCTGTTTTAACCTGATTTTCAACCACATCCTGCAATGTTCCAGGAGCTGTAAGACCGAAATTCCCCCGCAGAGTTCTTACAAGTCCGGCTATATCAACCTGCATTGGACAGAGCATTGTGCACCTACCGCACATGTTGCATTTCCAGATAAAATTATCATTAAAGACCTCATCCTTAAGCCCTAAAAGACACATCCGGACAAACTTGCGGGGATCCATCTCATCATGTACATCGGAATACGGGCAAGCTGCCGTACACATACCGCACGCAAGACAATTAGCAAAATCCAACTTATCCTGCAAAGTAGTAAAAACTTCTGCAATTTCTGTTTTAAACTGGTGATTCATATTGTGTGAAAAAATTACACTCATTCTCACTCCTCCTCTACTCTATACAATTCCAGTACGGAATTCCGAGAACTGTACAAACAATACAATCAATGTTAAATAAAGTGTGAGGCCAATCAGGAAAAAGATCAAAGAACTTATCCAGTGAAAAACCGGTTGCTGAACAAATTTCCCTTACGGTAGGGGCCCTTTCTTTGTCAAGATAATATTTCCTTACACAACTCATAACTTGATGGTGCTCAGAAGTAACAGTTGTAATGTTTTCCAGTTTTGTGAGAACATCATTTACCAGTTCATCCCATATTTTTTCATCTTTAATACACCGGGGACCCTTAGCCAGATAACGTCTTCTTATCAAGCTTGAAGGCAGCATTTATTAGACCTCCCTTTAAAATTTTTTTAAAAGAGGATGTTCGAAAAGTCCGCGCGAAATCCACTTCGAATTTCTGCGTTGGCTTGGCTCCTGCGCTGCTCACGTACCTTCTATAGTACGCTCCGCTGCTCGAATCCTGCGCCGCCTTGAACTTCTCGTGTCTCTCGTGCTCCTTTTCGAACACTCTTTAAAACCTCTCTAAACGAGGCAAACCTGCAACACGATAGGCACTTCTAATATTTTCCTTTGGGAAAAGCCTGCTGATCTCTAATGCATTTAAGCCGGATTTTTCAGAGATTTTGTGTAATGGTGGCACGGTGTTAAAATCGTTATAATAATCCCTGATATAATAAATTATTTGCCAGTGTTTTTCAGTTAAATTATCGATACCCTCACGGTTGGCTATTCTTGCGGCAACTTCTTCAGTCCAATCAGCTTGATTTTTTAAATAACCTTCCTTATCTATCCCCACCATGCTAGATTCCTCCCAGTAATTTTCTTTACTTACTATAAGAGCAAGTTATATGCCTAAAAATAAAGGAGGCGCCTCAAGCCTTAAAATATAGGCGTTGAGGCGCCTCCTAACTAATACGTCATATAAAAATGTGTGGCCATAGGTCATCCGGTGGAAAAACCTACTTTTTACAGTTATTCATTGCTAAATTTCTCTATAATTTTCTCAAGCAATCCCTCAAGTTCCTCTGCGCATGCCTTATAACTTTCCAGAGGCTGGCCGTAGGGGTCTTGAATATCCAAATCCATAATTTTTCTTTCAGCTTTTTTCAGCTGGGTCCTTTCTTCCTTTGTGTAATCATAAAATTGCAGGTGCCAGTCCTGAATTTTTGTTTCAATCTCTTTGAGCTTTTTCTCCAGTTCATCTCTCTTTTGGTATAAAGCTTCCAGTTCCTGACCGCGTTTAGAGAAAAATTCTCTCTCTTTTTCCTCAAGTCTGGCAGCAACAGCTGTTAATTCACTGTTGGAACCATCAACATCAGACTCAGAAGCATATTCTTTAACTGTAAATACCTTATCCTGAGCTTCCGGTACCATACTCAAAACCTGTTGCTTGTGATTTCTGGTCATGGTTAGTACAAGATCTGCTTCTTTTATCATTTCCTCAGTCAATTGTTGTGCCCTGTGTTCGTTTAAATCTATTCCCCTTTCATTAACTGCCCGAATAGCATTATCAGCAGCCTTCATGCCCGGCACTGCAGCCATTCCCGCGGAAGCAACCTGCAGCTTGTCCGAAATATTCTTCTCGGAAATTATCTTTTGTGCTATGGCCTGGGCCATACTGCTCCGGCAAGTATTGCCCGTGCAGACAAAAAGTATTTTTTTCAAAGCTATCCCCTCCCTAACCAAGTAATATCCAAGTTATACAAATAGCATTTTAATTCCTATACCTATCAATACGATTCCTCCAATTAGCTGTGCCTTCTCACCCAACCATTTTCCCAGGCGGGTTCCGAAAAGAAATCCTATCAGGGTCATAATACCTGCTATAGCTCCCATTGTTATAACCGTTAAAAATAGATTTGCCTTCAATGTACCCAGGCCAAACCCTACTGTCAGGGCATCTAAACTTACACTGCCAGCTACCAGTAAAATTCCTGTAAGACCTGTCACAACATGCATAGATTTCTTGCCCTTAGTATCTCCTAACAGTTTACGGGCAATAGGTACCGAAGGTCTACCCTTTACTTCCGGTTTAATAGTATCCCAAATCATGTGCCCTCCCAGGAGAGCAAGTATAAGTGCTCCAATTATACTTGCAAACTTACCAACTATTTTTCCCAGTAAGGAGCCAACTGAAAGTCCGATTAGCGGCATGACAATATGAAATGCAGCAACAACTAGGGCTATGATAAGCGCTCTTTTCCAGCGTGCGCCGGAAAGTCCCAAGCCAATTGCCATGGACATGGCATCTGTACCCAGCGCTACTGCTACTAGAAAAACTGTAATAAAATTCATAATAACTCCTCCGATAACCTTAGGTTCATAGTTAGCTTGGCCCATGAATTAAATAAATAATCAATGAATCGCTTGTAAAGACAAAATTATTGCAAAACCTATAACTGCCCCCAAACGAGCATAATTGGGATGTCTTCTTCTGGATTCAGGTATTAATTCAAAACGTACAATATATATCATAGCTCCTCCTGCCATGGCCAGGAGAAGAGCAATTAACTGCGGAGAAATTTTTGTTAATACTACACCAATAATGGTTCCCAGGGGGGTAAAGATGCTTACCAACCCTATTACTACTATTATCCCCACCTGCGACATTCCACCCATTCTTAAAGGCGCTGCTGTAGCCATTCCCTCCGGAATATTATGTAATCCTATTGCAAGTGCAATTAACCAGCCCAGGCTTTGTTGAGCCTCATATCCTGCAGCTATAGCAATCCCTTCCGGGAGATCATGGAGTGCAATCCCCATAGCTATTAAATAGCCCATATTTAAGAGATAACGATTATTTCTGGCACCGGTACAGGCAGGACGCAAGACACTTAATACTAAGTCAATTAAACCCAAGACTGCTATGCCCAGGCAGAAACCCGCTGCGGTTGTGTAAAAGTTACTATACTTCCACGCTGAAGGAAGCAGGTCTAATACAACTACAGCCACCATTATTCCAACAGCAAGCCCCAAAAATATGGCAAGTGATTTTTCAGTAGGTTTACCTAAAAGCAGTACTATTATTCCACCCAAACAAGTTGCCAATCCTGCTAAGGCGCTTAGTAATAGGACTTCTAGCATCTATTTTCACCACTTTTAAGAGAATATTCAAAAAGTGTTTTTTATCCTTGCTAAAAGTCTATTACTAAAGTTAAAAGGCTAGAACACACAAATTGATAACTATTTTTAGAAGCTGTTCGAAAAGTCCGCGCGAAATCTACTTCCCGCCTTGAACTTCTCGTGTCTCTCGTGCTCCTTTTCGAACATGCACTTTTAGTCTTGTAAGCGGATAATCTTTCCACCAGAAGCTTTTTCCAAACGATTCATAACAGCAAGTCCCATTCCTTTACGCGGGCAACCTTCAGCTATTATAAAGTCTATTTTCAGGCGGTCGCACTGCCTTAAAAGCCCATAAATTTTTGCAGCAGTAATTGATAAATTATCTCTAGAGCCAAGGGAAAGCTTGATGTAGGGTTTCTCTCCTATTAAAGCTAGGGTATCTTCAAAAGCTAAAAGAGCAACCTTATATCCTGCCTGGTAACGTTTCATAGAAATATCAGCCAGTTTTTCTGCGAGGGATTTAATACTCTTTCCCACAACTAGATACATTATGCCATCCGGTGCATAATGGCTATATTTCATACCGGGTGACTTTGGCTTAAAGGTTTTTCTGTGAAGTGCAGGATCCAGTAAAACTTCCCCTACCACTTCTTCCATTTCTTCCTTTGTCACCCCTCCCGGCCGTAAAATCACAGGTATTTCTCCTGTACAATCTACTACTGTTGATTCCACTCCTACTTTTGCACTACCTCCATCCAGCACTACATCTATTTTACCTGCTAAATCCTTTAAAACATGTAATCCACCTGTTGGACTTGGTTTCCCTGAAATGTTTGCACTTGGTGCAGCAACCGCTACCCCGGACCTTTGGAAAAGTTTTAAAGCAACGGGATGATCCGGCATTCGTACTCCTACAGTATCCAAACCTGAGGTAGCCTCACTCATAACCCCTTCTTTTTTAGGTAGAACAACAGTCAAAGGACCCGGCCAGAAATTATTCATGAGAACATGTGCTTTTTGAGGAATATTTTTTACAAGCTTGTCCAACTGTTCATTGCTCCAGATATGTATTATGAGAGGATTGTCTTGCGGTCTGCCCTTGGCTTTAAAGATATTTCTAACTGCCTGCGGGTTAAAGGCATCTGCTCCAAGGCCATAAACAGTTTCAGTCGGAAAGGCTACCAAACCACCCTCTTTTAAAATTTTCGCCGTTTCCTCGATCTTTTCCGGTTCAAGGTTTAAGCTATTAACCTTTATATAACGGGTTAACATAGTTTCACTCCTTTAATCAGAAAGAAAGTTGGCGTTTAAAACACCAACTAGATAATGAGCCATCTCCTCCATATTCGGCACCATTATTGTAGATACTGGAATAGTTTTTATATTGAGCTTATCATCCTCAGCTAATATAGCATAATACCCAATATTCCTGAAGAAATAATAACTAAGATAGGATGAATTTTAAAAATAAATACAGCTATAAAGGCAATTGCTGTTATTAAATAACCTTTAACATCATGAAGTGCGGTATTACCTATCACAAGTGCCGCAAAAGCCACAAGCGCCACGACCACAGGTCGTATTCCACCCAATACCCACTGCATTTTACTTTCATTCTGAAATTTAAAAAAGAAACGGGCTATTACGGTAATTATTATCAGCGAGGGTGTAATAACCCCAACGGTAGCTGCTAGGGCGCCGGGGAAATCTGCTATCTTATAGCCAACAAAGGTTGCAAGATTTATTGCTATAGGCCCGGGAGTCATCTGAGATATTGCAATTATATCAATCATCTCTTGTATGGTGAGCCAACCATGGAGCGACACCACTTCTTTTTTCATGAGGGGTATCATTGCATAACCGCCACCAAAGCTAAAGGCCCCAATTTTTGCAAAAGTTAAAAACATACTTACCAATAATTTCATTTTACTCTTCCTTCATGATATATTATATAACCTAAAAAACCTGAAACTATAATTACTATTATAGGATGAATGTTTAAAAAATATAATGCTAAAAGACCTGATACAAAGATTAGAATACCTTTTTTATCCCTGATCCCCTTTTTTCCAAGGGAAATGGCAGCATAGATGAGCAATGCCACCACGCCAGGGCGCGCCCCCAGCAAAAATTTTTGAATAATGGGGTACTGATTAAAACGCACAAAAAAACTGGCTATTACTAATATGACAACGAAAGAAGGCAGTGCACCGCCCAGCACCGAGAGCATAGCCCCAGACGGTCCCGCAAGCCTGTAGCCAACAATAATGGCGCTATTAACGGTCATAACTCCAGGTACGGATTGGATCAGGGCCATCATATCTATAAATTCTTCAGCCTTAATCCAGCCCTTTTTTTTAACCAGTTCCTTTTCTATTAAGGGGACCATTACTATTCCTCCTCCAATGGTAAATCCCCCCAAAATAAAAAAGGTTTTAAAAAGCTCCCATAACAAGAAAGCCTTATTTTTTGGTACTTTTTCTGCCGCTGTTATTGTTTCTTTATGTGTCATTATCTAACCCCCCAAAAACTGCAGAAACAATGCGATCCCTTTTCTGGTAGTCTTTTATCACCTGCATTTCCTGAAATCCTGCAGTTCGTAATATTGCCGTCACTTCAGCCGACTGGGTCATGCCAATCTCTAAAAAAATCCTTCCACCCTTGGCAAGCGCCTGCGAACTTTGGAACGCTATCCTGCGATAGTATTTTAAACCATCCTTTCCGCCCTCTAGGGCATGCCGGGGTTCATACTTCACCTCGGGCATTAAGGTTTCCATTTCGCCTTGCGATATATAGGGGGGATTTGAAACTATAACGTCTAGCTTTATATTATGCAAAATAAGAGGTTTAAGCAAATCGCCCTGAAAAAATTCTATTTTAACATCTAATTTTCCTGCATTTTCACGTGCAACCGCAAGCGCTTGGGGATCAATATCTGTGGCAAAAACCCGTAAGTCAGGTCTAAATCTAGCTAAGCTTACCGCAATGGCGCCGCTCCCCGTCCCAACATCCGCTACATTTGCCCCCGCTTTAATATCAGATTGCAAAACCTTTTCAACCAGCTCTTCTGTTTCCCGCCGGGGTATCAGCACATTGGGATTAACCTTAAAGGGAAGTCCCATAAATTCCTGTTGGCCTGTTATATACTGGAGTGGGTAGTTTTGACTTCTTCTCTTGACCAAATCAAAATACTTATTTGCCGCATCTTGAGGCAATATCTCCTGTAATTCCATTAACATTTTCTCTCTGGAAATTCCCAGGCAAAATTCCATCAAAATACCTGCTTCGCGTCGCCCTTCCTGTATACCTGCTTTATGTAGTATATCCGCTGCTTTTGTAATGGCAGCGGATATTGTATCTTTCCTCATAACTACTCAACTTCTTTTAATTTTTCTGCTTGTTCTTCAGTCCGTAGGCTTTCAATCAATTCATCAAGTTCTCCCTGAAGAACTGCTTCCAGTTTGTGAAGTGTAAGGCCAATACGGTGATCAGTAACCCTGCCCTGCGGGAAATTATAGGTGCGAATTCTTTCACTGCGATCACCTGTTCCAACCTGGAGCTTGCGAGCACCTGCCACTTCTTCCTGCTGTTCACGCAGCATTTTATCATGCAAGCGTGACCTTAAAACTTTAAGTGCCTTAGCTTTATTTTTATGCTGAGACTTTTCATCCTGACATGAAACCACTATACCGGTAGGTATGTGGGTAACCCTAACTGCTGACTGGGTAGTATTAACCGATTGCCCACCCGGGCCGCTGGAACAAAAAACATCTATCCTTAAATCATTGGGGTCTATTTCCACATCAACTTCCTCTGCTTCAGGAAGAACAGCCACTGTGGCTGTCGATGTATGAATTCTTCCTGATGATTCAGTTGCGGGTACCCTTTGAACCCTATGCACACCACTTTCAAACTTCAGTTTACTGAAAGCACCTTGACCTTCAACAGTAAAGATAATTTCCTTAAAACCACCTGTGTCAGTCGGGTGGCTGTTCATTAATTCAATTTTCCAACCTTGATTTTCCGCATAACGGGAATACATTCTAAAGAGATCACCTGCAAAAAGTGCCGCTTCTTCACCACCCGCACCGGCACGAATCTCCATAATAACGTTTTTCTCATCATTAGGATCCTTAGGCAGAAGCAGAATTTTTAATTTTTCCTGAAGGTCTTCAATTTTCTCTGAAAGTTCTTCCTGTTCCATTTCTGCCATTTCCCTGAGATCATCATCTATATTATCTTCTTCCAGAAGGCTTTTTGCCTCTTCCAAATCATTTTTTACTTTTTTATAATAACGGTAAGTCTCTACTATTTCTTGGAGGTCGGCATGATTTTTGGCAGTTTGCTGAAATTTCTTCTGATCATTAATCACTTCAGGATCTGCAAGCATTTGACCTAATTCATCATATCTTTCCTCGATGCTTTCAAGTTTATCAAACATAATCTCACCCCTAACTATTTTACCCCACTGAAACCTTATTTAGGATGTTTACTGTAATCACTTAGAACTGCTCTCAGCGCTTCAATTGCTACTTCCAGTTGTTTATCGTCAGGTTCACGGGTAGTTAATTTTTGAAGCCATAATCCCGGTTTTATAAGAATGCTGATTGCTGTTTTCTGAGAATACTTGCCTGATATTTTAATGAGTTCGTAGGCTATTCCTGCAATAATCGGCATTAATAGCACCCTGGATAAAATACGCCACCACAAATAAGGTGTGTTTAAAAATGAAAACAAAATTATTGTTAAAATTAAAACCATAAATAGAAATGCTGTTCCGCACCGAGGGTGAAGAGTGGAGTACTTACGGCTATTTTCAACTGTTAACTCTTCTCCAGCTTCATAGGTGTGAATAACCTTATGTTCTGCTCCATGATACTGGAATACTCGCTGGATATCCTTCATCCTTGAAATGGCAACAATATAGCCTAAGAATATTGCTATCCTTAAAGTACCTTCCACTATATTTTGCCAGAAAGGAGTCATCCATTCTAAAAAATGAGCTGCACCTGTTGGTATTACAACAAACAATAATATTGCCAAACCAAAGGCAACTGTTATAGTTAAGAAAATTTCTTTTGCTGTCAGCTCTTCCTCTTCTTCATCGGCAGCCTGACTTGCTGAATAAGTTAAGGCCTGAATACCTATCACAAGTGCTTCGATCAGTGCAAGGACTCCTCTTAAAAATGGCAGCTTGAAAAATGGCAGTTTTTCCGCTAGTGATTTAATAGGCCTTCTATCTATTACTATATTACCGGCCTGCTTTCTAACTGCTACTGCCAGTTCTTTAGGTCCCCGCATCATAACACCTTCTATAACAGCCTGACCCCCATATTGGAAGCAGTCTTTAGGCATTACTCCCACCCCCTAAAATATTATTGTATCATATTTTCAAAGAAAATCATAAAAAAAGCAAGGCTTATGCCCTGCTTTTAAATTACTCCAAGCCGTACTTTTTCTTGAATTTTTCTATTCTGCCGTCTTTTTGTACTATACGCTGCTTACTTCCGGTGTAGAATGGATGACAGCTTGAACAAACTTCTACTCTAATGTCTTTTTTAGTTGAGCGGGTTTCTATTTCATTACCACACGCACAAGTAATTGTTGTTTTCTCATACTTAGGGTGAATGTCTTTTTTCATCTTATGCCACCTCTTTCCGTAATGCTTATATTTTAAAAGTTAAAAGATAATTTTAGCTTCTCAAAACTAAATAAAATTATATCACAGATGAAGCTGTATTTGCAAATATTTATTTAACGCGGATGTTTGAAAAATCCGTGCTCCTTTTCGAACACTCATTTCACAGGAAGTGTATAACTGCCGATTTTTAAATGTGGTAATTCCTGTTGTAAGATGTCTACCAATCGGGGTATTCCTAACAACTCGCCATTTCCGTCAGGCAACGCCTTAAAAAAATAATCCGGATCAATATTCAAGTTTCTAAACTGGACCTGGCAGACTCCTGTTTCTTTAAGAAATCGGATCAGGTTTTTCACTTCCAGTTCACTGTCGGTAAATCCGGGAATAGTTAAAAGATTTATGGAGGTATATACTCCGTTCTCACCTGCCGCCCGAAGAGCTCTTTTTGCATGGGAAACCTGGTAACCACTAGGTCTGTAGTATGCATCATAATTATCTTTTTCCGGACTGATTATGCTAACCCTAATGGATTGCAGACCTTCCTTGGCTAGGGCCTCTATAATTTCCGGCCTGCTGCCGTTTGTGTTGAGGTTGATGGTTCCCCTACCTGTTTTACTTCTGATACTGTCCACTGCCTTTATCAAAAGATCTCCCTGTAGTGTTGGTTCACCCTCACAGCCCTGTCCAAAGCTTACTATGGCATCTTCCGCATTTTCTAAGTGCTTAATTGCCACTTCACTTACCTCTTCAACACTAGGTATAAAATCTATTCTATTTTGGGGCGAAGGGCAGCATTCAGAGGGCTGTAAAGAAATACATCCCAGGCAGTTGGCATTACAAGCCGGTGAGACAGGGATTCCACCTTCCCAGCGGCCATAAAAAATATTTTGTGCCGTAAAACAGCCATATTCCAGAGAACATTTTGCCAGTTGAGCTATGATCCGGTTGTTAGAGAAACTCTGTAAAGTATCTTCCACCAGTTCTTCAAGTACGGGAGTATTATAATATTTCGGATTCCATTTCTTATCCTCAGCAGTTGGAATTGCAGCAACATAATATTCATTACCTACTATAGCAACTGCCGTATAACCGAGAAGGGGAAGGGGCGCTGAATTTTTTTGGGCAACAAAGCCGGGTAAAAGAGTCCTTGTATATCCTTGCGGCAGCAATGCGCCCACTGCCCAAATTTCCTCTCCATCATAAGGACTTTCTTTAAATGTTACAAATTCCCCTGTTTCCTCACTAATACCTATTGGGTATCGTTCCGGGATAAGTGTAAGGGTAGCGCCTTCAGGAAGGGGAATTAAGTCTTCATCTGTGATATCCACCCACTGGTTTCCCCACCGCGCCACTGCTGCAACACCTGGAAGATCAAAAAGCTCTCCGTTTTTATTGGCAAATAAAAGTCCGGGCATTTATTCATTTCCTTTCAATCTTGCATTCTGTTTCATATTATATCTCACTGCTAAAGCTGTCAAGTAGAAAAAACCACCCTGTAAAAGGGCGGCTATCTACAAATACTATCTTTTACTTAAATATTTTTCCGGATCAACCAGTTTATCATTTTTATAAACTCCAAAGTGAACGTGGGGACCTGTAGCATTACCGGTTGCTCCAATTCTAGCAATTGCTTGTCCCGCAGAGACCCACTCGCCTTTTTTGACAAGGTTAGCGCTATTATGGCTATACATTGTTTTGGTGCCGTTTTTATGATCCACTATAACAGTATAACCATATACTCCGTTTTTCCAGCCAGAAAAGATTACTTCTCCGTCATCTGCCGCCTTTATAACGGTTCCTGTCGGCGCAGCAATATCCAGGCCATGGTGAAATCCTCTTCCTCGTGGCCCAAAGGGAGAAGTAATCTGGCCAGTCACAGGCCAGAAAAGATTAATAGCATCTCCCCTGCTTACTATCTGACGTTTAATTTCTTTAAATACGGGAACTCCATATTGAGATGCCTGTGGTATAGTAATTTTTTGGCCAACATATAACATGTTTGGGTCTTTAATATTATTTTTTGCTATTAAATCCCTTAATGATACATTAAATTCTCTAGCAATATAGGACAAAGTATCCCCGGGTCTTACACGATATACTTCTTGCTGTATTTCCTCTTCATTAGTGGGAAGCACCAGTATTTGTCCAGAAGTTAAATAGGTATCCCTTAAATCATTCATAGCCCAGATAAGTTCCCAATCTACCTGATATTTACGGGCTATTCCCCATAGTGTATCTCCAGGCTCAACCTGGTAAAGGGTTGTTTGGGAATTTAATCTGGCAGTTAAAACAGGATCTATATTCCCAGACATTACCATTTCTGCGGGATTAGTAATTTCTCCTGCCTCAACAGGACTCACCAGGAGAAGCACGGCAAAAAGCATAAGCCATACTAAACTCCTCTTAACTTTTTTCTGGCGAGCCATATTCTCACCTCATTTCGGTTACTTTTAGAGGATGCTCGAACATTCTCTGTTATTTTTGGAATTTCCTTCTAATTGGGATACTCAAACGTTATTTTAGCCTTTATTTATCAAAAATATACATTTTTTGTCCATATTTTGAAATCATATAAAAAAGCGCTGAAAAAAAATTCAGCACTTTTTCTAAATTCTATTTTCTTTAGGAAAGAAATGCGGCAAAGCCCTTAAAAGGTCTGAATTAGTTTTGGTCTTCTCTATTGCCTCCAAAAGCATTTCTGTGACTTCAGACGATGCCATATTGTTTGTTATCTTCCGCAAATTCCAAACTAGTTCCAATTCTTCTTTGGAAAGTAAAAGTTCTTCCCTTCTTGTACCGGAACGTTTGACATCTATAGCGGGAAAAATCCTTCTTTCTGCCATTTTTCTATCAAGAATTAATTCCATATTACCTGTTCCCTTAAATTCTTCGAAAATAACATCATCCATTCTACTACCCGTTTCAATTAAAGCTGTCGCGAGAATAGTAAGGCTACCACCTTCTTCAACTTTCCTGGCAGCGCCAAAGAAACGTTTTGGTCTATGCAGTGAAGCTGGATCCACTCCCCCGGAAAGGGTTCTGCCGCTGGGGGGTACAATAAGGTTATGCGCTCTCGCCAGCCTTGTAATACTATCTAAAAGAATTACAACGTCCTTTCCGTGTTCAACTAATCTTTTAGCCTTCTCTAGAACCATATCAGCTACCTTGACGTGGCTTTCAGGCGGTTCATCAAAGGTAGATGCTACTACCTCGGCATCTACTGAACGTTCAATATCTGTTACTTCTTCCGGCCTTTCATCAATAAGAAGTATTATGAGTTTTATATCAGACTGGTTACTGGCAATACTGTTTGCTATTTTAGTGAGTAAGATGGTTTTTCCAGCCTTTGGGGGAGCAACTATAAGCCCCCTCTGCCCTTTTCCAATGGGGGAAATAAGGTCTATAATTCGACTGGATGCTCCTCCCACTTTTGATTCTAAAGTTATTCTTTCATCGGGATAAAGGGGGGTGAGTGCGTCGAAATAAAGTCTTTTTGGTGATAACTCAGGATCCAATCCATTAATTGTTTCAACCCTTAAAAGAGCAAAATACCGTTCCCCTTCCTTTGGCGGTCTTACCATTCCTGCTACCCTGTCACCTGTCCGCATATCGAAACGGCGTATTTGAGAAGGCGATACATAAATATCATCAGAGCTGGGAACATATCCGAAGGGTCTTAAGAAACCGTAACCATCAGGTAATATCTCCAGGGTTCCTTCCGCAAAGAGATGCCCGTCTTTTTCCGTTTGTGCCTTTAAGATTTCAAATATCAGTTCTTTTTTGCGAAGTTGCGAATATCCCGTTAAGTTTAATTCCCTTGCAATAGCATAAAGCTGCTGCATTGTTTTTTCTTCTAAATCTGCAATTGTCATTTTTTACCTCCAATAATTATATATAAATATAAACCACTTAGTTAACTATTTATTAAGATTATAAACTCTAAAAATAATGGATATTCAGAGAATATAATACAGGTGTTAAAGAAGAGTGCGAAGGCGTTAGTGGGAAGGCATAAAGCAGCCTTCTCTATCATAGAGAAGGCTTGTATATCTTAAGGATAGTATACCACTTATTTTGCTAAAAAGTCAACATTTTACAATTTTTACTTTCCCCTAATTTCATCCATAAAGGGTTTTTTATCGAAGCGATGCCGTGCTTCTACAAATCGGACAGTTCCAGTTTTAGCCCTCATGACAAGGGAATGGGTGGAAGCGCCTTGAGAATTAAAACGTACACCTCTCAGCAAACTACTGTCTGTAATTCCGGTGGCCGCAAAAATAACATCCTCGCCACATACTAAATCATCCATTGTTAAAAGTTTATCTACTTCTTGTAGCCCCATTTTTTTAATTCTTTCTATTTCAGCATCATCTTCCGGAACAAGTCTCCCCTGAAGTTCACCACCCAGGCAATAGAGAGCTGCTGCAGCCAGTACACCTTCGGGGGCCCCTCCAATACCCATCATCATATCAACACCCGAATCATCAAAGGCGGCCGCTACAGCAGGCGAAACGTCTCCATCGGATATCAGACGAATTCTGGCGCCTGCTTTTCTAATTGCAGCTATCTTTTCCTGGTGGCGAGGTCTATCTAAAATCACAACTGTCAAATCTTCAATATCTTTTCCTAATGCTTTTGCCACATTGTTGAGGTTTTCTTCAACAGGAGCATCGAGATTAACCGCACCCTTTGCGCCGGGACCGACTGCTATTTTATCCATATACATATCGGGAGCATGTAAAAGGCAATCTTTTGGTGCCACTGCCAGTACTGCAATTGCTCCAGTTGTTCCCTTTGCCACAATATTGGTACCTTCTAAAGGATCAACTGCCACATCAACTTCCGGTGCACCTGCACTTCCATCCCCTACTTTTTCTCCTATATACAACATAGGGGCTTCATCCATTTCTCCTTCTCCAATTACAACAGTACCATCAATATGCACAGTATCAAAAACAGCCCTCATGGCACGTACTGCTGCATCATCAGCAGCTATCTTGTCCCCTCTCCCCATCCAACGGGCGGAAGCAAGAGCTGCCGCTTCTGTCACCCTTACAAATTCAAGTGCCAGTTCCCGTTCCATAAATAGCTCCTCCCCTAATTTTCTATATGAGGATGTTCGAAAAGTCGCTCCTTTTGAACATCCTCTAAAAAGTTTTTACTTATCTTTAACCTTTTCCCAGTCAGCTAAGAAAAGCTCTATCCCTTTATCAGTTAAATGGTGCTTCATCATACCTTCCAGCACCTTATACGGCACAGTTGCAATATCAGCCCCCACAAGGGCCGCTTGGGTCACATGCATGGGATTTCGGATACTAGCAGCAATAATTTCAGTTGAAAGACCATGTTGTGCAAAAATCTGCACACATTCAGCCACTACTTCCATTCCGTTAACACCGATATCTTCGAGGCGTCCTACAAAGGGACTGACATATGTAGCGCCTGCTCTGGCGGCAAGTAATGCCTGGTTTGCTGTAAAAATAAGGGTTACATTTGTTTTGATATTTTGCGAGCTTAATATTTTAACAGCCTTCAAGCCTTCTGCAGTCATAGGGATTTTTATTACTATATTTTCATGGATTTTGCTCAAATTTTGTGCTTCTTCCACCATCCCTTCTGTATTCAGGCTTATAACCTCAGCGCTTATAGGTCCATCTACTATGGAAGATATTTCTTTTACCAGTTCTTCAAAATTGCGCCCTTCTCTTGCAACAAGGGTCGGATTGGTAGTTACCCCGGCAATTACTCCCAGATCATTTGCCTTTTTAATTTCATTAATGTTAGCAGTGTCTAAAAAAAGCCTCATTTTTTCACCTCCTGAAGTGTCAAATAAGACTCCCGCAATGCGGGAGATAAATCACATCATGAAATAATTTAATTTTATACACACCAATAGATATTCTTTGAGACACGGCAAATATCCTTCCTTAAATTTGCATTATTTAAACACACATCTACTATAGAAATAAGAGCACCCTAAAACTAGTCTTTCTAGGGCACTCCTATAGTATGCAAAATATACAATTTTATATTTTATCGTTGGAACCGAATATGCGAATTTTTTCTCTGATGGTTTCCGTCATTTCTTCTCGAGCAGGTCCAAGAATTTTTCTCGGGTCAATTTCCTGCGGTTTTTCTTCCATTACAGCACGAGCTCCTCGTACAAATGCCTCCCTGATGTTTGTATCAATATTGACCTTGCGTACCCCCAGGGAGATAGCTTCTTTAATAGCTTCTTCAGGAACACCTGAAGATCCATGCAATACTATCGGAATATTGACCAGGGAACGAACTTTTTTGAGCCTTTCAAAATCAAGCTTCGGTTCGCCTTTATACTGCCCATGTGCAGTCCCTATGGCAATTGCAAGTGCATCTACACCTGTACTTTCAACAAATGTCTTGGCTTCTTCAGGGTCAGTCAGAGATGCTTCCCATGCTTCTACAGTTATATCATCTTCTGTTCCCCCAATTTTACCCAGTTCAGCCTCCACAGAAACACCTACTGCCCTTGCAACATCAAGTACCTTGTTGGTAAGAGCAATGTTTTCTTCCAGGGGTAATTTGGAGCCGTCAATCATTACAGAAGTAAAACCATAGCGGATACAACGCATGGTTTGTTCAAAGCTGGTGCCATGGTCTAAATGCAGTGCAACTGGAACATGGGTATTTTCTGCAGCTACCTTAACCAGTGCTGTTATGTACTCTAACCCTGCATATTTAATAGCTCCCTGACTTGCTTGAATTACAACCGGAGATTTTTCTGCTTCTGCAGCGGCAATTATGGACTGCACAATCTCCATATTGTTACAATTGAAAGCACCTACAGCATATCCTCCCTTTTCCGCTTGCGTCAAAAGGTCTTTTAATGGTACTAGTGGCACAAAAAACTCCTCCTTAATATGATGTTTTACTTTTTCTTAAAACTTCCCTTTTTGAGGTTGGTATCGTTAGGACAAAAAATTTTTTTATTGGTTAATTTTATCCTTGAAAATGAAAGCATCTCTTTCAAATCATCTTCAGTTTCTGCCATTATTTTTCCCCTGGAACCACAATCTTCACACATTATTTCTAAGTTTTCGGGAAAAATCTCTATTTCCAAATTATGGTTCCCGCAACTGCAAAAGAGGTTACCGTTTTCAGCCATATGATAAAGCTGTTCTAAAATTTCATACATTACTTCAGGGTTTGTAAAATACTCTGTAAAACCCATCTCCTTGGCTACGTCTGATATTGATTGGGGCTGATGCATAATTTTTTCCTGTACCCAGCCCTTAGTTCCTATATAACCCACTTCCAGGGTAGTTTCATCACAGTATATTTCAAAACCTTTCCCCGTACATGGAGACCAGAGTTCCTGTCTTTTCAGTCTGCTAACATGGTGGGAATCACACATCACACAATAAAATTGTAACCAGAAAACTTTTCTATCTTTAGAATAAATATTTATCAAATCTTCACCACAAGAACACTTTTTAACTGCAGAGGAAGAACCACTAAATTCAAACAAAGATAAGCTGTTTAATTCCATTTTACCACAAGCTGGACAGTGGAGCGCTACTACTGTTGAAGTGGGTACTATCATTTAATCCTTCCTTTCCCTAAGGCTTAAAGATGATGTTCGAAAAGTTGGCGCTCCTTTCGAACACTCACTTAAAGGCTCCATACAAATTATAAAATACTATGTAAAATATCCCTTGCTTTTTGAATATCAAAGGGTTTGATCAGGTAATCATTTACTTCAGCATGGTTGAGATTTGCAATTTCACCATAAGCAGTCATTAATACAATTTTACATTTATATCCTTTCTCTTTTATTTTCTTGGCAACTTCTAAACCATTCATTGTCGGCATTTTATAATCTATAAATATGGCAGCAGGCTGTTCCTTCTCCAGAAGTTCCAACGCTTTTAAGCCATCTTGAGCAGTTAAAACACAGCAATCTTCACTTTTAAATGTTTCTTCAAGCAACATTCTTACTCCAAGTTGATCATCAACAATCATAACTTTAGGTGTTTTTTCATGGTGACTATCCATTAGTTTTCCCCCTTTAGCGCCATCTACAAGAAATTATTTCCACAAAAATAGAGAATTTCCTTCTAGTAAGCTTTTATTATATTATAGGAAATTTTGCCGGAAACTGTTGAAAAAGGGGAATTAAAGAAAAAATAAAGATAAAAATGATGAAGGCAACTACCCCAACAACCATGAGACCCGGTAATAAAACTACCGCCAAAGCCTTAGCTGTATTTAACCCCTGAGTAGCTTTAACTGCCAGTACATCAAGGAAAATTGTCCAGATGAAAACTGCCAGACCTGTCAAGAAACCCAGCAAAGTAGTTACACCTGTTACTCTAAAAATAAAATTGAACAGTGAGCTAAAAATTACAGGCACAGATGTAAATCCCAGGGCAATAAAAAGCCTTTTACCATTTCCGCTCCCCCCAAAAAATTGTGCTATTAACGCTAATACTCCCGAAGCAACAAACCACAATACTACTCCCATGAGTATACCTATTATGCCTCCAATAAAGGTAAAGCCTTCCATAAACTTCATAAGAGGAGGTACAAGATGAGGAGGAATTTCCCTGGGGAGGTTTTCCGGCAGCGAGGAACTTCTAGTTAAATTAAAACTTAAAACAAGAGAAAATAGTTGGACTCCAAAAAAAGTAAGAAGTGACCAGCTTAATTTTTCCCTATCGGTAACTTTTTTTAATGTTGGAAACGGGTTCGTTACCATACCATACAGTGCGTCTAGATAGGTTAGCTCTTTTTCATCACTCACTTTAAACCCCTCCCCTTAATATATTTCTACAAAATTTTTCTTCAAAATACCCTTTAATGAAAAGATATTAAAAAAATCGCCAAAGGGACCTGGCGCAGTATATACCTTTATTTCAGGCTCTCCTTCTATAGCTGCAAGATCTGCCGTAAATTGCACTGCATCATAAAAGTTTCCCAGTCTATCGACAAGCCCTAATTCCTTTGCCTGCTTTCCGGTAAAAATACGCCCATCGGCAATTTTTCTAACTTCATCTTCCGGTAGATTCCTTCCCTCAGCAACAACCTGAACAAATTGTTCAAATATATCATTTACCATGGACTGCAATATTTCCCTTTCCTCAGGTGACATTTCCCTGGCCGAAGAACCAATATCTTTATATTTACCGCTTTTTATGACATTTATATCTATGCCGATTTTCTCATATAACTTCGTTAAATCGGTTTGTTGCATTATTACCCCGATACTGCCCGTCATTGTCGCTGCGTTTGCCATAATTTTATCTGCCCGTGCCGCTATCCAGTAACCTCCGGATGCCGCAATATCACCCATAGATGCTACAACAATTTTACCGGCTTCCTTTATCTTATCAATCTCAGCAGCTATTTCCTGAGAAGCAGCTGCACTACCTCCCGGGCTATTAATTCTTAAAAGCACTGCTTTTACATCATTATCCTCCCTGGCACTTTTCAATTGTTCCATAATTGACATGGAACCTGCCCTTGCTTCTAAAAATTTAGAAGAAGCTCCTCCTGTTATTGGACCTTCAATATGAATAAGGGCTATTGCTTGGCCCGGTTCATTTCTTTGACCACGATCATAAAATCTGTTTGTTCCTACAAAGGAAAATATAACTACAAAAGCTAATAACAGCAAAAAAGCCCCTGTAATAACCTTTTTTGACATTTATTCATCCCCTTTTCATTATTTGCTAAGAGCAGCCATATCCTCCAGTTTACCTTCCAAGTAACGTACCTTGTAAGGCTTTCCATCTTTAACATATACTCTCGGTAATTTTGAGGAAGCTGTTATACGTCGCATAGCTAATTTGACTTCTTCACCAACTCTAACATTCGGGATTTCCGTAACATCTATCATTGATAGCTGCATACCTATTCTTCCAACTACCGGTACCCTTTTATTCCGTATAGAAACAGCGGCAGCTTGAGGACCTTTTCCCAAATACGCTAAAACATCCTTTGCAACTTTCTTCAACAAATCTATGAAATCCTTCGGCCTGGCCTCGGGGACAGTTGCATAACCGTCTGCAAATCCTATCGGAATAACTGCTATTGTTGATTCCCTTTTTGTTCTAAATTCCCCGCCATATCCTATATAATGTCCCTTGGGAATCTTTCTAACTGTAAGGATACGGGCATAAACCCGCCATGGGTCCTTAATATCCAAATTTTTTTGTAAGGAAGCAGGTTTTTGGCCGTATAACAAAGTACCCACCCTTACCATATCAAGCTGCATCTCAGGATATGATACTGCCGCAGTACTGTTTGCGCAGTGTTTGAAAGGTACATTTACTCCCAATCTCTCCAGATATTCCACACAATTTATAAACTTTGTAAATTGTTTTTTAGTATAGCCAGCGTTACCCGCCCTGGCAAAGTGAGTATATACTCCCTCAAGCTCCAATAAACTTTCCCCTTTTAGAATACTGGTAACATCAGAAAGCTCCTCCGGGAAGAAGCCGGTTCGTCCCATGCCCGTTTCAATTTTTAAATGAATAGTAGCTTTTTTCTGGATATTTTTTGCTGCAATGGCCAGTTCCTTTAACTCCCCGGGTCTACCTACACTTACCGTCAAATCATTTTCCAGGGCAGCTTGCATACTTTCCGGTAAAAGCGGGGCAAATACCAGTATAGGAGCAGCAATACCGGTCCTTCTCAATTCCAGCGCTTCAGTAAGGGAAGTAACACCAAGCATATCCGCCCCTGCATCCAACAAAACCCTGGCCATTTCTTCTGCCCCGCAGCCGTACGCGTCAGCTTTAACTACGGCTAAAATCCTGGTATTTTTTTTAAGCCTTTCCTTTAACTTTAAGAAATTATGTACAATGGCCCCGGAATCAATTTGAATCCATGCCGGGGCCAGAGGTGTTTCGAGCATAATCTTCTCTCCTCATACTTCATTCAATCATGGGGTACTTTTTACTTCTTACCGGTTATTTTTTTCTTTAATGCCAACGCCTTTCGAACAGTTTTACCGTAGATTGGTTCCGCTGTTTTCCAGAACCTATAATAAAAGGGAGAATAAATATAATTGTACTCGCCTACAAATTCTACAAGTTCAGGATTAAAGCCCTTTTTAAATCTATAAAGTCCATAAAGTGGATTTTCCGGGGAAAGGTCTCCTGAAACTCCCCTGAAATCATACATTGTACACCCCTGAGACTTAGCCCAGAGTATCATATGCCACTGCAGGAGATAATTAGGCATATGCTTGCGATGCTCATTATCTGAAGCACCGTAAATATACCAGGCCTTATCTCCCATTATAAATGCCATTGTACCTGATATGGGCTGACCTTTATAATAGGCCATAAATAGTTTTGCTAACCTCTTTTCCACCAGTTCCTCCCACAGGGTTTCAAAATAGGGGTAGGAACGAATTAAAAATTTATCCCGCTCTGCAGTTATTTTTAGAATTTCATAAAACGGTTTTAAATCCGACCTTTCACAGTCTTCTTTTATCTCAACTCCCCGCTTTTTGGCAAGCCTAATGTTATAGCGTGTTTTGGAGTGAAAACTCTTTAGCAGGTCTTCTTCTGAAGGAGTTATGTCCAACCTCATGACAAAGTTAGGTTGAATTCCCTCAAAATTTTTGCCACTGCCTTCAGAAACAAAACCCTGTTTTTGTAAGAGATTTCTAAATTCGGTATTTTCTATAGGAATATCCGGATCAATTTTTAAAAAGGCAACCTTTTCATCTCGTGCTACTTTTTCTACTTCTTTCATAAGGAAAGAAAATAGCTCTTCATTTTTAATATCGAGGACCGGTCCTCGTGGCGCATAAAAAATAGCTCTTTTTAAAAATGGCATTTCCCTTTTTAAAAGGGAAATTGCTGCCACTATATCTCCCGCGTCATTTTCCACCACTAACCGGAAAGGTTGCCAGCCGGTACGCCTTTTAACTTCTCCCCATTCCCAGGACTGCAAAATATGTCCTTTAGCACAGGTAGCAATGAAGTTGTTAAAGATTTCTTTCTCACCTTCAAAGAGTAAGCGGGATTTCCACACTACTTTTCCTCCTTCAAATGACTGCTCGAAATTGCAGAACCTATAAAATCCCTGAATAAAGGATGGGGCCTGTCCGGTCTTGATTTAAATTCAGGATGAAACTGGGTGGCCACAAACCAGGGATGGTTTTTAACTTCTACTATTTCTACCAGGCGGTCATCAGGTGAAGTTCCTGTAATAATCATTCCCGCTGCATTAAACTCGCTGCGGTAGGCGTTATTGAATTCATAACGATGACGGTGCCTTTCATAAATAAGCTCGTCCTGATATGCTCTAAAAGAAAAAGAATCTTCTTCAAGTTTACATGGGTAAAGACCCAGGCGCATGGTTCCACCCATGTCTTCAATTTCTTTTTGCTCAGGTAAAAGATCTATCACAGGATCGGGTGTATCAGGCATAAACTCGGAACTGTGAGCCTTCTCATAACCCAGGACATGGCGTGCAAATTCAACAACAGCCAGTTGCATACCAAGGCAGATTCCTAAGAAAGGAATCTTGTTCTCCCTGGCATATTTAATAGCTTGAATTTTCCCTTCAACACCACGGTCTCCAAAGCCACCGGGCACCAAAATTCCATCTACACCTTCCAGCTTTTCTTTGACGTTATCTTCAGTAACTGAACCCGAGTAAATCCAGCGAATATCAATTTCGGAGTTATGATAAAAACCGGCATGGGACAATGCTTCAGCCACGCTCATATATGCATCCGGAAGCTCTACATACTTTCCTACCAGAGCTATGGTAGTATGTTTTTTAAGGTTTTTAATATTTTCTACCATTTTTCTCCATTCAGTTAGGTCTGAAGGGCCGCATTCCAAACCCAGCCTGTTAACAACTATCTCATCAAGACCTTCTTTTTGCAGCATAAGGGGCACTTCATAAATAGTTTCAGCATCAGTAGCCTGAATTACTGCTTCGGGGCTGATATCACAGAAGAGGGCTATTTTGTCCTCCATTTCCTTTGAGAGGGGACGTGAAGCTCGAGTAACTATAACGTCCGGTTGAATACCAATGCTGCGAAGTTCCTTAACACTATGCTGGGTAGGCTTTGTTTTGGCTTCTCTGGCAGCTTCCAGGTAAGGGATGAGAGTTACGTGAATATACACTACATTATCCCGCCCCTCATCTGTTTTCATTTGCCTAATCGCTTCTAAAAAGGGCAGGGATTCTATATCACCAACTGTTCCCCCTATTTCGGTAATAACAACATCTATATCATTTTCCCTCCCTACCCTCTTAATACGGTTTTTAATTTCATTGGTGATATGGGGAATTACCTGTACGGTCCCTCCCAGGTAATCTCCTCTTCTCTCTTTGGTTATAACTGACCAGTAAACTTTACCTGTCGTTACGTTGGAATTTTTGCTGAGGCTGATATCTACAAAACGCTCATAATGACCCAAGTCAAGGTCTGTTTCTGCCCCATCATCAGTAACAAACACTTCACCGTGCTGGTAAGGACTCATTGTACCAGGATCTATATTTATATATGGATCAAATTTTTGAAGCGCAACCTTTAAACCCCTATTTTTTAAAAGTCTTCCCAGTGAAGCAGCAGTTATCCCTTTTCCCAGAGAAGATGTTACACCACCGGTGATAAAAATATACTTGGTCATTTCCATTTTCCTCCTCTAATTACGCTAAGACCTCTAAGAAAGCTAAACTTGAAAATAGGGCGATTATAACACCCTTCCAGGATCACCCGAAACCAAAGCTACATTTTTTCTGGTGCAGTAACTCCTATTAATTTTAATACATTTCTAAGTGCAATTCTAGTTGTGTTAACAATTACCAGGCGCGCTCCCTGAAGGTCCCGATCATCATTAAGAACCCTGCAAGAGGTATAAAAACTATGAAAGAGACTTGCCAGTTCATGAGCATACCTTGTAAGGCGATGTGGTTCCAGGCTTTGAGCCGCACCTTCAACTACAACTTCTAGATCTGCTATTTTGCGGATAAGCTCCAATTCAGGCTTTGAATTGAGAAGCTTTAAATTAACTTCTTGCGGTTGAGGAACTGTAATTCCAAGCTCATCTGCCTGCCTTAAAATGCTACATATACGTGCATGGGCATATTGGACATAAAAGACAGGATTTTCCTGGGTCTGTGATTTTGCCAGGTCAAGATCAAAATCGAGATGACTGTCTGCACTTCTCATTACAAAGAAGTAACGGGCAGCGTCCACTCCCACTTCCTCAATCAACTCTTGCAGTGTAACATAGGTTCCGGTTCTCTTGGACATTCTTAAAATTTCTCCGCCCTGGAACAACCTTACAAGCTGCATCAAAACAATCTCAAGATTATCCGGGTCATAACCAAGGGCCTTCATGGCGCCCTTCATACGGGCAACATGGCCGTGGTGGTCTGCACCCCACAAGTTTATAACCCAGTTAAAACCCCTCTGAAATTTATTTCTATGATATGCAATATCAGCTGCAAAATAGGTAGGGGTACCATTTGAGCGTACTAAAACCTCATCCTTTTCATCCCCAAATTCACTTGATTTAAACCATAATGCACCTTCATTTTCATAAACATAGCCTGCTTCTCTTAAAATTTTCACAGTCTCTTCAACTTCACCGCTGTCATGCAATGACTGCTCGCTAAACCAAACATCATATTTTACACCAAAATCACTCAAAACTTTCCTGATATGAGAGAGCTTTTCTTCCAGAGCAAATTGAATAAGAGCTTCCTGGCGTACCTCTTCCGAAGTATCTAGATATTTATCATTATATAAATCGATAAATCTTTTCACAGTATCTATTAAATCCTTACCATGGTAGCCCTCATCAGGGAATGGCACATCATGTCCCAGAGCTTGTAAATACCTGGCCTCCAGTGACTTACCAAAGTTTTGAATTTGATTTCCCGCATCATTTATGTAATACTCGCGCTGTACATCAAACCCTGCTGCATCCAGAAGGTTTGCTATAGAATCTCCTAAGGCTGCCCCCCTGGCATTTCCCATATGCAGCAATCCCGTAGGATTTGCACTTACAAATTCCACTTGCACCTTTTTACCTTTCCCAATATCACATTTTCCAAAATCTTCGTCTTCTTTATGCACTTTAGGTAATACTTCATACAACCATTCATGATTAAGATAAAAATTTATAAATCCGGGTCCTGCAATTTCAGTCTTTTTTATCCAGGTTCCTTCTGTATCTAGGTATTTTTCCAGAATACCAGCAATTTCTCTAGGGGCTTTCTTAGCCTGCTTGGCAAGTAACATTGCCAAATTAGTCGCAAAGTCACCATGCTCCTTTTCCCTTGGAACCTCAACTACAAAATCAGGAACTGTCTCAAATGTCAATTCATTTTCTTTTTTGCTTTTTTCCAGGGCTTGTACCAAAGCAGCTTTTATTTTGCCCTGAATCTCACTTACACTGCTCACGACTTTTCCAACTCCTTTTACCACATTAACGCAATCAAATTATTGGCGTTCGAGGGTACCTCCCCCGAACGCCCCCTATCGCGCATTTTTAAAAATTTAAAAGCCAAACCTTAAAATTATTGGCGCTATAAAAATTAAAGATCTCGAACAGTTATTAGCAATTGATTATCACTTACCTTTTCATGTCCTATCTCTAATTCATACTCTAGATTAATACTTCCCCCACCATCTGTCAAGTCAACATCAACTTTACTTGGATTAACAGCTATTGCCATTGTACCATAAGGAGTTACATAATGACCCGAATTGTAAACTCCCTTCTCAAAGGTCGATTTCTGTTCCGAGGAACCCATTCTGTTAAGTGTTACTTTGGTTGGCTCTACTTTAAGGGATGTAGTGGTACCTTCCATTCCTGATACTGCCGATTCGTTATACACAATGTAGTAGGACTTGTTTTTGACAAACATTTTACCTTCAGTTACCAGCTCGATGGTGTCTTTCTCTCCCAGATCATTAGTTTGAGTACCCCTCACACGCACCAACACATCTTTTTTCACCAGCATCTTCCTTTCATTTATTTTTATATTTACCAAAAATGTTAAATATTTATACTATAACTCCCTCTGAATTAAGTTTCGCTTATATATATTGCTCGATTTATTGTAATATTCTATATTTACTAGAGAATTCCTTGTGAAAGCTTGCTCTTTTTACATTTTAAAAACTGCCCAGATTTAGGAAAATTATCCATGATAGCAGAAAAAGCTAGCAGGGCATAAATGCCCCACTAGCTTAATATGCACTTACAGCTTTAGGTAATGTTGCTCTCAGGATTTCACTTTGTGAAGTTTCAGGATTAACCATTTCAAAAAGCAATTCGTTTGCGTCCGGTGACCATGATACCTGGAAGCTTTGCGGCAATCCTTCAGTAGGAATAGACAGCAGTTGTGCTTCCTGACGGGCAGTCTTTCTTCTCAAGACATGCATTTTGCCTTCAGAATCATTAAATGCAATGCTTTGACCATCAGGAGACCAGGAAATAACCTGTCCTGCACCTTCTTCTCGTAGCTGTTTCCAGTTGGAATTATCAATACCGGTTTGCCAGATTCCATTCACGTCACCTGCAACATTTATCGCAAGCAGTTTTCCATCAGGTGACCATGCAGGCACCATACTCTGTGAACCGACTAACGGGGTAACAGCCTGAAGGTTGCTGCCATCAGCATTTTGAACATATACCTGCCCAACTTGCTTTCCTGTCTTCTTATCATACCAGTAGCGATAGTAGGCTATTTTTTGACCGTCAGGAGACCAAACAGGGTAGCTTTCCTTCTCCCTTGAAGTTGTCAGGCGGCGTGCATTACCCCGGGCATCAACCACCATGATGTCCACATCACCAAATCTTTCAGTGAGATAAGCTATTTCTCCCCTGGCAGACCACACAGGGTTAAATGCCCATCTCCCATTGTTTTTATCTCCACTGGCAGATTCAGCATCTGCCGGTGTCATATTTTCAATGTTACCACTGCTATCTGCAGTCCAAATACAGGATATTCCATCTGCATCCGGAGCAGTAAATGCAACTTTATTAACAGCAAGAGACCACTTTCCTGCCACCTTGAGGGGCCCCACCAGTTTATTGATCTTTTCAGTATCAAGATTTCCCTTATACCATGTATAGCCCTTTTCACCCTGTGCGGCAAAAATTACTTCTCCGCTAGCCGTCCAAAGAGGCTGTGAAATATTACTTAATGTTTCAAATACCTTATCAGTAGTTATATTGTTTGTAGGGTTATGCCCCATAACCACAAACGTACCATCACTATTTCCTGACTCAGTATTTTCAGAAGAAGGCTGCTCTTCACCTTCAGAAGGAGCTTGTTCCCGAAGAACATTGTGCTGCTTACCGGAGTTATTCTCAAAAGCTATCATAGTATCTTTTTCTTGGGCGCCTTCTTTGGAAGTGTCATCTCTCTGGTTTGAGTGGGCGTTGCTTTCACCAGTACCCTGTTCCCCTTCCGGAAAAGGAAGTGGGTTAGCAGTATCTTCAACTACCTGGCCGGGATTGGAAGTTTCATTTTCCGGATTGTTTTGCGTTTTGTCAGGTTGTGAACCATCCTCAGGAACCGCATTGCCAGGCACCACTGTTGGCTCCATGATTATTTCCTGATTGTGCCGGTTTTCTACGTCAGTACCGAAATTATCGGCAAGTTGCAGGGTATTTGCTGCAAATGCGCTAATTCCCAGTAAAACCGCCAGTGCGAGTCCTGCTGCCCGACCGATCCAGCCTCGCCACAGGGCCTCTTTCTTAAGGGATTGTTTATTATGGCTGGTAGCTTCGGGAACTGTTATATCGGCATTCCCTTCAGGATTCTCGCTTTCAGAAATTAATTTCAGCACATTTTCTGCAAAATCCTCGGGAGGATCCACATGGGTAATGGCATCTTCCAGTAAATCATCTAAATCCTTCGCCAGGTTGTATTCTGTCATTAATGAAGGAGAATTAGACAACTGGCCGTAGAGGGTGCGCTCTTCATGTGAAGACAACTCACCATCTATAAAACTGAATATTTTTTGTTTACTTTCCTGAAACTTCATCGCGCTCCCCCCTTTCCAATGTAACCGACAATCTTTTTTGTAGTAAGGCTCTGCCTCGATATAACCGCGTTTCTATGGTACTAACGGGAATTTCCATGATCTCGGAGATTTCCTTATAGGACATGTCTTCCAGGTATTTTAAAACCAAAGGTACCCTGTATTTTTCCGGGAGTTCGGCTACGGCTTGCTTTACCAGCCGTTGAACCTCCCTTGTTTGAGAGTATTCCTCTGGATGCGTGGATTTATCCGGAATTAAAGGTGAAAACTCTATTACCTTTTCCAGCGGAACCTCATTAGCCTGTGGTTTACTTTGCCTGAGCTCACTGTAACAGACATTGGATGCCACCTTGTACATCCAGGGAAAAAAAGGTCTGCCTTTATCATATTTATCCAGGTTATTATATATCTTCAAAAATGCCTCCTGGGCAAAATCCTGAGCATCGTCCTTATTATTGGTCAGGCGATATGCCAGGCTGTAGATCTGCTTTTCATAGCGTTTAATTAATACCCCAAAGGCCGTTTTTTCACCTTTTAAAATCAGATCAACTAACGCTTCATCACTTAGCCTGTCCACGCACTCACTTCCTCCTAACCTGCTCTATAATATACTACAATTTTTTTATCTCAAATCTTGCACATTTTATCCAACTTTTTGTGATATTTTTTTAAAAAACCTGCAAAAAGAATAACAAAGCTTAAAATCAAGCCAAGATATAAAGGCTGAATTGTTTCATACCCCAGCACAGCCCAGATCACTGCAGCTGTCGGAGCCACGCTAACTGCAATTGTACCTGCTCCCCGGTCCATATATTTTTTAAAAAATACTGCTCCAAACAAAGGTAAAAAGACTGTTACTCCCCGGATAGCCATAGATAGGAATGCCCACTTTAAAATTAAGGAGTTGGTATTACCTAAAACAAAAACAATTACGATAAGGGCTGTCAGGAGAACCATCAACCTGGAAACCCAGAGGAGCTCTCCATCACTGGCTTCTCTCCGCAATAATTCCTTATAGATATTCTGGCTCCAAATAGTGCTAACACCCAGGGCAAGAGCAGAACCGGTCATGACAAGAGAAACCAGGAGGGTAGCAAGTACCACTCCCCCCAACCAGGGATTTAAATGCTTTAAAACATAAAGTGGGAGCGCCTCTGCTGGATTTATATCCGGATAGTGAATTGCCATGAACATTCCGATAGATACACTGGCAAGGCCAATAAAAGGTATAATAAGTCCGGCCAGGACAGCCCCTTTGCGGGATGCCTTCACGTCACGTCCCGAAAATATTACCTGCAAATAACTCTGTGTTGAAGTAAAACCAACAATAACAGAAAAGCCGGAGGCCAGTTCCTGAGATATTCCATGGGGAAAGAGATTAAACCAGGGCTGGGGAGTAAAAGAATCTAGAAGTCCATTTATTCCACCAAATAATTTTAAACTTATGCACCCGGCCACAAAAAGTGATGTATATAAAAGTATTGTTTTTGTAAGTCCAACAAGGGAAGTTCCCCAAGCACCTCCAAATATAACATAACTTACAATAAGAATCATCACAGTTACCGCAGCTATATATGGCTCTAGCGGAAAGATACTGGTAATTAAGGGGATAGATGCCAGGACCTGAGCAGCAATTTGAATTAGCATTCCTACTGAGGTAAAGAAGGTTACCCAAGTAGCCGCCCTCTTACCATACGTAGCTTCTAAGAAGGTTGGAATGGTATCTACTTCTGATTCCCTTAAGGGCTTTGCTAGAAAAACTCCCATTACAATACAACTTATTCCTGCACCCAGTGTAAACCACACGCCACTAATTCCCAGAGTATAACCGATCTGCGCAGTACCGATAGTTGAGGTGCCGCCAATAAAAGAACCCACTAAAGCACCTGCTACAAGTAGAGTACCGAGATTTCTGCCCCCCACTGAAAAATCTTTAGCACTTTTCACAAGCCTTGCCGAATATATTCCCACAGCACCTACAAAACTAAGTGTAACTAAAATACTTATGCTATGTACAAGTGTCAACACTCCGCCATCTCCTCAATTTTTTATTCTCTGGTAATTTAATAATATGCCAATTCTTAAGTGTAGTAAAACAAAAATTAAACGCAGCAAACGAAAAGTTCACTGCGTTTTTCATTATAATTCCGCTGGCGAAAGCACCTGTATTCCCTTTTCCTGTAATATTTCCATTGCCTTTTCCATATTTTCAACACGGAAAATTACCACTGCTCCCCTCCCGTTGGTGCCTAAAAAGGCGTATAAATACTCAATATTAATTCCTTCAGATTTCATAACCTGTAATACCCCGTTGAGTCCCCCCGGCCTGTCAGGCATTTCCACGCCAATTACATCTGTAATTCTTACTGTAAAGCCATCCTTTTTCAAAATCTCATATGCCTTTTTAGGTTCATTTACAATAAGCCTTAAAATTCCAAAGTCAGACGTATCTGCCAGAGATAATGCTCTAATGTTAATATTGTATTCTGCTAAAATTTCGGTAACAGCCGTTAATCTCCCGGTCTTATTTTCCAGAAAAACAGAAAGTTGTTTCAGCATAGTTTTTACATACCCCCTTTACGCTTTTCTATTGTCAATAACTCTTTTAGCCTTTCCTTCGCTCCTGGCTATAGTCTTCGGTTCAACGAGTTTAACCCCCACACTAATCCCTAAAGTTGTCTCCAGTTCATTTTTAATAGTATATTCAAGCTGTTCAAGTTTCCTGACTTCATCTGAAAAAACATTTTCGGATACTTCCACCATAACAGTCAGTGTATCCATGGTACCTTTTCGATCCACTATTAACTGATAATGGGGTTCAGCATAGCCTGTTTCTAAAAGCACATGCTCGATTTGAGAGGGAAAAACATTTACTCCTCGAATAATAAGCATATCATCCGTTCTTCCACCAATTCTCGTAACCTTATAAGCCGTTCTTCCGCACGGGCACGGCTCCGTAATCAAGCGGGCAATATCCCTTGTTCGATACCTTAGTACCGGTAAGGCTTCTTTAGTAAGTGAGGTAATGACAAGCTCACCTTCTTCTCCAGGCGGTAGTGTTTCACCTGTTTCAGGGTCAATTATTTCAGGCAGGAAATGATCTTCCCAGATGTGCAAGCCCGATTTATCCTGGCATTCCACTGCCACGCCCGGACCGATAATCTCACTTAATCCATAGATATCAATTGCAGAAATTCCAAGCTTTTCTTCTATCTCCTTCCGCATATTTTCGGACCATGGCTCTGCACCGAAAATACCTACTTTAAGTTTCAAGTCCTCCGGTTTCATTCCCAGTTCATTAATAACCTCTGCAATATAAAGTGCATAGGAAGGTGTACAGGTAAGGATTGTACTGCCATAATCCTTCATGATCATTATCTGCCTTTTGGTATTGCCTCCGGAGATGGGAATTACAGAAGCGCCAAGACGCTCCGCTCCATAATGTACTCCTAATCCTCCCGTAAAAAGACCGTAGCCATATGCATTGTGAATCACATCATCTCTGCCTGCACCTCCACAGACAAGGGAACGCGCCATTAGCTCAGACCAGGTTGTTATATCGCCTCTCGTGTATCCCACAACAGTAGGTTTTCCTGTGGTTCCGGAAGAAGAATGAATTCTCACAACCTCACTTAAAGGTACTGCAAACATGCCATAAGGATAATTGTCCCGTAAATCCTGCTTTGTAGTAAATGGAAGCTTTTTTAAATCATCTAAACTTTGGATATCCTCCGGTTCCAGCTGTAACTCCTGCATCACTTTGCGATAGTGAGGAACATTAAAGTAACATCTTTCAACCGTTTCCTTTAATCTTTGTAACTGCAGCTCTTCAAGTTCTTCCCTTGGTATACATTCATGTTTTTCGTTCCAGTACATGAATTAACCTCCCTTTTTATTCAAATAAATAAAAAAACCTTCCATCCAAAGGGACGAAAGGTTTCGCGGTACCACCCTATTTGGCAAATATAACTTGCCCACTCATTAAGGTACGGGAAATACTAAATTTCCGATACCCCTCCCAAGTAACGGCGGGAGAAAACCGGCCCAGCCTACAACACTGGCAAAATGCGCCATGCTTCAGCCTGCAGCTCAGGAGTGAACTTCAGCTTACTTTCCCTTTGGAAGCGCTTCCAGTCGATGGCGCTTCCTCCCTGGAAGGTTTCAGTAAACTTACTTTTCTCCATCACAGCTTTTAAGGTATAAATTTGACTAGAATTATACCATCATTATTTACTGCTGACAAGAGGTAGACAAAGATTTTTGTGGTTATTTTGTGCCGCAGACCGGACAGCCCTGTAAACCCAGGGGAAGCTCCAGCCCGCATTCTTCCATCAATTCCACATTACTAAGAATTTTCGCTGTAGGCCCGTCAGTTATTACCTTCCCATCCTGCAAAATAATTGTTCTTTCGCAAAGCTCAAATACCATGTCCATATCATGAGTTGCAATTATTTTTGTATGGGTAAAGCTTTGAAGAAGCATTATCAAACGACGTCTTGATTTCGGGTCAAGAGCAGATGTAGGTTCGTCCATAACAAGAATATCAGGATTCATGGCCAACACCGTCGCAATAGCTGCCGCACGTTTTTCTCCACCTGAAAGCTTGTACGGAGGTCTGTCCTTCAAGTGTAGAATTCCAACAGTATCAAGTGAACTTTTTACCCTCTTCTCAACCTCTTCCTCAGGTAATTTATAGTTACGTGGCCCAAAGGCTACATCATCATAGACAGTTGTCATAAACAGCTGGTCATCTGGCTCCTGGAAAACCATCCCCACTCTTTGCCGTATCACCGGCAATGTTTTCTTAGTTACTGGCACATCACCTACGCTAATTTCTCCTTCATCCGGAAACAACACACCAACAAGATGCATTAATAATGTAGACTTGCCTGCACCATTTGCACCTACGATACCTATGGACTCTCCATGTGTTATTCGGAAGGTAACTCCATTCAACGCCTCTCGTCCGTCAGGATACTTATATTTTAAATTGTTTACTTGTATAATATGATGACTCATCTTATTTTCCTACTCCCATCATTAATGAACCTATCATGGCCGGAATATTGAAATAGCGTATTATTACAAAGTATAAACTCCATCCAACAAAATATACAATATCTCCAATCCCCATTCCTTTTTCTCTACCAACATTATACTCTCCTGCAAATCCCCTGCAGCACATCGAATGATAAACACGTTGGGCTCTTTCTAATGTCCTGATAAGCAACTGTCCTGTTAACGAACCCCAGTTGCTAAATCTGATGCCTTTTTCACCCGGAGAACGCAATGAATAGGCACGTACCACACGGCCAACTTCCTCAATCAGCACAGAGATATATCTGTATGTTAGAAGAAGTTGCATAATAAACAACCTGGGTATCCTCATAATTCTAAGCGCCGACGCAATTCTTGTCATTCCTGTGGTAGCTATAAGAATAAGTGCCGCCAGTATTGTTAAAAAGCCTTTAATCAGGATTGAAAAAAAAGATATCCAACCTCCTGAAATCTGAATCCATGGCAATACAATCATTGGGTTTTTATCAAACAGAGGGTTAAATAATCCTATGCCGATTATCAAAGGTAAAACCAAAAGTACCCTTTTGAAAATCGGAACTATGGGGATATCTGCCAGAGTTATCAAAACAACGGGATAAAATATAAGTGGCAACAAACCGCTTAACTCATACTTACCAAAGGATACAGTCACCATTAAATATACGCCTGTTGTTAAGACTTTCATGAGCGGATGTATATTATGAATAATTGTTCTTTTTTCTGCAAGTTCATCAAGTATTCTAATGTTGTATAATGATTCCACTAGATTTGGCATGACTATCATCCAATCCTGTTAACATTGTAATGGCGGCGTTTAAAGCCCCGCCTTGTTCCATTCCCTCTAAACAGCGCTTGCTTTTTCCCTTTTCTTAATCACATATATACTAAAACCTGTGATTGCAGCTAAAAGCAAAGTCATTACGCCGCCAACCAGTCCCGATACACTGGTCCCGACATTTACAGCAGGCCATGCCTCTTCGGTCTCTGGAGCATCAGCGCTTACTTTCTGTTCTTGGTTCTTAAAGCTGTAGTCAGGCAAAAACGCAATTTTCTCCTGAATAGAGGACAGCGTTTGATGTATACCGTCCGGAGCCTCGAGTTCCTCTTTACCTGAAGTATTTAACATAGACCATTCCAGTCCATCAGGATATGCAGATGCAAACCATGAGAAAATACCACCGGTTATAACTGCAACAATGGCAAGCCCGGCAAGGACCTTCTTGATTGAAATACCGCCCAACGCCTCACCCGCCGCTGCTTTCTCAATAATTTCAGGGCGCGCCTTCCAAATGAAGCCAACGACAGCGGCAGTGACGAGACCTTCTACCACTCCGATGGCAAGGTGAATGGGCTGCATCAACATTACAAACGTACCAAAGGGCAACTCTGTTTTACCCGAAAAGAGCGTTTGCAGAACTACACTGAACGCTCCAAGCTGAAGACCTATAATAGAAGCTAATAATGTCCCGGTAAATATGCGGCCAGTTGAGTACCCTTTGCGGATAATCCTTTTATAAATCAGAGGATATGCAATAAAGCATGTATAAAAACCAAGATTAAAAATATTGCTTCCCAACGCAAGCAAACCACCATCCGCAAAAAATAACGCTTGGATTACTAAAATAGATGCCATGGTAAGAAAGCCTGCATAAGGACCCAGCAATATAGCGAGCAGCATACCTCCTCCTAAATGCCCGCTGGATCCGGTAGCGGGAATTGTAAAGTTAATCATTTGGGCTGCAAATACAAATGCACCCATTACCCCCATCAAAGGTATTTTTTGCTCATCTATGTCATTTTGAACTTTTTTAATTGAATAAGCTGCGACTCCTGCCGTCGCTGCCCACATGGTTCCACCCACACCCGGTGAAAGCAAGGCGTCTGCCATATGCATACGTATCTCTCCTTTATATAATTTTGAAAATATATAATTTTGAAAGCAATAAAAAAGCCACCAAAAGCTAATACACCACTTCTACAGTGTGTTCAGCCTTCGTGGCTGTGTTAATTCCATGTTTCTGACAGCAAAAATTCTTTGAGCCTATGAGCCTACATAAATAAACCCTTTGACCCCACTGGTTGGAAAATTTTTAACGCAACATTTTATCACGTCTTGAATTAAAGAATCGTTCTTCGAAAATAAGCATTTGCTTCACATACAAAGATTACACCTCCTTAAAGGTTTTCAGGACATTATATCAAACTTTTGCTGAAAATAAAATAAACCATGAGCAGTCCGGTTTCATACCGCAACGACCTTCATGGCCTACGTTAAAAATGTGAAAACTGAGTTGTGCGCAACCTTCATGGTCGCTTGTTGCTTTAATTTTACAACAAGCCAAATAACAATTCAAGAGTTATTTTAGAGTTATGTTATTAATCGCGGCAGACACTGACTTCATGATACTCAGCACCTGGTGTGTAAGGCGGTACAACCACCCCACCTGAAATTATCATTTTAAGGCCATCACTTCTCCGCTGCTCACGTACTTTTATGTACGCTCCGCTGCTCAAAGTCTGCGCCGCCTTGAACTTCTCGTGTCTATCGTGCTCCTTTTCGAACAATCATTCTAATATAATTACGTCCCTTCGAGGAACCAAAAGCAGGTATCCTGAAGTAGGGTTTGGAGTAGTAGGTATAAAAACGCTTAGTAATTCCTCCCCTGTTTTATAGTGGGCTTCACCTTTGGTATCGCCAGTAAGAAAACCCAGTGAATACATATCTCTCCTGGGATATTCAACAAGAACAACTTTTTTAAAGGACTTTTTATCTCCCTGGTAAAAGGAATCCACAATCTGTTTTACAGTCCTATAGATACTTCTTGCAATAGGAATACGATACATTATTTTCTCACTAATCCCTATTAATGTCCGGCCGATTATATTGGTGGCTAAAAAACCAACCAGGAGAACTATAAATAGTGTTAAAACGACTCCAAGGCCAGGAATCCGTTTTCCTAGAGCAATACTAATTACGTCTGCAGACATACCGTCCAAAATTTTAAATAGATATGCAAGCACATAAAAAGAAGCAGCAAGGGGTAATAAAACAACGATTCCTGTAATGAAATAAGTTTTTAAATTTTTCAATTGACATTTCTCCTATTACAAAAAAATTTAGAAAAATTTACCCGATAGTATTATACCTTACTTTGATAAACCCCGTCTATAAATGTTTTGTTAAGTAATGTCTCTAAAGTCAAACTTACAACATAACCTATGGTAGTGTCAGATAGGACATGAAGATTCCCTAAAAAATGGAAATAGAAGGTAGCAGATGGCAAATAAAACTTAAAATGCTCATGTAAAGCTGAGTTAAG
>JAICDB010000025.1 GCA_020063565.1 Clostridiales bacterium | reverse complement strand
TACTTCGATATCTTCAGTTGCTTTGCCGATGCTTAATCCATACTTCCAGATTGTTTCACCCTTTTTAATTGGTCTGATGGCCACCTTATGACCGTGAGGTATATCAGCATGTACCTCGATTTGGTGTTCCTTTCCATCAAATTCAACCGGAATTTTCATTCCTTTTTTAACATCGTTGCTAACAATTGTTGCAACATTGTCTTTGTTGTCTACAACATAAGCAATTTTCATTTATCATATTTCCCCCTTTCAAATTTTTATTTAAAATATATGTTATTCCGTCCTGCCTGGTATACAGCAAGCAGGACAGACTAACGTCGTTATAAGACCTCGGAGGTCTGTGGTCCAACCTCTAATTATGAAATTCGACTTTTTTTTAGAAATTCCTTCTAACTTGGTGAACTTTTTTTATAGTTTTTTTGATTATCCACTTTAAACATAATTATTTAAGATTACAAAGAGGCGTCGCAACTCCCTAAGATAATATCTAAAAAAAGCTGCTAATCCTTATATATTAAGTGCGAAAAAAATTTGGCTATTAACCTCTATCGGATCAATAGCCTTGGAAATTTAATCGGTTCAAACTATTATATCGCTTCCCTCAAGTCGACTACCCTGCGTGCTTTTCCCTGGAAACGTTCCAGGGTAGAAGGCGCTGCCAAGGTAACATGTGCCTTCAGGGATAATATTACACTTAGTTTCCTTTCAATATCTTCCTTTAAAGATTTCCAGCGTTTTCGATCTGCCGATTTGGAAAACTCCTCCGTTACTTCAATTTTAACTTCTAAATTGTCAAGGGCACCCCTTCGGGTAACCACCAGCTGGTAATGGGGCGTAACCCCTTCTGTATCCAGCAGGACACTTTCCACCTGGGAAGGAAAGACATTAACCCCCCTGATAATAAGCATATCGTCTGTTCTGCCTGAAACTTTGCTCATTCGTGCAGTAGTCCTCCCACAAGCACATTTTTCATAAGTTACGGATGCTATGTCCCTGGTACGGTAACGCAGGAGAGGTAAACCTTCCTTGGTTAAAGTAGTAACAACAAGTTCTCCGTTTTCTCCTTCTTTAACAGGCTCTAGAGTTTTCGGGTCAAGTACTTCCACAAGAAAATGATCTTCATTGATGTGGAGACCGTCTTTAAGATGACATTCTCCTGAAACTCCCGGACCTATTAATTCACTGAGCCCGTAATTGTCGGTGGCAACCATCCCCCACTGCTTCTCCAGTTCCTTTCTTACCTCTTCACTACATCCTTCTCCTCCAAAAAGCCCTAATCTAACCTTCAAGTCTTTCATAATTCCCATTTTCTGGGCAACTTCCGCTAAATATAATGCATAGGAAGGAGTACTGACCAGGACGGTAGTTCCGAAGTCACGCATAAAGAGCAATTGTTTTTCAGTATTGCCACTTGATGCAGGAACAACTGTAGCTCCCACTCTCTCCACCCCATAGTGAAGTCCAAATGCTCCGGTAAACATTCCGTAGCCAAAGGCAATCTGTACAACATCGCTCTTTGTTACACCGGCACAGGTCACGATACGTGCCACAAGCTCCGTCCAGCTCTCAATATCTTGAGCTGTATACCCCACTACTGTAGGTTTTCCTGTAGTTCCAGAGGATGCATGCACCCTTACTATTTCATCCATGGGTACTGCAAACAACCCATAGGGATAATTATCCCTCAAATCATCCTTTGTGGTTAACGGCAACAACCTCACATCTTCTATACTCTGTATATTTTCAGGCTTTATACCGGCCTGCAATAACTTCTTTCTGTAAAAGGGAACATTTTCATAAACTCTTTTTACAACTTCCCGCAACTTTTCAACCTGAATTCTCTTTATTTCATCCCTTGAAAATGTTTCTTCTTTCGCCCAGATCACTTGCAGTCACCCCCTCTGGTATTTGTTACAGGAGTCACGACCTGCGGTACCACCACTAAACACATATCTTACATCCTCCCGTCATACTTTAAAGAAAATGTTCGAAAAACCCACGCAGCTTTGAACTTCTTGTGTCTCTCATGCTCCTTTTCGAACACTCTATTAAAGTTAAATAGATTTTGCATCTGTTGCTCCAAAAACCTTCTCCATATGCCATACAGGGAATTTCTCAGTAATTAGACTTACCAGCGGCACAACAGCTAAAGGAACTACTATAGCCAGCGAAGAAATCAACGGTATATAAGAACTGTGTAATCCTGTGAAATATGAAATTCCTACTGATATGAACAGGCCTGATAATACGCCTGCCCATGCCCCCGCTTTTGTAACCTTCGGCCAAAATAAGCCATACAAATAAGGTGCCAGAAAAGCTCCTGCTATAGTTCCCCAGGAAATGGACATTAAGTTCACAATTACATTTGGCCTAATGGCAATATAAACTGAAAAAGCAATAAATAACATGCACAGAAGTCGCATCACTGCAACTCCCCGTTTTTTTGCAAATTCAGGGGCGACTGTCCCCAGGAGATCTATTCCTATTGAAGAACTGGCCACTAAAACAAGTGAAGCCAGAGTAGACATCGAAGCCGCCAAAACAAGCAATAGAATCAATACCTGAAATGCTTCAGGAAGTGCCGTGGAAATAATTCCGGGAATAATTACATCCGGGTTCGGAACCCCGTTTATTTGGGGCATACCATCCGGGAAAAATAACCTGCCCAAACTACCTGTAAAATAAGCGCCAAAAGTAATTATAAGGGCAAATGACGTTGATACAACCATAGCGGGCTTGATTGCCTGTTCACTTTTTATTGCATAAAACTTTTGAATCATCTGTGGCAGTCCCCATGGGCCTAAACTGGTCAAAACCACAAGTGAAGCTAAAGGTACAATTCCCGGAGGTCCAATTGGATGCACCAGTTTGGGATCTATTTCATGGAGTTTTGTAAAGGCTGCAGAAATACTTCCTACCTGAGGAGCCTTGACAACAAAGAAAAGCATTGCCACTACTCCAAAAATCATAACCAGACCCTGTATTAGATCCGTCAAAGTTACTGCAGTATATCCACCCATTACAAGGTAACACGCTGTTAAAGCCGCCATTGCAAGCAGAGCATATACAAAGGGTATCCCAAACACTTCTTCAAAGAGATAACTCAGTCCCATATATACTGAAGCAGAATAAGGTACTAAAAAGACAAATATAATTAGAGCGCTTAATATTTTAAGATTAACACTTTGATAACGACGTTCCAAAAATTGGGGCATTGTTAGAGCTCCCAGGCGAATTGTCATTTCTCTGGTTCGGCGAGCAAGAAACTTCCATGCCAGAAAAGTTCCCAAAATTGAATTGCCCACTACTATCCATAATGAAGAAAGCCCAAAGCCCCAACCAATTTTCCCCGCATACCCGATAAACAAAACGGCACTAAAATAGGTGGTCCCATAAGCAAAGGCAGAGACCCACGGTCCTACATTCCTTCCTCCCAAGAAGTAGTCGGAAACCGTTTTTGTCTTGCGCATGCTCTGGTATCCTACCAGTAAAACCATAACTACATACACCAGTACCACCATAAATTTCATCTTACCATCCTCCTGTCCTGCTATTAAGTTGTAAAAATTATATAAATATGAAACTGCAAATGCAATATTCTATTTAATAAAGTATTTATATTCAACTTAAACTGAGAAATTCCTTCATTTTTTTTTGAAAAATTTCTTTATCTTTTTATCTGGTTTTTCTTGGGGAAACACTGCAGTTTTTTCATATTATAGGCGCCTTGTCCATATTTGGCGGCGTATACCTTGCAAATCATAAAAAGATGATCCAAATTTCCACAAGCGAGTATCTATAAAAATTTATTTTCATAATTTTTGTAGAAAAAAGACTTGATTGCCGAACATTTGTTCAGTATAATATAGACTAGGAGGTGTGAAAGTTATGAAAATTACAAAGGTTTCAATTAAAAATGTAAGAAACAGTAGCAATTTAAAGGCATTTGCCTCAATAACCATTGATGAGGAATTTATGATCCATGAACTGCGTATAATTGAAGGTAAAAATGGTCTGTTTGTAGCAATGCCAAGCAAAAAAGTAGGAGAAAATTACATAGATATTGCACATCCTATCACTGCTGAAGCAAGGACAATGATTACCACAACCGTTCTCGAAGCTTACCACCAACAACTGGAAGCTGCGGTTTAAGTTAAACAGGAGATTTTTTCATTGACAAATATTACACCGTCTAATTTTTTGTATATTACTCAAAATAATACTGTTATGACAGAACAAAAAAAATTATCTCTTTTTACAATCGCGGCTACCTACATTGGAACAGTTGTTGGAGCAGGTTTTGCATCAGGCCAGGAAGTATTACAGTTTTTTGGTTATTTCGGTTTTTGGGGTATCATAGGCCTCATCATAACCACAGTTCTCCTGGTAGTTTTCGGTTATATCATTCTGGAATTGGGAAGGAGGCTTAAGGCAGATTCACACCTGCCGGTCATTAAGTATGCAGGTGGTAAGTGGATAGGAACAATAATTGATTGGACCATTACATTTTTCCTCTTTGGTGGCCTGGTGGCAATGGCTGCCGGAGCAGGGGCCATTTTTGTGGAACAATTTAAGCTGTCATTTTTCTGGGGTAGCCTGACAATGATAGGCGTTACTCTTTTTACAGTTCTAACCGGAATTTCAGGAGTGATAACCTCAATCAGTTTTGTGGTGCCTCTCCTACTGACGGCAGTCTTCAGTGTCGCACTTTATACAATATTTACGGATTTCGGAGCTATCGTGTCATCACTTGCAAATTATTCAAATGTAACTCGAGCAGCAGTACCCTTCTGGCCTCTTTCAGCCCTTTTATATGCATCATATAATTTGGTACTTGCTGTAGCGCTTTTGGCGCCACTCGGCACAATGGCTGATAAGAGTAAATTAAAATTAGGCGCCATTTTGGGAGGAATCGGCCTGGGAATTGGCGCTACTGCAATCAATCTCACTATGCTGGCGAATATTAATCAAGCAGCAACCTATGAAATTCCAATGATTTTTATGGCAGGCGCCATATCTCCTCTGGTTCGGACAGGTTATACACTTGTACTTATTGCTGAAATTTATACTACTGCAGTAAGCAGCCTTTATGGATTTGTTGCCAGGCTTAGTAAAGCAGGCACAAGTAGATATCGCTGGTTAGCAATAGGATCAAGCGTGGTAGCATTCGGCCTCGCTCAATTCGGTTTTTCAAACCTCGTAGGGACATTGTTTCCAGCTGTAGGTTTTGCCGGACTGTTACTTCTAGGTTCTTTGGTTTACGGGCTTTTTACACCTTCACCTACAGCACCTGTAAAAACTGCAGCAGCATTTGAAGCTGCAAAAGAAATTGCTGCAAAAGAAGAAAAACCAAATAACGATAAAAAAAATTAAAGCCTATATCTTATAGCAAGGTATAGGCTCTTTATTAATAGTTCAGGATTTATGCTTCCGTACCCAGCAAATGATTAATAAACTGTCTGGCAGTTCTTCCCGAACGTGCATTATACCATCTTTCCCATTGCAATGCCTTTTCCCGTAATTGGTGAGAAGGCATATTGATGTTGTATTTTTCTGCCAGACCTTCAACAACTTTAAGATATTCTTCCTGGTCCGGCGAGGTATAGGTAATAATTATTCCGAAGCGATCTGCAAGGGAAAGCTTTTCCTCCACAGAGTCGGATATATGGATTTCATCTTCCATTTCATTTCTGTCACTCCATTTTTCCTGGACCAGGTGCTTACGGTTAGAAGTTGCATAAATCAACACATTATCAGGCTTTGCCTGGATACCGCCTTCCATAAGCGCCTTTAAATGTTTATATTCCGTTTCATAGCTTTCAAAGGACAAATCATCTATAAAAATAATAAACTTTTGCGCCCGCTGCCTGATATATTGTAGAATTTCCGGCAAACCGGCCAATTCGCTTTTAGGTACTTCTACCAACCGTAAACCCCTGGTAGAGTACTTATTAAGTAAAGCCTTTATGGATGATGATTTACCGGTTCCTCTAACACCATATAACAAGATATTATTAGCCGCTTTTCCATTAACAAAAGCTTCAGTGTTTTCAATTAAAGTTTCCTTTTGCCTCTCATAGCCTATCAAATCATCAAATGTGACAGAGTCGGGATCTGTTATTCCTACTAATCCTCTGCCATTTAGCCAGCGGAAGGCAGTATATAATCCCATTTTACCGCAGCCTACAGACTTATAGAATTTAGAAAGGTTATCTACCAGTTCCTCCGGAGATAAGTCCTCAACAAAAGCTTTCTTTAATAAAGAAAACTTTTCAATATAATGTGTATTCCATTTCGACTTAGAACTTACAAAATTAAAGCTACCAGGTAAAGATTTGATATTATTATCATCCACTAACTCAAAAATACTCTGGAAATTGAAATCAAAAAAGTCCTTTAAAATCTTAATATCATGAATTGCAGCAGTATACAAATTTTCATCAATTTTATCTTCCCCTAACCTCTCACAAGTTCTAGTAAATGGATTTTCACTTGTAGCAATTAACCAGAGAAGATGGTTTTTCCATAAATCACCATTTAGCTCTTTTTGCCTGGCATTTTCGATAAGACCACTATATATAGCGTAATAATAACTTTCTATTTCTTCATTATTTAAGTCTTCCCTACTTGCAAGAAAAATCAAATGCCGTACTTTTTTAACTAGTTTTTCCTCTAAAATATTACGAAAAAGTACTAATCTATTTGTCTCTACAAATACATTACGCAGATATTTTCTATGATATTGAGCCATCTGTAAACCTCCCTATTATTTTCTTTGTTTTACTTTTTATTCCCTAAAGAATTTAATTTAACCTGCCAAGCAAGGGAAAAAGGGAAATTTCATAAAATTCTATCTTGTATACAATATACATAAGTAAATACTCTTCACATTTTTTCCTCTCCATGGTAGAGTATATATAGATACGTGTATATATGCATACAAACATATGATTATATCATTCTCCGAAAATATATTTCCAAAAAATTTGGCAATACTAAATAGGGGTGAGGTTTTATGGCTATAAGCTTACTTAACCAGGTATATGTCCGGCCCATATCTGTACAGGATACACCAAAGGTAGTTAATTTCAAAAAAGAACTTGAAAATGAAACAGACTACCTTGTTTTTAATATGAAAGACTCTCCAAATTCCTTTAATAAAGAAAGGAATAATATTATACAATTTACCCTTTTTTCCAACTACCTGTACCTCGGGGCTTTTGTCGATGATACTTTAGGCGGCTTATTGCTTTTCAGAGGTGGCAAAAGCCCACGCAATAAACATATTGGAGAACTTGGAATAGGCATAAAAAAAGAGTACTGGGGACATGGAATCGGTAAAAAATTAATAGCTGAACTTTTTAAATGGTGTGTGGACAACAGTATCAAAAAAGTTACCCTGAAAGTACGAAAAGATAACACCAGAGCGATTGCACTCTATCAAAAACTCGGTTTTAAGTGCGAAGCCATAAAAATAGGTTTTATTCAAGGTAGTTCCGAACCCTTTGAATTTCTGATAATGGTAAAAACTTTTAATTAGTAAAAACTGCTGCTAAGGGCAGTTTTTTTAATTGCAAATAATTTTATTATGTATTAATAGAAGGAAATTAAGTCACATTACAGAAAGAAAACATACAGTTATATAATTACAAATCCTCTAGAACATCCTCTTAAAGGAGATACAATAATGACCAAACTAGTCTGCTTGGGAGACAGCCTTACGGAAGGTTACGGAGTCGATAAAGAACTGGCATGGCCCGCTCTTCTCCAGGAAAAATTACATATTGAAGTAATTAATTGCGGCATATCAGGTGATACTACTGCCGGAATGCTTGCCCGCTTTTACCCGCAAGTGCTGCAGTTTAATCCCAGCCATGTGATAATAATGGGTGGAACAAATGATATCTGGTGGAATGTAAATCAAAACATTATTCAGGCAAATATCCAGGCTATGACCCGGCAAGCCGAGCATAATGGTATGGTTCCCGTAATCGGACTGCCAATACCCATTTACCCGGAGGGGGTAGATGAAGCCTGGGGACCCAAGTCCGGTTTTTCTAGGTGCCAAAAAAAAGTGGCACAGTATGTAAAATCGCTTAAAGCTCAGGCTAAGGCAGATCAATTTTTATATTTGGATTTCTATAGCCTCTTTCTGAACAGTGAAGGTGAAATAATACAAAAATACTTTCTCGACGGCATTCATCCTACAGAAGAAGGACACCGGCTAATGGCTGAGCTGGCTGCTGAAAAATTGAAATCTCTGTTTTAGGCATCTAAGTAAAAAAGATTGACGCACGATTATCTAAAAGTTAACATTCAAGCTTTCTTACTAAACTTAAAATTTCTCGGGAACCTTAAATTCCCCCAGGGGATAATACGGCACCATATTTTTTTCTATCCATTTCAGCGCCTCAACAGGGGGTAAATTCCAATTGGTGGGACAGGCAGCCAAAAATTCTACCAGGGAAAATCCCAAGCCTTTTTCTTGTGTTTCAAATGCTTTTTTTACCGCTTTCTTAGCCCTCAGAATTTCTTTAGGGGTAAACACGGACACTCTTGCTATGTAAGAAGGTGTTTCAACAGTGGAAAGCATTTCAGCAATCTTTAAAGGTTTTCCGAAATACTCCTCAAGCCTTCCTGTTGGAGTAGTAGTAGTTTTTTGGTTGACTAAAGTAGTGGGGGCCATCTGCCCTCCCGTCATACCGTAAATGGCATTGTTTACAAATATAACTGTAATCTTCTCACCCCGCATAGCTGCATGGATTACTTCAGCCAAACCGATGGAAGCCAAATCCCCGTCGCCCTGATAGGTAAAAACAGTTGCACGCGGTAATACCCTTTTCACCCCTGTTGCTACAGCCGGTCCCCTGCCATGAGCGGCCTCCTGCATATCACAATTGAAGTAATTATAAGCAAAGACTGCACACCCTACCGGTGCAATGCCGATAGTTTTCTCCCTCACTCCCAATTCATCAATAACCTCTGCAACCAAACGGTGAATAATACCGTGAGAACAACCAGGACAATAATGTGTAGGTGTCTTTTGAAGTGACTCAGGCCTTTTAAAAACCAGTTTACCCATGCCAATCACTCCTGTCCAATTGTCTTAACTTCTCCAAAACATCCCTAAATTTTGGAACTATTCCTCCCGTTCTACCATAAAAAACAACCGGTACTCTGCCATTAACCGTTAATTTTACATCCTCTATCATCTGGCCACAGCTCATTTCTAATGTTAAAAAGACTTTTGCCCTATCAATAATTTTTTCAAATGCTTTGTTTGGAAAAGGCCAGAGGCTGATTGGGCGGATGAGACCTGCGGCAATACCTTCTTCCCGTGCTCGAACAACAACGCTTTTTGCTATCCTGGCAGTTGTTCCGTATGCGACAATGAATAGATCCGCATCCTCACACATAAATAATTCCATACGCTGTTCATTATCGCTAATTTCTGAATACTTTTTTTGCAGTTTTAGATTATGCCTTTCCAATTCCAGAGGATCCAAATGCAAAGATTTAATTATATTCTGCGGGCGATCTTTCATACCTGTAGTTGCCCATGGTTTGGCCGGCTTTTCAACAGATATATCGGGAAATTCTACCGGTTCCATCATCTGACCTAAAAGTCCATCTCCTAAAATTAAGACAGGGATGCGATATTTATCGGCTAATTCAAAAGATAAAAAAGTTATATCAACAATTTCCTGTACAGAATCTGGTCCAAGAACTATAAGGCGATAATCTCCATGTCCTCCACCTCTGGTTACCTGGAAGTAATCGGACTGTGCCGGCTGAATTCCTCCCAAACCCGGCCCTCCCCTGACCATGTTGACTATTACACATGGAAGTTCAGCGCCTGCAAGGTATGATATCCCTTCCTGTTTCAAAGATATCCCCGGGCTGGAGGAGGAAGTCATAACCCTGGCTCCTGCCCCTGCTGCACCGTATACCATATTTATGGCCGCAACTTCACTCTCAGCCTGTACATAAACACCACCTACTTCCGGAAGATGTTTTGCCATATATTCCGGAATTTCATTTTGAGGAGTAATGGGGTACCCGAAGAAATAACGACAGCCGGCTCTGATAGCAGCTTCAGCCAGCGCTTCGTTACCCTTCATTAAAAATTTTTCAGGCATACTAATTCCCCTTTTTTTGTTACTTGATCTTAGTATCTACTAGTAATTTATTCGCCATTTGATTCGATATTCCTTTTTTTGTAAGAAAAAAAGCCTGTCCTTATTTTAGCGACAGGCGTAAATCATATCTTTTAAACTCAAGCATAATCTTCAGTATCCTGATAATTATTTTCTACATAATTTTTATATTTCTTGCTGGCAACTTTTAAGGCAGCAATTAGGGCTTTCTTTGCGTAACCTAAATAATTGCTTTGCAATTTTTCAGTAACATTGTCAATATCATTCAGATTACAACCTCTTAAAAGTTCATTAACAAATGTTTCACCACTTCTGGTAACAAGTGAGCAATCAGCGTCTAAGATTTCACCGGTTTTCTTATTTACTATCAAACCGATTGCTACAACTCTATATAATTCAGCAGCAGTAATTCCTTTCGGAAGCCTGGCATACCCCGAAACAAAAAGCTTTTCTACCGAAGACATTTTTATCACCTTTATTCTGCCAAAATTTTTGCCAATTCAACTTAAGATTAACCAGTTACAACTTTTTTTAATCCCTCAATAAATTTATATGCATCGTCTATTTTTTTAAATTCTTCTTCAGAATTTGCAATATACTCCTTAATCATTTCCTGCCCGGTTTCAAGTTTTATAAATCTTTCTCTCATTTCCTGCTTCATACTCTTCATTTCCTGCTTCATTTCCCGTCTTTCTACTTCCGCTTCTTGCAGTTTACTGAATACCCGGTCCATTTTTTCTTCCAATCTTTCTATTTTTCCCAGTTTATCCAAAATTAAATTCAAAGTTTTTTCTTCCTGCATACGTATTCCTCCAGTTAATAATTTGCTCGCCTATATTTTAGCCCTGTGTATACACATAATATAGTATTTATTACTTTACTATTCTAGCCAAAAAACAATTTTCCTTCTTTATAAATTAAATACATAAAATGAAAACAACTGCTAAAAAATAGGCTCAACGTCCAAACAGAACATTGAGCCTAATTATACTTACTATTTACTATTTACCCAAACAAAGTCAAAAGCACTCCCGCCGCAACAGCAGAACCTATGACTCCTGCAACATTCGGCCCCATGGCATGCATTAAAAGGAAGTTGCGCGAGTTTTCCTGTGCACCTACCTTCTGTACCACACGAGCAGCCATCGGTACTGCCGATACTCCTGCAGCACCTATTAATGGATTGATTTTACCCCCGCTCAGTTTATACATGAT
>JAICDB010000010.1 GCA_020063565.1 Clostridiales bacterium | reverse complement strand
TGAGGCTAATCAACCGGGCTTACAGACATAACGATTAAAACGTTATATTACCGCAAGCCCCCACTTCAAGGCGTTAGCCTAAGTGGTGGGTAATTGACAATATTAGTTATCCCTTGCATTTTTAATAAGAATAGTTAGTGGCGTTGTCTATTTCATCACCCGTTTTATCAAAAAGATCCTTTATCTTCGGCCCTAAAAACGTAATCGCCCCAACTGCAATAACTGCCAAAAGCGCAATAATAATCCCCGTTTGCACTATGTCTCCACTTTCGTCTTTGTGAAACTTTTTAATTAATTCAAACATTTTCATTTCCTCCTTAAAAAAGAATTTTTTTAGTTCTTGAATATCAGTTTTACCTTCTTCTTTTTCTTTTTCTAAAATGCTTCCATTAGACTGAACACAACCGGTGTTAAAAGGATAACCATCATTGGCACTAGAATACAGGCAACAAGCGGCAAAAGCATTTTTGTCGGTATCTTTCTAGCCATTTCCTGTGCTTTTCTGCTCTGCGTTCCCCGTATATCATGCATGAAATTAGTTAGTGTTTGGCCTAAGTTCATACCACCTCTTTCTGAAGCCGTTATAATTGTTTCTGCAAACCTGTCAACCACATCTACACCTGTCCTCTTGCCCATATCTTTCAAAGCAGAAGCCCTCGGCCTGCCGGTGGCCATCTCCTTCCATGCTCGCTTGAGTTCATAGCCAAGCGGCCCTCCCATTTTATTTCCCACCGCTTCAAGGGCAGGACCCAGTTCTACTCCCGCTTTGACTGCTGTTGCTAAAAGTCCAACCATATTAGGCATATCCCTGTTAATTTGCTTTTTTCTTTTTTCAAGTGCGTTAGATAAAAAATAGTCGGGCGCCAAAAAGAAAAATACTGCAAATACAGGGATAAAAACAGCAGGAATGCCGAAAACGGATAGAAAAACTGCAAGAACAGTTCCGCAGATCAGAAGGAGCACCTTTAACCCCGTGAAACTTTCAGCGTTAAGCCCGTACGGTTCCCCGGCGGCTATGAGCTTTTCTTCCAATCCTTTCATGTTTGCTGCAGGAAATATCGGAGACACCATCGGGCCTATTTGTCCTGCAAGGATTTTTATTATATCTCGTTTGTCTTCTACCCCGGTTACGGTTCTAATAAAAGACTTATCCGGTTCACGGGATATGTCAAAAGCGATAAAAAACAAGACGACAGAGATAAAGCTCAGCCATGAAGCCAATAAAATAGTATCCAACTTATACACCACCCTTATTTATCAAGAGAAGTTTTTTGCATCTGCCATCTTCATAATCCAGAATACACCTGCACATATAACTAAAACGCAGGTGATAAAAATTGTAATTCCGATTGGCTCGGTAAAAAGCGGCTTTATGAACTCCGGTGCCATATTTCGTACAATCGCTATGGTAATAAAAGGTACTGCCGCAACAATCCAGCCGGCCATTCGGTTTTCTGATGTTATTGAGCTGACCTCCTGTTCAAACACCTTTCTTGCCCTGATACTGTCCTGTACTTGCTGAAAAACAGTAGCCAGGTTTACCGGCATGCCCGACTGCTTTAGTTCAACTGCCATTGAGATTATTGATGTTTCTTGAAGTCTCACCCTTTCAGAAAAGTTTTTAAATGCCTCTGATGCAGAAATGCCCAGCTTTATTTCAGCAAGTGTCTGTGCAAGTTCACTTTTTAGCGGCTGAGGAATGTCATTTGCCGCTTTTTCAAGTGCAGCAGGAATGCCACCGCCGGAGTTCAAGACTGCACTCATCATTTCCATCGCCTGTTCAAGCTGTAAGGTTAATAATTTTTCCTGTCCCCTTTTATGCCATCCCAACCAGAGTTTAGGAGTCAACAGACCCGCCAGGGAAACTGTTATTGACGCTGTGAAACTGCCGACAACTATATAGGCCAGAAAAAAAAAGACAATCATCCCTGCAAGTGATAATAAAAGGGTTTTTGACGGGTTAACAGCTATTTCTTTTTTTCTTTTTTCGTCTTTTCTGGCTTTTTTAAGGTCTTTATCCTGAGACGGATCGTAGGTATAAGCTGCAAACCGTGAAGCGTTAATGTCTCTTTTTGAAATTTGGCCTAAGGCATAAACGAAAGAAGTAACAGCCACCCAGCTAAGCGCTGCTGCTGCAATTATTTCACTGTTCAATCCTTATCACCTTCTTCTTTTTCTACTTCTAACAAGTCCTTTCTTTTTTCCAGCTCAAGAAGCATATCTCTGATTTCTTCTTCTGTTAGAGGACCTTTTATGGATTCCATCCTGCAAACTCCACCCCCCTGTCCTTTAGTATGTTTTCTCTGGTAAATTCATTTTCCGTGCGTTCCCAATGACCAGTTACTTTTTCGCCATCGAAATTATCTGTCTTAAATCTTACAAGGGGATTGATTATTATTTCCCCATTCTTTTCACCCATTACTTCGGCTATCTCCACCAATTTTCTTGTACCGTCAGGCATTCTTGAAAGCTGGACAACTATATCAATACCGGTAGAGACATAACTCGGAACAAGGTCGGGAGCCAGCTGTCCCGCCGAAACAACCATAGAACAGAGCCTTTTCATGGCATCAACCGGGTTATTGGCGTGAAGTGTGCTCATACTCCCGTCGTGCCCTGTATTTAGAGCTTGCAGCAAAGCAAACGCTTCCGGGCCTCTAACCTCACCCACTATTATGATGTCGGGCCTTGCCCTCAAGGCGTTAATTACCAGCGACAACACGTCTACCTCGCCTTTTCCTTCAATGTTTGCAGGGCGGGCTTCCCACTGCCTTACCATGGGATGGTCGAAATTCAGTTCTATGGGGTTTTCTATAGTGATGATTGATAGATTTTTAGGCACATATGCAGATAAGGCATTCAAAAATGTCGATTTACCTGAGCCTGTTCCACCGGAAACAACAATACTTAATCTAGCCTGTACGCAAGCTTGCAGTGCTTTTTTTAAGTTTTCTGTAAGAGAACCATATTTTATTAACTGGTCCATATTAATTCCGGTTTTAAATTTTCTTATTGAAAGCTGGGCTCCCTTTGGGGAGATGGGAGGTATAACAGCATTTACCCGGGAGCCGTCCGGGAGCCTTGCGTCAACCATAGGGCTTGAATAATCAAGCCTTCTCCCGAGCGGAGCAACTATTCTGTCTATCACCAATCTCAAGTGTTCTTCGCTGTCAAATTTCAGGCCCGTTATATCAAGCCTTCCGTCTTTTTCAACGATTACCGTGTCATATCTCTGGACTATTATCTCCGTTATTTCGGGATCATTTAAATAATCTTCTAAAGGCCCGTAGCCGGATATTTCATTTGTCAGCCTTTCAATTACATTTTGTTTTGCATGGTAGGCAAGGCCCGGATGTTCATTTTCCACAACCAGCATTATTTGTTTTTTTACCAGCTCTTTTGCTTCGGGATCTCTGTATTTGCCCAAATGTTCAACCGGCACGCTGTCCATTACCTTTTTCTGTGCTTTTTTCCTGAGATTCCCCCACGCTTCGGGAGATATTTCATTTGTTGCGCCCGCATCTTCAAGGTCTATTATACGCCTGATCACTTTCCATCACCTCTTTTTAAAAAACTTACCAAACAGGCCACCTCTTTTACTTCTTTCGCCGCCAACCGCTTCGGGATAAGCTCCCGTGAGATCGTTAGCCATCTGCTTTATTGCAACAGCAAACGGGCTGCCGCCATCTATTTCTACCGCCTGCTTACAGCGGTTATCATGGAGCGCTCTTAATACGGATTCCGAATAAGGTATCTCTGCAAAAACGGGCACACCTACGTTCTCGGCAATTTCACTCGGTTTTAAATCCCATTTGGTTTCAGGCTGCTTATGATTTAGAACTATGCGCATTTTACGTAATAGATGGGACATATCCGGTTTGTCAGGGTTGTCTTCATCTTTTCTAAGAAGCAGTGTCAATTCCGAGAGTTTTTTCACTGCCTGTCCTTCGGGATTAGCAATTAAAAGGATATGCGTTGCGTGATCCATGGCAACGTCAGTCATAGGACTCAAATTGGGCGCACAATCTATTACAATAATGCCAAAATATTTTTTCAGTACCCTCAATACTTTTTCGCACAGTTCCATGTTGTTGTTTATTTTTTCTGCTTCTTTTTTGCTCATGGGAGCAGGCAATACCTTTATGCCAAGGGGCCCGTCCAATAAAAGGTCGTCCATATCCGCAGCGGTTGTTCTGCCTTCCTCTACATACTGCCAAATTGAAAGATTTCTGTTATAGCACTCGTTATCGTTTAAGCCGCAGTGCAGCCGAACATTGGAACCGCCGCAATCAAAGTCAACAAGTACCACTCTCTGGCCAGACAGATAGGGAGACATCTTTATAGCAGTTGCAAGATTTACGGCTATCGTTGTTTTGCCTACCCCTCCTTTTATGTTGTAGGTCATAATGACCGACTGGGTTATTGCCCGTGTTACATATTCTGTTTTTATCTTCTGACCTCTCGGCCCGGTGCCTTTTTCGACTGCTCCGTGTGTTCTGGCAACTTCCGACCACTCCCTGCGCTGTTCATCCACCATCTGCGCTATACGGTTTGCAGTCTCTTTTGCGGAAAAACCGTTTTTAGGGAATATCTCTTTAACACCCACCGCCTTTGCGCTCTGCACAAGTTGAGCAGTAATGTTTTCAGAGATGGCAAAAACAAGGGTTCCCGGCGATTCTTCCGCCAGTCGTTTGGCCATTTCATTTGCCGTTATGTCCGTAAGCGCGTATTCGGTCAGCACCGCATCAGCGGCCATCTTTGACGCACGGTCAATAGCGGCACTGCCGTTTTGCGCAAAACCGATTACTTTTATCTGCGGGTGTTCCTGTAATCCTTGAGTTAAGTCCATCATGAAGTCAGCATCAAGACTTGCCAAAACCAAGCTTACAGCTTCGCCTTCATTTCTCATTTCATTCACCTCCGGCGGTTATATCGGTTGAAGATAGCGCTTTGATTTTGTTTTCTGTACTTTTTTCTTCGTATCCAAACGGGCAGAGGGATACATAGACTTTACCCATTTCCCCGGCTAGAAAAAATTTGTTTACCTGTGTTTCCGTAAGGGCAACTATTAGCACTCCCGGTCCGTCTCCCGGCGGCCTTACTCCTATTACGGGAGCGGAACCGATTATTTTTTGTGAGATTATTTCTTTTTTTGAGCCTTCTTCTATCGGTGTTACCGAAATAATATCCACCCTGTCTCCCGCTTTCATGCCTCCCAGCATACCTTCTACCGATTCAACGGCGGGAACCTCGACAGCCCTTAATTCGTTTTTTTGCAGTGCTTTCAAGCGAGCACTTAAAAGGGGTATATCTGTACTGTCATACCTTATAATGTGCGTTTTTCTTAATATATCGCCCGCTGAAAGTGCGTGTTTGGCTACGGCATTTTCAAGGGGCGTATTGGGCTTTAAGGTGCCTTCCGGGAGCCCGGCGGGAGGCATGAGCACTTCTTTAAACATGCTTTTTTCAAGTGGGTCTCCGGCTGCGATTTCTGTTTTTGCCGCTAAAACCGGTACGCTTGGAGTTGCCTTTTGACCTGCCATGTATACCAGGCCCGCTGCTAAAAGTCCGCAGACCACTGCAAGCAAGATTATTAAGATGTTGTACCTTTTTTTACTTTGTGATGAAGTATTTCTTGAAAATCTGCCTATCATTTTTTCTCTCCTTTTCTTACATGATTTTTTTCAAGTGCCTTATCCAACTTTTTGGCAAAAATATCTCTCCTTTTATTTCTGCCATTTTAATGCCCTTTTCTTCGGGCAATACTCCAAATGGCGAGAGCCCCCAGAGTGACGCAAGTTCTTTTAGGGCATCAAGCGGTGCCCCTCTGTTTCCAACCAGGTATGCTCCCGAATTATTAAACCTTTTTAGTTCGATCGCTTTTCGGGAAAGGTCGGTAACAACAAAAATATCGTTTACCAGGGGCCTGATTTCTTCCGGTATTTTTTCTCCGGCATCAATTATTGTGAAACACCCGGGACAAATTGAGTATGGGGGTGCTTTCCTTACCGGTATGCCGGACCGGGAATTAAGCCACTTTGAGGCCCCGCCTCCTGCATCTATAATTTCAACTTCACAGCCCTTTTTGGACAGGTATTTTGCAAGGGCAAGAGAAAAGCCGGTTGCGCCAACCCCGGGAGCAGCTCCGGCTACTATATAGACACATGTTTGATATTCATTTACAGGCTTTAGTTTAAACAGGCGGGTGTCTGTTTTTTTTGTTTTGCCCGATACGGAAATCATGTTTCTACCTGCTTTTTTGGAGTTATACAATGCTTTGTCAGCCGCTTCTATTACTTCTTTTGGAGTGCCATCAGTCGGGTGTTCTGCAATTCCACCTGAAAACGTACTGTTATATATTTCCTTCTTCTGCCAGCCTTTTCTGAGATATTCGGCTGTGCTTTCTGCGTCTGGTTTTGACGTATGCGGAAATATTATTAAAAATTCTTCACCTCCGTAGCGAAACAAAACGTCTGTTTTGCGGGTGCTTTCCCGGAGGTATTCTGCAAATTTTATCAATACTTCATCTCCCGCGCTGTGACCGTATGTGTCATTGACCTTTTTGAAATGGTCCAGATCGCACAACAGCACAGAATATTTCCCCGTTATACTCTCAAGATATTTTTCAAGGAACCGGCGGTTGTATAATCCCGTCAAAGGATCCCTGGCCGCCTCATCCGAAGCTTTTTCCCAGACCCGGCAAAGACTCCTTCTGAATGCTTTGATTTTTTCAACTGCATTTTTGTCAAGTTTTTCAAGATAAATGTCTCCTGTGACTTTTTCGTTTCCGATAACCGCCAGGGGTACGTCCAACAGCCTTTTATCTCGACGCAGATACTTTATTTTTTCTTCTATCCTGTCTTCTGCTGCGTTTATTATCACCGCATCGGGTACTGCTGTTTTAACTGCCACGAGGAAGTTTTCCCATGTAGAAAATGCTACTACTTCGGGGATTGTTTTTAAGTTTTCTTCTTCTGTAGGCCCGTAATAGTAGAGCATGTCCGGCTCTGTTTTTTTTGCGTCGGTTTTACCGGATAAAATTGCTTTTTGGGCTGAAAAATCAACGGTCTCAACAAGTACATTTTCTGTATTTTCAACAATCTCTTCCGGAAGTTTTCTTGTTACAGATGTACCTTTATCTTCTCTTTTCGGCAGGCGGTTTTTAAATAATCTGCCTGCTTTTTCTGCCAGCATTTTAAACCTTTCGGTTATTGCGGGTGCTTTTTTTCTCTTATCTACCTCTGTTTTTTTAAAAAGGGATTCCTTTTCTGCCTGTTGAACCTCAGTTTGAGAGCCTTTTTTGTAGTCCGTTTCTGCAACATATTCAGCAACATCTTTCAGAGTTCGCGGCTTTTCAAAAAGGAGCATCCTTTCCAGGTCTTCGACATCAAAACTGTCTACGAAATGAAAGTCATACACCGCAAGAGAAATGAGGTGCTGTAAAAACTTTTCGTCGTGTTCCCGCCGTTTTTCAAGCAGAATTATTATTCGTGTCTCCGGGAGATTGAATTTTATTTCTTTCAAAGAGTTCAGAACAATTTTATCCCTGTTGATTTCGCCGCTTTGAACATCCAGTCGGGTATTGACTGCAAACTCGTCGCAGAAGATTATATCCGGTTTTTCTTCCATGTCCTTTGCCGACCAGTGTACTGCGGTCTCAAAAGCTGTATCTTTTGTCACTTTTTTTATCCCGTTAAGAGATTTTACCGCCTCAATTACTTCAGGATCCCTGTTTATGCAGTGAACATACAAAGAAGTTTGCCTCCTTTCTTCTTGTTTTAAGCAAAAAAACTTTGTCTATTTGGGAACAATGAATATTCCCGGAGCCAGCAAAGGCAGTAAGTCGAAGACTATCCATTTGAGGGCGGCAAGCACAAGCAGTATGGACCCCAGCCTTTTTAATATTTCCCAGCCGAGCACTATCCCTGCAATCACAGCGAATATACCGACGGGTAAAGCGCCTATTGAAAAAGGCCATGTGTAGGCTTGCGCTTTCAGGTATATCTCACTCACCGCTTTCTTTATTTTAAGTATTAGTGAGTCAACCTTATCAAACGCTTTTTCTGTATTTATCTCTCCGGATGAATCTTTGATAGTTGCCAGAAGGCTTTCTTTGCCGCTTTGTTTTTCTTCCGCCCGTAAGGGTGCTGCTGTCGTCAAAAAGATAACTATTAAAACCGTCAGACAGGCAAGCACCGTAATATATTTTTTTATCACAGACCGACACCATCTTTCTTGAAAACTTCTTTTTCAACTGCTTTTCTATCTTCTATGATAAGCTTGTTGTCCGGCCTTTCCAAAGGCAGAAGAAAAATGTGGTCCCTTGTCAGTCCGCTTATTTTAAAATACTCGCCGTTATACAATATTTTATCTTCTTTCTTAAGTTTCTTTGGCATAGAACTTCACTCCTTTGGCTTTGAAATTACGCGTTTTCTTTGGAGATAGAGGACTTAAGCTCTAGTGTTTAAAAAAGACAGCAGGATTTTTATATTTAATCCTTTCTTTATCAATTTTTCTTACCTCAAAATGCAGGTGCGGACCTGTTGATCTGCCTGTAGACCCAACCAAACCCAGCACATCTCCTTTTTTAATTTCCTCATCTTCCTTCACTTCGATTTTTGACAGGTGACCATACAATGTGTAGTAGCCGTCACCGTGCTCCACAATCACGCATTTGCCGTATGCGCCTGCTCTGCCCGCAAACCTCACCAATCCGTCTGCAAATGTGTACACGGGCGTTTTGCGTGGCGCAGGAATATCCAGCCCGGTGTGGAACCTTCTTTCACGGGTGAAAGGATCAGACCTCCAGCCAAAGGGCGATGAAAGCGCCGTGTACTCTTCAGGCAGCGGCCAGCGTATTTTGCCAAGCCCGCCTGAATAATAGCTTTTTGAAAAATCTACAGCTATCGAATTAACACCCACCCAACGGTCCTCTAAACTGTATTCGTAATTCTCGTCATAGACACTCGCCAGTTCGAGCACGAATTCCAGGCTCTCCCTGTTACCCATACCGTTATCCGACAGTATTCCCATGAGCGGTGAGTAATACGGGCCTGATTCTGTTATCTCTTTTACAACTTCTTTCGTAGTTGTTATTTTCTTACTGTGCAAAGTGGCTTTTCCTTCTACCGTGGTTACTGTTTCGTATTCATATCTGTATTTAGCTTCGTATGTATCTGCCAGTGTTAACAGTTTTACTTTTTCCTTTTCGACTTTTTTTCTGTGCTCTATATCACAGTCTTCGCCTATCTTATTGCCTTTTTCATCATAGACAGGGTCACAGTCTTTTTCTTTCCATTCGATAACCCTAGTTATGGTTGACTCCTTCCACTCAAAGCGGGGTTTCAATACTTCATAATGTTTTTCCGGCTGAGGCATTATAATTTTTCCGCGCGCATCCAGGTTTATCGAAGGGTCGCCCATAACTCTGTCAACCGCTGCCAGCACCGCCCAAGACAGTTTGTACTGCTCCGCCTGTTCTTTCTGGAACTCCGTAAGCCCGTCGTCCCAGCTGGCAGTCAGCTCTTCGTATTTTTTCTGCAGCTCTCTGTCCAGCTCCTTCACCCATTCTTCTTCCGGGTCGTCCGTCGCGAAGCTGAAAAGAGATACCACCCTAGCCTTTGCCGTTTCAACCTTTTCGGCAACAATTTGTCTCGGCAGGATAAAGACGACGGCGTATGCTGTGATGAACAGTACAATCACCAGCAGCGCCGTAACCAGCGGTACAATTACCGCCGGCATGTAAGAAGCTACAACGCTTTTAAGCCCTCTAAAAAGCATTTTTCCACCTGCACGCACGGCGTGTTTCAGCATGGCCTTACTAATCCAGTCGGAGTCGTGATGAAACCTTTCCATCAAATACTACCCCGCTCGTTTCCTATACTGCCGCCCATGCGCATCTTACGGCGAAGGTTTTCCATCTTCAACTGCAGGCCTACATAGTCATGCTCATTTTTCTTCATCATTTCCGCTTCTTTTAATTCAAGCCTTTTTACGTTAAACTCACGTTTTGCCTCTTCAAGCCTTATCTCGGCGTCTCTTTTGACCAGCTTATATTCCGGATTATTTATTCTGCTTTCTGCAGGGAACCTTAAGTCAACTTGCTGCAGGTCATGCTGTGCAAGCTGCATTTTCCTTTCCGCCTTTTTGTATTCTTCGCGCGTACGGATATATCTGGCATCAATTTCTTCCCGTATTTTTTCTGCCCTATCCCGTACCGTCTGTACGGCCTCGCTGCCCCCTTTTACCCTGTGATAACCGCTGTATACCTTGCCTGCTACCCAGCCTGCAGCAGTACCGGGCCTGCCTGCAATGTTTCGACCTATTTGCACAGCAGACTTTGCATCAAACAGCTGACCTGAGTCATACAAACCCACAGAAGGGCCGGGTTTTCTGATGTTTTTTGCAGTGTCTGCAACCCAGTCCACAGCATGGATACCCTTATGCATAACCCCCATCCCGAAGGTTGCACGACCCGATAAGAGACCGCTTGCAAGAGCTCCAACTGAGCCGACAGCAACCGCACCACCAAGACGAGCAAGCTTCCTCTTAAACGTAAGCGATTTTTCTTCCTCAACATCCAATGACAGCTTTTTTTGTGGGCCTGCAAGTTCTGCTTCCTGCACAGGGTCCATGTTGCCTGAAAGCTGTGCACGAAGGAGACCCGCTTGGGACGGCGTGAGGTCGGCACCCATACCTGCTATTTTTTCTGTGTCACGAGCCCCGGCAGCTGCTACAGAAGTCGGTGTTATATCGTTTTTCCCGGCTCCTGCCAGTTCCTTCAGGCCGGAAACAATACCCGGCGAATCTTTTCCGACAAGCCCCAGCGCAGTCTTCCCGACACTGTAGAGACTTGAAAGGCCGACTATGGTGCCAAGGCCCCCCAGTATGCCTCTACCCGCCTGCGGAGCGCCGAACATGGCACGCACGAGGTTGACGATACCGTTCAACCCTACCGTGAAAACGAGAATTTCTATCAATCTAAAACCGTCACTGCCTGCCATGGAAAGCATAACCAAAAAACCGTAGACAACTGCATGGGCAGAGACTAAAAACACGTTCGAGAAAAACTCGGAAAGCCATATCTTTAAAGCACCCCGCGTGTTCGGAAAGACGGCCATACCGGCAACTACCGGAAACATGAATATCAAGACACCCAGGGTTATCTTTCTTATGATGTACTGGAAGTTAAGTATTCCTGCATTGATAAAGATAAGAAAAATAATAACCGCATAACCCAAACCGGTCACCTTGCCTATTACTTCAAGCAGGCCTTCAGCCCTGCCGCCGCCTTTCATAAAGCCGGAGGCCATTAGGCCCAGGAGGCTTTTCGGTATTTCTTCTATACCTGCAGCAGCAGCCTTCCTTTCAATGAGATCTTTGATAATGTCTACTATCGTGTATGAGACGTCAAACACTGCCTTCATAAGGTCAGGGCCGAACATCAAAAGCAGTATTGCAACGACCAGTCCCGACAGGTACTGCTTGGCGGTCAGGACTGGGTTGCCGCCGAAACCTGCAAATACCATCAAAAGCCCTATGAGGACTATAACCAGCACCATCCATATCGGAATGTATGCCTCAAAGGTGTCATAAAAGGCCATTATGATGTCCCTTTCACCTTCTGTAAATACTCCTAAATACAATTCGCTCCTCGGATGGTGTTCGCCCGCAATTTTAAACGCGGGCTCGTAATCGAATATCAGGACAAGCGGGTCTTTAATACCCAGTATCTCGTATATTGACTGAGACAGGGCGGTGAAAAGGCCCGCTATCATCCTTTCAAAAGGTGTCTTCCCCTGGTACTTATCATCTACTACGTAGTATCCCGAATAGTTGAGGTTCGTTTCTTTCTTCCCTCCTTCATGAGGACTCCATACTGCCTGTGCCTGCGGGACAGCGCTCAGCACTACCAACAATGCCAGAAGCACCACCAGCATGTATTTCTTTACATCTCTTTTGTTCCTCACTGTCAAGCCTCCCTTTTCTCCCGGGTCAGCTCTTTTAGCTGGTTCGGGTCCGTGGTGAACAGTCTATCCTCTTTCTCTGTTGCCTCTATCTTTACAATCGCAGACTCGTTGTCAACCATCAAAAGCCCTATCCCTTTAGGGCTGCTCAGCACAAAAGAAGCCTCGCCTTCACTCAGCTTGAATTTATCAGCAACGGCATCTATGTCGATAGCCTCCTGCCTGAAGATAAGCTTTATTGTAGCGTTCTTGAGTATACCTAGACCCTGGGGATACCGCATAAAGACTTCAAAGCCCTGGCTTGCGGCGCACATTGAACAGTTATAACGCCGCATCTGTCGGAAGGCTTCTTCGAGCCAATCTGCCATCTCCGGCGATTTCATGGGCACCTGTGCTTCGTCAACGATTATCCTCTTTTTCTGGTATCGGTTCTGGTAAGCAAAGTTTTCCATCATCCACTTGGTTGCTACAAACATGCCTATAGGTTTTAGTATGTTTTCCTCAAGGTTTCCGACAGAAAAGGCAAATACCATATCTTTTCTGATATCTACGTTTGACTCACAGTCGAATATGCTCATTACAGGGTCGCCGCTCTTTCTGGTAAAGAGTTTCAGCACCGCGGCCGCCTTCTTGAGCCTGCTGTCTTCTTCCAGAAGCGAGTGATAGTCACTCAGTGTCGGCATTCTTTTCTTTCGCCTTTTACCAAGCTCGAATTTGCCGCCGCTTTTTCCGGTTCCGGATTCATAAAGGCTTTCCGGATCGCTTGTTATCCCCCTGTCAGAATACAGTTTTCTTATCTTTTCTCTTAAAAGAATTTTGGTTGTACCGTCTTCCAATAGTTTCGAATCTATAACACTAATCATCCTGAATATTATCGCCTGAACGGCGTTTATTGATTGTTCAAGTTCAACTGTCACTCGCCCGTTTTCATCCTCTGCCACGTTTACATCGAACATGTTAATGCGGTGCTCGCTGTCAGAAGCAAGTCTTATATAACTGCCTCCAAGTTCTTTTACAAGTGTTTCATACTCTCTTTTTTTATCAGGATCTATAATTCCGGTCCTGATATTAAAAAAGGCGCTGCGCATTGTTATTGTTTTTATGCCGTATGATTTACCCATGCCGGATCGACCGTAGACGACCATGTGCGGGTTCGGCAGATCCGGGTGCCAGGGGTCAAGGTAGACAATTTTTTTGCGGCTGTCTCGACCCAGGACGATACCGCTGGTATGGCTTATGCCGCCCTGCCCGAAAGGGAACAGGTCGGCTATGCAGGACGACTCCATGTTTTTGAAGGATTCTTCAAATACCTGTTCTCTGTCAAAAGGTGTCATGCAGGTTAACGCCGGGAGCTGTCTCCTGTCATTCGGCCTGAACACTACGCCCTGGCCGGTTGCTCTTTTTAGCATTGCGTTGGTAAACTTTTTGAGTTCGTCAACTTTATTTGCGCTGACTACCGCCTGTGTTGATACAAAAAACATACGCTCTATATTTCTCCTGATGCGTCTTTCCTGTTCCTGCAGGTCCATGATGGCGTCTCTTATCCTTGCTTTTTTAGTTGAGTCGTTTGTCATAACATAATCCGACTCCAGGCCTTTTATCAGCCTTGATATGTTGTGAAGTGTCCTGTTTTCGTCAGACGGCCTTATGTGCAGTGCTATATCAAGGTTGCCGCTGCCAAATTCGCCCTCGTACAGCTGGTCATACATACCGGCGTAGGTTGTAGATGTTTTCATTGCCGCGGTAAAGGATCGGAAATAGCGGGCAAATTCGGTTCCCGCCCCCACTTCAACCATGTAGTCTCCCGCCCTGCCTTCCAACGTAAGGTCAGAAGGCGCAAGTTCTTTAACAAGGGAAGGAGCCATATGGTCTCTTAAATCCGGTGCCCCTTTTTCTATATCAGGCTGGTTTTTACCGGGCATTTTCTGTTCCTTTTCCGTTCGCTTTTTCCTATTTAACAGCTTCGGCAAAATCAATTACCGCACCCCCTTCATCAATTATTTTGTTGTGCAGTTCCGGTGTGAGGCTTTTTGTAAAGAGCGAGAATGCCTCTATATCATCAACTTCTTTGGTCCTTATTACATTCGCCAGGTCGCGGTTATATGTCGTGTAGCCCATATCCACTATGCCTTTTTTGTTGAGTTTTATTGATTTCACGCCTATTTGATTTAGATATGATTGTACTACATTTGCCATGTTGTCCAGTTCTGAGCGGGCAAGCCTGGCGGCTTCTTCATCTGACAGTTTTTTCGGCCTGTTTACGGCTTTCAAAAAGGCATTTATAGCTATTGCTATAGTGTTGTCTTCTACTTCTACACCGGAGTCCACTGAATCCGAGGCCACGTCTATTTTAAGGATTATATAATATTTGTGCGCCCTGGCAGCCCGGTTCTCTGACATGCCCTGTATGTAGTTAATGTATTCTTCTCCGTATTCTCTGACTGCCCGGTTATCAATTTTTTCCAGTTCCTCCCGCACGTTTTCTGTATAGTCGTTATAATCCAGGTGAGTGCTCTGCACTATAAATGTTGCCGGGAATACAAGTGAGTTTATCAACGCCCTGAAGTTTTCCCAGATGGCTACCTGTTCTCTCTGCGAACGGGTCTCTTTGTTGATGGGGTATACCTGTATTACTTTCCTGAAACGCTGTCCGGGAAGTTCTATTAATCCGTCGTTGTGTATCTTCTTGTAGTCAAACAAATCCTGCGTGCAATCCATCTTAACAGGTTTCCTTTTTCCAATATAGAGATAAATAATGGCCGCAAGTGATGCGGCAACAATGAACCATTTCAATATTTTCCCCTCCTGTAAAGAAGAGTTCTGTTTCTGAGTTTGAATTCAATCATGTTTACGATTTCTTCTGATATGCTTAAACCTGTTTGCGGCAGCTTACCAAAAGCAAAAAACGCTGTTATAAAAAGCGGTAACAGCGCATGAATCTTGGTGAATAAAAAGTTTTTTACGGGCAGCGGCGGAACAATTTTGAAAAGTTTGTAGCTTAATATAACTCCTGCAAGCATCCAGCCCAGTTCAACCAGACCTAGCCCGAAAGCATATTTTTCTTTTGGCGGATCGGGCGGCAGTGAATGATAACTGCCAAAACTCACGGCAGTTCTACTCCTAAAAATTCGATGATGGTTGCTACTATTTCCTCTGCAAGAAAGATGAATATCAGAGCTAAAAAGAAACCTATTAGTTTTCCTTTTACGTCCGCCATTTTGCGGGAGTCTCCGCCTCCGCAGAGCAGTATTAAACCGGCCCATGCAAGAAACAGGACCGCTGCAATAAATGCAATACTTCTTATCATCATAACTGCCTTATACCCTTTTTGATCGGCTTTTTCCACTATATTGTTTTCGTTTTTACTTGCTTCTTTGATTTTATTTATTAAGCTGCCATCATCATCAGCAGCCATTGCCGTCGTACAAAAAAGGCAAAATATTAAATAAACTGCAAGGGTTAATAGGGTAACGTTTCTTTTCAATTTTTATCCCTCCTGTTTGGAAGTTTCTTTGTTGACGCTTATTTCTCCATTGTTGATTTTTTCAGCGCTTTTGTATGCATCATATGCGCTGAATATCGCAGTCGCAGGAGCCGTCACAAAAGCTCTGCGCTGGAAGCTACGCCGTTTTAACGGCAGTAGAGGAAAGCGCAGCCTACTGTGTTCCCTCCTTTCGTAAGAATTTGTTGTACTGCCAACCGTCTGATCTTTGTATTTGCTGGCAATACCTATAGTTAATACCCTGGCAAATGCGCCTACCGCTATTGTCTTTCAGATCGAACGAGCCAGAGGCTCTTACCGCCACCCGACCTATCCAAATACCTGCGTATTTTCCTTTTGGTACTTCAGCTTTTACCATGTCTCCTGTCTGAAACCCAAAATGGAGTTTACGCCTCTGTCTATGTCCACGCGGAAAACCATACTTGTCCGGGTTGCACATCCTTCTTGTCCCACGGCCCACAGAAGTCCAGACAGATACATATTGTGTATGGAAAACAAGTCTATCTGGTACATTTGCCGCACAGCAGGCATCGTAGTAGTGAGTCTTGGGTAGACCCTGCTCAATGCGTTGTTTCTTTGTCCTGGCTCCTGTACCGCATTCCACAGGAAGGTTTGTTTCTTTGAGCCGCTTGTAAAGAGCCCACCGGGTTGCGTTCATCATGACCGCGTCTTTTAGTGGTTTTTTAGCCTGCTTCTGTATTTCTGGATAGCCAAATTCCTCTGCCGTTAGGTTGCCTTTCTTTTGGTTGCATTCATGGCAGGCAAGGGTCAGGTTGGATAATCTGTTAGTGCCGCCTCTGGATCTGGGGATGATGTGTTCAATCTCCAGTGGGACATCTGTCCTGCCGCAGTAGGCACATTTCCTGCCCCATTTTTCCAGCAGATACTCTCTGACTTCGTACCCGAAAAGCTCGCCCTGCTGATATTCAACGCCTTTAATTTCGGGGTCCTGAAGAAGCTGAGTATCAAACTTAACATGTTCTGTAGATATGGCCGATAAAGGAATTAGCTTCATAAGTTTCTTGATTACGTTCAGTGTCTGGTTTACTCTTGCTTCCAAAGACACTGGAAGCCGCGCCCTGCGGTAGCCGTTGTTAGTGAGGTTTCTGCCTTCCAAACAGAGACGACAGTATCGGCTGCCGTGTTTGGAGTTTCTGCCGCAGGAAGCGCATTTTTCCGGGTTGCGGTTCAGAAAACGTGGTTTGTGATAGCGGGTTTTCCTGCTCCGCCTTGAGCGGCGCTGATTTCTCCTTGCGTCCATTGATGTTTTGATTCCCTGCTTGTGCTTGATTTCCGCCAGGAATATAACTTTGCCACAACAGGAATTGGTTTCATCAATAATTGCCATTCCTGTAGTTTTCGCACCAGGGTCAAGTTTCAGCCTTAGCTTTTGAACATGACTTTGCTCTAATGTTCTGTCTTTAAGTCGGATTGTGAAGGGTTCCATACGGTGAATTACCGCACGTCCTTTTTTGAGCAATAATCTCGCTCTCTTTTCAGAACATGGCATTAACGGCTTCTTGTGTTTGTCTAAGACAAATACTATCGCAATCTCCTCCTTTCGGAGTGCCCTTACGGGCCTGGTAGCGCATCAGGCCAGACTCTGCCCGATGTCTCTCCTCGCCAATGTTATCCCAGCTTTTACGTCCGACACACTGCTCGCATCCACCGCCAGCTTGCTGTTTAATGCCGGACGACAGGGCCTGGAGCTGGAGAAGCACTCCAGGGTGTCATAACTGGGATAACATAGCCTGGTCATTTCCCAGACTCAGGCTGGTCATAGCGCGGCTAGAAGCCGCAGGGTTTTAACCCTGGCGGTCTATGACTTCTAAGCTGTTGGGGTTAGTTGGCATATCTTTAAGACGGTATCAGGCTTCCGACATGTTCTATCAGTTTTTTCGCAGTCTCCGTCCATAATGTTTTTCCCCAGACTGATGTAGTATTAAGTGCTGCCAGTGCAAGTGTGTATAATACTTCAAAAATACCGCCGTTTTTTAATATTCCGGTTCCCACCCATGCAGAATAGGGCCAGAAAAACATTACTCCCTGCGGTGTCAACATGTCCAGCAGTATATGTATTCCGTACCCTATTGCCCAGGCGAGTGCCAGTTCAGGGGATACGGTTTTTACCGCCAGAGATGTGATGATTAATGCTGTCAAGCTGTGGGTAGCTGTTCTATGTCCAAAGATAGTATTTATCAGTGAAGGAACGATCGGTATCCTGCCTGCTGTTGATTGTGGTGTGTCTATATCAGGCATTAAAGAAGCCGTCACGGCGACGGTTATTGTTACGGGCGAAGGACCAAACATAAAACCTGTTACAGTTGCAGCAGTGAGTATGTTTGCGGGAGCTTTCATGAAAACGGATTTTCGATTCCCGGGAGGATGTATTCTTTTTTCTTGACTGCTTTAAAAGGAAATTTCACTTTTTCCAAATAGTCAGGTCCTTCTTGTGTTATGCGCAGCTGTTTGAAATTCAGCGAAAATAATTTTTTTTCGCTTTTTCTGTTTTTGACTCTCAAATTTCTTATAAAATTAAAGGAAACCTTAAACCATGAGTCAGTATCCCTGTTGTAGAGTACTACAAAAGGCGCACCAAAACAGCTCGCATAATCTCTAAGTATCTTAAATGCATCCTCAGTAAAAATATCATAAAATTCAGCTATAGTGCACTCGCTTTTTATGCTGACAGCTGCAAATAAAATTGGGGTACCAGGGTTTTTAATGCCACTGTATATTGCTAAATTGGGGTTATCGCTTATAGATTTTAGTTGCTGTATTGCTCCCATAGCTCTGCTTGCATAAAAGGTATTTATTGATTCAATTGCTTTTTTCATTTTATTACACCCTTTTCAATTGTTTAGCTAGTTGTTTTGAACTGCTTATATACTACACGTCCACACTTCGGACAAGCAGAAAGCGTATTTCCTTCAGCATCAGAAAACTGAATAAATTGCTTATCCCCATCCTCTTTTAATTCATATTCCAAATAAATATTAAATCCACATTTACATTTTTTAGTTGACACAAAAATCATAATTGTTTTACCCCCTTTGAATTTTTTATCCTCCCCAGTTTAAATAAAGGTCTTTATATTTATCTTTTTTTACCCCTTTTTTAGAAATCAAAGATTGCTTGTTCACTTTAGTATTTTGCCAATCATTTCTACATGCTTCAACAAAAAACCCGGTAATATTTTTGTCTGCCCTTAAATGAGTTAATTCTAGTTTTTCTAAAACATATTTCATGCCATACTTTTTAGCTAAATCAATCACACAGCCAGGATCACAACCAATTTGTTTTGCTTTTTTAGACAATATCTGTTTTTCTTCGGGAGTTGGAGTAGAAACAACAACATCTTCTGACTGCTTGTCTACTTTATTGTTAAATTTTTCTATTTTCATATCTGTTTCTTTGTTGTTGTTGTTTTTATATATACTGTTATTATTATAAATACTGTTATTATTAGGGTCCGGTTTTTTCCGAATCGGTTTTTTTCCGAGTCGGGTTTTCTCCGAGTCCGAAAAAACCGGACCCGGATAGAATGCTGATTTATCAGGCATTTCATCCGGGTCCGAAAAAACCGTACTCGGGCAAGATTGGTTTATATCATTTTTTTTAGGTTCTTCTTCTGGTATCGGATTATCGCAAATTGTATATACGTTCCGTGCAAATCTGCCCTTTTTATCTCTTTCCTGCTCTACTTTTATGTATCCATATTTCTCTAATTGTTTTCGATGCTTTTTCATGGTCTCAACTCGTTTAAAACCCAAGTCATAGCACATTTTTTTTACACCTGGGAAAGCAGTAGTTCCAGCTCCCGCAAAACTGCGCATATATGCATAAATAGCCTTTGCATCCCTTGAAATTCTTGGGTCTTGCATAACTATTTTAGGTATCATTCCAAAGCCTTTAGACATTACCCCTTCAGTTTTTAAAATGTCAGTTAAACCTCTAGCCATCCCCTCAAACCCCCAATCTGCAAAGTCACCCTCCCATGCTTAAAACTTGTAATTAATATGTCATTTTCTATGCAGCGGGCTGCATAAGTTGCAAGTTTTGTTCCTTTATCTCTATCAAATGTATTAATTGCCTTTATCAATCCTATAGTACCGATAGAAATTAAATCATCCATTTCCTCACCTGTAGACTCAAACTTTTTGATAATATGCGCAACCAGTCTTAAATTATGTTCAATTAAAATATGCCTGGCTTCCTCATCACCTTTTTTCATCCTTGTGAGACAAATGTCTTCTTCTTCTTCAGAAAGGGGTTTGGGAAATGCATTGTTACTTATATAGGATACTAATAAAGAAATACCTTTTAAAACAGATATAGCAAATAAGGCCCAAAGGCCTAAATGCATATTTTTCACCTCCCAAAATAACTACCATAAATTATATGGTGATGGGAGGAAAACTGTGCATGTACCTCATTTGGTATTTTTTTGATATAAACACGTTTATATTTTTAAAAGGATTTATTGATTAAATGTTGAAATATTAAGCAATCAAGAAACATTAAGTGTAAAAAGGTACTGATTCGAAAGGGAAGTGTGAAAATTGCAAAATTTATCTTTATTAGAGTTTACAAAAAAAGGCGTATTGCTAAAAATTCTAGAAACTTTCAACTCTTCAACTGATCTAACAGCCATTATTGTAGACTTAGAAGGCAATCCAATAATAATGAATGAAAACCCCTTAGAGTCATGCCGTTTTTGTAAGATAATTCGCAATAATCCTAAAGCAAGGCAAAGATGCAGTGAATCCTATGCCCGTGCAGGAAAATTAGCAGCAACTATTGGAGAACCATATATATTTCGTTGCCCTGCAGGTCTAGTCGAATGGGCTACACCTATACTTTTTGAAGGACAACACCTGGGTACAATTATTTGCGGACAGGTTTTAATGTGGGAACCGGAAGACTTTTTCTGGATAGAGCTCACCATGATGAATAAACAATTCAATATTGATATGGCTGAATTAATTTCAGCTGCACAAGAACTCCCGGTAATTTCCGGGAAAAAAGTTCAAGCAGCTGCCGACCTGTTATTCATGATAGCCAATCATATTATAAAAACTAGTATTATTTCCATGGACCAGAGAAAAAAAGTAGAAAGGCAAAATATTCTTTTAGAAGAAGATTTAAAGTTAAGAAGAATTTTTGAAGTTTCTTTAAACTGGCATAATTCTAATACTAAAAGTACATCATATTCAATTAAAAAAGAAAACGAACTACTGTCGAAAATTAGATTAGGAAATAAACAGCAAGTATTAGCTGTTCTTGAAGATATACTAACACAGCTTCAGAAAGAGTATTTAGATAATGTAGAAATTTTAAGAATGCGTGTATTAGAATTGTTGGTTATTATTTCCAGGGCTGTTATAGAAAAAGGGGCGAAACCAGAAAAAATTTTGGAATTAAATTGTTACTACACCAAGGAATTATCAAATTTACAGTCACCAAAGCCAATTTTATCATGTATGCCTATTATAGTGGAACAATATATGTCTTTAGCTGAAAATCCAGAAAGCAAAAACTCACAAATTGTAAAACAAGCAACAGAATACATTCAACAAAATTACCATCATAATTTAAAATTAGAAAATATTGCTGATGCAGTATTCTTAAGCCCCTATTATTTAAGTCATATATTTAAAGAAGAAACAGGACACACCGTGTTAGAGTATTTAACAAAGATACGCATAGAAGAAGCAAAAAAACTATTGAGAAACTCTCAAACAAATGTAAAAGAAGTAGCTTACAAAGTAGGTTACAATAATCCTAGTTATTTCAGCAAACTATTCCGAAACATAGAAGGTGTAACACCCAGTCAATTTCGTGAGAGGCTTATGGTCTAAGAAAAAATCATAAAGGCAGGTTGTTACCATGAGTATAAAACAAAAAATAACAAACGCTTTAATAGATGGAAATGCTTCAAAAGTTAAGTCACTAGTAGAAGTTGCATTACAGATGGGCTTAACCCCCAAGGAAATAATCCATTCAGCGATGCTCACTGGAATGGAAAATATCGGAGAAAAATTCAGACAAAACCGTCTCTATATTCCAGATGTTATGATGGCTGCAAGAGCCATGCAAGCTGGACTTTATGTGCTTGAGCCAATAATGAAAAGTTCTTCACAGAAACTGAAACCAAGGATAGTTATTGGTACAGTGGCAGGGGATTTACATGACATAGGCAAGCGACTTGTAATACTGACATTACGTGGAGCAGGCATGGAAGTAATAGATTTAGGCATTGATGTTTCACCAAATGCTTTCGTTGAAGCTGTAAAAGAATATATGCCAGATGTACTAGGTATGTCAGCACTTTTAACAATGACAATGCCTATGCTGGAAGAAACCATTCAAGCGTTAGAGAGTAATAACCTCAGAAAAAATGTAAAAGTGATAATAGGCGGCAGCCCAGTTACACTTGATTATGCCTACAAAATAGGTGCTGATGGTTATGCGAAAGACGCATATGAAACTATAGATTTAATCAAATCACTTGTTTGTTAAGAAAAAGAAAAATTTGAATGTTAGCATTTTCTTGCGATAATCCGTATTTAAAGCAAGATTGTAGTAGCCCTTTCTGCTTTCCTTGTAGTTTTTTGACAAAATTTTTACCTAAAAAGCAAAATAAAGGCGAGGACTTAAGAAAGTAAATTTCGAATGTATTAAATTATAAGTAATTATGTAAAATAATATTTATAATGGCCGGCCAATAATTAAAATGGAGGTGTATAAATCAACATAAGTTTCAGGGGTCATAATAGTGAACGTAATAGAAAAATATTAACTAATTATGCCACCATTCTAAAATTGGAGGGAACCTCATGAACAGGAAAAATACTGTTTTAGTTTTATCTTTGATTTTATCTGGACTTTTTTTACTATGGGGTGCAATTTTACCAGATAATCTAAGCACCACTGCAAGTGTAGTACTATCTATTTTCATTAATAATTTCGGCTGGCTTTATTTGCTTTCTGTTGCCGTATTTCTAATTTTCTGTATAGTCTTAGCTGTTAGTCCCTTTGGCAAGATCAAGCTTGGCAAAGATGATGAAAAACCGGAACATAGTACTTTCTCGTGGTTTGCAATGCTTTTTACTACAGGTATGGGTATAGGACTTGTTTTTTGGAGCATAGCTGAACCAATGTATCATTATACCAGTCCGCCATACGGTGTTGCATCAAGCCCCGAATCAGCAACATTAGCTATGCGCTACGTGTTCTTTCACTGGGGACTGCATCCCTGGGCTGTTTTTGCACTTGTAGGACTCGCGTTGGGATATTTTCAGTTTCGCAAAGGTCTGCCGTTTTTAGTTAGTTCCATCTTCTACCCTATCCTGGGTGACAGAATTTACGGCCCAATAGGAAAAACTGTAGATATTTTAGCAGTATTTGCAACTCTTTTTGGCCTGGCAACATCTCTAGGCTTAGGCACAATGCAGATAAATAGCGGTCTAAATTATCTATTTGGTACCCCAAATACACCGATAATGAATTTATTCATTGTTATTGTTATTACTGTAGTCTTTACTATAGCTTCAATTACCGGTATTGAAAAAGGAATCAAATTTATAGCAAACTGGACAGTGTATTTTGCCGTAGCTTTAATGCTGTTTTTATTTGTCACCGGACCGACACGTTTTATCTTAAATATCTTTACAGATACGATAGGTTCTTATTTACAAAATATAGTTCATATGAGTCTTTGGACTGAGCCTATTAAACAAAGTGGTTGGCTGGGCAGTTGGACTATATTCTACTGGGCATGGTGGATAGCTTGGGGACCCTTTGTAGGGCAATTCATTGCTCGTATTTCTCGTGGAAGAACAATTCGAGAGTTTATTCTCGGTTCTATCTTCATACCATCCCTTTTCAGTTTTATCTGGCTTTCCATTTTTGGTGGAACAGCATTAAAGCTAGAAATTTTTGATGGAGCTGGTATAGCTAATGCCGTATCCAGCGATATAGCTTCTGCTTTATTTATAACATTGCAAAAACTACCTTTGGCACAAATAACTGCACCAATCGCCTTGATACTTATTGCAGGATTTTTTATTACGTCAGCAGATTCAGGTACTTTTGTCGTTGCAATGCTTACTTCTAACGGCAGTCAGGAACCTAAAAAATCCTTAAGCGCTCTCTGGGGAACAATTTTAGGAGGTATTGCCGCAGTTCTTTTGGTTACAGGTGGACTGCAAGCATTACAAACAGCTTCTATTGCTTCTGCTTTTCCCTTTATGCTTGTAATGCTTGTAATGATTTATTCAATGATTAAAGGATTACAATCAGATTCCTATCTAAAAAAACAATCTACTAATGAAAAACAAGAGGTATATAAGACTATAAGCTCATAGTTTCTATAGAAGACTAATAAAGTATTCCATCAAGGTTGTAAATTGGATTGAATGATTCTATTTTGCTAATCTTATTAATCTTATTTAAAAGAAGGAGGAGATTTGTGTGCAAAGGTTTCAAATACTCTCAAAGGAACAAATTGAAAAAATCCATGAAGCTACTTTAGAGATGTTGGAAAAAACGGGTGTGGCATTTCGTTACCAACCTGCTTTAGAAGTACTAGCAAAGGCAGGTTGTAAAGTAGAAGGAGAAACGGTCTTCTTTCCTCGCAAACTGGTAGAAGAACAGGTGAAAAAGGCGCCCAGTCAGTTTACTCTTCATGCACGTAATCCGGAAAAAAACCTTACTATAGGCGGAGACAACATGGTGTTCTCTCCCGGATATGGAGCTCCTTTCATTACAGACTTAGATAAGGGTAAACGTAAAGGTACAATGGAAGATTACGAAAATCTTACTAAATTAGCAGGTGCCAGTCCTTATCAAGATTTGACAGGTGGAATTTTGGTTGAACCAAACGATGTTCCGTATGATAGAAGACACGTTGAAATGGTTTATGCTTGCATTAAGAATTCTGATAAATGCTTCATGGGAAGCTCCTACGGTGAAAAAAATGCAAAAGATATAGTTGAAATGGCTTCAATTTTGTTTGGAAGTGAGTGGGATTTGGTAGAAAAACCAGCCCTTATCACCTTAATAAATTCCATTACACCTCTAATTTTTGACGATAGAATGTTAGGAGCATTAATGGAATACGCTAGAACAGGCCAAGCGGTAGTAGTTACCTCTCTGGCAATGGCCGGTGCAACCTCTCCTGCGACTTTGGCAGGTACTTTGGTAGTTCAGAATGCCGAAGTATTATCCGGTATTGTATTAACACAGCTGATTAGAGAAGGTACTCCCGTGGTATACGGTTCAGCTTCTTCAGTTACAGAGATGAGCAACGGTTCCTTAACTATCGGAGCTCCTGAAATGGCGATCATTGCAAATGTATCAGCCCAAATAGCAAAATATTATGGCTTACCTTGTCGGGGCGGCGGTGCCATCACAGATACTAAAGTTCCTGATGCACAGGCCGGATACGAATCCATGATGAACTTACTAATGGCCAATGCTAGTGGTATCAATTTTGTACTCCACTCTGCCGGTATTCTTGAATCATACAACGTTATGTCGTATGAAAAGTTTATTATTGATGATGAAATCTGCGGTATGGTAAAAAGAATTAGAAAAGGATTGGATATAAATCCTGACAGCCTGGCATTGGATATTATAAGCCAGGTAGGCCCAGGAGGACATTTCTTAGATCAAGAGCATACTCTGATAAACTTTAGAAAAGAATTTTACCGTCCTAACTTGAGTAATCGTGTAACATTTGATGAATGGAAAAATAACGGTTCCCTTCAAGCTATGGAAATTGCCAATAAGAAATTTAAGACAATTATTGAAAACTATGAAGCTCCAGAACTACCTGCAGATATAGATAAAGACTTAAGAAAATATATTGAAAAAATGTATGGAGGAACATCTGCAATAAGCTAATGGTTAAATGATATGGAGCTCTAGGAGAGGGTTACTCCCTCTCCTTTTTTAATATATTAGACATTATTTCCTTAAATACCGGTGCCGCACTTGTTCCTCCCGACTTTCCACCCTCTACCAAAACAACTACAGTATATCTAGGGTTATCTAAAGGAGCATAACCTGCAAACCAGGCATTTAATACACTATTCCCTTCCTCGTCAGTAGCACCAGTTTCAGCAGAACCTGTCTTTCCTGCAGCACCAATTTCCGGTATCCAGGCATTCTTTCCTGTTCCCCATAATGTCGCTTCTGTAAGCATTTTTTGTAATTTTTCTGCGTTCTCTTTACTCATAACCGGACCTGAAACATTAGAGGCAATACTTTTAGTATAATTACCATTTTCATCGACTATTCCCTGTACCACTCGAGGGGTAACTCTTGTACCACCGTTTGCAATGCATGAAATTAAAGCTGCAATCTGAACCGGTGTAACCCTAATCCCTTCTTGTCCCATGGAGGCATTTGCTACTTTGCCAGGCCCATAATCAATATTCACAGGAGTGAATTCAGGTAATGGATAGCCTAAAATATCATCGGAAGTCAATCCAAACTTTTTACTGTATTTAAACAAATTATATCTTCCCAGACGTAAGGCTATCTCAATAAATGTAGAATTGCATGAAAGTGCCAGTGCCTCATTGAAAGTTAAATTACCATGTCCCTCTTCATTCCAACAGTTTATTGTCAATCCTGAAGGAAAAACATGTTGACCGCTACAATAAAAATTTTCACCGGGTTTTACAATATTCTCCTCCAATGCTGCAGCAGCTACTACTAGTTTATAAATTGAGCCCGGGTAATAATGTTCAAATGCCTTGTTGAGATAATTTATATTCTCATCATCTTTTCCAATCTCTTTTTGAAAAAAATTTGGTCTGCTTGCTGCCGCCAGTATATCCCCATTGTAAGGATTCATAACAACAACGGCCCCTCTATTCACATTTTCATCCATAATCTTTTCGACAATTCTTTGAATTTCTTTATCTATCGTAAGTAAAATCTGTTTTTCTTTTTGTTCTTTTACTAAAACCTTTTTAAAACTTAAGCCAGGAATTACATTTCCTCTTGCATCAAATACTACTTTCCAAAAAAAATCAGGTGAATTGTTAGTTAGCTCTACATCATATATTCTTTCAATCCCTTTAACACCTTTTCCAACCATCAAATGTCCCACAAGGTGTCTCGCAAGAGACCCGGGTCCGTATCTCATTTTAATAGGAACTATAAATACTCCCTCAATATCTTCTTTCTCAATTGTACTTTTTTCTTGTGAACCTAAAGAATATTTTATAACTCGAGGTGCATTACCATATGACATACCTTTCGATCTAAAAATTTTTTCTTCAATTTTTCGGGGGTCTTCTTTTAAAATATTTGCCAGTTTTCTTATATTTTCAGAGCTCTTTATCATACTAGGTACAACAATTAATGCTGGTTCTTCTTTACTATCTAATAGACTTTTGCCATTACGATCTACAATATCTCCCCTCAAATATTTCTCTGCCGGTATATAGTAATTTCTTGCTTCAGCAGCCTGCTGTGCTAGTATAGAACTTTTATAAATTTGCAAATAACTTAACCTTATCAAAAGAGCAGTAGAAAATAATGAAAATAATAAAAAAACTATTTTTAATCTGTGCTTTCTGAGCTTTATAGACATAAAAAACACCTTTAACCTTTTTTTAGTTAGTTTTGATTAAAGGCAATTATAATATTCCGTAAAACAAGGTTATCAATTTATTTTCTCCTTAGATAATTTCATATTTACGAGGAAGCGTATCTAAAATATACTGTAAATCTTCATAATTACCAGGTGAAGTATGAATCTTAAGTATACCTTCCTTGGCGTCTACAGTACTTACCAGGGCAATTCCTTCATATGCCTCTATAATTTTATTGATAAAATCTATATCCTGAGGGGTTACTTTGATTTTTAAAGTTATATCTCTGATTTCCATTATTTCTTCCTCCTGAGTATGGTAAAAGGCTCCACTTTTTGCTTTAGTGGAAGATAGACTATTTGTTGAGGGTGTGGGGCAGCATCAATACTCTCTCCTTCCTCATTTTTCATGTGATTTATCGTATAGGTAAATATTTCTCCGGAAGGAGTAAAAAGCTCAATTGTTTCCCCCTTTGCAAACCGATTTCTCTGCTCAATTTCATAAGCATTTTGTTCTTTAGAATAACCTTTTACTATACCTATAAATTCATATTCTCTAATATAGGAAGAGGTTTCATAATTATGATCCTCTGCAGTTGGAGGCTTATAATAAAACCCAGTGGTATAACCCCTATGACTAACCTTTTTTAACTCATTTAACCACTTTGATACTTGCTCACTATTTTCTTCCCCTTCAATGCAGCTATCAAGTACCTCCCTATAGGCTTTTACAACAGTTGCCACATAGTGGATACTCTTCATTCTCCCCTCAATTTTAAAACTGTGGATACCTGCTTCTACCAGATCCTTCAAGTGGGGTAACATGCACAAATCTCGGGAATTAAAGATATAACTTCCCCTTTCATCTTCTTCTACAGGCATACATTCACCCGGTCTTTTTTCTTCTACTAAATAATATTTATAACGGCAGGGATGGGCACATTCTCCCTGATTAGCACCTCGCCCAGTTAAAAAATTACTTATAATACATCTGCCTGAATATGACATGCACATAGCACCATGGACAAATGCTTCCAGTTCAATATCCACTTTACTGGATATTTCACTTATTTCTTGTAATGACAATTCACGTGCCAAGACTAATCTTTGGAAGCCAAGTTCTTTCCAAAACAGAGCGCTCGACCAGTTTGTCATATTAGCCTGGGTGCTTAAGTGGAGAGGAAGTAGGGGAGCAACCTGCCGTACAATTCGAATTATGCCAGGATCTGATACTATTACCCCATCTACATCAAGCTCAGTTAACTCTCCTAGATAATCTGGCAAACTTATTAAATCTTTATTATGAGCAAATATATTTACAGTTACATACACTTTCTTACCCCGAGAATGCGCAAACGAAACACCTTCCTTTATTTCTTCTAAACTGAAGTTACCTGCTGCGGCTCTCAAACCATACTGTCTTCCTCCGAGATATACAGCATCTGCACCGTAAATACAAGCAAATTTTAGCTTTTCCAGGTCACCTGCAGGAGCCAATATTTCAGGTTTAAACATTTTGCATATCTCCTTCTTTATAGGCTATAGCAACTCCATCACCAATTGGCAAAATCGTAGTTGTTAAACTAGGGTTTGTATTTAATTCTTGCAAAAATTTCCGTAACCTGCATACCATAGTCTTTTTTCGTCTATGAAAGGTTGAACCAGGTATAACAAGTCCCCTATAAAGAACATTATCTGCTACTAGGATTCCCCCGGGCAATAAAAGACGATATATTTCAGGATAAAAATTAAGATACTGTCCTTTAGCTGCATCAAGAAAAACCATATCATAACTGTCCTTTAACTCAATTAGAATATCAGATGCATCACCGTAAATTAAATTAATATACTCATCTAAACCTGCATTTTCAATATTTTTCCGTGCTGAGAGATAACGTGCCCTATTTCTTTCTATAGTAGCAATACTACCTTTATATTGTCTAATTACCCTTCCCATTAGAATAGAAGAATATCCTACCGCCGTTCCTATTTCCAAAATTTTCTTAGGTTTTCTGCTGCTTACTAAAAAAAGAAGCAATTGCGCTACTTCCGGTTCAACAATGGGAACATGTGCTTTTCGACATTGCCTGGCCAGGTTTTGCAATTTTTCATCATAAGGTGGTATTAAGGAACGTAAGTAATCTGTTACCCTATCTTCTACAAGATTTTTCAAGATACCACTCCTCAAGAAGGAGACTTAAAATTTTTACTACTAGTATTTCTAAATTTTACACTAAATCTCTTAATGTAGTTTAGCAAATTTTATTAACAAGTACAAATAAAACCATAAAAATAAATATAAGGCGTACAGAGTCCACTGCACACCTTTCATTCTATTTAAGATATTTTTTCTTGGCAGCATTGTGTTCTTTTAATGTGGTACTAAAGTGGTGGGTTCCATCACCTTTTGATACAAAGTATAAGTATTCGACGTCTGCCGGCGAAACTGCAGCTAAAAGTGACGCTTTGCCCGGACTGGCAATTGGTCCGGGTGGTAAACCGGGATGCAAGTAGGTATTATATGGACTTGGTTTTTCTATATCCTCATTTAATAATACTTCTTTTGTTTCACCTAAAATATACTGAACTGTAGCACATGATTGAAGTGGCATCTCTATTTTCAGCCTATTATGAAAAACTCCGGAAACTATCTCCCTTTCTGATGGATCCTGTACCTCACGCTCTATAATTGAAGCTAAAGTGACTGTCTCCTTTACGCTCATTCCCATGTCTTCAGCTTTTTTCTTGATACTGTTATTATAAACTTCTGTAAAACGATCCAACATCAACTGGATAATTTGCTCTTCGGTATAATAATCGGGTATTTTATAAGTATCCGGAAAAAGAAATCCTTCAAGACGATTTTCTCCTTCAGATAAACTTTCAGAATATGGGAAATCAAATTCTCCATTTTCAGCTAAATCTAAAAAACGTCCTTTATTAATAAAACCTTCCTCTGCCAACCTTTCAGCTATTTGTTTGACTGTGTAACCTTCGGGTATTGTAAATGAACGCAATGTCACACTGCCTTTAGATAGCTTATCAACTATTTCTGGCAAAGAGTGTGCAGGACTTAAAACATAATTACCTGCCTTAAGATCTCTATCTAATCTTGAAATTCTTGCATAAACTCTGAAAAAATAACTGTTTCTTATAATCCCCTCTTTATATAAAAGCTCTGCAATGTCTGCTGTGGTACTATTGGCAGAAATTACTACAGTTACATCTCCTGCATGTGGATCAACAGGTTCTAATTGTACTTTTACCCAATAAGCTGTTGAAGCTACAAATAAAAATAAAAATATAATTATTATTCCAAATACTTTAGGTAAGGTAAGATTATTATTTGAAGCAGGTGCAGTTTCTGCTTTCATTACTATCACTCCAAACTTTTACGCCTTAAACAATTATACAAATTATTACAAATTATGACAAGGTTAATTTGTACCAATTATTACGACTTTAGGCTCTGGAGGATAGTAATCGCTTGAGATTTTTTCCTTTTTAAATATATTTCCATCACGATAAAAATATCTAATTACTTCAACCTTATATCCTGCCTTCCCCTCTTCTTTAATTTTTTCAGTGCCCTTTGGCAAGGAAGATTCCGGGATAATTTTTAGTGGAGGCTCTATGGTACGATAATTTCGAACTATCTTTATTTCAGGTTTTTCCTCTCTACACCCAAAAATTTTTATAATGAGCCTGCCATTTTCAGCTTTACTTCTAATAACCACATAACCACCTGTCTCATTTAGGAATTTAAAATCTATATACCCGTAAACAACAGTTGCATCTAAGCCCATGGGAACATAACCAATTATTAATGAGTGATTCTCTCTTTCAACAATGGAAAGTCCGGCCTTCAGGACTGAATTATATAATGTGCTTGAAACCTGACATACTCCCCCTCCAAGGCCAAGAGTAAATTTATTGCCTACTATAACAGTAGCCTCTTTAAAACCTTGTTTTTCAGTTCTAGGGCCTATAGTTTCATTAAACGAAAAATTTTCTCCGGGCGGAATTTCTACTCCGTCAAGTTTCTTTGCTGCCAGCTTAACATTATGTGAGCGATTCTTCTTGTTTTCATTAAAAAAAGTTTCGTATTCAGCCAGTAATCCTGTAATTTTCATACCATATACATCTGAAGTGGTAATGTCGGGCATTACATCTCTGACTGGTATGTTTAGCGTGTCATGCCCAACCTTGAACCCATCCACTATCTGCTTTTTAAATAACCTGTCGTTTACCTTTTTGCCCATTTTGCCAGGTTTTATTTCTACAGTATTGTCCCACTTTATAAGATACGAAGCATTTACTGGAGCAATTTCTACAATATTTTTTATCTCACTCATTGCTTTTTCCAGTTTTATATGGTCAATTTTATAATGAATTTTCAAATCATATCCAGAAGTGATGGCTTTCCAAAAAGATTTAAGACGGTTTTTTAATTTTCGTTCCCTTCCTACATTAAATGCCTTCGTAATGACTTCATCGATCTCTGGAGTTAAGCCCAATTCTTCATATCTTAAAGACCATCTATTGGTTTTATATATTAAGTTAACTTCTTTAGCCAGATTTTTATCTGTAAATTCTAAAATTGTACTTTTAGCTTCCAACTTATTTTTTCCTGAGAGATTTATTCCTTCTAAAGTAACTCCAGGTAAAACTCTTCCTTGATAATTTACATAAAAACTCAAAGCAGATAAAAATATAATTGCTGTAGTAATAGCTAATGTAAGAAAACAAATTTTAGAAACAAATTTCAATTTATTTTTCACCATTATCCCCCGCATATAATATAGTCTCTTACAATATTATGAAAACGGGGTTAAGGAAAGAACAACCCCTTTTGATAACCTTAATCAAAAGGGGTTGTATAGAGTTAATGGTCATTAATTCACTGTAGTCCACCATTATCTTTTATGCTATCTTTCCAAGCCTGTGCTACCATTTCCCACTCATCGTCGTTTTCTATTTCATACAGTATATCCTCGCCATTTTCATCAACACCTACTTTAAGGATAACCGCTTCCTCATTTTCCTTGCCCTTTTCTTCTATAGGAAGCAGTATTGCATATTCTTCATCATCAACTTCCAACATATCTATAACTTCAAACTCCATTTCTTTACCTGTTTCATCAAGCAGTACTACCCTGTTATCTTCATTGGACATATTTTCACCTTCCTATACTTTATGGTTATAATCTAAATAATTTTGTAATATTATCACTGCTGCTAGTTTGTCAATAACTCCACGTCTTTTTTTTCTAGATACATCAGCTTCTAAAAGCGCCTTTTCCGCACTTACAGTACTTAGCCTCTCATCCCAATATACTATTTTATAATTCAACTCTTTTTCAAGAATTTCACCAAATTCTTTTGCTCTCTGTGCGGATCCTCCATAGGAACCATTCATATTTCGAGGCAGACCCACTATTATTGTGTCAACTTCATATTGATCAACAAGAGACTTTAATTCTCTTAAATCACTCTCAAGTTCTTTTCGCTTAATTGTTTTTACTCCTTGAGCGGTTATCCCTAAAAGATCACTTACTGCTACTCCTATAGTTTTTTCACCTACATCTAATCCCATAAATCTTTTCATAATACTCTCCAAACAATAATTTTAGCTTTCATTCTCATCTAAGTAACTTCTCAACAATTCTTCAAGTAACTCGTCTCTTTCCAACTTACGTATTAAATTTCTGGCATTGTTATAGCTTGTCACGTAGGCCGGATCACCCGATAAAAGGTAACCAACCAGTTGATTGATGGGGTTATATCCTTTTTCTTTTAAAGAGCTGTATACTTGCTCTAAGATTTGTTTGGCATCAGGTTTCTCTTCTTTTTCCACCTTAAACATCATAGTACGTTCCATGTTCATTTTAGATGTCCCCCCTAGGGTAACTTCTTTTGCTATAATAATCTAATTCTCCGTTAACTATAATATTCCTCTAAATTACACTGGAAAATACATACTTTATTGTTTTTATAATTACAAAAATCGGCTATAATTGTAATATCACTGCAAAGCGAGATGGTAGTATGAACAAAAATTCCCTGTTTTCAGCATTAATAGGGTTTGTAGTTTTAATTTTTAGCGCCACAGTGGGTTATTATTATATGGAAGGACTTGGCTGGTGGGAATCCTTATATCTTACTATGGTCAGCATAACTACCATTGGCTATGGCGACTTAACACCAAAAACTATAGGAGGCCAAGCACTTACCATAGTTATTGTATCACTGGGGTTGGCCTTTTTGACATATCTTCTTGGCGTCATTATTACCCTTTTTATAGAAGGGAATTTAGCATATCTGCTTGGGAGGAAAACTATGTACAACAAAATCAAAAAACTGGAAAATCATGTTATAGTTTGTGGAGCAGGCAGAGTTGGTAAAGAAATAATTGATCGCTTAAAGGCAGCTGGCGTTAATTTTGTAGTTATTGAAAAAAGTCAGGATTTGTATGAAACATTACGAGCCAAAAATATCTTAACCGTTTTAGGAGATGCTACAATGGACACAACACTTCAGCATGCAGGAATAGAAAAGGCAAAGGGTCTGGTCACATCACTTCCCGATGATGCTGATAATGTCATGGTTACGTTAACTGCAAGGGGACTTAATAAAAATTTAAAAATTGTTGCACGCTCTAACCGACCAGAATCTCAAGACAAACTATACAGGGCCGGAGCAAACAAAGTCATCTCCCCATCTATTATTGGAGGCCGCAGAATGGCAATATCCCTTCTTAAACCAGCATCCGTAGATTTCATAGATACGTTAATGCATGATAAAGATGTGGAATTTCAAATTGAAGAAGTTCAGGTAAAAACAAACTCCCCTCTAGCCAACAAAACAATTGCAGAGTCTAAAATAAAACAAAAAACCGGTGCCACAATAATAGCAATTCGCCGGGGGAAAGATATTATCACCAATCCCCCGGCATCAGAAACGATATTTCCAGGTGACCTCCTTATCGTTATTGGCACCAGCAAATCATTACACAATTTAGAAGGTTTGACGATAGATTAATTCCCTAGTTGAGCTTTAAGGGTCTCTGCAGCCTTATTCAGCGCCTCTTTTATTTTTGAGGCATCTTTGCCTCCTGCCTGGGCCATGTTGGGCCGTCCGCCACCGCCGCCTTGGGCAACCTTGGCTACTTCTTTAACCAAATCACCGGCATGTACTCCTTTTTTAACCACATCATCAGTTGCCATAACTAAAAAGTTTGCTTTATCATTATTTGCGGTACCTAAAACAATAACACCTGAACCAAGCTTATTTTTTAGCATATCACCCATATTACGCAACGCTTCCATATCTGCCACATTTACATCTGCAGTCAAAAGTTTAACCCCATTAATATCTTTTACATTTTTAAGCAATTCATTACTTTGATACCTTGCCAACTGTGCTTCCAATTTATCAATTTCTTTTTCTTTTTCTTTCACTTCAGATAAAAGGGTATCAATTCTAGTCTCCAGCTCAGCGGGTGATGTCTTTAATTTATTAGAAATCTTATGCATTGTCTCTTCTAATGAGTTGGTGTACTCTAAAGCTTTAGGTCCTGTAATCACTTCAACTCTTCTTAAACCGGAACCAATTCCACCTTCAGTCAGAATTTTAAATATACCTATTTCACTAGAATTATTAACATGGGTACCACCACACAACTCAAGGCTGTAATCACCAATTTTTATTACCCTTACTATCTTACCGTACTTTTCTCCGAATAGCGCTGCTGCCCCCATCTTTTTAGCCTCTTCAAGCGTTGTTTCAAAAGCCTCTACAGGTAATGCTTTAAAGATAGCATCATTAACCTTGGATTCAATTTCTTTTATCTCTTCGGAAGATAATGCGTCAAAATGTGTAAAGTCAAATCTGAGCCTATCAGGAGCAACCAAAGAACCGGCCTGGTTGACATGGTCTCCCAAAGTATCCCGTAAAGCCTGGTGCAATAAGTGTGTAGCCGAGTGATTTCTAGCAGTGTTTATTCTGCGCTGGATATCAATGGTTATTTCTACTTCATTGCCAACAGAAATAGATCCCTCTTCTACTACCCCTATATGAATAATTTTTCCATCAGGTAGTTTTTTTGCGTCTTCTATTTTAAATTTACCATTCTCTCCTACAGCAATACCATTGTCTCCTATCTGTCCCCCACCTTCAGGATAGCAAGGGGTCTTATCTACTACCATGAAAACTTGCTGGCCCTGATTTGCTTTTTGAATAGATTCATCACCTGCTACTAGTGCAAGCACTTTACCACGAGCAGAATAGTTGCCATATCCAACAAACTCACTGGGGCCAACTTCTCCCAGTAAACCTGCAAAAGTAGCTGTAAAGTTCCAGTCTTTAGAATTTTCCTGGGCAGCCCTAGCCCTTTTCCTTTGCTGTTCCATTGCATTTTCAAAACCATCCACATCGACTTGCAGATCGTTTTCTTCCGCAATATCCTGTGTTAAATCAAGCGGGAAACCATATGTATCATAAAGCATAAACGCTTCCTGTCCGCTAACTTCCTGTCTTCCTTCCTCTTTTACCTTTGCAATAATGTCATTAACAACTTTCAGTCCTTCATGAAGTGTTTCATGGAATTTTTCTTCTTCTATCTTAATAATTTTCTTGATTGCTTCCTGTTTTTCTTTTAATTCTTGATAAACGTCACCCATATAATCTGCTAAAGTATCTACCAGCTTGTACAAAAACGGTTTTTCCAATCCTAATGTCTTTCCAAAACGGACAGCCCTTCTTAAAATTCTCCTTAAAACATAACCTCTACCTTCGTTTCCGGGAAGTACACCGTCAGCAATCAAAAAAGAACATGAACGTGTATGATCTGCTATTACCCGAAATGCAAAACCTCTTTCATCCTCGTAATATTTCTTGCCTGTTAGTTCCACAACCTTGTCCATTAAAGGCTTAATTAAATCAGTTTGGAAGTTGCTCTCTACTCCTTGTAATATTGAAGCTATCCTTTCCAGACCCATCCCTGTATCAATACTTGGTCTTGGTAGAGGATTTAAATTACCATCCTCATCCCTGTCAAACTGCATAAACACTAAATTCCAAATTTCCAGCCAGCGGTCACAGTCACATACACCTATACCGCATTCCGGATGATCACAGGAGTATTTTTCTCCTCTATCATATATAATTTCACTACATGGACCGCATGGCCCTGTATCACCCATTGCCCAGAAATTATCCTTTTCACCAAGTCGAATTATACGTTCTTCAGGGATTTTAGTTAATTCCTTCCATAACTCATATGCTTCATCATCATCCAAATATATTGTTGCCCAGAGTTTTTCTTTTGGTAATTGCAGAACTTCCGTCAGAAATTCCCACGCATAGCTAATTGCCTCTTTTTTAAAATAGTCACCAAACGAAAAGTTACCTAGCATTTCAAAAAAGGTATGATGCCGAGGGGTTCTGCCTACAGTATCTAAATCGTTATGTTTTCCTCCGGCCCTAACACACTTTTGTGCTGTAGTTGCCCTTTTATATGGCCTTTTATCGAGTCCTATAAAGACTTCTTTAAATTGTACCATCCCTGCATTTGTAAAAAGTAAAGTGGGATCATCATGGGGCACTAAAGAAGAACTTGTAACCCTTTGATGGCCTTTACTTTCAAAAAATTTTAGAAATTGCTCTCGTATCTCGCTTCCTTTCATTAAAATATACTCCCCTTTCTCAAAATACCCTTACTTACCTATTCACCTTTTAAACTTAAAAACCCCTCAAATCCTGATAGTATATCAGGGACGAGGAGTTAAGCCCATAATATTACCGTTCTCTTCCCTTAAATATATTGTACAATTTTGGTATTATTATAAGCTATAGATAAAGAGCTTGTCAATTTAAGAAATCATTTTTCGAAAAACATAGTTTATTGTAATTCTTCCAACAGCAGCCACCGGTACAGCTAATAGCATTCCTAATACCCCAAAGAGATGTCCTCCTGCTAAGAGTACAAATATAACCACCAGAGGGTGAAGTCCCACACTTTCTCCTAAAATCTTAGGTGATAGAAAATTACTTTCAAGTTGTTGAATTATAAACATTACTATTAAAACATACAGCGCCTGCCATTTGGAATTTAAGAGTGCCAGCGCAACTGCCGGTATAGCTCCAAGAATAGGCCCAAAATATGGAATCAAATCTGCTAACCCTGCTATAATACCTAGTAAAATAGCAAACTTCATATTTATGATGGTAAAACCTATTGTACTTGCAAGTCCAACCAAACCTGCTACAAGTAAATGTCCCCTGATAAATTTAGTTAAGACCCAATCTATACTTTGCCACAACTCTATAAACTCATCTCTAAAGCTTGTAGGTAAAATATTAAGTATTCTTTCACTGATATGATCTGAATCCTTTAGTATGTAAAATGTCAGAATGGGAGCAATTATGATACTAAAAAGACTGGAAAAAACCCCCCATATTTTATTGACCATTTTATCGAGACTGTCCAGTAAGAGTTGTTCCAGGTGCTGTATATTTTCATTTGTTACCTGCCTTACACTTTCTGGTATTTCTACCCTTTGAAAGTCCCTATAGAAGTTACGTACCATTTCTTGCAGCTGGTTTGTATAATCTGGAATCGTTTCTGCAAAAGCATTCATTTCTTTTAGTAAAATAGGAAAACCATAAAATGAAATTAAAAAGATAATTAGAATAAAACTTAAATAAGTAATAATTATTGCATATGTCCTTTTGGCTCCATGCTGTTCTATAAATTTAATAACAGGGTTAAGGACATAGGCAAGAATTATAGCAAATATAAATGGTGGTAATATCGATTTTACCAGGTATAAAAAGTAAATTATAAGGCCTGAGGCAATTATTAATATTAAAATTCGTAGTCTTCTAGGAGTTATCTTGAAATTCATTTTATAACCCTAATTAAACTTAATATGTTTAAAAAACATCTTTGGTCATCCGTTTAGTCTTTTTATGCAATTTACGTACCTTTCCCAATTTTACATCGGAATTAAAGGCAACATCGGGAGTAAAAAAGAGCAGTGCTATTATGACTCCTATTATTCCTCCTGTTAAGAGACCATTTAGAAAGCTTCTCATGACGGATTCCTCCTCTAAAGATATGGTTCAGGTACTTCAAAAGTATTCAAACTGCCGTCTTCTAGAACTTCGTGAATCCTATTATTTTTGTCATATTCCACCAAGCAATCCCAACAATAATAGCGATCTACAGCTATTTGACCTACTGCTTTACTCCCGCATAAAGGACAAATTTTCATCATTCTCACCCCTCAATTTACAACTAAAAAATCTTCACCTACTACTATTAAATCACCAAAAGCTATGTGTTTGCGACCATTTATTATGTCGCATATTATTCCATCTGACACATCAAGGTATTTAATTTCACCATTAGGTACTATGAAGGCAATATCCTCCAGTATACCCAATTCCTTTCCAGCTTTAGAAATAATCTTTTTTTTCCTGTACAAAGTAAATTTTTCTGTTTCTGTATTAGCTGTTTCAAAACTTGTAAGTTTCTCTTTCACAGTAATATTTTGATGTTCAAAATTTAAAATATTGTTTAAAGCTAAAAATTTAACTTCCTTTTTTAAAATACCGGAGTTTTGATAATAAAGACCTATTACCTTATTAGATTTAAGAGATATAGCTATATCTTTGACCTCACCACAGTCATTACCTGTCTCATAACTCACAATCCTTTTGTTTAGTAATTCTCCGGCTCTTATTAACATTTTTACCCCTAAACAGTTTTTCTTATATTATTGACAGAAAATAAAAAAATAATGCACTCTATGTGCATTATTTCAAAATTTACTTTCTATAGTGCCCCCGCCAACTACAATGTCATCTTCATAATAAACTACTGCTTGTCCGGGAGTAACAGCCCTCACAGGTTTATGGAAAACTACCCTTACTTTATTATCCTCCATGGGATAAAGAGTAGCCTTTTCAGGATTTGCCCTATAGCGGATTTTTGCTTCCACTTCCATTGGTTTTTGTAAATTATCAAAGGGAATAAAATTATTTCTGCTAGCTATTAAACCAGTAGAAAATATTTCTGCTTTTTTTCCTACAATAACAGCATTGCTTTCATAGTCGATATCCACAACATAAACGGGGTAGCCTAACGCTAAACCAAGACCTTTTCTTTGTCCAATGGTATAATAGGGAATTCCGTGGTGAGTTCCAACCCTATTGCCTGCTGTATCTAAGAAAGGCCCCGGTTTTATTTCATCGGAAACCCTTTCCCGTAGGAAGGTCCTATAATCATCATTTGGTACAAAACAAATTTCTTGACTCTCAGGTTTATCAGCAGTTACCAGCCCCATTTCTGCAGCTATTTTTCTTATTTCCGGTTTGGTATATTCTCCTAAAGGCAGTAACGTCTTGGCCAATTGCTCCTGAGTGAGTCCGTACAAGAAATAACTTTGATCCTTTTTAAGATACTTTGCCTTAGCCAAGAGATAACGATTTCTATTTCCATCCAAAAAAATTTTAGCATAGTGCCCTGTAGCAATATAATCAATCTCCAGTTCAAGCGCTTTTTTGAGTAATGCCTCAAACCTAAATTTTTTATTGCATGCTACACAGGGATTAGGAGTTCTTCCGTGTAGATATTCATCGACAAAGTAATCAATTACTTTTTCACTAAAGGATTCTCGAAAATTCAACACATAAAAGGGGATCCCAATTTTGTTTGCTACACTGCGGGCATCATCAACTGCCGAAAGAGAGCAGCAGCCAGTTTCATTTTCAGGTGGCTCCATATCTTTAGGCCAAATTTGCATTGTAACTCCTATTATATCGTACCCTTGTTCCTTTAAAAGAGCAGCAGTAACAGAAGAATCCACTCCACCGCTCATTGCAACCAATACTTTTTTATTTTTTTTCACCTAAATCACTCCGAATTTTTCAAAAAGCAATATTTCTAAGATCTCATTTTACTTCTTTTTGCTTACTCTCATAATCTTCAATCGCTTTTTTAAGGGCATCTGCAGCAAGGTTGGAACAGTGCATTTTTTGCCCCGGAAGCCCTCCTAATGCTTCTGCAACTTGTTTGTTATCAAGCTTTTTAGCTTCTTCAAGTGTTTTACCCTTTACTAATTCAGTTGCCATGCTGCTGGTAGCAATTGCCGCACCGCAACCAAATGTTTTAAATTTAATGTCTGCTATTTTTCCGTCTTTTACTTTTATATACATTTTCATAATATCGCCACAAACAGGATTACCAACTTGCCCTACACCATCAGCATCTTCTATTTCGCCAACATTAACTGGATTTGTAAAATATTCCATAACCTTATCAGTATACATGAGTTTCTCCACTCCTTTATTGTTAGGTTTAATTTTTTCATTTATCGTTTTTATTGCTTTTTATTATATAAAGGAGACATTGCCCTTAATCTTTCTACTACCTTTGGCAGTTCTTCCAAAACATAATCTATATCTTCTTCAGTATTTGCTTTTCCCAACGTCATTCTTAAAGAACCATGAGCAATTTCATGTGGTATTCCCATGGCGAGAAGTACATGAGACGGGTCTAACGAACCGGAGGTACAGGCTGAACCACTTGAAGCTGCTATTCCTCTCATATCAAGACTTAAAAGAAGCGCTTCCCCTTCTATAAATCTAATACTTAGATTTACGTTATGTGGTGCTCTTTGTGTTCTATGTCCGTTAATTTTAACATGTTCAATTCTCTCTACAATCCCGTCAATTAACTTGTCTCTCAATTTCGTAAGTCTTTCCTGCTCTTCTTTCAGTTCCTTGCCAATTAATTCGGCTGCCAAACCAAAACCAACAATTCCAGGTAAGTTTTCAGTTCCAGGTCTTTTATTTCTCTCCTGAGCACCTCCAAAGTGGATATTACTGATTTTTGTTCCTTTTCTTATATAGAGACAACCTACCCCTTTTGGACCATATATTTTATGACTTGATACCGTAAGCAGGTCTACTCCCAAGTCATCTACATTAACAGGGATTTTTCCTACACTTTGAACTGCATCGGTATGCATTGTTATTCCTTTTTCTTTTGCCAGAGCTGCGATTTCCTTTATAGGTTGAATTGTACCTACTTCATTATTAACATGCATTATCGTAATCAAAATAGTTTGATCGGTAATTGCATTCTTGACATCTTCAATTCTTACCATACCATCAGCATCTACAGGAAGATAGGTTACCTGGAAACCTTCTTTTTCAAGATACTTACAAGCATCTAAAGCAGCATGATGCTCAATGGAAGAAGTTATAATATGTTTTCCTTTGTCTTTTTTAGCATGTGCTGTACCGATGATTGCCCAGTTGTCAGCTTCAGTACCTCCACTGGTGAAAAAAATCTCCTTAGGCTCTGCTCCAATTAGATTTGCTACCTGTTCCCTGGCGTGGTCGAGACCTTTTTTGGCTTCCCTTCCAAAGCTATGGACACTTGATGGATTTCCAAAGTTATCAGTCATATATTTATATACTAAGTCAGCTACTTCAGTTCTAACAGGGGTTGTAGCTCCATGGTCTAGATAAACCTTACGCATTTATTAAATCCCTCCTATTAGGATGATTATATAATTATTAATTATCATTTTGTGTGTCTTGGTACTCTTTTAACATACTCTCCAAAGTCATGGAATCTAAAACATCTGTAATACTTTTTCTAACTTTTTCCCAGACATTTCGTGCAATACAATTATCAAATCTGACACAAGCCTCATCGCTATCATTTTCATCACTAACACAATCTACAGGTACAATGGGGCCTTCTAACACTCTAATAATGTCACCTATTTTTATGGAACTGGGACTTTTGGAAAGCACATATCCTCCCTGCGCACCCCTTACACTTTGAACTAGTCCTCCTCTTCGCAGTATACCAAAAAGCTGTTCAAGATATGGTTCAGATAAATCCTGACGTTCAGCTACAACTTTTAGAGGAAGAGGACCTTTTCCATAATGTTTTGCCAGTTCAAACATGGCACGTAAGCCATATTCTCCCTTAGTAGAAAGCCTCAATTTATAACCCCTCCCGGAAAGCCTACCATTTTACTCGACATTTATTATAATATCACAATTAGAATACATGTCAATAAAAATCCTAGTTTTTTTATCGGGATTTAAAATTTAATATCCCTCAAATTTTATTTTTTATACTTTTTTTCATTATCATTTGGCCGGTAATACACAATACCAATTAAAGGATCAGGCATATACTGCTGCTTAACATAGGAGCCAGGATAATCGTGAGGGTAAAGATAATCTGTACCCTTATTTAAGTTTTTAGCCCCTTTATAATGACTGTCGCAAAGATGCGGAGGTACACTTCCCGTATCTTTAGTTCTGACATCTTGTAGTGCGCTATCAATAGCCTTTATTACAGAGTTACTTTTTGGTGCCCTGGCAAGGTATATGGTAGCCTGGGCTAATGGAATTCGTGCTTCAGGTAAACCCACATATTCAACAGCCTGAAAGGCAGCATTTGCAATTACCAGTGCCTGTGGATCAGCAAGTCCTATGTCTTCTGCTGCATGAACAATCATTCTTCTGGCAATAAACCGTGGATCTTCACCGGCCTCTAACATCCTTGCCAGCCAATGAATAGCAGCATCGGGGTCAGACCCCCGTATGCTTTTTATAAATGCTGAAATAACATCATAATGATTATCACCGGTTTTATCGTAACGAATAGCCTTTTTTTGAATTGAATCTTGCGCAACTTCAAGAGTTATATTTCTTACTCCATCATCATCAGGAAGCGTAGTAGTAACAGCAACTTCGAGGGCATTTAATGCTGTACGTGAGTCGCCTCCAGCAGCAATCACCAGGTGGTCCAATGCCTCTTCAGCAACAGAACATTTATATGACCCCAAACCCTTTTCTTCATCTTTGAGCGCCCTTTTTAAAATTTCCTTCACCTGCTCATTTGTCAGGGGCTCCAATTGAAAAATCCTGGATCTAGATAAAAGCGGACTGTTTACCTCAAAATATGGATTTTCAGTGGTTGCTCCAATCAGTGTAATGGTTCCTTGTTCTAGAGCAGGTAACAGTGCATCTTGCTGTGCTTTGTTGAAGCGGTGAATCTCATCAATAAAAAGTATTGTCTTTTCGTTATACATCCCTAATCTTTCTTCCGCTTCCTTAATAACTTCCCTTAAATCCTTGACCCCCGCCGTTACAGCATTTAACTGTACAAAATTTGCTTCAGTTCTTGCAGCTATAATTTTTGCTAAAGTAGTTTTACCACTTCCCGGAGGGCCATAAAAAATTGCAGAGCCTATTCTATCTACCTCAATTGCCCTTCGGAGCAGCTTATTCTTCCCAACTAAATGTTCTTGACCTATAAAATCTTCTAAAGTGGTAGGCCGTATTCTTTCTGCCAAAGGAGCGTTTTCTTTCATTTTTTGCTGTCTGTTATAAGAAAAAAGATCCAATTTTTCTCACCTCAAAAATATTTTAATATATGTAAAAATGGCGAGCAAATGCCCGCCATTTTCTGCATATACACTTTAGAGATGCTTGTTAATAATTGAACTCAATTCTTGCTTTGTTTTAAATCCTATAATCCTTTCAAGTTCTTTACCATCTTTAAAGAGGATGAGCGTTGGAATGCTCATAATACCAAATTGAGTAGGTGTGGTTTGATTCTCATCAACATTTAATTTGCCTAACTTTAACTTGCCTGCATATTCATCGGCAATCTCTTCTAATACGGGAGCAATCATTTTACAAGGCCCGCACCAAGCTGCCCAAAAATCTACCATTGTTAAGTCTTCGCTTCCCAAAACCTCTGTTTCAAAATTACTATCTGTGATAGTTAAAATATCAGCCACAATAAAGCTCTCCTTTCATTTTATAAATTTACTTAAAACTGTGGTTAACTCTTCTATCATTTCTTCTGTCCTGCCTTCTTCTGCAGCCTTCTCCAAGCAATTTCTCATATGATTTTCAACTATCATGGTACCCACTTTGTTTATTGCGGCTCTTACAGCAGCTATTTGTACAAGTATGTCTACACAATACTTATCTTCTTCCAGCATTCGCTGGAGACCCTTGACCTGCCCTTCTATCCTCCGTAATCTACTTATCAGGTTTTTTTTAGTATCCTGTGATTTCATGGAGAAAGCTTCCTTCCAATTAGAATCACCATATACCCCAAAGGGGTATTCTGGTTATCATTATACTAGATAATAACTAAATTTGCAAACACTCCACTCAAAGCAAATATTTATAGATATAATTATTCTTTATTAACATTTAATAATTTATTAACGACCCTAGAAGCCAGAAGAAAACCGGAAACAGGCGGAACAAAAGATATGCTTCCAGGAATATGTCTCCCATGAACTTTAGAATACCCGCCTGCAGGCTTGATGGGTTGTTCAGTGGAAAAAACAACATCAATACCTGTTGCGATTCCTTTCTTGCGAAGTTCTTTTCGAACTGTCCTTGCAAGAGGGCAAACTGTTGTTTCCGAGATGTCAGCCAACCGCAACTTTGACGGATCCAGGCGGTTTCCGGCCCCCATGCTAGAAATTATTGGTATGTTTTTATTAAAAGCATTTTCAAGTAAGTTTACTTTCGAACTAACAGTATCAATTGCATCAACAATATAGTCAGGATTTTCATTAAAAAAATCCTCTGCATTTTCTTGGGAATAAAATTCCTTAAACACCTTAACCTGTGCTTCGGGATTTATATCCTTTACCCGTTCCTGCATTAAATGGACTTTATATTTCCCCAGAGTTGAGTGAAGTGCCAGTAATTGCCTATTAATATTACTAACATCTACCTTATCATGATCAACAAGTACAAGATTACCTATGCCTGCTCTAGCAAGTGCCTCTGCTGCAAAACTACCGACACCGCCAAGGCCAAAAATCATAACCCTTTTTTGTTTTAAAATTTCTAGTCTTTCTTTTCCCAACATCAATTCGGTTCGACTGAAGATATGTGACACAATTATTACTCCTTAGGCTTTGCAGTAATTCTTAAATAGAGTTCTTTTAATTGTTCAGGATCGACTTCAGAAGGTGCCTCAGTCATTAAGTCGGTAGCACTTTGAGTTTTAGGAAATGCTATAACATCACGAATACTTTCTTTCTTGGCAAATAGCATTACCATTCGATCAAGTCCAAATGCTATCCCTCCATGGGGTGGCGTTCCATATTCAAATGCATTCAACAAGAAACCAAATTTTTCAAAGGCTTCTTTCTGGGATAATCCAAGTAGAGAAAACATTCTTTCCTGGACTTCGCGACGGTGTATTCTGATGCTGCCGCCCCCAATTTCTACGCCATTTAAAGCTAAATCATATGCTTTAGCCCTCACCTTTCCAGGTTCCTTTTCAAGAATAGGAAGATCTTCATCCTTGGGTGATGTAAATGGATGATGCATTGCATAATAGCGCCCATCTTGATCATCCCACTCTAAAAGGGGAAAATCTGTAACCCACACAAATTTAAATTCATTGTGGTCAATTAATTCTAATTTTTTGGCTAGTTCAAGCCTTAAATGACCTAATGCTTCTGCCACAACCTTTTTATTATCAGCTACAAAGAGAAGTAAATCTCCGGGTTTTCCATCCAAACGCTCTACAATATTATTCATTTCTTCCTCACTGAAGAATTTGGCTATTGGTGATTTTACCCCGTCTTCCTTAACGATTATCCAGGCAAGACCTTTTGCACCGTATATTCCGACATATTCAGTCAAATCATCAATTTCTTTTCTGGAGTAACTACCACACCGTTCAGCATTCAATCCTTTTACCTGTCCTCCGGATTTAACCGCACTGGAAAATACTTTGAAATCACTATTTTCAACAATATCAGAAATATCTTTTAGTTCCATCCCAAAACGAATATCAGGTTTGTCAGAACCGTAACGGTCCATTGCCTCCTGATAAGTTATACGCTCAAAAGGAGTTTGGAGCTTTATTCCAAGGGATTCTTTAAAAATATAAGACATCATTTCTTCCATCAAGTTCAAAACATCGTCCTCTTCCACAAATGACATTTCAATGTCAAGCTGAGTAAATTCTGGCTGCCGATCTGCCCTTAGATCTTCATCTCTAAAGCAGCGTACAATTTGAAAATATTTATCCATCCCCGAAACCATTAAAATCTGTTTAAATATCTGCGGTGACTGGGGTAAAGCATAAAATTCCCCTGGATGTAATCTACTAGGAACAAGAAAATCCCTAGCACCTTCCGGTGTACTTTTAGTAAGCATTGGGGTTTCAATTTCTAAAAAGTCATTTTCATTGAGAAAATCCCTAATAGCCTTAGTAACATTATTTCTTAAGATCATGGTTCTCTGCATATCCGGTCTTCTCAGGTCAAGGTAGCGATATTTCAGGCGTACATTTTCGTCAACATCAATATCTTCCCTGATGTAAAAAGGTGGAGTTTTAGCGGGATTAAGTACTTTTATTGTGTCAGCATAAATTTCTATTTCTCCGGTAGGAAGATTTTCATTAATTGTTCCTTCCGGCCTTCTACTTACCTTCCCGGAGATGGCTAACACATATTCATTTCTTACTTTTTCCGCCTTTTCAAATGCTTCTTTATCAACATCAGGGCTAAAAACAACCTGCACAACTCCAAAACGGTCCCTTAAATCAATAAAAATTAAACCGCCATGGTCCCTTCTTTTATTTACCCAACCCATGAGGGTTACCCTGCTATCTATATCTTCCTTAGTTAAGTTGCCACAATAATGGGTTCTTTTCATACCTTCAAGTGCTTCTGCAGCTACTGACATTGCTCCTTCCTCCTTTATTACTTAATAAGTTTCTTACAATAATCTATCAGGTTTTCCAACATAACTTCATGTTGCTCTCCTTTAAGCATATCCCGCAAGGTTACCTTACCTTTTTGAAGTTCCTCTTCACCTAAAATCAAGGTATAGGTAGCATCCAACTTATCTGCATATTTTAGCTGTGCCTTTAAGCTGCGCCCCATGTAATCCATATCAGCCGCTAATCTATTTTGACGTAATTCATTTACAAGTTTTGTAGCCTCTATCTTTGTCTCATCACTTACATAGGCCATAAAAAATTTCTTGCTTTTGGGAATATCAGGTTTTATACCATGAATATCCAATGTCATTAGAAGCCTTTCTAAACCTATAGCAAATCCAATACCGGGTATATCAGGTCCGCCACACTGCTCAACTAGTTTATCATAACGCCCACCACCGCATATAGCACTCTGGGCGCCTATCCCCTCTACTAAAATTTCAAAGGTAGTTCTAGTGTAATAATCCAATCCTCTAACTAACCCCTCATCTACTTCGTAAGAAACTCCTAGTGAATTTAAGATATTGCACACTTGATCAAAATGTTGCCGGCATTCCTCACACAGGCACGATGTTACACTCGGTGCATCCTTTATTAACTCTTGACATTCTTTACTTTTACAGTCAAAAATTCTTAAAGGGTTTTTCTCATATCTTTGCCGGCAAGTGTCACACAGCTTATCTAAACTATCCTCTAAATATTTTTTTAGTTCCTGTTTATGAATAGGTCTACATTCCGGACAACCCACACTGTTGATATGGAGAGCCAATTGATCCAATCCCAAGCGATTGAGGAGCTCCATAGCCAGCGTTATTACTTCTGCATCAATGGCAGGATCAATTGAACCAAAAGCTTCTACTCCAAATTGATGAAATTGACGGTAGCGTCCGGCCTGGGGCCTATCATATCTATACATGGGACCAACATAATACATTTTTGTAGGTTGTGCCTTGGAATAAATTTTATGCTCCAAAAAGGCCCTAACTACTGATGCCGTGCCTTCAGGGCGCAATGTTATGCTCCGTTCTCCTTTATCTAAAAATGTATACATTTCCTTTTCCACGATATCAGTAGTTTCACCTACACCTCTAATAAATAACTCTGTATGTTCAAAGGTAGGAGTACGTATTTCACCATATCCGAAGTCTGAACATAAGTCTCTTATTTTTTCTTCAAGCCATTGCCACTTTATGGTGTCATCTGGTAAAAAATCATTTGTTCCTCTGGGGCGTTTTGTTAGCATACTATAAACCTCCATAATAGAATACATAGCTATTTATCTAAGCCTTAAAATAAGGATTTGATTCCTTTTCCTCTTTCATACTGGTTTGCGGCCCGTGTCCTGGATATACTGTAAAAGTATCTTCTAAAGGCATTATTTTTTGTTGAATGCTTTCCATAATAGTGTTATAAGAACCACCCGGCAGATCTGTTCTGCCAATTGAACCTGCAAATACAGTATCACCTGAAAAAAGGATTTCTTGACCTACAAGGCAGATCGAACCGGGGGTATGCCCGGGAGTATGCAATACTTTCAACTCCATCTTGTTCCCAAATTTTATTATATCTCCTTCTCGTAAAAGCTTGTCCGCTTTTGGCGCCTGGGCGCTTTCACCCATGTACATTGAAAGATTTTTACTACCTTCTTGCAATGCTTCGGCATCCTCTTCGTGTATAAGAAGATCAGCATTTGTATGCTCCTTCAGCGGGCGGTCTGCACCAATATGATCCCAATGACCGTGGGTATTTATAATGTATTTTACTTTTAAATTCTCTTTAGTAATTACACTTAATATTTTTTCTGCTTCATCACCGGGATCAATAACTACTGCCTCTTTAGTATCTTTGCAGGCAATAATATAACAATTTGTAGCCAGAGATCCTACTTGAACCTTATGCAATATCATAAAAAAACCCCCTTAAACTTTATTAAAACAGTTTACTGCTATCAAGTAGCATAGTGACAGGTCCACTATTGACAATGGATACATCCATAAATTCCCCGAATACACCGGTTTCTACCTTAAGGTTGTGCTCATCTCTCAAATCACTAATAAACTTTAAATATAGTTCATTAGCTTTTTCCGGTGCCGCGGCATTGGAAAAACTGGGTCTTCTGCCTTTTCTACAGTCTCCATATAACGTAAATTGTGAAATAACAAGTATTTCACCACTAATATCTTTTATTGACAAGTTCATTTTGCCATCCTCATCTTCAAATATCCTTAAATTTACTACTTTATCCATAATATATTTCAGATCCTTCTCTTCATCCCCCGGGGCAACCCCTAGTAACACTACCAGTCCTGTTCCGATGGAACCTACTGTTTTCCCTTGTACAGCAACTTTACCTGAGGTTACCCTTTGAACTACTGCCCTCAAAATTATCCCCCTTTTTTCAATAGAATGTCGAACAACGGTTTTTAAAATATCCTCAGTTAAATGTTACTTGGAGTAATTCTTTTAACTTCAATTATATCTTTAATTCTTTTTATCTTATCCTTAATATAATTAAGGTGTTCAAGGCTTCTTATCTCTAGTTTCAGATCGATTATCGCCAGGTTATTTTTATTTGTTCTAGCATGTATGGCATTCACATCAGTTTTTGTTTCTGTTATAGCATTCATTATATCTAATGTTAGCTTTGGCCTATTAACAGCTATTATTTCCAGTTGAACCTGATAATGAGAATCTGTTGTAGTATCCCAGGCAGCCTCTATAAGTCTAGGTTCCTCCCCTTTAGTGTTAATTATATTAGGGCAATCAGTACGGTGAATGGAAACTCCCCTTCCCCTGGTAATATAACCTATGATTTCGTCACCGGGTAGAGGGTTACAACAACGTGCAACTCGAACCATCACGTTGTCAATTCCCTTCACTCGAATCCCCTTTGAAGGTTTACCATAACCGGACCAGGGTTTAATAGAGAGTTTCTTATTTTCAGTTCGTTCTTTTCTTTCGAGACCGTATTTTTCAATTATAAAGGATATTACATGGAGAGGATTTATTCCGCCATCACCTATAGTTGATAGTAAGTCATCAGAACTCATAATATTATATTTTTTGCCGGCTTCAGCAAGGCGGGAGTTTTTCAAAACTTCATTTGGATTAACGCCCTCTTTTTCACATTCCTTCTCTAGAATTTCCCTTCCTTTTCTTATATTCTCATCTCTTTTTTCTTTTCTAAACCACTGCCTTATCCTATTCCTTGCCTGAGAGGTCTGCACCATGTGCAGCCAGTCACGGCTTGGTCCACTTCCCTTTGAAGTCAGAATTTCTACAATATCGCCTGTCTTTAATTTATAATCAATGGGTACTATTTTTCCATTAACCTTAGCACCCACACATTGATGCCCTACCTGAGAATGGATACGGTATGCAAAATCTATAGGAATAGAGCCTGCCGGGAGCTCTATAACCTCTCCTTTAGGAGTAAATACATATACCCTGTCAGAGAAAAAATCTATCTTAAGGGATTCCATAAACTCTCGTGGATCCCTTTGTTCCCTTTGCCATTCCGTAAGTTGTCTTAACCAGGTTAATCTTTCATCAATTTCCTTCTCTGTATTAACAGTTTTCCCCTGTTTATATAACCAGTGGGCAGCAATCCCATATTCAGCGGTTTTGTGCATTTCCCAGGTTCTAATTTGAATTTCAAAGGGTTCTCCCCTTGGTCCAATCACTGTTGTATGTAGGGATTGGTACATATTAGGTTTCGGCATAGCAATATAATCTTTAAAGCGACCCGGAATCGGCTTCCAAAGTGTGTGGATAATTCCCAAAACAGCATAACAATCTTTTACAGTATCAACAATTACCCTGACTGCTATTAAATCATAAATTTGATTAAGGTCATAATCTTTCTTGACCATTTTATTATATATGCTATAAAAATGCTTTGGCCTACCGCTGATGTCAGCTTTTATATTCATTTCATCCATTTTTTTTTGAAGTATTTCTATTACTTCATTTATGTATTCTTCTCTTTCCTGCCTCTTCATAGAAATAGATTTAACAAGGTCATAATATACTTCAGGTTCAAGGTACCTTAAAGCTAAATCCTCAAGCTCCCACTTAATTTTAAAAATCCCCAACCTGTGAGCAAGGGGAGCAAATATCTCCACAGTTTCTTCTGCAATTTCCTTTTGTTTTTGGGAGGAATGATATTTCAAGGTACGCATATTGTGTAGCCTGTCAGCAAGTTTGATTAATATGACTCGGATATCCTTTGCCATGGCAAAAAACATTTTCCTCAAATTTTGCACCTGTTGTTCCTCTTTAGAGGTATACTCTATCCTGCTAAGTTTAGTAACCCCGTCAACTAACAGTGCCACATCTTCATTAAATTCTTCCTTTAAATCCTCAAGAGTTGTTCCCGTATCTTCTACTACATCATGTAAAATAGCAGCTGCAATTGTCACTACATCAAGATGTAAATCAACCAAAATACTTGCCACTTCCAAGGGGTGAACTATATATTTTTCTCCGGATTTGCGCTTTTGACCACTATGGGCTTTACTGGCATAGTGATACGCTTTAGTAATTAAATCCAAATCTGCATTTGGATTATATTGTTTTATTTTTTCTTTAAATTTTTGCAAATCCATTCTTTCACCCCCTTTCTTCCTATTTACTTATATTTTAAGTATTTGTAAAAGTTTTTGATATCCCTCATGTTGCCTATTTATGCTTCGATAACGCCAAGATTTGTGAAGATCAACCTTTGTAGTTGTATTTTTTTCTATACCGAGCTCTTGAAAAATTGATCTAGCAGTTTTAATTGTCTCTCCATTTGCTTTAGGACAGCCGTTAGACCTCAAAAAATTTAAGCAGCCCTTGATGTCCAAAATATTGCGTTTTTTAATATATGAATAAATATGAGACAAGGTTTTTCTAGAAGGAAACATCGCTTCCAGCATATTTCCAGTATTAACATTTGCATCCTCTGCTATTGCTATCTCTAAATTTTGTTTTTCTTGACCGGCCATTAAATACAAGTAGTGCACACTATCAAAAGGCAAGCGATAGAAAAAAACTTGCTCACAAAAACCTAGCCTATCCAAGCCAATTGTAGAAGTAGTTACAAGGTATTTAACCAGCCCCTGTTTAAACATTTCCAGAGCAAGTTCCTGTTGATATGAAGTCATCCAGGGATGATGATAAATAGCTTTGATATTGTATCTATTCCAAATAATTTTTGCAACTTCCATAACTTCCTTTTTAGTTGTACAATAAATGACAGTTTTTTTATTTTCTATCAAAATATCATCCAGTTGTGTGAGAAAAATATCATAGTTTCGTGTTTTTAGATTTTTTTCCTGAATGTAATTGATAATTACAGTTTTATTTTCCAGTAACTCTTCATCTAAAATAGGAATTCCATCTAATTTTTTATCTGTAGTTTCAGCCCCCAGAAAAATAATAAGATCACTATTTTCCAAAAGAAATTTACTTTCAGCACATTTTAAAGCATATAGATCAGTAAACACAATACCGGAATTCTGTGTAAAGTTATCTGCAATTTTTTTGAGCTGCTCACCCAAACAAGACGTTTTAATAAACCAGTGGGGCATATTCATTTCTGAAAGCAACATATGATGAGCTGAAAAGAAACTACCTGTTAAACTTGGAATAGAACCTGCAATTAGTGCCCTTTTGCCTTCACGTAATGCATTAACTATAAAATACATTACATTATAAAATATTTTTTGGGGCGAACCTTGTAAAAAATAATTTTGACCTTGAAGTAAATCTTCTTCAAAGGGCGGTTCCATATAGCAATCTTTAACGGTATTTTGTAAAAAATTACTTTTGTTAGATGCCTGAATATCCTTAATATTAAGCTGTAGTCTTGTTTCTCCCTGCCAGGTATTTTCCTCTAAACTAAAGGCCAAATCTATTTCTTTTGTAGCAGCAACCTCTGCCTTTGAGTATAGTTCAAACCCTATCGCCTCAAGTGCTTTTCCTTCAGCTTTGAGTTGCATTTTTAAATGATTTTTATCCTTACCTACAGGCTTATATCCTACCACTTTTGCTCCTCGATATGCAAGTAGAGGTGATGGATTACCTTCTCCAAAGGGTTCCATATCTTTAATTTGTTGCAACAAGTCTTCAGTGAGTTCATGAAAAAAGATTTCACTATCTAGTAGCAATGTGGGAACTAACAAGTCATCAGTTAAATATATTCTCGCATATTCATTAATACTCTCTTTAAAATCACTAATGTTATGGCTTGCCAGGCTTAAGCCAGCAGCTAGCTCGTGTCCCCCAAACTGCAATAAATGTTTTGAGGCTGATTTTATTGCTTCATAAATATTAAAACCCGGTATGCTTCGTGCAGAGCCCTTTCCTTCATCTCCTTCAATTGCAATGATTATAACCGGCCTGTAATATTTTTCTACAAGTCGGGAAGCAACAATACCTATTACTCCCGGATGCCACATTTTTGAAGCAAGAACTATAACTTTATCCCTCGAAAAATCAAACTCTTCTTCTACCATTTGTTGAGCTTCTGCCAGAATATTTTTCTCTAAAACCTGTCTTTTTTGATTTTCATTTTGAAGAAACTTAGCCAATTCCCTGGCTTTTTGAGAAGAAGAAGTGGTGAGAAGTTCTACACCATAAGAAGCATCACTTATTCTACCGGCAGCATTTAAGCGGGGAGCCAATCCATACGCTATATTCCTGGGATTAATATCACTTGTGCTTAAACCTGCAACTTCCATAAGGGCCTTTAAACCTTCTCTTTTGGTAGACGCAAACCTTTCTAAGCCATTTTTAACCAGAATGCGGTTTTCTTCAATTAGCGGAACTATATCTGCTATGGTACCCAAAGTTACAATATCTAAAAACTCCTCAAAAACTTGTTCCGGACTAAAGCCTGCTTTTTCCCATAATGCTTGTACTAATTTAAAAGCAACTCCCACTCCTGCAAGATTATAATAAGTGGATCTGCCTTCCAGTTTAGGATTAATCAGCGCCACAGCAGGAGGTTTTTCATCAGCTGGCTGGTGGTGATCTGTAATTATCACATCCATCAACAGGTCTTCTTGAGCATATTTAACTTCTGCAACCGAAGTAATGCCGCAGTCGACAGTAACAACAAGTTTTGAACCTTCTTTAGCAATATTTTCTAGTGCGTCTTTATTGAGACCATATCCTTCTTCCAACCTGTGGGGTATATAATATGTAGTTTCAATCTGGAGTTTTTGTAATGCCTCTAGCAAAAGGGTCGTTCCCGTAAGTCCATCAACATCATAATCCCCATACACTGTTACTTTTTCACCATTTTTTTTTGCTTGTAATATTCTCTCTACTGCATCTTGCATTCCACCTAGCAGCCAGGGGCTACTCAATTCTTCAATTTTACAGTTAAAAAACCGTCGGGCTTCTTCGACGGTATGAATTCCCCTGTTTATTAATAACCCAGCTATGGTAGGTGATATGTTTAGTTCTCTGCTCATGGAACATTGTAGTTGCGGTTTATTATAAGCTATAATCCAACGTTTCTCCTCACATTTCGACAAAATACCACCCCATTTAGGGTTAATTATAAAACAATTTTAGTAATTTATCCATCACTCAGTAGCTTCTTTATCGTAATTCTCCTCGCTAGTTTTAGACTGTTCATCCTCTTTTAAATTTTTCATTTCCGCCAATTGCCGGGAAAGTTTCTGGTTAGCGCTTTCTAAAGATCTAACCTTTCTAATCATACTAAATTGCTTGACCATTCCCAGCAAAAACACAACCACAGCTCCAAAAACTGCCGAGCCAAGAATTACTAATACAAGTGGCGCCTGGAACCCCCAGAATAAAAAGTTTACCGGAACGGGATTTGGATTATTAATTGAAAAAATTGCAACTATCAGAGCAAAAATTAATGCACCCACCAGATAAATTTGCATAAATTTAGACCTCCTATTTTTTCAGATATTTTATTGCAAAATTCTCCATTAAAAACTAAAATTCCTTTTTATCTTTATTATCTAATTCATAGTTCTGGATTTTTTTACATTCATTGCCCTTTTCACAGGTTTCATCACACTCACATGGTTCCAAGTGAATCAATACATGAGCTTTAGGAAATATCTTAAGGATATCCGTTTTAATATGATTACACATTTCATATGCATCCTGGACATGATGATACTTCGGAACAACCAAATGTAAATCAATATGCCGTTCTGAGCCGGACTTTCTTGTTCGCAGTTCATGAAAGTCCACAAACCAGGCGGAATGTCTTTCTATAATTTCTTTAATGGCAGTTTCTTCACTTTCAGGTAATTTAACATCCAGAAGCGGCAAAAATGCTTCTTTAAAAAGTTTGATAGAAGCTTTTATTATCAAAAGTGCAACAAAAATTGCAAAGACAGGGTCCAACCAATGATATCCTGTAATTTGAATTGCAACCAAACCTAGTACAATACCACCAGATGTATACACATCAGTTCTTAAATGCAGTGCGTCAGCTTCCAGCGCAACAGAATCAGTTTTTTTAGCAACAGAATACAACCTGTTAGAAACTAACATGTTAACTGCTGCAGAAATTAACATCACTATTATACCTGGTAATAAAAACTCAACCTCTAAATCTTCCGTGAATTTATTATATGCTTCATATATAATCCATGCCGCAGCAGCAAATATTAGAATGGCTTCTATAGTGGCAGCTATATTTTCAAACTTTCCATGACCGTACTTATGCTCTTCATCCGCCGGTTTACTGGCTGCTTTAACAGAAAAAAAGGCTATCATTGCAGCTATTAAGTCGCTTGCTGAATGAACAGCTTCACTTATTACGCTGACTGAATTAATATATAGTCCTACAGCCAGCTTAATTATAACCAGTGTAACATTAGAAATGACCGACAGTGCTGCAGTTTTAGATTTAATATCCACTTGATAGTCCCCCAAATATTTAATTCACAGCATTATTTAAATTGTAACATAAAATTAAAATTACAATATCCCAAAATTTTATTTTTAAAGGTAAGTAAAGAAAGACGCAAATTATTACCAAAAATGATTTTAAATGAGTGATCAAAATCCTCTTTAATTAAAAATGAAGGAAAAAATACATAAGCTGCAAGGCAATAAATAAGGACCCTGTAAATTGAATAATTGTTACACTATATAACTGAATAAGTCCCCACAAACCCTTTTCAGTATATATCTTTCCAATTCCAAGTGAAAAAGCAGCCCCTCCCAGGGAAGCGCCTAAACCGGGTCGAAGCATAGTACCTGTTACGACAGCTATGGCAAGCCCCAGTAAAGTTAAATGAAAGGCAGATATGTTTTGTTTTACATACAACCTATTTTTCAGGTTTATTACCAATAGAAGAATTATAATTAATAAAATTCCGCTAACCTCAATAAAGAGAATTTCATTTAAGCTAATAAATTTAAAGGATGTTATCCAGCTGAATAAAGCTATAATAATTAAGTTAATAAATATTACTTTAATTCCACCAAAAAGATTTGCGATAAAAATAAAAAAAACAAATGGTAAAAAATATGCCATTTTAATCACCTGTGAATTGTAATATAAATTATTAATAGCTTATTCATTATCTGAAAAAATAAACCCCTTACCACGGGTAAAGGGTTTACTATATCAAATGTGAACTCTTTTAGGTTTACTCAATCTATTTTTAAATTCAAACCATAATGGACTTGCTATAAAAATAGAAGAATACGTTCCACTGATAAAACCTATCAACATTGCAAGGGCAAATACCTTAATTGTTTCTCCCCCAAAGAGCAGTAAAGCTATTAAAGCCATAATAGAAGTAAGGGATGTATTAATGGATCTTGTTAAGGTTTGTCTAATACTTTTATTGACTGTTTCAAACAAAGGTTCTTTTTTCCTGAAACCAATATTTTCTCTTATCCTATCAAAAACCACAATCGTATCGTTTATTGAATAACCAATAATCGTCAGCATTGCTGCCACAAAAGAAGTATTTAACTCTACCTGCGTAAATGAGAAAAAACTTAAAGTTACTAATACATCGTGAATTAATGCAATGATTGCAGCAATTGCAAAACTAAATTGAAAACGTACTGTAATATAGATAACTATTAAAATAGAAGCTATCAAAAGTGCCCAGAAAGCCTTGGTACGCAATTCTTTTCCAATAACAGGCCCAACCTTTTCATTACTTAAAACATCCATCTTACCCAATTTTTTTTGTAAAGCTTTTAGTAATTCGGTATTTTCTTTTTCAGAAAGTAGTTTTGTACGAATAATAAAAGTGCTTTTTCCTGATTCCTGAATAGAGCTTTTGCCCAGGCCAAAATCTGCTAACACAACTCGAATCTGAGCAGAAGTTACATCTTCATCAAATTTTAACATATACTTATTTCCACCGGCAAAATCAATTCCCATATTCAGTCCTTGCAAAGCCAGAGAAATTATTCCTGCAATTATTATTGCAAGAGATATTGCAAACCATATTGTTCTCTTACCAATAAAGTCCATTTGCCTTCCCCCTATATCCCATACATCTTCGGATTTGTAAAGCCTTTTACTCTAATAAAGATCCGGAGTAACCAGCGGCTTAAAGTAATTGCAGTAAACATACTTGCCAAAATACCTAAACTTAAAGTTACAGCAAATCCCCTAATTAATCCTGTTCCAAAATAATAAAGAACAGCAGCACCAAGAAGTGTTGTGACATTTGCATCAAAAATTGTCCAAAAAGCCCTTTTAAATCCGGCATCTACTCCTGCTCGCAATGACTTGCCATTGCGCAGTTCTTCCTTAACCCTCTCAAAAATAATTACATTGGCATCCACAGCCATACCCACGGAAAGAAGCAAACCAGCTATGCCCGGTAATGTTAGTACAGCGTTAATTGAATTCATTACTATTAATACTAAAAGCCCGTATACTACTAAAGCAATTGTAGCAATAAAACCCGGTATTCGATAAAATGCCATCATGAATAACATAATTGCAATGATTCCAATAATTGCTGCGACCTTACTTTTGTTAAGAGAATCAATGCCAAGCTGAGGACCAACATTTCTTTTTTCAATGACCTTTACATCAACCGGCAGGGCGCCACCCCTTAAAAGGGCAGCAAGCTGAACGGCTTCATTATAGTTTTTGAAACCACCACTGATTACCGCTTGTCCGTTAGGAATGGGTTCTTTTACTGCTGGGTTTGATATTACTTTGTCATCAAGCAATATTGCAATTCGGCCCCACCCTGCAAGTTCAGAAGTAATATCAGCAAATTTCCTTGCTCCTTCTTTCTTGAATTTTATTTCAACTATTGGTTCATTGGTATCAGGCTTTATAACAGCCTTTGCATCTGCCAAATCTTTTCCAGTCAAAATGACACCATGCTCTTCAGTTTTAAACTTTAAAGAAGCCGTTTTACCTATTAATTCTACAGCTTCTTCAGGGTTCTCCACTCCCGCAAGCTCAACAATAAGCCTTCTTTTACCCTCTCTTTGAATAACAGGTTCACTAACTCCCAGTTCATTAACTCTTTGTCTCATTACCGATTTCAATTGCTCCATATCATCATCCGTTACTTCTCTACCTGCAGTTTCCTGAGCTTGAAGCACAACATGAACTCCGCCCTGTAAATCAAGTCCCAGCTTCATGGAATTTAAGAGTGGCTTATAGGCAAACAAGCCGATGGTGATAATTAATCCTATTACAAGTAATAATTTAAATAAGTTCCGATTCAATTTATAGATTCCTCCTTTAAGTAACTCATATATTAACCCATACTAAATAATTATAAACCTCTCTTAAAAATATTTCAATTAAGTATTAAAACCTTATAAAAGCTTGGCATCATTAATAACCAGCTCGAAATTACAATCTAAAAAGTCTGCAGCTCTACGACACATGATCATTCGAGTTAAAAAAATTTCGAAGTACTCCATTATGGAACTTACTTTTAGGTCAATAGTAAGCTTCATTGTAATTGTTCTTCTTTGAGGATCTACTAAGAGCTGAGAGCTTTCAGCCGCATAATTAACCCTATCATGAATATCAAAAGTAGCAACATCTCTATTTCTAACCCTGGTTCGATGAACATCGGATTTGTCGGCAAGAATTAGAGCTGCAGCTACGGGATTTACCGCATGTCCGTATTGTTCCTCATGATTCCCAATTGCCGAAATAATTACCGCTATTTCTTCATAAGGCATTCCCATTTTATCAAGTATGTTATATGCCATAATTGCTCCGGACTGTCCATGATCATGACGGCTTATTACATTTCCTATGTCATGCAGGTACCCTGCAATCCCTGCTAATTCAACTTCTCTATCTGGATAGTGTAGTCCCCTTAAAACATCCTGTGCTAACTTTGCAACGAGTGATACATGCCGGTAGCTGTGTTCTGTAAAACCCATGGCTGCTAAATGTTGATTTCCTATTCTGATATAAGTATCTACTTCCGGGTTTTTTTTGACATCTTCCAAAGTTATCATGCAACTCACCTCTTAATAAGCTATGCTTTTAATTTTACCCCAAATTAGTTTTTTTGTACAAATAGTATTTTTATCCGTTAGCATTTTTTTATCCTTTAGGAAAAGAACAAAAGCATTTATATGCATTTCGGCATTACTATATAAAAATAAAAAGACCTTTAAAGGTCTATCAAACAAAACATTTTAAAAGCTATCTTGCTACTTTATTAGTTTTTTTTAAGCGAGTTTCTAATTTCTGTAAAGTACTGAGTCCAAGACTTATTTCTATTGCCCTATCTACCTGGCGTATTGTATTACCGGTTATTCTGCCTAAATAACGGTCATTGGAAAACCAACTTTTATCTACAGTTCTAATCTGTGAAAAGATAGCTACATGATTTTCCTGTAAACCTGTTTCTAAAGAAGCTTTGATAGTAACGGAAAAAAACAATTTTTTTACTTCATATTCTGGGATAAGTGGAACTACAATTACAGTATTGCACAAGCGATTTCCAATATCATTTTGAATCACCAACACAGGTCTATTTATAGTTTGGCCTTGCGGGTCACATCCCAAGTTTATTAAAAAAATGTCACCCCTTCTGATGGAAACCTTGGTTTGGTCACGCCTCACACTTTACCCCCCTATGCCCTCACGCTCAATATTTAATAAAACCCTGTTCTCTTCCATACACCAAAAGCTTTCATAATTAATTATATACATCTTTTTTAGTTTTAGATAATCTCTTTTTAATAATTTTATGGGATTTCTTATAAAAATTCTCTCTAAAAGCATATCCAAAAACATACACTGTCACCTTCTTTTGCTTTTACTTGTAATATTTAACATTTATTGCAAAAATCCTTTATCTTTTGTTGTCGTTCTGATGGAAGTTTTGGCGAAAATAGAAAAACAGTGGCAAATTCAGCCACTGTTTCATACTATTTCTTTTGAGGAGTTTCTTTTCCTTTTACATAACCAACGGCATTTCTGTCAAACTTCATCTCTAACCTATCTCCAACCCTCAAGAGAAAGTCATTATCGTTTAATTTGACAATCTTACCATGAATACCTCCTACAGTTACTATCTCATCATTTACCTTTAGTTCACTCAACATTTGTTTTCTTTGCTTCTGTTGTTTTTGTTGCGGTCTAATTAAGAAGAAATAAAGAATTGCAAAAAAGATTGCAATATACAAAAATGATCCTACACCTTGCATTAAATTCACCCCTCTATTCATCTTAAGTCCTAGTTTAGTTTCGACGTAGTTACTGGAAATACCTTTTCATATTTGTAAAAAAGTTAAAAATTTGCTATTAGTCTTGATAGGATTCGTAAAACTCTTTTATAAAGGAGTTAAGTCTTTCTTCTTTAATTGCTTTTCTAGCCTCATGCATTAAACTAATTAAGAAATGGAGGTTATGGATAGTAGTTAATCTTAAACCCAAAATTTCATTTGTTTTAATCAGGTGTCTGATATATGCTCTACTGTAATTCTTACAAGTATAACATTCGCAATTAGGGTCTATTGGATTCCAATCTCTAGCATAACTTGCATTTCTAACAACTACCTTACCAATACTCGTCATGCAGGTTCCATTTCTGGCAATTCTTGTGGGAAGTACACAATCAAACATATCAACCCCTCTTTTTATGCCTTCCAGTAAACAATCGGGAGAACCTACCCCCATCAAATACCGAGGTTTTCCCCTGGGCATAACAGGTACAGTATACTCCAGTACTTCATACATTACTTCTTTAGGTTCCCCAACACTTAAGCCTCCTATACCATACCCCGGAAAATCAAGTTCGGCTAGTTCCTCTACACTTTTTTTCCTTAAATCTTCATATGCCCCTCCCTGAACTATTCCAAAAAGCGACTGGTACTGATGTTCGTGCCTTCTTTTACATCTTTCGGCCCAGAGTGTAGTAATTCTTGTTGCTTCTTCTGTATCTTGATAAGTGCTGGGATATGGTGGGCAAATATCAAAACACATGGCAATATCTGAACCAAGGGCCATCTGAATTTCAGTTGCCTTTTCAGGGGTCATAAAGAGACGACTGCCGTCAATATGAGAGCGAAAGGCAACCCCTTCTTCGCTAATATCCCTTAAGTCCGCAAGGCTAAATACTTGAAAACCTCCACTGTCTGTCAAAATCGGCTTATCCCAGTTCATGAATTTGTGAAGGCCCCCTGCCTCTTTAACAATATCTTCGCCAGGGCGCAAGTGAAGGTGATATGTATTGCTTAAAATTATTTCTGTACCAATACTTTTTAATTCTTCAGGCGACATTGTCTTGACAGTAGCAAGGGTACCCACAGGCATAAAAACCGGGGTTTCAACTACTCCATGCTCAGTATATAGTTTGCCTAACCTGGCATTTGTTTCTTTTGATTCATATAAAACTTCATATTTCACTGACAACTTTTATTTCCTCCTATAATAAGCATAGCATCTCCAAAACTGAAAAAGCGGTATCGCTTGTTAACTGCTTCCTGATATGCTTTAAGTATTTTTTCCCTCCCGGCAAATGCTGATACAAGCATTAGAAGTGTTGATTTAGGTAAATGAAAATTAGTAACAATTGCATCTACAGCTTTAAACTTATAGCCGGGATAAATAAAAATATCAGTCCATCCGGAACCGGAAGTAACGTAACCATCTGAATTAGCAACACTCTCCAAAACTCGTACACTGGTTGTCCCCACACCAACTATTTTATTTCCTTGAGTTTTGGCATTATTTATTATTTGAGCAGATTCTTTGCTTACTTCATAATACTCGGAATGCATTTGGTGTTCCTTTATGTTTTTAACCTTAACAGGACGAAAGGTTCCGAGTCCAACATGAAGAAGCACTTCAGCAAAAATTATACCTTTCATTTTCAATCTCTCTATCAATTCCGGTGTAAAATGAAGGCCAGCAGTAGGAGCAGCAGCTGAACCTTGCTTCTTAGCATATACAGTTTGGTATCTTTCTTTATCCTCTAGCTTTTCTTTTATGTAAGGCGGTAAAGGGACAGTACCCGCTTTATCAAGCACCTCTTGAAAAATACCCTTATATTGTAGTGCTAGCACCCTACCGCCTCCAGGTGCATAATCTTTTACTTCAGCCTTTAATAGTCCATCTTTAAAAATTAAAGTAGTACCTGGCTTAATTTTGTTTCCAGGTCTCACCAGCGCTTCCCAAACATCTCCGGAGATTCTTTTTAAGAGAACTACTTCAACTTTAGCTCCAGTAGATTTACGGCCGTATAATCTAGCGGGAATTACCCTGGTGTTATTGATTACCAGGACATCGCCTTCAGTAAGATAGTTCTCAATATCCCTGAAAGTACCATGGTAAACAGTACCTGTTTTCCTATTTAATACTAAAAGCCTTGAGGCATCCCTGGGTTCAATGGGTTTTTGTGCAATTAATTCTTCTGGTAGTTCATAATCAAATAAATCAATTTTCATTCTCAACTTCCTTTAATGGATAGTAACTTTTTAACTCTAAAGTACCCTTTTTTTCGGGATTATAATAATGCTGGAGTATTTCAGCATATTTATAACCTTGAGCTGCCATGCCACGCGCCCCCCACTGGCTCATACCCAGTCCGTGGCCGTAGCCGTAACCATCAATATATATTTCAGTAAATTGCTTTTTTAGATGACGTTCCGTACCTGCACCTATAACTTGATAGCTATTGTAACCTGATGCTATTTCTTGGACTTGGTTCCCAGCTGCAATTGCTTTCAACTCATTTCCACGTGCAGTGGAGACAAGCTCCCCTTCTCCAGAAAGTATGTAGCATGTTGCATTTGTTTCCAGTTGAAAGCGAGTGCTTCTGAGCCCCAATACCCATCTGATATTGTTCCGGAAAAAAGTTTTCACACCCTGGCTTCCTATAAAATCCAGCTGTGTAACTCTTTCTCCATCACTCAACATTGATGGTTTAATCTCTAATAATTTTCCTACTCGTATTTGTTCTTCAGCTTTATGAGTATCATTCCAGTATTGTATTCTATCTAATAGTTCTCCTTTGGTAAAGCTTTTTTTCCAGTGATAAGTGTTTCCGGGCCAGCCTGAAGAAGTTTGTACAGGATAACTCTCTGCATAGGAGTCAAAAGGAGACGGTACGGCCCTCAAGTATGGAATATATCCTCCCCAAACATCTTCACTATTTGCCGTATAGCCACCTGAGTTACTATGGAAAAATGCTTGTACAAGTTTGCCATTATAAAAAAGAACCTCACCCTTTGTAGAATCAACAGCAGTAACTACCCTTTCACCACCTGGTAATGACTCGGCATCGTAGCCTCCATAGACCTGAGTATTTGTATCTATAGTTACATCATAGATATTTTCAGGGTTGTACTTGCCCAATGCATATGTTCTGGAAACTACAGCTTGCGCTTTTAGTGCCTCCATTTTTGCAGTAGTTCCTATTTCTTTTCCTAAAACACCGTATAAATATTTTTCCAGATCCAAAACATTAACTGCCAAAAGCTTGCTACCACTAGGATAGATTTTAAGTCCGCCTCTATATCTTGTACCGCTGTATCTAAAAATATTATTCTTATCTTCATCACAAGGTCTTAAATATAATACACCCTCAATATCATTTTTATATGATTTTCCTTCTAAACCAATTTTCAAGCTATGACCTGCATTTTTTATGAACCATAGCTCACCTGGATGCACCTCTGTTATTGCTTTTCCACTAGAATCCTCAACAAGTTCATATTCACCCACTACAACGCTAAAGTATATAGTATTGGTATCATTAGAAAGTAAAACTCTTATCTCAACTGGTTCAGAGAAAATGTATTCATCAGAACTCCCTGCAAAAACCGTACTTGCAAATGTCAGCAAAATAACTAGCATAATAATAATTTTAAGATATTTCATTTGCTTTCCCCCAGTTTAGCGTCTAAACAATAAGTTTACAACAATAGTCAATATAATGCTTAAGAGAATACTGGTAGCTAATGGGAAATAAAATGTAAAATTGCCTTTTTTAATGAATATATCTCCCGGTAAACGACCAATATTGGCTATTTTGCCTAGAAATAAAAGTATTAAGCCTGCCACTGCAATAAAAACCCCCGCAAAAATTAACAGTTTTGCAATATGATTAAAATCTCCCAATTACATCACCCCTTTTTATATTATAAAGATAGAATAATTTTCCCTGATAGTATAAGTGCAACTAAGCATTTAACCGGAGCCAAAGGCTTTGCGTAAGCCAAGTATTCTTTATAAGGTATCAATAGTAATTTGTTTTCTGTCGGCAGGAGGCTTAATTCCTAAATGCTCATAAGACCGGAGAGTAACAATCCTTCCCCTAGGGGTTCTCTGGATAAAACCTAACTGCAGTAAAAATGGTTCGTAAACATCCTCGACAGTTTCGGTTTCTTCATTTATGGCTGCAGAAAGGGTATCCAGCCCCACAGGACCTCCAGAAAATTTTTCAATAATTGTTTTTAAAAGCTTTCTATCGCTGTTATCAAGTCCTAGCTCATCTATTTCCAGCTTTCTAAGGGACATGTCAGCAACTTCAAAAGTAATTACACCGCTATGGACCACTTGAGCAAAATCCCTTACTCTTTTTAATAATCTATTTGCAACCCTAGGTGTCCTCCTGGAACGCTTTGCAATTTCTACAGCACCGTCAGTCTCAATGGGGATATTTAAAATTTTAGCACTCCTCATAACTATTTTTGTCAACTCTTCAACAGAATAAAACTCCAGGCGACAAATTACACCAAAGCGGTCTCTAAGCGGAGAGGTTAAAAGACCTGCCCTTGTAGTTGCTCCAACCAGGGTAAAAGGAGGTAAATCTAGACGAATAGAACGAGCACTAGGGCCTTTACCTAAAACAATATCTAAACTAAAGTCTTCCATTGCCGGATAAAGAATTTCTTCAACACTACGGTTTAAACGATGAATCTCGTCAATAAAGAGGATATCCCCTGGTTGGAGGTTAGTTAAAATTGCCGCTAAATCACCCGGCCTTTCAATGGCTGGGCCTGAAGTAGCCCTTATTTGCACATTCATTTCCTGGGAAATGATATTGGCAAGTGTTGTCTTGCCAAGTCCCGGCGGACCATATAACAGAACATGGTCGAGGGGTTCTCCCCTCTCCTTTGCAGCTTTGATGAAAATTTCTAGATTTTCCTTAACTTTTTCCTGACCAACATAATCTTTTAAGGTAATGGGCCTTAATCCTTGTTCGTTTTCCACATCTTCCACTTTTTTTTCAGGTTGAATTATTCTTTCATTCATAATATCACCTATTCTTGAGAAGCTAAGTTTTTAAGAACGTAGGAGACAATTTGACTTGTATCACAAGGGGAAGTCAAATTATTTACTGCATTTTTTACCCATTCCTGTGCTTCCCTAGATGTATATCCCAACGATATTAAAGCACTTATTGCATCGGAGCCTGCATCGTTATGTACAATATCATGCTCAATATTTTTAGAAGAAATATTCATCTTCTCATTTGACAATTTATCCTTAAGCTCCAAAATTAGCTTGGCAGCACTTTTAGCTCCTATGCCCGGAAGTCCCTTTAAAAATTCTTTATTTTCATTAACAATTGCAGATATGATTTCATCAGGGGAGGAAGAATTGAGAATATTTAATGCCACTTTAGGTCCCAGGCCCGAAACACTTATCAGTTTTTTAAACAACGTGAGAGAAGTATAACTTCTAAAACCAAATAATTGCAGTACATCTTCTCTTACATGTGTATGGGTATAAATTGTTACATTATCCTGTTCTGACATTTTAAAGATGTCATTTACTGTCATATATACCTGAAAACCTATTCCATTAACATTTAAGATTATGTAATCACTTTCAATACTTATTATATTTCCTATCAGTAGACCTATCATATTGCATCACCTATTTGCCAGTACTTTATTTATATTTCGAGAATGAGCATGACAAATTGCTATAGCCAGTGCATCTGCTGCATCGTCAGGCTTAGGAATGTCCTGCAGCCCAAGAATACTTTTGACCATCTTTTGAACCTGCATTTTATCTGCCCTTCCGTAGCCAACCACAGCTTGTTTTACCTGCAGGGGGGTATATTCACTTACCTCAAGACCTGCCTTAAAAGCGGCCAAAAGGACAACACCCCTGGCATGTCCAACTGATAAAGCTGTTTTAGCATTTTTGTTAAAAAACAGCTGTTCAACCGCAGCTTCCGCTGGCTTATATTCCTTAGCTAGTAATGTAATATTTTCATATATCTTATGAAGTCTTGTGGTTAAGTCATACGAACTATCTGTACGTATGACACCGTATTTTACCGGCATGATACGGTTTCCTTCCGATTTAATAATACCAAAACCGGTTATAGCTGTTCCTGGATCTATTCCTAATATTATCATACTTATTCCCTCTTTCAAGTAATAAATAACTGCTATTAAACATCTAGTTCATTTACTTACTTTCGACGAAAGAAACTACTTCTCCTTTATAACATAGTAAAACTATTCTCACTGAAACAAAAAACACCCCAAGCAGGGTGCAAAAAATTATCTACAATAATTTTCTTTTTTGAAAAAAACCCCTTCATTGAAATCTATTACAACATCTACCTTCTCACCTTCAGCAAATATTTTATTTTGCTTTTCTATACAATGAAGACTAAAATCTTTAACCTTAACAATATAATAAGTTCTCTCTCCAGCAAACCAGGATCTCTCCACTATTCCGGCACTATTTTCAGTACCCTTTTTAAGTTTAATTTCTTCATGTCTTATCATTATTTGATAATCTCCATTCTCAATCCCTTGAATAGGATAATTACCCATTGCAGTAGATAAAACTCCATTTCTTACAATTCCTTCAATAAAATTTTTATGGCCAAAAAATTTAGCTACTCGAAGGCATGCCGGTTTAAAATATACCTCCGTCGGAGTACCGCTTTGCTTTATTTTTCCATCTAATAGTACTATTATTCTATCAGACGACATGAGAGCCTCTTCTTTATCATGGGTTACCAAAATAGTAGTGATTCCCAGTTTTCTCTGTATCTCACAAGTAAATTCTCTCATGGTCTCCCTCAGTCTTGTATCAAGATTGGAAAAAGGTTCATCTAAAAGTAGCACCTTAGGCTTAACTGCCAGTGCCCTTGCAAATGCCACACGCTGCTTTTGACCTCCTGAAAGCTCTCGGGGATACTTCTCTTCATATCCTTCAAGCTGAACCAATTTCAGCATTTCAGCAACTACTTTTTTTCTCTCATTTTTTTTAACTCCTGCCATTTTAAGCCCAAAACCAATATTTTCTTCAACATTAAGGTGAGGAAAAAGAAGAAAATCCTGAAAAACGAGGACTCCTCCCCTCTTTTCTACAGGAGTGTGGAGGACAGAACCGCCGTTAAAAAATATTTCTCCGGAATCAGGTTTTACAAGTCCGGCTATAATTTTAAGGGTGGTTGTTTTGCCACAGCCGGAAGGGCCTAAAATAGACACCATTTCACCTTTCTCAACTGAAAAGCTGATATTATCTATCACTTTATTGTTATTAAAGGATTTTGTAATATTCTTAAGTTCGATGCTAACCATTACTATTACTCCTTAAAAATAAAAATATTCTCTGCTGCTATAGTGTGATTTAATTGTTTTCTCCACTATTATAAAGAACAATAATGCAGTAAGAACAAATACGGAACTAAATACTCCTGCCATCATTCTATCTCCACTTTGAATATATGGGAGTAACAACATTGGAAAGGTTACTACCTGTCCTCCACCAATAAGAAAGGTTAAGAAATACTGGCTAAAGGAAATAATAAAGATCAAACTGCCAACCGATACCAACCCTGGGGCTATTAAAGGCAAAGTCACAAAAATAAAGGCCTGCCACCAGTTGGCGCCTAAAACACGTGCCTGCAGTTCTATTTTCTCCCCAATTGCTTGAAAAACATTTGTCAGTATCCTTATACCATAAGGTAAGGAAGGAATTAAGTGTACTAGTACGACACCTAAAAAACTATCTGCAAGTCCAAGTTTTATAAATTGTACATGTATTCCCATGGCAACCGCAATGGGAGGTACAATAAGTGGTGCAAGTATAAAAATCTCAAAAAATGCTTTACCCCTAAAATTATAAAATGCCAGAGATTTTGCAGCAGGTATACTCAAAACCAGTGTTACAATTGTAACTATTAAAGACAATAAAACACTAAGAAACAATGTGAAAAGCGCCTTACTTGTAGGGTTAAAGAAATACTTCCATCCCCTTAAACCAAAATCTTGAGGAAGCAAATATGGCCAAGGCCAGCTTCTGGCAAAAGACCACATAAACATTACTGCAAGAGGAAAAATAAGCAAAATGATAACAGAGTATATTATTATATTTAAGTAAATTGTATTTTTTTGTAGCACTTTCATCACCTATTATAATCATTAAGCAATCTGAAGAACTTTGTATAGAGCAATATTAAAATTACTGAAACTATCGTCAATATCATACTTATTACCATAGCATACGGCCTATTGGTCAAATCAGGGTTTGTATAGGCAGTGTAGGCCAAAACAGGTAATGCCTTCGGATAAGTGGGCCCTAATAAATAAGGTACTTCAAAGGCACCAAATGAAAAGGCAAAAATAATTATGAATGCAGAACCTATAGTAGGCATTAATAGGGGTAATGCAACATAAATAAAACCTTGCCATTTTTTAGCCCCCAAATTTAACGCAACCTCAAGCAATTCTTTATTTAAGTTGTTCAATATAGTATAAACTACCATAGTAACAAAAGGTATTTCTTTCCAGATATAAGTTGTAACTATACCTATGCCATTTTTATCAAAAACTAGGTTGCAAAATTGTGATTGATCTCGGATAATACCTAAGTTAAAGAAAATCCTGGGCAATATCCCACTTTGAGATAAAATATTAAATATTAAAAGTGCAGCAACCATATGGGGAACAATAATAGGAAGTTTGTACAAGACAGTTTCTATCCCTTCCTTATACTGACTCTTAACAATTAAATAAGCCAATAAGACCCCTATTATTACTGCAGCTACCGAGGAAGTTAAAGAAATATAAAGACTGAAAAATAACGATTTAAGAAAATCTTGATTCTTAAAAACCTCTAGATAATACTCAAAAGTTATTTTTTTTAAACCAACTACCGGAAAATAACCCAGGCTTTGAACCAGGGCACTTAAAAGGCCGGCCATAAATATGCCTAACAGCACGATAATGGCCGGCAACAGTAACATATAGGGCTTTAATTTACTGTCCAAGAGTTATTCACCCTTCTTCGGTATATTTTCCATCCATATTTCCTCAATAATCGGTATTACATCCGCAGGCAATTCAGGTATTCTATGGGATAATAACGTTTCCTGCGGTAAAGCGCCTTTACCAAGTTTGATATTTTCAAAGACATTCTTTTCCTCTTCATTCAGCTTACTATTATCAAGAACAGGTAAATCGCCCCAATTATTAGGATCATATTTTGAAGCCTGCATTTCCACACTTAAGACGTGGTTTATAAAAACCATTGCTCCTTCCTTATTAGGTGAGTTGAAGGGGATTGCTAAAAAGTGAGTATTGCCTATATTTCCGTTTTCAAATACAAAGGTATCAGTAGTTTCAGGAAAATCTCCGGTTTGTATTTTACCTGCAGCCAAGTAAGGTGTATAACTCATGCCCAAAAGGATTTCTCCGTCAGCAAACAAATTATTTAACTGTGCTACTGTAGCGGGATATGCTTCCCCCTTCATCCATAAATATGGTTTTAACTCCTTAAGATACTCAATTGCCGGAGCAATAGCTTCTTTGACTTTTTCTTTGTCAGGTTCAATATCTTTTATATTCTCAAATCCTACAATATCACAAATCATATTCCTTATGAAGGCACTTCCTGTAAAATCAGGAGGAGCCGGATAAGTAATTTTTCCTGGATTTTCTTTAGCAAGTTTCAGTAATTCCTGATAATTCCTAGGAACATTAGAGAGCTTTGCACTATCGTAAATAAAAACCAGTTGAGCTTTACCATACGGAGCTTCATAACCATCTATTAAAAAACCAAAATCATAATTTGCATCATGTGAGTCCTTATCAATATATTTATTAAAATTAGCCAGTTTTTTAGTAAATGGACCGTATAAGAGTCCGTTCTTTTTAGCAGTATAAAAGTTCTCACCGTTTATCCAAACAACATCTATGGAGCCATTTTTCTTATCTACCTGTTTTTCACCTAAAAGTTTATTGAGGATATCGTCTATATTCATGCCTACCCTATTTACTTTAACATTATACTTTTCTTTTAGGCTGGGAGCCAGTATCTCATCAATCCACTGGTTTACCCGCTGGTCTCCTCCCCAGCCGTAAAAGTTTACTGTCGTTCCCCGGGCGGTTTCAACAATCTCTTTCCAGGTTTTTTCTTCTAAACTTTTTGTGCTCCCCTGCCCGTTGCTGCTGCATCCCACTAGGCTGAAAAGAAATAGCAGTAATATAAAATAAATAGCTAGCTTTTTCACCGTAAAATTCCTCCTAAAATTTTATAAGTTATTTGGTAATTGTTGTTGTTCCTTGCCGAAATGCAGGTATGCTTCAAGTAACCTCTGGCAGCCGGTAAAAACTATCATGGCAGTAAACAGATAAAATAACTTTGTTGTAAAGGTGGGGAAAAACATTACCAGTGTAAAGATGATAAAGGTTTCCGTTCTTTCAGCCAGCCCTGCCTGATAGTAAAAAAATTTTTCCTTTTTCTTATTTTTTACAACTGCACCTACGGTAAGAAATATGGAAAAGGAGAAGATAATTGAACAGAGTAAAAAGATACAGGCCATCCTTGATTCCGGCAGTTTCAAAGCAACTGCTACTATAAAGGATATTTCAACTGTTCTATCAAATATAATGTCTAGCAAAGCGCCAAAAGGGCTCGTTTTTCCGATCATTCTGGCCACCGTACCGTCCAAAGCATCCAGCAGCCCAGAAAACCAGAGTAAAATAATCGCCGGCAAACTCAATTCATAATAAAAGAATACGGAACTGCCGAGGCCGAGAAACAATGCCATCACGGTAATCATCCGGGGAGTAATATGCAATTTTATAAATAGTTTCGCTATGACCGCGAATAACGGCTGGACATATTTTCTTGCTCTGGAGTCAAGCACCCTAGCACCTCCTGTTTCCCAACTCAAAATTTATATCCATTTAGCTTTCTACTTTTTTAATTCAAATCAGGTTATTTTTCACCCATGCAAAATAGGAAATAGGCAAGTTAGGGGTTGTAGACTATTCATAAATGGAAACATCATAATTTCTCACCATCTCAAAGCCAACGTTTCTAAGGATCGTGGACTAATAACCCGAACCCATGCTTTTCATGAATTCAATCCTCCATAAAGCAGCCTGACATTCTTAAAACCTGCTATCTACAGCTGCCAGATCAGCTCTACTAAACCCTACCCTCCGATCCTGCAGCTAATTATTTTTTATAATCTCAGCGCTCTCTTCCTGATTAAATTCCTTTTTCTCCTGAAACACCTTTTTAAGAAGAAATACCAGGATACTGAAGGAAAATAGAATAAGAAGTCCAAAAACAAGTGTTTTAATGCTGCCGACCAGCATATCACCAACATAGGAATAAATAAGAGTTGCCGGCAACTGACCAATACCGGTTGCCCAAAAAAATTCCCAAAAACTTATGGGAGTTAGACCGGCTGCATAACTCACTACATCAAAAGAAACAAAAGGTAAAAGCCTGGCAATTAAAACAGCATATTTACCGTATTTTTTAAAAAAATTATCAACGCTTTCCACGGCCAGCTTGCTGGTTAATTTTTCTACAATTTCTCTTCCGTAAAACCTGGCAATAAAAAAACATAAAACGGCTCCTGCCATGGCACTAGTCCAGGAAAGGGCTGCTCCCTTAATCCATCCAAAAAGTGCAGCGTTAGCAAAAGTTATCAGAAATGCTGGTAGGGGAGCAGCTAATGACTGGAATACCATTAACAAAAAGGAAACTATCGGTCCCCAAATGCCAAAAGATAATATGTAGCCTTTAATTGCAGTTACATCAACCATAGAAAATAAAAACACAATTCTTTTGATGAAAGTCTGTAAAGGCTCTACCAGAAAATATAGCATTACCAGCATAAGCAGAAGCCCGATTTTTATTGCCCAGCGGGTTTTATTGTTCATAGTTTTTCTTCCTCCACATTTGTATCGGAAACTGCTATTTTTATGCTTACTGCCCCTTCCCTTTTATCTGAGTTTTCAAGGCAAAATGATTATAAAGCAAAAAAGAACTGGACAGCAATTTGAATAATACTAATGAATAATTTCCATCGTCTTTTTCAATACACTAGATACTAACATTTACTTATATTCTTTAATTTCTCTACTAGGTCATACAAAATTCCCGCAGTATCAGCTGTGATTTTTTTGCACCCTTCATGGGTAAGTCGTTCAAGAATACTATGCTTCTTGCGCAAAACACGGCAGCAACAAGAACCAAAAGTTGCAACAAAAATTTTATATAATTGATTAGCCAATTTAGGATTCATCGCCATAGCATTTCTTTTTTGAATGATTCCTAATACCATTTCCGCTCCCACTAACGCACCACAGGTACATCCGCTAAACATTCCTTTTGGAAAAAAATCAGTAACCGCTATTAAATCCGGACTAATCTGTAAAGACCATGTTTCATCCGCCGCTAATAAAATGCTCTTACAACAATTACTGTTTTCAACAAAATATCTTGCCGCTTTCTCCCGCATCTTTTCTTTCATAAGTATTCCTCCAGGCAATATTTTTACCTTCCTTAATCCAAATCCATCCTCCCCATAAACTTGAAATACTAACTATGAGTGCAAAAAATATTGAAGCAGTCATCGCCTCGGCTTTTGAAACTCCAAGATAGCTGAATAAAGTTATATAAGCTCCTTCTCGTGTCCCATAACCGTTAATGCCAATAGGAAGCATTGCCGCTACGGAAGTTGCTGGAATTAAAACAGCCGCCTGGAGCAAACTAACCCGGGTAATATTTAAGGCCCTGAAAACACAATAATTAACTATTATTACACAAATCTGAAACATTACTGACCAGACCAGAGCCTTCAACAAAAAGAAACGATTATATCTCAATCGTTTTCCATGGACTGCTATTCCTTGAAAAAAATCTGTAAACTTGCAGCAAAAACCAACTAAATTCTGTAAAAATACAACTAACTTAGGAAACAAAAATAAGCTTAAAACAATTAAACTTATTAAAGCCATAATTACAAAAAATAGTAACAGGTAGGGAATTTGTAAACTTACAAACGGAATTACCAGCAAAGCTGCTAACGACAAACCTATAGCAGCTAAAATTCTCTCTACAACAACTGAAGTAGTAGTTCCCGCCAGATCTCCACAGTATTTACCGCTCCAATAAATCCTCAATACATCCCCTCCGATACTGGAAGGTAAAAAATTATTGAAAAACAATCCGGCCCAGTAACTGCGCCATAAAACACTAAAAGGTAAATTAAGGGCAGAAGCTTTAGCAATAAGTTGCCATTTATATGTGCTAACTGCAACTGAAATTATAACCCATATAAAAGCAAAAAGAACCCACACCACATTTGCGTGACTAAGTAAAATAGCAATTTCAGACCATTTAATACTAATAAAAAGCCATGCTATTAAAGAGAGCGAAAAAATTAATTTCAAATAATAAACAGCATGTCGTTTATTATTTAACACTTTCACTGGCAAACATTCCCTTAAGTTGTTTTTTGTTGTGTTAATATTAAATCCCTCCTTACTTCATTAAGTTGGAAGGGAAGTGTTCTATATTATTTCTCTAGAAGCTCATCATAAGGCCAACCTGCTTGGCCATTTTCTAAGATATATAAACGTTTTTTATCAATGCCTATATCAGCAAAATATTTATAAGTTCTTTCAGCACCACCTGCACCACGTGGACAAACTATAACTATTGGATCTTCAGATTTTTTTAATTCAGGTAATATTTTTTCTAATTTAGCTTTGTCTTTAGCACTTTTAACAGGGTATGCATATGTAGGAATTGCATCTTTAATATGATGCTTGTTAAATTCTTCCTTTACCTGAATATCTACAATTTTGACCGGTTTTTCTGCTATAATGCTTTGCTTGAGTTTTTCTGCAGTATAATACTTAAATTCAGTCGTACTTTCTGCATTTTTATCGCTACTACAACCAATAACGAAAAATGTTAAAACAATTACCATAATTACTACTAAATATAATGTCTTTTTCATATTGAGCCTAACCCCCTATATTATTTTATAAAGTAGACGCTTGACCATATTACTATTGTATAGAAGTTGCTATTTATATTTCAATCCAAATTCTTGATTAAAAATATCCTTTATAATCTTTTTTATCAATACTGTAATTATCTTCTCATAAATAAACCCCGGTCTAGGTTTTTTCCTAAACCGAGGTTCACTTTATCAGTCTAATGATATTCATCCAAACTGTCCAGCGCTTGCAACAGCTCCTGCTCATTACTAAAATCAACTTGATTATTAGCTATTTTTCTTTTCCAGTCATCCGGCAAATTTTCTTTTTTAATTGAAGTAATCCTTAAAAGCGGTCCGCTGGAATTTACCAGGCCCTGGTAGACCGCAACATAACCATCTTTAAAACTGAGATGCCTTTTTACTCTGTCTGCTGGGCACAGCTCATTTACAGGTAATGAATAAACTATCATATCAGAAGTTTTACTGAGTATCCAACCATCTTCAGCAGAATATTTTTTCTTAAATTCTTCCAGTGGTAATTGTTCCATTGCAGGATAACTCGCCGCTTCTTTTTCTTCAAAATGACCGCAAAACGTATAATATTTTTGTGCCACAAGCAATACATCCTGTTTTTTTTCTGTTAAATCCTTTTTTTCCTGGTATTGTAAAGGCTTATTCGCACTTGAAGGATAGTAATAGTCTGTTGCTATAAACATTATCAAAAGGCTCAACATACCTGTCAACCCAAACGCAATAATAATATGCTTATATTTCTGCCAAATCATAAAATAACCTCCTCTTTCAACCTGCTAGGCAATAAGCTAGTATGGCCAAAAGAAGAGGTTTTTATACTTTTACTCTATTTTTTCCATAACTTCATCCGGAATTTCATAATTAGCATAAACTGCCTGCACATCATCGTGTTCCTCAAGTGCATCCATCAAACGCAACATTTGAGAAGCTGTTTTTTCATCATTTAAAGTAACTGTATTCTGAGGAAGCATCGTGATTTCAACTACCGAAAAATTTTCAACACCCTGAGAAATTAAGGCATTGCGAACATTTTCATATTCTTCAGGGGAAGTGATTATTTCTGCCGTACCGTCTTCAACACTCACATCTTCAGCATTTGCTTCAATTGCCGTAAGCATGAGGGTTTCTTCATCCAACGGGCAGTTTTCCATCTCCAGGCTTATATAGCCTTTTTTTTCAAACATCCAGGCCACACAGCCGCTTTCACCTAAGTTGCCACCATTTTTTGAAAAGATGTGTCGTATTTCACCTGCTGTACGATTACGATTATCAGTCAGTATATTTAAATATATTGCAACTCCATCAGGACCATAACCCTCATAAGTAACTTCTTCATAATTGACACCTTCAATGTCTCCGGTTCCTTTCTTAATCGCTCTTTCTATATTATCATTTGGCATATTTTCATCTTTTGCCTTTTGTATGGCACTCTTTAAGCGAATGTTACTATCAGGGTCACCACCGCCATTTTTAGCTGCGACCATTATTTCCTTTGCTAATTTAGTAAAAACTTTACCTTTTTTTGCATCTGCTTTTGCTTTTCTGTGTTTAATATTTGCCCACTTTGAATGTCCAGCCATAAATTTCACTCCTTTCAAAGCATTACTCCAACTTATAATTATACCATATAAATTAGTAGCTTAAAATCATTAAATAAGAGCGTATTTTTATAAAAAAACACGTTCAAATTTGAACGTGTTTTTTTATAAACTAGGAACAGGAGGCATTTGACGTTTATGCCTGCTGCGAGAAATTAAAATATCAACGAGGTTCTTAACATGTGGTTCAGCTTCTCCTGAAGACAAATATCGATCAAGCTCTTTATATGTAACACCCATTTCCTCCTCATCACTTTGCTCTTTCCATAAACCTGCAGTAGGTGTTCGCTCTATGATTCCTTTGGGGATTCCTAAATGTTCCGCTAACTCATAAACTTGAGTTTTAAATAAATGACCTATAGGTTCTATATCAACTCCGCCATCCCCATATTTAGTAAAATAGCCAGTCAGAAGTTCACTTTTATTTCCAGTGCCTGCAACCAAATAGTTATATTTTTGAGCAAAGTAATAGAGTGTCGTCATCCTCAGTCTTGGTTTTATGTTAGCAACAGCTAAATCCTCTTCTTTTTCCTTGCAACCAATACTTTTTAATAAAACTTCAAATACTTCATCTAGCACAACTGTTTTAAATGGAATTTGAAGGTGTTTTGCCAGTAATTCGGCATCCTCTCTATCCTCTGAATTGCTATGGCAGGGCATAATAACCGCCAGGGAATCATTAGGGAAAGTTTTTTTACATAATGCTGCTACTACTGCAGAATCAATCCCACCACTAATTCCCACTACCAAACCTTTAGCCCCCGCATCTTCAACTCTATCTTTAAGCCACTGAGAAATGTTCAAAGTTACTTTATATAAATCCATTTTATCCCTCCTGATTTAATAGTATTTATCTCCCAAAGATAAAAAATTAAGATTATAGATTTGTTCCATATCCAGCACTTTATTTCCTTCTTTTAGTTTCGAGAAAATTTTTGTATTGTTTTTTATTCCTCAATTTATTAATATAATCCCCACAATATCCTTATCTAAATAAAAATAAAGCACGGAAGCACCAAAATTTTGGTTGTACCTCCGTGAAACTTCAAACCTTATATTTCTTCAAGCATAATTTTGTGATCTACTAAAGCCATCTCCTTAATTTTGGCCTTTACTATCTTTTTCTTTCCAAAGATATCTTCCAAAAGTAAGCCCTCTTCTTGAGGAATAATCTTGTCTACATTTTCAAAGAACATTTCTTCTTTACCATCTTTAATAAGATACGCATTTGCTTCACACATTTGAACCACCTTCCATAAATTTTTTTAATTTTTCTACCGCTTCATCAATAAGATGTGGTAGAGGCTCATCCTTAACACCTACTATCTCTACCCTTATTTTATTTAAAGGTAGTAAAATTTTAATTGCACTACTATCAGCAATTGCCTCTGCCATTTTAGGAGTTAACTCCCCAAGCATTGCATTTGGAACCACAACAGCAATAGTACCTATTATAAAATCTACCTTTCTAGCATTGTAAATTATTGCATTTTCTCCTGTCGCACCTTCATTGGCACCTGCTTTTAACATCAGGCTAGTAGCAATTGAATTTGTCCCTAGAGCTATAATTTCTACATCATGGGGTAAAGAATGGCGAATTTTTTCTACAATATGTTTTCCTATTCCGCCTCCTTGTCCGTCAACAACTGCTATTTTCATCTTATCACCTACAACCGTTAAAAGAAATTATTAATAATTATACTATAAAATTAAAAAAAAATTAAAAAGACTATTAGAATATCTCTTAAGTAAAACGTTTATCCAATAAACGCTACTTAATAAAGACTTCCATAGTCTTAATTAATAATGGAAAATTATACTGCTATATATTGTTTGACAAAAACTTTACTGTAAATTTTAATGTAGTCTCCATGACCACTTTTATATATACTATTCAACAAAATCATTTAATTTCCTACAAACACCTTAAATTTTATTTCGTAAAAATAAAACCCATTTAAAATAAATGAAATGGGTTTTAAAGACTGGCTCCCCGGGCTGGACTCGAACCAGCAACCCTTCGGTTAACAGCCGAATGCTCTACCATTGAGCTACCGAGGAATATTTAAATCCTGGCAACGAC
>JAICDB010000024.1 GCA_020063565.1 Clostridiales bacterium | reverse complement strand
AGGAGTAATAGATCTTCCTGAAGGCGTAGAAATGGTAATGCCTGGGGATAACGTTAAGATGGATATTGAACTAATCACACCAATTGCAATTGAAGAGGGCCTGCGCTTCGCTATCCGTGAAGGTGGCCGCACAGTAGGCGCTGGTGTAGTAAGCGGTATTAACGAGTAATAGATCATATTCACAGGGCGAGGGGAGACTTTCCTCTCGCTTTTTTTACTTAGGTTTAATAAAAAATAGCGCTTGGGAGAGTAAATTTTTGGGTATAATATGATAGATGTAGAAGCTTTTGTTGACATGCAATTTTCTTTGTGATAAATTATGTAAGGTAATGGAAAGTTACAGAGGTTTTAGGGGGTGGCACGGATGAGAATCGGTATAACACTCGAATGTACCGAATGTAAAAGGCGCAACTATAGAACTACTAAAAATAAAAAGAACAACCCGGATCGTATAGAAATGAAAAAATACTGCCCTAATTGCAGAACTCATACTATGCATAAAGAAACTAAGTAAATGAGAAGAACCCGGAGAAATAAGGATGTGAAAAAATGGCTAAAGCTGTATCGAAATCAAAAGATAAAAAAGGAAACCAAAAGCTAACAGAAAAAGTATCAAGGTTTTTTAGGGGTGTATGGTACGAACTCAAAAAGGTACACTGGCCTAATCGCAAGGAACTTGTAACATATGTTTCCGTTGTTCTCGTTTCTGTACTTATAGTTTCTGCCTTAATTTGGATTGTCGATTCTATTTTCAGTTTCCTCTTGGATTTAGTTATATAAATGAGATATGACACCCGTAAGTCAGGGGGGGTGAGAGCCTTGGTAATGTTTGATAACAAAGACCAGGAAAAAAAGTGGTATGTAGTACACACATATTCAGGATATGAAAATAAAGTAAAAACCAACTTGGAAAAAAGACTGGAATCAATGAATATGGAAGATAAGATTTTCCGTGTACTGGTTCCTGTTGAAGATGAAGTCCAGGTAAAGGACGGCAAGAAAAAAGTGGCCAAGAAACAGGTTTATCCGGGTTACGTATTGGTTGAAATGGTTTTAACCGATGATTCCTGGTATGTTGTGAGAAACACTCCTGGAGTTACCGGGTTTGTAGGTTCTGGAAATAGGCCCATCCCTTTGCATGATGCTGAAATTAAAGATATTTTAAAGCGAATGGGTGTCGAAGAAGCTAAGCCCAGGGTGGACTATGAGATAGGTGAAAATATTAGGGTTATCAGTGGTCCTTTTGAGAATTTTATTGGTACTGTAAAAGATATTGATGCAGATAAAGGCAAACTCAGAGTGATGGTTTCCATGTTCGGTAGAGAAACCCCTATAGAACTTGAATTTAATCAAGTAGAAAAAATGTAAGATATGAATTAAGGAGGTGCAGTATTAATGGCGAAGAAAGTTATAGGTTTAATTAAGCTACAAGTCCCTGCTGGCAAAGCAAACCCGGCGCCGCCAGTTGGTCCTGCTCTTGGTCAGCATGGAGTTAATATTATGGCTTTCTGTAAGGAATTTAATGAAAAAACTAAAAATCAGGCAGGTATGATTATTCCTGTTGAGATTACAGTTTATGAAGATAGATCATTTACATTTATTACAAAAACACCTCCGGCAGCGGTTCTTCTGAAAAAAGCTGCTGGAATAGAAACTGCCTCAGGAGAGCCTAATCGTAACAAAGTAGCTAAAATTTCAAAGGACAAAGTTAGAGAAATTGCAGAATTAAAGATGCCTGACTTAAATGCAGCCAGCGTTGAGGCAGCTATGAGAATGATTGAAGGTACTGCTCGCAGCATGGGTATTGAAGTAGAATAATTTTTAAATATATGTTCGAAAATGTGGGAGGATAAAATCCGATACTACCACAAGGAGGAATAATATTATGGGTAAACATGGCAAGAAATATCAAGAGGCAAAAAAACTAGTTGATAGGGAAAAATTGTATGACCCTGAAGAAGCGGTTGCTTTAGCTAAAAAGACTGCTACTGCTAAATTTGATGAAACTGTAGAAGTTTCTGTTAAACTTGGGGTAGACCCCAGACACGCAGACCAGCAGGTTCGTGGTACTGTAGTATTACCCCATGGTACTGGTAAGGAATTAAAGGTTCTTGTATTTGCTAAGGGCGAAAAAGCCAAGGAAGCTGAAGAAGCTGGAGCTGACTATGTAGGTGCAGAAGAACTGGCAGAAAAAATACAAGGCGGATGGTTAGATTTTGATGTAGCGATTGCCACTCCAGACATGATGAGTGTAGTTGGAAAGTTAGGTAGGATATTAGGTCCTCGCGGATTAATGCCTAACCCTAAAACAGGTACTGTTACTTTTGATATAGCTAAGGCTGTCGAAGAAAGTAAAGCAGGTAAAATTGAGTACAGAGTTGATAAAGCAGGATTGATACATGCGCCTATTGGTAAAGTATCATTTTCAGAAGAGCAGCTGTTGGAAAACTTTAATGTTTTAATGGGTGCATTAATAAAAGCTCGTCCCGCATCTGCCAAGGGGCAGTATGTGAGAGGAATTGCACTTGCTACAACTATGGGTCCCGGCATAAAGGTTAATAACCAAAAGGTTGGAAAATAAGTTGACATTACCTGGCCCATGTGATAATATACATCCCATGGAAAATTAAATATTTTTAAATTAACTGTAGACAGTAGGTACCTGAATGGTATAATGGCCAGTGCCGCCTACCGAGGTTAATACTGACAAGTTATGATGCGGTTTTCTATTGCCATTTTGTCAGCCTCTGCATGTCTGCAGGGGCTATTTTTATATTACCTACCGTAAAGGAGGTGTGTTAGTGAATAAAGCAAGGCAAGAAAAAGAACGGGTTGTTCAGGAAATAAAAAGTAAGCTTCAAAATTCAAATGCCGCAGTCTTAACAGACTACAGGGGCTTAAATGTTGCTGAAGTTACAGAGTTGAGAAAGCAGCTTAGAGAAGCAGGGGTTGAATATAAAGTGCTGAAAAATACCCTTGTTAAAATTGCTGCTAAAGAAGTTGGTCTTGAGGATCTGTTTCAGTATCTGGAAGGCCCAACTGCCATTGCCTTTAGCGAAGAGGATCCTGTTGCTCCCGCGAAGATTTTATCTAACTTTGCAAAGGAACATAAAAACTTAGAAATTAAGGCTGGTTTGTTGGAAGGTAATGTAGTTAGCATTGAGCAGGTAAAAGAATTGGCAGACCTGCCCTCACGAGAAGAGCTCATTGCCAAGGTCCTGGGTGGCTTGCAAGGGCCAATATCAGGTCTTGTCAATGTTCTTCAGGGACCTATTCGCAATTTGGTTTATGTGCTTGAAGCAATTAGAAAGGAAAAAGAAGCTCAAGCTTCATAAAGTAATGTAGTAAGTTAACCACTGAAAATAAAATTTAAAGTATAATAGGAGGTAGAATTAAATGGCTAAAGTACAAGAAATTATGGAAGCCGTTAAGGAAATGACAGTTTTGGAGTTAGCTGAATTAGTTAAAGCGCTTGAAGAAGAATTTGGAGTAAGCGCTGCAGCGCCTGTAGCTATGGCAGCAGTACCTGCGGCAGGAGGAGCTGAAGCTGCTGAAGAAGAAAAGACTGAATTTGATGTTGTTCTTACTAGCGCTGGCCAAAAGAAAATCAACGTTATTAAGGTTGTTCGTGAAATCACCGGTCTCGGTCTTAAAGAAGCAAAAGCTCTTGTTGATGGTGCTCCAAATCCTGTTAAAGAAGGCGTTGGCAAAGACGAAGCTGAAGAAATCAAGAGCAAACTTGAAGAAGCTGGCGCTTCCGTTGAAGTTAAGTAGTTTAATATCAAAATTTAATTTCAACCAAAAGACATCCTTTCAAAAGGAAAGGGTGTCTTTCTATTTTAGAACTTATGGTGGTACTTGCAGGGTACATTGGAACGAGTTCTAGTAAAACCCGGCAATTTTTTTTAAATTTTTATGATAAGTTTATAAAACAAAAATTGACAGTCTAATAAACTTGTGATATTATTTATGATTGGTATACTTATCCCTACTTTATGGATTAGAAGGCTTATTTTTACCTATTTACCAGATATTTGGGGATAAAAAATGAATAATTAGGCAATAATAGTCAGATAAAGGGATAAAACTGCCAATCTTTGAACGAAAGTCAAAATTTCTTTTCATTTGGCAGTATAATTATCTTAGAATAGTCCAATTTCTGCAAAATTCTAGTTTTTTTGGAAAAATATTTTAAAAAATTGGACAGTTGTTGTAGCGGTAAAAGTAGTTGTAATTGATATGGGGGTGACGCTTTAAATGGCCTATTCGGTCAAGGTAGGAAAGAGGGAAAGGTTGACATTTTCGAAAATTAATGAAGTACTGGAAATGCCTAACTTAATTGAGGTACAGAAAAACTCTTACAAATGGTTTATTGAAGAAGGATTAAGGGAAATGTTTCATGACATTTCTCCCATCCAGGACTTCACAGGAAATCTGATCTTAGAATTTGTCGATTATTTCCTGGGAGAACCAAAGTATGATGTTGAAGCTTGCAAAGAAAGAGATATGACCTATGCAGCACCTCTCCGAGTTAAAGTCAGGTTAATTAACAAAGAAACAGGGGAGGTGAAGGAACAGGAAGTATTTATGGGTGATTTCCCTTTGATGACTGAAAAAGGCACCTTTATTATCAATGGTGCTGAAAGAGTCATTGTTAGCCAGTTGGTAAGGTCGCCAGGGGTATACTATAGCGAGCAAGTGGATTCCAGTGGCGTTAAAATCTATGGAGCGACTATAATACCAAACCGCGGTGCCTGGTTGGAGTTTGAAAGTGATACAAATAAAAATATATCTGTTAGGGTTGATAGAACTAGGAAACTACCTGTAACTGTGCTCATTAGGGCTCTTGGTTACGGTTCAAATATCCAAATAATGGACTTATTTGATAATGATCCCAAAATACAGTTGTCACTTGAAAAGGATAATACAGAGAATACAGATGAGGCTCTAATAGAAATTTATAAAAGGTTGAGGCCAGGTGAACCCCCTACGGTTGATAGTGCAAAAAGCTTGCTTGAAACTTTATTTTTTGATCCCAGAAGATATGATTTAGGGCATGTTGGTAGATACAAAATACATAAAAAATTGCAGCATGGTGTTTTATATCAAGAAACGAAAGATGGCAAGAAGGAATATATCAAGCACCTTACTGTTGAGGACATTATAGAAAGTATAAAATACTTCTTGAAATTAATGGATGGCGAAAAAGAACCTGATGATATTGATCACTTAGGAAACCGCCGTTTAAGATCTGTGGGAGAACTTCTTCAAAACCAGTTTAGAATAGGTTTATCCAGAATGGAAAGGGTTGTTCGTGAAAGAATGACCATTCAGGATGTGGATGTTATAACTCCCCAGGTTTTAATTAACATCAGACCTGTAGTGGCAGCTATTAAGGAATTTTTTGGTAGCAGTCAGCTCTCTCAGTTTATGGATCAAACTAACCCTCTTGCAGAGCTTACCCATAAAAGACGACTCAGTGCGCTGGGTCCCGGAGGTCTTAGTAGAGAAAGGGCTGGCTTTGAGGTTAGAGACGTTCACCACTCCCACTATGGAAGAATGTGCCCCATTGAGACTCCTGAAGGGCCAAACATTGGTCTAATAAACTCTCTAGCTACATATGCCAGAATTAATGAATTTGGTTTTATTGAGACACCTTACCGCAAGGTAGACAAGGAAAAAGGCGTAGTTACGGATGAAATTCAGTATTTAACGGCTGATGAAGAAGATCAGTATATAATAGCGCAAGCAAATGCTCCCCTAGATGAAGAAGGAAGATTCATTAATGAAAAAGTAAATGCACGCTACGGACACGATATTCTCGTGGTAGATGCTAATAAAGTAGATTATATGGATGTAACTCCAAAGCAAGTTTGGAGTGTTGCTACAGCTCTTATTCCTTTCCTGGAACACGATGATGCCAACAGGGCATTGATGGGGGCTAACATGCAGCGTCAGGCGGTTCCTCTTTTAAATACCGATGCTCCCCTTGTGGGTACCGGAATGGAACATAAAATAGCCAGGGATTCCGGTGTAGTTGTAATTGCTAAAAATAGCGGTACAGTAGAAAGGGTTACCGGTGACGAAATAGTAATTAGGACTGATGCCGGTACGGTAGATAAGTATACTTTAACTAAATTTGCTCGTTCAAACCAGGGTACCTGCATTAACCAGAAACCAATTGTTACTCGCGGACAGAAGGTAGAAGCCGGTGAAGTAATTGCTGACGGTCCTTCTACCGATATGGGAGAACTCGCTCTTGGAAGAAATGTTCTGGTTGCTTACATGACATGGGAAGGTTATAACTATGAGGATGCAATTTTAATAAGTGAGAAGCTTGTTAAGGAAGATTACTTTACTTCCATTCACATAGAGGAATATGAAGCTGACGCCCGTGATACAAAATTAGGTCCTGAGGAAATCACCAGAGATATCCCCAATGTTGGTGACGATGCACTTAAGGATCTTGACGAGAGAGGCATTATTCGAGTTGGCGCTGAAGTGCGACCCGGTGACATTTTAGTTGGTAAAGTAACTCCCAAGGGAGAAACTGAATTAACTGCGGAAGAAAGACTTTTAAGGGCCATCTTTGGTGAAAAAGCCCGTGAGGTAAGGGACACATCCTTAAGAGTACCCCATGGAGAGAGCGGTAAAATTGTTGATGTGAAAGTTTTCTCCAGGGAAAATGGCGATGAACTTGCTCCGGGAGTAAATCAACTGGTTAGAGTATACGTGGCGCAAAAAAGAAAAATATCTGAAGGGGATAAAATGGCAGGGCGTCACGGAAACAAAGGTGTAATATCCAGAATACTGCCTGAAGAAGATATGCCCTTTTTACCTGATGGAACCCCTGTGGAAATTGTCTTGAACCCGCTGGGCGTGCCGTCCAGGATGAATATCGGACAGATTCTGGAATGTCATATGGGTCTAGCTGCCAAGGCATTGGGTATTTATGTTGCTACTCCCGTATTTGACGGTGTGACTGAAGAGGACATCCAGGAATACCTGAAAAAGGCAGGCTTGTCTACAACCGGTAAAACCATACTGTATGATGGAAGAACCGGAGAGCCTTTTGACAGGGAGGTAACTGTAGGTTATACCTACATGTTAAAGCTTGCCCACCTGGTTGATGATAAAATTCACGCTCGTTCTACAGGTCCTTATTCACTTGTTACACAGCAGCCCTTGGGTGGTAAAGCTCAATTCGGTGGCCAGAGATTTGGTGAAATGGAAGTTTGGGCACTTGAGGCATATGGCGCTTCATACACGTTGCAGGAGATTCTGACTGTCAAGTCAGATGATGTGGTAGGACGTGTAAAAACATATGAGGCGATTGTCAAGGGTGAGAATGTACCGGAGCCGGGAGTACCTGAGTCCTTCAAAGTGCTTGTTAAAGAATTACAGAGTCTGGGACTTGATGTGAAAGTGCTCTCAGAAGAGGATACAGAAATTGAAATAAAAGAAGAGGAAGATGATATAACCCAAACAGCAAAAGAACTTGGCCTGGATATCAAGGGCGAAGAGGAAAAACAGTCAGATGAAGAGGAAGAAGACGATTCATCTCTAGAAAATGATGACGATGAAGAACCTGATGATGTTGATGATGAAGAAGTTTTAGAGCTTGAAGCAGAAGACCTTGATACTGAACTCTAACCCATAGAAGGGAGAGAGCCTATTGATAGATGTTAACAACTTTGAACGGATGCGAATTGGCTTAGCTTCACCTGAACAAATCAGGGCGTGGTCCAGCGGAGAGGTTAAGAAGCCAGAAACTATTAACTATAGAACACTTAAGCCCGAAAGAGAAGGGTTATTTTGTGAGAAAATTTTTGGGCCTACCCGTGACTGGGAATGTCACTGCGGTAAATATAAAAGAGTACGCTATAAAGGGGTCGTTTGTGATAGGTGCGGTGTTGAAGTTACCCGTTCCAAGGTAAGAAGAGAAAGAATGGGACATATTGAACTGGCTGCTCCTGTCTCGCATATTTGGTACTTTAAAGGGATCCCCAGTCGTATGGGTCTTTTGTTGGACATGTCTCCCAGGTCCCTGGAAAAGGTTCTATATTTTGTGTCCTATATAGTAATAGATGCAGGGGAAACTCCCCTCATGGAGAAACAGCTTTTAACTGAAACTGAATACAGGGAATATCGCGATAAATTTGGCAATAAATTTAAGGCTGGTATGGGCGCTGAAGCCGTTCAGGAATTATTGAGAAAAATAGATTTGGAAAAGCTTGCCCAGGAACTCCGCCAGGAGCTTAAGGAATCAAGCGGACAGCGTAAGATCAGGGCAATCAGAAGGTTAGAAGTTGTAGAAGCCTTTAAAAACAGTGGAAACCGGCCGGAATGGATGATCATGGAGGTTATACCCGTTATTCCTCCCGAACTGCGCCCAATGGTGCAGTTGGATGGAGGAAGATTTGCAACTTCCGACTTGAATGATCTCTATCGCAGGGTAATTAACAGAAATAACAGGCTAAAAAGGCTTTTAGACCTGGGTGCTCCTGATATTATTGTCAGAAACGAAAAAAGGATGCTTCAGGAAGCTGTTGATGCGCTAATAGATAACGGTCGTCGCGGAAGGCCCGTAACGGGACCGGGAAATAGGCCTTTAAAATCTTTGAGCGATATGCTGAAAGGAAAACAGGGGCGTTTCCGCCAGAATCTCTTAGGTAAAAGAGTGGATTATTCCGGACGTTCAGTTATTGTTGTAGGCCCTGAACTAAAAATGCATCAGTGCGGTTTGCCAAAGGAAATGGCGCTGGAACTCTTCAAACCCTTTGTAATGAAGCGGTTAGTCGATAAAGGTTATGTTCACAATATAAAGAGTGCCAAGAGAATGGTGGAAAGGGTTAAAGATGAAGTTTGGGATGTTTTGGAAGAAGTAATTAAAGAACATCCTGTCCTCTTAAACAGGGCCCCTACTCTCCACCGCCTGGGTATTCAAGCATTTGAACCTGTATTGGTTGAAGGCAGGGCTTTACAGATTCATCCCCTTGTATGTACTGCTTACAATGCGGACTTTGACGGGGACCAGATGGCTGTGCACGTACCCCTTTCCGCAGAAGCTCAAGCTGAAGCAAGGCTTTTAATGCTTTCCAGGCATAACATCCTTAATCCCAAAGACGGTCGCCCGGTAGTAACACCTACTCAGGATATGGTGTTGGGTTCATACTACTTAACTGTAGATAAGGATGGAGAAAAAGGAGAAGGAAAAGTTTTTGCCACCTATGAGGAAGCTCTGCATGCATATGAAAAGGGATTTGTGAGTCTTCATGCCAAAATTAAATGCAGGGTTTATGGAGAATTAATTGAAACTACTGTAGGTCGCTTAATTTTTAACTTTGAGATACCAATTCCCAGGGAATTAGGATTTTATAACATTGAAATGGACAAAAAGCAACTTGGTAAATTAGTGGCCCAGTGCTATCAAAAACTGGGTATCGATGCAACGGCGAGAATGCTTGATGGTCTCAAAGATGTTGGATATCACTATTCTACCAAGGGCGGCATAACAATTGGTGTAACAGATATTGAAATACCTGCTGCCAAGAAAGAAATTATATCTGAAACCGAGAAGGCAGTAGAGACGGTAGAAAGACAATACCGCAGGGGATTAATTACAGAAGAAGAAAGATATAATAAAATAACCAGCATGTGGAGTGAAGCCACTGAAAATGTCACTAAAAAACTGATGGAAACCCTAGACAGGTACAATTCAGTTTACATGATGGCAAATTCAGGGGCGCGAGGTAATGTCCAGCAGATTAGGCAGCTGGCCGGTATGCGTGGTTTGATGGCTGATCCGTCTGGTCGAATTATTGACCTCCCAATTAAAGCTAACTTCAGAGAAGGTCTTACTGTTCTGGAATACTTTATTTCCACCCACGGCGCCAGAAAGGGTCTGGCAGATACCGCTTTAAGAACGGCAGACTCCGGTTACCTGACACGACGACTTGTAGATGTTGCGCAGGATGTTATAGTAAGGGAAAATGACTGCGGTACAGAAGTTGGAATAGAAGTAGAAGAAGTAACTGCAGGTTCCGAAGTTATAGAAAAACTGGTAGAACGTATTACGGGACGCTATGCCAAAGAAGATATTGTTAACCCGCAAACAGGTGAAGTAATAGTTAAAGAGGATGAGATCATTACAGATGAAAAGGCACAGGAAATAGTAGAATGTGGTATTAAAAAGGTTAAAATACGTTCTGTTCTAACCTGTCGTACCCAATATGGAATTTGCCGCAAATGCTACGGTTTAAACATGGCTACGGGAAAACCGGTAGAAATTGGAGAAGCTGTCGGGATTATTGCAGCACAGTCTATAGGCGAGCCTGGAACCCAGCTTACAATGAGGACATTCCATACGGGAGGTATTGCCGGGGATGACATTACCCAGGGTTTGCCTCGTGTGGAAGAATTGTTTGAAGCCCGTAAACCCAAAGGCCAGGCTGTCATAACTGAAAAAAGCGGTACAGTTCATATCTTAGAAAATAAGGGGCGACGTGAAATAGAAATTTTAGGTTCTGATGAAAAGGTCAGCTATCAAATACCCTATGGATCTATCATTAAAGTAAAGGAAGGAGACAAGGTAGAGGCCGGGGATGAATTAACCGAAGGATCCGTAAATCCCCATGACCTTTTGAAAATAAAAGGTGTTAATGGTGTTCAGGTCTACCTACTGAAAGAAGTACAGAGGGTTTACAGGTTGCAGGGTGTTGATATCAATGATAAGCATATAGAAGTCATGATCAGACAAATGTTAAGAAAGGTAAAAATAGAAAATGCCGGAGACACTACACTTCTTCCTGGTAGTGTGATAGATAAATTTGAACTGGAAGCTGCCAATAGAGAAGTGGAAAAAGAAGGAGGTGAACCGGCAACTGCCAGACCGGTTCTCTTAGGGATAACAAAAGCATCCCTTGCAACAGAATCCTTCCTCTCGGCGGCATCATTCCAGGAAACCACAAGAGTTTTAACGGATGCAGCCATTAAAGGAAAGATAGATCCGCTCCTGGGATTAAAGGAAAATGTAATTATTGGAAAATTGATTCCTGCAGGTACCGGGATGGCTCGCTATAGGAATATAAATTTAGTAGAAAATAAAGAAGAAATGGACGAACAGGCTGTTGACACTGAATAATCTAGGTGTTATTATATACAAGTGTGTTAACAAGGAGGGATATTATGTCGCTCCAGGAAAGGATAGCAAGTGCATCCTTTAAAACTGTAGGTGCCAAGCAGACTAAAAAGGCTATTAATAATGGTAAAGTTCAGGTGGTCTTCGTAGCCCGGGATGCAGAAGCCCGGGTTACGGACCCTCTGATTAAGTTGTGTAAAGAGAAGGGTTTAGAGATTGTTTATGTTGATACCATGAAGGAATTAGGTGAAGCTTGCAAAATTGATGTAGGTGCAGCAACTGCTGGAATAGCAACTGAATGAGCCGGAAGGAGGTGGAGAAAAGTGCCAACAATTCAGCAGCTGATCAGAAAAAGCAGGCAAGATGTTATGGAAAAGTCTGATTCACCGGCTTTGCAAAATTCTCCGCAGAAGAGAGGCGTATGTACAAGGGTTTATACCACTACTCCCAAAAAGCCTAACTCTGCATTGCGAAAAGTGGCAAGGGTTCGTTTAACAAACGGTATAGAGGTTACTGCATATATTCCTGGCATCGGTCACAACTTGCAGGAGCACTCTGTAGTTCTTGTTAGGGGTGGTCGTGTTAAGGATTTACCTGGTGTTAGATACCATATAGTTAGAGGAAGCCTTGATGCTGCCGGTGTTGAGGATAGAAAACAGGGAAGGTCAAAGTATGGTGCAAAAAGGCCTAAGAAGTAATGTTTTGAATGTATAAAGCCCTTTATAAGTTTTGATAAAGGAGGGAAAAAGGAATGCCACGTAGGGGAAATGTACCCAAGAGAGAAGTAACACCTGACCCGGTGTATAATAGTACTGTAATTGCAAAACTTATTAACCAGATTATGCAGGATGGCAAGAAAAGTGTTGCACAACAAATTGTTTATGATGCATTTGAGATAATTAGAGAAAAAACGGGTCGGGATCCGATGGAAGTGTTTGACGAGGCAATGAAGAATATTATGCCTGTACTGGAAGTAAAGGCCCGTCGCGTTGGTGGCGCCAACTATCAGGTTCCTGTAGAAGTACGCCCTGAAAGAAGGCAAACTTTAGCAATTCGCTGGCTTGTGAATTTTTCTAAGGCCAAGAAAGGTATGCCTATGAAGCAAAGATTGGCCGTAGAAATTATGGATGCTGCTAACAACACAGGAACCACAGTTAAAAAGAAAGAAGATACACATAAAATGGCTGAAGCTAACAAGGCGTTCGCCCATTACAGGTGGTAAACAGTTAAAAACAAGCAGAGGGAGGGATATAAGTGGCCAGAGAATTTCCATTAGAAAAAACTCGAAATATTGGTATTATGGCCCACATCGATGCAGGGAAGACGACAACTACTGAACGTATATTATTTTATACTGGTCGAGTTCACAGAATAGGTGAAGTACATGACGGTGCAGCTACAATGGACTGGATGGAGCAGGAACAGGAAAGAGGGATTACCATCACCTCTGCGGCTACTACCTGTCAATGGAAGGAACATCGTATAAATATTATAGACACACCCGGGCATGTGGACTTCACGGTGGAAGTTGAGCGTTCATTGCGTGTTTTAGATGGCGCTGTCGCTGTATTCTGCGCTGTTGGTGGTGTTGAACCGCAATCTGAAACAGTATGGCGTCAGGCTGATAAATATGGAGTACCACGCATCGCTTATGTAAATAAAATGGACCGCGTGGGAGCAGATTTTTATAGGGTTTGTGAAATGATTAAAGAGAGACTTGGTGCAAATCCTGTTCCTATTCAGCTTCCTATAGGTTCTGAAGAAAACTTCAAAGGTGTAGTTGACTTAATTCGTAATAAGGCAATTATTTATCTCGATGATTTGGGAACAAAAAGTGATGAAACAGAGATTCCTGATGACCTAAAGGAACTTGCTGAAGAATATCGCGAAAAACTTCTAGAAGCAGTAGCCGAAAGCGACGAAGAATTGATGATTAAGTATCTGGAAGGCGAGGAACTGACAGTAGAAGAGATTAAAATGGGTATTAGAAAGGCAACGCTAGCTGTAAAGATAATACCCGTACTCTGTGGTTCTTCCTTCAAAAATAAAGGGGTGCAACCCCTCTTAGATGCAGTTGTTGATTTTCTGCCTTCACCAACTGATGTTCCGCCTATCAAAGGTGTTGATCCTGAAACAGGTGAAGAAGATAAGAGAGTTAGCGCTGATGATCAACCCTTTAGTGCACTGGCATTTAAGATTACTTCCGATCCGTATGTTGGTAGCCTGACATTCTTTAGGGTTTATTCCGGTGTGTTGAAGGCAGGTTCTTATGTTTTTAACTCTACCAAGCAGAAAAAGGAAAGAATTGGTAGGATCTTACAGATGCATGCCAACCACAGGGAAGAAATTCAGCAAGTAAGTACCGGTGATATTGCCGGAGCTATAGGCTTGAAAAACACCACAACAGGGGATACTCTTTGTGATGAGAAACATCCTATAGTATTAGAGTCTATGGAATTCCCCGAGCCGGTAATCGATGTTGCAATTGAGCCTAAAACTAAGGCTGATCAAGAAAAACTGACAATTGCACTACAAAAACTGGCGGATGAAGACCCAACGTTTAAAGTCACTACCGATCAGGAAACAGGACAGACCCTGATCTCCGGTATGGGAGAACTCCATTTAGAAATCATTGTTGACCGACTTTTGAGGGAATTTAAAGTAGATGCCAATGTTGGTAAACCGCAAGTTGCTTATAGGGAAACTATCCAAAAACCTATAAAAGCAGAAGGTAAGTTTGTCCGCCAATCTGGTGGTCGCGGGCAATATGGTCATGTTTGGGTTGAGTTTGAACCTGCGGAACCTGGTGAAGGATACAGCTTTGAAAGCAAAATTGTTGGAGGAGTTGTTCCTAAAGAATATATTCCTGCAGTTGATGCAGGTATTCGTGAAGCCATGGAAAGCGGAGTTATTGCAGGATACCCAACTGTAGATGTTAAAGCTACCTTGTATGACGGTTCCTATCATGATGTGGACTCTTCTGAAATGGCCTTTAAGATAGCTGGTTCCATGGCATTTAAAAATGCTGCCCCTAAAGCGAGTCCGGTTCTCTTAGAACCTGTCATGAAGATTGAAGTTACAGTGCCTGAAGAATATATGGGTGATGTAATAGGTGATTTAAACGGCCGTAGGGGTAAAGTTGAGGGAATGGAACCGCGTGCAGGCGCTCAGGTTATTAGAGGGTATGTTCCTTTGGCTGAAATGTTTGGTTATGCTACTGACCTCCGTTCAAAAACTCAGGGTCGTGGCAATTATGTAATGCAGTTTTCTCATTACGAACCTGTACCTAAAAACCTTGCTGATGAAATCATTGCAAAACGGCAAGGATAATTGATAAATCAAACTTTATTACCAATAAAATGTAATAAGGAGGAAAATTTAAGATGGCTAAGCAAAAGTTTGAAAGAACAAAACCCCACGTTAACATTGGGACTATTGGTCACGTAGACCATGGTAAAACAACTCTAACAGCTGCTATTACATTCTGTTTGGCAAAAACAGGTGGAGCTCAAGCAACTGCATATGACCAAATTGATAATGCTCCGGAAGAAAAAGAAAGAGGAATTACAATTTCTACTGCCCATGTTGAGTATGAAACAGAAGCACGTCACTATGCACACGTAGACTGCCCGGGACACGCTGACTATGTTAAGAACATGATTACAGGTGCTGCTCAGATGGACGGTTCCATCCTTGTTGTAAGCGCTGCAGATGGACCTATGCCGCAGACTCGTGAGCATATCCTGCTATCCCGTCAGGTAGGTGTGCCATATATAGTTGTATTCTTAAATAAAGCTGATATGGTTGATGATGAAGAATTAATGGAATTAGTTGAAATGGAAGTCAGGGAACTCTTGAGCGAATACGAATTCCCGGGTGACGACGTACCTGTAGTAGCAGGTTCCGCTCTCAAAGCACTGGAGTGTGGCTGTGGAGAAAGGGACTGCGAATGGTGCGGCAAGATCTGGGAACTAATGGACCAGGTGGATTCCTACATCCCAACACCAGAAAGGGATAAGGACAAGCCGTTCTTGATGCCGGTTGAAGACGTATTCAGTATCACAGGTCGT
>JAICDB010000023.1 GCA_020063565.1 Clostridiales bacterium | reverse complement strand
TGCAAAATGGGGTGTTATTATGCCTGTATATAAAGATGAAAAACGTGGCACTTGGTATGCAAGTTTTTATTATACAGACTGGACTGGTACACGTAAACTTAAAAAGAAAAGAGGATTTACCAAGCAAAAAGATGCTAAGGATTATGAGCGAGAATTCCTTAATAAATCCAAACAAAGCTGCGATATGTCATTTGAAAGCCTTGTGCAACTTTATTTAGAGGATGTATCTGCCCGTTTAAAAGGAAGCACTATGGATACAAAGAAAAATATTATTGATACTCATATCCTCCCCTTTTTCAAAAAGTTGCCTTTGAATAAGATTGAGGCAACGCATGTTAGAAAATGGCAAAACAAGCTTATAACAAATGAAAATGATTATTCACCTACTTATCTCAAAACGATAAATAATCAATTAAGTGCCATTTTTAACTATGCAGTAAAATACTATAAGTTACCCGAAAATCCGGTTCGTAAAGCTGGCAGTATAGGAAAGAAAAAAGCAGATGAAATGGAGATTTGGACTGTTAATGAATTTGAGCAATTTATTAAAGTAGTTGATAAACCAGCCATAAAGCTGGCTTTTGAAATAATGTTTTGGACAGGATTGCGAGTCGGAGAAACAATAGCCCTTACACCTAAAGATATTTGGGATACTAAGATTATAGATGTGAATAAAACTGCATCTCGCAAAAATGGTGAGGACCGCATTTATGATCCTAAAACCACAAAGAGTGCCCGTAAAGTACCGATACCGGATTTCCTTTATAACGAGATTCAGGAGTATCTTAATTCATTGTATGAAATCAAAGATACTGATAAAGTTTTCTATTTTACTAAAACTACTCTCAACAAGAATTTAGATAGCTTTGCAAAGATAGCTGGCGTAAAAAGGATAAGGGTTCATGACTTGCGCCATTCTCACGCTTCATTACTGATAGAAATGGGCCAGCCAATACTTCTTATTTCAGAACGCCTAGGACATGAAAGTGTGCAGACTACTATGGAAACATATGCACATCTTTATCCTAATAAAGGAATCCAGTTAGCTGAGGAATTACAAAAATTAAGAAATGTAGAATCCCAATGCCAAAATAATGCCACAAGTGAAAACGAAACCCCAAAATCCCTTAAAGAATAGGGATTTTGGGGTTTTTATTCATCATTCCCACTCTATCGTTCCCGGGGGCTTGGAGGTAATATCGTAAACCACCCTGTTGACATGCGGTACATTGTTTATTATTTTATTTGATATTTTCTCAAGGACATCATAGGGAATGCGTGCCCAGTCCGCTGTCATGGCATCCTTGCTGGTCACAGCACGTACTATTATCGGATAATCGTAGGACCTCATGTCTCCCTTAACGCCAACACTTTTCATTTCAGGAAGCACGGCAAAACACTGCCAGATTTCATTGTACAATCCTTCAGCACGAATTATATCAAGGAGAATGGCGTCAGCTTCCCTGGCGATTGCAAGCTTTTCTTCAGTTACTTCTCCCAAAACACGGATGGCAAGTCCGGGACCCGGGAAGGGCTGACGCATAACGATTTCTTCAGGCAGTCCCAGTTCCATGCCCAGTGTTCTAACTTCATCTTTAAAGAGAGGACGTAAGGGTTCAATTAAATCCAAATCCATTTTCTCGGGCAGTCCGCCCACATTGTGGTGACTCTTGATAGTATCGGCAGTTTCAGTGCCGCTCTCAATAACATCTGGATAAATGGTTCCCTGTGCTAAAAACTTTACATCCTGTATCTTTTTAGCCTCTTCTTCAAAAACTCTGATAAATTCTTCCCCTATAATTTTTCTCTTCTGCTCAGGGTCTATTACCCCGGCTAAACGGCCAAGAAATCTTTCCCGGGCATTGACAGTTACCAGGTTCATTTTAAACTGTTTTTCAAAGGTTTCCTTAACCTGTTCTGCCTCGCCTTTTCTTAGGAGCCCGTGATCTACAAATACGGCTGTTAGCTGCTCACCAATTGCTTTATTTACTAAAGCTGCCACAACTGAGGAATCAACACCACCGCTTAAGGCGCAAATAACCCTGGAATTACCTACAGTATCCTGAATAACTTTGACCTGTTCCTCTATATAGGATTCCATAGTCCATTCGCCTTTGCAGCCACATACCTTGAACAGGAAATTTTTTAACATATCCTGCCCTTGAATTGTATGGTTTACTTCCGGGTGAAACTGCACTCCGTACAGTTTTCTCTTTTCATCACTCATTGCAACTACAGGAGCAACTTCTGTTGTTGCAGTTACCTTAAATCCCGGCGGCGGGTTTTTAATGTAATCTCCGTGGCTCATCCAGCACTGGCTGTCACTTATATTTTCAAAAATTGCATCATATTCCAAGACATCAAACTTTGCTTTGCCGTATTCGTGTGCTTTTGCCTTTTCCACTGTCCCCCCCAGGGCATGTGCCATAAGCTGCATTCCATAACAAATACCAAGGATGGGAATATCCAATTCGTATATTTCTTTATCCACCCGTGGAGCATCCTCACTATATACACTGGAAGGCCCTCCTGAAAAAATTATTCCCTTCGGATTTTTGGCCTTTATTTCTTGGAGTGGTATGGAAAACGGTACCATTTCGCAGTAGACACCTGCTTCACGTACCCTGCGGGCAATGAGTTGATTATATTGCCCCCCAAAATCTAATACCAAAATCGTTTCATGATGTTTTTGCGGTTCCAAAGCTTATCCTCCTTATTGTCCGGTTATCTACAGTTACTTGTTTTCATACACTTCAGGCTTTAAGACGGCAATGTAAGGTAGGTTGCGATATTCTTCAGCAAAATCCAAACCGTAACCTACCACAAATTCATCTGGCACTTCCAGTCCCTTATAATCAACCTGGACATCTGCCTTACGGCGGCTGGGCTTATCCAGAAAGGTACATGTTTTTAAAGACGCAGGTTTGCGGGACCTGAGGTTATCCAAAAGGTAATTAAAAGTAAGTCCTGTATCTACTATGTCTTCCACAATCAAAACATGCTTTCCTTCTATACTAACTTCAAGATCCTTCAAAAAGCGTACTGCTCCTGAAGTCTGGGTAGAATCTCCATAACTTGAAACAGACATAAAATCTAGAATAAGTGGAATTTTAACTTCTCTTACCAGATCGGACAGAAACATAATAGCACCTTTTAAAATACCAACTACAATAAGCTCTTTCCCCTTGTAATCCTCAGTTATTTGTTTTCCTAACTCCTTAACGGTCCGGGCAATTGTTTCCTCATCCACCAAGACTTCTTTAATATTTTGTTCCATATCAGTATTTTTCATTTGAATTCTCCTTATTTCCGGTTTTTAAATACCACTATATCTTTATAGGTATTTTGGTACAAGGCATTGTAAAGTATTCTCTTATTGCAAAGAGCACAGGGAAGGTTATTCGAGTTTCGGTTAGAAAAATCCTTCCTTTAAAAGTTATTTTTTTGCACCTATATCTTTCCTGAAGTGCATAGCATTAAAACTTATTTTATTTACCGCATCATATGCTTTTCGAGCTGCATCCTCTAAACTTTTGCCTGAAGCCGTAACCCCGAGAACCCTTCCACCGGCAGTTACTATTTGACCATTATCATTTACCCCGGTTCCTGCATGAAATACAACTGTTTCCTTTTCAGCTTCCTCCAACCCGGAAATGGGTTTCCCCTTTTCATATTTACCCGGATAACCGCCGGAAGCAAGCACCACACAAACAGCCGGGTCAGGAGACCATTTCAATTCTACTTCATCTAATGTTCCTTTTGCAACAGCCAGCATGATTTCAACCAGATCACTTTCCATACGCATCAATACAGGTTGAGTTTCAGGATCACCGAAACGACAGTTGAATTCCAACACTTTTGGACCGTCATTTGTAATTATCAGGCCTGCATATAAAACACCCTTATAGATAATACCTCTTTTCTTAAAACCTTCTATTACAGGTTCCAAAATATCAGTTACAACTTTTGCATGAAGTTCTTCATCATAGAAGGGCGCAGGTGAAAAGGCTCCCATGCCACCGGTATTGGGTCCCCTGTCACCATCATAAACTTTTTTATGGTCTTGAGCCGATACCATGGGCAGTATATTTTTACCGTCGCAAAAAGCAAGCACACTTACTTCGGGCCCCTCTAGAAATTCTTCAATGACTACACTAGTACCGGCCTGTCCGAATATCTTTTTCTCCATCATGTCTTCCACGGCATTTTTGGCTTCGTCAATATCCTGGGCAATTATTACTCCTTTTCCTGCAGCCAGACCATCTGCTTTTATAACATACGGAGGCTCAGTGCTTTTCAGATACTGCAGGCATTCAGCCTTATCTGTAAATACCCTGTAGCTACCGGTAGGAACGCCTTGCTCATCCATAATTTCTTTGGCAAATGCCTTGCTGCCTTCAATTTGGGCAGCTTCCTTGGAAGGGCCAAAAATTTTTAAGCCGGCTTCGTGAAATGTGTTGGCAATGCCTTTGACCAACGGAGCCTCAGGTCCCACAACGGTTAAATCTATTTCTTTTTCAAGTGCAAAATCCTTCAAAGCATCTATATCATCCACCGCTATATCGATACACTCTGCAAGCTTAGCTATTCCGGGATTTCCGGGAGCGCAGTAAAGACTATCCACCAATGGGCTCTGTGCTATTTTCCAAACCAGCGCATGCTCCCTTCCACCACCGCCGACAACAAGGATACGCAATTTTATTCCTCCTAGCCTTCTAAAATTTATAGCAAAACGAGCATCTCGCAATTCTAGTGTTTGAAATGCCGCACGCCGGTAAACACCATCTTGATCCCGCTTGCTTGCGCAGCCTTAATGGACTCTTCATCCCGCATGGAACCGCCCGGTTGAATTATGGCTTTAATCTCGTATTTTGCAGCTAAATCTACAGTATCCTTAAACGGGAAAAATGCATCAGAAGCAAGGAAAGCGCCTTTTGCCTTTTCTCCGGCCTGCTCTAAAGCAATTTGTGCAGCTCCTACCCTGTTCATCTGTCCCGCTCCAATCCCCAGGGTTGAGTTATCTTTTGTTACAACAATTGCATTCGATTTGACATGCTTAACAACTTTCCAGGCAAAGAGAAGTTCATTTATTTCACTTTCAGTTAACGGCTCACCACTGACCTGTTTTAAATCTTCAGGATTTATTTCATATTTGTCCATGTCCTGAAGCAAAAATCCTCCCTGCACCTTTTTCAAATCAACAACACTGCCTAGCAGGCCCATATCAGCTAATTCCAGCACCCTTAAGTTAGGTTTTTTAGCCAAAATTTCCCGTGCACCTTTGGTACATCCCGGCGCTATAACAGCTTCCAGGAAAGTTGCAGTAAGCTTATCAGCCAACCTTTCATCTATTTCCCTATTCAAAGCAACTATTCCGCCAAATGCGGAAACGGGATCTGCGGCAAAAGCCTTATCATAAGCAGACAAAATATCTTCAGATACTGCTACACCGCAAGGGTTGGTATGCTTTACGATAACAGCTGCAGGCTCTTCGAATTCCTGAACTGCCCCCAGGGCTGCATTAATATCTACAATGTTATTGAAGGAAAGTTCTTTTCCCTGAACCTGCCGGGCATTTGCCAAACCGCCCTCTTCAGGTAGCTTGTAGAACTTAGCACTTTGATGGGGGTTTTCTCCGTAGCGCAGCTCTTTACCTTGAACTCCGCGCAGGATAAAGCTTTCACCATTTCCCTTGACTTTAGAAAGATAATCAACTATATAGGAATCATACTGGGCAGTATGTTGAAATGCTTCCAGGGCTAAAGTCATGCGGGTTTTTTCATCGATCATGCCCTTTTCTTTAAGGGTTTCTAATATTTTCTCATATCTTTCTGGCTTTACAACAACTGTAACATGGGGAAAGTTTTTCGCTGCCGCCCTGATCATGGTAGGTCCGCCTATATCAATGTTTTCAAGTGCCTCATCAAGGGTAACACTTTCTTTTGAGACAGTTTCTTTAAAGGGGTAGAGATTTACTACAACCAGGTCTATGGGAGTAATTTCATGCTCCGTTAGCTCAGCAAGATGCTTTTCATTTCTTTTGGCAAGCAAACCACCGTGGATTCTGGGATGGAGCGTTTTGACACGTCCTTCAAGTATTTCCGGAAAACCTGTAACATCACTGACAGGGGTTACCGCAACTCCTGCCTCTTGTAATTTTCTGGCAGTCCCACCAGTTGACACTATTTCATAGCCGAGTTCCACGAGTCCTTTTGCCAGTTCTTCAATTCCCCTTTTATCAGATACGCTTAAAAGAGCCCTTTTTTTCACTTTACCACCACTTCCTTTTTTATCAAGTTCTGATTAAAGACTACCGCTTCTATAGGATCTGAACTCTTCTATCCTTAACCTTTACTCTACCTTCGGATATTTTCTGGAGAACTTGCGGGTAAAGCCTGTGTTCTTCTTTTAATATTCGGCTACTCAGGCTTTCCACCGTATCGTCAGCTTTGACAGGAACTACCACCTGGTCAATAATGGGCCCCGTATCCACACCTTCATCCACAAAGTGTACCGTACAGCCGCTGTATTTAACCCCGTATTCCAAAGCCTGCCTTTGGGCATCCAAGCCGGGAAAAGAAGGTAAAAGCGAGGGGTGGATATTTACAACCCTTTGGGAAAAAGCTTTTAAGAAGGTTTTTCCTAAGATACGCATAAATCCTGCCAGTACAACCAGATCTATTTTATATGGCTGTAATTCTTGAAGCAGCTTCTCACCATATTCTTCCCTATTAAAGGAAAGTGGATCAACAAATTTTGCAGCAATACCTGCATTTTTAGCTTTTTTTAGGGCAGGAGCTTCCTTATTATCACTTAAGACAACTACAATTTCCGCATTTAGCCTTTTGTCCTGAATGGCATTGATAATTGCCTCCATATTAGAACCCCTGCCAGAGACAAGGATCGCTAGGTTTAGGGCTGCCATTTTGCTTCACCTTTTCCTGGAACAATTTCCCCTATTTTATAAACCTTCTCGTCTTCTTTCCCCATTTCCTCAATTACCCTCTGAGCTTCTTTCTCTCCAACAACGAGTATAAAACCTATACCCATATTAAAGGCACGATACATTTCAGCATCTGCTATATTTCCGCATTCCTGAACAATATTAAAAATAGGAGGAACCGGCCAGTTTTGCTGTAAAACAGCATCACAATTTTCCGGTAAAACGCGCGAAAAATTGTGCAAAATTCCTCCTCCGGTAATATGGGCCATTCCTTTTATAAGTCCTTTTTTAACTAGTGGTAATACAGAGGGTACATAAATTTTAGTTGGAGTTAACAGTTCTTCTGCCAGAGTTTTCTTTAAAAGCGGATGACTGCTTTCCGGTTTATTTCCTCCCACTTCGAATAGAGCTTTTCTGGCCAGGGAAAGGCCGTTGGAGTGGATACCGGTGGAAGCAAGTCCCAGTACAATATCTCCAGGGCGGATCTGAGAACCATCAATAATCTCCTTTTTCTCAACTACACCCACGGCAAAACCCGCCATATCATATTCACCCGGAGGATAAAATCCGGGCATTTCAGCAGTTTCCCCGCCGATCAGGGCACAACCAGCCTGTTTGCAACCTTCAGCCACTCCTTCTACAAGACTGTCCACCTGCTCAGGACTTAATTCACCTACCGCAATGTAATCAAGGAAAAAAAGAGGCTCTGCACCGGACACAAGGATATCATTGACACACATGGCAACCAGGTCAATACCCACAGTATTATGAATCCCTGTAGCAAAAGCCAGTTTCAACTTAGTACCTACTCCGTCAGTTCCGGAAACAAGTACAGGTTCACGGTAGCGTCCCGTGTCTAACGCAAAAAGGCCTCCAAAACCTCCTATACCGCTTAAAACTTCAGGCCTAAAGGTCTCTTGCACTTTGTCCTTAATAGAGTCAACGGAACGTTCTGCTGCTTCCAGGTTAACTCCTGCATCACTATAACTCAAACCCTTTTCAGACATTTACCTCACCTCTTTCAGCGAGCGTTTGTCGCCCCATCAGAAATCTCCACAGGATAGGAACCATCAAAACAAGCCGTACATAGCCCTGTCTCTCCCAGGGCAGTTTTCAACCCTTCTAGCTTTAGATAGGTAAGGCTATCGGCGCCTATTTGTTTACAGATTTCATCCGTATTAAACTTTGAAGCAATCAGCTCTTCCTGTCTGGAAGTATCAATGCCATAGTAGCAAGGAAAGCTTATGGGCGGTGAGCTGATAACCATGTGCACTTCCTGGGCGCCTGCCTCTTTTAAAAGCTTGATAAGTTTTTTGCTTGTTGTACCACGGACAATGGAATCGTCCACTAAAATTAATTTTTTGCCTTCTACCACCGTTTTAATGGGATTTAACTTTAGGCGCACTCCCAGGTCTCGAAGTTCCTGGGTAGGCTTAATAAATGTTCTTCCAACGTAGCGGTTTTTAACAAGACCTTCCTGCATGGGAATACCTGATTCTTGCGCATAACCGTACGCTGCCGCAATCCCTGAGTCAGGAACGGGAACAACCATATCGGCAGCTATTTTTTTCTGCTTTGCAAGCTCCCTACCAAGACTCTGCCTTGCCAGGTTGACAGTTTGACCGTCAATCACGCTATCCGTACGTGCCAAGTAAATTAGTTCAAAGGCACAGAGCGCTTTTTGGGGAGCAGTAACTCCCTGGATGCTTCTCAAACCGTTTTTATCAATAATTACAATCTCTCCCGGTTTAACATTCCTGATAAACCGGGCACCTACGGTATCTAAAGCACATGATTCTGACGCTAAGATATACGCTTCACCTATTTTTCCTATACACATGGGACGCAGGCCATTTGGGTCCCTAACTCCGATTAACTTATCTCCGGACATTAGAAGGAGCGCGTAAGCGCCCTTAATGTCTATCATACATTTCATAATTGCTTCCTCTATTGTGTTTTGACCATAGCGCGCCATTAGATTGATAATTACTTCCGTATCACTGGTGGTCTGAAAAACAGAACCTGATTCCCCCAGCGTTTTGCGCCAGGATGCAGCATTTGTAAGATTGCCGTTATGAGCAATTGCCACCATTCCCCTGGAATAATGATAAACAAAGGGCTGGGCATTAATGGCAGAGCTTTCGCCTGTGGTAGAATACCTCACATGACCAATTGCTACATTACCTTTGAGATTTTGTAGTTTTTCCTCATCAAATACATCTGCCACAAGCCCCATATCTTTTATAAGGTCTATTCCTTCACCATTTGCTACTGCTATTCCCGCACTTTCCTGCCCCCTGTGCTGAAGTGCATATAAACCGTAATATACCAGCTGTGCCAGGCCCATATTCTGGGGTTCATAAATTCCGAAAACCCCGCATTCATCCTTGGGTTTATCCATTTCTATTTCATACGGCATGGGATCCCCTCCCTACAGTTTGACTCTAACTCCTTGACGCTGATATTAAAGAGAAGGCTCGAACACTCATTTATAGTGGATTTTTTAGTCGTCTCAATACTTCCTTGTAAGCATCCTCCACTTTGCCCAGATCTCTACGGAAACGGTCCTTGTCCAGTTTCTCTTTTGTCTCTTTATCCCACAAGCGGCAGGTATCCGGTGAAATTTCATCGCCCAAAATAACCTCTCCCTGATGCAAGCCAAATTCAAGTTTAAAATCTACAAGTATTAAGCCTGCTTCATCAAATCTTTTGCATAATAGATCATTGATTTTCCAGGTGTACTCCTTAACTTGCTGGAGCTGTTCTTCAGTAATCAGCTCTAAAGCAAGTGCATGGTATTCATTAATGAGAGGATCACCAAGTTCATCGTTTTTCAAGCAAAGCTCCAGAATAGGACTTGGCAGCTTTTTACCTTCCTCCAGTCCAAGGCGTTTGGCCATGCTTCCTGCAGTCCAGTTTCTAACTATCACTTCCACAGGAAGAATTTTAAGGGATTTTACAAGCATCTCCCTTTCTCCCAATGGTTCTACCATATGTGTTGGAACCCCGTTTTTTTCCAGGTACTCAAAACAAATCTTTGATATTTGACAGTTGTAATAACCCTTATCTTTAATAGTACCTTTTTTAATACCATCAAATGCTGTGGCATCATCATTAAAATGCATCACATAAAGGTTTTCATCTTCCGTCTTAAGAATTGCTTTCGCTTTTCCCCGGTATAGTTCTTCCAATGTTTTCATAATTGATTCCCTCCTTAGTCTTCTAAACCTATTCTTTTAAAGATATAGTCTATATGACGCAAGTGATAGGAATAATCAAAGAGCTCATCTACTTCTTCTTCGTTCAATTGAGACATGATATCACTGTCCTTGAGTACCAACTCCTTAAAATGAACTCCACTCTGCCATGCTTCCAGTGCATTTCTTTGCACCCAGGCGTAGGCAGTTTCCCTTAATACACCTTTTTCAACAAGGGCCAGCATAACACGCTGGGAAAATACCAGCCCAAGGGTTCTTTCAAGATTACGCTTCATATTATCAGGCTTAACCACTAGATTTTTCATGACATCTATAAACTTGGTTAGCATATAGTAAACAAGTATTGTAGAGTCAGGAATAATAACTCTTTCTGCAGAAGAGTGGGTTAAGTCCCTTTCATGCCAGAGGGCGACATTTTCCATGGCAGCAACTGCATTTCCCCTGACAACTCGTGCCAGGCCGCATACCCGTTCGCTAATGATGGGATTCTTTTTGTGGGGCATTGCAGAAGACCCTTTTTGACCCTTTGTAAACTGCTCTTCCACTTCTAAAATATCGGTTCTCTGCAGGTTTCTAATCTCCAGAGCAAATTTATCAAGTGAACAGGCAATTACCGCAAGTGTGTTCATATAATTTGCATGTCTATCCCTTTGAATAATCTGGGTTGAAACTCCTGCGGGTTTTAATCCTAATCTTTTACAAACGTGTTCTTCCACCCTGGGGTCTACATTAGCAAAGGTACCAACTGCACCTGAAATGGCTCCCACACTGATATCTTCCCTGGCATTTTCCATTCTTTTGATGGCCCTATCCACTTCCGTAACCCAGAGCGCCATTTTAAGACCGAATGTAATTGGCTCTCCATGTACTCCATGGGTTCTGCCAACCATTATGGTATCCTTATGTTCCTTTGCTTTTTGAGCAAGTACATCACGTAATATGTGCAGTTTTTCAAGTATAAGATCTGCGGCCTCTTTCATCTGTACTGCCAGCGCTGTATCAAGTATGTCTGATGATGTCATTCCCATGTGAATATACTTGGAAGAATCCCCCACATGTTCAGCTACACTGGTTAAAAATGCTATTACATCATGTTTTATTTCAGCTTCCAGCTCCTCGATACGTTCGACATCAAAGTCAGCTTTTTCTTTGATATCTTTTAGTGCGTCTTCAGGTATCATACCCAGTTCCGCCATAGCTTCACAGGCATAGACTTCAACGTCCAGCATTTTGCGAAAGCGGTTTTCTATGGACCAGATGTTACCTATCTCAGGGAGTGTATAGCGTTCTATCATTTTTATCCTCCTTTATAATCTTGTATCTATAGCTTTAGCTGCTGCTTTTTAGATATTCCTCAGGGCCGAGTTCCTGTAACTTGCTATCCTTTTCTTCGACCTGCTGCGCCATTTCAGCTCGATACTCCTTCATTTTTTCAAAAAATTCAGGGTTTCCAAGGCTTAAAATCTGGACTGCAAATAGAGCTGCATTTTCTGCACCATTTATTGCCATACCAGCTACGGGAATTCCCTTAGGCATTTGAACTATTGAGTAAAGAGAATCAACACCTCCGAGGGTTGATGTTTTAATGGGTATTCCAACTACAGGCAATATGGTTTCCGCAGCAATTACACCGGGAAGGTGTGCCGCCCCACCTGCTGCAGCAATAATTACACCGATACCATTATCCCTGGCATTTCTGGCAAATTCCGCAGTCTTTTGCGGAGTCCTGTGGGCGGAAGCAATATGGATTTCGTACTCCACTTTAAATTTCTCCAGTATATCTACCGCCTTTTTTACAACAGGCAAATCGGAATCACTTCCCATAACAATTCCTACTTTAAGCATGTAAAAAACCTCCCTCTATGTAATTAATAATTTATCTTACTTTATTAATCCAAGAAATATGTAAAACTATACTTTTTAATCTATAATTAATAAGCCCAGACAGGGAGATTGCTTAAACCTCCCCGTCTGGGCTTTTATCCCTACGGTGTAGCGCATTGATGCGCCTGTACCACTCGGACCAGACAAAGCAAGCAGCATAACCCACTCCCGGAACCCTAGGTACACTTTAAAGCAATGTTATTATTCTTTTTTCAACTTCATAGTAGCATCATCCGAACTAAAAGTCAATATATAATTCGAATGTTCGATTAATTCTTTGTTTTATTATTCGATTTTTGATAAATTATTCCTCTTCCTTTGGACTCGTTATTTCAATATCTTTATTATAGTCATAAAGCTTTATTCTCATCATCATCTTATCTTGAGAATCACTCTTATGGGCAGCTACAATCTCAGCTTTACTAATTCTGCGCGACCTTTTATCCACCCAAATCTTGTAGGTAAAATCTTTCCAGAACTTATTTAACATCTTGTTGTTTACTGTTGGTATGAACTCCAAGAGATAAAAACTACCATCCTCTTCTTCTACCAAACCATGATATTGCAGGTTTGAAATTCTGGTAAACTCAAATGAAGAGAGAGGATTGATTTCAGTAAGAAAATACTCATTATCCAAAACATTTGTGCCGCGCCGTTCCATCCAGCGTCCGGAAAGAGTATCCTTCATGAATATGGTCTCATCTACCTGATACACTTCTACTTCTTGCTTGAGCATTTTTCCTTTAAAGTGGAAATTATCTCCTGCTTTCTCTCCTTTAACATCGCTTAATACCCTGGAACTACCGTTAACTACCAGTTCAAAACATACATCATAACGGTAATTTTTTGCCTGTAAACTTTTTGCCAGGGTTTCTTTTATCAGTTCCTCCGGTATAATACGATTGACCCACTTGTAGTATGCAAAACCTCCTATAGAAATTGCAATAACAAGCGCAATAACCACAAGCCATTTCCAGGAAAATTTTAAGTTCAAGGAGTTAACCACCCTTCCCCAAATTTTCTAAAAGATGATGTTCGAAAGAAAATTTCGAACAGACTCTAAAATATTTATATTGGGAAAGGCTTTTCTTTATGACGGTAAAAATTTATTAAAAGCAGAAGTTATTCCAAAGGGTAACATCCCAATTTTTCCACTTCTTCATATACCTTAACAATTTTACTTGCTGGCAAGCTATCATCAAGTATGCCTGAAGCGCTGCTAAACATATAACGTCCTTCAGGCGCCCCCTTCAAAATTATGTCCTTTACAATCTGGGGAATATCCCTTTCATGTGTTTTATGAAGATCGTCCAGATCCAAATTTCCAATCAAAGTTAGCTTTTTACCATATTCAGATTTAACCTTTCCTAGATCCATTCCCGTACTTGGTTGCAATGAGTGTATTCCTACAAGCCCCAAATTCGCAAGTGAATCCAGGACCATATTAAGGTCCCCATCAGCATGAAAGACTACAGGAACTGACAATTCAGTAGTAATCTCTTTTATACACGGAAAAAATACTTCTTTAAGAACTGCGGGAGAAACAAATGTACCTTTATCATAGGCAATATCCTCTCCAAGGATAATGCCATTTGCTCCAGATTTAATTGCTTGCTTGGAAATCTCCAATATAAAATAAAGTACTTTTTCCGCGGCTTCCTGTAATTTTTCTTTTTCATTAACGGTAGCCATTAAGAACACATTAAAATCCAAAAGACTTGAAAGGGTCTGAAAAATACCATCAACCAAAGCAAATACAAAAAGATCACTTTTTTTACTCCAGCGAGAAACATCAGACCAATAATTTTCTTTAACTTCGGGAGTTTCCATTCGAATTACTTCTTCTAATGATTGGCAGGGGTGTTCAGTAAAAAAGGGACAACCTCGATAAAAGGTAACTTTACGTCCCCAGGGATCTACAAATATTTCCCTCCCCCGAGAATCAACGCAGCCGGTCTTTTTAAATTGATAGTTAATGCCAGGCGCTATAAAGTCAAATCCCAGGGTTAGCGCCGCTTGAAGCTGCCCTTCAAAACCGCTGACTCCTGTTATTTCTTTTGCAAGTCCTTCTGATACGGCAAATTCACCTTTAGGCACCCTGTCAGGTATTCTGCCTTCTAAAACTGCCTGCACTCGTTCTCTCTTGTTCATTTTTACCTCCAGTTTTATTAGTAGTACAGTTCCATTCTAATATCCTTTAAGAGGTTGTTCGAAAAGCATATTTTATCACATTTCAGATTTTAAATTGTTAAAAGATTCTTCTTTTTTAAGGTTATACTTTCTAATTTTACGATAGATTGTTGCCCTTCCTATGCCAAGGGCTGCAGCAGCCTTATTCTTACCTTCCTCCGACCAACCATAGTAGTTTAGCGCCTTTGAAATTGCTTCTTTTTCAAGCTCTTCCAGAGTTGGAACAACAGAGTTTTCTCCATGGGAATTTACAATAACCTGTTTTTTCATTTGACTTTCTCGAATTCTAGGAGGTAAGCTCTGCAGTGTAATTACATTTCCTTCCTCCAAATTTACCGCGTACTCAACTGCATTTACCAGTTCCCGCACATTTCCAGGCCAGGAATAATTACAGCATGCCTCCTTTGCCTCTTTGGAAAAATGTGTAATTTTTTTTCCTAGCAGATTAGCATATCTATTTAAGTAGTATTTTAAAAGCAGGCAAATATCGCCTTTCCTCTCCCTTAAAGGTGGAATCACCAAAGGAATAACACTTAAGCGATAGTAGAGATCTTCACGAAAGTTTCCCCTTTCCACCTGTTTCTGTAAGTTACTATTTGTTGCAGCAATAACCCTTAAATCAACAGGAATGACTTCCGTGCCTCCCACCCTTTCAATTTGCTTTTCTTGCAAAACTCTAAGCAGCTTAGCTTGCAGATATAATGACATATTTCCAATTTCATCCAAAAATATGGTCCCGCCATTGGCCAGCTCAAATTTCCCTGGTTTGCCGCCCCTGCGTGCACCGGTGAATGCACCTTCTTCATAGCCAAACAATTCACTCTCTAATAGCGACTCGGGGATTGCACCACAGTTTATTGAGACAAAAGGTTTGTTAGACTGGGCGCTCGCAGCATGAATTGCCCTGGCAAATAATTCTTTGCCTGTACCGCTTTCACCTAAAATCAAGACGGTAGAGCTACTACCGGCTATTTTTTGAGCTTTTCTTTTCACCTCATTTAGAGCAGTACTATTGCCAATTATATCGTCGAATTTTATACTCTGCCCTTTATTAATCATTTCATAGGCAATTTTTTGGGTTTCACTAAAATCTCTAAAGGTAGCAACTGCTCCTACTATTTTCCCTTTTTCTGTTTTAATTGGACGCGCAGTACTTAGTAAGTGATAATTTTTATTTTTAAACTTTACAAATAGCTCCTTGGAAGTAAATCCTTTACCTGTTTTTAAAACTTCAGGCAAAGGAACAGAAGGGAGATGATAACTGATATCCCTACCAAGCATTTCTTTTCTAGTTACCCCAAACATCCTTTCTGCCGACTTATTAAAGTGGGTTATCAATCCGATCTCATTTGTGGCAATTACGACTTCATGTACTGAGTCTACTACTGCTTCCAGCCTGTTAGCCATAACTATCTTTTCAGCCAGCATTTCCTTTTCCAATACTTTGGAGCTAATAAAATCAGCCATTCGATCAATAAATTTTATAAGGGAATCAGTTTGTTTACAGAGGGTGGCCTTTTGCTCATCATTAAAGGCTATAAGAGAAATATTCCCAACTACAGTTCCCTTTACCTTTATTGGATAAACTATGTATGCTTTATAAAAACAGCGTCCACTCATAGCACAGGAGAGACAAATACTGTGGTAACCAGGAGAGCTAATAAAGATATGTTTACCGGTTCTAAAAACATGTTTGTTAACCAACCCACGCAGCATTTTAGAACCTACCTCATTTTTGACCATCCCGGTTCCCGCTATTCTTATTAAATCAGTGTCAACTATTTCAACTTCCATATTAAGAACTGTAGCAATGGCCTCTGCAACCTTTTGGCCTTTTTCCCTGACCTGCTTTAATCTGGACACCGGTAATCCTCCCGCACATTATTGAAATACCTATACGCATTGTCTCAATTTTTAAACAAAAAATCAATAAATAAGATAATTTTTAGTACTTTAATTAAAATAAACCATAATTTTTTAAAAAATGAATAAATTTTTCATATAAATAGAAGGAAATTTATATTTTTTGTAAAACATATAATTTTAAATGTATTTTACGGATTGGTCAATTCATCGACATTTACGGCAGCAATTTCTCTAATAGGTTTCACATCCGACTCTTTAATGGTAATCGGCTCTATTTTATATTCCTTAATTGCTTGATCCTAGATCCCTGCCGCTTTTTCTGCCAGAGGCAACATCTGTTTCCTTTTATGACCCGGTTATCAGTCTCTCCCTATCTCTTTCTGAGAGCCTCTCTTTTAACCCATTATTTATTGAGCAATTTAGGCACTCCCATTTCATTCTTACACACCTTTATTTTTATATATTGTAACATATATAAGAAGTATATTCCAGTTATTGTCAAAGGGAATACGTATATTTCCACACGCCCGTTAAAAACTTAAAGGGAGAAAGCCCTTGCGGTTTCTTATAAATCTTTCTCCCTTGCTCTACATCAGTCCGGCATTAAACCCCTGGATCGTGTCCATGCGAGTACTCCCGCACTCCAGGTACCGGAGATTGTCCCCAGTGCCTTCTTTGTTGTACGTACCGTCTGCTATCTAGTGGACGGTTTCTCTTCTACAGTAAGTATAATAACATTTCATAGTCTCTTTGCTCGGATAATCAAAATCTGCTTCGGATTTTTCTCTATGACTTTCCCACAGCTCTGTCCCTTTTGGGAGACGAGAAACTTCCAACCATTTTCTAGCCTGTCTCCTTGCATCTTGCTCGTCTTTCCCATAGAAATTATCGGGATAAAAATTACCCGGGAAACGAACAAAGAAACTTTTCATTTTTTTGCGTCTCCGATCTATTTTTTTAACCAGATTTCCATCTGGCTATCCTTTAAGATTGTGCAGTATACTTCTTTTATTTCCTCCTTTTCTTCTTCTGAAAACGTTGTGTCAGAATCGAAGACCTCGGTTCACCTGGACACTTCGCTTAGTTTCCAAAAAAGAAAAAAGAACACCCGCAGGTGTCCGATAGAACTTAGTACTTTATATTTGAGGCTTATTCCTTTTTACTAATCTTATTAGAGCAGAAATTGCAATATCAATAGCCTTATTCTCTGCGCGAGAAAAGAGTTTGTCCTTTTCTTCCAGGGTTAGCTGATTTTTAACAAAGATGTTCGAGTCGGTCCCCACTATAGCCCCAACCCGCAGCCTTCTTTTAGACCCAACGATAAACGCCGTCGCGCACTCCATCTCCGATACCACAACATCGGTATTTAAAAGCAACTCGTTTAATTCTTGATTCTGCATATAATAGGCGTCCCTTGTATAACTTGCGCCAATAAAATACTTTTCGTCTTTTAAATGTTCATCGGCAGCTTGCATTAAAGCCATGGTAACCTCAATATTGGCCACAGCAGGATAAATTGCCGGCAGATACTCATGGGAAGTACCATCACCGCGTACGGCAGCATTAACTATGACAACGCTACCTACGGGAATATCCGTCCTTCTTCCTCCTGCCGACCCAACCCTGAGAAATGTATGCGCCCCCAATCGTGCCAGCTCCTCTATGGCAATAGCAGCAGAAGGCCCGCCGATTCCCGTAGAACATACGCTTAAGCGCACTCCGTTTTTAAAGCCAGTATATACTACGTATTCCCTGTTTTCAGAAATTTTTTCAAACTTATCGAACCTCTCAGCAATTCTTCTCGCCCTTCCCGGGTCACCAGGTATAAGAACGTACGGAGCTACATCACCGCTTTTGCACCTAATATGTTTCTGCAATGTTTTATCATAAAGCATGATATCATTCCTCCAAAAACAATTGTACAATGCTATTGTCACTGAGTTTTATAAGCCCTCTGTCAGTTATTTTAATTTTGGGACTTACAGGCAGGGACACAGTACTGAAAGACATGATGGGGTTATAATGTTTATAGCCCAAATCTTTCATTGCTTTTCTCAGGTGGGAAAGTCTGTTTCCTAAAAACAAAAGGCTTTCTTCCGAAAGTATTCCTCCTACAGGTAAATCCACATGGGCAAGCACCCTACCGTTTAGGACTGCGCAGTATCCGCCCTGGCTTTTTATTACCGTATTTGCCGCCGTAACAGTATCTGCCAGCGACTTACCAACCACAATGAGATTATGGTGGTCATGTGCATATGTGGCCGCTACTGCACCCCTTTTAATTGTATCCCCCGTTATGAGTCCAATTCCGAAGCGCCCGCTATTAGTATACCTTTCAAAAACAGCCACTACACAGTAAGGAGAATTTTCCCAATCCAGGTAACCATTTTTTACATCTACCGCAGCAATAATTTCTTCTGTAAATGTTGTTTTATCCATCACTTTTATGACTCTGCACTTTACCTTTCCGTTCTCAACAGGGGCCTTAATTTTAAATTTATCGCCCGTTATTGCCGGTAGCTTAACACTCCTGTAAAAATGTGCAGGAAAAAGTTTCTTTTCTCCGTTATAAGGATACTCTTCATCTTTGTCGTAAACTTTGCGACCCTTTTTATAGACCTTCAAAATATTAAAATTTTCAACATTATCCAGCAAAACGAAATCTGCCAGCTTGCCTGGAGCTATGCTGCCCCTGTCTTTTAATCCCATTCTTCTGGCGGGAGTATAAGTTGAGGCATAGATAGCATATTCCGATTTCATACCCATTTTTACAGCTTTTTTCACCAGCTTATTCAGATGGCCTTCCTCAACCAGCGTATCCGCCATAACATCGTCTGAAACAAAACAAAAATGCTCGTAGAGTTCGTTTTTAACTAAAAAATCTATGACTTCCGGGCTCATGGATTTTTCCTGGATTTCTACAAACATACCGTTTTCAATTCTTTCCCTTAACCCCTCCACCGTCTGATGGGTATGATCTGAATCTATACCCTTATAAATGACATTTGCAAGCTCCAAGCCCGTAATTCTGGGGCAATGCCCTTCAACCGGTAGATGGGGGTATTTTTTTCTAAAAAAATTTAAAATGGCATTTATCTTAGCACCCGTATTGTTTATTATATCGTAATAATTCATTACTTCTCCCAAACAGATAATATTATCTAAAGTCATAAGTTCTTTAATATCTTCTATATCCAATGCGGCACCTGAAGTTTCAAATTCCTGAGATGTTGAAGGTACCGAGCTTGGAATTCCATAGAAGATATCAAGAGCACAATCCTTTCCAGCCTTGAGCATCTCCTTTATACCTTCAACCCCAAAGGTGTTTGCTATTTCATGCGGCTCTGCTACAACAGTAGTCACTCCGTTTTTAATTAATTCGTGGGAAAATGCAGGCGGGATGGTCATAGAACTTTCAATATGAAGGTGAATATCTATAAGCCCGGGAATTAAATAGCTGTTTTCGCAATCTATAACCTGATCAGCCCCTAAAAGTTTAGGGTCTATCCTCCCTATGTAATAAAATTTTTCGTCCAGTATAGCAATATCTCTCTTGAAGAATTTTTTGAAATATGAATTATAGACATAACCGTTTTTAATAATAAGGTCTACTTTCATGGTTATTTCCTTTCCGAGATGATATAAAATTATTCAGAGAGAAAGTATCCCCATATAGGGATACTTTCCCAATAATTTACTGCAAAATTTCCCTATTCCAGATATCTATCCACTCCGGCATTACGCTGTTAACATATTTCCAGTCAATTGGCCTTAAACTCTCAATTAAATTCTTACCGTAAGTCAAACCCTGAGCTTCTTCCTCGGTAAGCTCAACGTTGACATTTACCGGAGAATCTAATTTATCAATAGCATTAGCCCTCTGTACCTCTTCGCTTAAAAGCCAGTTGATAAATTTTTCCGCAAGTTCCTTATTATCTGTTCCCTTAACTATATTGACAATATTCATATTAGCAAAGGAACCTTCCCTGGGGTCAACCCATTGTGCTGCGGGGACAGCTTTTTTTATGTTACCAAATGCAAAATCCATTGCTATACCTACTGATACTTCTCCCTGGGTAAACATATTTATAAATTCAGAAGACCTGGCATAGGCCTTTACAAGATTAGGTTTTAATTTTTTAACTTCTTCTAAACATGCCTCAGCATTTTCCTGTACTTTAACGCCTATTTTATCTCCAGCAGCAAAAATAATTGTTGGCCCTGAAGTTGTGTTTATATCTGGTATAGAAACACTGTTTTTAAATTCTTCCTTCCACAGGTCAGACCATGACTCTATTGGCGTCTTGACCGTCTCAGAGTTATAAACGATCCCGATTCTGTTTAAGGTGTAGGCAGGACCGTAGTCTTCTCCTAGAGGTGCCTTGGCAATTTCATAAATCTGATTGATGTTGGGAATATTTTCCCTGTTTATCTTTTCAAAAAGGCCTTCTTCAGCACCCTGCATAGCAAAAGAATGGGCTAAATAGATAACATCAACATCGCTGTTTTTATTCATTCTAATCTTGTTTAACCTGTCAGCATTATTGCCTACCTCCAGTACTATCTTTACATTGTGCTGTTTTTCAAAGGGTTCAAAAACATTTTCTCTAAATTTATCTTCATTAAACCCCCATGTAGATATTACAAGGGTTTGGGGTTCATCCTGTGACCCTTCAGACTTTTGATCCTCCCCTGCGTTCTCCTGGGTTCCGCAACCCATAAGAAGCAAGCCAAAAATTACAATAATAGAGCATACTAAACCAAACCTCGTAAGTTTTTTCATTTTTACCTCCCTTTCTAGACAAGGACTATTTTGTCTTCCGGAAAATATAAGGAAACTCTCTCTCCCTGCTGATACCTCTTTCTGGCACTGTCGCTCACTAAAAGCCTGCCTGCTTCCGTTTCTACCACGTACTGGTAGTTTTTTCCTAAAAAAGTGCTTATTCCTATAATACCTTCTAAAGTATTACCTCCCATCCCGCCTCCTTCAGTGATTATTTTTATGTCTTCCGGCCGTATGGCACCAGTTACTTTTTTCTCACCCATGCGGCCGTTTAAACATGTAATTCTAAAAGTTTTGCCGTTTTTTAATTTATATAAGCCGGTTTCTCCTTCCATTGACTGAAGCTCCAGTTCAATAAAATTTTCAAAACCAACAAAATTTGCTACAAATTCAGTTTTGGGAAAGGTATATATTTTTTGCGGGCTGTCCAATTGTTCTATAATGCCTTCATTCATTACCGCAACCCTGTCGGAGATAGAAAAACATTCTTCCTGGTCGTGAGTAACGTAGATGGTAGTAATATTAAACTGCTGCTGGATTTTTCTTATTTCCAGACGCATTTTTACCCTTAATTTAGCATCCAAATTACTCAGGGGCTCATCCAGGAGAAGCAGGTCGGGTTTGATTACCAGCGCCCTTGCCAGAGCTACCCTCTGCTTTTGCCCCCCGGATAATTCTTTCGGCAACCTGTGCGAATAATCTTTCAGGTCAACGATTTCTAATATATCCATTACCCTTTTTTTTTATTTCCTTTTCTGGGACGTTTCTTTGCTTTAGACCGAAGGCAACATTATTAAAAACCGTAAGATGCGGGAACAAGGCATAACTCTGGAAAACAAAGCCGAAATTTCTTTTATGTACGGGTATATTGGTGTAATCTTTACCGTTAAAAATAAACTGGCCTTCCCTGGCTTGAATAAAACCTCCTACCAGTCTCAAGGTTGTAGTTTTTCCACAACCGCTAGGCCCCAACAGCGAAATCAATTCTCCCTGTTCAACTTCAAGATTTAAATTTTTTAAAACTATATTTTTCCCATAAGCTACTGTAATGTTTTTTAAGCTCAGTAACGCCATATTACTCCTCCTGGCATGTTATTTTGTAAAATAATTCAAACCCAAAGTCTTTTCAATGATAAGCATTAAAATTATTGTCATGCCCATAAGTATCACGGACAGAGCAGCAATCGTAGGGTCAAAATAGTATTCTACATAACTCATCATTTGTATAGGGAGGGTACTTACCCCCGGCCCAGTGAGGAAAATGGAAACGGGTACGTTATTAAAGGAATTTATAAAGGCCAGAATAAATGCCGCTATGACTCCGGAAGCAATATTGGGCAGCACTATTATGAAAAAGGTTTTTATTTTACCGGCACCTAAGCTCAAGGCAGCTTCCTCAATGGAATAGTCGAAATTCTCAAGCGCAGAGGATATAACCCTTATTATGTATGGCATAATAATAACCGTGTGGCCTATCAGCAGGCTGGTATATACTGGCATTTGATATTTTATAATCAGAAAATTTAAAAGGGAAAAGCCAAAGACTATTCCGGGAACAAGTACCGGTGACAGAAATACTCCCTGTAGAAACCTTTTCCCAGAAAAATCATACCTGCTGAGGGCATATGCTGCCGGGATTCCAACTATCAAAGCTAACATGGTACCGATGACAGCTACCTCAAGACTGATTTTAAAGGTTCTTACGAACATTTCTACTCGAAAAATATTTTCAACCCATTTTAATGAAAATCCCCCGGGTGGAAACCTCAGGTAATCATCACTGCCAAAAGCAGCCCCCGTAATAATTACCAAGGGAACCAAAGTAAACATATAGACAAAAAGGGCAAATATTGTTAATAGCCTGCCGTTATTTTTTTTCACAGCTTCTCACCTCTAGGCGTTTAACTTGCTTGATAGTTTATTTATTAATGCTGTAATTACTACCGTAGTTACGATCATGATGGTAGCAACTACGGAAGCAGTGTCCCAGTCAAATAAAGACATGGCATTCTGGTAAATCAAAGTTGCAAGAACCGTGGTGTCGCTTCCCCCCAAAAGCTGCGGGGTAGTATAGGCAGTTATGCTTCCCGTAAAGACAAGTACACTTCCAACGATCAAACCAGGGATGCTTAGTGGAAATATTATTTTTAAAAAGATTTCTTTTCTTGTAGCGCCCAGGCTTTCAGCAGCTTCAACCAAATCCTCTTCAATATTTTCCATAACCCCCACAAGAGACATTATCATTAACGGCAAGAATAAATATACGAGACCTATAACGATTGCCAGTTCGTTATAAAGCAGCCTTAAGGGTTCCTGAATTAGGTTTAATTTTAAAAGTAAAGTGTTAATAAGACCGTTTCTACCAAGAATAACCATCCAGCTGAATGAGCGCACAACGGGACTTGTAAGGAGGGGAAATACGGCTAATATTATGTACAGTCCCCTTATCCTCTTACTTACCCTGGAAATGTAGTATGCTGTGGGAAAACCTAAAATTACAGCAATGACAGTCGTCATAAGGGCAAGTTTTAATGTCCTGAAATATACCTTTCTGTGATAACTTTCCGTAAAAAAATCACTATATTTTGCAAAAGTCAGCCCTGTTTCACCTTTAAAGGTTTGAAAGATGGTACTAAATAAGGGTGCTACTAAAAATAAAATAAGTACCAAAAGTCCAGGTAAAAGTAATAGATAAACCAATTTATTATTTCTCACTTTCAGCCCCTCTTTCCATTCCTTTTGAGCCAGTAGTACTTTCTCTGATTATTAACCTTGGAAACAAAGTTATAATTTCAGGACTGGAATTAATATCTGAAATCTGTTTCATCAGAAGTTCAAGAGACCTTTCGCTAATTCTTTCAATTGGGTATGCTACAGTTGTAAGTTTTGGTGTCATGGCAGAAGCCAGTGAAATATCATCAAACCCTATGACGGAAATTTCTTCCGGAACCATGATACCGTGCTGATTTAAACAGTTAATGGCTCCTATTGCCATTAAATCGTTTGCCGCAATGCAGGCAGTAAACGGTTTTTTATTTAAAAGCAGCAAGTTCATTGCCTTAAAACCGCTTTCCATTGTAAAGTCACCAGTAAAAATAAGACCCTCATCAAAATAAATGCCGTGTTCCTTTAAGGCCCGCATATATCCCTTTTTCCGCTGTTCAGAAACCTGAAATTTTTCGGACCCGCCGATAAATGCTATTTTTTTATGTCCTGATAAAATTAGATGTTCCGTAGCCAGATAAGCCCCCTGGTTGTTGTTAATGGTCACCGTATCGACGGCAAAATCTCTTACCTCCCTGTCGAAGATAACAATGGGAATATTATTATCTCGCGCCTTTCTTACAACTTCTCCAATCCTGTAAGATGAAGCATAAATTACTCCATCTACCCTGTTTTTAATTAAGTCCATCAGATAATCTCCATCCCCTGCAGGAATACCATCAATATTACAAAGGATTATATTATAAACAAACTTGTTTGCCACAGTAGCAATGCCTTTTGCTATCTTGCCGAAAAAAGGGTTGCTTACATCGGGTACAACTAATGCTAAGGAGCGGTTTTCTTTTACTACAGGTTCCCTGGTAAGGGGCCTGTAATTTAATTCCTTCATTGCTTGCAATACCTTCTGCCTCGTTTCTTCCTTTACGTACGAGGTATTATTAATTACCCTGGAAACAGTAGTAATGGACGTCTTAGCACGTTTTGCAACTTCTTTAATGGTCGACATGCTTCACCTCTTATGAAAAATGTTTCATAGTTTTGCATAGAGAAAAAAAGAAAACTTGCGTTATATTAATGTAATTTTATATGAAAAAGTTTTCATAAATATTATTCAAGAAAATTCCCAAAAATCCTTCTTCGTAAAAATATATTTTTCAAAAACCTTACATTCGTTGCAAGAAGGTTTATCTTTAAGATACTTTTTTCTTAAAAGTCGAAATTCCAGTTAAATTTACTAAAATAAAAGATCGATTAGGCTAGATTTAACAACAAAGGTGGTGAGATTATAAATGCGTTTACATGAAAAAGTATGTTATACATACAGTGTAAACCCCGAGTTACTTTGAAAATTGTTGAAAAGGCGTCGGTTCTGTTTAAATCCCTTATAGATAGGCTAGAAACTTAAGGAAAAAGGCAAGATTGTAGATTTTAGTTTCAATCCCTATAGGTAAGCTAAAAACGTAACCCTGTACTTTTCAACCATGCAGAAAACATCTAAATCAGATGTACCTTATTTATCTTACGGAATAAAACTACCAGCGGGAGATTCCCTTGGAAACCACCTTCGAAAATCTTGAATTTAAAAAAACAGACTAAACCATATTCCCGCTCCATCATCACCACGGTTAAAGCCAAGTTTTATTTCAGAAATAAAAAATAGACAGGCCGCTTTTGGCAGTCTGCCTACTTAACTGCTCCTTGCATATATAGATAATTAAGGTAAAGCGTGACCAGCATTAGTATTGAAACTACTGCTATCCAACTAATAACCAGGCACTTCCTGCGCTTTTTAATATAGCCCAAATTTTCTTCTAGAAATTTACCTTCCTTAAATATTTTATTCAGGTCCTCTGGATCTAGGAGATCAGCATAATAATTTTTTATCTCGTTACATTGTATCTCAAACCGATTCATCTTAGATTTCAATTCTACCACTAAGTACACCAGTACTATTAAAGAAATTATAAGAATTGCATATGACAAATGAGCAATGTCCCTGAAAAAAATCTTTTCCACTCTGCCCTTCGACAAAGTATTAAAGATCAACACAGCGATATAAAATGTTATCAGCCACTGCAAATTAGTAATCGCATTTGATCGGTTTCTTTTTACCGGTTTTATAGAGTTCTATCTTTTTTTCGGTTTTTGTTATTTTAGAGCGGGTATCTTCTAGTTTCACAGGGAGAAGTTCTTTTTGACTGGCAATGGCTGCATTTGCCAAAAGAACGGCATCTTCAGCATATCTTTTTTTAAATCAAAGATAGCAGGAATTATTTTGTTTAGGTTATTAAGCTTATATCCTTCAAGAAGTCTATTGAAGGCATCTTTTAACTGAACAGAAAACACGCATCAAGTCATTTAAGATTGAAGCAAATTCATTTCCAGGATCTTTTAGTTTAAATATGCGTACCGTTTTCATGTGCAAGTTCACCCCTTTATGGATATTATAGCACATGCGTTCGATTCCGTAGATCTTATATTTATCTATAAATCTATATTTGTAGAGATTTCTATATATTTTAGAGAACCGTTTCTAACCTCCTATCCTCTTTCTAAGGTTCTGTGAAAATTGACTAATCTTTTGTGCCCCAAGTTTTCAAGTAAGACTTTGCAGCTATTCACACACCTCTCTGTACCTCACACAATTCCTGCCGGCAGCCTTTGCCTCGTACATCATGTTGTCTGCCTTATTCACCAATGAATCAACATTTTCCCCCGGACAGTATTCGGCAACCCCGAAACTGGCAGTGACCCTGCCCACACCCGGGATATCCATTTGGCTTAATTTTTCCCGCAGTTCTTCCGCTAAACGGGCCGCATTATTTACCGTTGTGTCCGGCAGGAGTATGACAAATTCCTCCCCGCCCCAGCGGGCCAGGGTGTCTATCTTGCGGATCCTGTTCTTTATCATTTCTGTCACGCTTTTAAGGACCAAATCGCCGGCATTATGGCCAAAACGATCATTAATACTTTTGAAATGATCTATATCCAACATTATCAGGGAAAACTTACTGCCGTTCCGCTTGGCTCGCTCTATTTCTTCTTCCAGTTTTTGCCTGAAAAAGCGGCGGTTATAGGCATTTGTCAAAGGGTCGATGATAGATAAAAGTCTAAGCTTTTCTTCCATTTTTTTATACTTCGTAACATCACTGGCATAATGAAGATAAAAATCCTCTCCTA
>JAICDB010000022.1 GCA_020063565.1 Clostridiales bacterium | reverse complement strand
TGGTATTATTTCGCTTAAATATACTTCAACCAGCGATGGTGCATTTCCTATTTGTTTAGAAAAAATATTTGTGTGAAATTACTTTTCGAACACGCTCTTTAAAAACAGAATAGATAAAATTTTATCTTATAGACCTATTAGCAAGCCTGTAATAACAACCCAGTCAACTCAGAATTTAAGCAATTTAGCTGAAAATACTGTGGATTATATCTTTACGGACCCTCCCTTTGGTGGTAATTTAATGTATTCAGAACTTAATCTTAATCATGAATCATGGTTAAGAGTGTTTACCAACAACAAGGTTGAAGCACTTGTTAATAAACATCAACGAAAGAATTTATATGATTATCAAGGAATAATTGAACTTTGTTTTAAGGAGTATTATCGCGTACTAAAGCCTAATAGATGGATTACTGTTGAGTTTAGTAATTCGCAGGCAAATGTTTGGAATGCGATTCAAGAAGCAATGCAAAGGGCTGGGTTTATAATTGCAAACGTTTCAGCATTAGATAAAAAACAAGGGAGCTTTAATGCGGTTACAACAACAACAGCAGTTAAACAAGATTTGATTATATCTGCATATAAGCCGTCTGATAAAATGAAAAGAATCATGGAGAATAAGCAAAGCTCCACAGAGTCAGCGTTAGCTTTTGTTAAAGAACATTTGCAGCAGCTGCCAAAGTTTTTGGGACAAAAAGGTGAAGCACAACTTATTGTTGAACGCACACCTCGCGTACTATTTGACCGTATGGTAGCTTATCATGTCCAAAATGGTTACCCAGTTCCCATATCTTCCGCTGAATTTCAGGCGGAAATAGCCCAACGCTTCCCAATGCGGGATGGCATGGTATTCCTTGAGGAACAAGTAGCCGAATATGATAAAAAACGCCTTCTTGCCAAAGAGTTCGTTCAAATGAACTTGTTCGTATCAGATGAAAATAGTGCAATTGAATGGTTGAGACAGCAATTAATGAAAAAACCGCAAACGAGACAGGACCTGCATCCCAATTTCATGAAGGAAATTCAGCACATTGCAAAACATGAAGACTTACCTGAACTTGATGAGTTGCTAGAACAGAACTTCTTACGTTATGATGGTGAAGGGCCGGTTCCCGGTCAAATTCACGGTTATCTCAGTACAAATTTTAAGGATTTGCGCGGGCTGGATAAAGAAGATCCTGCTTTAAAAGAAAAGGCGAAACACAGATGGTATGTTCCTGATCCTAATAAACAAGCAGATTTGGAGAAACTGCGGGAGAAGGCTTTGTTGCGTGAGTTTTCCGCATACGTTGAACAAATAAGCAAGAGTAAAAGGAAATTAAAACAGTTTCGGACTGAAGCCATCCGTGCCGGTTTCAAGAAAGCTTGGGGGGAAAGAGATTACGAAACTATTGTTCGTGTGGGAGAGCGATTACCGGAAAAAGTATTACAGGAAGATGATAAACTGCTGATGTACTTTGACAATGCTCAATTATATCTGGGAGTGTAATAAAGTCGGGTGAATAAAAATGAGTGATTGGCGTGATAAAATATTAGAGAATTTTCAGGAGCCATTACCGAGTCTTATGTTAGCAATGGACCCGGATGGCTTATTACTAGATGAAAAAATATCTGCCAAGCTAACAGAGAAAAAAATTGAAATGCATGAGTATGAAGATCCGGTGGCTTTTCGGTATCTCTACGAGTCGCGATTTCGTATGGGCCTATCAAATAAGTCGTTACATTTACTTGTTCGCGTAGCTGACAATTCATTGGAACACCTTCCTTTTGATATATTACAGTTAGGGAAAAGGCTTAAATTTAGTCTTTCCAGTTTATTTCCAAAAATGTCCGCGCCGATCATTAAACACTTGGAAAATGCAGAATTAGATGCTTTGTATAAGGTGTATAATCAATATTTAGGCTCTATTTCTGATAATGAAACCTGTGACTTTATTTTACGAAGGGTATTTAAAGTGGCATATGATACTATCAATAGTGAAGCTGACTTAGTCAGATATCTTTTGTCAAAGCATTACCAGCACAAAAACTACCCGGAAATTATAGAGAATTACTTGATAAAACAGCTTAAGAATCAAGAAAATTTTGGGGATCTCCCAATAGAGAATTTAATAAAATCTACAGATTTCTTTTATACATACCTCCAAGATCAGTGGAGGGAATTTTTAGATGAACAACAGAAAATGTCTGATGCAATACTAGATGGGCGACAAATGGATGGAATGTATACACCGCCAACTCACCCATTTCTTGATCCGGATGTGCGCCGATTGTTGGATAATTTATTTACCGAAGGCAAACTCAAGCCGGTCGCTGGATATAATGCTAATCGCTTGCCTGAATGGGCAAAAGTTGGTTTAATAATAGACCCTATTGCAGACGAAAAAAGACGGATTAAAAATATCATTGACATATTGAAGGACCAGGTAGGAGCGGCAAATAAGTATCAAGACTGGTTGAAAATAGTTAAAGTTTATAGTGAAATGAAGGATATAATACTGTCACTGGAACTGGCAAAAGGCGACCCGCTTGTTAATGAAGCATTTGAAATAGAAGCGAAGATAGATAATAATTTTGCAGAATGGATGCTTCAGTTCTATGGCAGTTTACGAAATTTGCCATATTTGCCTCAGCCTGTAATGCTGCATCATATTCCGCACTATCTAGCTTCTCAACAGCATTATAAAATAGCGTTAGTTGTACTGGATGGAATGAGTTACATTCAATGGACTCAAATACGCAAGGTAATGGAAAATGAAAATAATAAGTTTATTTTTAAAGAAAAGCCCATTTACGCTTGGGTGCCTACAATTACATCCGTATCGAGACAGGCTCTTTTCACGGGTGAGATACCAATGTACTTTGCGGACAGTATAGACACAGCCACCAAAGAACAGGCTGCATGGAAGTTGTTTTGGGAGAATCAAGACATTCCCAAAATGTATACTGTCTATGAAAAGAGCTTAGGTAAGGGGGATTATGCACCTATTGAAAGCCTGCAAAAGCCTAATATTAAGGTTGCCGGGTTGGTTATAGATGTTCTTGATGAGTTAGTACATGGTTCACTACAAGGATATGAGGGGATATATGCCGAAATAAAAGTATGGATGAAGAATGGATACTTAGTCCAATTACTTGAGGATTTAATCTCCGATGGGTTTGAAGTTTACCTTACATCAGACCACGGTAATAAAGAGAGTATTGGGATCGGTCGTTTATCTCAAGGTGTTTTGGCTGAAACGAGGGGAGAGCGGGTAAGGATTTACAAAGACCCGGCCTTGTGGGAAGAAACGGCAGCTAAATATTCTTCAATAAAGTGGTCGGGAGATGGTTTACCTGATGACATTTTTGTTTTGTTGTCCCAAAATAATGAGGCATTTATCAAAGAGGGTGAAACCGTTGTTGGTCACGGCAGTATTAGTTTAGAAGAAGTAATTGTCCCGTTTGTGCGGGTTAAGAAGAAAAATGACAGCGGAGAGGTATGACATGACTAAACCAGTAGGATTTGACCAGAAAATAAAATTAGATCATCTTGATTATACGGCAAGAAAAGCAAGAGATACAGAGCGTAAAAAAATGTATGAGATACTTGACGAATATTTAATAAGCGATATTAAGGGTGCTAAAAGCAGGAAAAACACTATTACAATGCTAATGAAGATATGGTTTTTGGTGGATGAAGGGCATGAAGAGTTAAGAGACAGAGCTCTTGATATTCTAATGTCCTGTTCTCCCCAGGAAAGGATTGTTCTACATTGGGGTATGACTATGCTTGCGTATCCCTTCTTTAGAGATCTCGCATATGAAGTAGGGAATTTATATCAACTGCAAAACGAGGTATCAAGTCAGCAAATTGGACGAAAAATGAAAGCGCTGTACGGAGATAGACGGAGAGTAGAAGTGGCTACTTCTGCGGCGCTCTCAAGCATGAAAGAGTGGGGAGTTATACAATCGGTAAAGCATAGTATATATACTTTAGCGGAAAAAAAAGAAGTAGTAAGTCAAGAGTTAAAGCTTTGGTTGGCAGAGGTTGTTGTGCGCGTATCAGAATACAGTTCAATGCCAATGGATATGGTTATTTCTGCACCAAACGTTTTTCCTTTTAATTTTTCATTAAATATTAGGGAAATGGATGAAAGCTCATTGAGTGTTAATCGTCAGGGGCTTGACATTCAAATGGTAGGCATTAAATAAACATATATCCTCCCTTGACTATGCCAGGGAGGATTTTTCTCTAAGGCCCCATACATGGAAGACTGGGGGGATGAGCTATGTTAAAAGAGGGGGAAATAGTTAGAGGTTCACAATTTCCGGAAACGGTGGAATTAAAAAAATGTGAAGCTATAGATGATAACTACTTTGTTATTGAGGCCTTGGGGCGGGAAACAAAAAAGTATTATGAACTAGTGTTTGACCGGGACCAAATTGATAAACTGCAACGTTTATCTGTTCAAAACCTTAAAAAGCTTACCCGGACTGACTTGCAGCATTTATTACGATATAAACAACTTCAAGTAGAAAAAAAGTTTTCATCCTCTCGTGCACTGGGGGGAGAAAATCTACTGCCCCTGCCCCATCAAATAGAAGCCGTTTACAGCACAATGCTTCAGGTACCACAGGTACGTTTCTTATTAGCAGATGATCCCGGAGCCGGTAAAACAATCATGTCCGGTATGCTGATTAAAGAACTACTTGCCAGATTCAGTATAGAACGGATACTAATTTTAGTTCCTCCATTGGTGCTAAAGCAGTGGCAGGAAGAACTTAACGAAAAATTTAATTTATCGTTTACCATTATAAACCGGGAAACATTACGGTCGGCTACTACCAACCCGTTTATTGAAAATGATTTCTGTCTTTCTTCCATTTACTGGGCGGCCCGGGATGATATTAAAAGTTTTGTAAATGAGGCTGATTTTGACTTGATAATTGTTGATGAAGCACATAAAATGGCCGCATATACCCATGGAAAAAGAAAAAAGAAAATAAGCCGGACAAAATTATATCAGTTGGGGGAAATGATTTTACGCCAGGCAGAGCACTGCTTACTGCTAACAGCGACACCACACAAGGGGGACCCAGAAAACTTCAGACATCTTATGAGGCTAATTGATCAAGATATTTTTTCTAACCTTAGCGCAACTGACTCACTGCGAGAAAAAAGTAATCCATTTATTATACGTCGGCTAAAAGAAAGCATGAAAAACTTTGACGGGACCCCGATATTCCCCAAGAGAATAACAAAAACCATTACATACAACTTGTCCGATCCGGAACTTGAGCTTTATGAGGCAGTCACAGATTACGTGCGGTATTATTTTAACAGAGCTATAAACAAAGGAAATAATAGTACGGCTTTTGCAATGATGCTTTTACAAAGGAGATTAAGTTCGTCCATAGAAGCCATTCATTTATCCTTAATACGTAGGAGAGATAGGTTGAATGAATTATTAACTAAAACACTTGATGAGCGTGAAAAGTATTTGCGTCAATTAGATAAAATTGATCTTGATGATTTTGATGATGAAGCAGCCGACTATCAGGAAAAGATTGAAGAAAAGCTGGAGCAGGCATTTGACAACATAGATTTGGATGAATTAAAAACAGAGTTGCAGAAACTAGATCAATTAATAGCTAAAACTTCATTTTTAAGGGAAAGCATCATCGAAAGAAAATATGAGGAACTTGAGTCAACACTTTTTGGTGCTAATGGTCTTTTGAATCAAGGGGAAAAGATTATTATTTTTACAGAAGCGGCAGATACTTTACGGTACTTAGAAAATAGACTGCTTAAACATCTACCCCAAGTTGCAAAGATTGTTGGTAATTATTCAATGGAAGAGCGGCGCCGACAAGTAGAACTTTTCCGTGATAAATGTCAAGTAATGCTTGCCACCGATGCTGGCGGTGAGTCAATTAACTTACAATTTTGCAACCAAATGATTAATTATGATATCCCCTGGAATCCCAATAAACTGGAACAGCGCATGGGGCGTATCCACCGTATTGGGCAGAAAAATGATGTAGCTATATTTAATCTTGTAGCTCAAAACACCCGTGAGGGTGATGTCATGATGCGACTATTGGACAAAATGGAACAAATGCGGGAAGATTTAGGTTCTGATCTTGTATATGATTTTATTGGAGATGTACTTGAAGAGCATTATGGTGATTTAGCTTCGTTAATGCAAGAGGCAATCATGAACCGTGAAGATCTTAATGAGATCATTGCCGGAATGGATAGGAAGCTAATGGAGGAGCATGAGAAATTAATAGAAATAGTAAAGCAGGAACGATTAAGTTCAGATGCTATTGACCTACCCGGGATGCGAAGGGAACAAAATGACTTGACTATTAAGCGCATTCCCACCAGCAGCTATTTACATTTTGTTAGTCATGTTTTAGAAAAGAACAAGGTTCGAGTATACGATTCTGCTGAAGGCAAAGTGAAGCGGATTGAACGTCTGCCAAAATTCATTCGCGATTTTGCTAGGAAACATAATATTCCAATATCAAAAGCTCATTCATATCGTTTTACCGGTTACAAAGATTATGAAACTGATCAAGTGGAATTACTTAGTTTGGACAAGCCAATATTCCAATTGAGTCTAGAACTGGCTAAAAATGAAAGCGAAAAGATAGCCTTAGAGCGATATACGATTTCTTACCCTGTCCCAGAACCTTTACAAGTGGAGATTTACGAGGTAGGTATCGTGGATGGGACAGGAAAAGAGTTGACTGCTGAATTAATTCATCTTGGTAAAAGGCAAGATGGTGCAGTAATTTCATTGGATCCATACTGGCTTTTTCAAGCAGATTTCGAAGGGGACTGCATAAAGTTAACTGAAGAGACAGAAGCTTCTTTAAAGGCAGCTTCATTTCAACTTGCTAAAAACGTGAGAGATCGCATCAAAGCTAAGAGAGAAAAGCAGTTAAACAAAATAAGTGAATTTCTGTATCGCGCGTTTGAGAAACAGTACAACGAAACGCTTGAGAAGCTTACTAGCTATCAGAGTGATAACGTAGACAATCGTAACAGCGCACTTATTAATCAAATGAGTGCAAAGCTTATTGATATTGAGGCCAGGCGAGATGAGCGCTTAGCTGAAATCGAGCGTCAAAAGAATATTGTCATGAAGCCCCCGAAGCGTGTCGTACAGCTGGAGGTAATGCCCAATGGTCAAATCATCAGAAGTTTTAATGTTGATTTTAAAGATATTGTTGAGAATTATGAACTAGCCAATGGGCGGCGGCTTATGAAAACGTATGATAATTTTGCGTTAGTTGATTTTTACAGTGAACGATATAATGGTGAACCACGGTTTATTATCATTTCCGAACAACCTAATCCGCAGTTTAGTGAGGAGTATATGGAACATCTGAAGGATATACTGGACAGAACTTATATATATGTCGTCCGGGAGGGTACGGTTGTTTCAGAAAAAGCAATGGTTAATGAGGTGACATTATGGTAGTTCATATTTCGTCTCGACTTACTTGGAATGATGCTGAATAATTATTTCTAGAGATCAGTACGATGGTGGGATTGAAAGTATAGAAGTTAAAAAGTAGCTAGGAAATATATTTCAGGTGAAGAGGTTAGTTGAATTAATAATTCTTAAAATTTTGGCCGTATTCATTATTTTCGAATACGGTTATGTTTATGTAACTTAAATTGGAGAGGAATTTACTGTTTTGTATTGAAAAATTTACAAGAGGAAGAAGTTAATAAATGAAAACTGATGCAAAGGTAATTATTATTAGACCAATAATTTTTGGTATAGCTTATAGCCCCTTGGCTCTGAAGAACCGGGGGGCTTTTTTGAAAAAAAGGGAGTGTAAATATTTTTTGATTATTCCTCAGTCAAAATATTAACTAATTTAATTATTTGTTGACCAGCATTAAAAAGCAAATCAATAGATTCTATTAATAAATTATCTTGTTGTGTTTCATCTTCTATCCATAATAGTAAATTCTCAGTGCCTGATATAATATTTTTAATACTTTTTAGGTAAAGAGATGAGATATTCTCCTGTATTTCTACTTCTGTTTCAATTTTATTCATAGTAGACATTAGTATTTTTAAGTTATCAATTAAATTTTTTAGTTCATTTATGGCAGGATCTAGAGAATCTTTTTTTGTATCTTGGGTTGTAAATTCATCATTTTTATCAATCATATCATTTAAGTAATTAACAATTTTTTGTAATGAACTAGCCATTTTGGGTAAATATGTAATAAGAGTATTAATTATTTCATCTTTACTAATAGGTTTCATCATTAACCCTCCTTCCGCAATGTGGGCAATAATTGTAGTCAATAGAAATAATTTTTCCACATAAACACTTTGTTCTAAAAATGCGCCCACAAGCTCCACATGTTAATCCGTTAGGACGCAAAGGGATATTGCAATTAGTACACGCTTCTAATGCAAATGCATCTTTAATGGCGTATTCCACTTTTTTAATAATATATGTATTTTTAAGTTCTCCTATTTTTTCGTGTAAACGCCTTTTACTTATACATCTAGAATGGGTGCTTAATATAAGTCCACTTTCCATAACAAAATTGTGTCCTTTTTTTCTTAGTGCCTCTATGGCGATTTTGTCAATTTTTAAAGAATTAATACTATAAGGGATATTAAAAATTCCTTTATTTATTTTTTCGGTTTTTGTGGTCATTGGAACAATAATAACAACAGGAGATTTATGGTTCATTAAGTTATTAGAAATAATTAAAACCGGTCTAGATCCACCTTGCTCAGATCCTTCAACCGGTTCTAGGTTTGCCCAAAATACATCTCCTCTGTTAGGAAGGCTTTTAGAACTCATTTTTCATCAACCCAATCTATCATAAGTTTATCTAGTTCATATGATACTGCATTAAATTTCTCAGCTAAAATTTCTTCTTGATCAAAGTCATTATATGTTTTTTCTAATTCTTTAACATAATTTATGTCTTTTTCGATTTCATTTTCTAAGCTTTTTTTGTAAGAGTAGAGCTTGGCAAAAGCTAAACTTAAACTAACGGTAGTAGCAGATAGTTTTAATAATAATTCAGGTTTTTGCTTACATACCTTTACCATTTTTATCCCCCTCTCCCTCATCACTATTATCGACCTCCTTTCTGTTTTTGTCAAGTATGTATAAAATATTCTGTTAATTATATGTATTACTTTAGAAATATCTTATGAATAGTTTTACAGAAACTATCTTAATTTATACAGTAGAGTTTAAAATATTTAAAAAAGCATAAAAAATAGGGCAGTAGAATTGGTAAGGCGGAGGTCACCGGTTCAAATCCGGTCATGGGCTCCAGTGAAAACTAGCTATCCCAGGCCTTTTGAGGTCTGGGATATTTTTATTATTTTAGGATAATCTATGTTTAATTCTTGCCAAGGGTACAGACATTCAAATAGTTGTACCCCCAAAGATAACTTCATGAAGATATGAGCTACTTGGAGAATCTGGTTTCCAGCAAGGATGAACTAATTACCGCTTACACTTTTATTTTCTTGAGAATTAGGATTAATAATTGCATCAGCAAGTAATCCCGATATAATCAGTGCTTCTCCAAGCAGACCATATATTGTAGGAATTTCTGAGGCAAAAATAAATACCCAGACAGGATTTAGAACAGGTTCCAAAAGCGCTAGCATTGTTGCTTTTTGAGCAGTAGTAGTTTTTAACCCCCGGTTATAAAATATATAACCCAGGCCAAGCTGAAAAACTCCCAAACAAAAAAGTAATACCCAGGCTTTAATATCAATTTCAAACAAACTAAAGAGCTTTGTAGGTGCTAACATCCAAATTAATGGTGCTGCCATCAAGTTACAAATACTGATGATACCTGTGCCATTTACCCCTCCTGCCCTCTGGAGCAAGGTAGTGGTAATGGCAAAAGCAATTCCACAATTTAAACCAACTAAATTTCCCAATGTACTTGTTCCTACTGCAGGTTCAAGTAAAAAAACAATGATGCCCGCCGCAATTATTCCTACCGGCAAAGCTTCTTTCCATGAAAACTTTTTGGATTTAATCAAAATTGCCATAAAAACCCATAAAGGAGCTGTAGATTGAAGAGCAATAGCATTAGCAGCTGCAGTCCATTTGGTTGCTGCTACAAAAGAAACCGATAACCAAGCATATGAGATGATAAGAGCAATTAATTCAAAATTTATTTTAAGTTCTTTTGGGCGAATAAAAGGCAAAAGCGCTATGCCCGCAAACCAGGAACGAAGTGCTGCAATAATAATCGGATCTAAGGGTAATATCTTTATTAATACCCCTCCCGTACTCCATAAAACTGCAGCTAAAGCAATGCTTCTGGGGCCTGAAATTACTTTGTCCATGATATTCCTCCAGTCAAAAAAATAGCTAATAGTTATATACACTCAACAAAAGCAGTAACAATCTTTACCTTATAGAGGTTGTTCGGCGTTGGCTCGACACCTCGCGCTGCTCATGTACATTAATGTATGCTCCTCTGCCTTGAATTTTTCGTGCATCATTTAAAGTACATCTTAATAATTTTTCTTTAACCCCTTCACATTATCAACTTCTTCAACAATATTTGTCAACAATCTCTTAACTGTGAATTGGAAAAAATTCTTTTTCTTAATAAAAGAGTGGGCATTTTGAACCCACTCTAAATTTTTAAAATTTTTCATAATGGTATAAAAATCAATTATGGATATAATCATTTTACATTTATGGAAGGAAATGGGCGAAACTGCTAGAATTGTTATCTATCGAGGAGGTAAAAAAATGCATGAAAAAAAGCTAGCCGAAAAAGAAATAAATGAAATCGTTAAAACTTATACGATTTCAACAAAAGTAAATTGCTTTGCCTTTGATGTATCTGGTGAAGTCTTAACATGCAAAGGGTACTGGGACAGGTCCACATTTTGTGAATTTGTGCAGGGGTTTGATTATGCCAGCGCTTGTAAACAATCATATTTTTATGGCGGGATACAATCAGATAAAATTGGAGAGACATACATCTATTTCTGCCCTTACGGGTTGGTGAATTGGACTGTACCGGTAATACAGGATAATAAGACAAAATTTTTTTTGACAGCAGGTCCGGTTTTAATACACAGGGTTGATGATTTGTTGATAAGAGATATCATTGAACAAAACCACTTGCTCAAGGCAAGATATCGCGAGGTTAGGGCAAGACTTGGGGAACTCGAAGTTGTAGAACCAGACCGTGTTAAATATCTTGGGGACCTTCTATTCCGGTTGGCTAAAAATTTAATGGTAGATAACATCTTAATTCTGGATAACCGGCGTCAGAAAAATATTATTAATAATGACATATCTGAAATAATTTGTGAATTGAAAAAAGAATTTCAGATTCAGAATATTGAGGGAGAGGTCAAGCAACTCTATCCTTTTGAAAAGGAAAAACAGCTAATATCAAGAGTCAGGGTTGGTGATAAAAAAGGCGCAAGAGAAATTTTAAATGAAGTACTTGGTTATATTTATCTTCATAATGAGTTTGAACTTGTAAAACTCAAAGCTATCAGCCTGATGGTAGTTTTAGCGCGTACCGCAATAGAAGTTGGCGCCAATCTTGAGATAATTTTTGGGTTGGAATATGTCAAGATGAGACGTATTTTGGAAGTTGAAGATATCAGTGTTTTAGCGGTAGAACTCGCAAAGGTTTTAGATGGATTTATAGAGTGTGCTTTTTCTTCAATTAATATTGAAAACAGGGATGTTATTTTTAAAGCTATGAACTATATCAGAAACAATTATGCAAATATCTCATTAAAGGAAGTTGCTGCCGAGGTAGCGTTAAATCCGACCTATTTTAGTAAGTTATTCAAGAAAGAAACCGGGAGAAGTTATACGGATTATTTAAATAAAGTCAGGGTAGATGTCAGTAAAAGACTTTTAAAAAAGGACTTACCTCTAGCTGAAATTGCACAAATGGTAGGATTTGGTGACCAGAGTTATTTTTCAAAAACATTTAAAAAATATGAAGGAATTTCTCCAAACAAATGGAGACAAAAAAACAACCTGTAAAAACAACTATAAATTACTTAATATAAAAAAATTCAAAATTAACAAAAAAATTTACAAGAATAATTTACATCTCTCCTATACAATTAAAGTAAGAACAGGGGTTAGAAAGGGAATGCTTATGACAGTTTTGGATAATATTAAGATTGCATTGCAGGAAGGCGAAGCGGAACAGGTTATAAAAGGTATTTGCGTTGCTCTTGATAACGGGTATGAGGCGGAGGAGATTTTAAATAAGGGGCTACTGGCTGGGATGAATTGTATAGCTGAAAATTTCAGGAAAAATATAATTTTCATACCCCATGTGCTCCTGGCTGCAAGGGCTATGGCTGCTGGTATGCAAGTTTTGAATTCCACCTTATCCTCTCGATTTGATAATTCAAATGGAGCAAAAGTTGTCATAGGCACTATTGAAGGTGATTTGCATGATCTGGGAAAAAACCTTGTGAAAGCTCTTCTTGAAAGAGAAGGATTTAAAGTTTATGACCTTGGCAGAGATGTTGCAGTACAGGAATTTATAAAAGCTACTCGAGAACTTAACCCTCAAATACTTGCCATTTCGGCTTCCTTAACTTCTACAATGGGAGGAATCAAGAAAGTTATTAAAGCGCTTGAAAAGGCAGGTTTAAGAGAAAATGTATATGTGATGGTTGGCGGAGTTCCAATTACTCAGACTTTTGCTAAAGAGGCAGGTGCAGATCTTTGTCCTAGAGATGCGAACGATGCAGCAAAAATTGCAAAAGAAATATTTTACAGCGCTACAAATGTTGACTTATCACTGATTTCATAAAAACAAATTAAATTTTAAATGATTGTTCGAAAAGGAGCACGATAGACACGAGAAGTTCAAGGCGGCGCAGACTTTGAGCAGCGGAGAAGTCAAGCCAACTTAAGACAATTCGAAGTGGATTTCGCGCGGACTTTTCGAACATCCTCTTTAAGGGGGGATGAGTTTTTATCTTCTTAAGCATTGGCAAATATTTTAAAAAAATAAAGGGGGTTAATTGGGATGACGATCAGGAATCGAAGAGCACACTATCCGCGTAAAGAAGGTTTTAGCTTGGATATGTTTACCGAGGAAGAACTTAAACAAATTCATTTTTCTACCCTTGAAGTACTATGGCAGGAAGGTATGCATGTAAATTCAAAAGAGGCAATGGATATTTTTGAAGATGGAGGTGCAGTCGTAGACCGCAGTGAAGGAAAAGTAAGGATTCATCCTTACATGGTTGAAGAAGCTATCAGGTCTGCCCCAAGTACAATAATATTGGCTGGGCGTAATCCGAAATATGACTGCGTACTGGACGGAAGCAGGGTCAGTTTTACCACCTTTGGAGCAGGGGTTTCTGTAATTGACCCTGAAAGTGGAGAGCTGCGTGATTCTACTAAGGATGATGTTGGAAAGACCGCTCTTTTAGCAGATTATTTAGAGGGAGTAGATGTTTATTCACATGCAGTGACTGCCAGAGATTGTCCCAGCTCGTCTGTTGACCTGCATGAGGCGGAAGCATTCTTGACTAGTACGAGTAAACACTGTCAGCATATTGACTTGACTTGCGGCGAAAATGCCAAAAAATATATTGAAATGGCTGCTACTATAGTTGGGGGCATGGATGAATTGAGAAAAAGGCCGATTATATCAGCTCTGACTTGTCCGCAAAGCCCTCTTCAGCTTCACAAGGAAAGCTGTGATATCATTATAGAATTTGCTAGGGCGGGCTTACCGATGAATGTCTTATCCATGGCAATGTCCGGTGCAACCTCCCCGGTAACGATAGCAGGTACCCTTGTAGTGCATAATGCCGAGGTCTTAAGTGGTATCGTACTTTCACAATTAGCATGTAAAGGCGCTCCTGTAATTTATGGAAGCTCTACAACTACCTTTGACCTGCAGTATGCTACTGCACCCGTTGGTTCTCCTGAACTGGGAATCTGTAACGCAGGTGTAGCAGCTCTTGCTCGCTATTACATGCTTCCAAGTTATGTTGCAGGGTCGTAGGCTGATAGTAAACTGTCTGATGTCCAAGCGGGATATGAAAAGACTATTACTGCTATGCTACCAGCTCTTGCAGGCGCTAATTTGATTTATGGTATGGGTATGCTTGAATTAGGAGTAACCTTTAGTTATGCTCAACTGGTTATAGATGATACAATTGCCAAAATGGTAAAAAGGGTAGTTCAGGGTGTGGATGTAACAGATGATACGCTGGCCGTTGACTTGATCAAGAGGATTGGTGGAGGAAGCGGCAAGCATTACCTTACTGAAAAGCATACAATTGATTACATGCATTCTGAACAATCCAGAGCTGGAATTTTTGACAGAAGGATGCGTCAAACATGGAAAATTGAGGCAGGTGGAAAGGATGCAGCTGAGCGTGCTGCGGAAAAAGCGCGTGAAATTCTTGCTACACATACTCCAGAGCCGCTGGACAAAGATGTCAGGAAACGCTTAAGAAAAATAGTTGAGAGCGCTGAAAAATAAAACCCGCTGATAATGTAAAGCAAGCATTTAAACCAGAAAGTGAAAATTGGAGGGATGTAGGCACATTCCTCCAATTTTTACGATTATTGTTGCCAAAATATTTATTATTATTATATAATAATAAATAATTAGTAAAAATCATATTTTCATATCATCCTGGGGGATGGATCGAAAAGATCGTGCGGACTCTAAATCCGTATAGCCGGGTGGAACTCCCGGATTCCCCGCCAAACACCAGAAAAATAAGTGACAGGTGGTCTGTCACTTATAATTTTTATCAATACTTATATATTTAATTGACAAGAAGGTGACCGTATGGCATATACCTGCAAAACTCTTGTGCTGGATGAAATACTGGAGAAGGCGGATAAAGAAATTCCTCTTTCAAAGGAAGAAATTGTTTTTCTTTTGTGCTTGTCTGATAAAAAAGAAATTAAGAAAGTAAATGAAACTGCTTGTAAATTGCGAAAACGCTATTTTGGTAATAAAATATTTTTCTATGGCTTTGTATATTTTTCTACTTATTGTAAAAATGACTGTGCTTTTTGTTTTTACAGAAAGTCCAACACTAAAACTATCCGCTACCGTAAAAAAGCAGAGGAAATTGTCGAAACTGCAAAACGCCTCGCGGATTCCGGGGTGCATTTGCTTGATCTGACAATGGGTGAAGACCCTGTGTTTTTTTCAGATGATTACAAAGGGTTTGAAGGTCTGTTAGATATTATCCGCTCTGTTAAAGACAAAACCGGGCTTCCCGTAATGATTTCCCCGGGAGTTGTCCCGGAGGAGCTTTTGAGAAAATTTAAAGAAGCGGGTGTTGACTGGTATGCTTGTTACCAGGAGACTCATAATAAAAAATTATATGAAAAAATGAGACTATATCAGAGTTATGAGCTGCGTCTCCTGAGAAAGAAAACTGCTCAAAAAATGGGATTTCTGATAGAAGAAGGAATACTGACTGGAATAGGAGATACATCAGAAGATGTTGCTAATTCCTTTGAAATAATGAAAGATTTAAATGCTGATCAGGTCAGGGTTATGAGCTTTGTGCCTCAAAAGGGTACGCCTATGGATGGATGGTCAACTCCGACTCGTCTCCGGGAGCTACTAATAATTGCTGCAATGCGCCTTGTCTTTCCTGACAGGTTGATTCCTGCATCGCTGGATGTTGATGGACTGAAAGGATTAAGAGACAGACTGCTAGCCGGGGCAAATGTTGTTACATCTATTATCCCTCCCCGGGCGGGTTTTGCCGGCGTTTCTCAGAGTTCTTTAGATATAGAGGAAGGAAATAGAACAGTTAATGGGGCGCTGCCTGTACTAAAAAATTGCGGACTTATTCCGGCGGACAAGATTGATTATATAAGCTGGATTCGCAAAAGGCAGGAGCAAAACAGAATCTAATGGCTTTTTACTAACTTTAAAATCGGAGGCGAAAAAATGAGCGGAAAAGCAAAAAAAAGATATTATCGCAAACACATAGACTTGTTTAAGCTATTACAAAAAATTAAGCTCTGGCCTTCTCGCAAAGGTATCCTACATGGAATTAAATCGATAAATATAAAAGGGAACAGGGCAGAAATTTTAACCCACTGTAATGAAAGATTTGTAATCAATAACTCAAAAAACAGTCGTGTATCTCGCTGGTTAAGAAATAAATGGTTTTTTGGGGTTTGCGGCAAATGCAAAGTGCCTGAATGGAAATTAGAAAAATATTCTTCAACGTATTTTAGCCAATATAAAGGGAGTAAACTTGAAAGCGGCGAGTGGCAGATAGATAATAAATCCTGAATTTAAAAAGCCGGCATACATACTCTTAACTTTTATTTGACAGTAATTGTTAAATAATATAGAATATTGTGAGCAGGAAAATACCAATTTGTGTAGAATTGTGCATAAGGTTAATTTTAATTTTGAATGTAATGGAGGGATTTTGATGGCTAAGCAAAAGTTTGAAAGAACAAAACCCCACGTTAACATTGGAACTATCGGACACGTAGACCATGGTAAAACAACTCTGACAGCTGCTATTACATTCTGTTTGGCAAAAACAGGCGGAGCTCAAGCTACTGCATATGACCAAATTGACAATGCACCGGAAGAAAAGGAAAGAGGAATTACAATTTCTACTGCCCATGTTGAGTATGAAACAGAAGCACGTCACTATGCACACGTAGACTGCCCGGGACACGCTGATTATGTTAAGAACATGATTACAGGTGCTGCTCAGATGGATGGTTCCATTCTTGTTGTAAGCGCTGCAGATGGACCTATGCCGCAGACTCGTGAGCATATCCTGTTATCCCGTCAGGTAGGTGTGCCATATATAGTTGTATTCTTAAATAAAGCTGATATGGTTGATGATGAAGAATTAATGGAATTAGTTGAAATGGAAGTAAGGGAACTCTTGAGCGAATACGAATTCCCGGGTGACGACGTACCTGTAGTAGCAGGTTCCGCTCTCAAAGCGCTGGAGTGTGGCTGTGGAGAAAGGGACTGCGAATGGTGCGGTAAGATCTGGGAGCTAATGGACCAGGTGGATTCCTACATCCCAACACCAGAAAGGGATAAGGACAAGCCGTTCTTGATGCCGGTTGAAGACGTATTCAGTATCACAGGTCGT
>JAICDB010000009.1 GCA_020063565.1 Clostridiales bacterium | reverse complement strand
ATCATATAATTTTTTTAAGTCATCAACTGATGGCTTGTTTGTTATGCCCTTTTTCAATACTTGTAATATATTTAGTTCTGGTTAACTATTTCAGACTTAGTCCCCCATGAATTAACGCTTAAAAGCATTTAACACTAATTTTAAAGCCAGTATCGTTCCTATTCCCGAATATACTAATAAGGTCGTCAAAAAAGAATATTTATCTTTATAATGCTTGTTATAGAATAAGTACATTGATCTGTAGAATTCATAGATCAATTTGGGATTCTTTTTGTCGCTGCTTCCACCTTTATAGTGAATTATCTGTGCTTCAGGATAATAAACTATTTTCCAACCAGCGTTCTTGATCCTATAGCACCAGTCAATATCCTCTCCATACATAAAAAAATCTTCATCAAGGAGCCCAACTTGTTCAATAGTTTCTCTTTTAACCATCATAAAAGCCCCAACCAGGCAATCCACTTCGTGTATTTCATCTTCATCCAGATATGTTAAATTGTACTTTCCAAATCTCTTACTTTTGGGGAACAACTTTGACAAACCCGTCATTCTATAAAAAGAAACTTCCGGAGTTGGGAAACTTCTTTTACAAGCCGGGTCAAGTTTCCCATCCGGAAGAACAACTTTACATCCCAGAGCCCCTATATCAGGATGCTGTTTCATATATTTAATACATTTTTCAAAACAGTTATCTGTTACTATAGTGTCAGAGTTTAGGAGAAGTATATATCTGCCTTTAGATTGTTTAATTCCAATATTATTAGCTTTTGAAAAACCAAGGTTGTTTTTATTTTCTATTAATTTGACTTGATTATAATTTTGTTTTATTAACTCAACACTACCATCCGTTGATTTGTTATCAACCACAATTATTTCAAAATTAATATTTTGCCTTGTATCATATATAGAATCTATAGTTTGTTTTAATAGTTTTTTATTGTTATAACTAACTATGATTACGGATAAGTCCACTTATCTCACCTTTTTGATTTTTTCTTCTTTAGCTGCAGCTAATTCATGAAATAAATAATTTAATTTTCTATCAATATAACCATTTTCTTCATATACCTTGTCCACTTTATCATATTCAAGTCTTTTAATTCTATATAGCATTTCATCGTTAATTTTTCTTATAGCAGAAATTGCATCTGCTAGCAAACCAAAAACACCTAATTGAAATCCTGTTGTTACCAAGATAGATGCTAAAATCAAAGACTGTATATGTCCATTACCCTGACCATTAAAAAAGAAATATAAATATCTTATCCCTATTGTAAAACCTAATAAAAACGCTATAACACCTAAAGTTAGAAATACTTTTAATGGTCTATACATTGAATATATTCTAATTATTGTAGAAGCAGATTTTTTAATATAACCCCAGATGCTTTTAAAAAGCCTGGAATCCCTCAATTTTTCATTAGTTCTTATTTGTACATTTTCGATAGCAGTTTTCTTTCTTCCAGCTTCAATTATTGTCTCCAAAGTATATGTATATTCTGATATTACATTTAGTTTCATAGCAGCATCTCTACTATATGCTCTAAATCCACTAGTTGTATCAATTACATTACTCCTAGATGCTAGTCTCACCACCCAGCTGCCTAACTTTTGAAGCTTTTTCTTAAGAGGTGAAAAATGCTCAATTTTATCTGTTTGTCTATCACCAACAACAACTTCTGCCTTGCCTTCTAAAATAGGTTTTACCAATTTTTTTATATCATGACCGTTATACTGATTATCTCCATCAGTATTCACAATTATATCTGCTCCTAATCTAAGGCAAGCATCTATCCCTGCCATGAATACTTTTGCCAGTCCACGATTATTTGGAAAGCTTATTATATGATGGACGCCTAATTTTCGCGCCACCTCAACTGTTTTATCTGTACTTCCATCATTTATAATTAAATACTCTATTTTATCTATTCCTGGTATTTCTTTAGGTAGATCTTTAATAGTACAAGGTAAAGTTTTTTCTTCATTGTAGCAAGGTATTTGAATAATTAACTTCATACTTAATTACCCTTTCTTATCAGTATTTTTATTAATTTATTACAGCCCGATATTTTCTAGCCACTATTTTTACAATCTTTTTCTAATTCTCTTTTTCTAATTCTAAAGATATTTTTACATATATTTTATTTCCTTCTTCATCAATAAAAAATGCATTTTTGTAATCTCCAAAAGTTAACGCTCTTAACTTATCTATAGCTTGTCTCATAGTAAGATTTTCGTTTAAATCTAGCTTACATAATTCATGAAAATCTCTTAAGTAATTTATATTACCTTCTTTAATCATGGGTGTAGAAATATAGTCTCCTAATAATAATTTATCTAAATACTTTTCAAGCATTTCTATTTCTAATTTTAAAATTTTTTCATATACATCTTTAGATGTTTCCCACTCATTAATACTAACTTTTTCTTGATATATTATATTTCCATGATCTATATACTCATCTATTTCATGAATAGTAACACCTACCGGAAGTTTATTTATAATACTAAAAACCTGTGGATAATATCCTCTATTATAAGGATTAAATCCTGGATGAATGTTTAGACATCTTAAATTTTTTACTATTTTTTTTGGAAATATTTGTTTGCAATGTAGAGAAATTATTAGGTTATATTTTTCCAGAACTTCTTTTGTCTCCTTATTAAGATTTATTGGAAGAAAAAAATAATTATTTGAATATTTTTCTTTTAAAATATTATTATTATGAGAATATCTAAAATCAAATTGATCTAAGCTATAATTTTTTACCCTTAAAATCCTAAGAAATTCATTATATAAAAAATCATTATCTGTAATAATTAATTTTTTCTTTACGTGCATTATATTTCTCCTTTATTTATTGATTACTTGCTTTTAATTTCACAAAAATATTTGTAATATTATATAAAGCAATTAATTATTTTTCTAGGAAATCACTCAATTTTTCTATTATATATATTTGTTCACTTTCTTTTAAACCATAATAGAATGGTAAACAAATAATTTTTTCAGAAATTTTTTCTGCAACTGGAGTATTAATAATATAATTATTTAAATACTTAGATTTTGAAGTCAATGGATAAAAATATCGCCTTATTTGAATATTATTTTTCTCCATATATGACAATAATTCATTAATATTTATATCATCTGGTAAAATTATTGGCATATATATATAATTGTGAGTTTCATTTTTAAATTCTACTATCTTAATTTTTTTATTATGTAATAAATACTTAGTATATCTTTCATATATTTTCTTTCTTTCTTTAATAATATTATCTAAGTACTCTAAATTAACCAAACCCATTGCTGCTTGGAATTCATTCATTTTCATATTGCTTCCACATAAGTGAATATCATAGTTATTTATTCCAAAATTTTTAATTAATTGAAACTTTTGCTTTAAATTTTGGTTTTTATAGCAAACCATTCCACCTTCAATAGAATGAAAAACTTTAGTAGCATGGAAACTTGCCATAGATACATCGCCATATTGAAATACAGATTTTCCTTTATATTTAATTCCAAATGCATGGGCAGCATCATAAATAACTTTTAAATTATATTTTTGTGTAATTCTATCAATTTCTTCAATGTTACATAGATTTCCAAAAACATGTACTCCTAATATTGCTGATGTTCTTTCTGTAATTAACTCTTCTATTTTTGTATGGTCTATACACAAGGTTTCAGGGTCTATATCGCAAAAAACTGGCTTTAATCCACAATTAACAATAGCATTTGTAGTTGAAGCAAAGGTAAATGGTGTTGTAATAACTTCTCCTTTTAAATCTAAAGCTTTAATAGCTGCTTCTAAAGCTAAGTGTCCATTGACAAACAAAGATATATTTTCTGGTGATATATCAAGAAAAATAGCTAACTTTTCATTAAACTCTTTCAACAGAGGTCCATTATTAGTTAAATATTGGTTTTTCCATATTTGTTCTAATTTTTTCACATAATTTTCGATAGGAGGTAAAAAAGGGCTATTTACTAATATCATTGGATTCAACCTTTCTACTAAAAAAAAATTTGTTAATTAGGACTACACTTAACCATGCTATAATATCTGCCAAAATTAATATAATCCTATGTAAAATAGCTATTAGTGCTATTTGAGTACTTTTTAATTCCGGAGTTAATGCTATTATCACTGCTTCTTTCACACCAATTCCACCTGGGGCCCCTGGAGTTAAGTAACCCACTAACCAAGCTAATGTATTAACAAAACAAAACTGAGTAAAATAATAAGAAAAATTAGCATTATAATAGGTTACATATAAAATAGTAAATACGTAATTAGAAATAAATGTACCGATAAATATATTTAAAATGATATAACTTATTTTTTTATTTTTGTACCAAAATACAAAAAAAATTAAAAAAAATGCTATTACTGCTATAATATGAAAATTATAAAGCATCAAATATATTATAATTACAAAAAATGTTTTAGTTATAATCAATAGTACTATTTCACCTAATGTACTATAAGCTAATTTTTTTTGGTTATAGTTATAATGAGTGGCATAAGCATTTCTTGAAACAAAATGCATGAAATTTCCTGGTAAATATTTGAATATATTTGATTTTAAATATACATTTGCAACTTTACTAAATTTAAATTTTTCTTTTATTTTTAACTCTAATATTAATTTAAATATATAAACACTATAAAATAATAAAATAATCTCTACTAATAAAGAAAATACTAATATATCTCTGGGTAAAGAATTTATTAGATTTAACAACCCAAATTTTGTTACTAACTTCACAAGTTCTTTAAAGACAAAAATAAAACAAAAAAAAGTTAAAAATAGCCCAATAAACTTTATTTTATTTTTATATTTATGTTGTAGTTTATTAAAGTCGAAATTAATAATTATCACCTCATTACTTTAAAATGTTATTATTTCCATTATAAGAATCTCCATAACATATCAAGTAGCTTTATACCTAATTTTACTTTAAATTTATAATTTATATTTTTACTTATTGGATTAACATCTTTTGTTATAAACATTATTTTTTGCTTTAGTTTTTTTACTTTTTCTTTTTTAGTTTTTCTATAACATAGAAATATGTATTTAACATATAAATATATAGCAGAAACCTTTATTTTTCTTTTTAAATAATTGTACTTTTTTTTATTACATATATATTTATTTGCCTGTTCTAAAATATCAACATAAACAATAAACTGCTCGTATACTTTTGTTTCAAGATTCAAACTATTAAAATTACCTTTTCTTCTTATATAATGATAAGAACCAATATAACTTTTATCATAGATAACCTTATTTGCCTGAATTAAATTTAAAAGTGTTAATTGATTATCAACAATATATCTAACCTTATTTGTAAGATGTATTTTTTGGCAATTTCTATTTTTAAATAATTTTGCATGGGGGGTAACTTTTGTATAAAAAACTTTTTCATATTCATCTGAAGCATCACTATAATTTTTTTCTTCTAAATTAGTTTTAAAGTAAGGTAAATACTGATTATGAAGAATTTGCCTATTATTATCATAAAACAGGAATTTTGCCCCTATATAAATATCAGCATTAGACTCAATAATTTTATTGTAATAGTGTTCTAATGCATCTAACTTTAACCAATCATCAGCATCAATAAAATACAAAAATTGACCTTTTGCTTTTTCTATACCTATCGAAACAGCAGTTCCAACCCCTCCGTTTTCTTTCTCAATTGAAATAATTCGAGAGTCTATCTTTACATACTCATCAATTATTTTCTGAGAATTATCTTCGGAACCATCATTTATAATAATTATTTCTATATCTTTAAGTGTTTGATTAATTAATGAATTTAAACATTTTTTTATAAAATTTTCCGCGTTATACACTGGCATAATTACGCTTATTTTAATCATAGAAAACCTCTTTCTTAACATGACATTCAATTAAACTTCTTCTATTTTAAGCCAATCAATAGCTACTCCTAGATTTCGCCTGTCATTATATCCATAGTTACTTGGATTCCAAGTATTTGATTCAATCCTTAATTTCTGAACCTCACCATCTTTTATTAAATCTTTTGGAATATATATTGTATATTCTAGATCTCCAGATTCTTTTATAAAACTATCGATTTTTTCGTCATTAAAATAAATTGTTACACTAGCAGGATTATTTTTTGGACGGGGGCCAACCATTTTAATGATTAATTTTATATTATTTTTTTTATAATAATATAAATTTACATAAGATTTGTTTTTAGTCCATCTAAATTTATTATTTTCAGCCTCATACATATTATCAACAAATATACCATCTTCATTTCCAATGTCATAAAACGTCTCTTCATTAATTTTTAAATTGGTTATTTTTTTTCTATCTAATTTATATAAAAAATAATTTTTAGATAATAAAATATTTTTAGTTGGATATAATATCTGTTGAGGAAATACATGAAATGTAAAATCTATTTTTTTATAATATTTATTTAAACCACTTAATGATGTAGACAATAAATAACATTCTTCTAATTTTAGTTCTTCCAAATATAGATTTATTTTATTTTTTATTTGATTTAAACTTTTTCCATTTCCAATGTAAATAACATTAAAATCACCTAAATATTTTAGATTTAGAGTCAACAATTTTCTTGAATAGGAATCTGTGTTTAAAAATATGTAAGATTTTTTTGGTGCTTCTTCCATTATTTCATTAAATAAATTGAAACTCCCCTCAAATATTGGATTCTGCATTAAAATAATATTATAAGTAAAGTTAAATAAACAAATAATTATAATTAATGGTATTATTACAAACTTTAAATTAAGTTTAGATATAATTAAAATAAAAAGTATTATTAAAACAGGAATCAATACTGGTAAAAAATATCTTGAAGCATAATAGTTTAAAGGTGTATCTATTCTTATAAAAGTGTATATAGACATACATATTAGCAATGAATAACTAAAATATGTTATTAGGGGATTTTTAAATAATTGCCTAGATTTAAAAAATAGAAACCATAAAGTAAGTGGTAATACAATAATCGCAGATGCCATCATAATACTAAATATATTTAAATATTGTAATGAATATAATCCTTTATTAGCATAATATTTTCTTAAACTCCATGCTCCTTCTCCCACAAGCATATATTCTGACCAACCTAATATATAACCTTTATATACTGTAAAAACAATCAATAGCAATATCCATATTCTTATAATTACAGAGGATATTTTTTTATTAAAAACCAAATCTAATATCTTATTTATTTTGTTCATAACAATTCTCCTTTAGTAAATGTTTCCAACAATGAATACTATAAATCATTAATATAATTGAAAATATAATCATTATTGATAATCCCCAGATCAATGCATAATCTTTAAATAATATTTGAAAGCATGCTGTGTATATATCTATAAAATATTGCTTTGATATATATATTCCATAAATTAAACTAAATAAATAACCTAAAAATGATATGGTTATAAAAGGAAAGTAAACGTAATTTTTAGTTTTATATATATAAGGTATGAGTAAAGCTATTAAGGGTAAATACATAAAGATACTTATATGAGTTAAAGAAAAAATAATACAAACTAGGCCAGCCTTAATGGAGTCATAAAAATTATTTTTAACCAATAAATAAATACAGTATATAAAAAGAAATAGCTGAAACAGTTCCGTCGTAGGAAACTTTGTCATAAATATTAGTAATGGGGAAGTACCTAATAACAATATACCTAGAAAACAATATTTTATATTTATATTTATTTTGTTAAAAATATAGAATAATAGAGTCATAATTAAAAAATATAAATATACCATAATATAATACATCTTAGATATACCAAAAACATTACCCCATGTTGCAAGCATTAAAGGCCATACATTATAAAATTGAAAATAAAATTTTGACTTATCTTCATTCATATATGTTGCAGGCAAAAAATTATTATTTGGTAAGTTATCATGGTCATAAATTTTTTGAAGGTTATTTGACAGTCTTTCTCTTATATCCATATTAACCATCAGTTTACCTTCTTTTGCTATGTAAATAGCTTTTGATGGATAAACTCCAGGGTCTTGTCCCATGTCTACTATTTCATATCTTTGATAAATAAATGGAATCATTAATAAAATAAAACAAATTAAAATTAAGCCTTCTTTTGAGATTTTAAATCTATTATTTATTTTTTTGTTATTAAGCTTAATAAACACTAATATTAGACAAATATCTAAAAATAACAACATTAAAGTAGTATCATAATTATTAAATAACAATAATATAGTTGATATTAATCCTATAATAATAATATTAAAACTCATAGAATCAATAAGGACTTCTATTAAATCAATATCTTTTTTTTCTTTTTTATATAAGGAACAAATTATGAACATAATTATAAAACTCATAAAAAATAATACATAATTAATTAGGTTCAAAGGTGATCCTCCTTTATATTTTTTATAGCTTATCCAATAATAGAGAACTAATTAATAAAGATAATTCTCTTACATCTTGGCTATCGGAAATATCATTTGGTACAAAACTACTATTCATAATCAATTCAATAACATAGTTACCATTAATCAATGATAAATCTTTTTTATTAATAACTATTTCTATTTCTCCATCTTTTTTTAAATGTTTTTCTTCAATTTTTTTATCTACACTATATATTTCCAAAATCACTTCTTCATTACTATTAGCTTTTTTTAAATTTTCTAAAGGTACATACGCTTTAATCTTTACTTTGTCGAAAGTGTTATTTTTATTTATAAGAATCTTTCCATATCTATTCATCCAAACTTGTTCTTTATCGTTAGATTTTTCTTTTTCATAAAACCCTGTTTTAAATTTTATATTCCAATCTTCATCCTCAACAGACTTACTATCATATATTACTTTTTGCTGTTCATACCGATTAGGTAAATTATCATTTAATTTTCTTATGTATTTTATCATTTCTAATTCTTCATTATTAGAATTATATAACTTACCATCTTGAATAAACGAGTATAATTTAATATTATCTATTTCTAATTCACCCTCTAATACTTCTATTTGTAAATTACTAAAATCTTTATATTCATTATTGGCTAATTGAATTTTATAACTTTGCCAGTTTGTATCAGTTATATCAATTATTTGCTCAAAACTCCCTACTGTAATTTTTATTTTGGATAATGGCACACTTGATTTTGCATTAAATTCAACAAATAAATCATTTGTCAAATTATAAAAATGCTTTTGTTTAACTTTTTGTCTTATTTTACTATTTTCATCTAAATAAACATAATTGTTTTGCTTTTTGTTTTCAACTAATGCATCACCCAGTAATTGCCAACCACTTTTCCCAATTTCAAAACCATTATTATATAATAAATTAGCTTTATAATTTTTATAAGTCCATATAGCGTATCCAGATGTATATTTTTTCAAAAAATTTTCTGAATTTAGTATAAATTTACCCAATTCATCAGGTTTTACGGCTATATTATTTTCAAAACCTGGGGTATTATCATAAAACAAAAATTGATCAATAAAAAGTTTTTGACCTGGATATAACTCTTCACTCCAACTGTTTAAATAATACTTAAATTTATTTAAAACTTCATTAGCTGAAGCATATTTCCGCCTACCATCATTTTCAAAACCCATACTTACACCATATATAGTTCCTACCATAGGCGTATTTTTTACTTTATACATATATTTGTGCGCAAACCATTTGTATGTTTTACCATACTTTATTGGTTCCATATCAAAACGAGTTTCTAATGTAAGCTCTGGAAATACCTTTTGGCAAGGTTCTAAAATATTATCAATTATAAAGTGGTCTAAAAATTGATAATATAGTACAAAAGCATATTCATCTCTTCCTGGTATATATACTTCATTAAAATTATTAATTGTATAACCGTATTTGTTTTCTAATTCCTTTATAGTATAATTTTCTTTCAAATATTTCGAAAAACCAATTTTATTAGCTAATCTTAAATTTTCTTCATAACTTATTGAATTTCCATCAAGATAACTTATAAACCAAAAATCTTCCCAAGTAATAAACCCAGAATCAAAATTTTCATGTTTACTTACTTCTTTATATACATCTCCTGTAAAATCAATAAATGCCTTAAGAAATTTTTCTTCTGAAAAAATATTGCTAAACCTTTCTTTACAACTAAACTGTCCATTATAATAATAGTCCCAAGCATAACCCACCCTTACAATAACATCTAAATCATATTTGCTAGCTTTATTTATTACAAAATGTAATCTTTCTTTTATTTTCTTATTATAAGAAATAGGGTCTATTTTAGGTTGATACTCCCTCCAAGGAATAACTAATATTATACTGTTAAATCCATCTTCTTTTATTTTTTTTAAATCCATATCAATATTTGATAAGTCAGAAGACCAAAAATTCATAGGTGCTTCATCACCAAAATAATGTACAGCTTTAATAAATTTTTGATTACCTTCCTCAAAACTTTTATTATTATATATGCTGTTACAACCTAAAATAATTGTAACTAGCAATATAAGTATAAAAACTAAACTTAGTATTTTTTTATTCATTTAGTTATACCCCTTTATTCGTTACTCCCTCTTATAATCATCTACAATCCTAACTATATCATCTTCTCCCAAATAGTCCCCAACTTGAGCTTCAATAATTATCAAATCAATTTTACCTGGATTTTCAAGTCTGTGAACTTGTCCCATTGGTATGTATGTTGATTCATTTGGTCTTAAAATAGTTTCATTTTCCCCTATTGTTATCTTTGCTGTACCACTCACAACTACCCAGTGCTCATTTCTATGGTAGTGCTTTTGAAGTGATAATTTAGCCCCTGGTTTAACCAGTATTTTTTTAATCTTATACCTATCCCCTTCTTCAAGGACAGTATACGTTCCCCAGGGACGATGTGCTGTCACATGGACTTTGTGAAGGTCAGAATTCTTATTCTCCAAATCTTTAACTATTTCTTTTACCTTTTGGGAAGAACCTTTTTTACTTAGTAAAAGTACATCTTGAGTATCGACAACTATTAAGTCTTCAATGTCAATAGTAGCTATTGTTCTGTTGCTAGAATATACAAAATTATTTTTTGAGTTAAGATTGATATTTTTTTCACTTGATATATTTCCAAGACCATCTTTAGGTAACTCTTTATATAAAGATTCAAAGCTCCCTAAGTCAGACCAGCCAATTGCAGCCGGCACTACTTTGATTCTTTCGCTTTTTTCCATTACAGCATAATCAATGCTATCTTTAGGTATAGCCAGCATATCATCCAATTTTATCCTCAAAGGGTTATCCTTTTTAGCATTTTGATATGCCAATTTACTATTATCGTACATTTCCGGAGAATGTTTTTGTAATTCTTCTAAAAATACACCAACTTTAAAAACAAACATTCCACTATTCCAATAAAAATTGCCTTTATCTAAATATTTTTTTGCAGTTTCAAAATCCGGCTTTTCCTTAAATGATTTAACATTATTCCCATCAGCTTCTATGTAACCGAATCCTGTCTCCGGATATTCAGGCTTTATTCCAAAGGTAACAAGATATCCTTCCTCTGCTAGCTCCTTAGCTTCATTTAATACTTTTTCATAATCACTTTCATTCTTTATTAAATGATCAGAAGGTGTAACTAAAACAATATCTTCAGGTTCCAAGTCTAAACAAGCTAGAGCAATAGCAGGTGCAGTATTTCTTCCAACGGGTTCAAGCATAAACCTGCAATTATTTTCATTAAGTTCTTCCAATTGATCTAATGCTAAAAAATACTGTTCTTCATTCGAAACAATAAACTGTTTTTTACAAAATAATCTATTTCTAATAACAGTCTTTTGAAAAAGAGATTGATTATCAAAAAATTTACAAAACTGCTTAGGAAAAAATTTTCTCGAAATGGGCCATAATCTAGTCCCATTTCCTCCACAAAGTATAATGTTTATCATAAAAACATATCCCCTCACTTAAAATCTTTCGATACTATCTTTAACGCTGAGTTACTTGTAAAATTATTTAATATATAATTATAAGAATTCTTTGATAACTCAGCCCACAGATTTTTATCATTATACAGTTTAATTACCTTTTCTGCAAAATCTTTAGGTTCATCTGATATAACTAAATTTTTTTCAATATTTTTTAAACCTTCGGCCCCAATTGAAGTAGTAACTAATGGAACTTGGTAATACATTGCTTCAACTACTTTTCCTTTTACCCCTGCTCCAAACCTTAATGGAACTACTACCAATCTGCAGTTATTATAAAGCTTTTGAAGTTCCTCATCACTTACAAAACCAGTAACGATAATATTTTTTGAGTGTAATTTTTTTATTTCTTCCGGGGGATTAGACCCTACTATATAAAACTTTATATTTGGATTTTCAGTTACAATACTTGGGAATATTTCTTTAACAAACCATAACACTGCATCTATATTGGGTTTATGATTAAAACCCCCAACAAATAAAATATCCTCTCTTTCATTGAAAGAATTTACATTACTATCACTTACATCATCATATATATAAACAGGAATAGTTCTGATAATTTTTTCAGAAAATTGTTTCTTTAAAATCTCCTCTTCATAGGAACTTACAACATAAACTACATCTGCTTTATTAAATAGTTCAAATTCTGTTTTCTTCCATCTTTCAGATGCTTTTAATAGTTCTTCATTTTTTTCGATCTCATAATTTCTTCTTTCTCGTAAGTAATGTAAATCATGCCCAAAATATATAATTTTAGCATTTGTATATGTTTTTAATAAATCAATATACTTTATTGAAATATGAGGTCTATTTAAATATGCATAGTCAATGTATTTTCCATTCTGCTCAATCCATTTTTTGATATTTTGTGCATACCAATTACCATACAATACTTCAATTCCCATTCTTTGCAGTTCTGAAGTATAGGGTTCATGTTTATAAAAATTGTCTCCTACAAAAATAACTTTAAAACCCATCTTATTAAATAACCTTAAATATGAATAAGTACATCTACTTCCAGCGTCTTTATCAAAGTGAGGTACATAGTGATCTATAACTAATACTGTTTTTTTATCCTTACTTTTGTCCCTGGCATAAAATACTTCTTTTCCATTTTCAAAATGATCTTTTTGCAAAACTTCTTTCCATTTTTCTATAAATTTACTTTTGTTTTTAACTTGGTAACTCTTTAAACCAGAACTAGTATCAGTACCGTGTGATATTCCCTCAAAATGAACAACTACTGATTTAGGTTGATATAGTACTTTGTAGCCTCGCTTCCTTACTTCAAATGCAAGATCAGTATCTTCATAATATGCCGGTACATACCTTTCATCGAATCCTCCAATTTCTTCCCATAAATCTTTTCTAATCATTAAACTGGCACCGGATATATAGTCTACTTCCTTAACATAATTATACTCGGGTTTATCAGGATCATCTAATCTACCATAATTCCAGCCACTTGCATCATTCCATACGATACCCCCCGCTTCTTGTAATCTCCCATCTTCATATATCAGCTTTGATCCAACTATTCCTATTTTTTCGTCTTTCTCAATTAAATCGACAAGATATTTTAGCCAATCTTTTTGGACATTGGTATCGTTATTTAAGAAATGAATATATTTACCTTTTGCATATTTAGCAGCATTATTACAATTTAACAAAAATCCTTTATTTTCTGTATTTCTAATAACATTTACATTTTCAATATATTTATTTATGTTGACAGTTTCATCAGTAGAAACATCATCTGCAATAATTATTTCATAAGAAATATCATTTGTATTTTCATATATGGATTTTAAACAAGAGTAAGTATACTCCCACTGGTTATACACCGGGATAATAATAGATACTAAAGGATTTTCACTTTTTTCAAAAATTATTTTGTGTTTACTTTCTATTTGATCTACAATTTGAATAGAACTTTTTTCTTGAGTATTATTAAATTTTTCAAGATAAGCTTCCAGTCTGCTTTCCGTTCTTTCGCTGCCTTCTGTCTTAAGATAATAAAAGAATTTCTTAACATTTTGTTCATTAATATTTTTGATTACCTGCTTTGGATTTTTTATGAGCTTGAAAAGTATTTTAGCCATTAACTTACGCTTACTTTTCTTAGGGAATATAAAATCTCTAAATTTATAATATTTCAACAAAACCTTCCAACCATCCGAGTTTAGTATATTTTGGAGGTGCCGTTCTTTTTCTAATAATTGTTCATTGTGTACTTTTAAATTACTAATTTTCTCTTCCTTAGTATTAAGCTCTTCTTGCAATTGAATAATTTTTTGCTTAGCTTTTTCAAAATTCTCGTTAATTTTTTTGATCTCTTCATCTTTAATTTTCACTTTTTGATCTAAATTTTCATCCAAATTATACATTTCTTCTAACTTTAAATTCTTTTCTTGTATCGTTTTAGTTTTTACTTGCAGTTCTTCATCAAGCTTTTCATTTAAACTTGATAATTCTTGTATTTCCTGATTTTTCTCTTCTATTATTCCTGCCTTTATTTTTATTTCTTCATCTAATTTATCACATAGACTTGATAATTCTGCAATCCTTATATCTTTTTCTTTAATAAGTTCTGCATTTCTTACAAGTTCTTCATTTAATTCTTTTCCCCAACTCGACAGTTCTTCTATTCTCTGATTTTTCTCTTCTATTACTCCTATTTTTATTTTCAATTTTTCATCTAAATTTTTACCCCATCTGGATAATTCTTCTATTCTATGGTTTTTCTCTTTAATGAGATCTTCTTTTCTTTTTAAATCCTTATCTAACCCATTGCCCCAATCTGATAATTCTTTTATCCTTTTATTTTGGTCGCTTATAATGTTATCCTTTTTCTCAATTTCTTTTAACAAGTTAAATATATGATTATTTTTTTCTTCAACTTCTTTTTGTAACTCAAGTATTCTTTCTATTTTACTTTCATACCGCTCATTATTATCCAAAATTGCAGATCCAATATTTATTTCTTTAATTTTCTCGTTACTACAAATTGCGATTATATATTTACCATAAAATTTTTGTCTATCAGATTCTATACTTAAAATATCTAAGCTTAAACTATTTGGTCCATAGATAATTGATGCAGCCTGAAATCTTTGATAGTAAATATCTATATTATCAAAATATCTACTAAGAAAATTATAAAATTCATACTCATAAAATTCTTTCTTATGAAACTCATTTTTATAATTTACTTTATCTGTATATATTTCTTTATCAGGCGTTGAAATTATAAGCAAACCATCATCTTTTAAAACTCTTTTTACTTCTTCTAAAAATTTTCTTTGTATATTTTCATCCACGTGCTCAATAGTTTCAAAAGATACTACAACATCTACCGAATTGTCTTCAAATGGCAAATTTTCTATAGAACTTTCTACAAACTCTAAATTCTCTTTTTTATATCTATTTTTAGCATGAACTACGGCTTCTTTACTAATATCAATCCCATAAACCTTTTTAGCATACCCTGCCAAGATATATGCTCCATATCCTTCCCCCGTTCCTGCATCCACTATAATCTTATCTTTTGCAGCATTAATAATAGAGTAATATCGTTGATAATGTTCAATCGCTAATTCATCACTAACCGAAATACCAGGTATAAATCTTTCACCAGTAAATTTCATAAAAAGCACCTCAACTCAAACTACAAAAATTTATATCTTCTAAAAAAATAAAGCCTTGCAAATCATAGGCTTGTCCATCTATTACTTGAATTACCAATGCATCATGAATCCAACAATGTTGAACATGATCCTCTTGTGTACCAGATGCTACTGCGGGAGAGATGGTATATATTCCTCTTTTTAGGTTTGGAAAAGTAAAGTCAAATTTATAACAAACAATAGTCCCTTTCTCCGCATAATTCAAGTATTGTTCTAAGATATAACTATTCGACTGGGTAACAATATTACCTAGTCTATCTTTTATTGTAAAACCTACTATTGGATTATTAATATTGTCATTATATTTGACTCTAATATATAAACTAGCTTTTTGTCCTGCTTTAAATAAAGAATTTTTATTCTTTGTATTACTATCAATAAGTGATATTCCTGTTATAATTGCTTTATTGTCTCCCCAAACATCTAAGTTATCATCAATGCTATCTATATTATCTATAAATTGATCATTTATATTTCTGTTCTCATCACTGTTTATATTATCTTCATATTTATTTAAATTGGAACCCATCATGAAAGCTTGATATTTTTTTGTAACCTCAGATGGTTCTCCATAATCAATTATACACCCATCATTTATCCAGATTGCATAGTCACAAAATTTGTTAATTGCAGATAAATCATGAGACACAAATAAGACAGTCTTATTTTCCTTAAACTCTTCTATTTTTCGAAAACATTTCTGTTGAAATCTGATATCACCAACAGCAAGTGCTTCGTCTACAATCAAAATATCAGGATCAACATTAATAGCAACGGCAAATGCTAGTCTAACAAACATTCCACTTGAATATGTTTTTACAGGTTGGTTTATAAATTCTCCAATATCCGCAAAATCAAGAATGTCTTTTAACTTATCATTTATCTCTTCTTTGCTATAACCCAGTATCGCTCCATTTAAATAAACATTTTCAATTCCTGTAAGTTCTGGATTAAAACCTGCTCCTAACTCTAATAGAGCAGATAATCTACCTTTTATATTAATATTGCCTGAAGAAGGGGTAAGTACTCCAGTTAATATCTTTAATAAAGTTGATTTTCCTGATCCGTTTTTACCAATAATGCCAACGGTTTGTCCCGCCTCAACTTGAAAAGATATATTTTTTAAAGCATAAAATTCCTTATGAAGTTTCTTTCTCAATGGATGAAGAGCTTCTTTCAATCTATCTATAGGTTTTTCATATATTTTATATATCTTTGAAAGATTTTCTACTTCGATTGCTAACATATTAATTATCCCTCACAGTACATCAGCAAAATGTGGTCTTAATTTTCTAAATACTATAGCCCCAAAAACAAAAAGCAATAGGTTTATAGACCAAAACAATATGGTTAAACGCAAATCTTCCCAAAACCATTTTTGATATATAAATGTATTTCTATAACCGTTTACAATATAATACATAGGATTTAATTTTATGATAAAATGATATTTTTCGGGCATCATTTGTAAGGACCAAAATATAGGTGTTAACCAAAAACCAAATTGTAATATCATAGCCACGATTTGTCCAACATCTTTTAAAAATACAACCAGAGAAGATGTTATCCACGATAACCCTAATACTAAAATTATTGTAGCAACTAAATAATAGATAACTTGTAGACTATATATGGTAGGCTTGTAACCATAAATAGAAAACATAAAGAACATAAATGCAATAAAAAATAAATGCACAAATAAGGCAGACAATATTTTTATAATTGGTAGGGAACTTACTCTAAAAACCACTTTTTTTACCAAATAACTATAATCCATTACTGAATTCGTAGCGCTTTGCAAACCCTCTGAAAAGAAAAACCAAGGTATCATTCCACAAATTAGCCAAAGTATAAAAGGGTAATCATCTACAGGTCTTGATTTAAAACCCACTTGAAAAACAAACCAAAAAATAAGTATTGTAATAGTTGGTTGAATAAATGCCCATAAGATACCAAGGTAAGATCCTAAATATCTAGATCTAAAATCTTGTTTTGTCAATTCCAAAATTATTTTTTTGCTTTTATAAATATCTAATACAAAATATATAAATTCCTTAAAGTAAGATACCATGTAAAATGTTTACACCCTCTTATTATTGTTTAATATTTTTATCTAACTGCTTTTAATTTTTCTCCATACATTTTTTCATAATACTTTATATACTCTCCACTTCTTATTTTTTCCCACCATTCTTTATTTTCTAAATACCATTTAATAGTTTTTTCCATACCTGTTTCAAAAGTATATTTCGGTTTCCATCCTAAATCATTCTGTATTTTTGTAGAATCAATAGCATATCTTCTGTCATGCCCCGGCCTGTCTTTGACAAACTTAATTAATGACTCAGGTTTCCCTAGTTTTTCAAGTATCAATTTTACTATTTCAATATTTTTCTTTTCATTATTTCCACCAATATTGTAAACTTCTCCAACTTTCCCCTGATGAAGCACTACATCTATTGCACTACAATGATCTTCTACATGCAACCAATCTCTAACCTGTAATCCGTCACCATATACAGGTAGTTCTTTATCCTCTAGTGCATTAGCTATCATAAGAGGTATAAGTTTTTCTGGAAATTGATATGACCCATAGTTGTTTGAACATCTAGTTATATTAACCGGTAAGTTAAAAGTTTTAAAATAAGCTCTTACTAGTAAATCAGCTGACGTTTTACTTGCGGAATAAGGACTATTTGGTGCAAGAGGAGTATTTTCCGTAAATAACCCTGTCTCCCCTAATGAACCGTATACTTCATCTGTAGATATTTGCACAAATTTTTCTATATTATATTTTTTAGCAGCATCTAAAAGCACTTGTGTTCCCATTATGTTTGTTCTTACAAAAATTTCAGGATCTTCGATACTCCTATCAACATGAGATTCTGCAGCAAAATTCACTATATAATCAAAATCTTGAGACACTATTTCATCTATTAATTTTTTATCAGCTATATCTCCCTTTATAAACTCATAATTAGGATTATCTTCAACATCTTTTAAATTTTCCAGGTTTCCAGCATAGGTTAAAAGATCTAAATTTATTATTTTATAATCATCATATTTATTTAACATATATCTGATAAAATTACTGCCAATAAAACCCGCGCCACCTGTAACTAATATATTTTTCATAATTTCACTCCATTCCATTTGAAATCTACAGGAGTTTTCTTTAATGTTTTCCATTTCTTATCCTTTTCAGAAAGAATTACTTCATTAACTTTATCTAAAGGCCAGTTAATATTAATATCGGGATCATTCCATAAGATACCACCTTCATCTTCCGGATGATAGAAGTCTGTACATTTATATGTAAATACAGCCATATCAGAAAGAACTAAAAAGCCATGGGCAAACCCCTCAGGTACATAAAATTGCCTTTTGTTTTCTTCTGATAAAATTACTCCATACCATTTCCCATAAGTTTTAGAATTCTTTCGAAGGTCTACTGCTACATCAAATACTTCTCCCTTAATAACCCTTACTAGTTTTCCTTGAGGGTATTTGTATTGAAAATGAAGACCTCTTAGGACCCCTTTTTTAGAACACGATTCATTATCCTGTACAAACTTAAGATCTAAACCAATTTCTTTAAAATCTCTGGCGTTATATGTTTCCATAAAATAACCCCTGTTGTCCCCAAAAACAGTAGGTTCTATTATGTACAAATCTTCAATATCTGTTTCTATGAGCTTAAATTTTGGCATTATTTCACCTCTAACTTACAGCACTTACCAGATCACGTAAATATCTACCATATTCTGTTTTTATAAGCGGTTCTGCCAGCTTTAACAACTGTTCTTCATTTATATAACCCAACCTATAAGCAATCTCTTCGATACACGCTATATAAAGGCCCTGTCTTTTTTGAACGGCTTCAACAAAGTTACTTGCCTCTAAAAGTCCATGATGAGTTCCTGTATCAAGCCAGGCCATCCCTCTACCGAACAACTCCACTTTCAGTTTGCCTCTATTCAAATATTCCTCATTTACTGAAGTAATTTCCAGTTCCCCTCTGCCCGAAGGTTTAACATTTTTAGCTATCTCAACAACTTTATTATCATAAAAATATAAGCCCGGAACCGCATAGTTAGATTTGGGTTGTTCCGGTTTTTCCTCAATTGAAATAACATTTCCAGCATCATCAAATTCCACAACACCAAAGTCTTTAGGGTTTTTAACTTGATAGCCAAATATTACTGCACCTTCTTGTAGAGAAGCTGCTCTCTTAAGTATTTCTGTAAAACGCTGACCGTAGAAAATGTTATCGCCAAGGACAAGCGCTACTTTATCATTTCCTATAAAGTCTTCACCAATTATAAATGCTTCCGCAAGTCCCCGTGGTTTTTCTTGGACTTCATAAGAAAACTGCATACCTAATTGACTTCCGTCTCCCAAAAGTTCTTTATACATAGGTAAGTCCCTGGGTGTTGAGATAACAAGAATTTCTCTTATCCCCGAAAGCATTAAAACGGATAAAGGATAATATATCATCGGTTTATCGCAAATCGGCAATAGCTGTTTTGATACCGCTTTAGTAATTGGATAAAGCCTTGTCCCCGAACCTCCGGCTAAAATAATTCCCTTCATGGTTTTCCTCCTCTATAGTGAAATAATATATTCTTTCAATGCTTCCCTGTAAGATCTTAAGGGTTTATATCCCTCAAGTTTCCAGCAGTAATTATCCAACACAGAATATTTGGGTCTGGGTGCCGGTCTGTTAAATTCTTCTGTAGTTGTAGGATAAACCTTAATATTTATATTAGCTATTTTAAAAATTTCCCTGGCATAGTCAAACCAGGAGCAATAATCGCTGTTTGTAATATTATAAATTCCATATGTAGGTTTCCGTATTAACTGACTAACTGCTTTTGCTAAATCAGGTGTATACGTAGGTGATCCAATCTGATCATTAACAACTTTAAGCTCATCCATTTTTTTACTGAGGTTTATCATTGTAGTTACAAAATTCTTACCATTTTTGCCGTACAACCAGGAAGTTCTTACTATGTAATATCTATTTAAAAGACTTTTTACATAATTTTCTCCTGCAAGTTTGCTTTTTCCGTATATACTCAATGGATTTGTATCGTCAAATTCTGTATAAGCTGTACCTTTTTCGCCATCAAAGACATAGTCAGTACTTATGTAGACCATTGCTGCATCGAGTTCATTGCATGCCAGGGCTATGTTCCTTGCCCCTAATCCATTTACTTTATAGGCTGTATCAATATTACTTTCACAACCGTCTACATCTGTATAAGCTGCTGAATGAATAACTATGTCCGGTTTAGAATTTTTAAGCCAGCTTAATGTCTTATCAATATCTGTTATATCAAAGTCATTAAGTGTAGCAGCAATTACTTCATTTTCTTGTGATAATACATCTACAAGATCACTGCCCAGCATTCCGTCTGAACCTGTTACTAATATTTTCACAAAATAATACCTCCTGAGATTTACAGAATTATCTTATTTTATCTGTAAATATTATTGAGAATGCCATTTCCATGCAGTTCTTATTATATCTTCTAAACTATATTTAGGTTCCCAGTTTAATAGTTTTTTTGCCTTTGTACAATCCGCTATTAAAACTGCAGGGTCTCCTGCTCTTCTTTCCGCTTCAACAACTTTTATATCTTCTAATGTAATTTCTCTGGCTGTTTCAATTATTTCTTTAACTGAATAACCATTACCTGAACCTAAATTGAAAACATCTGATGGTTCACCCTTTAATAATCTTTCCAAACCTTTTATATGTGCGTCAGCTAAGTCATTGACATGAACAAAATCTCTAATACACGTTCCATCCTTTGTGTTGTAATCTGTTCCAAAAATATATATTTCATCTCTTTCACCAAGAGCTGTTTTCAAGATTAAAGGTATTAAATGTGTTTCAGGGTCATGTTTTTCGCCAATTTTCCCGCTATCATCGGCTCCGGCAGCATTAAAATATCTAAAACATGTGTATTTCAAATCATAGGCTTTATCATAATCTTCGAGTATTTGTTCTATCATATGTTTTGATTTTCCATAAGGATTAATCGGTTTCTTCGGATGATCTTCTTGTATAGGCACCTCTTCCGGTTCACCATAGACTGCTGCAGTTGATGAAAAGATAAAGTTATTTACGTTATATTCAAGCATAACATCTAATAAGTTAATCACATTTACAACATTATTATAATAATACTTTGCCGGATTTTTTACAGATTCTCCAACCTCTATAAAAGCAGCAAAGTGAATAACAGCATCTATCTTATTATTAGAAAATACTTCTTTTAATTTGCTTTTATCTGCCAGGTCACCTTCTATAAAGGTATCTATAGTTACTAAATCCCTGTAACCTGTAGATAAATTGTCGTAAACTATTACATTATATCCTTTTTCATTTAGCATTTTCACCTGGTGAGAACCTATATAGCCTGCTCCACCAACAACTAAAACTGTTTCTTTTTTCAATTAAAACAACCTTTCTATTGATAACTTATTTTCCTATTCAATAGCATTATTTATCTGATTTAGTATTGTTTTTGTTAAGCAAGATATTTTCTCTTCCGCCTTCTCTCCAGTTTCATCCACAACCGAAAAGTATATCTTCAACTTTGGTTCTGTTCCGGAAGGCCTGATACAGAACCAGGAATCATCTTCTAGTCTAAAATGAAGAACATTTGATTTAGGTAAAATTAATTTATCTTCTGTTTTATCCATAAGATTATAAGCTTTACTATTCTTATAGTCTTCAAGTCTTACAACAGAAAGACCACTTAATTCTTTAGGAGGATTATTTCTAAAAAATTCTACAACTCTTTCAATTCTTTGAACTCCTTCAACTCCGGTTAGTTTTATGCTTTTAAGTTCTTCTTTGAAAAATCCATACTTTTCATAAAGCTCGTTCAATCTATCATAAAGAGTTTTTCCACTTTCAGTAACAAAGGCTGCCATTTCACAAATCAGAAGCGTTGCTATTACTGCATCTTTATCTCTTACAAAAGTGCCTGCAAGGTAGCCATAGCTTTCTTCCCAGCCAAAAATAAATTTCTTATTGCCAGCTTCTTCAAATTCCTTAATTTTTTCACCTATAAATTTAAATCCGGTTAAGGTATTAACAGTTTCTATTCCATAGTTCTGCGCAATTTTTTGTCCCAGTTCGCTTGTAACAATAGTTTTAACTACAGTTCCGTTATCAGGAAGTTTACCCTGTTCCTTAAGAGAACTGCAAATGTAGTCAACTAGTAAGGCTCCGATTTGATTTCCGGTAAGAAGTACATATTCACCATTATGCTTTACCGCAACACCCACTCTATCACAGTCTGGATCAGTACCGAGAACTATGTCCGCATCATTTTTTTCTGCTACTTTAATTGCTAAGTTAAGTGCATCCCTCTCTTCGGGGTTGGGAACCCTTACTGTTGAAAATTCAGGGTCAGGCTTCTCCTGTTCTTCAACGACAAAAACATTATTAAAACCAGCTTTTTTTAATGTCTCTCTGACAGGTATATTTCCTGTTCCATGAAGAGGTGTATACACAATTTTAAAATTTTCGGAACATTGTTCAATTACCTTTGGATTCAGACTAAGTGAAATAACTTTATTTATATATCTTTCATCTACTTCTTTTCCAATAATATTATATAATCCTTTATTTGCCATTTCTTCTTTCTTGGCAGGGTATATCTCTGTAATATCAGTTACATTCTCAATCTCAGCAGTAATTTCTTCTGCAATTTGTGGAACAATTTGCCCGCCATCCTCCCAGTAGACCTTATAACCGTTGTATTCAGCCGGATTGTGGCTGGCAGTAATTACAACCCCTGCCTTCGCACCTAATTCCCTGATAGCAAATGAAAGCTCTGGAGTTGGTCTTAAAGAATCAAAAATATATGTTTTTATTCCGGATGCATTTAAAACAAGAGCAGTTTCTTCTGCAAAAATATCGGAATATTTTCTTGAATCGTATGCAATAACTACTCCCTGTTCTTTTGCTTTTTCACCATGTTTTGCAATATAATTAGCCAATCCCTGTGTAGCTTTTCTTACAATATATTTGTTCATCCTATTTGTCCCGGCTCCGATTATTCCACGTAATCCTCCGGTTCCAAATTTTAAGTCAGTATAAAACCTATCTTCTATTTCCTTTTCATCGTCTTTTATTTCTAATAATTCCTTTTTGGTTTCATCATCAAAGTAGCTATCATTTAGCCATTTATTGTACTCTTCTCTATATGTATCAACCATAATTATTAATCCCCCTGAAGTACTAATCTCTGCCAGCAGCCGTTTCTATTAATGTTTCGATATCAACAATGTCTTTTAAAAGTTCCACCAAATATTCTTTAAACTCAGATCCCAAATCCTCTCTTTTTAGCGCAAATTCCACAGTTGCCTGTAGGAAACCGAGTTTATCTCCTACATCATATCTTTTGCCTTCAAAGCAGTAGGCGTAAACTGCTTCTTTTTTAGCCACTTCTTTCAGTGCATCAGTAATTTGAATTTCTCCACCCCTACCGGGTTTTGTGGTTTCCAGTATATCAAAAACAGCCGGAGTAATTATGTATCTTCCCAGAATTGCTATATTTGTAGGCGCTGCTTTAAGCAGGGTTTCTTGCCGTCTACGATATCATCACCGAGAAGAACAGCAAATGGCTCATTACCTACAAAAGACCTGGCGCAATATATGGTTTCTTTTCCAACTCTAATTCGAGTTCAATCGATCTATCAAAATGGTCTTCAATTGCTCTTTTGTTTTTGCCGGTAATAATTAAGATTTCTTCAATTCCCGAGTTGATTGCTTCTTCAACAATATACTGAATTGTAGGCTTATCGACTATTGGCAGCATTTCCTTGGGTTGCGCCTTTGTGGCGGGCAGAAATCTGGTGCCCAAGCCTGCTGCGGGAATGATAGCTTTTTTTATGTACATAGTTAACCCCCTGGTCCAAAGCAAAATAAAAAGGTGACATGTAAATAATCCCCTTTTTGTCACCCCTATTTTTCTGCAAAATTCGAGTTGCTTTTAAGTCCATATCTTATTAGATATTCAACTTTAATTGCCAGATTCCTTCCAAAATAATGTTAAATTTGTATTAATTAGAGATTAATGACTGCAAAAAAAGACTGCCGGGGTGACAGTCTTTTGTACTTTACCCTATTTTCTAGCGAATAGCCTCTTTCATTCGGGTGAAGTTTCCTTCTGCTTTAGCCATTTTAACCTTCATATTGTCCGCTTCCGCTTTAAGGACCTGATTACTATGTTCTATTGATGTTGCAATTCTATAGATTTCATCCTGTCTTGTTTCTATGTTTTCCAAAGTAGTTTTTATTTTCTGTTGTTCCTTTTTCATTTTTTGCAATTCTGTCTTCATTTCCTGCTGTTCCTTTTGCATTTTTTGCAATTCTGTCTTCATTTCCTGCTGTTCTTTTAACATTCCCCGTTGCGTGTTGTCAAGTTTATCAAGCTTATCTAAAATTTTATCAAGCACCTGTTTTGTTTCATTTTCCACATTACTCACCACCAGTAAATGTCATCTACAAGTTAATGTATTATTTCTAGCTAAAATCAAAATATCCTTTTAAAATCTTCAATTTTATTACAGTGATATACACTTTAAAGAAGCTTATGAAGAGGACAAAATACTTGTAATAATGAGCACTCAATTGACATAGGGGGGCATACCCCCTTAAAAACACCAAATTTTAGTAAATTTCTTTCCACAAAATTTCTGATCATAATCCTCAAATATACAAAAGACTGCCGGGGTGACAGTCTTATGTATTTATAGCAAAGTTAGTCATATCTTTTTTATTTTGTGATGACTGATCATTAAGTAACTGAAAGTTAGCATTATGAGTGCTGTAGAATAAGGGTAGACATTATATTTTGACTGGTAAACCAGGCTTAAAGCCAGCAAAAAGCCTGCAATTGTAATCGGTAAACCGGTATAAGCATTGTTAAAATGAGAAACATTAAATCTGGACAACCTGTACCAACCGCAGGCGACAAAAATTATGGTTATAATGTAACCTAAATACTTAAATTTCAGCTCGGAAAGGGGGAATAACAATGCAATTATCGAAGGCGCTACACCGAAAGTAATAATATCCGCTAATGAGTCCATTTCTTTTCCAAGTTCACTTGTGATATCAAACTTTCTGGCAATAACCCCATCATACCTGTCAAGGACTGCCCCGACCATTACAAAAAGTGATGCCAGAAGATAATATTCATAAGCTGCCAAAATTATTGCAGTCACACCCATTGTCATATTGCAGAAAGTTAAAAAATTAGGCAAGTATTTTTTTAAGCCGGCAATATTATTCTTGATCATCATCAATCACCCCCAGAACGGTTTCTCCTGCTTTAACTATATCGCCTTCCTCTACCAAAATTTTCACATTTTCGGGAATAATAATTTCGGTACAGGAACCGAACTTAATCATTCCGAATATTTCCCCTTGATTTAAAAAGTCTCCTTTTTTCTTATAGCAGACAATTCTTCTAGCGATGAAACCTGTGATTTGATGAACAAGAACCTTGACTTTTTTGTTTTCAATTCCGATTGTATTCCTCTCGTTTAATTCAGATGCATGGCTCTTAAATGCGGGAAAATATTTTCCCGGCCTATATGCTGCATATGTAATTTTTCCTGCAAGGGGACTCCTGTTAATGTGGACGTTAAATAGTGAGAGAAAAATGCTGACCTTCACTGCTTTGCCCTCAAAAAAATTTTTTTCATCAACGGTAGTAATTTCTTGAATTCTACCATCGGCTGGAGATAATATGTAATTATCATTATAGTTTATCCTACGATGTGGATTGCGGAAAAAGAAGAGCACAAAAGCTAGACAGAGTAAGGCTATAACAAAAAATACGGTATGTATGAAATAACTGGCTATTGTGACTAGCAGTAAAAAGCTGCAGTAAGGGATCGCTTCCTTGGCTATACGCATAGTTGCATCTCTCCAGTAATTTAATCCTAAGCTTAATTATACTAGATTCATATCTTTCTAGGAAGAAATATTTTTGAATACTGAATGTTGATATAGAATGAACCTGTTATTGCCTTTTTTAATCTTTCCGTGAATTCATATGTCTCTTCCACTTTTTTAAATTCTTCTTCGGATTTCCTGCTTCATTTCCCGCCTCTCTGCTTCAGCTTCTTTTAAGTTTAATTTCTTTCCATCATAATATCCTTTAATTGCCAGCATGAGTCATACTTCTTTCTCACTAATAATTATACCATACTAGAATATATAGCACTTCATTTTATTTTTTGATTGCGGATTATTTCAACATCCTATCTCTTTTCAACATGTTTTTGGCTCTTACTTTTCTGGTAATACTCAACAATATATTTATCAATCTTTTGACTTATTTTAAGAAGAATTTCTTTGCTAAGGTTTATACTTGCCGCATTATTAAGAATATTTCTAGCTATTTCTATTTTATCTTTTTCACTCACTCCGTTCACTCCCCGTAAAAAATAACCACAAATAAAATTTTACATCAATTATTAGCTTATTGCAAATAATAAATATATGCTTATAGCAAATTCAGAAGTAGCTCAAATTCAGATAAAGTATTAAAAAGTAAGGAGTGAAAGAAAATGGAGAAAAATATGAGGATAGATAACAAAGCCATAGGACAAAGAATACGAGAAGAAAGAGAAAAACTCGGACTTTCACGGGAAGATTTTGCAGGAATCATAGATCTTTCTGACTATTATGTAGGACAATTGGAACGGGGAGAGAGACAGATGAGTCTCCCTGCTTTAGTAAAAATTGCCGATTGTTTACATGTTACTTTAGATTACCTGATTTTTGGTAAAACTGCGTATAATGGTTATTATGCTCATGATGAACGTGATGCTTATGATGCCTGTGCTGCCAATAAAGACACTGAGATAAATGGTTTATTAAAAAAATGCTCGCCAAAAGAATTGGAGCTGTTTAAAAAAATTATAAAAACTATCCTTCCTTATTTGTGTAAATAACTTAAGTGCCTGGCACCGTTATCCCCATGAAAAGGGTATCCTTTTCATGGGTACCCTGAAAATTTAATCTAAAAAACCATTTACACAAAAATATACATACTCCCCAAAAATATACACACTCCCTTATTTTCTAGCGAATAGCCTCTTTCATTCGAGTGAAGTTTCCTTCTGCTTTAGCCATTTTAACCTTCATATTGTCTGTTTCCGCTTTAAGGACCTGATTACTATGTTCTATTGATGTTGCAATTTTATAGATTTCATCCTGTCTAGTTTCTATGTTTTCCAAAGCAGTTTTTATTTTCTGCTGCTCTTTTTTCATATTTTGCAATTCTATCTTTATTTCCTGCTGTTCTTTTTTCATTTTTTGCAATTCTATCTTTATTTCCTGCTGTTCTTTTTTCATGTTTTGCAATTCTAACTTTGTATCCTGCTGCTCCTTTTTCATATTTTGCAATTCTAACTTCATTTCCTGCTGTTCTTTTAGCATTCCTCGTTGCGTGTTGTCAAGTTTATCAAGTTTATCTAAAATTTTATCAAGCAGCTGTTTTGTTTCATTTTCCACATTACTCACCACCAGTAAATGTCATCTACAAGTTAATATATTATTTCTAGCTATAATTAAAATATCCTTTTAAAATATACAATTTTATTACAGCGATATATTCATTAAAGAAGTTTATGAGAATTTAGCATAACCATCAACATGCAAGTACCCTTTAAATGAGGATTTCCTCTTTTAACAAATGCTGATGCATCCGGCAACTTAAGTGCCTGGTACCGCAGTACCTTTGAGATATAGCAGCTTACCATGGGTATCTATATGTACCTTTAGTGGTTCATGCTTCAAAGATTCATAATGAACTACATCAAAATAATAAGGCAGTGGTAGCTCTTCATTTAACATAACACTGAGAGCATTTACTGTATGTGCAGTTATCTGAGCGCCATAAATAGCTAAATCAATATCCGATCCCTTTTTATAATTTCCAATAGCGCGACTACCAAAGATGACTGCCTTTTCGATCTCAGTCCAACCGGACAGAGCCTCTATAATCAAATCAAAGCTTTTTTGTGATATGCCAAATCTCATATCTTTTCTCCCAAATCTTTATAAACCTGGGAAATGGCTTGATAATAACTGTCCTTAATCTTCGTCACTGCCAATTTAAAACGTTCTTCATCATAAGTATGAGCCATAAGATTTCTTTTCTCCAGCATATCCATCCATACATCTCCATCTTCAATTAATCCGTAGTGAAAAGCGGCTTTTATAACTTCTCTAGGAAAACTTACTGATACTTCCTGAGATTCTAAATAATCCTTCAATGTTTTCCAGGCCAATTCAAAGGTATACTCAAATCTTTGAATAAGTCCTTCCTTTTCCAGTACACTAAGTTTTTCAAAATCTACAATTGCTGAATCAAATTGATGATAGGCCTTTTTAAAATTTTCATATCTCTGTCTCCATCGAATATCCTTATTATTCATCATTTATCCTTCTCCCTTACCAAACCAAACATGATTAATCATGCTCCTATACTTATTAACATTTACATTATACCATATTTTTTACATTAAATACCATGAGTAATCAACAAACTAATATACGTAAAAAACATAGGGGAATTATCCGGAAAAATCCACGAAAAGCAAAAAGAGTATTGGTAGTTCATAATAAAAATGAAATTAACACCAAAAAACCAATAGGGAAAAATCCATTGTTTGAAATGGCAGGTACTGTGAAGCTAACTGCCTGGCACCGTTATCCTAACTTGAGAGATATTTATAAAGGTTTAAAAACAAAAAATCGAGATGGTGCGGGCACCATCCCGATAAAAACTCATAAGAGTTTTTGTTCCTCGTTCATATTATACACACAACCCGACGAAATAATCAACATTTTTTTATAAATTTATAGTGATATATTCCTCCGCTGTATTCCACCCTCGGCTTTCTACCCAAAATTATCACCCTGTATCATTATAACTGAATATTCTATATTCAAAAATAAATTAATAACTTAAGTGCCTGGCACCGTTACTGTTACTGTATCTACCCCTTCATCTTCTCTTTAAGCTTTTTTATATCCTCTATTGTTAATCCTGTTATTTCGGAGATTATTTCAATAGGCATCTCTTTTCTTAGCGCAGCCTTTGCTACTTCTTCTCTACCTTCTTCTCTACCTTTCATAAGAAGGTATTTCTCACTGGATACCTTATCCAAATACCATTTTCTTCTTTGCTGGTATGCTGCCCGGGCCATTTCATCCGCGCTTGCTCTTGCCAATATCTTTTCAGCCATATCAATCACCTCATTTCGTTTCCTTATTGTTTCTATCAATTCTCTCTTCTCTTTTTTTGCTGCATCCCGAATAAAAATCAACCATTCTTCTAAGGTTGTAAGGTTATTGATATCTACTTCCTCTGCCAGTTTTCTCAGTTCCAGATAATGTATTTCAAGGTCGCTTACCAGTTGAAATCCCAGGTTTCTTTCTCTTATTTCAAAAATGCTGTGATAACGGTCTGTTTCGTCTAGGAGGTTAAAGTCCATAATGTTGATGACTATACATGGATTTAATTCATAGTATGCTTCTCCTTCAATAATTTGTTCTCCGTACATGGTAGACCAATAATAAAGGGATCGTTTTCTATAATTATCTATATTTCTGATTTGTATTTCTATATCGATTAATTCCTCTTCTGCTGTCTTTACCTTGATATCAAGAATTGATTGCTTGGCATCTTCATAGGGTTTGTCTGTATAGGGATTGAGATAAATTATATCTGTAATTGCTTCCTGGTCTTTTCGGTCTAAAATTGCATTGAGTAAAGATATCAACACAATTTTACTTTCTTTTTGCTTCCCAGCAAATATCTGCTTAAATGCAAAATCTATTTTGGGGTCCATCAGAAATGGATAATCTTCTGTTTGCAACTTTATCTCCCTCCCTGATTTCCTTATCTATATTATACCAGATTTATACTGAAAATTCTGCTATGCACCCAGATGAAAGATAAATTGGTTAAGTTATACGTACTTAACCATGCCTTTTCAATATGTCTGCCACGGCAACTTCAGATATATTTATGTTTTCTCCTATCTCTTTCAATGTATATTGCATTTTTATTGCTTCTTGAATATAGCATAATTTATATTTTGTCAAATAACTTAAGTGCCTGGCACCGTTATCCACTTTATTCCATACCTCATCATCTATTTCATTATCCCAAAAATCTAAACTAGTTTCACTTGCTAATTCCAAATCTTTAAATTCATTTTGCTTCCTTTTTATTCTTAAAAACTCTATAAAATTTTTCACTTCTTTAATATCTTCTTCAGGAATTCTATTTATTAAATCTATTAATTCTTTTCTAGCAAGACTCATTTACCTACACCACCTAATGTATTTTTGTCAATATTATACCATACAACAATTAAAAATAATCAAAAGAATTGCACCAAACTTTCTTTTAAACAAGCAAGATCCGACCCATTTGCCTCCTCAGTCTGCTGCCCCCATGACTCACACATAACTTACAGCATTCTATTATAAAAAAATTTAGTGACCAGAATTTTTCCCTTTGAATAACTTAAGTTCCTGGCACCGTTACTCCTCTTTTTTCTTCAAAAATATACTCCCGGTTATTACCCCTTTGAATTACATGATATATTCCTCCGCTGTATTCCACCCTCGGCTTTCTACCCAAAATTACCACCCTGTATCATTATAACTGGAAATTCTATATTCAACAATAACTTAATAACTTAAGTGCCTGGCACTCGAACCTACGGCTTGTATTCATCTACCAATTATTATTTCTTCTCCTTGCTTTATCTTAAATGTTACAATCCCATTTTTTATTTGGTAGTACCTGCCGTTTATTTTTATTACCCCATCAACAGGTCGTTTGCTGTTTTCGTCATGTATATGGAGCGTAACACTTTTTAGAATACTTTCATTTTCTCCAGTTGGAACATAACCTATCAGCCAACTGAAAGGGCGTTTAGGGTTTTTTTCTTTTTTTTCTTTTTTAATACTACAGCTTAGTTCCAAATCACTTTGTTCCAAGTTGTAATCACTGAGGCTTGCTGAACTGTAGAGAACAACTTCCCATGTTCCCTTTTCAGGATTCTTTATAACTGTCTGTACTTCACCCTTTTTAAATGCCCCCTCGGGTGCAACTCCAGCATAGTCAGATATAATAATTTCCTGCCCATCAGGATTAATCAAATGAAACCTTGCCCGGCCTTTGAAATCTTTAATTCCTTCCTCTATTACCTTCATTTTAACTTTAAATTCTTCTGTATCCGGCGGCACCTTAAAAAAATACCTTTTAATCTGTGCTGCAGGAATGGTATCGGTAATCTTGACTGTATAATCATTTTCAGCAGAAAAAACATAGGGAACAATAACAGTCGATAATCCTAGTACGTCATTACCATAACTGTCGGGAACATCGCCTATTAAAAAAGTTGAGTATATTCCCGGTTCTTCTGGAATGTTGTACTCAATAGCAATAGTCCTTTTATTACCAGGAGCAATTCTTGTTTTATCAATGCTTGGAATTGCCATGTCATTAATTGTCCTCCACATTACTAGCTGTTCAGCATTTCCTTCATTAACCACTTCAAAAAACATTTTTCCGGGTATGTACTCCCTTGCATATATTCCATGTCCCGTACCAAAATACATATCATAGGTATCTATTCTAAATCTAGGTAAATCACTTACAACCAAAAGTTGGTGCCAGGCCTCCAAAAGATTCAGAACTCCTGCGCCCACTTCAAAAGGCTGAAAACCAGGCAGGTTTTTTGCACCCATTACTATTGCTCTCTTTATTTCCTGAGGAGTTACTTCTCTGCCAATCTTCTCCATGCTTTCTTTTAATAACGCTACACCTCCGGCAACATAAGGAGTTGCAACACTTGTCCCTTCAGCCAGACAATATTTTTCACCTGTCCAGAGCGCAGTTGTAGAAACCACACTTCCCGGAGCTACAATAGTTGGTATGCTTAAACCGTCTTTTCTGGGTCCCAAAGAACTAAAATACCACAGCGAATCATTTTCTACATTCCAACCATAATCATGTTTCCACATATCAGGTGAAATGAAAGCCCCCACAGAAATAGCATCCAATGCATTTCCGGGGGTAGCAACGGAAGCTATACCGGGACCCTTGTTACCCGTAGCCACTGTAAAAACAACACCATACTCCATTGTCAGACGACTTATTAAATCAGTAAGCGAGTTATTTCCTGCAGTTTTGTCATCATAGTATCCTAAACTGAGATTTATTACATCTGCGCCGTTTTCTGCAGCATACCGTATTGCATCGTGAATATTTTTCCATTCAGCTTCACCGTTAGCATCAAGCGCCTTGACAACCATTATCTCTGCAGCAGGTGCAATACCTTTGATGCCTCCATTTGCCCCAATAATTCCGGCCACGTGTGTTCCGTGCCCGTTAAAGTCAGTACTGAATTGCACAGAACTACCATCTTCAGCAATATTAGAAATTACAAAGTTGTATATTCTACCATTATTTCCGCTGCCAAAATTTATTATCTGATAGCTTTCATTATAAATTTCCACTGCATCTTCATCTGTCAGATTGCCATCACCATCAGTATCAACATATACTGTATTATAATTTTTACTGTCAATTGCAGTTAAAAGAACCAGGTAGTTATCCGTTATATCGCCGTTAAAATTTAAATCCCTTAAAAACCGGCTTTCTTTTAAAAAGCCATATTTATAGTAACCCGTGGCAGTCGGGATATCTCCTATTTTGAATGTTTCTTCGCCAAGTGTAAGGTAGTTTCTTTTTCTGATAGTGTTTGAAGTTTTCACTAAACCTTCTGAAGTGAAATCAACCCACCTGACAATTTTTTTTTCTCCACCTGGTCCTTTTTGCAAATCAGGATGGCCGGGATCAACTCCAGTGTCAATAATAGCTATAAGCTGCTCTCTTCCGAATACTTCCACAGCCTGTTTAAATTTATCTGCATTTATCTCTTTCAACGTTATTGAAAGACTTTCTGCTGCATCCTCATTTGCATTTTTCTCAATTCTTTTATCGGCATTTTCAAAGTTTCGCGTAAAAATTGCTTCTTCATTATTTAGGCTGCTACTGCTAGTATCAAAAAAGTTGCTAGACTCAAAGTCACTAATAATCTCCAGCTGAGAGTTTCCATTATCCCGCCGGGCAACTTCCAGATAGGTTATTTTCCCTTTATCATTTAAAATAAAATAAACGTCAAGGGGAAGTTGCTTTTTTAGAAAAGGCAAGGATATTTTTTTATTTTCACTGTAGACGGCATTTAGCTTATCAAAATTAAAAATAATATCCTTGCCGTATATTTCAATGCGCAACCTCTTCCCTTCCATGTCAATCCCTTTTAATTTGCCCAAATAATCGTACTTATCCGAACTTCTCTCTAATAATCTGGTAATTAAAACCGCTGCTTCAGCGCGGGTAGCCTTTTCTAAAGGATGAAAATAACCAAGAGAATCACCTTTAACGAGGCCTTCATTGTAGGCGGCTTTTACAGCAGATTTAGCCCAATCCGGTATCTTTTTATAATCTGCAAACGGTAGATTACCGCTAGTTTCTGAAGTTACTTTCATACTTCTGACAAGTACTGCTGCAATTTCCGCTCTTGTTATGGAGTTATCAGGTCTAAAAGTATTATCTTCATAGCCGTTTACAAGGCCTAGCTCGTATGCCAATTCTATTTGCCCTTTAGCCCAATGGTGAAATGGCACATCCTGAAAGGTACTCTCAAGCGACTGTAACGATAACGCTTCCTTTTGCTGGTGAATGGCTCCAAGAAGAAGAGTAGTAAATTCGGCTCGCGTTATAGACTTGTCCGGTCGAAAAGTACCATCGGGGTATCCCCCAATAATCTCCTTTGCTGAAAGAATGGCTATTTCTTTATTTGCCCAGTGGCTTTCAACATCTCTATATGCATATGAAGTTGTAGAGAAAATGCATATAGTACTCAAGACACTTATAATAATTATTATAATTTTTTTCATAGCCATCCCTTTCTTAAATAACTTCCCGCTATTACATAGACGCTTGTAATTTATTCTTGTTCCCAAGTCTGGTAATCTTTTTTTGCTGAAATACCGATCCATAATATATCAGTAGCTTTTTGGGCTATTTCAGTTAATTCTTTATCGATTTCTTCAAATATTATATTTGAGGAGATGTTCATAGTGATGCCCCCAATAATTTGAGCAATAAGCCATGGTTCAGGAACAGCAATCTCACCGGTCGCTACTCCCTGAGATACCACTTCTTCAATATTCTTAATTAATTTTTGACGTTGTTTTATAGTCTTCTGCATTATCTTTTCGCTAAAAAGGTGATGTTCATTCATCATAATTTTAGCCATATCCTTGTGTTCGCTAATGAATTTTAAATGTGTATAAATGAAAAGAAATATTTTTTCTTTAACTTCCTTGTCACTATCTAAAAACTCATTTATATTTTTAAAATAAAGCTCATTTATCCTGATAAACATTTCTTCAAAAAGGTTTTTTTTGCTGTTAAAATATTCATATATAGTTCCTTTACCTACCCCGGCCTCTTCAGCTATCTCTTCTATTTTTGCCAGGTGAAAGCCTTTTTTTGAAAAAACTTTAACAGCTGCTCGAAGTATTAATATTTTTTTATCGTGCTGTTGAAATTCTTTAGCCATTTTGACCACCTGTACCGCCAGGGCTTGTTAGAAATATCCTGTTTTGGAACTGGGCTTTGAGTACATTGTAATTATATAACACATTCAAAAGGTTTGTTTCAGCTTGATGCAGTTCCTCTGCTCTCTGCATTAATTCTACCTGCGTTGCTATGCCCACTTCATAGCTGATTTTTGTCAGTCTGTAACCCTCACTCGCAGCATCTACCGCTTTTTCTAGCGCTTCATACTGTCCTTCCAGAGCTTTTAATGATAGGTAAGTTTCTTTAATGGTCATTTTTAATTCTTTTTCCTGTTCCTGTAAATCAATTTTGCTTTTTTCCAGTTCGTATAACATTTGCTTGTAAGTATTTACCTTTGGCGAATATATTTTTTTTGCAGCTTCTAAAGAAACTTCTGCAACTTTCAGCATTTCCCTCTTGCTAAAAACAGAAATATCTTTCTCAATGGCTTCACTTATAGCTGCTTCAAGATTTATATCCTCTCCTTTTAACTCCAAGCCACTTATTAGATTTATCTTAGCATCCAGCGGCAAGCCTAACAATTTATTAAAAGCCATTATTTCATTTTGGTATTTATTTTTTGCAGCAATATAGCTGGCTTGCTTTGATGCAGCCTGCGCTTCAGCCTGTTTTACTCCTATTTTTGCAATATTCCCAACTTCATATTTCACTTCAGCAAGTCTTAGCTCTTCGTTTGCTCTGTCCAGTGATTCCTGAGAGTTTTCAAGTGATTTTTTAGCATAGATTACATCATAGTATTTTTTTTCAATTTGGAGTTTTAATGCATCCCTCATATGCCGAAGACTTTTTTCCTGTATTTTATAGTTTGCTTCCTGCAGAACAGGGTTTACCATTTCAACTTGCAAAGTTTCCCAACTGGTACCAGTACTGTATTTATCTCTTGCATCCTTACTCTTACTTGCACCGGATTTTGCGCTTTTCAAATTCACTTCTGCAATTTTTTCATCAATTTCTAATTTCTTAATTTCAGGACTGTTTTTCAGGCCGTACTCTATAGCTTCATCGAGAGTAAAATTCATCACATCTGAGTCAGCCTCAGCTTTCTCAGGCTGCCATGCCGCTCCTGTTAAAATCCCTAATCCCAATATAAAAACCAGCAGAATTGATTTTCTTTTCACTTTTCATACTCCTTCCTCATATTTTTATAACTCATTTTTTACTTAATTTTTTTATATTTCAATACTTGATTTTCTCCTTCTATTTAATTTTCTTGCAAACAAGTTTTTCGCGTCATCTGTAAGTGTATATGCAACAGGAACTATTACAAGAGTTAACAACGTACTAACCGTTAAACCTCCAACTACAACTGTAGCAAGTGGAGCCTGTGATTCTGCCCCCTCTCCAATTCCAACTGCAATAGGGAGCATGGCAAGGATCGTAGTCATTGCAGTCATGAAAATCGGCCTCAGCCTTATAGAACCAGCTTCAACGATTGCTTCTTCCCTACCTTTGCCGCTTTTACGCAGCTGATTGATGTAGTCAACCATAACAATAGCATTGTTCACCACAATACCCGCCAGCATAATCAGCCCGATAAATGCAGGAACGTTAAATGTTCTTCCTGTAATAATCAGTCCCAAAACTGCTCCAACTAAAGCAAACGGCATTGAAAACATGATTATAAATGGATGTATGAGCGATTCGAACTGTGCGGCCATTATCATATATACAAGAGCTATAGCCAGCAGAAGCGCAAGAGAAAGATCGCTGAATGCTTCCTGCATATCCTTCTGTTCTCCTCCAAACTCTATACTATAACCATCCGGTACGGCTACATCTCTCATTTTATTTGTTATATCCTGAATAACACTGCCTAAATCCCTGCCGGCTATATCGGCAGTAACCGTTGCTGTTCTTTCTTGATTGTCTCTAGTAATTTTAGTAGGCCCTTTTACTATCTGAAAATCTACAAGTTGAGACAAAGGAACTTTTATTCCAAGTGGGCTTGTAATTTTTAATGTCCTGACATTTTCAAAATTATCCTTGTATCTTTCCATTGCTTCTATTCTAATATTTATTTCATCACCATCTGCTCGATAAAGAGTAGCCACTTGACCTGTTATTGCTGCTCTAACTGCTGATGCTATCTGTGCAGATGTAAGACCGTATGAAGAAGCCTTATCTCTGTCTATTACCATACGCATCTCCGGCCTGCCTTCTTCAAGACTGAAGGAAACTTCTCTTGTTCCTTTTACTGACTTAACTATAGAAGATATATTACTTCCTAAATCTTTCAGTACATCTAAGTCGTCGCCTTTTATCTTTATACTAACAGGTGAGCTGCTTCCCGCCATTGAGAATCCATTGCTGATATCTATTTCAGTTTTAACTCCCGGAATGTCCTTGAACTGCTGGCGCAGATGCTCTACCATTTCTTCTGTTGTGATGTTTCTATCTTTGGCATCACATAAACTTACAAATATTTCTCCCGTGTGCGACTGGCCTTCGGTATCCATCTGTAAATCCTGAGAAGTACCTCCTGCTACAATATAAAGGTATTCAACTTCATCGAACTCAGTAATATAGCTCTCAAGCTTCTGGATCATAGTTTTAGTTTCCTCAAGCGCCGTACCTTTAGGAAGTTCTACTGTTATTTGAAATTCTCCCTGATCCATATCAGGAATAAATTCGGCACCTATAAATGGAATGAGCATTAAGGAGCCTGCGAAGCAGACTAAAGCCAGTGCAACTGTTTTTATGCGGTGACGTAATGTCCAACTGAGTATTTTTATATAAGTATGAACCAGTCCTTCCTGGATTCCTTTAAACTTTCTTAGGAGATTCTTTTTTACACCGGTTTTATTTGCATTTCCGTTGTTACCATTTACTGTTCTCATAAATTTTGAAGATAACATCGGAATCAATGTCAGTGAAACCGCTAAAGAGGCCAAGAGCGAAAACGCAACTGTCATTGCAAGTTCCCTGAACAGTTGAGAAGCTAAGCCCTCTACATATACAATAGGTAAAAATACTGCCAGAGTTGTTAGTGTTGAAGCCGTAATAGCGTTTGCCACTTCTGAAGCGCCATCTACTGACGAATTAAATTTGTCTTTACCATGCTGTCTGTGACGGTAAATGTTCTCCAATACTACTATTGCATTGTCAACCAGCATCCCAACTCCCAGCGCCAGACCTCCAAGACTCATCAGGTTTAAAGTCAATCCCCCAAAGTATACTAAAATGAATGTTGCTACAACTGAAATCGGTATAGCCGTACCAATAATGAACGTACTTGAAAGATTTCTCAAGAAGAAATAGATAATTAATATTGCTAGAACAGCACCAATCACCGCGTTTCTTGTCACATTATTAATCGATCTCTTAATAAATTTTGATTGGTCCATTATCGGAACAATTTCCGAGTTTTTGGGTAATACTTTCTGAAGTTTTTCCACTTCCCCCAAAACCTCACTTGCTACCTTAACAGTATTTGCTCCTGATTGTTTCTGAACAGTTATTGCAATAGTAGGTTGACCATTCATATAATTATACTGAGTTATATCAGCATAATCGTCTGCAACCGTTGCTATCTCTTTTAATCTAATGCTCCCTCCTTTAGGAAGTGGAATAAGTATGTTTTTTATGTCTTCTACACTCTGAAACTCACCCATAGTTCTCAAAAGATATTCATAACCGGCTTGATCAATTGTTCCCACAGGACTATTCAGGTTTTGCCCTGCTAAAGCACTGGCAACTGTATCCGCTGTTATTCCGTATCCATCTAACTTTGTCATGTTCAGGTTGACTTTTATTTCCCTATCTCTTCCGCCTGAAACATGTACTGACGCAACCCCTTCAATTCGTTCAAGCCTGGGTTTTATAATGTCCTCAGCATAATCTTTCAATTCTTCCTGCCCCTGAGGCCCGCTGAATGTCATTATAAGTATAGGCATCATGGATGGATCAAATTGATATACCAGTGGATCTTGTATGTCGTCAGGTAATACACTTCTCCACATGGCTATGTTTTCTCTCATTTTAAGGGTAGCAAAGTCCATGTCAGTTCCCCATGAGAACTCGGCTACAACCATTGACAGGCCTTCCCTGGTTTCCGAAGTTATATTTTCGATGTTATCGACCGAGGCTATTGCTTCTTCAATAGGTTTGGTGACCTGCGTTTCCATTTCTTCAGGTCCGCAACCTTCATAAGATGTTATGACAACAGCTACCGGAAGGTTCATTTCCGGAAACAAATCTATACCAATGCTTTTCAAAGAAACCATACCCAGGAGTAATACAATAAATATCACCATTAAAATAGTTACAGGCCTTTTAGCAGCAAAACGAGAAATATTCATTACTTTTCACCCCGCCCTATAACTTTTACCGGGGTATTATTTGTCAGGGAATGGTGTCCCATTACTACAAGCTTTTCCCCCTCTTTCAAACCCGAAAGTACCTCTACATTTTCACCGTCATCAAGACCTCTAACTATCTTCTTGAAAACTGCATTATTGCCTTCCACGACAAAAACTCCTTCTTCGCCGTTTCTCTCAACTATTACACCAAGAGGAACTGAAATCACATTATTTTTTTCAGCTAATATGATTTCAACTTCTGCAAACATTCCTGGTTTTATAGTATATCCAGAGTTTTCCAATTCAACTTTTACCGGATATGATTTACTTTCATCTGCTGCAGGGCTTACTGAATATACTGTCCCTACTAACGGCTCTGTCGATATTGCTCCAATTATTACGTCTACCTTCTGTCCTACTTCAAGATGATTCACCTGATTTTCTGTAACTGAAGATTCTATGTATACCTTATCCATATTTACTACCCGAGCAACTGCAATTCCGGGCGAAGCCATTTCTCCTTCTTCAAGATCAACAGAAGTTACAATACCCGATATCGGAGAAGTGATTATCGTATTAGCAAGATTATATTTAGCCTGTTCCAGCGCTGCCTCCGCCTGTTTTACCTGAGCTTCTATCGAGTCAGGATTTGATACATCAAGTTGAAGTCTGGCCTGATCTAACAGCTGTTTGGATATTGCGCCTTCTGAATATAATTTTTTCATTCTTTCATAGTCAATTTTTGCATTGTTATATGTAGATTCGTTCTGAACTCTTAGAGCTTTAGAAGATGCCAGAGCTGCCTCAGCCTGCTTTAAAGCGGCGGCAATTTCATCCCTTTCAAGTACTATTAGCGTATCTCCTTTTTCAACCCTTTGACCCACTTCTATATTTACTTCCTCTACCCTCCCTCCAACTTTTGGAATAATACTAACATCCTTTTCAGCTTTAACATTACCTGTAATTTTTGTTTTGTAGACTATATTCTGCTTACCAACATCTGCAACTTTGACTGAAATTTTCTGCTCAACATTACTTTGAACAGGGTCTTTTTTACCGCATCCGGGAATTAATATTAAAGTAATAATGATTAAAAAAATACAAACTGTAAAACTACGATTTTTAAACATAATAACACCTCTATTTTAGAGTAATACAACTTGACCGACAAGTCAGTCGGTACAATGCTATAATAACCATATTTTCTTCTCGCTGTCAAGAAAAATTTTTGACAAAGAAATGATCAGCCGAATTAACAAAAAAGAGGTTGGTTTTAAAACCAACCTCTTTTTTGTTAATTCGGTAACCAATTCTTAGCTGCATCATCTGCTATGATAATTACATAGTCAACAGCTTTACCATCATCATCAGTATCGATTAGTAATACAAAGTCATTTCTGTCAGCTTTGTCTACAATCTTACCGTCATCAATGAAGAAGCGTACTGCATCACTTTCTACCTTGAAGCTAGAAGTATCAGTATCGGTACTTGAAACATAACCTTCTATCATTGTGTCGCTGTCATCATCGACTAATACATATTTTATCCAGTCAATATCGAGAGCTTCAAGACCAGTATTATCACCGTTTACTACAGCATCATATACAGCTTGAGCAACGGAGTCTTTTTGTTCATCCCAAGACTTGTTTTCGTAAGCAAGCACTTCATAAGTATCAATTTCGTCGCCGTCAAGCTCGTAAGCAATAAATGCACGTCTTTCAGCTGCATCATTTTCGTATGCTACTTTGCTACCGTCAGGAAGAAGAAGGATTGTTCCATCTTCACCATTAACAGTTTTGTAACCGTCAACCATAGCAAACATAGTATCACTTGTTACGTTACCACCATCAAACTCAGTTATATAAATAGCTACTACTTCATCATCATCAACAAGATAATCAAATTTCAATTTTTCGCCTTCGATGCTGTTCCAGGTAGTTACATCCGGGTCATCTACTTCATATGCGGTGTCACCAGCATAATCCATTTCTACCAAAGGAGTAGTCATGTCAAATATTACCAGATCCTTAGCCAGGTCATAGAACTTACCGCCAGCATACAATACATCGTCATCTTCATCTAATTCATCAGCATCAAAGCTGTTTCCACCAGTCTTGTAGTCAGGATCTCCATATGCAAACCAAACGCCAGACCAGTCACTAACAACTTCTTCATCATTAATTATTTTTTTATCAACAATTCTTACAGGACTCAAGAGTTCAATTTCTTTCAGATCGCCATCGCTGTCCATGTCAAATTTAACGGCAACAGGCTGGAGGTTACCAGCTGCATCAACATTTTCAACCATTTTTCTGAGCAGGCTGACAAATTCATCAGGTAGATTATTATCGGCAACGTATTCTTTTGCTTTATTAGTTACTCCTGAAGCTGTGGATACCTTTTCGTCCAAGTCTACAGTTTTGTCATCACCATCACTGTCAATGTAATAAGTAAACTCTACATCCTCCGGATCAAAGGTAAAGTCAATTACCTTTCCTTCAGAATTCATAATGGACAATACATAATCGCTGCCACGATATTCAGGAGTAGCTGCGCTTACAATTACACCATATTCAGATGAACCGCCTGCTACATCTTCATCAGATGCCACAGCAACAATATTACCCTGCTGGTTGAGGTATACAGTAACCTCGCTGCCTACTAAATCTTCTACTTCATCAACATCTAAATCATCGTTGCTATCAAAATCGTCGCTTGTAAAGAGAACATTGTTTGTAAACCAGTAATCTTCACCGTCGATTTCAATCTTACTGTCTTCTAATGTTGTCCTGTTCTTGGAGTAGTAATCATCAACTTCTCCGGAAACAGTAGTACTGAATACTTCAATGTAGTAAGTATCATCATCAGTGTTTTCAAATACTACCAACACATCTTTACTTTCAATATCCTCGAGAGTGGCGTTTGCACCATCTTTTACTATTCTGTAGTCTTCATCCTCCAGATCCAGGCTGGTATCGTCACCATCAAGCGCAAACAGGTCAATGTACTCATCATCTGCATCTACTTCATCAACAATATAAGTGGTTGCTAGCACACCGTCATCTTCGCTGTATGTTTTGATGTCCAGGAAGATAATAACATCATCTTCTTCTTTTTCTTTGCCATCAACCTCAACCATAACGTTGTCCGCCAGTACAGCTTTTACATAAGCATCTTCATATCGACCATTAAACTCATCGAAAAGCTCTTCACGAGTTTTTTGTACGTTATCTACGTAAATTATAGCATTGTCGTCTATCAGGTAGTCTTCATCTACATTTGTTAAGTAGATGTTATTAGCATCTTCATCACCAATGTTAGAATCCAGAACATCGACAATTACTTCTTCATCATCGTCTGCTTCCATGTAAATTACTACATCGTCATCATTAATCCAGACTTCTACATGCTGTCCCAAGAAGTCATCAGGGTTAATCCACTCAGCAACTTCATATGGAGTATTACCAAGTGTATGGCCTTCCAGCTTAACTTCGTTATCTTCTAAGCCTGCGATATCAACCCTTGGAGTCTTTTTAACCAGAGGTAATTCTTCATCAACCTCATCAGCCCAGTCTTCATCATAAACATCTACGTCCAGATATTCGGAAAGTAAAGTTTCTCCTTCTTTTTCTTCATAAGAAATATCTGTACCGTAGGAAGTTTGCTTCATTAAGTCTACATCAAGAGCATTGTCAGCCATTGTGAACACGTCGCCACGACGAGCGGGAGCCTTCCAGTCAGCCATTTTTACGTTATCAAGTAGTCCCAGTTCACCAGCTTTGGACAGATAATTGTTAGGCCAGCCAGCTCCAACAGCCTGAATAGAAGGCTCATAACCAAGAACACGAACGAGCATAGCAGCTGCTTCAGCATAGTTTACCTGGTCATTTGGGCGGAAAGTACCAGTAGGGTCTCCCTTGATAATTCCGTTACCGGAAGCCAGGTTAATATATCCAGTATACCAAGCGTCAGCCTTTACATCAGAAAACTTAGTAGCGCCCTTGGAAGATTTGGCAGCATCTTCCATTCCGCGTAAACGAACCGCTATTGCAGCAAATTCTGCACGAGTAATTCCATCATCAAGCCTTAATTCTCCGCTTGGATCGCCTGTTACAACGTCAACTGACATCAACCTCTTAGTAGCAATTTCTTCATCAGTAGCAGCGCTTGCAACGCCAGCGAAAGCGAAGAGCATTACAGCGATCATAAGTACAGCAATTAATGATCTCTTCATTATGTGTTTATCCCCCTTTTTGTTTTTTCAATGAGCTTTTTTTAATTAATCCGGTTTCACCACTTAAACAACAAGACAAAATTTAAGTACGAGCAGTTCTCCCTCCGGTGAGTCGACCACTCCCTTCGTATGTAAAATTTCGCTTCACTCTTGCTAGTTAACCTAAAGGCATTTTATTGCAACTGCTTTCCGGCTAAAAGGAAAACAGTTAGCATCTTCTTGTTTTTCGTCCTACATAATTTACTACGCATTCCGGATAAGGTATCACTTCAAAAACTTTTAATTTTTTTATAAAAAAATTTTTTACCTTATTATGGTATCGTGTCGAAAACCGAAATTATGTAGAATAAAATAGCGAATATGTAAGCTAAAAGCGTAAAAATGGCCGCCAAGGATAATTTTAAACTATTCTCCAGCAGCGGTCAACGCTTTTTGAAATTGTAATTTATAACCTTTAATGCAAACTTTGGTAAGGCCAGCATTCTTTTAAACCTGGAGGGCTGCTTTACCAGGCGGTATGCCCACTCGAGACCAGCTTTCTGCGCCCACACAGGCGCTCTTTCCACACGGCCTGCCAGGACATCAAAGCTTCCCCCGACCCCAATAGATACCGGAACACCTGTTTCCTGCAAGTGTTCTCTTATCCAGTATTCCTGTCTTGGTGCACCGAGGGCAACCAGAAGAATATGGGGCCCTGCCTTTTTTATTTCTGCAATGAGATCCGGCATTTCTTCAGGCTTCCTGTAGCCGTGGGAGGTACCTGCTACCTGCAGGCCGGGATGCTGTTTTTTAAGGTTTTCAGCAGCTTCATCTGCCACGCCCGGAGCAGCGCCGTAAAGAAAAAGCTTCCAGCCTTTTTGAGATGCTTTTCCGGCAAGCTCTGTGGTAAGGTCTATGCCTGTAACCCTTTCCTGTAAGGGTTTACCCAGGCGGCGTGAGGCCCAGACCACCCCTGCACCGTCAGGGGTGACAAGGTGGGCTGAGTTGATAACTTTCTTTAGTTTTGGCTCATTCTGAGCTCTATAAATTATCTCGGCATTGAGCGTAATTACATGGTGGGGGGTGCCTGCATTAATGAATGTTTCAACTTTCTCTAACGCACCGGCCATGTCCACCATATCCACTCCGCAGCCCAGGATATCGACTTTCATAATATACTACTCCTTGTCTTGGTAGAATCCCTTCAAATTTTTTTAAAAAAATATAATTAAAATCTCATTTAATTAAAAATTTTTTCCAGTTCAGTTTCATCCGGAATCCAGTAGCTTATTTCATTGATATAATCGGGCCAGCCTGGTAACGTTTTGGCTTCAATGGCCGAGGTATCTATGTTCTTGAAGGTATTACCCAGTGAAATCATTTCCGGGATTGACAGGTTAGTTTCGATACTTCTTGATGCTTCTTTAATTAAATCAGGGATTTTCCAGACAGTGCTGATCTGGAGGGCCTTGTCAGCAAGTTGTTTTAAAAACTCCTGCTGGCGGGCCACCCTGCCGATGTCTCCTTTCCCGTCACTTCTAAACCGTACATACTGGAGGGCTTTGTCTCCATCCAGCACCTGATCTCCGGGCATGAGATCTATACCCTCGGGTGGATAGTACATTCTCTTTTCAACATTCATTCTTACACCACCGAGGATATCAACTATATTTACAAAACCCTGGAAATCTGCTACAACATACTTCTCTATATTAAGTCCCAGAAGTTTGTTGACAGTTTCCAGCATTAATTTTTCTCCGCCGTAAGCATAGGCATGATTTATCTTGGTACGTCCATGTCCGGAAACCTGGGTATAGGTATCCCTGGGGATTGAAAGGAGCTTAACGGAGGCACTCTTTTTATCGACAAGCGCCACCATGATTGTATCGGCACGTGCTGCTTCATTTCCCCTGCGGTCCACACCTAAGAGAAGAATGGCTTCTTTATCCTCATCTTTTGATGCTACGGGTTTGCCGTTATCCGGAGACTCCTGTTCCTCACCGGGATTGATACCTTGACCCAGCCAGTTATTTGAGAAGATGTATCCCAAAAAGGCACATACGGCAAATAGGACCAGGAAGAAAAGGACAAGGGCAAGTTTGGAACCCCCTTTATTTTTACTTTTTTTCCTTTTAGTTTTTTTCTTCGAAAGTGATCGGGTTTCTTTGGGGGCCGGACCCCAAATTGTTTCATCAAATTCAGTTTTAGACATTTTAAACAACCCCCCTAAAAATGGAAGTCGGATGTCGGACGTCAGAGGTCAGAGATACTAGGTTTCATTTGTGGTTTACTGTAAATTTTTTATTGAAAGAGCTTAGAAATTTCATCCAGTTTTTGCCTGTCGGGTATATAATACCACAGGCGAAGGTTTTTTTCCTTATCAACGAGCAATTTTTCATTGGTACCCGGTAGTACCATGGAGTTGATAGGCTTCTCTTTAATTTGGTTTGCAGCTTTTGCAAGTTCCGTAACCTGTGTTAGAGGGAAGTCTGTTTCAACATGATCGTAAACTGTTTTTATGAGTTCTGGCATTTTTACCACATTGCGGAGCTTAAACATTTTCTCCAAAAGAAGCTTGACAACTTCCTGCTGTCTTTTCGCCCTGCCGATATCTCCTTCACTTGTATAACGGTAGCGGGCATAACCAAGGGCCTGTTCCCCATTTAATACCTGCTTTCCTGGATACAGGTCAATATTTTCTTGTTCATATTTCATCCTGATGGGTACATCTACTTCTATTCCGCCAACCAGGTCCACCATCTTCACAAATGCATCGAAATCTATTACCACATAGTAGTCAATTTCAATGTCCAGGAAATCCTCCAGCGTCTTTCTGGTTAATTCAGGTCCACCATAAACATATGCAGCATTGACCTTATCATATGCACCTTTTATTTTTACCCTTGTATCCCTTGGGATGGATAAGAGATTAATTGCTTCATGTTCAGGGTTAAAGCCGGCTAGCATAATGGTGTCGGTCCGACCTCTAAAGTCGCCGTCCCTGTCATCAAGTCCAAGGATTAAAATATTCATCGGGTCTATATCTACTTTTTCCTCATTGTTGGCCTGGGCATTTTCCTGAGGATTTCTTCCGGCATCCCGGTCATTATCCTGCGAAGAATGATTATATACTGCAAGTAAGCCACCTGCTAATACAGCTGCTACTACGACAAGTGTAATAAGTAGTTTATTTTTTGTCATAATAAGGCCTCCTTTTGTAATTCCGGTCGCACGCGCACCAGGCTGTACCTTCAGACGAAGTTCCGTTCACCAAGTTCAACCACGGTTCGCCTCCGGGAAAAATCAGGGTACCCTCGCAATTCGGCGTCCATGCCTCAGTGCTCGGCTCGCGCCCTCCTAACGCTCGCCCTGATTTTTCCCTGCGGCTAACCGGGTTTCACTAGGTTCACTCCAATGCGTCCTACAGGTCCAGCCTGGTGCTAAGCTAAAATTTCAACGAACTATATACAAAAAGATATAGCTTCTTTATTCAGAAACAATTACAAGTCATTATGGCAATAATAGTATTCATAAAATTAGACGGGTTATCCCGTCTTTTTGTTCCATTATAACATGAAATGTTCAGGTCATATGCTGGAAATTCACGGTCTAATAACTATTTCCCTTGTCTCAGGCAGCCACTGGACATAAAATCCCAGCTGCTCGCTGACCATTCTCACTGGTACCAGAGTGCGACCGTTTTTAAGTTTAGCAGGCACATCCATCCGGTAAACCTTATCACCTACCCATATATCTTTCGAACCGATCTTAAGTTTTAGGGTGGTACTTCCCAGTCGGTATGTGACAGTTTGCGTTTCACCAATCCAGCCTACTGTTGCACCAAGCGCCTCCCCTACGAAGCGGAAGGGTACAAGAGTACGACCGTTTTCTGTAAAGGGTGCAATATCGAGGGTACGGCGTTCTTCACCAATATATGCTTCTTTTTTGCCAAGTGCGAGTTTAACTTCACGGGGCTTAATTAATTTTTCCAGTTCTTCCACAGAGTCATTGAGATCGGAAACGCGGGTTACCAGCCGGTCAGTTGCCAGAAAAAGAGGGCCGAACTTCTCCCTTATTAAATCATCCACATAGCTTTGGGTGACAAGGGGGTCTTCCTTGCTTCCCGGAAGGGGTAAGTTACCTCCCGCGGCCTGCCCTACAAAAATACCAAGGCAGAGTGTTATTAAAAGAATGAGTGCAAGATTTTTTATTTTCACGGAAAAATTCCTCCTGGTGTGCAAATTTAATTTATCCAGTTCTGATTAAAGACTCCCTTTTCTTTAAGCGGGAGACAGGTAACTAGATTAAGTCTCGATTCTATGATATAATTTTCGACATGAGTCGAGGCTTATCCTGCCGGAACAGACAACAAGTCCAAGAATGGTAAAATATTTTACCCAATTGAAAAATTATATTTTTATTAAAATTTTTTGAAAAATTACTTTATTTCGTAATTAACCTGTGCTATAATGTAACTAAAGATAGTACTTGCTTTCACTTTTTTGATTTGTGAAAAAAACTACTAACACATAACGACTACAACGAAAGGGGGAGAAACAATGCAATCCAGGTACACTATGTTGAAAAAGGAAAGGGAATACTTGCTTAATGAGTATAACAAGGCTAAGAAAAGTGACAAAATAAAACTGTTAGTTCAGATTATGGACCTTGAAGCCCAGATCGACATAGAGAAGAACAATATGGTGAGAAGAACAAGTTAATCTCAAAAGTTAACCGTAGAGCTATTTAGCCCTACGGTTTTTATTTTGCCGCTAAGAGGATATTCGAAAAGTCCGCTCCTTTTCTAATTTTACGTTGTGATTTTATAAATAATGTTCCGTAAAAAGGATTCGGGAATAACCTGCGCTCTTTCCCCCTTCCGGGTACATGGCTCTCCCGGGGCAATTACCTTTATGATGTTTGACGTGTCCACCCTGCGAACTATCTTAAAATGAAGCCAGAGGTTTTCGGGAGTAACTGGAAAATCGGTAGTCACATAGTGTCTTGCATTGATGAGAAGTCTGGGCAGATGATAGAAATATATTGTGGGGTTTGTAAGCTGGTTCATGAGCTGCTTTAATATTACCTTATCCCGGGGGCTTGCCTCCATTTCAAAGAGGTTAGCAAGTTCTATCTCTTCGCCGTTTACCGTAATGGGGTCAAATATCTTTTCTACCTCACGAAAGATGGCTTTATCTATTTTTACAGAGTAGGCTATCTTAATCCGGAGGGCATTTTCCAGTATTTTACTTATTTTAGTTATAGCCTCTGCGGTATCCATTTCTTGATAAATTTCTTCCAGTGTCATGATTTTCCCGTTACAGCTAAACAGTGAAAATGGAGGGAAAAAAACAGCCCCTGATCTAACCTTGCCCTTACTGTTTTTATAGTTAATGCTGTAGACGGAAGCCATTAAAAGATCATTCCGTGAAACGCCCAGGAAGAGAATATTAAGGTTATCTGTTTTTGTGTTTAAATTCTCCGGGGGATTTTCTTGTATTTGAGCATTTGAAATGGTTTGCCGGGGCAGCACATTATGAACTACGCATAAGACCAGTATCAGGATAATGGCAAATATTACACCGAATCGCTGGTAATCTTTCATGATTTCCCTCCGGTAAAAAGTTTCACTAACTCTCTTAGTTTAGCCGGAAGGAAAAATAAATATGTAAAAAATTAAGTGTTCGAAAAGGAGCACATCCCTCTTAGACTTTCCTCGTTACTAATCCGTTTTGCTGAAGTACATCAAGCATCTGCAGCGCTTTTCCGGTACCAAGTGCAACACACGAAACGGGGTCTTCGCTGATATGGACAAACAGCCCAGTTTTTTTCATCAAAAGGAAGTTAAAACCATGGAGCATTGAACCGCCACCGGTTAAAACCATACCCTTGTCTATTATGTCAGCGGCCAATTCGGGAGGCGTTTGCTCTAAAACTTCCTTTACAGCGCTTACAATGGCCTCTAGAGGTTCTGCCATTGCTTTGTTAACTTCTTCAGAAGTTATTTCTATGGTTTTGGGTAGGCCGCTTACCAAGTCCCTACCTCTAACTTCCATTGATGAGGGGTCTCTTTTTTCCTTGGGATAGGCAGTACCTATTTTAACCTTTAAATCCTCTGCCGTACGTTCACCTATCATCAGGTTGTATCCACGCCTGATGTAGCGGATAATTGCTTCATCAAATTTATCTCCACCCACCCTCAGGGATGATGAACAGACAATACCCCCCAGAGAAAGAACTGCTATGTCACACGTGCCGCCACCGATGTCCACTACCATGCTCCCGTTTGCATCGGATATGTCAAGCCCTGCACCCAGAGCAGCAGCCAGGGGTTCCTCAATAAGGTAAGCCTGCCTTGCACCGGCTTGCAGTGCTGCTTCCCTTACTGCCCTTTCTTCAACAGATGTTACTCCGGAAGGTATGCAGACCATGACGCGGGGTTTTAAAAAAGGCTTTTTTCCAATGGCTTTTTCCAAAAAATACCGCAACATTCTTTCTGTGGTATCATAATCTGCTATTACACCTTCACGCAACGGCCTTACGGCAACAATATTTCCCGGGGTTCTTCCCAGCATTCTGCGCGCTTCTTCTCCAACTGCAAAAATCTCACCGCTTGCTTTATCTATCGCTACTACGGAAGGTTCGTTAAGAACAATGCCTTTACCCTTAACAAAAACCAGTACGCTTGCAGTTCCCAGATCCACTCCAATATCGAGACCCCACCCAAAGCCGAACATCAAATTTCTCCCCTCTGAGCTTGTATGGAATAATTTTAAACTAATTCTGTAAAATACAAGAATTAGCTTGTCCTGACCGGAATAAAATTTGATTACATGGCTTATTTCTCCATAAAACAAAATATTCCTTTAATTTTTTCTATGATTCTTCATTTTCTTCACGATATTTTTTGCGGGTGGCTTCTCCTCCACGAAGGTGGCGTTCAGCTTTATTTTTATCCAAAATATTTCGAACCTTTTCGGTAAGTTCCTTATTTATTCGCGGTAGTCTTTCAGTAACATCTTTATGAACAGTACTCTTGCTTACACCAAATTTGGCAGCTGTCTGACGTACTGTAGCTCCATTTTCGATAATATGGCGGCTAATTTCCAGCACCCTTTGACGAATGTAGTCCTGCATGAGTGGGCCTCCCTCATTGTTTTATTCCTTACATTCATATGAAAAAAATGAGGGAGTTAGACCTTAAAAGTGTTGGAAATGATACGGTATTTGTTGAAAAATTATTCCTGAAATGGTAGAAAAAAATTATCTATAAAAATAAAAAACCGCTGTTTTGCAGCGGGATACTATATTTTTACCTTATTGTCCTGCGTTTTAATTTATATATTTCACGATTATTTTTAGCCTGCTGATAAGTGAGGTATTCTACATTTTCTTTAATTATCTTTACATCCTCTAATAGCTCCAGGTTCATTTGCTTTAGCATCTTGCGTTTCCATGCCGTCCATTCTGGTTTCCATGCTAGCCATTTTCGTTTCCATGCCGTCCATTCTGGTTTCCATGCTAGCCATTTTGGTCTCCATGCCGTCCATTTTGGTTTCCATGCTACCTACTTTTTCTTCCAGTCCGCCCACTTTAATATGTAATTGTTTAATTTCAGTTTTAACAGGCTCTAACTCTTCTCGCAGAATTTCTCTGAGCTCTTTTTTAAAATCCTCCATATCCTCCAGCCCCCCTTACCGGTATTCTATTAATCGCGTTTTTATTATATCATAATTTAGCCTCCAGAACAAGCGTTCGGTTAAAATTTCTATAAAAATACCATCCTAAAAAATTTAGGATGGTATTTTTAGCTTAATGAGTCTCTATTTCAGGTAAATATTCCAGGGGGTTTTGGCTTTGACCTTTGTATAACAGCTCGAAGTGAAGGTGTGGGCCCATAATGCTTTCTTTGCTGCCGGGAACAGCTACCACTGCCAGCGTGTCACCGGGGTCTACCCTTTGGCCTTTTTCCACTTTGACATCCCCAACGTGGCTGTACACAGTCTTCCAGCCGGAGCCGTGGTTGACAACAATTTTATAAGCTTCCTGGGCGCTGTATTCGACACTATCGATTTTTCCTGCCATTACTGCCCTTACGGGAGTTCCGCCGTCAGCTTTGAAGTCAACTCCTTTATGGAAGCGATAATCTTTGTATGTTTTGCTGTAAGTAAAGCCATACTTTCCGCTTGGGGGAAAGTTAACGGGGTGTTCCATTTTCTTTGTTTCAGAAACAGGTTCGTTATCCATTGTATTTACTGCCTTATTTACTTCTTGTTCAGTATTTTTTGCTTCCTGCTTACTTTCAATGTCTGCTTCCTTTTTAGGTAAAGTTGTTGTTTCGCTTAAATCAGGTTCTTTTTGTAAAGCAGGGCTGTCCATTTTAGATGCTGCTTTATCTGCAACTGTTTCTTCCGTTGAAATAGTAACATTAGGTTCGAACGATGAAGGCAAAATATTTTTATAATAGACGGCTCCAAAAATTGCTGAAACAACAAAAAGTAGCGCCAGTACGGCTAGAAAGCTTTTCTTGAATAATAAATTTTTAGCAAATACTTTGTTTTCCCGCAATTTTTTAATACGTTCAAATTTCGGTAATTTAGAGCCGAAGCGAAACTGCGGTAATTTAAACATACGCATCACCTCGGCTATATTATTGACATATTTTACCTTTATTTATACTCTTTAATTTCCACTCCCGTGTAGTAATGTTTAAGTATTTCAATATAATTTTTACCATGTTTTGCAAAGCCGTTGGCGCCATACTGGCACATTCCAACCCCGTGGCCGTTTCCGTATGTGGTGAATTTTACTTTATCTTCCGAAATACTCATGGAAAATCTTGTAGAGCGCAAGCCCAAAGCGAACCTTAATTCAGTGGCTAAAATTGTTTTGCCTCCTATATAGAGTTTTTTAATTCTGCCGGTTGAAGTTTTCTGGAGAATCCTAAAGTAGCTTGCTACTTTATCCCTGATGGTTGAAGCAGGTACGGCTACCAGGTCGGTTCCCAGGACACTATCCAGCTGCTGCATTGAAAAGACCTTTACTTCCTTATAGCGGGGAGAATCTTCATCATACGGGCACTCTACACTTCTCAAATACGGTATTTTGTATTTCCAGACTTCTTCAGAGTTTTCGGTTCTTCCACCGCAAGTGGAGTGATAGACCGGGTCTATAAGGCGGCCTTCATAGGTTATGATCTGACCTTTTGTAGCTGTAACAGCTTCTTCAATTTTTTTGCGGTATTTTACATACTTGAGAAGTCCCCAGCGTTTCTTCAATTCTTCTTCCGACATCCACGCCTGGCAGTGATTGGGGTCGGTACAAACTATAGCCTCGGGGTGGGAACTGTCAACTTTTTTAGCTTTCAGATCCAGTTTTTTCAATGTGTAGGTCCTTGCTGCCACAGCTTGTGCCTTTAAAGCTTCCATTTCGAATTCTGCCGGCATTTCCGCAGCAACAACTCCTACCAGATATTCCTCCAAAGGCATTACCTTTATCTCGCCGGTTTCATGGAACAACACTGTAATTTTCATCTCTTTACTATCCACCTCTATCCTGGGAGCAAATATTTTAAAGTTATTTACAATTAAAGTGGGTATCACTATCACCAAAATGAAGATAAACAAGGTGGCCAGTATGATAAATCGTCTCATCACAATCCTCCCCACGACTGTAAAAGTAGTGTCCGAAAAGTAGACAGGCTTTATAAATTTATATGGCGAGGAGGGAAAAAGTATGCAAAAAATAAACCGCCCGGGATTTTCCAGGGCGGTTCGGTGTGCTTGTTTAAAACAACTCTAATTGCTCATATTCACCTAACCTCTCAAGGGACATTGGATCATGGTCTCTAAAATATGCTTTTCGAATCTCTTTTTCTTTGGTCATAACCAGCTTGTTTCCGTCACCGGCTTGACGGAGGCGACAGCTATAAATAATCGGGAAATAATCCCTCAAAAATTTTCCTTCCGAATGTGCAGTTAAAGCAATAATTTGAAAGCCCAGCTGTTCTGCAACAAAGAACACGGGATTCAATACGTGATCGCTTGATGCCTTTCCAAATGGATTATCAACAATCACTGTCCGGTGACGTTTCATATTTGCTGAAATGTGTTGTCTTTTTTCTGCAATATAATTTAAAATACCTAAAAAGAGAGTCATGTTTTTGCTCCATTTCTCCCCACCGGACCAGGAGTTGGAGCGTTCCCACGATATGGGGGAACCGCTTACTTTGCCGTCATTGGTTACCTTACGGCACTTTATTTTCATTTCCCTGTTATTCAGTACAACACGCAGCAGCTGTTTCGGATGTAACCAACCTGAAAGTGCTTTTCTCACTTTTCCCATATCTTCCTGACCGTTTTCATCAAGGTAGTGCTCTTTTTCCAGCTGCATAACTATCCATTCAATATGCCTTCTGAGGGCCTCTTTTCCTTCCTGTTCTTCCCATCCAGGAATACTAAACAGGTAGATCTCCTTCCATTTCTCATCTACTTTTACCTTTGTCTTCCTGGGGATTACCCGCAGCTCATCGGCAAGTTTCTGCAGGTACGTGTGAATATGGGTAATGAACTGTTCAAGCTGCTGGTCGTAATTGCGCATATTATCCTCCGCAAGCCTGATTGCCCGCTGCAGCCGCCTGTTCATCAGATCTCCCCATTTAACAATCTCTTCATACGTATACTTTTGTCTGATACCGTCCAGTGCCTTTTCTTTCATCTTGACATTTGCAATCTCGTTATTACAGAAGTGAGTGAAGGATTGGCGGTACTTATCAACTTTTTCCTTTTCCCCAGTTACTTCTTCCTGAAGCCTCTCTAATCTTCGAATAAGTCCCTGCACTGTTTTCATGCGATTATAAGGGAAATCAGTAACTTCCCGTTCGGAAAGTAAGGCAGGCTTTAGTTCAAAAGTTAAATAACGAAATGCCTCATTCTTTTTATCCAGTAGATTATAGACATTTATAATGTCCTGCTTTTTCTCATCTAATTTTTTTAACCTTTCTTCAAGATAGTTTTTCTCTTTTTCCAGTGTCTTTCCTTCTTCCGTTAACTGCTCTTTAACCTGCCGGAGAGGAGCTTGAAATAAGACGATTGGCTTTTGCGGGTATTTTTCTTCATACTTTTCTCTTGTCTTACTTAATACCGTTTTCTGTTCAATTTGCTTAGCTTTAATAGTATTAAAACTTTCTTGCAAATTCTTCAACTCTATTTTTAAATGTCTAATATCTTGTGATGTACGCTCTATTTCTTCCTTTCCATGGGCAGGAAATGAAAGATTTTCATCCAGTTCATCAGCTTCCTGACGCAACATATCTATTTGACTTTTAAGATAAGAAATATTCTCAGCGGTCTTCTCAATCTGGATTTCAATTTCTCTTCTGCCCTGTAACTTCTCATTTAGTTTATCCTGCAGGCTTTTCCGTTCCTGTTCCAGTAAAGAGAGGCTTTTTGCGCTTTGAACAGGCTCGAAATCCTTTACTTCCCTGTAAAGCGGGTTATCCGTTAAATGATTTATTTTCCTTGTTAAGTCATCGATTCGAACTTTTAAGTCTTCTAGGAGCTTTTCAGCCGTTTTAAGGTTTCTTTCAGTACTCTCCACTTCCTTCTCTGTTTGCTGCAGTTTTTTATTAAGATGGTAAAGTTCCTCTTCTACCTTGGTTTTTTCCTTTTTCTTTTTAAGGTATTGGAATCCTTTCTTAATCCGCTCATTAAGGGCGTTTAGTTCGATTTGAGCAGTTGACTCCATTTGCCGGAGATTTTTATCTTCCTGTTCTATTTCCTCCAGTCGCTCATCAAGCTCTGCCAGTCTCTTTCGAGCGTTCTGAAAATTTTCCTGCGCCTTTTGCAGTTCTTCCTTAAGCTCCTGGTAATGTTCATAGGAATAGTCATCAAAAAAGTCACGGCAGCTTTGGAGCAGCCCTTCCCAGCGGGTTTTTTCCTTTTCCTTGGCTTTTCTTTCTTCCGAGCGCGCCAGGGCTTGTTTTTCAACAGTCTCTTTCCAGACCAGAAATGTGTCCTGCCGGACTTTTTCATGCCAATGCCCGGGTAAAACAAAGATGTCAATTATTGGTTTTTCAGCTTTAACTATCTCAGCTGCCTGATGAGCGGAAATTACCTGTACGGGATGAGTCAACCTGTCGGCACTAAGTTGAAGCTTACCGGCAAGTCTGTCCTTTTCACCCTCGGAAACAACAATTGTTGCAGGCCAGAGGGGATAAGCGGAGAGCAGTTCAGACTCCGCCTTATTCAGCATTTCTGCTGCATCCTGTATGTAGCCGGTACCGGTTTGAAGCATACTGAAGCTATTTTTCCATTTACTGACAAGTTCCTCTATCAGCGGGTCGGCGGTAAAGATATCTTTTTCCCGGTAGTCATCAACAAATCTATAGGCCAGGCGCTCCAACTTCAAAAGTTCGGCACGCTCTTTTTCCAGGTTTTCTACTTTTTCCTGTAACTGCTCCAGGATGGAATGCTGTTTTTTATAAAGAGAATCATAGTGACTCCACTCAGGTTTGTATTCTTTCAAACTATCCAAAAGCTGCTGCTGTTCCCTATCAATTCGAGCAATCTCGTCCTGGAGTGTGCCTGTTTTTACTTCCCATTTTCTTTGTTCCTCTTCGGCAGTTTTTCGGAGCTGCTTTTTTTGGCTGCTTTCCCCTTCCAGTTTTTTAATTTTTTCTTTACAGCGAATAATCTGTTGATCCAGTTTGTTAACCTTCTCCTGCCATTTTGCAAGCTCTTCCTCGACTTTTTCATTTTCGGGATTATCCAGAATATCACCGGCCAGCTCTGTCATTCTATCCCGGAGTTGTTCAATTCTCTCTCTAACAGCCGATTGTTCCGAAATTATATCAGTTCTCTTATTTCTCAGGGAGTGCAGCATTCCCTCCAAATTATTCCTGTCCTTTTCGCTCTGTGCTTTTTGATTTTCTAATTGGGCCTTGTTCTTGTTCAGTTCCCTTTCCTGTTCATAAAAATAGCCTTTCAGCTCACATGAGTTGATGTAGAATTGCTCTTTTAAATCTTCGATATCCTGCTTTTGCTCCAAATCTTGCAGTTCCTTTTCAAAGTGTTCTTTCTGATCTTTTTGTTCTTGAAGGTCATTTTTATATCCGGCCAACTTCAAGGAGTAATAATATTTTTCTTTTTCACGTAAGTTTTCTTTTGTTTTCTCTAAAATTTTTTCCTCTTCATGATATTTTTCATTTATCTCATGGTACTTCTCCTGTTCCAAGGCAATTTCATAAGAAATTAGCTTTCTATCAAGCTCCTTTGAGCGATAATTCCAGTTTTCCTCGGCCTGTGCAAATTCGAGAAGTTCCTTTTCAACTTCCCGCTTTTGTTCCTCAACCAGCCCATAGTATGCTTTGGCCCGCTGTTTTTCCTTTGTAAATTCTTGCTCCTTGTGGTGTAGCCTTTCATATACCGCTACAAAACCATCAATTTGTTCCTTAATAAGCTTGTTTTCTTCAATCAAGTCCCTGAGCCGCTTGTATTCCTTAAAATTAGTCCTGTGTTTTTCAAAGGTTTGGGCAAAACCTTCCGCCCCGTGACCGGCCATTCCTTCTTCCACCGCAGGAATCAGTAGCCGGTCAATTAATTGACCGGTAGTTTGGCACCCTTCAAAAAAACTTTCCACGCCACCTTCAGCGCTGTTAATGACAGCTATTTTTCTCCATTCCGACGGAATTATCTTAAATTCCTCTTCGAGATAATTGTGATATTCCTTAATTGTCGTAAAAGTTTTGGCATTCATATACTGCTGGCTCATGTACTGGTAATAGTCCAGGATTTCATACCTGTCAGCAGGCCTGTCGTTGCCATTTGCATCTTTTTTGACAAAAGGGACATTTTCAATTGCATGCCGCTCCCCCGGGCCGTAGTCGTATACATAACGATAAGAATCCAGCCCGTTTTTTGTCAAAAATAAAGTCACACAGGTCAGACCATAATGCCTGGGATTTTCATTTAGTATCCACTCAATTGCTATATGGGCGCTGTTGCCTTCCAGCTGGAGGGTATCTTTTATTTTCCTGTTGGCAATATCTTGATGGGGGAGAATAGCCTGGATTGCCGTTTGAACAAAGACCGTTTTTCCCCCGCCGTTTTCTAAGAGAATTGCGCCGTTATGTCCGTCAAATAAAAAGAGTTCGTCATTATAGCGTTTATCGCCGTCTTCATACTGTACATTTGTAAAACGGATTTTTGAGATTGTCGGCATCTTACGTATCTCCTTTCCGCTTATCAAATCCATACATAAACTCCAGTATTCCCCGGTTATATTCCAGGTCCATAAAGTATCTCTGCACAATTGTCTTTGCTTTTTCCGTCAAAGCCAATTCATTATTGCCGAGGTCAATAGCCAGCTCCTGGTCTTCAAGAAAACGTTTCACACTATCCAAAAAGCTCATTCTGCTGATGGTATTTCCTGTTTGTTTTTTAGCAGTTTCCTTTAAAGGGTCCATGGCTTCCCATTTTTCAATAATGGACCTCCAGTTGTACGAATATTCTTTTTCATACTCTATCAGTTCTTCCTCGGAGTGCTCCTTTAATGTTGCAATTTGCCTGTCAATACTCTTAACCCACTCCTGCAGCGGTAAAAAGTCCCTGGTGGCTTCAATCGTGTTGTAGCTATCATAAAATTCCCCGAAGAAAACTATGATTGCCAGGTACATCATATACAGGTCCTGATTGGTGGCTTTGGAACCGAGATACGTTTTCTTTAAGGTATCATTTTTGACATGGAAGGGGGAAAGTTTTGTCTCCGGGACAAGGTACAAGCGTTCACCCGCAATGATCACTATACAATCTACCTTTCTGGCAAATTGATCCACTAAACCGCGAACAGCATCATCAGCCAGGTAGTCCTGTAAATGTTCCTTTTCAGCGCTTCCTTTTTGGGCAAGTTCAGTGTACAGCTCAAAGGCCTTCATAACCTGCTCACTGTTATAATGCATTTTATATTTCCTCCACCTTAATTATCATATTTTGAATTGAATAACGGTCTGTCAGCTCTAAAATTTCCTTTTCTTCCGTCACTGTCAGTTTTTTACCCTTTAAAAGCGTCAATGCCTCATCAAGGATTTGACTATGCTCTTCTGCAGGCATTTCTTGCGGGGTAAGCGGCGAGCGTTGATGCAGTATGATAAAAAAATCGTAAAAGGAACGATGCTGAAGCAGATTCTCCCCTTTCGTTTCTTTTACATAACTTGCTATTTCTTTGAGGGTAATAGAATTCCTCCCCCTCACCGCTTCAATGACAAGCTTCATGAGTTTTGTGAAGTTTTTGCTCTGAATCTCCCGTTTCCTGAGATTTTCACCTTCATCCGTAACTGATAAAAATGCTTCTTCAACAGGCTGCCCTTCCTCTTCATCAATCCGCTGTTCTGCAAAAACTGTCAGGGGCGACCATAACTCTTCTTTATGAACCTTTAAAAAAGGCGCCGCCAACCCTCTGGCAGCTTCCAGAGGTAAAGGAGAAGATACCAGCCTGGCTGTGATTTCCTGGTCAAAATTGAAAGAATTAATACCCATATAGTAGAGAGATTCCTGTGCCGCCTTGAGGGCTTTTGTTTTTAGCTCAATGCTTTCCTGCAAAAGCAATCCGTGCTCATAATGCACTTCTTCAAGTTCTTTGGAAATTTTTAATACCAGCTCATAGGTATGCCCTTCCTGTTTTTCCGTTTCCTGATAATAAAGGCGCTCTTTTGTTTCTTTAACAAATAAGTTCAGCTCTTTAAACTCCTCATTTTCCCTTTTCAATCGGTAATAGACGTCTTCAATTATGGCTTTAAAACGGCTGTACGTTTCCTCTGAAATTATATTCCTTTGAATTTCGTGTTTAATTTTTATTATCCGCTGCTGAAGATTTTCAACATCAATCCGCATTTCATTAATTTGCCTTAAGGCGCCCTCAAATTCTCCCTTTTCAAGCTGCTTTCGCAGGATAAGCTGGTTTATTGATAGCTGAAACTCGCTAAAGTATTCCTTTGTGGCAAAGACCAGTTCCAGGCCGTCATCATCCAGTGTATAATACTGGGTATTGGTTTTCACATCGAAAGAATCTGCTTTTAAGATGGAATACTGGACGCTGTCAAATTTCTTTGTTTCCCAGTTAAAAAACTTTCGTTCTCTTCTCTTGCCGTGGGGCGGCCGCAGGGTATGGATAATTGTTCTTGCCAGATTTTCAAAACCATTGGCGTCCAGATTTATTTCATTTTTTGCCGCCTGCCGGAGATATGCACTTAACTCTTTTACCCCAGTTTTCCTGTTTCTTATCAACATTTGCTCAAAGAAAAACAAAAGGGACAGCAACCCCAATCCGAAAAAATCAATAGGCTTGCCGTCATTATCAGCCTGGGTTTTCCTTTCAAGTTCATAAAGAGGATCAAAAAGAGCCAGCCGGGCAATCCTTTCCCGGTAGCCGTTTGCTATTTCATCCGGTCTGTATTGGAACATTGCGCACTCCTCCATAAGTTCCGTAACTCAGCGGTTTTTAGTGCCTCCTGAGGGTAATAACCTCCCAGTTGAAACATTTCTTCCAGGTATTCCCTCTCAGTCGATGTAAAGTATCCATAAAAGGAACTCAGGGCTTCCTCATTCCTGCTTTGATTCTGTTTGCCTGTTGTATAGGCCTTTTTCAATAATGCTCGATACAATAACAGATATGGTTTTGCTGGTATCTTTTTATTTAAAAGATACCAGATAGTTATACCTTCATAATCAAGATCGCCAAAATAATAGAAATGATGAGCGCTATCTTTTAAGAGAAGCTGAGAGTTGAAATGATCAATACTTGCAATAATTTTCTTACCCCCACCGTAAATGAGAGTTGTAAAGCAGGTTTCCGGAAGGGTTTGCACAAGTGCCTGATAGGTAGTTTTATTTTCAACAATAAGGTGATAATGTTCATTGTAGTTGAGCATACCCGGGTTAAAGGCCATCATCAGCGGATCAGCAAATGGAATAACAAGCATCTTTTCCCATAATTTAATTCGTTCAAGGATTTCCTTTCCGCCTTGTTCTGTAATCCATTTTTCATCACCAACAAGCTCATAACTTCTTTCAGGGGCAGGCACGGTATCCTGTGGTAACCCTTTATTTTTAAGATATTGATCAACTTTCTGTATGTAAGGAAAATCATTTTCCCATTCAGCTTCAGGCAACGAGTAATAGTCATCGAGCCGGATCTGGGGGTGGAATTGTAATTGAAAGTACTGGAGTTTATTATGGTACTTTTCACGAAGTTTTGCTTTATTGATGCGATAGGAATAAGCAAGGGAAATTTTCTTGTGATTTCTACCACGGGATTTAACCATGGACAGGATGCCATCATTTTCAAGGGAGAGTATGGCTTCCGCAAAATCTTCATATGATGCTTCCAGGCCACTTACCAGTTTCTCCAATTCAGCCAATGCTACAGTCGCTTTTTTATAGGTGGACAGGTATGATAAAATTTTTTCTTTCAACTTTATTCACCTAGTTTCGTTCCTTTTTAACACATTATATCATTTATACAAACTTATAAAAAACCACCTTGGCTTTTCCAAGGTGGTACTGTTGTTAGCTAAATATTTATTTCCCATTATCATCGCATTCCAGCAGGTCTTCGCTGCAGACCATACGGCGGACATCTGCTCCGATGCCTTTTAATTTTTCAACTATATTTTCATAACCCCTGTCGATATGGTGGACAGCCGAGATAAAGGTTTCTCCCTCCGCCATGAGGCCTGACAGGATGAGTGCTGCTCCTGCCCTTAAGTCGCTTGCCTTTACGGCAGCGCCTGTTAGGTTTTCTATGCCTTTTACTACCGCGCTGTGACCTTCAATTACAATATTTGCTCCCATGCGTCTGAATTCGTTGACATGCATGAAGCGGTTTTCAAATACTGTTTCAGTTACAACACTGGTTCCTTTAGCAGTGGTCATCAGTGCCATCATCTGGGCCTGCATGTCAGTTGGAAATCCGGGGTAAGGAAGTGTCTTGATGTCTACTGCCTTCAGGGGCTTTATTCCCTTGACCCAAACCCCGTCTTCCTCTTCGATAATTTCGGCGCCTGCTTCCTGGAGTTTGGCAATTATCGGCTTTAAATGGTCTGTGATCACATTGTCCACCAGCACATCTCCGCCCGTCGCAGCTGCCATTGCCATGTAGGTTCCTGCTTCAATACGGTCCGGAATTACAACATGGGGTGTTCCATGTAATTTTTCCACACCTTCAATTTTAATGATATTGGTACCTGCTCCTGCCACCTTGGCGCCTATCGAGTTTAAAAAGTTCGCCAAGTCAACTATTTCAGGTTCTTCAGCAGCGTTTTCAATTATTGTAGTGCCTTCAGCCAGGGTAGCTGCCATCATAATATTTTCTGTGGCGCCAACACTTGGAAAGTCCAGGTATACCCTGTTTCCCTTGAGTCTTGTTGTTCTAGCTTCTATTGTTCCGTGCCCTACATTAAATTCTGCGCCTAATGCTGCAAGTCCCTTTAAATGCAGGTCTATAGGCCTGCTTCCAATGTTGCATCCGCCTGGCATGGATATTTTGGCTTCTCCCAAGCGAGCTAAAAGCGGTCCCATTACAAGAATAGAAGCACGCATTTTCCTAACATATTTTTCAGGAGCTTCTACACTTGTTATTGTACGGGCATCAAAGGTAAAGTCTCCATCATTTCTTGTAACTTTTACTCCTAAGGATGCTAAAAGACTTGTTATGGTTTCAACGTCTGCCAAACGAGGGACTTCGTGGAGTTCGCATTCTCCTTCTGCCAGGAGGGAGGCAGCTATAATGGGTAATACCGCGTTTTTTGCACCGCTAACCTTAATACGACCTTCAAGTTTCCTACCGCCAGTTACTACTATTTTTTCCAAGAATTTGTTCCTCCCTCTTTGTGCTTATATTAATGTGAAATATGGTACGAGATAATATTGCAATATGTTGCTACTTCGACAAAAGTTTAAAGAATCCTGCTTAAAAAATTACCACTTTATTCTTTCTTCAGCCTAAGGTGGCGCTTGCAGGGTTCATTGTAGTGAAGCTCACTTAATATTCACATGTTAACACAGGACTCCCTATAAATAAATACGTACACTCATCCTCAGAATGGGGGCGGGTTGCAATATTCAAGTTAAGTTTTTTGTTTCCTATCACCAGTTCATTTTTTATGTGCGGGGAGTAGCCGCTCTGGCTTACAACGTGATCAGTCACTATCCCTTCTAAAATAGTAGCTTTTGACTCTTGAAACAATTTCTTCACGAGTTTATACTGCTCTTCTTTTGATAATTTTCCCGGAAGGGTTCCGATTAAGTTGATACTTATTTCAGGTTTTACATTGTAGTAATTAAAAATATTTTTTAAGTTTTTTTGCCATAGTGATAAATTAGTAAAGCTTGTTCCTTCTACATTGGTTATTAGATAAAATTTTTCATCAACTTTTTGAGCTACGGCTGTAAGAAACCCTCCTTCTATTCCTGCCACAATTCTCAAGGATTGAAAATTTTTTTCTTCGGTCCAGTCTTTTGTCAATATTTCTCCCGCAAATTCTTTGACTGCAAGTTGTAATATTTCTTCAATTGCTTTTTTAGAAGGATGTATATTATTTATTTTTTTCCAGGCTTCGATTTTTAATTCATAGGGTGAAGCTCCTGAATTTTCAAATATTTCCAGTAGTTTTTCTTGTGTTTGTAGTTCCTTATCAACCTTTAAGTCTAGATTTTTAGCAATAGAAAAGGAATGGACTGAGATCAAGGTGAAACCAAGTAAAATAGATATCAGTATAATTCCCAAGAAACTCAAAATATTTTTCATAGAATTCTCCTCCAGTCTAAGCTTTCTAAGTATAGCTTTGACTGAAAGAGAAAAAATTAATCCCTACTCAATTTTGTCGCTTGCCATCCCAACATAAAAACCCCCAATTTTAGGAAATTTTATTCACAAAAATGCAGACCATAATTTCCTAAAATATGAAAAAACAGCCGACATAAAATGTGTCAACTGTTTGCTACTGCCTTTTTAAGTATATCTATATCAGTGCTATGCCTTTTGACTTCTCTAGAAAGTCTGGAAATTTTATCTTCAGTAACTGTCTTAAATTCTGTTAGTTCTCCTACTTGATTATACACTAGGTCTAGTTTGTTTTCTATGCTGTCAAGGCGTTGTTCAACATTATCAAAGCGATTTTCCATACTGTCAAGGCGTTGCTCAACATTATCTAGGCGATTTTCCATGTTGTCAAGACGTTGATTGGTTTTTTTCTGTTCTTGTTCTATGCTGTTAACCTGTTTTTCTATGCCGTTAATCTTTTTTTCTAAGCCGTTAAACTGATTTTCTAAGCCGTTAATCTTTTTTTCTAAGCCGTTAAACTGTTTTTCTAACCCGTTAAACTGTTTTTCTAACCCGTTAAACTGTTTTTCTAAGCCGCCGATTTTCTCTAAAATTAAGGAAAGCATTTCTTTTTCATTCATGGAAATAACCTCCTAATTTACAATTTCACTTTAATAATACCATAAAAGTGAATAAATAAAATTAAAATTTCACATTTTTATCCAACCTAAAATAAAATTATAATTATGCTAACTGAGAGAGGGCTGTGCCAAATCGACACAGCCCTCTCTCTAAGCCTTTAGGTTAACTGCTTCTCTGAAGCGCTGAGTTGCTTCTTAGAAGCTACATACTATATATCATTCTATTTTTTTATTAAGATTCCTTCTTAAAAATGAAAGGTAATAAATAGAATCTATTTTATTTTTTTACCCCTGCCGCTTCCTGGCGAGCTATGGCACGTTTTAAAGCGCGTTCGGCCCTGATGAAGTCAAGATCCGGTGAGCGCTTTTTGAGCCTTTCCCTGGCCCTTTCTTCAGCTCTTTTTGCCCTTTCAACGTCGATTTCTCCGGAAAGCTCTGCCGTGTCCGCCATGATGGAGACATTGTCATCGCGAACTTCCATGAAACCGCCGCTAACAGCCATCTTTTCCTCGCTACCCTCTGCCTTAAAGGTTACAACACCTATCCCCAGATTTGTCACAAGGGGGGCGTGTTTGGGTAAAACACCGAGATAGCCCTCATATGCCGGAACTATCAGAGACTCAACTTCCTTACTTAAAACCTTTCTGTCTGGCGTTACGACCTCCATTTTCAATTTGGTCATAATATCAACGCCTTTCTATTATAGTTCCTTCGCCTTTTCAACTGCCTCTTCAATGGTTCCAACCATGTAGAAGGCCTGTTCAGGCAGATCGTCATGCTTACCTTCCAGAATTTCCTTGAAGCCTTTGATAGTGTCTTTGAGCTGAACGTATTTACCCGGCATGCCGGTAAACTGCTCGGCAACAAAGAATGGCTGTGAAAGGAAACGCTCGATCTTTCTTGCCCTTGCAACTGTCAGTTTATCCTCTTCGGAAAGTTCATCCATACCGAGGATTGCAATGATATCCTGGAGTTCCTTATAACGCTGGAGGACTTCCTGCACACCACGAGCTACATTGTAGTGTTCCTCACCCAGAGTTCTCGGATCCAGAATCCTGGAAGTGGAATCAAGCGGATCCACTGCCGGGTAGATACCCTTCTCAACTATCTGCCTGGAAAGAACCGTTGTTGCATCCAAGTGAGCAAATGTGGTAGCAGGTGCAGGGTCAGTTAAGTCGTCGGCAGGCACGTAGATTGCCTGTACCGATGTAATTGAACCCTTCTTGGTTGATGTAATCCTTTCCTGAAGCTGACCCATTTCAGTTGCAAGTGTAGGCTGGTAACCTACCGCTGATGGCATCCTTCCCAGGAGGGCGGACACCTCGGAACCTGCCTGTGTGAAACGGAAGATGTTGTCGATAAAGAGAAGCACGTCCTGTCCTTCCCTGTCCCTGAAGTATTCAGCAAGTGTAAGTCCTGTGAGACCTACACGCAAACGGGCTCCGGGAGGCTCATTCATCTGACCGTAAACTAGAGCGGTCTTATCGATAACTCCTGACTCCTGCATTTCGAGCCAGAGGTCGTTACCTTCACGAGTTCTTTCACCCACACCGGAGAATACGGAGAATCCACCGTGCTCGTAAGCAATGTTTCTGATGAGCTCCATAATGAGTACCGTCTTACCAACACCGGCACCACCGAAGAGGCCAATTTTACCACCCTTGGCGTAAGGAGCTAAAAGGTCTACCACCTTGATACCTGTTTCCAAAATTTCCTGTGCCGGAGATTGTTCTTCATATTCCGGTGCAGGACGGTGAATAGGAAATCTCTCTTCAACTTCCACCGGGCCCTTTTCATCAATGGGTTCTCCCAGAACATTAAACATCCGGCCCAGTGTATTTCTACCTACAGGAACTGAAATAGGAGCTCCCGTATCAACTGCAATCATTCCACGCTGCAGTCCGTCAGTAGACTGAAGTGCAACGCAACGAACCGTGTTGTTCCCCAGGTGCTGCATCGCTTCCATTGTAACGTTTATCTCAAAATCGGCACTGGCTTCCTCTTTTTGCATCTCAGAGGTAATCTTAATTGCATTATATAATTCAGGCAGTTTTCCCTCGGGAAACTGCACGTCTACTACAGGGCCGATAACCTGTACTACTTTTCCCTGGTTCATATTAATCCTCCCTTCACTATTAATCTAACGCAGCTGCGCCGCCGACAATTTCTGAAATTTCACGGGTAATTGCTGCCTGGCGAGCCCTGTTAAAGGATAACGTAAGTTTATCTATCATTTCTTCAGCATTATCAGTAGCATTGCCCATTGCAGTCATCCTTGCTCCATGCTCGCTGGCTTTAGCCTCCAGCACAGCACGATAGACCAGAGTTTCCACATAGCGTGGAAGCAGGGCATCCAACACTTTGCTTTCACTGGGTTCATAGATATAATCCACATTTCCGTAATCTTCTTCCGATTTAACGGGAGGCTTGATAGGCAAAAGCTGAACTACGGTGGGTTCCTGACTAATTGCCGATCTAAAACTTGTGTAAGCAAGTTTAACTTTGCTAAAAGCTTCTTCGTTGTACATTCTCATAATTTCCCTAGCCAGTTCCCTAGCCTGGATAAAGTCCGGGATATCACCCAAGTCTACATAGTCCTCAAATATTTCATAGTTTCTACGGCGGAAATATTCCTTGCCGCGCCTCCCTACCGTTACAAGCGCTACATCTTCATGCCCGTCAGCTCTCAATGTTTCTTCAGTTTTTCTAATAATATTGTGGTTGTAACCACCGCACAGTCCCCTGTCTGCCGCTAAAACAACATAGATGACTTTACCTCCATCCCTTTCTTCAATTAAGGGATGGGTGTAGTCTTCACCTATTGCTCCGGCTAACCTGCCCATGACGCTGACAAGCCTGCTCGTATAGGGCCTGGCTGACAGGAGGTTTGCCTGTGCCTTTCTAAGTTTAGCAGCTGCAACCATCTTCATAGCCTTTGTGATCTGCTGGGTGTTACGAACACTGCGGATGCGCCTTTTAATATCACGCATTCCCGGCAATTTATATCACCACCTTAGCTATCTAGAAACTGCTCCTTGAATTCGTTAATTGCCTTCTTAAGTTTTTCATCATTTTCATCGCTGATACTTTTTTCTTCGCGAATTGCATCCAGGATATCCTTATGGGTTGACTTCAAAAATTGCAGGAATTCCTTTTCAAACTTTCTTACCTTATCTACTTCAATATCATCCAGGTAACCGTTAACACCAACGTAGATAACCGCCACCTGATCTTCAACAGGCATCGGCTCATACTGGTCCTGCTTCAGGATTTCCTGCATTCTTTCACCCCTGGCAAGTCTGGCCTGAGTGGCTTTATCAAGGTCGGAACCGAACTGGGCAAATGCCGCCAGTTCCCTGTACTGTGCCATGTCCAGACGCAGGCGTCCTGCAACCTTCTTCATGGCCTTGATCTGTGCAGAACCTCCAACCCTTGATACCGAGATACCGGCGTTGATGGCCGGGCGGATACCTGCATAGAAGAGGTCAGACTCAAGGAAAATCTGCCCGTCTGTAATGGAAATTACGTTTGTCGGAATATATGCTGAAACGTCACCTGCTTGTGTTTCAATAATCGGCAAAGCTGTCAAGCTTCCTCCCCCGTGCTTTTCATTGAGGCGTGCAGCCCTTTCCAGGAGACGAGAGTGGAGAAAGAATACGTCACCGGGATAAGCTTCCCTTCCGGGAGGTCTCCTCAAGAGCAGTGACATTTCACGGTAAGCTGCTGCCTGCTTGGAAAGGTCGTCGTATATTACCAGCACGTCCTTTCCTTCACTGTACATGAAATATTCTCCCATTGCGCAGCCCGCATAGGGAGCTACGAAAAGCATCGGCGCAGGTTCACTGGCAGTTGCGGAAACAACGATTGTATAGTCCATGGCGCCGTGTTCTTTCAGCTTATCAACAACACCTGCAACTGTAGACGCCTTCTGACCTATGGCAACATAAATGCAGATAACGTCCTGACCCTTTTGATTGATAATTGTATCTACAGCTACTGCCGTTTTTCCTGTCTGCCTGTCACCAATAATTAACTCCCTCTGGCCCCTACCGATTGGAACCAGTGAGTCAATAGCCTTGAGACCTGTTTGCAGCGGTACGTCCACAGGCTTACGTGCAACAACACCCGGAGCCTTAAATTCCACAGGACGGGTTTCATTAGTTTCAATTGGGCCCATTCCGTCTATAGGCTGACCCAGGGCATTAACAACGCGGCCTATCATGGCAGGTCCCGCCGGAACCTCCACAACACGGCCTGTTCTTTTGACCTGGTCGCCTTCCTTAATTTGAGTATAGGGTCCCAGGATAACACAACCAATATTATCCTCTTCAAGGTTGAGTACCATGCCGTAAACTCCGCCGGGAAACTCCAGCATTTCACCGGCCATTGCCTTCTCTAAGCCGTAAATTCTGGCAATACCGTCCCCAATCTGTATTACAGTTCCCACCTCTGCCACATCAACTTCCTGGTCAAAATTTTCTATCTGGTCTTTGAGGATGGAACTTATTTCATCGGGTCGAATGCTCATCTTTTCTCACCCCTCACTTTGCAAGTTCTGTCTGCCGTAAATGTTTTTGGAGCAAATTTAACCTGGTTTTAATGCTTCCATCTATTACCTTATCGCCTATTCTTACAGTGAGCCCGCCAAGTATTTCCGGATCTACCTCCGTTTTCAGGCGAATTTTCTTACCTGTAACCTTTTCGAGCTGTTTTTCCAGGCTTTTCCTGATATCATCACTTAACTGAACGGCAGATTTAACCCGGGCTTCTTCAATTCCCCGGAATTCATCGAGATATTCCAGAAATTGTTCATACATACTTTGGAGATAAAACTCTCTTCTTTTCTGAATGACAAGAAGCAGGAAATTGAGAGTGATTGGATTGACTTTATCTGCAAAGATTTCCTTAAATATTTCCTGTTTGTCTTCTGCCATAATCAGTTGATGTTCTACAACCTTTTTCAGCTCTTCATTTTCAGCTATAACGTTTATGACCAGCTTTAAATCCTTTTGGATTTCTTCCAGCAGATCCTTTTCCTGACCCAGTTCGAACAGAGCCTGTGCATAACGGCGAGCTACGGATTTGTCACTCATTGTACTTCGCCTACCTCATCAACAAATTCCTGAGCCAGTCTTTTGTGCTCCTCAGTGTCCAATTCCTTCTTGATAACCTTACCTGCAACTAGTACTGCAAGAGTAGCTGCTTCTGAGCGGATTTCTCCCAGGGCCTTTGCCTTTTCTGTTTCAATTTCTCTTTTAGCCTTTTCAAGTGTTTTGTTGGCCTCTTCACGGGCTTCCGCTATAATTCTCTCACGGGTATCGTCGCCAATTTTCTTGGCATTTTCAATAATACCCCGTGCTTCTTCCCTTGCCTGCCCCAACTGCTCCTTATATTGAGCAAGGAGTTCATTTGCCTCTTCCTTGGCAGACTGTGCTTCCTGCAGGTTGTTTTCTATTTTGTTGTCCCTTTCTTCTATAACCCTCATCAATGGTTTGTATAAAAGAATATAGAGAACTCCCATCACTATCAGAAGGTTGATTGCTTGCAGTATAAAGGTTGAAAAGTTGAAGTGAAGGGCCTCCAGTACAGAAGCCATATAGCTGTCCCCCCCCTTGTACACCAGGGTTTTTATTTTATAGGATGTTCAAAAAGTCCGCGCGAAATCCACTTCGAATTTCTACGTTGGCTCGTCTCCTGCGCTGCTCACGTAGGTTTCTATACTACGCTCCGCTGCTCGAAGCCTTCGCCGCCTTGAACTTCTCGTGTCTCTCGTGCTCCTTTTCGAACACTCATTTTTTGAAAAAGGCAGGGAAATATACTCGAAGCTTCACCCCGCCCGGAATTCATTTTACAATCCATACTTTGCGTCTTACACGGCACTTGTAGTTTTACCGGGGGAAAATATCCCCCGGTATGTACCTTTTCATTTTAAGATGTTGTTCCATCTTAACCAATTTTAGTCCATAACAGAATGGCGATAACAAATGAAAAGAGCGTTAAAGCTTCCATAAATGCCAGTGCAAGAATCAGTGTTGTACGGATATCTCCAGAAGATTCAGGCTGGCGAGCAATTCCCTCCATTGCTCCACGGGATGCATTACCTTGTCCCAATGCAGAACCTAGAGCAGCAAGACCAATTGCTAAACCTACACCAATAAATGCTAAACCTGCCATTAGTCCCCCTCCTTTCAAATAATTTAACATATCTTACAAATTAAGAGGTGTTTACCGGAATTAATGGCCGTGTATGAAGCTAGCTATATATATAACTGGTAGCATTGTAAACACCATAGCCTGGATTGTACCCATTAACACTCCCAGTACCTGGATTGGTACCGGCAAAAACAGCGGCAAGATAATGAAAAGAATTGTCACTACCATTTCTTCCCCAAACATGTTTCCGAAAAGACGGAGTGCAAGGGAGAAGGGTTTTACCAGCTCCTCCAGGACATTTAGCGGAAAAAGAAACGGTACTGGTTCAAAAAAGTGCTTCACATACCCGACTATTCCCTTTTTCTTGATACCTATCAGCTGAACTATGATTATAGTTGTTACTGCAAAGGCCGCTGTAGTACTTAAGTCCATGGTAGGTGGTTTCAATGTCGGTATAAACCATGACAGGTTCAAAAAGAGAATAAATATGAATAGTGTGCCGATTAGAGGTAGATATTTTCTGCCTTGCTTGCCTAGAATAGAGTCTATTAAATCCACAATAAATCCTACGATCATTTCAATGATGTGTTGTCTTTTAGTTGTAGGTTTTTCGCTCAAGCCCCTTGTAAAGAAAAATATTACTGCAAATAAAACAATCATTACAATCCAGGTTGTTACAACTGTATCTGTAATTTCCACGGGACCTACTTTATAAGCTACATACGGCTGGATATGTTCCATTACATGGGCCAGTTTATGGACTATCTTTTCCATTATATGTTCCACGATTTCACCCCTTTCCGGAAAGCAATTTTACAGCATCCTTAAAGTAAGTAAGCATTTGCAGGATAAGTCCCATGGCAACCCCTAACATGAAGTAAATGCCCCACTTTATTGAGATAAACAGAACAGCCATGGAAATAAACATTCTCAGGAAAGACCTCAGCATGAACCTGTTCTGGGACCGGCGGGGACTTTCTCCCTCAAGTCCTTCCACAGCGCTGGCCACAAGCCAAAAATTAAATATGCTAAAAGGCAGTCCGGCAATGACTCCAATTCCAAACCTGTGATCCACAAACAAATAGCCCAGCGCCGCAGTTATAAGACCAAAAACTACAATCTGGACAACCCTGTTTTTGAAATCGGTAAACTTCACTGCTTGCTTTTTCCCCCGTTCTTCTCCTTTTCCTCTTCCTCATAAAGCTCTTCTGATTTATTTAAAATCTTGAGTTCTGTCATGAGACTCTTAAAGGTTACCGCTATTCCCAGAAAAATTCCTATTAATAGAAATGCAGGTGAAGTTCCCAATTTTTTATCCAGCCACTGCCCTCCAAAAAAGCAAAGAAGCATGGCAGCTATTGAAGTGACGCCAAAGGACAGTGCAAAATTGGCATAACGGGCATAATTGAAATAGTCCTTTTTCACATTTCAACACCCTTAGTCGGTATATAAGAAAAACTTATTTTATATATTAAATTTTTATATTTACTACTTGTTCGTTATAACTTTGTGAAAGTCCTTTCAACACCTATGTCTTCTAGCCAAGTTCATTAAAAACAACCTAAAAAACAATAGTATTACCAGTTATTATTCAATTAAGGCTCCATTCCCGGGGGGGATGGGATTTCCTGCCAAAGTAGTACAGTAAGGCTTGTACTATTCTTTCTGAAGCCCTGCCATCCCCGTAAGGATTGACTGCATTTGCCATTTTGTCATATTCCCGCTTATCTGTGAGAAGCTCCATGGCAGCAGCTATTATTTGTTTTTTATCTGTTCCGACAAGCTTTACAGTGCCTGCCTCCACTGCTTCCGGGCGTTCTGTGGTGTCCCTCAGGACCAGTACGGGCTTACCAAGGGCCGGAGCCTCTTCCTGCATTCCCCCTGAATCTGTGAGCACCATGTAAGAGCGGTCCATGAGGTTAATAAATGGTTCGTAATCAAGCGGCTCTATTAAATGGACCCTCTCCAGCCCAGCCAGCACACTATAGGCGTGTTCCCTAACCCGGGGGTTTTTATGAACCGGAAAAACTACCTCCACCTGCTCATTCCCTTCAACAATTTCCTTAAGTGCGGTAAAGATGTTTTCCATGGGACGACCCAAGTTTTCCCTGCGGTGAGCAGTTACCAACACTACCTTTTTACCGACAAAATCTATACTCTTTAGTCTTCCCTCAAAAGCAAAGTTTTTATTTACAGCGCTTAAAAGCGCATCTATGACAGTGTTGCCTGTAATGAAAATTCCCTTTTCGGGAGTGTTTTCCCTGAGAAGATTGTTTTTTGCAATGGCAGTCGGTGCAAAATGCAGGTCGGCCAGCGAGCCGGTAAGCCTGCGGTTGATCTCCTCCGGGAAGGGCGAGTACTTATTGGAAGTCCTCAGGCCTGCCTCTACATGCCCAACAGAAATTTTATGATAAAAGGAAACAAGGGACGCCGTAAAGGTGGTTGTGGTATCCCCGTGCACCAAAACCAGATCAGGTTTTTCGTTTGCAAAAACCTTTTCAATTCCTTCCAGGACCCTTGTGGTTACGCCGGTAAGGGTCTGGCGTTCCTTCATGATATTTAAATCATAATGGGGCTTGATTTGGAAAAGCTCCAGAACCATATCGAGCATTTCCCGGTGCTGGGCCGTAACCAGCACGCGACTTTCAATCTCGGGATGTTCTTCCAGTTTTTTGACAAGCGGAGCCATTTTGATTGCTTCCGGCCTGGTACCGAATACTGTAAGAACTTTAATCACAAAATTCCTCCTCTGTATGTCTTCAAGAGGATGTTCGAAAAGCGCTCCTTTCGAGCATTCTCTACAAAATAAGTTTGCTGCAAATTGGAAGATAGTATACAAATCAGTAACAGAATTCCTGTGGAATGTTATTTTTCATACAAGAGTTTACTATTCGACAAAAAAATGAAAATACCTTTAAAATTTTAAGCAGAAATATAATTGGATAATAAATAGAAAACATTATGTAAAATTATAATCCCATCAAAATCCTCAGTCTATCTTCAACTAATGCTAATGTATCTAAAGATACCGCACCCCACCGTTCTATAAATCTATCTGTTGATACAGACCTGACATCCTCACATTTTATGAAGCATCTCTCTTTCAAGCCACCTTCCGGTGGCATTATTTCAGCATGGAAAGGAATCCCTTTATTCTTAGTAGTAATTGGTAAAACAACAGCAAGATCCGCCGGCCCATGATTGAATAAATCAACTGAAACAACTAGGCACGGCCTTGTTCCTGCCTGTTCATGTCCACGCACAGGATTAAGTTCTACAAGCCACACCTCGCCCCTTGAAGGTTTCATTTACTTATCCTCCAATCCATCGGCAAGAGTAGAATCCCATTCTTTTCTTTCTTTTAGCTCTTCTTGCCATTTTTGAGGATTATTTTTTAAATTAGCATAAGCTTTATTAGCTTCTATCAGAAATTGCTTTCTCCGATACTCTTCGATTGCTTTATCAAGTATTTCCTGCATAGGTTTTCCTGCTTGATTTGCAATCTCCCTTAGAATTTTTAAGGTATCATCACTTATTCTAACTGTTGAACTTCCCATAAAACGCCTCCTTATTTATGATACAAATATATCTACAATATAGTATACCATATTGTAGATATATTTAACAAGAAATAAAAAGGCCTGCCATCAATGACCTTTAAGACACCTTGGAACTTAAATACCCTTTTCTTTCCAGTTTTTCAAGATGTCTCTCTACAATTTCTTTGATATTTACACCGTACTGGTTTTTGAGAACATACATCATCGTATAGCAGCACTGGGCAACGTGAAGAAGAGCAAGTCCCATGATTTTGTTAACTTCAGATGATTTTGGCATGCAATTTTCACCGTTCATTCCCCTGAACTTTCCCCTGGCCTGGGCAAGCCTTCCCATTGCCTTGTTGATATTGCGCAGTGTTTTATCCAGGGTTACCCCTGAGATATTTAACTGCGGTAAGGAAATATACTGGTATTTGCCGTCAGACTTAAGTAGAATCTCGTCTCTGCGTTCAGGCTTGAGATATTTCTTTTCTATAAGCTTTTCAATATGGTCGTCCAACCATTCCTGCACTCTGATTCCTTCCTTTTCAAAAACGAACATGAGTGTAATAACCGTTTGGGCAAGGTCAAGAAGTTCTTCTGCCACTGAACTGATGGAGCCTTCACCTTCTTCAAGGAGTTCCAGTTGTTCCGAAAGCTCCCCTATCTCCTCCATCATTTTCAGGAGTGTAGAGTCCAGAGTGGGGGAAAGGGCGTTAAGCTTTGGGAGTGCTAAGTTCTCCATTTTATTCACCTTCAATACAACTATTTACCGGTTTTGGCATGAGGATTATCATAATCCGCTAAATGCACTACCTCTACCCAGGGAGCCCGGGAGAACCAGTCGTAATCAATATGATAATCCCTGGCGTATACTACTTTTTTAATGCCGGTAGAAATAATAAGCTTTGAGCATTCGGCGCAGGGACGGTCCGTGACATAGATGGTAGCGCCCTGTCTCTCCTCAGGAGTACATTCTAAAAGCGCGTTAACTTCCGCATGGATAGTCCTGATACAGTGGTTATTGACCACCATACAACCTTCATCAATACAGTGGGGCAGTCTCGAGGCGCTGCCGTTATAGCCTGTCCCCTTAATTCTTCTGTCCTTAACAACTACAGCCCCCACATACCTCCGCGGGCAGGTACTCCTTGTGGCCACTTCAAAGGCAATATCCATAAAGTATGTATCCCAATCCTTTCGCATGATAATACACCTTTCATTCATAATTTCCCAATGAGCCAGAAGAACCGTCCCCTTGGCTTCCCTTGATTCACTTGGTTCCAAAGAGGCGGTCTCCGGCGTCTCCCAGGCCGGGTACTATGTAAGCATGTTCGTTGAGTTTTTCATCTACCGCTGCTGTAAAGATGGGTACATCCGGGTGCTCGGAGTGAACCTTTTCAATGCCTTCGGGAGCAGAGATAAGGCAGACAAGCTTAATGCTCTTGGCTCCCCTTTCTTTTAAAAATGTTATGGCTGCTGAAGCGGACCCCCCTGTTGCCAGCATGGGATCAACGATGATAAGGTCCCTTTCCTCAACGTCAGTGGGAAGCTTGCAGTAGTATTCCACTGGCTTCAGTGTTTCGGGGTCCCTGTAAAGTCCCACGTGTCCTACTTTAGCTGCCGGAATCAGCTTTACCATTCCTTCGACCATTCCCAGACCCGCCCTTAAGATAGGAACGATTCCAACCTTTTTGCCGCTGATAGACTTAACTGTGGTTTTACAAATCGGAGTCTCCACTTCCTTCTCTTCCAGGGGGAGATCTCTGAATACTTCATAAGCCATCAGCATGGAAACTTCTTCAACAAGCTCCCTGAAGTCCTTTGAACCGGTATTTTTATCCCTGATGAGGCCAAGCTTGTGTTGAATCAGCGGGTGATCAAAAGTATGTACTTTAGACATTAAAATCTTCCTCCCAACAGTAAATTGGGGAAGCGAGAATCCTCGCGTCCCCCGATATACCTTACACTTTTACCTACTTTTTGTAAAGTGGAAATTTGAAAAGTCCGCGCGAAATCCACTTCGAATTTCGGCGTTGGCTTGTCTCCTGCGCTGCTCACGTACTTTTAGATGTACGCTCCGCTGCTCGGAGCCTTCGCCGCCTTGAACTTCTCGTGTCTCTCGTGCTCCTTTTCAAATATTTTTGTAAAGTGGAAATTTAGCACAGATTTCCGCTACTGTTTCTCTAACTTCATCTCGCTCTTTTTCAGTTTTTGAAGTTAGAGCCTTATTGATACATTGTGCTATAACTTTCATTTCTTCTTCTTTTAAGCCCCTGGTGGTAAGTGCAGGAGTACCTATCCTCACACCGCTTGTTACGAAAGGCTTTTCAGGATCATTGGGAATTGCGTTTTTATTTACGGTAATATGAACAGAGTCCAGGATTTCCTCTGCTTCCTTACCTGTTACATTCTTGGGTCTTAAGTCAACAAGCACCATATGATTGTCGGTGCCGCCCGAAACAAGACGGAAGCCTTCTTCAATCATTGCTTCTGCAAATGCCTTACAATTCTTGACTACCTGTTCTTGATATTCCTTAAATTCCGGCTTCATCGCTTCTTTAAATGCTACAGCCTTTGAAGCAATGATATGCATGAGGGGACCGCCCTGGATGCCCGGGAAAACAGCCTTATCTATTTCCTTGGCATATTTTTCCTTGCAGAGAATCAAACCGCCTCTGGGGCCACGCAGCGTTTTGTGGGTGGTACTTGTTACAAAATCTGCATAAGGTACAGGGTTAGGATGCAGTCCTGCAGCCACTAATCCTGCAATATGCGCCATATCCACCATCATTAAGGCCCCTACTTCATCTGCAATTTCCCTGATTTTATCAAAATGAATAATTCTGGGATAAGCGCTAGCGCCGGCCACTATCATCTTTGGCTTTACTTCTCTGGCCTTTTTAGCCAGCTCATCATAGTCGATGGTTTCTGTTTCGGGATCAACCCCGTAAGCATAGAATTCATAATACTTTCCGGAAATATTGACGGGACTTCCGTGAGTTAAGTGTCCCCCATGGGCAAGGCTCATTCCCAGGACTTTATCTCCCGGGTTTAAAAATGCAAAATAGACTGCCGTATTGGCCTGGGCTCCCGAATGGGGTTGCACGTTGGCATGCTCTGCCCCAAAAATCTCCTTAGCCCTATCCCTTGCCAGGTCCTCAGCGATATCTACACAATGGCAGCCACCGTAATATCTTTTGCCGGGATATCCTTCCGCATACTTGTTGGTGAGGACTGTTCCCATGGCAGCCATTACTGCCGGGCTGGCAAAGTTCTCTGAAGCAATCATTTCCAGAAAACCTTCCTGCCTGTCCAATTCCTTTTGAACAGCTTCCGCAATTTCCGGGTCTACATTTTTAATAAGTTCCAGCTCCATTACTATCTCCCCTATCTATAAAATTTTTTAAATAGGATGTCTTGACTTCTCCGCTGCTCACGTACTTCTATGTACGCTCCGCTGCTCAAAGTCTGCGCCGCCTTGAACTTCTCGTGTCTATCGTGCTCCTTTTCGAACACTTATTTTTAAGTTAAATACTGTATTCTTTTTCTATTTCGGTGATCTTATTTACACGGCGTTCATGTCTACCACCGCTAAACTCGGCCTTTAACCAGGTGTCCACTATTTCTATTGCAAGACCTGGACCGATTACCCTTTCACCCATTGTCAGGATATTGGCGTTGTTGTGCTCCCTGGCATATCTCGCGCTAAAGGTATCATGACAGAGGGCTGCTCTAATTCCGGGAACCTTGTTTGCGGCAATCCCTATTCCAATTCCGGTTCCACATATTAAAATTCCCCGTTCATATTCACCCTTTGCCACAGCTTCCGCGACCTTTTTAGCAAAGTCAGGATAATCAGCTGACTCTGAATTATATGTACCCATATCTTCATATGTAATTCCCTTTTCATCTAAATATTCTTTAATCTTTTCCTTTAGATTAAACCCGCCGTGATCACTACCAAGTGCAAGCTTCATATAGTACACCTCTTTTAATTATAATAACTTTTATATTACCACATTTAATTTTATTTTACCACATTCTTGCCATTTAAATTTAGCATTACCTTAAAAAATTTACAAGACCGATCCGGCCTAGATCGGTCTCACTTTTTCTAAATTTGCCTGTTATAGTCCTCAAAGCATTCCAGGCAGACAATTTTACCGTCCTGGAACCTGGCCCTTGGTTCCATAAAGTATTCACCGCATTTTTCACAGCGTACCGACTGGAAAATGCGTGCCTTCCCGGGGAGTTCCACTTTTTTCACCTGCACATCACAAATCTCTTCAGCGGTGGAATTGAGAATATGATCTATCAATTTTTCCTGCATCTTCTTAAATTCCTTCTGTTCTTCGGGAGTGGCTTCTCCTGCAAAAACCTTTTTGCGCAAATCCTTCTCTGCAGCGGAGAAATCAAACGGCTTAAAATACACCCTTACGCCTTGACCTGTTTTCCTGCTGGCAATTGTATAGACCTGCTTTCCGTAATCCTTTAAAAAGAGGTTTCCTTTACCCAGTGTACAGGCAGTTATGACCTGTACACCGTCTACACCGCAGCCGTCAGTTTCAGCAATTGCTATCAGTTCTTCATCTTCAGCCCTCTCTACACCCAGTTTTTCCAAAGCGATTTGACTGGCCCTGACGCCCATTGCCAGCCCGGGACAGGCATGCCCGTGAAATTGTACAGCCTCTTCCCAGGGGGTTAATTGTCTGCACATGATATCACGCTCCTTTAATTTTTTCTTAGCCAGGTGGTAATAAAAAAACCATGATGGTAGAGCCTAACGATAGTTCACAACCTTCATGGCTTTATTATTAGCGATATTAAGATTTAATGTCCATCCATTCAAATAAATAGCTGCATACTTTCGTAGTATGCGGTTATATATTTAAACTTCAACAAAGAATGTAAAATTCCTTCCTGTCCATAGTTCACTTTCTCCTTTATAAGGTTTTATTTTAGTTTTTTTAAACCATGACAGTTTAATTTGTCAATAGGAACAAGAACCGTCCCCGGCTTGCCTTTACAAACAGGGTTCCAATCCGCTTATTTTATTGCTGCCTTAATTCGTGAAAAATTGCCTTCACCTTGGGATACCCTTATTTTGAGGTGATCCAATTCTGCTTTATGTACCTCATTACTATGTTGTATAGCCTTCACTATTTCATAAATTTCATCTTGCCTACTTTCCACTCTATTAAGCTTACTTAAAATAACCTCAAACATCTCTTTTGTTTCCCTATCCATTCCTTACACCACCTTTTAACTACTATTATTATTTTACTATTATAAAATTACCATATCAATAATTTTTAGTGCAAAGGAGACTAACTCCTTTTTCGATACAATTATTTTTTTGCAAGAGCAAGCAAGAAGAACTTATTTTTTTAACTTTTATTTGAGTAGTAGCATCTCGTTTCATAATATTACCAATTCTCCAAGTTATCCACAGAATCCTCTACCATACTTTCCTAAATAACAAAAAAATACCCGAAAAAATTCGGGTATTTACCTTCGTAATGCCTCAACGGGAGGCACCGAGGAAGCTGAGATGGCCGGGTAAACTCCAAAGAGGAGTCCTGCTCCGAATGCCACCATGGTGGAAACCTGGATAGACTGGAAGCTGATTGCAGTTTCAAAGCCGTAGCGGGCAAAGAAGTTCACTCCCCAGATTCCGGCAGCCACTCCCGCAATTGCGCCAATTCCGCTCAAATAGATTGCTTCCAGCATAAACTGCACAAGCAAATCTCCCTGCTTGGCCCCGAGGGCCCTGCGCACTCCTATTTCTTTAGTTCTTTCACTTACAGCCACAAGCATAATATTCATAATGCCCAGGCCGCCAACAAGGAGTGAAACGGCTGCAATTCCTCCTAAAAGGAGTGTCATTACTCTATTTGCCTTATCCGCTTCCTCTACTAATTGATTGAGGTTAGTTATAGTAATCAAGTCCTTGCCGCCAAGTCCGGGTATTTCATTTTTATCAGGTGCAGGCATATCAGGCGATTTTTCCATAGCAGGCATCGGTTTAGCCGGCGCACCGCCCGCTTCTCCCTCATTGTTACCAGGCACAACAGGCGTAGGCGCCTTTTGATCCATACCTAGCTTGCGGCGAAAAATTCTTCCCATCTGAACAACAGCCAGGTCTGCTTCCCGCGGAGAACCCGCCTTGCCCCAGATCTCCTCCACTGTCCTCTTCTCAACTATTTTTTGCGCTGTAGTATAAGGAATAAGTATTTTATAGTCTATTCCTTCGGCATTACCTTTACCCTTTGGCTCTAAAACCCCCACAATCCGAAAAGTGCTGCCGTCAAGGGTAAATGTTCGTCCCACCGGACTGCGCCCCCCTAAAAGTCCTGCCGCCAGTTCATAGCCTAGCACTGCAACGGGCGAGCGCTGCTCCACATGCCATTTTGTAAAGAAATGACCTGAAATCACTGCGTGGTCACGTATTTCTGGAAACCGGCTGTTAACGCCTATAAGCTCTGCATTTCCCCTCGAACGGCGCCAGCGCATGAGGGCTTTGCCGTGAACAACGGGTGTCGCCATTTCCAGCCCTTCTACACGCTCCACCAGATCTTCACTTAACCCCGGTTCAAACTCCACACTTTCTTCCATTGCCTTCACTACAATTACATTGGAACCCAGACTTTTAAACTGCCTGACTACTGCCTGGCGCGCCCCTTCTCCGATGCACATCAGACTGACCACCGAAGCGACGCCAATTGCCACACCCAGTATGGTAAGCGCCGAACGCAAGGGGTTAGCCAAAACCCCGTGCCAGGCCATCTGAGCGCTGAACCAAAAGCGGACCCACAAGGAACGTATCCATTTAAGCATTATTAACCACCTCACTTTGAAAGGATAGCTGCTGCAGAATGAGTTAAAATAAACGTCCCCTTGACTCACTCAGATCCGCTGCCGTTGTCTTCTCCACCGCCATCATCAGGCGTATCCGGGAGGAGGGAATCTTGAGACTGGATACGCTGGCTGGGCAGAATATCGGCCGAACTGCCGACAACCACCTGGTCTCCTTCCTGAAGTCCGCTTTTCACCTCCGCTACACGGTCATTCATCAAACCAAGTTTAACGGGGACTACTTTAACGGAACCGTCCTCCTGCAATACTTCAACTTTAGGCTTGCCGTCCTCTTCAAAAATAGCCTCCAGCGGAACCAGTAAGACGTTTTCAGCACTTCCAGCATTAATATAGCCCTTTGCCTGCATGCCGGGCCTCAATTCAGGTCCTCCCTTGACACTGATATCCACATAGAAACGGGTGACTCCGTCCCGGTCCTCTCCCATTGTGGAAACATGCTCCACTTTTCCTTCAAAGGTTTTGCCGGGGACTGCATCAAGTGTAATTTCAACAGGTGCATCCTGCCTGATTAAAAGTACGTCTACATCATCGACACGCACTCCCATCCGCATATCTCCCGTATTATAGATGTGACCGAGCCAGTCGCCCATCGGTACTGACTCTCCAACTTCTCCCCTGATATTTGCTACCACTCCGTCTATGGGTGATTCAATTTCCATCTGATCAAAGAGGGAGCGCAGCTGTCTTAAATCCTCTTCCTTTTCTCGTATTTCTTCAAGCTCTGCTTCAATCTGTTCTCGAGCATCTTCACCGGAGAGTGAAACCAGGGGTTCACCCTTTTTGACCTGTTGCATTTCCTTAACATGTACTTCAGTAGCAATCGCTTCCGCAGTACTCAAAACCTTTTCCTCATCAACATAACTTTCAACTTTGGAAGGATAGCCTATCCACCTGATCTTGCCAAAATCCATCGTCTGTTTGATTTCACCTGTGTAAGACTTGTCTACCAGTCCAACATTGACTTCCATACCAGGGCGAATTAAACCCGGGTTATCGCCTTCTATCGTCACCCAGTGCACAAACTGGTACTGTTCTTCTTCCGAACTTCCCACGGATGAATCGCCTCGCAAAGCAGAGACCGGCTCCGGAACGGGATCGGGATTAATTTCCACCACCTTGCCTTCTACAAAACCGTTATAAGTGGAAAATCTCAAAGCTACCCGCTGGCCGACCTCAACATGTTGAAATTCAGCTTTGGACAGTTTGGCAACTAAACGAAAGCGGGAGTCGTTCACAATTCTGGCGATAATATCCCCTGCTTGCAATTCCTGGCCTTCCTTGACATTTAAACCCATGACCCGGCCCGAAATAGGAGCCGTCAGATTAATCCCCCTGGCGGGATTCACCGTATTGAGCCTATCCACGCTGACATTCATTTTATCGGCCAACGCTTCCTTATCGGCTTCCAGTTGATCCTCCAGGGTTTCAATTTTTGTTTCCAGTTCAGGGGAGATCAGTCTCATGACAACCTGTCCTTTTTTAACTTCGTCCCCTTCCTCTGCCAGAATCTCATCAATTATAAAGTTAAAATTGTAGGAAGTGTTCATTCTGTGGTCGTAGCTGCCGGGAGTACGCAAGGAGCCTCCCCTGGAAGGATTGAGCGTACCTGTCACCTCAACTCCCACCTGGATATCGCCGCGGACCACAGGTTTTGTAGCATAGACGGGACCTTGAGTCTCTTCCTGGGGCGGCGGCACAAGCTGCTGGTAAGCATAATACCCCCCACCCAGAACAACAACTACAATAAGTACAATCATAAGAACTCGCTGCATCATATATCTTTACCCCCCTAGGACACATTAACATTTTTCCCTAAAGCATCAATCGGTTCTTCCAAAACCTCTTCACGTTCCAGTTCTCCATCGAGAAGGTGAATAACCCGGTAGCCGTGCCGGGCGATATTTTCTTCATGGGTGACCTGGACGATTGTTAGCCCCTCTTCCCTGTTGAGACGCTGAAAAATACTCATTATGGTATGTCCGGAACGTGAATCAAGGGCACCTGTAGGCTCATCCGCCAAAATAATTTTCGGCTCACCAACCAGCGCCCTGGCAATTGCAACCCGCTGCTGTTCACCGCCTGAAAGCTGCGAAGGCTTATGGCGAAGCCTTTCTCCAAGGCCTACGGATTCAAGCGCTTTTGCTGAACGCTTTCTTCTTTCTTTACTTCCCATCCCCCTGTAAATTAAAGGCAGTTCCACATTAGCCTGGGCATCCAGGTCCGGTAGCAGGTGAAAGCTTTGAAAAACAAATCCTAAAAACTGGTTGCGAATATCTGCTAAACGGCTGTCACTTAATTTCTCAACGTGCTGGCCGGCCAATATATATGTACCTGTTGAAGGGCGGTCAAGGCAGCCGATAATATTTAAAAGTGTTGATTTCCCTGAACCGGAAGGTCCCATGATGGACACAAAATCCCCTTCTTCTACACTCAAGCTGACACCCTTTAGGGCATCAACCTTTACCTGGCCCGTTTTATACTGGCGTGTTACATCCTTTAGCTCTAGAAGCGGCAACTTTCTCCCCCTTTCACAAAAACATCTATACTAGAAAGACGTACTAAAGCGCTCAAAAGTTCCCAGATTTACTAAGAATATCTATTATTCTTCAATTATATCACTATTACAGGCATCCATAAATATCCACAACTTATCATAGCAGCCGTTGCTTTTTAAACATAAACTATTAAAGATAGTAAATTGTATTGTCAGTTGTAGCCTCCATTAATAACAAAGGAAGAATGGCAGGAATATATATAAGAAGAGGAAAAAAATTAAAGAATGGTTTTAAAGTAAAGTAGGAGGTAGAAAAATGCCAAAGGTTGGTATTGATCCCGGTCATGGAGGACACGACCCTGGTGCTAGAGGAATAGGCGCTCTAGAAAAGGATGTAAATTTGGGAATAGCTCTTTTTTGCAAGGAAGCATTGGAACGTTGTGGAGTAGAAGTAATAATAACTCGCACTACAGATAAATTCTTGACACTATTCGAAAGAAGTAATCTTTTTAATGCTGAAGAAGTTGATTTAGCAGTGTCAATTCACTGTAACGCTTCTTCAAGCGAAAACGCAGATTATATTTCCACTTATGTTATTGAAAAAGGTTATAATGCTGAAATAGCAGCTACCTTAACACAAAGGGAGTTAGTGAAAGTAACCGGTTGGCCTGACGGGGGAGTAAGAGAAGCAAATTTCCACATGGTACGTGAAACAAAAATGCCCGCCATTTTATCGGAGAATGGTTTTTTAACGAATCCTAGAGAAGAAAAATGGCTATCCATACCGGAAAATCAGAAAAAACTCGGAGAAGCCCATGCCAAAGGGATCTGTGAGTATTTAGAAATACCTTTTAAACCAAAGGAAAAAGTCATTTATAGTGACGTAGCACCCTTTACCAAAGACGGCAGAACATTCCTGCCAGTTAGAGCATTTGTGGAAGCCTTTGGCGGTAGAGTTGAGTGGATAAGTGCCACACAAGAAGTGATTTGTTATCTGAACGACAAGAAGTTAACTATGAAAATAGGAAGTAAGGAAATGAAAATTGAGGAGGTTTAACCATGAAAAATCCCGTCCGTTCATACTTTTACAAGTATTATAACAGATGGGATTATTCAAAAAAGCTTCCCTTAAACTATTTATTTCTTTCTGTTACTGCCTTCTCAAACCACCCGAGTTTGGCATCCGGTATTGCATCGGTTCGGGAATTATACGGCTTAATATCAAGAAGCGGGCTCTGATCCAAAGCATCCATACCCTTTACGTATAATTTATTTCCTTCTCTCTTCACTAAATCAACTATATCAAATGCGATGGGGTTGGGGCGTGCGGGGGAACGTGTTGCAAAGACCCCGTGGGGTTCGTCATCCCATGGCGTGTTGGCAATTAGCTTATCTCTCTCCGCCCTGTCCAGCCAGTAAAGTATTATCAAATGCGTAGCAGTCTCTATATCCTTTAAACCATCTGCAAATTGAGAAAGTATTTCAATTTCAAATGTATCTTCCTTCATACGCCCTTGCGGAGGTGCAGCTGATTTTTCTTTATATGGTGAATGGATGATGCCTATTTGTTTGAGTTTCATTTCTAGTAACCGCTCCTTTCCTGTAATTTTAGCACCTGGCAGTATTGCAGGGTTTTTGTTTCCTGTGAGTAATGAGATGACAACTCAGGTGCCGCCCTTAATAAATCTCTGGTATAAGGATGCTGTGGCGATGAAAAGACTTCACACGTGGGTCCCTCTTCTACTATCCGGCCGGAGAGCATTACCGCCACCCTGTCGCTTATTTTTCTGGCCAGTGCAATATCATGAGTTATAAACAACATTGTTAAGCCTCTTTTTTCCTGGATGTCTAAAAGTAGCCTGATTATTTTTGCCTGGACGCTGGCATCCAGGGCAGATGTGGGCTCATCAGCAATAATCAATTTAGGGTTAATTACCAGAGCCCTGGCTATTGCCACCCTTTGAATTTCACCACCGCTCAAGTAGTGTGCATATCTTTTTAAAAAGCTATCGTCAACAGCCAACTGTACTTCCTGCAGCGCTTTTTTCGCCATCTCTTTTCTTTCTTCCCGGGAACCAATTCCCTGAATATTTAAAGGTTCAATTACCGCATCCAGCACATTCAAGCGGTGGCTTATGCACTCCTGGGGGGTTTGAAAGATCATTTGCACCTGTTTGTAGAATTCCTTCTTTCTATTCACCAGCTTACTTCCATTAAAAAAAATTTCACCTGACTCCGAATCTTCCAGACCCATTAAACATTTGGCAAGTGTTGTCTTTCCGGAGCCGCTTTGCCCCACCACTGCCAGAGTTTCACCTTCAACCAGCTCTATACTTACCTTATCCAGCGCTTTAACCCGGTTATACTTTTTCACCAAATCCCTTGTTTCCAAAAGTGTAACTATGCCGCCCCTGTGACAGGCAATTTTTCTATCAGCTTGTTGTTCCAATTCCGGCACTTCCTGTTCACAACGGGATATTTTCTGGGTACACCTGGGGTGAAAGGTACAACCCTCCAAAACATTTTCCTGCCTGCCGGGGATACCCTGCAAATCCTTGGTTGTAGTCATGTTGGGAAAAGAACGGAGTAACCCTCTGGTATAAGGATGTTTCGGATTCTGAAGCAATTTTTTTGTCTCCCCGAGTTCTACAATCCTACCGGAATACAGGACGGCCATTTTTTGGGACAGTTTTGCCGCAACTGAAAGGTCATGGGTAACTACAATCACAGTCCGCCCGGCAGCTATCTTTTTAAGCAATTTGAGTATTTCCACCCTGGTAATTGCATCCAGTGCGGAAGTAGGTTCATCAAGTATTATAACCTCCGGGTTATTTGCCAGAGCCATTGCAATTAAGACCCGCTGTTTTTCCCCTCCGCTCAGCTGGTGAGGGTAAAGGTCAGCACAACCTTGAGATAACCCCACTTCCTTTAAGAGAGTTAAGACACGGGCTTTTGCTTTTTCAAGGCTGTACAGCTTATTCTCAAGCATTGGCTCCATAATTTGCTCACCGGCTGTCATGAGCGGGTTGAGGGCCCTTGCCACGTCCTGAAAAACAATACTTATCTTATTCCAGCGCAGCGTTCTTTTTTCATCTTCCGAAAGTGTAAGGATATTTTCATCTTCCAAGGTAACTTTTCCCTCAACCTTGCCCTGGCATAATCCCAGGAGGGTAAGGGCAAGTGTAGTCTTTCCGGTTCCCGACTCACCAACTATGGACAGTACCTCACCTTGCCGTATTTCTAAATCTATACCCTTTAATATCCGGTAGTTACCATAGCAGACTTTTAAATCATTTATCTTAAGCATTTTCCTTCACCCTCAATCTTGGATTCACTGTTTCCTCCAGCGCATAACCTAAAAACGTGAAAGATAAGACCGTAAGGGAAAGTGCTAACCCGGGAGGTAGTAACCAGTACCAGACATTTAAATATGCAAATTCCAGAGCCCTGTTAAGCATAATTCCCCAGCTGACTGTAGTTGGATCACAAATTCCCAAAAAGGCCAGACCTGCTTCCATAAAAACCGCCCTGCGGGCATGCTGTACAAAACCTGCTACCATAAGGGGGCCTAAATCGGGAAGTATATGTTTTCTTAAAATATAGAGGTTACCTGCACCAAAGGTTCTAGCCGCCGCAATATGCGCTTTATTTTTAAGAGAAAGGGTTTGGGCCCTGATAACCCGAGCGCCTCCCTGCCAGCTGAAGGCAGAAATAACTATTACAAGCATTAACAAACCCGGCCTGACATAGGAAGTTATTAAAATAATTACCAAGATACTGGGCAGTGTTAAAAAAACATCTGCAATCCTCATGACAATTCTTTCATAGAGACCGCCAAAAAGCGCTGCGGTCCCTCCCAGAAAGGCGCTGAGTAGCGTTGAAGTTATCCCCACCAGGAAGGCAACTACAAGGGTGGTTCTCGCACCATATAGCACCCTGCTTAAGATATCCTGGCCGATATCATTGGTACCCAGCGGGTGCTTTGCTGAAGGGAACTGTAATGTGTTGGGCGAGGTCTCTGCAGGGTGGTAAAAGGTTAAAAGCGGCGCAAATATGGCAATGGTAGATATTATAACGAGTAATATCAAGCCCATTCTACCCATATTATTCTTTTTCACACAATTAAAATAGTCTACATGCATTTATACCACCCTGGGATCAATTTTTTTGTACAAGAGGTCCACAATAAAATTGGTTGCCAGGACCCCTATCGCAACCAGTAAAAAGATTCCCTGCAGGACAGGGTAATCTCTGGCCATTAGAGAGTTAAAAATAAGCACACCCAGTCCCGGATAAGCAAAAACAATTTCAATAAATATTGCTCCTGCAAAGATCCTGCCTACCCTGATTCCGGTCCTTGTGAGTATGGGTAAAAGGGAATTTTTGCCCACATGCCTGTACCTGATGGCAGTGTCTTTGAGTCCCTTTGCCCTGGCAGTGAGTATGAATGGCTCACCTAAAATTGTTATTACTGTCGTCCTTGTAAGGAGGTAAGAGGCTGTTATTTCCGAGAGCACTACGGCAGCTAAAGGAAGTGACAGGTGCCATAAGATGTCCCTCACAAGGGCAAACCCCGATAGCCCTGTATAAGGAGTAAGTGCCCCCGATAAAGGGAAAATACCCAAAGATACTGCAAATACCAAAAGAAGAAGTATCCCTATGAAAAAATCCGGAAATCCGTTAAGAAGCATTAGACCTGTTAGTATCCCCTTATCCTGCCATCTACCACGGTTCCAACCCGATTCCAGGCCCAAAATAAATCCCAAAAGAGTTGACAGGACAAGTCCCAAACCTACAAGCAGCAGGGTCCAGGGCAGGGCTCCCAGGATAAGTTTCGTAACAGATGTTTCATAATAATATGAATACCCGAGATCGGCTTTAAGAAGTGAAGATAAATATATAATAAACTGCTCGGGCAGAGATTTATCCAGGCCAAAGCGTTCGATTAACTCTGCCTCCAGTTCGGAAGTCATGGCAATGAGAGCCTCCTCCCCGTAGATGGCTGCCAGAGGGTCCCCCGGCAGCAAACGGGGAAGGAGAAAATTCAAGCTGATAATAATTATAAATGCTAGCAGGTAATCAAGCGCTTTCTTTTTCACGTTCCTCACCCTAACTATTACCCAAAAGTATTACCATATGCTCTAATTGCTTAAGGTTTGACAAAAGACAGCTTATTTAACGGTATCGGAATCCCCAATGCCATTCCACCGGGCGTATAATATAAATCCACTTTCCCGTCATGCGCCCACTGCCAGTCAGGGTAATAAAGGGTAAGGGTAGGGAGCTCTTCAGAGTACATTTTCTGAATACGGGCTACAATTTTTTTGCGTTCAGCACTGTCCATTACAGACAGCTGTTTCTTTAAGAGTCCGGTAAGTTCTTCATTTTCAAAATACCTGGCACTGTTGAAGCCTTTACCCAGAATAAACTTATTAAGATTCTGGGGGTCTCCTCCCAGGCCTCCGTGACCGCTGATTGCCATCTGGAAATCCCAATCCTCTATTTTTGAATCAACAGTTTTATCCTCAAGGCTGCGAAGTTCAACCTTTATCCCTATATCCTCGAGATCTGCCTTAATAAGCTCCGCATCCCTTGCAAATCTGGACTTAATCAATAGTTCAATTTGAAGCGCCCTGCCATCTTTATAAAGAACTCCATCTTTCCACTCATAACCCAGTTCCTCAAGGAGCTTTCTGCCCTTTTCCGGACTAAATGAATAGTTATTTATCTCCGGTGAATACCAGGGATTGTCAGGTGCAAAGATCCCCGGACTTCCCTGCAGGGCATGGCCCCTCTGGGCTATTTCCACAAGCTTTCCCCTGTTAATGGCATATGCTATAGCCTGCCTGAATTTCTTGTCTGAAAAAGGTTCTTCCTGGTGGTTAAACATCAGTTTTGCATTCCAGCTATGATCGGAAGTTAAGACAATAAATTCTTTACCTGTAAATTTAGCAATCATTTCAGCGGGAATATCGCCGGCATTTACAGTGCCTTCCAGCAAAGCTGAAGGTATCATCTGTTTTCCCACTTTTATAAAGCGGATTTTATCTACCTGAGGTTTGCCAAGATAATAATCCGGATTTGCCTCATAAAGATATGTTCCGTGCTCCTTGTTATAGTCAACCAGCTTAAATGGGCCTGTCCCCGTAGCTGCCTTCATATCTTTACAATCCCTGGGGTTTTCAATGTTTTCATAGATATGGCGCGGGATAATGGGAAGTGTCCCGGCAACATTTGCTAAAAACGGGGCATATGGTTTTTCCAGGTAGACTTTGACCGTATACTCATCAAGTGCTTCTACATTTTTGACAATTGTCGTATCACTCCACGGATACGGGTTTTCCCTTGTATACTGGAAAGTAAACACTACATCATCGGCAGTAAATTTTTCCCCGTCATGCCAGGTCACATCCTTCCTGAGGTTAAATAAAAAGGCATTTTCTTCTTCCAGGTACTCCCACTTGTCAGCCAGTGCCTCCGTGAATCCTTCTTGATCCTTCCAGACCAGGGTATCAAAAATAAAACTCATTCTGACATAGCCCGGTCCCCTTAAATAGTGGGTATAGGGAGCGGGAAATCCCCAGTCCCCTGTTGCATCAGCAATTGTATAGGTGACTGCAGCGCTGTTCATATCTTTCTCATTTTCTGTTTTTGCACCACAGCCAGCAAGTATAAAAACCATTAATAGACCGAAAAGCAAAAGATAAATTACTTTTTTTCCTTGAAACATTTGCACATACCTCCATGAAATAAAATAGGCCATGAAAAGTATGGCCCTTAATGAGCCAGACCTTCATGGCCTTACTGCGCAGATATATTATTTTTAGGAAAAGTTAAAATGGCACATGCCTTCGTGACATGTTGTTTTCTTTTAATTTTATAATTCTACATATCTTTCAAAGTTCCTCCTTAATTGATCGTTACTTTATAATTTTTTTCACAAATTATAAAGCCATGCATATCTTGGCCTGTTCAGACCAGAATGTCATGACTTTATTGCCAGAACCTCCGCATAGTGAAGGGAATATGCCAAAAGCATTTAGAATATATACGTTTAGAGGGAGAAAAGTAGGGGAGGAGTAGTTACATGAAAGAATTAACGCCATTTTTATTTGCCATTCTGGCTGGAATTTTTACAACATTAGAGGCTACTGTTAATGCTAAATTAGGAAGTATCGTAACCCCGAAAATTGCAACTCTCCATAGTTTGATTACCGGGGTTATTGTTATTTTGACCGCAAACCTGGTAAGAGGAAGTCTCAATCAATATACTAAGATTATTTATGTCAGCCCCCAATGGCTTATTGGAGGAGTAAATCATAAGCGGCTTAGTAATTGACTTATTTATTTCAAAGCAAAAAGAATTACTTTTGTATAAATTATCAGGAGTTGTTTTGTTACTGATTGGAACTTACTTTATCACAAAGTAGCTGCCGCTTTTTTTCATTGGTTGTGATCTTTTTGTTGAAAAATTACTTTTTGTATGCTATGTTTATTTTCAAATAGGAATATTTCTTATGTAGGAGGCATATTTATATGGTGGCAAAACATCTACTGGAAATCATGAAGGATAAGGGGTGTAAGATTACTCCTCAGAGAAGGCTGATAATAGAAATTTTAGAGAATGGCAGCCACAAAAGCGCCGACGAAATTTTTAATGAAGTAAAAAAGAAACAGCCTAATGTCTCCTTTGGAACAGTTTACAGAAACCTCAATATTTTAAATGATTTGGGTCTGGTAAGGGAACTGGATTTTAAAGACGGTTGCAATCGTTATGAGTTAGCCGGAAAACATCATCACCATTTAGTTTGTTTGGGGTGCGGCAAAGCAATAGAACTAGAAATGTGCCCTTTACAACATAAAGTAGAGGAAGCAGTTAATGAACACAATTTTGAAATTGCAACCCATAGTTTTAAAATATATGGATACTGTTCTCGTTGTCGTTAGTGAAAAAAGTCTTGCGTCACTAGTTACTGGAACAAAAACTGGAGGTATGGTTATGAAAAATTTATTAAATAAAATCCACATTATATTTTTAATTTGTGTCCTAACCATACTTTTTAGCGGTTGCTCTACCGGAAGTACTGCTGCTGACAAATCCAGGCCTGCAACCACTGAAGCAAATGATAAAAAACCGGCAGTTGCCGTTTCAATTGTTCCCCAGGCTACCTTTGTAAAGGCTGTAGCCGGTGACTTAGTTGATGTGGTAACTATGATTCCACCGGGAAACAGCCCTACTAATTATGCCCCTTCTCCCCGGGAACTGACACAGCTCAGTGAAGCCTCCTTATATTTCTCCATAGGGGTTCCAACAGAGAAGGCAAATATTTTGCCAAAGCTTGCGGATTTTAATAAAAACTTAAAGGTCGTAGATTTAGCACGGCATGTAGCTGAGGTATATCCTGAAAGGTACTTCGACTCCGCTGAAGAGCAAGATGAACCTGCTGATGATCACCACAGGGAACAGGTAGAGGACCATCATCATAGCGGTAGAGACCCTCATATCTGGCTTTCTCCCAAGAGAGTACAGGTAATGGTTCAGGTAATTGCCGATAGGCTTTCTGAAATAGATCCCGGCAATAAAGATACATATCAAAAAAATGCCCAAAGCTATCAGGAACTGCTCTCTCAAGTAGACCGGAAAATAAAAACAGTTTTATCGGGGGTAACCAATAAAACTTTCTTAGTTTACCATCCCGTCTTTGGATACTTTGCTGACGATTACGGACTAAAAATGGTAGCTATAGAAAAGCACGGCAAAGAAGCTACCATAGAACATATGCAAGAAGTCATAGATCTGGCAAAGCAAAAAAATATTAAAGTAATCTTTTACCAGGCGGAAATTGACAGCAAACAAGCACAGACCATAGCTGAAGAAATAGGAGGTAAAACTCTGCAGGTTGCGCCCCTTGCACCAAATTATATAGACAATCTGGAAAAGATAGCAGAACTCTTTTCTAATGTTTTAAACTGAGGTGGTTAGATGGAAAATGTAGTGGAAATTGAAAATGTAAGTGTATATTACGACCATGTTATAGCGCTGTCTGATATTAATTTAACAATTAAAGACAAAGATTTTCTTGGTATTTTAGGGCCAAACGGCGGCGGAAAGAGTACCTTATTGAAGACTATTTTAGGGCTCCTAAAGCCCGCAACCGGCAGTATCCGCGTTTTTGGCAGCCCACCCCATAAAGTAGGCGGGCTCATTGGCTACGTTCCTCAGGCTTCCAAGTTTGCTAAAAGTTTTCCCATTAACGTATGGGATGTTGTCTTAACGGGAAGGTTGCGCAAAAAAAACTGCCTCTTTCGCCGCTATACCCTGCAAGACAAAGAGGCTGTTAGAGAGTTACTCAACCGGTTAAATATTTATGATTTAAGAGACAGGCAGATAGGCCGGCTGTCTGCAGGCCAATTACAAAGGGTTTTGATTGCAAGGGCCTTAGCCCTGGAACCTAAAATAATTTTGCTGGATGAACCAACTGCAAGCCTTGACTCCAAATCCAGGACACAAATTTATTCCATTTTAAGCGAGTTAAATAAATATATGACAATTATTCTGGTAACCCACGACATGGGAGCAGTATCTTCATATGTTAAAAGCATTGCTTGCTTAAATACTAAATTATATTACCACGGAGAACCGGAGTTAAACAGTACTCTTGTTTCAAAAATCTATGGTTGCCCCGTGGACTTAATTGCTCATGGTGTCCCGCACAGGGTTTTGCAAGAGCATGAGGAGGGAAATTATGCTTGAGGCTATTTTCAAGTATAACTTTTTACAAAACGCCGTATTCAGCGCGATTCTGGCAAGCATTGCATGTGGAATTATTGGGACAATTATCATGGAAAAGAAAATGGTAATGATAAGCGGCGGGATAGCACATACGGCATTTGGCGGAATAGGAATGGGGTACTATTTTAACATAGAGCCTATCATTGGTGGCTTAATTTTTTCTGTACTTGCTGCATTAGGCATTCCGACCATTCAAAGAAAAACTACTACAAATTCTGATATTTTAATAGGCTTGTTTTGGTCCTTTGGAATGGCTGTAGGAATTCTTTTTGTCGCATTTACACCGGGCTATCCACCTGATATGACTTCTTATCTATTTGGAGATATCCTGACTGTTTCAAAAATTGATTTATATATTATTGTAGTTCTTGATGTGATAATAATCTCTGTAATACTATCTTTCTTCAACCTGTTTAAGGCATTTTTATTTGATGAAGAATTTACTGCTGTTCTCGGCATTCCAACCACACTACTTGATTATATACTTTTCATACTGATTGCTCTGACAGTTGTTATTTTAATTAGAGTCGTAGGCATCATTTTGATTATTGCCCTATTAACTGCCCCTACATCAATAGCAAAACAATTTACCTATAATCTTAAACACCTCATGGCATTATCAATCTTACTGGGAATTCTTTTTTGCCTGCTGGGATTACTTTTTTCTTATAAGCTTAATATACCTTCAGGTGCAGCTATTATCATCTTATCAGTATCCGCGTATTTTATTTTCTCAGCCTTCAAAAAAATTCTCTCTCGAGCGAAAATATGATTTTTGAAGTGCGTGTTCGAAAAGGAGCACGAAAGACACGAGAAGAAGGCAAATTGTCTGGTTAAGTGCCGGGTGAGCAGCGCAGGAGACAAGCCAACGCCGAAATTCGAAGTGGATTTCGCGCGGACTTTTCGAACAACCTCTTGAAATAGAAAAATGCCTCCCTGACACTAAGTCAGAGAGGCAATTTCAGAAGGCTATTTGAATATCAGGAAGTTACATTTTATTTTAAATCTCCTTTAATCCCAACTACCACATCATTTATTGGAATATCCTTGCCTGCTATTTGCAGTGCTTTTTCTAAAATAATTCTCATTCCACCACAGCAGGGAACTTCCATTCTGGTAAGTGTGATATCTTTGATATTATTTAATCTAAAAATTTCTGCAAACTTCTCAAGATAATGTTCAGCATTATCCAGTTTTGGACAACCTACGAGTACTACTCTGTCTTTCATGAAATCGTTATGCAGGTTTGGGTATGCAAATGGTACGCAATCTGCACAGACAAGAAGACTGGCATCTTCAAAATACGGAGCATCCGGCGGTACAAGCGTAATCTGTACGGGCCACTGTCTGAGCTGTGATTTTAAGCGGATATTATCTGTTTTTGCAGCCTCGCCTTGTTCTGGCTCTTCTACAAAACTCATCATCCTGCTTCCCGGACAACCTCCAGTATGGCAGGAATCCCCCTCTTCTTTTTCCTTGTTCAGTTTTGCAAGTCTTTCCTGTACTGCTTTATCATCATATTCATCTGCTTCTCTTTCAACAATTTTAATAGCGTCCTGAGGACATTCTCCCAAACAATCACCTAGACCATCACAGTATTTGTCAGATACAAGTTTTGCTTTGCCATCTACAATTTGAAGCGCACCTTCATGGCACGCGGGAACGCATAGTCCGCAGCCGTTACATTTATCTTCATCAATTTGAATAATCTTTCTGACAACCATTGTATTATTCCCCTTTCTGTATCATTTGTTGGTTATATTATAAATCGTGTGTGGGATATTTACTGTGATGGCAATCACAATATTTTGTCAAAAACCACCCCACTCTTTTTAAAGAATGGGGTAGGTGAGTACTCTTACTTATACAACTCCTGTTTTAAATGTTTATACACCGGCAATCGCTGGCGTACTCTTTCTATCTGTGCAGATTCAATGTCAGCAACCAGAACTTCTTCACCACTGCCTGCCTCCACCACTACTTCACCCCAGGGGTCTACAATCATTGAATGTCCCCAGGCGGTATATACTCCTGCAGTATCTCTACTGGGTGATGCTGCCGCAACATAGATTTGATTATCGACAGCCCTTGCCCTTAATAATAACTCCCAGTGGGCAGGTCCCGTGGTCATATTAAATGCGCCAGGTATTACAACCAGCCTGACACCTTTCAGAGCCATTACTCTGAACATTTCCGGAAAACGCACATCATAACAGATGGCAACACCAATTTTGCCAAACTCGGTATCTATTAATGTTATTTTCTCTCCGGGCGAAAGTGTATCCGACTCTTTAAAGTAAATTTTTCCCGGGACATTTATATCGAAAAGATGCATTTTACGGTGCCTACCGAGTAAAGAACCATCCGGTCCAAAAACAAAACTCGTATTATATAAGCTTTCACCTTCCTTTTCGGGAACCGAACCTCCCACCAGGTAAATCCCGTGCTCTGTAGCCTGTCTTTGTAAGAAGCGGTATGTCTCCCCCCGGGGATAGCTTTCAGCATACTCGGGAAAATAATCATTAGCATAGGGACAGTTAAACATTTCCGGAAGAACTACAATTTGTGCCCCCTTTTCCACTCCTTCCCGTATTCCCCTGGCTGCCCTTTCCATGTTTTCCTTTTTGTCAAACCCGACCTTATGCTGGATAACTGCCAGTTTATAATCCATAAACGATACCTCCTATCATTACTTAGTTTTTATTTCGCCGGAGGAAAACAAAAACCTCTTGACAAAACTCCTAATAGCTGGTTTTATGATAAAAAATGCTAGATAGGTTGATACTATGGAATTTCATAAAATAAAAATTGGTGAAAACGAAGCAGGTCAAAGATGTGATCGGTTTTTAAAAAAATATCTTCACAACTCTTCCCGAGGAAATATCTTTAAAATGCTGCGCAAAAAAATTATCAGGGTAAACGGTAAAAAAACCAGGGAAAATTACCTGTTACAAATTGGGGATATTGTTGAATTCAGGTTAAATGTAGACACCCTAAGTGAACTCACCGGAAAAAAGACCACCGTAAATAAGGATATTGTTCCAAACTTTACCGTAATTTATGAGGATAGCAATATTTTGATAGTAAATAAACCTGCGGGAGTAATAGTGCACCCTGATCAGAAGCATCATACCAATACACTTGTAGATATGGCCGCAAAATATTTATATGATAAAGGAGAGTATGACCCCAGAGAAGAAGTTACTTTTTCCCCCGCCAGTGTGAACAGGCTTGATTTGAATACAAGCGGAATGGTTCTCTTTGCCAAAAACTACAAGAGCCTGCAAATTTTAAATGAGTTGATGAGAAAGGATAAAATCCAAAAGCTTTACCTGGCACTGGTTAAAGGTTCCTTGCCTGGTACGGGTGAAATAAGAGGTTATCTACAAAAAGACCCCCAAACCAACAAAGTATCTGTCAGCCAACTGTCACAGGGTACTAAAAAAATCAAAGCCAGGGAAATTGTAACAAGATACAAGGCAATTAAGTCATACCCGGCATATACGCTGTTAGAAATGGAGTTGGTTACGGGCAGGCCGCACCAAATCAGGGCTCACCTGCAGAGTATAAAACATCCCCTGGCCGGAGATCCCAAATACGGTGACAGTACCTGGAATGATTACTTGAGAAAAAAATACGGGTTAAAACGGCAGTTTTTACATGCCCATTCCTTGAGTTTTGGGGAGTGCACAGGCATCCTGAAACATCTTACAGGAAGGACATTTAATTGCGCTCTACCGGGAGAACTTAAAAAAATTATTGCCAAAAAACGACTAGTATAGAAATCACCTCAATATAGCATCATAAGAAAAGAGGTGATTTTTTAAATGCCGAAATATTATATTTACTTAATATATACTGGACTATTAGCTTTAATCCTCATACTCGTCGTACCCAGAAAGGAAATTAGAAGACTGGCCTTCTGGGGTATACTCTTTGGAGCAGTGGTGGATGCCTTTGCAATTATTTTGTTTACCCATCTTCTTGACGTAGGGGGATACCTTAATTACGGGCCGTTGGCTCTTTTAGGAATGCCTTTTTTGCCGTTAATTGCCTGGACTGTATATTACATAATATATTTTTATTTTCTGCCAAAACAACCACCCTGGAATTATATTTTTACAGTAACGGCAGCATCTTATAGCGTAATATTTTCTAATGTTCTCTCTAACCTGGGAATTTTTGAATGGAATTATGGCAAAATTTTTATTCCATTTTTAATCTATATTTCATGGAATTCTTTGGCAACCTGGGCCTATCTTAAGTTTATTGAAGACATCAATATTTATGCGGATTAAAGTAAAAAGGTGCCGGGATGCTCGGCACCTTTTGTATATTTAAGATAATTTTTCTATTTCTTTTTCCACGGCCCGGGTTTTGGCAAAGATACCTTAATAGTTAAAGCGCCGGTTGGACAAGCAGATACACACTCTGTGCATCCCTCTTCACAATCGGTTTCCTTTAAAGGTAATCCGAGAGCCGGCTCGACAACTGTCTCAAGTCCCCTGTTAACAAATCCTAAAGCACTGATTCCCTTTACTTCTTTACATATTCTGATACAGTTACCGCAAAGTACACATTTATTAGGATCACGCTGTATAAGGTCATGATCATCAATTATCGGGTGTTTATAATCAATCTTCATTAACTCCTCGTCTTTCACACCATACCTCGTTGCCAGTTCTCTCAGGCGGCAATCAAAGACACTCAGACAACCGCAGGACAAGCATCTGTTAGCTTCTTTTTGTGCCAACTCCTCAGTAAAGCCAAGCTCAAACTCCTTGAAGTTGTCTTTTCTTTCATCTACCGTAAGGGCAGGCTGGTGTTTACGTTCTGCCTTTTCAATATGACTGAACTCTTCAGGGTCAATTTCATCAAGTTTACCTTTGCTGCAGTTATAAGGCTTCACATCTGCTACAACAGGTTCACCCTTGAGGTATTTATTGATTGAAGTAGCAGCAATCTTACCCTGGCCTACTGCCTCTACAACCGTACTTGCACCAAGTACACAGTCACCGGCTGCAAATACGCCTTCAAGAGAGGTACTCAACGTATCTTCATCCGTAGCTACGCAGTCCCAGCGATTTGTTTCAAGGGCTTCGCTACCTTCGAAACTTGCAGTATCTACACCCTGACCAATTGCCAGAATCACTGAATCTGCGGCAATATCAAATTCTGAGTTTTCTATTGGAACAGGACGACGTCTGCCGCTTTCATCAGGTTCGCCTAATTCCATCCTGATACATTCTACGGCATTTACCCGGGAGTCGGATTTGATGCTCTTGGGATTGGTCAGGAACCGGAAGATAACTCCTTCTTCCTTGGCCTCTTTTACTTCCCTTGGATCAGCAGGCATTTCTTTTTCCGTCCTCCTGTAAACTACGGTAACTTCTTTAACTCCCAGTCTTACTGCTGTTCTTGCAGCATCCATGGCGGTATTTCCTCCGCCCACCACAACTACTCTGTCACCGAGGTCTACTTTTCTGCCGTAAGCTACTTCCCTCAAGAACTCAATTCCTGAAAATACGCCGGGAGCTTCTCTTCCTTCCAGCCTCACCTGTGTATCTTTCTGGCAGCCGATACCTATAAAGATAGCATCAAAGCCGTCTTTTCTTAAGCTGTCTATGGTAAAGTCTCTGCCCATTTTTATGCCAAATTTTGCTTCAACACCAAGATCTAAAATACGCTGGATTTCCTCATCAAGAATCTTCTTAGGCAGTCTATACTCGGGGATACCATAGCGCATCATACCTCCAAGCTTTGCTTCAGCCTCAAAGATTGTAACCTTGTGACCTTCCAGGCGGAGATAGTAAGCAGCCGTGAGACCTGCAGGTCCGCCACCGATTACAGCTACCTTTTTACCTGTTTCAGGCTTTACTTCCGGTATATACGGTTTGTCGGAAGCCAAATCCTGGTCTCCTGCATAGCGCTTCAGCGTACAGATAGCCAGAGGCTCATCAACTAAATTTCTCCGGCATGCCTCTTCACAGAAACGAGGACAAACTCGCCCTACGGAGGCCGGTAAAGGAAGCTGTTCTTTAATTAACTTTGAAGCTTCAATATATTCGCCGTTAGCTATATAGGCAATGAAGCCTTGAATATCAATTTGGGCAGGGCATGCCAGTTGGCAAGGAGCTATACAGTCACCATAGTGATTGGACAGGAGCAGTTCCAGGGCGCTCTTTCTGATTTCAGCCAGAGCCTCGGTATCGGTAGTTACCACCATGCCGTCACTAACTTCAGTTGAGCAGGCGGTTAAAAGTTTTGGAGCGCCTTCAACTTCAACAAAACAGAGACGACAGGCTCCAAATGGTTCAATTCTCGGGTCATAACACAGGCTTGGGATATCGATACCTGCTTTTCTAGCTGCTTCTATCACTTTTGTACCTTTTGCAACCGCTATTTCTTTACCGTCAATTGTCAGCTTCACTTGTTCCATATCTATTCCCTCCCCCCGCTGGCTGCAGTCTCTTTTACAGCATTTGTTTTACCTTCCGAAACAACTTCAATTGCATCAAACTTGCAGGCGCTGATACATAAACCGCACCTGATGCAGGCTTCTTCGTCAATAACATGGGGTTCTTTCTTGTCACCTGTAATGGCTGCGGCAGGGCACTGCTTCTTACAGAGCCCGCATCCCTTACAGTTATCCTCGATAACTCTATAGCTAATAAGGTCCTTACACTTCTTGGCGGGACATCTCTTTTCATGGACATGAGCTTCATATTCATCCCGGAAATACTTGATAGTTGTAAGTACCGGGTTTGGAGCAGTCTGGCCAAGTCCACACAGAGATCCCTTGATAATGTTTTTACCCAGCTTTTCCAACCTGTCGATGTCTTCAGGTTGTCCTTCGCCCTGGCAAATTCTATCCAATATATCAAGCATTTGCTTGGTTCCAATCCTGCAGAAGGTACACTTACCGCATGATTCTTCAGTAGTAAATCTCAGGAAGAAACGCGCAACATCAACCATACAGGTATCTTCATCCATTACTAAAAGACCGCCTGAACCCATAATGGCGCCAATTTCTTTCAATGATTCGTAGTCTACTGAAGTGTCCTGCATATCGGCAGGTATACATCCACCTGAAGGTCCACCGGTCTGAACAGCTTTAAAAGGTTTACCGGACGAAATTCCTCCACCGATATCAAAGACAATATCTCTAATACTGATTCCCATCGGTACTTCGATAAGGCCACCGCGTTTTACTTTACCGGCAAGTGCAAAAACTTTGGTTCCTTTGCTTTTTTCAGTTCCACACTTACTGTAAGCTTCGGCGCCATCGGAGAATATCCTTGCTACGTTAGCAAGAGTCTCAACGTTATTGATACAGGTGGGTTGTTGCCAAAGGCCCTTTTGTGCAGGGAAAGGAGGCTTGAAACGCGGCATACCCCTCTGGCCTTCAATACTGGCAATTAATGCGGTTTCCTCACCGCAAACAAACGCTCCTGCACCTTCACGAATTTCTATATTGAAATCAAAGCCGGTACCCTGGATATTTTTCCCTAAGTACCCTTTTTCTTCAGCCTGCCGGATGGCTATTCTTAAACGCTTAACTGCCAGAGGATACTCGGCACGGATATAAATATAACCTGTATCTGCTCCAATTGCATAAGCTGCTATTGCCATACCCTCTAAAAGACTATGGGGATCGCCTTCCAGCACACTTCTGTCCATAAAAGCTCCGGGGTCACCTTCGTCGGCATTACAGACCACATATTTCGGGGTGCTATTCGCTTCCCTTGTAAACTTCCACTTCAGATAAGTGGGGAAACCTGCACCACCGCGACCCCTTAAACCTGATTTTTCAACTTCTGCAATAACTTCTTCAGGAGTCATGGTTGTAACAGCTTTTTTGAAACCTTCATATCCTCCTGCTTGAAGGTAGCTGTCGATACTCTCGGGATCAATCACACCGCTGTTTCTTAAAAGTATGCGGTGTTGTTTTGTCAAATAGTCACTATCTCCCAATGCTTCTGTATCAGAGTATACTACCCAATCCAAAATTGGCCGGTCGCCTTCAATATGCTCCGTAATTATTTGCTCAATTTTCTTTTCATCTACGTCACCATACAAAAATATTCCCTTTTCATCCTTAACCTCCACCAGAGGTTCATGGAAGCACATACCTATACAACCGGTTTTATAAAGTTTTGCCTTATCTTTATTGAGGTTATTTTGTAAATAGTCGTAAATTTTTTGAGCACCGGCTGCAATTCCGCAACTTGCCAATCCTACTTTAACAATTTTTTTGCCACTCATTTTTAGTCACCCCCACATCCGCATTGGCATTGACATTGACTTTTTCCTTCCGGTTGCTCGTCCCTTACTTTTTGGGGAAAATCCCCGCTTTTAACAAGCTTGGTTGCCTTTTCAGGAGTTAAACGTCCGAAGGTTTCACCATTAATATTTATAACAGGTGCCAAGCTGCAGCACCCTAAACAAGCTACCTTTTCCACGGTAAACTTTCCATCAGGGCTGGTATTACCTTCTTTAATGTTTGCGGCCCGCAGTAAAGCATCAGTGATTTCTTCAGCCCCAGCTAAATGGCATGCCGTTCCATGGCAAACCTGAATAAGGTTTTCGCCGATGGGTTGGAGACGAAACTGGGAGTAGAAAGTAATAATGCTAAATAAATCACTGGCGGGAATTCCTGTTAGTTCAGTAACTCTGGGCAATGACTCCTTAGGCACATAGCCAAATTCGTTTTGAATGTTTTGAAGAATTGGTATAGCAGCGCCACGCTTTGTCCAATGACGGTGCACTATATTATCGATCTTTTCCTGCATTTGAACATCAAGTTCCAGTTTTAATGCCATTATCCCCTCTCCCTTGCTAATATTCTTCAAAAGGATGTTCGAAAAGCGCTGCTTTTCGAACACTCATCTATATAAAACGAAACTACTTTGATACAAGTTGTATTATAACATATGAATATAACTTTCTCTATTAAGAGTTAATATTTTAGTAATATTTCTAAAAATATTACTATTTTTCAATTAGTGAAAGGGCTCGCTTTCTCAGAGAAAAATGTAATTTACAGTTATCCACAACAAAATTCTACAAAATAAGACAAAAGTCCCTACCCCCAGTAGTATTTTAGGGGTAAGGACTTGCGGTCAGGAAGCTTTTTTCCACATAAACACTTGAGTTATCCACATTTGTCCACAGAGTTATCCACAGTTTTAACTTTTGCCTATTTTAACAGTAACATATTTGGTAACTCCATCCCTGAAGACCAGGAGAACTACCTTTTGTCCCACTTCGCACTTTTTAATTTTTTCCACAAGGTCTTCTGAAGTTTTAATTTCCTGGCGGTTAAATTCAAGTACCACATCCCCACGTCGTAAACCGGCTTTTTCTGCAGGGCTTCCGGGCTGAACACTCGCTATAACAGCGCCTTTCTGCTCGGATAGGCCAAAGTACTCCTGTAATTCCGGGGTAACATCCTGGATATATACGCCTAACCAGGGGCGAATTACCTCTCCCTTTTCAATTAACTGGTCTAAAACTTCCTTAACTGTTTCTGTTGGAATAGCAAATCCTATCCCCTGCGCTCTGGCATTTATTGCAGTATTGATACCTATAACTTCTCCTTTCAAATTTAAAAGGGGTCCTCCACTGTTTCCAGGGTTAATGGAAGCATCTGTCTGCAGGAGATTCTTAAACACTTTACCGTCAATTGTTAGAGGACGTCCTTTAGCACTTATCACACCTGCTGTCACTGTGTGGTCCAACCCGTAGGGGTTGCCTATTGCTACTACCCAATCGCCTACATTTACTTTTTCTGAGTCTCCCAGTTTTAAAACAGGCAAATCTTTATCTTCGGGAATTTTTAAGACTGCCAGATCGAGTTGCTCATCCTGGCCTATTATTTTAGCTTCTATTGGTTCCTCTTTATCCTGCATAGTTACGGTAATCTTTTCTGCATTATCAACAACATGCTGATTTGTCAGGATATACCCTTCTTTGGAAATAATGAAACCGGACCCTAAACCGCTGCTTTTTCTGGGAACCTCAAACTGTTTGCCTCCAAAAAATTCCCTGAAGAAGGGATCGTTAAAAAACGGATCCATCTGGCTTGCGGAAACTGTCCTGATAGTTTCAATTTTAACTACTGCAGGACTTACCTTTTTGGCTATAGAAGCTACGTCAATAGGCCCCCCGGTCTGTGGATGAGAAATTACTTCACTGGCATCTTGACCATCATCTAAACCTGTTTGGGCTATAGATGGGCGGGAATAAAAGAGATATCCCCCAACCCCAACTCCTATTAAAAATACAACAACCAGTAAAATAGTTAGCGTTCTTTTATTTAAATTCATATTATTCCACCTCCTGTATAAAAGAATAATGCATAAACCTTAAAATTACCTTAAAATAGAATAAAAAAGCGTTAAAATTTTGAAGTAAGTGTTCGAACATCCTCTCAAAGGGAGTGTGTAATTATGCCTGCTACTATACTTGTGGTAGATGACGATGAAAAAATAACTACCTTTTTATATCGTATTTTGACCTACGAGGGCTATGAAGTATACGTTGCACATGATGGAATCGAGGGTTTTAATAAAACTTTGGAAGTTAAACCGGATCTTGTTATTCTGGATATTTTGATGCCCGGTATAGACGGTATTGAGGTTTGCAAACGCCTCAGAAAACAAAATGTTACTACCCCCTTCCTAATGCTTACTGCCAAGGATGAAGTTACAGACCGTGTCCAGGGACTCGATGCAGGAGCTGACGATTATTTGGTAAAGCCCTTTGCACTGGAAGAGCTGTTGGCCAGGGTACGGGCACTCTTGAGACGCCGCCAGAGAGAAGAGAAAGGTGATAAGAATACACTTAAATTCGCAGATTTAACCCTTAATACTGCTACCAGGGAAGTATTTCGAGGAAAAAGAAGGTTAACTCTAACTACAAAGGAATTTGAACTTTTAAAGCTCTTTTTAGAAAATCCCCGTCAGGTACTTTCTAAAGAACTTATTATGGAGAAAATCTGGGGATTCGATTATAGCGGTGAATCAAATGTTCTGGAAGTCTATATCCGTATGCTGCGTCAAAAACTTGAAGAAGGGGATAATTCACGCTTAATCCATACAGTTCGAGGAGTAGGATATACTCTAAAAGAAGAGGTGTAAACTATGTCTTTGAGAAGTCGCCTCACACTTTTATACTCTACGGTTTTGGGAACTACATTACTGCTGATGGCGCTCCTTTTGTATGTTTTTATGGCCAGTAACCTCATGGCGGGAGTTGATAAGGAAATAGCTCAACAATCCAGGGAAGTCTTGCTTTCCATCCGCATAGTGGACCGTTTTCCCTTTCCCCTTGAGGAGGTAGTACTTCCCGATGTGGACGTATTTGCAGCCCCCGACACTTATTTGCAGGTGGTAAACACCAGGGGAAAGATTATTGCCAGGTCTCAAAATTTAGCAGGACAGTCGCTTCCTTTTTCTTTACGGACTATTACCAAAGGTCAGGATGGAAAAGAATTTTATCAAACCTTTCGCTATGAAAATGCCCGTTTAAGGGTTATCAATCACCCCCTTATTATTAAGGGAAATTATTTAGGTATAATTCAGGTGGGACGTTCACTTATTGCAGTGGATCAAGCCTTAAACAGGTTAAAGCTGCTTCTCATTATAGGCAGTTTTCTTGCAATTGCAGTTGCTGCAACTTCAGGCTGGTACCTCTCCAAAGTGGCATTAAGGCCTGTCACGGAAATCTCCAAAATAGCAACTGAGATAGCTAAAACAGGCGATATGACCCGCCGCATAAATTACCGCGGGCCTAAAGATGAATTGGGACATCTGGCAGATACCTTTGATGCCATGGTCAGTAAACTGGAAAAGGCTTACCAGAGATTGCAGGAAAGTCACTCCGCACAAAAGAGATTTGTAGCTGATGCCTCCCATGAGCTGCGTACTCCCCTGACCACCATTCGAGGCAATGTGGAATTCTTGCAAAAGATAGGCAACTCGGATCCGGAAATAACAAAGGATATCCTGAAGGATATAGAGTCAGAAGCTGAAAGAATGTCCCGCTTGATTCAGGATATGCTTGCACTGGCAAGGGCAGATGCGGGTTTTCAGCTTCAAAAAAGCCCTCAATCACTCCATGAGATATTGATAAAGGTAATTCGCTCAGTGGAAAGATGGGATGTTTCGCAAACCTTCCTGACTGCTGATTTGGATAAAGCTAAAGGCATTACGGTAAATGCAAATAAGGATTACCTGCAAGAAGCATTTTTCATACTTCTTGACAATGCCTTCAAGTACACTCCCCCGGAGGGAAAAGTAACGCTTGAAGTACTGGAAAATCCCCAAGAAGTTGGAATAGCTGTCAGGGATACCGGCATAGGCATCTCCCCGGATAACCTGGAAAATATCTTCAAAAGATTTTACAGGGTGGATCCTTCCAGGAAAAAGGGCGGTACCGGCCTGGGGCTTGCAATCTGTAAATGGATAGTGGAGCAGCACGAAGGACGGATAGAGGTAGAAAGTGAACCGGGAAAGGGAAGTACCTTTACCATCTGGTTACCGACGAAATAAAAAAGCCACGACAATAAAAAAATTTAGTGACCAGAATTTTTCGCTTTGTGATTCAATATGCTTTGCGCAAATGGAACAATATGATATTAGTGTGGAACTTGGAATAGACAAGCGTTTTTATGAGATGGGTAAACAAAGTAATGCCAGGGCTAAAGAGAAAATAAAAAGGAATTAGCCAATAACTTAATAACTTAAGTGCCTGGCACCACTCTGTAAACCCTACCACACTATTGTTTGGGTTTAAAGGTTTTGCAGGCTGTTCCGTCAGAACTGTTTACCTGCCTACCCATACTAGAAGTCACCTCGATGGAATCAGCAGCGCAAACCTTATTTTGATTGTGATGACATTCTTCAACCATGCATTTAATACCAAGGCCCACTTATAATCACCTCCTCGGGTAATTTTCTTTACAATTTTAAATAGCTATTCAAAATTTAGTCTACCCGAGAAGAAAAAAATTATGCAGTTTTACATTTGCGTGGTAAGGTTACCGTAAAGGTACTTCCTTCACCGGGTTTGCTGCTGGCAGTTACAGTACCACCATGCGCCCTCACCAGACTTTTAACGATTGCTAATCCTAAGCCACTGCCTCCTTTTTTCCTGGTTCTGGCCTTGTCCACCCGGTAAAACCTTTCCCAAATATACGGTAGTTCTTCAGGAGGAATCCCTTCTCCTGTATCGCTAACCTTAATAATGAAGTTATCACCGTTATATTGCGCCTCAAGGCTTACCTTTCCACCGGCAGGTGTATAGTGAATAGCATTGTTTACAAGATTTATCAGGATCTGCTCAATTCTTCCCTGATCCCCAGATATAGGCGGAGTTTCTCCAACAAGAGCTTTCAAATCCAGGGTAACTTTCTTTTCTTCCGCAGCAGGTTTAAATGTCCGTACTATACTTTTCAGAACATCATTGATATGAAATTCACTTATATTAAGGGTGAGTTGGCCTGCTTCCATGGCATTTAAATCGGACAAGTCATCAACAATACGATTAAGCCTTGTGGCTTCATCTGATATAATATCCAGATATTCCTTTTGTTCCTCCTCAGTCGAAGCCATGCCATCGGATAGCGCTTCAGCGTAACCCTGTAACAAACTTAAGGGAGTTCGAAGTTCATGTGATACATCTGATAAAAACTGTTTTCTTACTTCTTCCGCCTTTTCCAGCTCTTCTGACATAAAGTTAAAAGTTTTTGCCAGGTTACCTACTTCGTCACTTGTTTCCACAGGCACTCTGCCGCTAAAATCGCCGGCAGCCACCCTCTTGGCAAAGCCATTCATTTTTAAAAGGGGTTTGGTAATTTTACGGGATAGAAAGAAACTGAGAATTGTAGCCAAAACAATTGCACCAATTGCAGTTAAAAAAATCAGTCTTCGAAAGTCACTTACTGTTTTTGTTATGGGCTCCACAGGTTTAAAGAGCATAATTGCACCCAGCACTTCTTCTTGCTCTTGTACCGGAACTGCAACCATCAGCATTGATTTTTCAAAACCAAAATTTCTTCCCTTTCTAATGATAATACTACCCTTCAGAACTTCATCCACTTCCTCACAGCTAAGATTCATCCCGGGTTGCATAGGCATACCCGGATTACAGGTTCCAACCATACCCTTTCTGTCTACAACCATAATATGGCCTTGAATAAAGCTGCTTATAGTATTTATCTGATATGACAGTTCCTCCTGGCTGGTAACTTTTTTCATAATTTGCTCTATATTCCTGCCCTGTTCAATCATTGCTCGAGCCTGTATATCAAAATATAAATCCTCAAGCAAGGTATTCAGGGAAAGCCCCACAACCATCAGGGTAATTGATACCAGTATTACTATTAGAAGCCACAATTTTACCGCAATGCTCTCCCTCAATCTACCACCTCAAATTTATAGCCTACTCCCCAGACAGTATGAATATATTTTCTATCAGAGTTAGCTGCTATCTTTTCCCGTAAATTTTTGATGTGGGTATCAACAGTTCTTAAATCACCAAAATAATCATAGCCCCATACTTCTTCAAGTATCTTCTCACGGCTAAAAACCCTGCCTTTATTGCTGGCCAGGTAATAAAAAAGATCATATTCCTTGGGTGTCAGTGTAATTTCCTTTCCCTCAACAAATACCCTTCGTGATTCCATTTCCATTATTAACCCGGGAAACTCCAGTTTTTCGGTCTTTTGTTCCATCTTATTGCCTTTCGTACGCTTCAGAAGCGCTTTTACCCTGGCAACCACTTCCCTTGGGCTAAAGGGTTTGACAACATAGTCATCGGCTCCCATTTCAAAACCGACCAGCTTGTCCACCTCATCACCCTTGGCAGTAAGCATGATAATGGGAACATCGGAAAAAGAGCGAACTTCCCTGCAAACCGCCATTCCGTCAATCACCGGAAGCATCAGATCAAGAACTACCAGGTTGTAGTCGGTTTTTTTGATTTTTGTCAATGCTTCATCCCCGTCAGCTGCCTCATCTATTTTGAAGCCCTCTCTCTGAAGATACATTTTAACAAGGGAGCGAATTTTTTCTTCGTCATCTACCACCAGTATCTTAATATGTTCATGCATTTTTATCACCTCATGGTTATTATATCTAAAAAAAAGCTCAAAGAAAACGGCAACCCTTATCTTAGGAGTTGCCGTTTTCTTTAAATCTTATTATTGAGCGGTTTAATTAGTATGCATTATTTTGGAAACCATAGCCTCCCCGGGGGCCAAAACCACAGCCTCCGTATCCGCCGCAGAATCCGGGACCAAAGAACCTGCCATTGTTATCCGGCAGCTGAATACCCTGTTTTTCTGCTATTTTTTGCCTGATTTCCCACATCTTCTGGTAAAGTTCTTGAAGTTCCTCATCCTGGGGAGATACTGTTACTACAGGGGCAGCCTTGTCTGCCGCAAAAACGGGATATGCCATTACTACCAATAGGACTACAACAAGCAGAACCATCAATTTTGTCTTCATGCGCATTCCTCCTTTAATACTATTTGTATTTTCACTATTAGTATAGCCCCGACTTTTGATAAAGTTTTGAAGAAAATGTGAAGAAATTGTGAAGGGATATTTAAATATTTTATTTACATAAGATATTCTTCTAAAGCTTCCATATCCTTGATAATAATGGCCTGCCCCTTAACATCGATGATTTCCTGGTTTTTAAGTTTGGAAACAACCCTGCTGATTGTTTCCCTCGTTGTACCGACCAGATTAGCCATGTCCTGCCTGGAAAGTCTTAATTCAATTTTTATTCCTTCCCCTGTTTCTTTGCCGAAGCTTTCACTTAGTTTCTTTAAGATGGTAACGGTTCTGGTAAAGACATCGGTTACACCCATATTTCTTATCCTGTGATGGGCTTCAATAAGCTTGTTGTTCAACTGGCGAATAAGCTCAAGCGCCAGTCCTGAATTCTCTTTAAGCAAGTTTTCGAGGTCTTTATTTTTTATAAAACCTACCTCTGACTTTTCCAACGCTGTTGCAGTTACAGGATATGGCTGATCCTTTTTTAAAAGTGTAACTTCAGCAAAAACATCGCCAGGACCCAGGGTACAAATGATAATTTCCTGTCCCGTCGGAAAAAGCTTTGAAGCTTTAACTTTTCCCGAATATAAAAAGTAAAAGGCTTCCCCGGGATCACCTTCCCAGAAAATAGTTTCCCCCTTTTTATAGGTTTGGGTAACTATTAGTTCGGATATTTTCTGTAACAAATCTTCCGATAAGTCACTAAAGAGGTCTATTTTTCTCAGGAGTTTTGTGTGCATCATTTTCCCCTTTCATTATTTCGTATTAGCTTCATATCTTCTCTTCAACTCCTGAATTTCCCTGCATACCAGAACCCTAACCTTCTATCTTATGCAAATATTTTTCTATTAAATCACCAAATCTGACATGAGAACCAGGAGCTTCTAAAACTACCTTTAAAGCATCCTGTAAATATTGTTTTACTTCCTCTTCGTCCGCAATTTCAGCAACATCTACTGCAAGCCGGGGATGCCTGCCCAATTTGCCACCCGCAATTATCCGCCATGCTTCCTTACCTCTTGTTATGGCGTTAACAGGACAAACACGGATACAATCACCGCAACCAATACAATTCTCACTGTTTATCTTTACACTCTTACCGCCCGGAGAAATAGCTTTTTCCCGACAAGCCTTAATGCACTTATTACAAAGAGTACATAACTGTTCCTTAACTTCGGGATAAACTACCTTATATAGGCCAAAGTCCTTGATTTGAGGCTGGGAGCAGCAGTTAGGGCATCCTGCAAGGCAAATCTTAAAAACCTGGTGAGGTTTTATTTTGCCCTGCAGCATTTCTTTTCTTTCAGCGGAGAAATTGCTTTCCTCTACTACATCTTGAATTATTTTTTGAAGTCTCTCAAAGTTATCTAAAGCACTTGGGCAATCATCCTTAGCCCAGCAACTCTCAATTTTTAAAGGCTCTCCATTATATTGCTTCATCATGGTACTCCTCTCCCAATATAAATTTTATTTTATTATACCCAAAGAAAATTTTTTAAAATGTGATGAAAATCACTTATGCTATTAGGAAGAGGGATTAGCCATTATCATGCGGCTAATCCCTTCTTTTGTGGCAGACTTATTAAATACCCAGTTTCTGCCTCTTCTTGTTAATATGATCCTCTATTCCTTGAGCTGCCTCTTCCGGAGTATCACCAAGCGCTACTTTGCCACCTGTGAGACCTTCTAAGTCTTCAGTTAATAGTTTTGCAAGTTCAGGTCCACCGGTTACAGGCGGAACAGGTGATAGATGAGTATATAAACCATAAGCTAGAGCAAATAGACCGTCAATGGTAGCCTTTTGTTCCATCCATTCAGGAGCACTTACAGCCACCGGTAAATCCGAAGTATCAACCCCGAGTGTATCTGCAATAGCAGTAACAAGCATTGATATTCTTCCTGTATCCGTGCAGGTACCAAAGCTTAAAACGGGAGGAATTCCAAGGCTGTTGCAAACTTCCTTTAGCCCTTCGCCTGCATACTGCAATGCATCCATGTTGGCCATACCGGCAACCTCTAAGCCATGATTACCGCAACCGCCTGCTATTACCAGAATATCTCTTTTTATAAGCTCTTTTGCCAGGTTAACTGTCATCCAGTCCTGGGGACCGTTTTTCAAGGTACTGCAGTTGACAATGGCTGTCACGCCTTTTATTTTACCGGCTTTGATAACATCCAGGAACGGATCCAACTTTCCACCCAGTGCCTTTAAGACTGCTTCCGTTGAAAAACCTGCTATTGCCTTGGTAGTTTTTTGAGGTACATACGGTTGTACATTTTGTTTTCTCACGGGGAAGTTGGCTATACCCCAGTCCAGTAATTTAGTTGCTATTTCCACTGCTTCCGGCGGTTTATAGTCAAGGTTTTTGTCAACCTTTGGTATTCTTACCAGGTCATTCACAGATACGAGGGTTACTTTGTACTTTTCTGCATAAGGATGAAGATTCGGAGGAGAACAGTTTTCATCCATTGCAAATACGTCTACCGTACCGGTAGCCAAAAGGGGCTCTATTGAAATCCAGTTGCCAATATGACCTGCAAAAACATCATCCATTTCAAAGCGCTGTAATATTTCCTGCCCTGTCTCAATGGAACCTATGACCCTTATTCCTTTAGCTCCCGCACGTTTTGCCTTTTCCTGCCATTCGGGTTTCTTAGCTTCGTAAATTGTTGCAATTCCTACCCACGGCTCATGACCGTTGAAAACTATATTAACATAGTCAGGGTCCATTACGCCAAGGTCCATATTAACTTCGTGGGGAGCGGGAGTTCCAAAAAGAATATCCTGGACCATCTCAAGGGGCAGCTGAGCGCCGTAAATACAGGCTATTCCCAGTCGCAATGCTTTTCGTGCTAACGAAATATAGTCGCCATCTACGTTAGTTAAACAGCTGGCAGTTGCGTCTTTGATTTCATGTAACACTCCGGCAGGGTAAATGGCAAGGTCCTGCCAAACCTTTTGCCTCTTTTGCGGTGCATATGCCTGAATGAGTTTACTCGGTTCACGGTAATCCTTGGAAAGTTCGGCTATGAGGAAATCTGCGAGTCTTTCCGCGACCTCTTCCTGCGTTCCTGAAGTGTCAATTCCTAAAGTGTTTGCCATATTATATAATTTATCCTTGTCAGTAATACCATAAGGCGTCTTACCTTCAGCCGTAGATTTTAAGGTGCTAAACGCCATAAAGGCATGGTGCGCATATGTTGAAGTCCCCATCACATTTCTAAGAAGCATATCTCTCATTGCCATTGCGTCAGGACTAATACCACAGGTGCCGAGTTCCGCACCTGCTTTCTCTGAAATTCTGCAGGGACCGTTACTGCATAATTGACAGCTAACTCCCGCTTCACAGAAATTGCAGCGGATTTTTACCTGAGGGTCCATCCGGTCAAAAACAGTACTCATGCCATCAGGCTTTAGTCTCTTTTCATACATTTCCTGAACGGAATCGTGATAACTGATTCGCCCGTCCATGCGGTGTATCATTTCCTTTGCCACAAAAATACCTCCTAATTTATAAAATTACATGTTTAGTTTTCTACAAAAAGAAAAAAATATTACTACAAACACAGCTTTATATTTTTTAAAACATACACGGTATAAATAACCATTTACTGTGAGAATATATTAAAAAATCAACGCTTTTCGGGGAGGGCAACATGAAAAAATTACTTCTTATCTTAATCCCTATCTTTCTAATCAGTGTTTTTGCCTTAAAAACTCCGCCTCTAAAGGATAAGCTTGATGGACCTCAATTCTGTGGTTCCTGCCACTTTATGGGACCATGGGCACAAACCTGGTATCACTCTGCACACAGGGAAGTAGCCAGTTGCAACGATTGCCACATTCCGCATGATTTTGTAAGAGGTTCTTTTTATAAAGCCTATACCGGATCAAGAGATGTGGTATTAACCATTGCAGGCAAAGTACCGACAGCATTTTATATCACTGAACACGGAAGTCAAGTGGTACATGAAAACTGTCTTTCCTGCCATGGCGAATTAATGCGAATTGTCGGTGACACGAAGAAGGGAGGAGGCAAATACTGCTTTGAATGCCATCGTAACACACCCCATACCCTGTAGAACTATATATCACTTACTCTTTAGACAGTATAAATAGTAGAAAGGAGATACAATAATGGCTAAAGAGAAGAAGAAAATTATAATTGGTTCAATTCTGGCAGCTTTAGTGTTTTTAGGAGGAGCTATTTTAATTTATAATAATAATCGGGTGGTAAGGACGGAAGACCCAAAATTACCGCCTATAGCAGAAGATGAAACTGATCCGGAAGTTTGGGGGCAACACTACCCCCGTCATTATGACAGTTACCGTAACGCTGTCGAAGGTCCCGTAGTTCGCACCAAATACGGTGGTAACGATAAGTATGACAAATTAGAAGAGTTTCCGGAAATGCGCACACTATTTGCAGGATATGGCTTTTCAGAAGAGTATAATGAAGATAGGGGGCACCCTTACGCAGTACAGGATATCGGTGCAATTAACCCCGCTCGAAAAAAATCCGGTGCAGTATGTTTAACCTGTAAATCTCCAGAAATACCCGAATTACTTGAAAAATTCGGTGATGATTTCTATACTATGGATTTTACTGAGGTAAAAGACAAGTATATAAAACACTCAATAGCTTGCTCAGATTGCCATGATCCCAAAACTATGGATTTACATATTACACGACCGGCACTGAGAAAAGCACTGTCCAAAATGGGTATAGATGTGGATAAAGCTGACCGTCAGGAAATGCGGACCCTTGTCTGTGCCCAGTGTCACGTTGAATATTATTTTGCCGGAGATAAAAAAATAGTTACCTTCCCCTGGGGTGAAAGTATTGAAGGTATGAAACCGGAACAGGTTTATGAATATTATCAGAGTGGTGAATACAAAGACAAACCATTTGTAGATTGGACTCACCCAAAGAGTAAAACGCCAATGCTAAAGGCTCAGCATCCGGATTATGAGTTCTTTATGAACAGCACCCACCAGGCAGCCGGTGTTGCCTGTGCAGATTGTCATATGCCATATGTCAAGCAAGGAAATGTAAAAATTAGTTCCCATGATTTGAAAAGTCCTTTACGCAATATCAGCGAAAGTTGCGGCGTTTGCCATCGCGAAGATGAAGAATATTTAAAGAGCCGAGTTGAACATATTCAAGACAACAATTATAACCTGTTAAAAGTTGCTGCAGATAGAAATGTTGAAGCAATAAAAGAAATCGAAAAGTCGTTAAATTCACCCGGAGCCGATCAAGAGCTTATTAAGCAAGCGCAGCAGTATCATCGTCAAGCCCAGTGGTTATGGGACTGGATGTCTGCAGAAAACAGTATGGGTTTTCATAACCCTGAAGAAGGTTTAAACTATATTGGTAAATCCATAGATTTTGCACACAAAGCTATCCGGGCTGCACAACGGGCCCGCGGCGAGTAGAGAATAAAGTATAAAGAAACGCAGGATACTCAGATTATTATATCCTGCGTTTTTATTATTTTATCACGTTCTTCACTTTATTGCCTTCACTACCGTGGCAAAGGAATTTTCACTCCACTGTTCCTCTTTGAAATTTCCAAAATACTGCATTTCTTTGAAGCCTGCTTCCATTAGTAAACTATTCAAGTTGCTCCTTAAAAGGGGTTTAAGAATCACAGTGTTTTTATGCTCACTTTTTTGTCCTTCATTTTCAATGCTTAACACTGTGCAAAAATCAATATTTCCATCATCCCTAAAATGATAGTACCTCTTAAATTCTATCCCCATTGTTTTGTTGGTAATTGTGGGAAGTTGCCTAACATTCTGCTTTAAGACTCTGTCGTAGTTTACAGTTTGAATTATGATGAGGCCCCCGCCAACCAGCACCCGGTACATTTCTTGGAGAGACTTCAGTATTTCTTCTTCCTGTAAAAGGTGTACCAGGGAATTGCCTATACAGATTACTCCGTGAAATTCTTCATCATGATAAGGAAGGTTAAGCATATCAGCCGTTTCAAAAAAAGCAGGCAATCCTTCTTTTTTAGCCCTTTCCCGGGCAATTTCAATCATTTCCCTTTGAATGTCAATTCCATAGGATTTCATACCCCAGGCAGCAAATTCTCTGGTATACTCACCTGTGCCACAAGCTACATCAAGTACTTTTTTAACACCGTGCTCCCGAAAGTGTTTTTTGAAAAAGCTCAATTGAGGTTCCTTGGCAGGAAATATGTATTTATAAAATTTACTCAAGTCTCCATAAAAGCTCATTAACTTCACCTCTTTTCTTTAGTATGTACTGTTACTATAAATTTTAACATTAATAAAAAGGGTAAACCAAGCATGTAACTTAGTTTACCCTAATTTTTCAAAGAAGATAGTTTAGTTTTTATTTAGATAAACAGGTTGAGGTTTGATCTTTCTGCGGAATCCAGATACGTAGCAACACCACCAATTTCCACCCCATCAATCAATTCTTCCTTTTTAATCCCCATAACATCCATTGACATCTGGCAGGCTATCATTTTAACACCCTGTTCCTGTGCTGTTTGAATTAATTTTTCCAGACTGTCAACATTTTTCTTATTCATTACCCATTTCATCATCTTGCTTCCAAGTCCACCCATGTTCATTTTAGACAGGGTAAGCTGCGGAGCGCCCTTTGGCATCATCATACCGAACATTTTTTCAATAAATCCTTTTTTAACAGCCGGTCCATCAGGTTTTCTCAAAATATTTAGGCCCCAGAAGGTAAAGAACATGGTAACCTTTTTACCTGTTGCAGCTGCTCCATTGGCAATGATAAAGGACGCTATTGCCTTATCAAGGTCACCACTAAAGACAACCATTGTTTTTTCATCACCTTTTGCAGTTACCTCACATACCGGAGCATTGTTATCCTTTCCTTTTTGAATTTTTGCTGTTACCTTGCCTTCATTACTCTGAACCGCCAGTAGAATGTTACCTGTAGTATTGCACCAGGACTGAATATCCCTTCCAAAAGCAGGATCAGTTGCTACTACTTCTAAAATGTCTCCAGGATTCATTGCTTGCATTTGCTTTTTCACCTGAACAATAGGCCCCGGACACTGTAGACCGCACGCATTGAGCTGAACCCTCCGGCTTTCCTTTGCCTCAAAGATCTCTTTTTCACTTGCGGCAGCAACTTCATCACAGGAAGGATTCCCTGCTTGCAGCTCCTGGGGATTTATCATCCGGGCAGCCTGGTAGGTTTTATAACCACCGCTTAAATTATAGACATTTTCAAAACCTTTTTGTGCCAGAATACGGCAGGCAATGTATGCCCGTAAGCCAACCTTGCAATATACCACTATTTTCTTATCCTGCGGAAGTTCATTTACTCTCTCCCTCAAGTCATTAAGGGGAATATTAATTGAGCCGGGAATTTTACCGCATTCCACTTCATCAGGGTCTCTCACGTCAAGGATACAGGTATCTTCCGACAATAGATCCTGTAATTCATGCCACTGAATGTTTTTCACTCTACCTTTAAGGATATTTTCTGCAACATAACCTGCCATATTTACAGGGTCCTTGGCAGAGGAATAGGGAGGTGCATAGGCAAGTTCAAGTTTAATTAGGTCGTGAACAGTGCCTCCCATTCTAATTACTGTTGCTAAAACATCAATCCTTTTATCAACGCCTTTATAGCCTACCGCCTGTGCTCCTAAAAGCTTACCGTCATCAGGAGAAAAAAGAATTTTTATTGCCATGTCAATTGCTCCCGGATAATATCCTGCATGGGACCCCGAATGAGTATGGGAAGCAATATACTTTACGCCTTTTCTTTTCAGGGCCTTTTCATTGGCTCCTGTGGAGGCCACAGTCATATCAAAAATCTTTGCCACTGCTGTGCCAAGGCTTCCCTCGTATTGTATTTCATTTCCACAGATATGGTCTGCAACCATTCTGCCCTGCTTGTTAGCCGGGCTTGCCAGGGGGATTACAGTCTTTTCGCCCGTTACAAAATCTTCAACCTGGATGGCATCACCCACTGCATAAATATCAGGATCTGATGTCTGGAGGGATGAATTTACGACTATTGCTCCCCTATCACTAACTTCCAAACCTGCTTCCTTGGCAAGTTTGCCTTCCGGGCGAATTCCCATGGCAGAGATTACAAGATCACATTCCAACTTTTTACCGCTCTGTAAATAGACAGTTGTTGTCTTTTCGGAGTGAGATAATGATTTAACACCATCTTTCAAATATAATGCAACATTATTCATGAGCAGTTTTTCATTTATATAGGCAGTCATTTCCACATCAAGGGGAGGCATAACCTGGTCTGCTAATTCAACAAGGCTTACCCGGAGACCTAGATGGCGAAGGTTTTCCACCATTTCCAGTCCTATAAAACCTCCCCCAACCACAACGGCACTTTGAGGCTTATGGGTATCTATATACTCTTTAATTTTATCCGTATCTTCCAGTGACCTTAGAGTAAAGATTCTTTCGCCATCTATCCCCGGGATAGTTGGTTTAAGTGGCTCAGCACCGGGAGATAAAACAAGCTTATCATAGTTTTCCCTGTACTCTTTACCGGTATTTAAGTCTTTTACTAAAACTTCCTTTTGCTCCCTGTCTATTTTAATTACTTCACTTTTTACCCTTACATCGACACGAAAGCGGTTGTAAAATTTCTGAGGTGTTTGTAATAGAAGCTTATCCCTTTCCTCTATTACACCGCCTATATAGTAAGGTAAGCCACAATTGGCAAAGGAAACATGTCCACCCCTTTCAAAGACTATTATTTCCGCATTTTCATCTAACCTTCTTAAACGTGCCGCAGCACTTGCACCACCTGCAACTCCACCTACTATTACAACTTTCATAAACATTCACCCCTTGTACTTGTCATGTTATTCACAAGCTGTTTCAGTTACTTATTATACACGTTTTCTTACGCAAAATAAATAGTCTTAACGAAATCTTCACAAATTAATTGCGTATTATATTGGGGCAAAAAAACTCCGGCACAATAAAGTGTGCGCGGAGGCCTAAATTTCACAGGACAGCCTGTTCTCTTCGTTACTAAGCTGTTAGCTCCGAAACTTTCCACTCCCTTATATACTGTGGCTCCTGCCAGTCCCAATTTCTTTGCCTGGAGTACTATTGCATGATAAAGAGGCATTCCCTTGGACCTGTCACTCTCACCTATATAGACTCTAATCCTTCTTGCGGGACCTGTTATCTTGGGGCTCACTATTCTCCCCCCTTTCACGGGATACTAAAAAAAAATTTGCAGCACCCATCCCCAGCAATACCGCAATGAGTCCAAACAATATGCTTGCTCCAAGATAAATACTACCGTACAAGATGTTGCCCTCTTTTAAAAGATTTACGGTTTCCGTTGTAAATGTTGAAAAAGTGGTAAAGGACCCAATAAATCCTATGGTAAGAAGCCCACGAAAATTCCCGGAAAATGATGTGGTATTTAAACTTATAGTATAAATCATTCCCAGGAGAAAACTGCCTAATATATTAACTGCCATTGTACCATAAGGAAGCAGGTCCCCCAGAAGCTTTAACACCCAATTTGAACACAAATATCTTGAAATGGCCCCTAATGCTCCTCCTATTGCAATGTATAGCACGGTCATTGACATCACTCCTTCAATATTGATGGAAATTACTATAAAAAAGACTCCTGCCGAACAACTCAGCAGGAGCCATCAGTCATAGCCAGACGGTTAAAGGTGAGCTCCATCACCTGTAATATTTATACATGAATTAATTATAAAGCAATTTCTAAACTCCGGTCAAGTCAAATCCATCCAGAAGATCCTATTTTCTAAGCCCTTATGTTATAATAGCTATAAAACGAGTGCGGAGGGAATAAATATGCAGGATACCCCAAAAGCCAACAGACCCCACATTGCTATTTTCGGCCGCCGTAATGCCGGAAAGTCCAGTCTGATCAACGCTTTAACAAATCAGGATATCGCACTGGTTTCTGATGTTGCAGGAACAACAACCGATCCCGTCTTCAAGGCTATGGAAATACTGCCCATAGGTCCCGTAATGCTGATTGACACTGCAGGAATTGATGATGTAGGGGAACTTGGGAAGTTACGTATCAAAAAAACCATGGAAGTCTTAAGAAAAACAGACCTGGCAGTACTGGTAATTGAGCCGGAAGCCGGAATTGAAGAATATGAACTGGATCTTAAAAAGCAAATAGAAAGCAAAAAGATACCTATTGTGGCTGTCTTAAATAAGAGCGATCAGGCTCAAGAGGTAAATATCCAAGATCTTGAAAAGTCTTTGGGACAGCAAATTCTCCCGGTAAGTGCCCTGACAGGCCGGGGGATAGAAGAATTAAAAGGCGCACTTATTAAAAATATTCCCGAATCCTTCGAAGAACAGTTTATTATTGGGGATCTGGTTAATCCGGGAGATATCGCCGTTCTAGTGGTTCCCATTGACCTGGCTGCTCCCAAGGGAAGACTTATTTTACCTCAGGTCCAGACATTAAGAGATCTTCTTGATCACGATGCCATGGGCCTTGTAGTGAAAGAACGGGAACTGAAAGCTGCACTGCAAAAAATTTCAAAACCTAAAATAGTAGTTACGGATTCCCAGGCCTTCCAAAAGGTTGATGCCGATACTCCGCCGGATATTTTAATGACCTCCTTCTCTATTCTTTTCGCACGGTATAAAGGGGACCTGGTGGAGCTGGTCAAGGGGGCCAAGGCAGTCAAAGAACTGAAACCCGGGGATAAAGTGCTGATTGCCGAAGCCTGTACCCATCACCGCCAAGCGGATGATATCGGCAAGGTAAAAATCCCCCGCTGGCTAAGGCAGTACGTGGGTGGCGAACTGAATTTCAACTGGTATTCTGGCGGAGGATACCCGGAGGATATAGAGTCTTATAAAATTATCGTCCACTGCGGCGGCTGCATGATCAACAGGCGGGAAATGCTCTACCGCATCCAGCTTGCTAAGGAAGCGGGCATTCCCATAGTTAACTACGGTGTGCTGATTGCCTTTCTCCACGGCATACTGGACCGCGCACTACAGCCTTTCCCTCTTGCCAGGTTAACATGGGAAGAAGAAAAGTAATAGCTAACCGCGCCCTTGAAATTCTAGGGCAACCAAAGGGAAGTTATGAAATTATCCACCCTAACGACCATGTCAATTTACACCAGTCAACAAATGATGTCTACCCAACTGCAATGCGAGTGGCCGCCCTCAGACTCCTTTCTCCCCTGGAGGACAAGCTTGCCGGGCTGCAGGCTGCTCTGCAGGACAAGGAAGCGGAATTTGCAGGGGTTATCAAGCTTGGAAGGACTCAGCTGCAGGATGCCGCCCCGGTAACCCTCGGCCAGGAGTTCAGCGCCTATGCCCAAGCACTGGAACGTGACCGCTGGAGAATCTACAAAGTTGAAGAAAGACTGCGCCAGGTTAACCTCGGGGGTACCGCTGTAGGTACAGGAATCACCGCTCCTTTAAAATACATCTACCTTGTTAATGACCACCTGCGCCGCATTACCCACCTGGGTTTGGCCAGGGCAGAGAATATGATTGATGTCACTCAAAATATGGATGTCTTTGTGGAAGTGTCAGGGCTTATTAAGGCAGCAGCAGTCAATCTAAATAAAATCGCTGATGATTTGCGACTCCTCTCTTCCGGCCCCTTTGGGGGACTGGCTGAAATTACCTTGCCGGAAAGACAGGCCGGCTCATCAATAATGCCGGGCAAAATAAACCCTGTCATTCCCGAACTTGTCAACCAGGTTGCAATGAGGGTAATTGCCAATGATACAGTTATTACAACAGCTGCAGCCAGAGGGCAGCTTGAATTGAATTCATTTGCGCCCGCAATTGCGCACCACCTTTTGGAATCCCTCGAAATTATGGCTTCTGCCCTTGAAAAATTTACAAACTATTGTATTAAGGGTATTAAGTCAAACCCGAAAAGATGCCGCACTATGCTTGAAAAAAGCCCTGTACTGGCAACTGCGCTTGTTCCCAAGCTGGGTTACGATGTAGCTTCAGAGGTTGCCCATACAAGTATCAAAGAGGGTAAAACCATTACTGAAATTATTCTGGAAAAGGGTCTTCTAAGTAAAGAAGAATTGGAGGATGCACTTGCTCCCGAGGAACTGACCCATCCCAAAAAATAAGTAGATAGAAAGGGGATTTTTATGGAACTGGCTCAAATGATTACAAGAAAAATAATTTCTCTGGTCAGGGAAGCCGATACAGTTACAGAATACCGTAAACCATTAGTGGGATTTGCCTCTGCACATGATGGGCTGTTTACTAAAATGAAGGAAATTATCGGTCCTCACCACATGCAACCTTGGGAAATATTGCCGGAGGCAAAGACGGTTGTAGCCTTTTTTCTGCCCTTTGCGGAAGATGTAGTGAAAGCCAATAAAAAAACGGACGGGGTAGCTAAAGAGTGGGCCGTTGCCTACATTGAAACTAATAAATTAATAGAAAATATCTGTCGCGAGTTAAAAAAAGATTTAATTTCCGCGGGAATTGCAGTGGCAAATGAGAAGGCTACTCACAATTTTGACGAGGAAACATTGAAAGCCGGCTGGTCCCATAAAAGCGCCGCTTATATTGCAGGCCTTGGCAATTTTGGTGTACACCGCATGTTAATTACCCCGGCAGGCTGTGCAGGACGCTTCGGAAGTCTTATTATTTCCGCTGAAATTCCTCCTAGTTCCCGCCCATCTGAAAAGTACTGCCTCTATTATAAGGACAAAAAATGCTTGTTCTGCGTAAATAACTGTCCTACAAAGGCGCTTACTGTAGCAAATTTAGATAAGCACAGGTGTTACCGGCATTTGCTGGAAATCGACTCTAGCTTCCCGGATTTAGGACTTTGTGATGTTTGTGGAAAATGTGCAACAGGGCCGTGTGCTTTTTATAAACGGTGACAGTTCTATGCATTTGTCTACTATGCTCATCTCTCATTTATCCCTCCTTTATTCACTTTTAGAACTATATGGAACATATAATAAACAGAGGTGAGAAACGTGGAAAAAATACTCATTAATCTCGCTGAACGCCGTCTCTATTTTTATAAAAATGATACCCTTGTAAAATCCTACCCTGTGGCAATAGGTAAGCCTGAAACCCCCACTCCCGTAGGTACCTTTACAATAGTAAATAAAATAGTCAACCCGGCTAATAAATTTCTGGGAACCCGCTGGATGGGACTTTCAATACCCCGCTACGGGATTCACGGCACGCCCCTTACCTGGACTATCGGAACCATGGCTTCCCATGGTTGCGTAAGGATGTATAACTGGGATGTGGAGGAGCTTTTTCCCCAGGTCCCCATTGGAACCACTGTGAAAATTATTTCAGGTAAAACAAAAAAAGAAAGCGAAAAGGATAAGGATTGGCCGAAAAAGCCTGTAGGCGGAAGATATATTGTGAAGAAGGGAGATAGCCTCTGGAAGATAGCGCGGCGCTATGGTGTCTCTTTAGAGAAATTGATACAGGCGAATAATATAAAAAACCCGGATATGATCTACCCGGGGCAGGAGATAGTGATACCATAGTAATTTTAAAATTTCCAGCCTCAAGCCATTTTAAGCCTTACTTTCTTTGATAAATTCTCTCATTTACTTGAAAATACTTTACAAAACTAAACTTTTGTTTCCTGGTTATGGTTTAGTACGAAAACTATGCAAGCATAAACCACTATAATGATTATGAGGCCTAAGTAAATATCCTCACGATGAGCTTGAAGCTGTTCAGTAATCTGTGTAATCTCACCTTTATAAATTAAACCGAGGAATAAAGTAGCAAAAGACCACGGGTATATTCCAACAAGTGTTAACAGACCATATTTCCACCACTTTATCTTGCTTATACCGGCCACATATGAAATGTAATTTCCTACTCCAAAGGGACGCGTTAATGCAATACTGCATTCCCCATATATACGAAACCAGTTTTGCGCTTTTTGGATTTTATTTTGAAATCTCTTTTTTATTTTCTGTTCCAGTTTTAAACCAATTAAATATGGTATAAAACTGGCCATAGTATAGACAAGACTCATTTCCAAAGCTATGAGCGGTAATTTTGTTAAACCGGGTTTGAATAAATAGCCATAGGTTAATGCTACAAAGATACCCGGAAACGGAATCGATAATCCTTCAAAGGCCATAGTTACAAAGAGTCCCGTCATTCCCATTCTTAAAAAAATATCCAGTAATTGTTGTGTCATTTTGATTATCCCTCCATGACAATAGACGGAATATTACTGAAAATGTTTCAAGAATTTATTACAAATTCGCTGGAGATTAAAAAAAAATAACACTTCTCAATATGGCTCGAGAAGCGTTATTTTATGCGGGTAAATATCTTTTAAAAAGATATTTATTATTTAAGATAATAATAATGATTTTTAATTAGATTTGGAACATTTTTTCACCTTGTCATTTTCCCCCACAACAACTAAGAGGTCCTTATCCTCAATCAAGCCATCTGCTCCGGGGGCAACTATTATTCTTTCCCCTTTTTTTATTGCCAGCACACTTATACCATACTTGGCTCTTAAATTTAGTTTACCCAGAGTTTTGCCAACAAATTTTTTTGGCGCTGCAAATTCCACTATTGAATGCTTGGGGGACAATTCTATATAATCAAGAATAGTTCCAGAGGCCATATTATTGGCAACTTTTTCACCCATATCCTTTTCAGGGTGAACTATTTTTGTGGCACCTACCCTTTTCAGAACTTCTCCGTGAATGTCCGTATTTGCTTTCGCAATTATATTTTTTACCCCTAGTTGTGTAAGCAGTACAGTGGTTAAGATATTTGCTTCCGTATCCTCACCTATGGCAACAACCACGGCATCAAAATTTCTGATCCCGAGGCTTTTTAAAACCTCTTCATTCTTTGAATCTGCCGCCACAACATGGGTTAAGATATTTGACATTTCCTGAACTTTTTTCTCGGATTTATCTATTCCCAGTACTTCGTGGCCAAGTTTGACAAGAGTCCTGGCTACACTGGAACCAAATCTCCCCAATCCTATAACAGCATAGCTGCCCATAAAAATACCTCCTAGCCGATAAGAATATTACCTTCAGGATATTTGATAAGGTCAGAACCTTTTTCTCCTAAAACATAAGCAAGAGTGAGCGGACCTACTCTTCCCGCAAACATGGCTATTATAATCGCTATTTTGCCAGGCAATGTTAGACTCGGGGTAATACCCGTAGAAAGCCCTACTGTACCAAATGCGGAAACCGCTTCAAATATATTGTCCATTAAAGGATTATTTTCAAATAACGTAAGTAGAAAAGCTGTCCCTATTATCAGAAATAACGACAAAAGAAATATTGAAATAGCCCTGGTATATGCTGATAGTGGGATTGCCTTTTTAAAAAGGACGCTTTGTTTCCTTCCTTTGATATTTGCCATAATAGATGCCAGGACAACAATAAAGGTAGATGTTTTAATTCCTCCACCGGTTGAACCCGGAGAAGCGCCTATAAACATTAATATCATAGTAAAAAACAAACTTGCCTGGGTCATATTACCCACATCAATGGTGCTAAATCCTGCCGTTCTCGGAGTAACTGCCATAAAAAACGAAGCCAAAATTTTATCACCGGTATCAAGGCTTCCCAAGGTGTTTGGATTATGAAATTCAAGTATAAATATTGCTGCAAAAGCCACCAGTAAAAGTAAACCTGAAGTTGTAAGAACTATTTTACTGTGGTAGGAAAATTTTCTTTTCCAGGGATATAAATATAAATCCCAGAGCACAAAAAAACCGATTCCTCCTGTTAAAATTAGAAACATTATTACGACATTTGTTATAACATCAGATGTATAGGACGCCAGACTGGAAAAACCGCCCATTAAATCAAAGCCGGCATTATTGAAAGCCGAAACAGAATGGAACAAACCGTAATAGAATGCTTTCCACCCCATTTCCGAAAACCAGTGAGCACCTAAGATCAGTGCCCCGGCAAATTCCAGTATAAAAGTTATCACTAAAACATATCTAACAAGACGTACTATACCCTGGATAGAATTCTGATTAAATGTCTCCTGTAACATCAGGCGCTGCTTAAAAGAAATTTTTTTACCTAAAGCCATGGCTATGAGTGCTGCAAAAGTCATTATCCCCAGGCCGCCTATTTGAATCAAAATTAATATAACTATTTGGCCAAATATGGAAAAAGTCGTTCCGGTATCTACCACTACCAGTCCTGTAACACAGACTGCCGAAGTAGCTGTAAAAAGCGCATCCAAATATGATAAACTCCGGTGGTTGATAGTTGCTACGGGAAGTGATAAAAGTATAGAGCCTAAAAATATTATTATAGCAAAGCTTAGTACAAGTACTTTTGCAGGATTATACCTGAAATTATTATTCTTTGGATATGATTCCATACCAAATCCCCGCCTCTTTACTGCATAAATTTAGTATAAATCCTAATCAATTCTTTGCCCATCAATATGCTGTTAAAAATATTTATGAAAACATAAAAAAAACATAAAGATCATCTTTTAATCCTTTGCCATTAATCTGTAGCCAACCCCCGGCTCGGTAATTATATAGGTAGGTTGAGTAGGATCAGGTTCAATTTTACGGCGGAGCTGGCCAATATATACTCGAAGATAGTGATTTTCCTCCTGGTACTCCTTCCCCCAGATGGAACGCAGCAGTTGCTGGTGAGTTAGGACTCGCCCCGCATGCAGAGCCAAATTTTTTAAAATGTCATATTCTGTAGGTGTTAATTTTATTGGTTGACCTCCAACTGTTACCAGGCGATGTGCCAGATCAATAGTAAGTTCTCCTATTGTGAGCACCGGTTCATCCTCAGTTTTGGCCGCATGGCGCAATGCCACCCTTACCCTGGCCAGTAATTCACCCATACTGAAAGGCTTGGTTACATAATCGTCAGCGCCTGCATCCAAAGCCTTTATTTTATCCTCTTCCTGTTCCTTTACAGAAAGTATGATTACGGGTACCTGAGACCATTCTCTAAGCCGGTTGATGACTTGAAAACCATCTACGTCGGGTAAGCCTAAATCAAGTATTATCAAATCAGGATGAAAAACGGCAGCCTTCTCCAAACCTTCCTGGCCCAAAGATGCCTCTTCAATTTCGTAACCATGAGCTTTCAAGGCTACTTTAAGCATCTTTCGGATCTGACTTTCATCATCAATCACAAGCACTCGTGCACCACTAGTTGGCATCTTTACCACCTTTCCTTATCTGTATTCCATTTGGTACATTATGATTTAAAGGCAAAGTAAAAATAAATATGTTCCCATCTTCAGGATTGGGTTCCACCCATATCTTTCCGCCATGCGCTTCAACAATTCCTTTACAAATTGAAAGTCCCAGGCCTGTTCCTTCTGTTTTTTTATTAGAATAGTATGCACGGTAAAATTTATCAAAGACCCGCTCACTGTCCTCTTCTGAAATTCTAGGCCCCCGGTCAGCCACAGCCAATTTGATATTATTTTCTTCCCGGTTGACTTTGATATAAATTTCACTACCGGCACGTGAATATTTCGCTGCATTGTCAAGCAAGTTGATCAAAACCTGTTCAATCAAAGCAAAATCAGCCCTTACCAAGGGCAGATCCGGAGCGATTTCTTTCTTTAAATGATGCTCTTTCAAAGACTCCTGAAGACGCCGCAAAGCAACTCCTATAACTTCCTGGATATCACACCATTCCCATTTTAACTGCAGTTTACCGCTTTCCAGACGAGCCATATCAAGTAAATTCTTTAACAATCTATCTATACGCAAGGCACTCTCATTAATTGTTTGCAAAAAGGTGATCTGATCGCTCTGGCTATAAATTTCCCCCTCTTCAAGCAAGCTGGTTACGGCGCCAATTATTGATGCTAAAGGAGTACGTACTTCATGGGAAATTGAATTAAATAAAGCCGATCGTAATTTTTCGGACTGGGCCAAATAGCGGACCTGTTGCGCCTCTTCGGCAAGCTGCAGGCGAACTATAGCAACCGCTGTTAGATTAGCAAACGCTTCAAGCAGCCTCCTTTGTTCCGGAGTAAGGTATTCTTCAGGGGAGTCCAGTTGTACTCCCAATACACCTATATTTTTATCTTCTGATTTAAGGGGTAAATACAACGCATTTGACTCATTGAAAGTTTCAGTCCCTTTGCCGGCCAGTTGACCGTGTTCAAAAACCCATTGAGCCGTTTCCCTTTCTGTATTATCCAATAATTTATCAAATGGTAGAACGGTGGTAGCGCGAATTTCCAATTCGTTCTTTTCACCCGGCATTAAAATCACTACCTTGCCATCAACGGTATCTGCAACTACATTAGCAACTGTATTAAGTATTCCTTCGATGTCGGTTTCAGCCACTATTTTACGGCTGAGGGCATAAAGCGCTGCAGTTCTGGTTTCCCTTAAGCGCGCCAGATTAACTTGATTTCTAAGTCTTGTAGCCATGGTACTGGTAATAATGGCCACAAGCAAAAAAATTACAAAACTCAATAGATAGCGTATGTCGGCAACAGTAATACTCAGTTGAGGTGGTACGAAAAAAATATCAAAAGCCAGGACTCCTATCAAGGAGGCCATAATGGAGGGGCCCCGTCCCCAGTACGCAGCGCTAAATAATACCGGCAACAGGTAGAGAAGGTCAATATTTATCAAATCAAATGACGGTTCCAATGTTTTATTTAACACTGTAATTATTAGAATAAATAGTACGGTTCCTATATAGGACCATAAGGAGACTTTTGGGTCTAAAGAATTCCTTGAAACTTTTTCTTCGCCTTGTACTTTTTTTGATTTACCGGGTATGACATGGACACTAATCCCCTGGCTGCCCTTAATAATCTTATTTACTATTGAGCCTTTCCACAAATCACGCAAACGAGGCCGGAGCGGTTTTCCTATTACAATTTGCGAAATATTTTTTCGCCGGGCTAAGGCAAGGAGTTCCTCGGCCACATCGCTTCCCGTCAGATTTATAACCTCAGCGCCCAGCTTCTCTGCCAGGTGAAGATTACGAGCCAGTTGATCATGTTCAGCATCACTGGTCGGGAAGCTATGGGGAGTTTCTACATAAGCAACAATAAGTTCCGCCTTTAAACCGGCAGCCATCCGCCTGGCTGCCCGAATCACTTGAGCGGAAAACGGGCTGGGACCAACACAGGCCATTATTCTTTCACCGGCAGGCCAGGGCCCTTTAATGGAATGAACCTTCATATAACTGCTTAATTTATGATCCACATTTTGCGCTGCATAGCGCAGGGCCAGTTCCCTCAGGGCATTGATATTACCAGGTTTCGATAACGCCTTTTTTTCCTGTGAGGAAGCAGAAACTTTGCCCTCTTTTAAACGTTGGATTAATTCCTCCGGCGGAACATCAATTAATTTTATATAATCTGCTTGTTCCAACAGGCGGTCGGGAACAGTTTCCCTGACCTGTATCCCGGTAATCTGAGCTACAATGTCTTTTAAACTCTCAACCTGCTGAATATTTAAGGTCGTATAAACATCAATGCCGGCATGCAAAAGCTCTTCTATATCCTGATACCTGTTCACATGACAGGAACCGGGCGCATTGATATGTGCCAGGTCGTCCACGACTACAAGTTGAGGACGACGCGCCAGAAGTGCTTTAAGGTCCATTTCTTTAAAAATCTTTCCCCGGTGTTCAAACTTGGCAGGCGGCATTACAGGTAAACCCTTAAGAAAAATCTTCTTTTCAGTAAGCTCATGATTTCCTACCCAGCCTACCACTACATCTACTCTTTGTGTTGAGAGTTCCAAAGCTTTTTCCAGCATTGCATAAGTTTTACCAACCCCTGCAGCGGCTCCCAAAAATATCGTAAGTCTGCCACGTTTTTTTGTATCTGTTTGCTCTATAAAATTATAATTTGAATCAGTTTTTTTACTTTTCATAACGGTTCTCCCTTAGGAATTACATACTATTTAATGATTTCTTCACTTTTAATATTAACACAATTCCCCTTTGTTATTGCATAGGTATTTCAATACCGCAGTTGGTTCTTAATGACCCTATATTTTTCTATGCATTGCAGAAAAATTCTGCTATAATATTATTACCTGGTATTAAGAGCTGATTTTATTTATTAATGAGGAGGTAAAAATTATGTCTGTTGCAAGTTTGCTTCGTAAAACAGCTGCAGAATTTTCTGACAAAACAGCTATCTATTTCCAAGATATTGAAATAACTTACAAAGACCTGGAAGAAAAGGTTAACAGATTGGCAAACGGATTGGCTAATTTGGGCTTAAAAAAAGGCGAAAGGGCAGCTGTTTTATTACCAAACTGTCCGGAGTTTGTCATTTCCTATTTTGGTATTGTCAGTATCGGTGCTACCATTGTCCCCATCAACCCACTTTTTAAAGGTGAGGAGTTAAAGTATATCTTAAACGATGCCAGCATTAAAATACTTATTACTGCAGCCCCCTTTCAGAACCTGGTGGAAAGCATCTGGAATGAAGCACAATCTCTAGAAAGCCTAATAATTATTGGAGGAGAAACTGAAAAGGATATCTATGATTTTGCAGAACTGATCGAAGGTTCTGCAAGTGAACCATTTAATATTACAATAGAACCAGACGATGTCGCATCTTGCCTCTATACCTCAGGGACTACAGGAAAGCCAAAGGGAGCACTCTTGACCCATGATAACCTTATCTTTGATGCTGAGGCCACCATAAAACATTTAGGTTTAGGTTCTGATGAAAACTATCTCTGCGTGCTGCCTCTATTCCACTCTTTTGCTGAAATGGTTTGTATGATAGTTCCTATTTATACGGGAGCAAGTATCACTATTGTCGGCCAGTTTAAACCCGATGCCACTCTTAAAGAAGTAGAAGCAAAAAAAGTTACGATTTTTGCCGGTGTGCCGGCCATGTATGGAGCTTTCCTGGCCGCGATTAAAGATCCAAAGAGCTACGATCTCTCTTCCATTAAATTGTGCGTTTCCGGTGGAGCGCCGCTCCCTGTAGAAATAATGAAGGTTTTTGAAGAAAGATACGGTGTAATTATGATAGAAGGAAACGGTCCCACAGAAACATCCCCCGTTTCATATGCAAACCCAATTGACGGGGTTCGAAAACCGGGTTCCGTGGGTATACCTGTTCCGGGAGTAGAGGTAAAAATAGTCGATGATAATGACAATGAGGTTCCTGTTAATGAAGTAGGTGAAATTTGTGTTAAGGGTAGGAACGTGATGAAGGGATACCTTAACCGCCCGGAGGAAACAGCTCAAGCCTTGCGGGGAGGCTGGCTCCATACCGGTGATTTGGGCAAAAAAGATGAAGACGGCTACATTTACATTGTAGACCGTAAAAAAGACATGATTATTGTTGGCGGACTGAATGTTTACCCCCGGGAAGTAGAAGAGATTCTTTACCAGCATCCTGCTGTAGCTGAAGCTGCCGTAGTGGGCATTGCTGATGAACTGAGGGGCGAAATACCCAAAGCGTTTGTAGCATTAAAGCCCGGTAAAGAAGCCACTGAAAAAGAACTTATCCGCTATTGCCGTCAAAACCTTGCCAATTATAAATGTCCCAAACAGGTTGAATTCTGTGAGTCATTGCCAAAGACTGTCACAGGTAAGATAGACAAAAAACTTTTAAGAGAAGCAAAAAGTATCGGCTTGTAAGTTAGCTTCTTAAAAAGCTTTCCCCGCTACCGGTAGCGGGGATTTTTTTGTACTATTAGAAAGTATAACTTAGTTGAAAATCCGAAAGATTACATTAAGATATCGAGCAGTGTAAAACAAAAAATTATCATACTGATGATACCGTTAACATTAAAAAAGGCCACATTTACTTTGGAAAAATCCCGAGGGGAGACAAGGGCGTGTTCATACCCTAAAAGGCCTGCCACAATAACTACCCCCAAAAGATACGGCACACCCAGTGAAAGCACTTTGTAAATCAGTAGTAAAAAAAGAACAGATAATATATGCAGCGACCTGGACCACCACAGGGCTGTTTTGACTCCAAAATCTGCAGGAAGTGAATGCAGCCCATGCGCACGGTCAAAGTCAATATCCTGCATAGCATATATTATGTCAAAGCCTGCCACCCAGGCACCAACTGTGGCAGCCAAAAGAAGCGCTGAAAGGCTGCTTTTTTGGGAAATGGCAATCCAGCCTCCCAAGGGAGCAAAGGAAATTGCCAGTCCCAAAACAAGGTGACAGTAGGGAGTAAAGCGTTTTGTGTATGAATAACCGACCAGTATACCCAGGATAAAAGGCAAATAAATAATATGGCCTGGACTTAGCTGCAAAACTGATACTGTAAGCAGTAAAACTGCAAGAAGGTTGAAGATCAATACCTCCCGGATCGAGATTTTCCCCCGGGGTAGGTGTCTTCCGGCAGTTCTGGGGTTTTTAGCATCGATTGCCCTGTCGATCAGTCTGTTGAACCCCATTGCGGCACTGCGAGCCCCTACCATTGCCACTGTTATCCAGAATAATTTCGGTACGGCGGGGACACCGCCTGCTGCCAGAAAAGCAGAAGTATATGCAAAGGGAAGTGCAAAAACGGTATGCTCAAATTTTACTAACTCTGCAAATGTTTTAACCTTTTTTAAAACCATATTCCTGCCACTTCCTGTCCAAGAGATTTTCTATTTCTTCAGGCATCTTAACTTCTTGAGGCCATTTCCTTGGATAACCTTCTGAGCTCCATTTTTTAGTAGCATCAATCCCCACCTTACTGCCGTAATTGGGCAGGGGAGCTGCATGGTCCAGTGCATCAAGAGGCCCTTCCGTGAAAACAAAATCTCTTTTGGGATCTATTGAGTTAAAAATTTTCCAGGCTGTCCGTGAAATATTCTGCACATCTACGTCTGCATCAACTACGATGATTGTTTTGGTAAACATCATTTGTCCCATTCCCCAGAGGGCGTTAATTATTTTTTTGGCATGTCCCGGATATTCTTTTTTGATGGAAACAATAGCACAGTTGTGAAAGACCCCTTCAAATGGCAGATTGATATCCACTATTTCAGGAAACTGCAATTTCAGGAGCGGTAAAAAGATTCTTTCTGTCGCCTTGCCAAGGTAACAGTCTTCCATTGGCGGAATTCCTACTACGGTAGCGGGATAAACCGGCTGCCTTCGCCTTGTTATACATTTTAGATGAAAAACAGGATAAGAGTCAGCGGGAGAATAATAGCCGGTATGATCTCCAAACGGGCCTTCGATTCTTCTTTCCGAAACATCTACATATCCTTCCAGAATAAACTCGGCTTCGGCGGGAACTTTTAAATCTACAGTTTTACACTGCACCATCTCAACGGGAGACTGCCGTAAAAAACCGGCAAACAGCATTTCATCTATATTTTTGGGGAGAGGAGCAGTTGCAGAATAGATAGTCGCCGGGTCACCTCCCAGTGCTACTGCAACTTCCATAATTTTATTTCCCGTTTCCCGGTGTTTTTTAAAGTGACCTGCGCCGTCTTTATGAATGTGCCAGTGCATCCCGGTTGTTCTATCATCGTAGACATGCATGCGATACATTCCTACATTTTGCCTGCCGCTAACCGGATCCTTGCTGAAAACAAGGGGCAGTGTGATAAATTTTCCCCCATCATCCGGCCAGCATTTTAAAATGGGTAATGTATCCAGAGAAGGGTTTTCTTCCACCACTTCCTGACAGGGCGCTTTTTTTACTGTTTTTGGAAAATATGAGGAAAGTTCCGCCAGTATGGGAAGTGATTTTACCTTTCCTAAAAAACCTTCCGGTTGCGGGGGCTTTGAGATTTTTTCTATTCTTAACCCGATATCATCAAGGTTGTCTACACCGAGTGCCAGTTGCATTCTTTCTATGCTGCCAAAACAGTTAGTTACTACCGGGTAAGGAGAACCTGCAACATCTTCAAAATATAAGGCCGGCCCATGCATTTTGCTGATACGGTCTGTAATAGCTGCAATCTCCAGTTCACTATCAACCCTGGCAGGGACTTTATGCAGCAGATTTTTTCTTTCTAAAACCTTTAAAAAATCCTGTAAATTTTTGTAAGCCATAACTTATCACCTGGAAAGTTAAATTTTTTAAAAACTGAATAAGCATTCAATTCTTGTTTTAAATTTTATATATTAACTTGAGAAAAGTCAATAAATAAAAAAAGACCGTCCTGTTGAACAGAAAGAAATATATAGAAGCTCAGTCAATTTTTTTTAAGATAATCCTTTCAATAATCTTAAGATTATTTACAACCTGTTTTATTTCTTCCTCACCAATATTATCTAAATGAAATCCTGCAATTACGGTCACAACCCGTCCGGTCCGAGCGGCAATTTCTCGGGCCAGGGGTTGTGAGAGCCGGTCATCCTTGTGTCCAGCTAAATTATATACTGAAACAGTGGAACTAGTCTTCCTTGAATCGGCAAGGCTCGGGCGCGGTATTGCTACAGCAATACTGCCAATATGGGCTTTTCCGCCATAGATTAATATAGTAAGATCTTCACCAAGGGGCATTACCTCAGCAAATAGCTTGGTACGGCCTTTTCCCACTGCAAACCGAAATTTATTCATTTCCCTCACCCCACCGCCTGAAAAGCTCATGCGGGATATCAAGCATATCTAAAATTTTGCCAACAGTTTGATTGACAATATCATCAATTGATTCCGGGCGATGATAAAAAGAAGGCATCGGCGGGAGCAGTACGGCTCCTGCAGCCACCGCAAGGCGCATATTTTCAAGATGAATTAAATTCAAAGGAGTTTCCCTGGGAACCAGGATAAGCTTTCTTTTTTCCTTAAGGGCTACGTCGGCAGCCCTGCTAATTAAGTTATCTGCATATCCGTGCGCAATTGCTGCAAGTGACTTCATGCTGCAGGGAGCAATAACGGTTGCATCCACCCGGTGCGAACCGCTTGCAATTGATGCTGCCAGATCATGATAGTCATGAACGGTATCTGCAAGTGACAGTACTTCTTCCAGGGAATAATCGGTTTCAAATTGAATAGTCTTTTTAGCCCAAGGGCTTACTACAAGATCTATCTTATGTTTTTTTTCACTCAAGATTTCAAGAAGTCTGATTCCATAAATGGCACCGCTTGCTCCCGTAATCCCTACTACTATATTCAATTTTATCCACCCCAAACTATAAATTCGATTTATGTTAAGTTCGCTATTTAGTTAACCAGATGGAACTCAGATTTTTCAAATCGGCAATGGTATGGCACGGGTACATCGTGCTGCTCTTTTTCAATATTTCTACAGTATGTTTCCCCTGCCATTCTTCCTTGGGGAGGGTATTTAAGAAAATTACTTCCTTGACCCGACCGCGTATTTTTTGAAGTTTTTTTGCCGCTTCTTCCACCGCTAATGTTTTTGTATCGCTGACGATAATAAATATTGTTTTTCTGGTTAACACTTCGGAATAATTTTTAAGGAGTTGTTTCAAAGCTTTATTAATATTTGTTCCCTCTCCCCAAACTTTACTGTTTTCCATCATTTTAAAAACCGCATCTTCATAATTATCTTGAGGAAGAGAGCCAATTTCCAGTTTTTCCAGGTTCTCTGAAAAAAGAAACGTATCAATTCTTTTTAAAACACTTGCCAGGCTGTACACAAAACTCGTCACAAATGAGGAATAACGGTTCATGGACCCTGATACATCACAAAGAAGCACAAGCTGGGTTTTTTTTATTCTTTTTGAGCGATACTGGAGCTTTAAAGGAGTTCCTCCATAACTTATATTTTTCCTAATGGTGCCTCTAAAATCTATTTGCCTTCTTTTTTTGCTCCTGTGATAGTTTCTTGATATCCTGGAGGCAAGCTTTTTAGAAAATTGCTTCATTATTTTTCTGGCTAAAGGCAATTCTTCCTCTGCTATTGATTGCATATCTTGATATAAGAGCTTTTTTTTCTCCGGATCAAGATTATTAAGTTCAGCTAAAGAGGCATCCAATTCCGGGTTTCCTGTTTCCTCAACCGGCAGCGGCGCTACATACTCCTTAGTATTTTTCCAGTACTTGAGATGTTGTTTAACCAAATTTTCCAGAACGGATTTAAACTTTTCAGGATTATGATGGCTCGCCTGGCTGCTTTTTTGTAAAAACTCCTGTAATTTTTCCTTTCTTTTTTCGTCCAATTCGGAATAGAGGAGTTTCTCCTCTTGTTCAAGCTCCAATGTGCTATCCTGAAAGGTAAGATCTTCTTCAGCTTCTGCCAGCAACAGTTGCTGTTTATCTTTTTCATTTTGGAGATTTTGCTGCTGCTCCTGTTTCCTCTCCGGAGTTACAAAGAAGGTTTCAAAGGCAGCCTCAAAAACCGGAATTTTATCCTCTTCCTTGACAAGCATGCTTTGCAGGGCCACACGCACAGAATTTTTATCCATAACATTAACATACTGCAATGCCTCTAATGCATCCATTGCTTCGGCAGTACTAACCCTTATTCCTAAAGTGCGTAAAAGGTTAATAAATTTAACTAAGCCTTTTTCCATTTTTTTCACCCGCAGCATTTACATTGTGTGTGAGTTTTGCTAAGTAATTTTTCTGCTCCCATCTCTTCCTTAAACTTTGCTATGTCTTCCTGATTTTTATATAACATTCCCGTTGTAGAGTTTATAGCTGACGGATTCAATTCCTCATGTCCTAGTGCCATTAAAGCTCTGGCCCAGTCAATACTTTCTGAAATTGCAGGCTGCTTTTTGACCTCCAGTTCCTTCCTTAAAACATGGACAGCAGCAGCAACTTGCATTGCAAGCTTTTGACTTATGCCAGGTACTTTAGCGCTTATTATTTTAGCTTCCTTTTCAACACTTGGATAACCGATATTTAGAAAGGCACAACGTCTTTTTAATCCATCAGACAGCTCCCTTTCCCCGTTACTTGTCAAAATGACCACCGGAACCTTACAGGCCTTCACGGTCCCATACTCCGGGATAGAAACTTGAAAATCGGATAAGACTTCAAAAAGAAATGCTTCAAACTCTTCATCGGTTTTATCGATTTCATCAATCAAGAGAACCGCTTGTTCTTCACTTCTCAGCGCCTTTAAAAGAGGCCTATCCAGCAAATATTCCGAAGAAAACAGGTCTTTTTGAAGGCTAATATCTTGATTTTGCACATTGCTGAGTTGAATCTGCAAAAGCTGCTTCTGATAATTCCACTCATAGAGCGCTTTATTTTCATCTAAGCCTTCATAGCACTGCAGTCTTATTAGCTCCGTATTGAAAATCGCGGCCAAAACCTTGGCGAGTTCTGTTTTTCCCACGCCGGGAGGTCCTGTTACCAGAAGGGGTTTTTTAAGTTTCAGGGCAAGAAAAACTGTGGTGATAATTTCACCACTGGTAATATAGCCTTCAGCTTCCATCATTTTCCTTAAGTTGGTCATTGTGATTTTCATGTTAATCAGTCCTTTTTTACTCTTAAATATTTTCTTCTTGCTGCAATTTTAACATTCTTTCATTTAAAGACAATGATTTATATCATATTTTGAAAAATTTTCTTGTTATTTTTTTGTTTAACAGTGAATTTATTAAATGAGTAACAAATAATTATTTATAACAAGGAATTATTTAATGGACAAAATCCAACAGGCTAATTAATAAATTTATAAGCGCGGGCTACAGTCCCGCGCTTATATTTTGGTACCCGGAATCATCTTTATAATACATATCATTATATTCTTTTCCAGTACAGTATATTGTCTTTAATAATAACTGTTACTTTCCCTCCCTCAGATAATGAACTGAGATGAGCCATAGTAATTGTTTTAAACAGGTAATACTGCCCCGTTCTGGTTATAGTAACATTATAATTATCCAGTAATTTTTTAATAATTTCTTCAGTTGTTTTTTCACCGGTTAAAACTTGTAAGATAATATTATCTATTTCATCCAGCACTTCCAGATAAGGATTTGTAAGCTGAGAAATATCTTTTAGCGGGGCTGCGTGGGAAGGAACAAAATAACTGTAACTGCTTTCACTTAATAATTGTAAAGTTACCCTTTGTTTAGCGATGTCTATGTTAAAGGGTATTTTATGCTTTGCAAAAACTTCCTTCTCAAGAACCGCATCTGCACAAAAGCAAATATCATCAACAACGATTCCTATTTGATTAGGCGAATGCCCGGGGAGAGGAATAACAGTTATTTCTATTCCCGCAACAGTTATTTTTTGATTATTTTTTACAGTATAATCCACCTTCGATGGCTTGGCCATTAAAAACTTGTTTTGTAAGTCAGCTATCGGAGTTGCTCCCGAAAAAAGATAAAGCGGTTCCAGATAAGGACACATGGTAATGCTGTCTTCAATCGGGGAAGTATATATTTTGCAGCCTGTCTTTTTTTGAATATAGGAGTTGCCACCAATATGGTCAGCATGGGAATGAGTATTTATTATGGCAACCGGGTACAGATCATTTTTTTGTAATGTCCGCAGTATCTTTCTCCCCGTATCGTCGTCAATACCGCTGTCAATCAAAATAACCTTTTCATCATTTCTGATAACTCCGATATTTGTACGGTTAGGTATGTAATAGATATTGTCCTTCAGTTGTTGTAGTTCCATCTGAAAATACTCCTTAGAATGTAATTTAATAAGGTAAGGGGACACACACCTGCTGAGACCTGGAATATTCTTTTAAGCCAGGAATGTCCCCAACTATATAATGTATGATATCCGTTTAATAATTGACAATAACAATACATATATTGTATTATGAAGATAAAGAAAGTTATTAATACATTAAATGATGTACAAATTGTTGTATAAAAGTTTATAAATAGTTTAAAATATAGAGGAAGGTGGGGCAATGCAGCCCCGAGCTAAAAACTTAGCTACTGGTCGAGAACGAAGAATGAGGAGCGGTTATTGGGGAACCGCTTCTCATTTTTTATACCATTTTCTGTCCTTAACCACTCCAGCGAAAGAGCAGCTAGAAGTGTACCAAGGAACGTACTAACCAAAGATGTTATGACGTTCAACGTACCACCCCCCTTACATGGATTTCACCACGGGCATAACCCCTTCTTAGCCCGGGCACTGCACTGCCCCACAGCCCATGTAAGGAGGGAAGACCGGTGAGGATTTACCCTCAGCACCTTCCTGAATAAGATTTTACCATATTTTTCTTAGTTTAAACAAGTTTCGCGTCTGGAGTGAGAATAACACATAAATTTAGCAATCTTAATAATTTCATCTTCGCTTACAGGCCCTGAAATTTCATAATGCATTATTGATTGTTGAAAAATTAGAAAAATAGGGAACTTTTTAGTGTCTTCGTACGACTTTAGGGTGAAAAAAATAAAGGGGAGATTTATAAATGAAGCTTTTTAGATTGTTATTTATTGTCGCTTTGGTGCTTTTGACAGCAATATCAGCTTTTGCAGCAACTAACACTGATTCACATGCAGTTTCTCACAGTGTCTCTATGATATGCATGAAAGAATCATAAAATCTATTTGTCATAATTTAAGTAATGATACGTCATTTATATGTAAACAAAGAGGAAACCCTAATAATCCGGTGTTTCCTCTTTATCAATCAAGATAAATTTAAGGCCGGCTACTTCCTACCATTTTGCATACATATTTCCGTAAGGTCTGCTGCCTACGGGGACAAACTTTATAAAGTCCAAACCTAAAATCTCTTGCTTATCATAACCAAAGTAATCACTAAACCTTGTTAAATAAGACTTTAAAAATTCCTTATCTTCCATAGTTAATTCATCTCTTTGAACTTCCTTCCCGAAGTAACGTTCTTCAAAGTTATTTCTAATATATAAAGTTCCTCCATGTAAACCTGTAGCGCAGTATCTTCCCACTACAGATTCTCCTTCACAACCCAATCCCAGGAGAATGATTTTTCCGCCTGCCATGTATTCTGCAAAGAAATCGCCCGCTTTTCCGCCAATGACCATCACCGGAACCTTATCCTGATACGCTTTCATATGGATACCTACGCGGTAGCCTACATTTCCCTTTATAAATATTTCTCCTCCGCGCATTGCATAACCCGTAACATCGCCGGCATTGCCGTGAATAACAATTGTACCGGAGTTCATTGTATTTCCCACGGCATCCTGCCCGTTCCCAAAGACTTCAATTGTAGGACCGTTCATAAAGGCTGCCATATCGTTGCCCGGTATTCCATGAATGGTTATTTTAGCGCTGGCGGAAATACCGTCTCCAATATATCTCTGGCCGTTAACATTGATAAGTTCTATATGCTCTGCACCCGAAGAAATTGCTTCTTTAACCTTTTCATTTAGCTCCTTATAATAAACTCCTTTTGCATCTATTGTTACCATTTAGGCCGCACCTCCTCCGACTAACTTGCGGTGGCGTAGTTCTTCTTCTAAAACAATGAGGCCATTTTCATTTAACAATTTTTCCGCAATATTTGTAATGTCTACTTTTTCCCTGATAAAGGATGTTAAAATTCCGCTGCGCTCAATACAGTTCAGGCTGATATGTCCTACCAGCTTACCGTCTTTTAAAACCAGTTTTTTATAGAGATTATTTTCAGGCTCACATTTTTCAAGCTCTTGATATCCTTCTTCCCGGGGATTAACTATTCCGGCAGTTGTCATGGGCAGTCCAAAAAATGAAATTGAGTTAAAGGCAAATCCTTCAGCCCACTTTGCATTGCCTCCCGCCATGTTAATGCCGGCAGTTTCTCCCTGTTTGTACGCATTGGGGAGAATAGGCAGGACCCGTTTCTCGCCATAGGTCATATCATAACCTTGAGTTACGTCCCCTGCTGCATAAATACCTGGAATATTTGTTTCCATGGAATCATTAACCACAATACCTGCCTCTGTAGTAACAGGTGTCCCCTCTACCAGTTCAAGGTTAGGGCGTACCCCAATAGCAACTATGGTCAAATCGCATGTATAAGTGCTGCCATTTTTAAGTTCTACAGCCCGGACTTCTTCATCTCCAAGGACCTTTTCTATTGTTGTGCCAAGTTCGAACTTAATTCCCTTGTTTTCAAGATGCTTCTGGACTATTTTTGCAGCATCCTCATCAAGTATGGAGCTTAAAATATATTCAGCAAGTTCCACTACGACAACTTCTGCTCCTATTTCCGCCAGTGCCTCAGCAGCCTTTAAGCCTATCAATCCCGCTCCCAGGATAATCACTTTGGAACCGCGAGAAACAAGGGCATCTATTTCCTTGACGTCATCTAGCTTAATAAATGTCTTGACATTCTTTTTGTCGAGTCCTGCAATAGGTGGAATGAATGGCTTTCCACCCGTTGCAATCAGGAGCTTTTCATAAGGTAGCTTTTGGCCGTTTGCAAGTTTAACACTCTTTTTTTCCACATCCAGGGCTTCCGCCCTGCAACCTAAGATGGCTTTAACCCCGTTTTTCTCATAAAAATCCTTTTTTCTATAGACCATAAGGCTTTCTTCAACTTTACCTGCCAGGTAATATGATATCAAAGGCCGTGAGTAGGTATGATACGGCTCGCTGCTTACCAGGGTAATAGGGGTTTCCCTATCCACTTTTCTGATTCCCTCCACAGCTCCAATGGCAGCTGCGGAATTTCCTATTATAACGTAAGCCATTTATTCTCCCCCCTTAACAGAAGTTTTGTATGGAGGTTCTTCCGAAAAGATTAGCGCACCGTTAGGGCAGTTTTGGACACAATACGGAGTTTCATTTTGACCGCATAAATCACATTTGGAAGCTATTTTTTTTGAAGTTTCATCCTTGATTATTGCACCATAGGGACAGGCTGCAATACAGGTCCAGCAGCCGACACATCTTTCCTTTTCGTTAAATACTACACCTGTCTCAGGGTCTTTTTGCATGGCTCCCGTAATACAGGACTTGACGCAGTACGCCTCATCACAGTGACGGCACTGCAGTGCAAAGGATAAGGCTCCCTCTTCCTCCACCTGAATCCTGGCAGGAGGACGCTGCAATGACTTTTTAAAAGCTTTAATCAAATCATTTTTATATTCGCTATGGGAGAGAATACAATATATTTCACATAACCTACAGCCAATACAGTATTCTTCTTTTGCATAAACTCTTTTCATATCTTTCTCACCCCTATTCTCCGGCTGCTTTTATTCCGAGAATTTCCAGTTCTTTTTCCGTCAAATCTATACCCCTTAACATCAGGCGGTTACCCCTTAAAGATTCCAGGGCATTAATTCCCATACCACCCAGGAGCTCTTTAATCTCATGCTTCCAGGCTTTAAGGAGGTTTGCCGCCCTCCTGGCGCCTATTTCAGGATTGAGGCGTTTTACCAGGCGCGGGTCCTGGGTTGCAATTCCCCAGTTGCATTTTCCTGTGTAACATTTCTGGCAGAGGTGGCATCCCAAGGCCATCAAAGCAGCTGTACCGATATAGACGGCATCAGCACCCAGGGCAACTGCTTTAACAATATCAGAGCTGTTACGGATACTGCCTCCAATAACAAGGGATACCTGATTGCGGATTCCTTCCTGCCTTAAACGGGTATCTACGGCAGCCAAAGCAAATTCAATTGGTATACCTACACTGTCCCTTGTTCTTAAAGGAGCTGCACCTGTTCCACCTCTAAAGCCGTCTATTGCAATTACATCTGCCCCGGCCCTGGCTATTCCCGAAGCAATTGCCGCCACATTGTGGACCGCTGCAATCTTTACAAAAACAGGCTTCTTGTAGTTTGTTGCCTCTTTTAGCGAATATATAAGCTGCCTTAAGTCTTCAATTGAATAGATATCATGGTGTGGTGCCGGTGAGATTGCGTCACTTCCCTCGGGAATCATCCTGGTCTGGGAAACTTCAGGCCCTACTTTTTCCCCAGGGAGGTGGCCCCCAATACCTGGCTTTGCACCCTGACCAATTTTAATTTCAATTGCAGACCCGGCATCCAAATATTCCTGGTGTACTCCGAAACGTCCGGAAGCAACCTGGACTATACAGTTATCCCCAAAATCTGCAAGGTCCCTGTGCAATCCGCCTTCACCCGTATTGAAAAATGTACCCACTTCCCTGGCAGCTCTAGCTAAGGATTTGTGGGCATTTAAGCTTATTGAACCAAAGGACATGGCGGAAAACATTACAGGTACTTCCAGTTCCAGCTGCGGCGGCAGCTTTGTTTTCAGCTTGCCGTTTTCTATTTCCAGGCTTGCAGGTTTACGGCCGAGAAATGTCTTTATCTCCATGGGCTCCCTTAGCGGGTCAATTGAAGGGTTCGTAACCTGGCTGGCATTAATAAGCATTTTATCCCAGTAGATTGGATAAGGTTTGTCGTTTCCCATTCCCGCCAGGAGAACTCCTCCGGTTTCAGCCTGAATATAGATGGATTTTATGTCATCACTCTTCCAGTGACCGTTTTTCTTAAACTCAAGGGGAAATTCCCTTACAGTAAGCGCCTTTGTAGGGCAGAGGACCACACAGCGGTGGCAGTTAACACATTTCATTGTATCTGAAACTATTTTTTCGTCATCTTCATCAAATTTGTGAACTTCATTGGCACATTGCCTTACACATACCTGGCAATCAATACATCTGGACTCGTCTCTTTCAATTAGAAAGTTCGGTACTGCATAACTTAGAGCCATTGTTTCTCCTCCTCCGTAAGTGAAACGTCGTTACATCGGTCTGTCGCACACGACAGTTTTTTCTGAGGTAGCAAGGACGGCTATGGTAGCACTTCCAAAAGTGGTTCCACTCGCTAAGTTAAACCTACGACTCGCCTCCAAAAAAAATCGGGGTACCCTCGCTATTCGGCGTCCGTGCCTCAGAGCTCGGCTCGCGTCGTCCATGACGCTCGCCCCGATTTTTTTCTACGGCTTGCCGGGTTTAACTAAGCTCGTTCCAATACTTTTCTCAGCACTACCATAGCTTCCCTTAACCTAACTCACTCCAATATATCCGCGAATAATACAATATGCTTTACCTACTTCTTTAAGAGTATCAACCATTGCTTAAACCGCACACTGCTCCGGCACTTCTACCAGTGAGCTTCCTTCCATAAATGCCACGACAGGTTCTCCGCCACGTGGGTACCAGACCTTTTCAGGTGTCTTACATATTTCTCTGATTGCAGATTCTTCACTTGCCACATAAACAAAATCACCTTTAGTAGCTGCAGTCAAGGAACGAAGCTTAATCCTGTCATTTAAAGCCACAAAGCCCTTTCCACAAGCAAGAATAATCGAGAATGGTCCGTTGACCAATAGATTGCCGTATATTGCCCGTATGGTCTTAACAAGTTCCTTCTTTTCAGGACTCATATAGTCGATATCCTCCCAGAAGGGTGCTGCAACTGCAAGTACCGCCACATCAAGTGGCAATTTATGCCGCCTGAGGAGTAAATCGAAGATGTATACCATGACTTCGGTGTCTGTTTGTAAAGTACACTTGTAACCGTACATTTCTATGAAGCGCCTGTTGGCATCATAAGAAGATATTTCACCATTATGGACTATAGACCAGTCAAGCAATGTAAAGGGATGTGCTCCCCCCCACCAGCCGGGTGTATTTGTCGGGAAACGCCCGTGCGCTGTCCAGACATGTCCTTTATACTCATGGAGCTTGAAAAATTCACCAATATCTTCAGGATAGCCAACCCCCTTAAAGGCTCCCATATTTTTGCCACTGGAGAAGATAAATGCACCCGGTAAATGGGTATTAACTGTCATGACACACTTCATAACATAATCATCTTCCTCTAATCCAGAAGCCATCAGACGTTCAGGAAGAGGTTTTACAAAATATCGCCAAATAAGTGGAGAACCACTTATCTTTGCTGTGCTTTTTGTAGGTATCTCTTCCTGGAGAGTAATTCTAAAATGCTTGTTAATGAACTGTTCAGCATCTTTCTTGGCATTTTTATTATCATAAAATAAATGAAGTGCATTATGCTCGCTCATTTCAGGATAAATTCCATAAGCAGCAAACCCACCTCCCAGACCGTTGGAACGGTCATGCATAATCGCTATGGAGTCTACCACCTTTGTTCCCGAAAAAGCTTCACCTTTTTTATTCATAATTCCAGCTATTGCACATCCTGATGGAATCCGAACTTCGCCTTCCCTAAGCATTTTTCAAACCTCCTTGAAATTGTTTATCCAGTTTTAATACAACTTGACGTTTGTCCTTTGTATACAAAAAAATCCCCTTACCCGCATATGCGGAAAAGAGGACTCCGGTGCCCAAAATTATTTACTTTTAATTCACATTCACACAGGGGACGGTTCTAAATGTAAGTTTGTCCATATATACAAAAAGCCCCTTAACCGCACTAAACGGAAAAGAGGACTTCTTTGCCCAACCCATTATTTACTTGGTTAAATAATAGTATACTAAGATACATGTATTAAGTCAATACTTTTTTATATTATTTTTTTGCAAATTTGTGGAAAACATCACTAAAAAATTTATTCACAAAGACAGTTACACAACTAATTTCTAAGATTATTGTAATTGCAACTCTATTTTTTTGAAAAAATTATTAAAAAAGTATTGCAGTCTTATTCCTGGTTTGCTATAATCTTAGCAAGTCAATTGTATATGGCAGGCAACGGGGCCTGCATTAAAAAAGAGCAATGGCGCTCTCTTAAGTGGGTATACTATCAGTGTACCTATTTTGAGGGCGCTTTTTGTTTTTGTGTTTTTTAATATTGATACCATACCAATGATTACAAGCTAAAGGGGGATAAATCATGGATAAGGTCAAGAAGCAAGAAGTACTTGAAAAAGCAAAAGAGTTGAATGTAAGATTTGTGAGGTTACAGTTTACTGACATTACCGGAGTACTTAAAAATGTTGCTATTACAGTGGAGCAGTTGGAAAAAGCTTTGGACGGCGAGTTAATGTTTGACGGATCTTCAATCGACGGTTTTGTAAGGATTGAAGAATCTGACATGTATTTAAAACCTGACCCTGATTCATTCACTATCTTTCCCTGGAGACCCGAACAGGGTGCAGTAGCAAGATTAATCTGCGACGTATATGACAGCGAAGATAAACCATTTATAGGAGATCCAAGACAAATCCTTAAAAATGTAATTAAAGAAGCTGAAGAAATGGGATTCACAATGTATGTTGGCCCTGAGTGTGAATTTTTCCTTTTCCATACTGATGCCAACGGCAGGCCAACTTTAGAAACACACGATAAAGCCGGCTACTTTGATCTTACACCGGTAGATCGTGGCGAAAATGCCCGCAGGGATATGTCTATCTATCTTGAGCAAATGGGCTTTGAAATTGAAGCTTCTCACCATGAAGTGGCGCCCGGTCAGCACGAAATTGACTTTAAGTATGCAGACGCCTTAAGAACTGCCGATAACATCGTTACCTTTAAGTTTGCCGTTAGAACTATTGCCCAGCACCACGGGCTTCATGCTACGTTTATGCCAAAGCCTATCAAGGGAATTAACGGTTCCGGTATGCACACTAACCAGTCCTTATTTAAGGACGGAACTAACGCATTCTATGATCCGGATGCTAAATTGCAATTGAGCGAAATAGCTTACCAGTACATTGCAGGACTTATTAAGCATGCAAAGGCTATTTCTGCAATTACAAATCCCACTATAAACTCATATAAACGTCTTGTTCCCGGATATGAGGCGCCGGTTTACATTGCCTGGTCACCTAAAAACAGGAGTCCCCTTATCAGGGTACCTGCAAAAAGAGGATTATCAACAAGGGTAGAAATGAGAAACCCGGATCCATCATGTAACCCTTACCTGGCAATTGCTGTAATGCTTAAGGCCGGATTGGACGGAATTAAGAACAAGCTTACTCCTCCTCCGTCCACTGATCAAAATATCTATGAAATGTCTGAAACTGAAATGCAGGCTAAGGGAATAGAAAGTTTACCAGGTTCACTGGAAGAAGCAATTGAGGAATTAAAGAAAGATACAGTAATTCAGGAAGCGCTTGGAGAGCACGTCTATAACCGCTTCCTAGAAGCTAAAAAAGTGGAAATTGAAGAGTACAAAACAGAAGTTACCCCCTGGGAAATAGATAAATACCTTACCCAGTTTTAGATAGCTTTGGTCATATGGCCCCTTGGGTCATTTGGCCCCCTTAAAAAAGCACATCAATTCTTACTGAATTGGTGTGCTCTATTTTATATGTATACAAAATACATAGATCAAAACGGCTTGTAAATGGTAAAATTTTAAAATATAATTATTCTTGTATCCAAAGTTAATATTTTGTGGGCAAAGAAGTCCCTCTTACCTGCATTTATTTTCAGTGCGGGCGGGTGGGATTTTTTTCTTTTTTAATTAAATATCAAAAATTTAAGGGGGCAACAAAATGATTCAATGGCCAAAAGCAAATGATGTCTTGGGAACAGTAAACAGGGGTAATCCCGCAGAATCCGGTCTATGCACTCTTTGTAGAGCGGACTGCCAGGGAAAGTGTGAAACATTCCTTTCCAGTATGAAGGGAAGAAAAATGCTCTACCCCAGGGATTTTGGAGCAGTTACAGCAGGTAGCAGAAACACCTGTCACGTTGGAGTATCCTATAACTCTTTAAGGATTCAAGGGTATAACTATGGAGCCCACGGATTGCCACAGGGACTCTCCAATTCTGCTGATGACTGTATTTTCCCTAATGTCAGTGTAGAAACCGAATTTGGAAGCGAAGTTAAAACTAAGTCCAGAGTACCTATCATGACAGGCGCTCTAGGTTCAACTTTCATTGCCGCTAAGTACTGGGAATCCTTTGCAACCGGGGCTGCTCTGGTAGGTTTCCCAATTGTAGTTGGAGAAAACGTAGTTGGTGTTGATAAGGAAGCTGTCATTGAAAACGGTAAAATCCAGAAAGCTCCTGAATTAGACAGGAGAATCGAGACTTATTTACGTTATTACGATGGATACGGTGCAATCCTCGTTCAATTGAATGTTGAAGATACAAGAAACGGTGTGGCCGAGTATGTAATTGATAAATACGGAGATAAGGTTATTATAGAGCTCAAATGGGGTCAGGGAGCAAAGGATATTGGTGGAGAAATTCAGGTTACAAGCCTTGATTATGCTTTATTCCTGAAAAACAGAGGATATGTAGTAGACCCCGACCCAACTAAGCCGGAGGTTCAGGAAGCATTCAAGAGCGGAGCAATAAAGTCCTTTGCAAGACATAGTAGGTTAGGATATACGGATTTAGCTTCACCGGGACAGGTTAAGGAAAACTTTATGGAAGCTGTAGAATACCTGCGTAAACTAGGTTACAAGCGCATTACTTTAAAGACAGGTTCTTACGGAATGGAAGCGCTGGCAATGGCAATTAAATTCGCTTCAGAAGCCAAGCTTGACCTGTTAACAATAGACGGTTCCGGTGGAGGTACCGGGATGAGTCCATGGAACATGATGGAAACATGGGGTGTGCCATCAATTCACCTCCACTCTAAGGCTTACGAATACGCAGCAATTCTGGCAGCAAAGGGAGAAAAAGTTGTTGACATAGCATTTGCCGGAGGATTGGCAAGGGAAGACCATATCTTTAAGGCGCTAGCGCTAGGAGCACCATTTACAAAACTCGTATGTATGGGTAGATCCCTTATGATCCCAGGTTTCCTTGGCGCTAACGTTGAAGGAGTACTTAACCCTGACAGAAAAGAAGCACTGAACGGTAACTGGGATAAACTACCCGCCTCAGTTTCTCAGTTTGGTATGAAGGCTGAAGAAATCTTTGCAGGATACTATGATGTTCAGGAAAAAGTAGGAGCAGACGAAATGAAGAACATCCCCTACGGAGCTATAGCAATCTGGACCCTGGCCGACAAACTGGCTGCAGGCCTCCAGCAGCTAATGGCGGGTGCAAGAAAATTCTCCCTAGGTGAAATCTCCAGAGAGGACCTCTTCAGCGCAAATAGGGAAACAGAAGAGGTAACAAAGATTCCATTTATGACAGACGTACTGGACGAGAGGGCAAAGCAAATCTTAAATTCATAAATATGCAAAGGAAAATCAGCCGTTAATAAGCGGCTGATTTTCCTTTTTCAGACAAAGACCCTGTTTTTAAATTTAATAAAAAAGACTGCCGGTCAGCAGCCTGTAAACTCAATTGTTTTTATTGCCATACTATCTATGCCATTTGTCTATTGTCATAAACTCTTTTGGTTTTCTTTTCACTCCTGGGAAGCGCCCCCGCAGGTAATACTTCTACATCAGTATAAATACCGATTTTCTCTTTAATATTTTTCTGCAGCCTTCTTTTCACAACTTCTAAATCGGAATTTTCCTCCCCTTCTACTTTGATTAAAACTGAATCCTTACCTTGCTCCCTAGAAAGATGAATTTGATACTCGCTGCCACACCCTTCAGTAATGCGCAGCACATGGTCTATTTGACCGGGGTAAATATTAACCCCCTTCACCTTGATCATATCATCGGTACGACCCAGTATCCTGTCTATCCTGGGATAGGGATTTCCGCAAGTACAGAATTCCGGAATAATTCGGGTTATATCATGGGTTCGATAACGCAAGAGAGGCATTCCCTCTTTGGTTAGTGTAGTTATTACCAGTTCCCCTTGTTCTCCGACAGGTAGCTGTTTTCCTGTCACAGGATCGATAATTTCAAATAATAAATGGTCGGACCAAAAATGTAAACCATTATGTTCCGGACAATCGATAGCTATACCCGGACCGTAAACTTCTGTAAGCCCGTAAATATCAAAACTTACAATTCCCAGGTATTCTTCAATCTTGTGGCGCATTTTTGCACCCCAACGTTCAGAACCAAAAATACCGATCTTTAAATGAATTTTATCCTGCAAACCGCGACGGTTTATTTCCTCGGCGAGCAGCAGAGCATAGGATGAAGTTGCACACAGCACAGTAGACTTGAGATCAATCATCATTTCAAGCTGTTTCTCGGTATTCCCGGGCCCTGTAGGAACGGTCATGGCACCCAGGCGCTCCACTCCGGCCTGAAAGCCGATACCGGCAGTCCAAAGGCCATAGCCGGGAGTGACCTGAACCCTGTCTCTTTTAGTTACACCGGCCATTTCATAACAGCGGGCAAACATCTCGGCCCAGGTATTCACATCCCCTTTAGTATAGGGGACAATAATAGGTTTCCCTGTAGTTCCTGAAGAGGAATGAATACGCACTACCTCCTCTTCATCCACCGCCATCAGTCCCAGGGGGTAAGCTTCCCTTAATTCATTTTTAGTTGTGAAGGGAACATGATTTAAATCCTCAATTGTAGCAATGTCCCCGGGCTCTATGCCTGCTTCCCTTAACTTCTTCTTATAGAAAGGAGATTTTTTCATTAACCTTTTCATCAAACTTCGCAAGAGAGTTTCCTGCTTGGCAAAAACAGCTTCCATGCTGTAAGTTTCCAAAGAAACCGCCATCTAATATTCCTCCCCTTAAACTATAGATCTACAAAATAAAAACCAGGCAAAAGCCTGGCCGAAAAATCACATCTACTCTTCGAACTCAGCTCGACCCGACTACGCTCATCTTATCTCCACTCTGCTCCTCCCGTTATTAAATTTTCACTAGCCTCACTCTACTAAAAACTCTATCTCAACTTAATAAAAGTATAACATAACAAAAATGACCTGTCATTAAAATTCTTTTAAAAAATCCTCTACCTCCGGGGATGATAAATAACCTTTTTTTGCATCTATATACTTTTTGAGAAACTATCTATTATATAATGGAGCTTTAGTCCTTCTTTTCCAAAACACATATATGCCTGCCACAACTATTACCACACTAATTACCTGAGCCATTCTCAAGGGGCCGAGCATTAGGCTGTCCGTTCTAAATCCTTCCACAAGAAATCTGCCAACTGAATACAAAATTATATAACTTAAGAATACCTCGCCCCTTTTTGTAGTATCCCTTCTTCTGAACCACAGCAAAAACAAAAAAACTGCAAAATCCCAGATTGATTCATAAAGGAAAGTGGGATGGCGGTATGCTCCGGCAATATACATGGCCCAGGGTAGATCCGTTGGGTACCCGTATGCTTCCTGGTTGAAAAAGTTACCCCAGCGTCCTATTGCCTGGCCCAAAATGATACTGGGCGCTACAATATCGGCCATTTGCCAAAAATCGAGTTTAGACCTGCGCACCACAAAGTAACCTGCCAGAATCCCAAAAATCAAAGCGCCATGAATAGCAAGTCCGCCATGCCAGATTGCAGGTATTTCCGCAGGGTGAAAGCGATAATATTCAGACCAGCGAAATAGAACATAATAAATCCTTGCCCCGACAAATGCCAGGGGAGCAGCTACGATAACTATATTTAATACATGATCCGGGTGTATCTGTTGTCTTTCTGCCTCCTTATACGCAAGGTAAGTACCAATGGCAAGTGCCGTGCTAATTAATATTCCGTACCAGCGTACTGTAAGAGGTCCAATTCGAAATGCAATAGGGTCCATAATCTATTCCTCCCTTTCAATGCTTAAATATTAAGGCTGCCCTTTTAAGCAGCCTTAACCAGTCGCCCGCATATATTTTACCACTAATTCATCTAACTCACAGCTTTTTCTATAGACTTCTTTATCCTGTAATGAATTTTTTATATAGACTAAGTCTCGAAGTTCTTTCTTTTTTTTATTAATTACTTTTTCTATATCTTTATTTTTCATAGGGCATCACTTCTCCTTCCTTAAGACCTTACATCGCTCAAAAAAGTAGTATGTTACATACTAAAACTGTTTGTTCGACAATCAGATTTCGACACCTTTATTTAAATTCCTTCTGAAAAATATAAATAATTGTAAAAATCAACAACAAACAAAAGATATTAGCCGTATTTGTACATAATTCCGAAGCCACCCCTGGGATTGCGCCAGTCTATATTATCATGGGCACACCCGTACCGGCACGTCCCGCACTCTACACAGCCTTCATAGGCAGTTTCAATTATTTCTTCTTTTTCATTCCAGGCATAGACCTTTGCAGGACAAATATAGGTGCAGGGTTTATCTTTACAGTGCCTGCATTTTTCTCGATCCAGCACCCGCAGGTGGGGATGCTTATCAGCCTGGTAGCGGTTTAAAAACAGCTTATCTTCCAATGATTTCATCCCATAACCCTCCAACCGCGATAAATGTCTCTAAGAATTTCCAGTTTAGATCTTTCCGAAGTTACAAGTTCCATAATTCTCCTTTGCTTTTCTCTTTTCGGTACATTATCAACTGTTGTAAACTCTTCCGCAGCCTTATTAAGAAGGGAAGGATAAAGGCTGAAGATATGATCGTTGGTTTCGAAAAATCCGGAAGCATTTTGATACTTTTTTAAATCCTTGATAATAAATGAATTTGATAACTTTTTTTGATAGTGGGAGAGAGCCCTTTCATCAAATTCACCAATTTTATGAGCGTCTATTATTGTTTCTGCTGCTAGCTTTCCTGAAATCATTGCCATATTTGACCCTTCTCTATGGATACCGTTAACAAACTGCGCAGCATCCCCTACAACTACTACCCCGTTTGTATAGACCTTAGGTATGGCGTTATAGCCGCCCTCAGGAATCAGGTGCCCTAAATATTCCTTTGTTTCCCCGCCTTCCAGAAGGGGACGCACGATAGGGTGGTTTTTGAGGTGCTCCAAAAGCTCATTTGGATTGATCTTCTGTCTTACAACTTGTGATAAGAGGGCGCCCACCCCAACGGAAAGTGAATCTGTATTGGTATAGATGAAGGCAGTTCCCATCATCCCCATAGTAGCATCTCCCACCAGTTCAATGGTAGCACCCTGCCCCTCTTCCAGGTTAAAACGACTTTCTATTTTTTCCTTATCTAAAGCAATAACCTCTTTGACAGCTACTGCAAGCTGCGCCGTGTTTAAACCGTCCTTTTGCAGTCCTGCCTTCTGGGTTAGCATGGAATTAACCCCTTCAGCCAGGACAACTACGCTGCCGTAGACATCACCCTGGGGACGACCTGTTTTAACACCCACTACAAAGTGGTTGTCCCAGATTAAGTCTTCCACAACAGTCTCCGTTATTAGAAGGGCGCCTGCTTCTACGGCTTTTTGCGCAAACCAGCGGTCAAATCGAGAACGAAAAACAGTAAATGCATTGTAAGGCTCTTGATCCTGGGCTTTTGTCCTGTACCCCGCCTTGACCACAGAATTTTTATCTAAAATCCAGAGGTTTTGTTCTATGACATGCCGCTCTAAGGGAGCTTCCTTCCAGAAATTTGCAATAACATCTTCTGTAGGTTTCCGGTATAAGACTCCACCCATTACATTTTTAGCACCGGGATGATCTCCCCTTTCAAAGAGGATAGTTTTTAAGCCCGCTTTAGCAGTTAAATATGCTGTTGTTACACCTGCAGGACCGGCTCCGACAACAATTACATCATATTTTTCCGACATTATGCTCCTCCTTATACACCCATTTTTTCTTTAAACGCTTTAGTCATGGCAGGTACTACTTGTAGTAAATCTCCAACAATGCCATAGGTGGCCACTTTAAAGATGGGAGCGTCAGGAGCAGTATTAACCGCTACTATGACATCTGAAGTTTGCATTCCAACAAGGTGTTGAATAGCCCCTGAAATTCCAAAGGCAAAATATACTTTGGGCCTTACCGTAACGCCCGTCTGTCCAACCTGGTATTCCTGCCCTATCCAGCCGGCTTCCACTGCTGCCCTGGAAGCACCGATGGTTCCCCCCAACAGGTCGGCAAGTTCCTTTAATATCTTAAAATTCTCCTTGTTACCTACACCTTTACCGCCTGCAACTATAATTTCAGCTTTATCCAGATATGTAGCCGCTTTCTTTTCCTTTATTACATCAACAACTTTAACAAGTACATTTTCCTCAGTAATTCCTAAGTTTTCTTTTACCACTTCACCGGTGCGCCCCGTATCCTTTTCAGGCATTGCCATTACCCTGGGCCTCACTGTAGCCATTTGCGGGCGGTGATGACGGCAAACTATGGTGGCCATAATGTTTCCGCCAAAGGCGGGGCGGGTTTGGAAAAGATAGCCTGAACTTTCATCAATGCTTAATTCCGTGCAATCAGCAGTTAAGCCTGTTTCCAGTTCAGTAGCCACGGCGCCGGAAAGGTCCCTGCCCATTGTTGTTGCACCCATTAAAATAATTTCCGGTTTATACTTTTGGGAGAGTCTAACCAAACCGGCAGCATAGGTTTCCGTCCGATAATCCTTGAGTACAGGGTCATCCATAAGATAAACCTTATCTGCGCCATACCAAAGGGCTTGCTCTGCCAGTTTTTCCACCCCGGAACCTAATAGTACCCCGCACAGTTTTGTCTGAAGATTATCGGCAAGTTTTCTGCCTTCACCCAGTAGCTCAAAGGAGACAGGTGCTATTTCGCCCCGGAACTGTTCTAAAAACACCCATACGCCCCGGTAATCTTCCAGTTCTCTTTTTATTTTCTTGACAATTTTTTCGCGTTTTTCTACTTCCTTAACCTCATTATCTGACATTTTTTCAGGTGGTTCATTGAGTTCTAAAGCGCTTGCCGGACAGACTTCCACACAATCACCACAGTTGGTACACTTGTCAGGGTCCACTTCCACTATCCCCTCAACTAACTGCAGCGCTTCAAAAGGACATGTCTGGACACACAAGCCGCATCCAATACAATTCTTTTTTATTACTTTTACGGCCATCTTTATCCCCCTATATTCATCTTCTTAGTTTCACTATTTATCTGCTATAATTTCTTCCTTGAGAAGCCTTTCAACCAATTTCCTTGCTGTCTCTTCAGGATTTTCCTGTCCTCCGGGTATTATCTCTCCACCTTCCCTTTCAGGTGGAGCAAATATTTTTCTAACGGCAGTGGGAGAACCATTTAGCCCTATTTTGTCGTCTTCAACCTCAATATTTTCGGTAGTCCAAACTTGGGGACGATACCTTGCCGCCCGGATCATATTGGGAAGAGGTGCGTATCTCAGTTCATTAAGATCCTGTACAACCGTCAGCAGTGCAGGTAATTTTGCACTTATTACTTCCCTCATTCCTTCCAGTTTACGGTGCAGCTTGATAGTTTTCTCCTCCACATTGATCTCTTCAATATTTAAAACATACGTAAGCTGCGGGATTTTCAGCCTTGCAGCTATGCCGGGGCCCACCTGGGCGGTATCTCCGTCAATTGCCTGTTTTCCGCAAAAAATAAGGTCAAACGGTTCTCTTTCAGCCAACTTTTTTATTCCCTGGGTTAGCACGTAACTGGTTGCAAGTGTATCCGAGCCGGCAAATTTGCGATCGCTTAACAGAATTCCTTCATCCGCCCCAAATTGAATACTCTTTCTGATGACCTCTTCAGCCTGGGGAGGGCCCATGGAAATAACAGTTACTTTACCCCCGTATTTTTCCTTGAGACGAACCGCTTCTTCCACGGCATGAGCATCATAGGGATTTATAATTGAAGGCACCCCTTCTCGAATCAAAGTATTTGTTTCCGGGTCTACCCTCACTTCAGAAGAATCGGGTACTTGTTTTACGCAAACTACAAAATGCATATTTTTCACCTGCCGCAAGCAATTTTTCTTCCATCATTAGAAGTATATTTTTGCTAAGAGATCCAAAAAGCAGTTATTATATTTTTCCCAAATATGCTTTCTTTATGAAAGAACAAGAAAATTCACATAAGAACCGCCTTTAAAGTAAAAATCCCCAGACGCATTAATAATATGCACCCGGGAATTTTTAAAAGGCCAGAATTAATGATTGCTTGCATTAAGCTCCTTATTCATTTCTTTGGAAATTTCGTAATCTAAATCCATTATTGCAGCTAAAATTTCAATCCTTCTTTTTTTGTCTGATCTCCACTCATCTAAAAGTCTATTTCTTTGATTACGCAATATGTGTAATCTTTTTTGCATTATGTGTCACCTCCGAAATCTTCTATTTATAATATAATTGCCAATTGTTAAGAATTTATTAATACTTCTAAAATTTTTTGTTAAAATTATTTGAGCAAAAGCAGGTTTTCAAGAAAAAAAAACATGCAGCAAACGCTAAACATGTTTTTTTTAATTTATTGCTTAACTATTGTTTATATCTCAATTTTTTGCGGTAAAAGTACATCACATAGTATTACCAAAAGAAACAATACAAAAATAAACATTTTTTACCCCCCTAAAAAGAAAATTTTGATTTTAGTTTTTAATGTTATTTGAATTAAAAAAAGCCCGCCTCCTTTGAGGCGGTTTATTATAATGAGTTTAAAAGTAAACTCTGGTCAGACCTAGTTTTGATCCATGCGAACAGTTATCTGTTCTTCCCTGTTGCTGACTTGAGATCCTTTAAACCATTCCCAGTTTGAAAAGTTTGCATTATATTTCTGGTCATCCTGCCAGTAAAGCTGGTTGAGTTCCATTGGAGAATGTACTAACTTTAACTTTTTATTAGCTTTTTTCCTGGGGAGATCAGCATTTTTAAGAACAACTGCCATTTTAACCCCTCCTCAAAAAACTTTATTACTTTTACTACCTGTTTCTAATGCAAAAGTCATACCACACTTAACGAGGAAGCTTTTAAGCCTAGAAACATCTAGTTCTCGCTATTTCTTTCACAAACCGTCCTGCCAGAATCCTTGTTCAAAAATTTGAACATAAAATAAAGCTATCACAGATATATCAATCTATGACAGCTTATAACAAATGTCGTTCGTGTTTTTGAACACATCCAATATAACGAACAATTCGTATTTGCGAACAACATCTCTTTTATACTTAAACCTCAATGTTTAACCTTTTTATTATTTCATTAAGTGTACTTCGGCCAATACCCAGGGTTGCCGCAGCTCTCGCCTGGACTCCCCCTGATTTTTTTAAGGCTTCCTTAATTAATCTCTTTTTATATTCCTCTACAGCCTGCTTGTAATTCAAATTATCATCCAGTTCAAATTTAGTTATTCCTAAAAAGTTTGTACCTTTACGCTGCTGTCTTATCGATGGGGGTAAATCCTTGCTTTTAATCTCGTTTCCTTCACAGAGAATTACAGCTCTTTCAACGGCATTTTCAAGTTCGCGCACATTACCCGGCCAGTAGGCCTCAGTTAAGCTTGTCATGGCTTCATTGTGGATTGAAATAATTTTTTTGGAATGTTTTTGACAGAATTTATCTAAAAAATATTTGGTTAGAACGGGAATATCCTCTTTTCTCTCCCTTAATGGAGGTAAATTGATTGATACTACATTTAGCCTGTAATATAAATCCTCCCGAAATTTTTTCTCCTCAATAAGTTGTTCCAAGTTTTGATTGGTAGCGGCAATTATCCTAACATCACATTTGCGGGGAACGGTTTCTCCTATTTTAATGAATTCCCCCTGCTGAAGCACACGTAGCAATTTGGCCTGGAGGTTTGGACTAAGGTCACCTATTTCATCTAAAAAAAGCGTACCTGAATTCGCTTCCTCAAAAAGACCTTTTTTGTCACTTACAGCGCCTGTAAAGGCTCCTTTAGTATGACCAAAGAGCTCGCTTTCCAGAAGGTTTTCAGGCAGCGCGGCACAATTGATGCTAACAAAGTTTTTCTCACTACGCAAGCTTTTGTGATGAAGAGCCTGGGCTACCAGATCCTTTCCGGTACCGCTCTCACCCCTTATTAAAACAGTACTATCTGTAGGTGCAACTTTATCTATCATCCGATATACCTGCTGCATAGCAGGAGAATTACCAATAATATTCTCAATGCCAAGTATATTTTTGAGCTGCTTTCTCAAATGAATATTGTGAGATTCCAAACTGGATATTAAAAATGGAAGACACATCTTACTCTCAGCTAAACCCTGGTAAACAGCAATAGCCTTTTGCCGGCAAGTAGCATATCCGCAAGCTCCACAGTTTAGCTCATCCTCGGGAGTAAATTTGCCCAGTTCTGCCAAAACAGCCCTTATCTGCGTTTCATTAGGCTGGGGTAATTTTTTGCTGCGATCATTAAATTCTCGGCTAAGGTCAAGCTGGTAAGGAATTTCAAAAGAATAATTATCTCCTTCTTGCAAATTTCCTTTAGTATAGTTCGCCACGAGTTGCTGCCTTTCGAACCTGTTTTTCTTCGACTTTAAAAAGGGGCCATTTATACAACCTTCACAAAATAGAATATCTACAAATTGCGCTGAAATTTCACCCCTTGATAGGCCTTCCATGAAGTCAATACAATTCTCCCTGCCTTCAACTGTCATTACGTCACAATTTAAGGGATCAACCTTGCGGCGAGCAGTCCTTAAAAGACCACCTGTAACAGGATATAATCTTCCCAAATATGCCGGCGGATTATCCCAGTCAGCAGGAGATAAATCTGCAGGGTTAATTTTTGCTTCTTTGAGCATTTCATCTAACTCGGAAAATGTCAGCACCGCATCTATACTCCCCTGAACCATAGGGTGCTGAGCCTCATCCTTTTTGGCAATGCATGGTCCAATAAATACTACACTACACTCCTTACCATACAGCGATTTAAGGTGTCTCCCCAGCGCCACCATCGGTGAAACAACGGGAACTAAATACTGAATTAAATCAGGGTAATGCTTCTCAACCATATTTATTACAGCAGGGCAAGCGGAAGAAATGTAGCGCCTCTTATCTGTTTCAACAAAAATTCGCCTTTCATATTCTGAACTAACCAAAAGGGCCCCGTACGCCACTTCCCACACTTCATCGAAACCAAGTTTTTTAATGGCATTTACAAGCTGCCCCGGTAAATATTCATCATATTGGGCTACAAATGATGGCGCCAGGCAGGCAATAGCCTTTTCTTTTTGCAGTGCTCTGGCAGCGTCCTTGCTTCCACTTACAATTTTTTTGGCATTTTGGGAGCAAACCTTGACACAGTGCCCGCACCCGATGCAAAGTTCAGGTACCACCATGGCTTGTCCTTCTTCCACTTTGATAGCCTTGGCGGGACAGTTCATTATACATGAATAACACTTTTTGCAGAGGCCGCTTATTGTTTTTACTGTGTTTACAGGCATCTTAATCACCTCGATAATGCTCCATATATTAATAATTATAGCAGAATATCCTTTTTCATTGGGCTGTAAAATATAACCCCGCTTGAATAAGCGGGGTAAAAGTCAAATTATCCTTTAGCGCCGTCTGTTGGTTTACATGGGATACGTATTTTCTGCCCGATCTGCAGGTTTTTGGGGTCAACTCCCGGATTCAGCTTCTGGATCGCTTCTACGGTGGTGTTGTATTTTTTAGCCAGTTTAAAGAATGTATCACCTTTTTGAACTACATGATACTTCATACTAGGAGGGCACTCAGTTGGAGCGGGCGTGGTTGTTGGCGCCACGGTAGGTGATACCGCTACCACGTCAGTGACAACTTCCATTTGAATCGTTTCAGTTACTTTGGCACTTACAAATAATATTGCAGTCTGTTTCCAGGGATAAGCATGCGGGTCAAATTCTCCTGCATCAAATATATCGCAGATATCGGCAGGATAAGTTGGGTCATGAACGTTAACATCTTCAACTATTGCTTTAACTTTAAGATTCATATCCTTATTGACGCCTGGTAGTTCTATAAAAGTAGTAAATGCTTCATCAAAGCTTTGCTCAAACACAGCATTTTCACACAAGTCTACGAAGAATACTTGTTTGTGGAGATCTCCCGCAATAATTACTTTATCAGGAATAATCTTAGTTTCGGTATAGTTGATCTTAACTTCAGCATCGGTCTCAACAATCTTTTTAACAGGACGGTTAAAGAAAATATTTTCTCTAACATTAACCTGTTTGCTGTCTTGAGCTATTACAGCATCCACTTTAATAATATCTTTAAATACATCAACGCCTTCACCTATAACATCTGTTACAATATCTATTTCCATTACTTCCGTAACCTTTGCAAAAACCTCTAAAACTGCTGTTTGATGACCTTCTAAAAAGCCCTCTTCTTCATCACCGTTTCTTAAATCTACGTCAACATATTCAACCATTACATCTACGTCTACATCTTGACCTTCAACTGCTCCCGGTACTTCAACCCAAACAGTGAATTTTTCATCAACACTCAGTTCTTTCAGCTGTCCTGTTTCTATTGCCACATAGTAAATTTGCTTGTGGAGTACACCCTCAATAACTATTTTGTTGGGAATAATATTGGTTTCAATATCCTTAACTTTAGCGGTGACATTTTTAATCTTTTTAACGGGCTCAGGAAACTCAATGTCAGCTAACACTTCCGTCTGTTTGCGATTTTCACCTACAATGGCTTCTACAGTTAGAGGCTCCTTAATTACATCTAGATGTAAACCGGGAGCATCAACATCTACTACAACTTCTATTTCAACTACTTCAGTAACTTTAGCATAGAGTTCGCAAACCAGTGTTTGTCGCCAGAGATCCGGCTCGCCACACTCAATTTCCTCGGGGCCAATATCATTCCAGTCTACATATTCCACACGGCACTGAACATCTACAGTCATTCCGGGTCTGGCGCCCGGTATCTCAATAAACTCGCTAAAATCTTCCTCTACGGTCTGTTCATATACCTCCCCTGCTTCATATAAAATGCCATCTACCTCACAGGTTTCTTCAACTACATAATAAACCTGTTTATGGATAGTGCCTTCAATAACCACTTTACCAGAAATAATATCTGTTTCAACGTCTTCCAATCGCACGGTTGTGTCATAAATCTTTTTAACTTTTACAGGAAATTCTACATCATTGATGATATTTACCTGTTTAGCCTTTTCTCCTACAACATTTTGTACCTTCAAAACCTTTCTTTCAACTTGAAGTTTGTGCATAGGCATAAGTAGACCTCCTTTCCATAAAGTCTTCAACATAATATATGCAAGATATAGAAAAAATGTGCTTAAAACTTTAGAAATTAAAAAAAAACCGAAGGGCTAGTTCCCTTTCGGTTTTACTAAATATTATTATTTTTGGATAAACATTTGTGTAAACATTTTTCCATATGGTCCGCCGTCAACAATACCTATTCCAACATGTGTAAATTGAGGGCGGAGTATATTTGCCCTGTGGCCGGGTGACTGCATCAGGTTCTTATGAGCCAATTCAACTGTAGGAGCTCCTGCCAGGTTTTCTCCCGCCATACGATAACTTACACCATATTTTCTCATCATTTCAAAGGGTGAACCGTATGTAGGAGAAGTATGTGAAAAGTACCCTTTATCAATCATATCCTGAGACTTCATACGTGCAAGCTTAACAAGATCCATGTCTACTTTAAGGGGTTGCAGGCCCCTTGCAACTCTTTCCTTGTTTACCAGATCAATCATTTGCCTTTCAGCAAATGTTAAGCCGCTAACTTCACTTTGACTTCCTTCAGGCTGACTTGGAGTGTTTTCTTCCTGTGCAGGGGTTTGTTTTTCCGGCTGCTGAGGTTGTTGTGGTTCCTGGGGCTGTTGAGGCTGCTCCTGTTCCGGTTTTTGTTCAGGTGTATTTTTATTACTATATTGTAAATTATGTAAGTAATTTCGAACCTTGCTTAATATGTCGTGGTAAGATAATGGTCTGTCCGACTGAAATTTTAAGACGTGTTTCCCGTTAATCTTTACAGTATAGTTATAAATTGTTTCCGCACTGGCCGGTAATACAAATGCCCCAAACAAGAATACAACTGTTAACACAAGCACAAAAAACTTATTCATTTTTTTGAAATGCACTAAAATCCCTCCTTGATGTTAGTTTAATTTCTTTGTCTTATGCATTTCCTTCTGTATAATATATTCGACACTTGTCTGCAAATTCCCGGGGCAATATTGCTTAAATTTTCATGCAATTTATGGATAGAAACCCTTATTATTCCTATAAAAGCGGGGTTGAACATTCCCCGCTCCAATTGACCTATCTAATTCTTTTGCTGCTAAATACATAGTACCCGCCTCCGGCAGATGCAATTTTGCTACTGCCTCAACCGTCGCAAGAACTTTTATTTTCAGGTTTCTTTTCATTGAGATATTTTATTAGCTCTATATCCTTTTCTTTATTTGCAATCAGCTGTCTAATAATTTTTGCAATCTCCGCTTTTATTTCATTATTTTGGAGATAATTTTTATAAATGCGTAGCATACCTCCCTCGTATTTTAAGGCCCTAGCAAATATTTCCTTATCACCCATACACTAGCAAAGCCCCCTTCTATTGTGTTGTATTTCACTATCTATTTTATTCTCAAAGAATAAATTGGTTCAGAAATTTATTCCAAACTTGCACATGAACCAGTCGTCATCATGCGTTCTGGAACTAAAATAAATCTTTCTTTGTTTCATAACATCACTTTCCAGTAACTCTTTGAGAAGCTTTTCATAATAGGCAATTCCCTTTATTTTTTCTTTAACCTTTTCTACTCTCTCCATTTTAAAGTGACTGTACGCCATTCTCAGTAAGTTATAATGAACATGATACATTAAAACCCTATAAGGGTGTTTGGGACGAAACAAGTGCTCTACTGTCACAGCAGGGTTAACTGCGCAAGGATGGTTAAAAAGCCACAGCTTTAAAGAAATCTCTTCATCCTCATGACCCCAAACCTTAAATCCTTTGTCAAATCCGCCAACTTCTTCAAAGGCACTTTGAGCTATGGCCATGCAGCCACCCGGAAGAAGGGGAACTTGCGTGGTACTTGAAGGCTTATTTATCAGCCATTTTATTTTCAATTCACTATCCCAGGTTTGACCAAATCCTATCTGATCAACTCTTTCTAAAACTGCAATAGCGGGAGAAACCGCTTTAACATCTCCCTTGATAATATCCTCTGCCAACTTTTGGAGCCAAAAAGCTTCTACTTTGATATGCGCATCACAAAAGACCAGAATTTCTCCTTTCGCAAGTCCGGCTCCATAATTTCTTGCCTGAGCAGCGCCTAATCCTGATGTAGTATAAAAGCTAATTTGCCTGTACTCTTTATTTTTTAAAAAGTGACAGCAGTTGTCATTGGATGCGTCATCTACAACAATTATTTCTTTCGAAACCTTACAGCTGTTTGTAAGAATAGAATCTATGGTCATTTTGATATTTTTACCTTCATTTTTACAAGGGATGATAACGGAAAAAAGCATTTTAGTCTCCCTTTCGTCTGTGTAAAAATAATTTTAATATAGTATGTAGAAAAAGGCAGGCATAAGCCTGCCTTTTCTTCTTTCTTAGTCAACAATTAGGATAATACCCAGAACAACGAGAACAGCACCTATTATCATAAGCCACCATGGTCCAAACATTATCATAACCAGACCAAGACTAACTATAATAGCCCCTATAGCCACTTCCATAGGATTAAAAGGTATAACCCTTAGCTTCTACGTTCATAACTAAGTTTTTTCTATTCCTGTCGTTTTGTTTCTGAAGACAGTTCCTGAATGAAGCTGCTGATGGAAGACAGCAAGTTCGATAGTTCAGGTTGACTGGCGCCGGTACTGCGAGTCAGCTTTACAGCAGAACTTTTCTGCTCTTTTATCACCTTCATAATGGCCTCAATCAGCACATGCAGAGAACCGGCTATTACTTCTGTTATTTTCCCCGATACCTCTGCAATTTTTAGCCATTTTTTCAACGAATATTCCAGCTCTGATAATTTGTCTTCTTTTGCCTCGGGCTGTCGCTCCAACACTTTCTCAATTTGTTTCAGAATGCTATCCAACCTTTCAATCAGTTCCCTATCAGACCCCAGTTCCCTATCCTCCTCCTTTTGGGTCTCCAGTTGATTAAGTCTTTGTACAAGCTTATCGAGTTTTTCCACTAATTCAGCAGTTGCTTCGTATCCGGTACTTTTTTGTCTTTTCTTTGAATCTACTTCTTGCGTATTAATGTCTTTCAGTTTGTAATCTTTTGTCACCCAAAATACCTCCTTTTCTTAAAATTATAATTTTTCAAAAGAAAAAAGCGCCTGTATTACAATGGATGCATTTATCGGCTCTTACCAGACCTGCCCCTTGCTGATTTTCTTTTAATCTACGTAGCTTTTCCGCTGAACCTGTTAGTATCTTAATTACTTGCCAAGGTTCCAATTCAGGCTTCATTTGCAGTAAAAGCGCCACTGCACCCGTCACATGAGCAGTTGCCATGGAGGTACCGCTGAGACGACCATATCTACCTCCACGAATAGTTGACAGCACCCGGTCACCTGGCGCAACCAAGGTTATTTCAGACCCCCGGCTGCTATACCAAGCCAAACGATCTCCGCTAGTAACTGCACCTACAGCAACAGTCTGATGATAAGCAGCAGGAAAATCAACCGAGAAATTTGTACCATCATTGCCGGCGGCGGCTACCATAACAATACCTGCCCGGTGAACTACAGTAATCGCCTTTTCCAGGGCAACACTGTGTGAATCTGTCCCGAAGCTCATATTAATAACCTGTATTCCGTTATCAACACACCACTGCAATCCTTCCAAAATATGGGTCAGAGTTCCTTCACCCCGGCTGTTTAGAACCTTTACCGGGTAAAGTTGGGCAGCAGGAGAAACCCCGATAACTCCGGAACTATTATCTGCGGCAGCAATAATTCCCGCTATATGTGTTCCGTGGCCATGATCATCTTCGGGTACTACACCGGGGCTAACCAGATTGATGCCTTCGGCAACATTTATTTTCAGATCCGGATGATTTATGTCAATGCCCGTATCCAAAACTGCTACTTTTACCTCTTTGCCTGTGGTACGCTCCCATACCCGGCGGGCACCGATACGTTCAACACCCAGTGGAATTATTTGATGATTTTCGTCCCATTTAGGAAATTTCCACCGCAAGTACCACCAGGAAGTACCTTTTTCTTCATAAAAAGGTGGTAACGTTAATGTCAAATCTTCTTCAACTGCCTCTATATCTCCATCGGCATCCAATGCATAGAGGTGTTCACCTTTTAGAAGACAAGAAATACCATTAATAAAAGGTAAAATTTTTACGTCAGTTGCATCATAATTCTCTTCAAGTTTCTTTGCGTAATGCTCCAAAGTGGAATCATCCCTCGATCTAAAGATTATAATTGTGCGCTTTTCACGCTGCATTTATCGGCTCTCCTTTGCTTTTATAATTACAAAAGTTAGGTTGAGATATTGCTATTGCTCGCTATTGTTTCCCTGCGACATATTGAGTAGAGATTTCAAAAACTCAGCAATATTCTCTTGTTCTTCCGGCTTTAAATGCTCTTTTACCATACTAAAGGTACCCGCTAAGAAATCTTGTAACTGATCCTTATCAATAGAAGACTTAACATTTTTTAAAGTTTCTTCATCAAATTGTTTAACCAGGTCTTGCAGAGGACCAAGCAGGTTACTCAGGTCCAAATTTTTTTTATCCATATGAATCCCTCCTTATATCGCTATATCTTATGCACCATTGGATAGAATAGTTCTGTTTTTTTAAAGTAGTTTTATAATGCTTTTATGTAAATAAGGCAGGCATAAGCCTACCTTATTGTTTTCCTCAAAGGATATCCTAGAAAGCGAAAATAATAACACCAATCAAGAAGAAGATAAAACCAATGAGTATTATCGCGGGACTTCCAGATTTCCAACCTTCGACGATAAGAAACAGGCCAAGACCAGCTAGTAAAGCACCCAGTATCATGCCTGGAATAAACCAGGGAAAAGATTTACCTTCAACATCCATGCCTGTTCTTTCAACTACATCTGTCATATTAATAATGACCCCCTTCGTTTATTTTTTTTAGTTTTAATACAATATATGTTAGGAAAGGATAATAGGTTCCTTTTGTTAACAATAATTTCTTAAAATTCTATCTGAAGCTCTTCCATAACATGTTTTATGGAATTGATTACTGTTCTGCTTGACGAACCGGCAAACAACAATCCCACCGCTTCATTATTTTCATTTACCACCAGGGATCCGCTATCTCCCGGAAGCGATTTTATATCAGAAACTATCTGCTCCTCAAAAACAGCTTGAACACCCTCCGACATATTAACCATAATAGTAACATCCAGCGCATCTATAGTTCCTGTTGTCAAGCCGCTGGTGCGTCCCATTTTCTTAACATTATCACCTATTTGCGCGTCCGCCACACCCTTTACCCGTCCTATTTCCGGTATTTCGCTTTTAACTATCCTGCTGTTAATTGGTTTAGCAACTGCCGCATCCACCCGATTTGCAGAGGCAGTAGCTCTTTCCAATTTCATTCGGTAGTTGGATCTTACTATTCTTATCAAAGAGTTGGCAACTACAGTAGCAGTACTGGCAACATTGCATTCAGGTTCTTCTACGTTAGTTCTTAGAGGAACAAAATGATTAAGATAAGCGATTATATCATTCTCTTTACTGCCACCATCTGCGGGTCCGGGCTGTAAAATTATGTCACCCGGTTTAGCTCTACCATCTTTGCCGTTTGAAATATTAGCCAAAACATGATTATTTGATAAAATTAAAGTTTCACCGCTTTTTTTACTTCTAACTATTGCTCCCAAAGTGCCTGCTGTAATTGCATAGTGCCCGATACTTACTCCCGGATAGGCAGGCCTAACTCTGTCTGTTGCAGGCAAAGCTTTAACTTCACCAATTTCTATTACATCAGTTTTCACTCCTTTGATTTGAGAAGGAACTAGATTCTTAGCGTTTATCTTATTTCTATCTATTTTTTTCTTTACAAATACTACAATGGAATCTTCATCCGTCTTTTTTCCCCGAACCATTTTTTTACCTATTCCCACACCTACCACATTATCTTTATTCAAAAGCTTTTTCCTATTAGAAAATAAAATTTTTCGCAATTTTTCCATTTATTATCCCACCCCTTTGCTTCCATTTATATGCAGAAGGAACAGTAACGGTGTCAACATAGTCATAAAAATATTTAAACCTTGCAAGATACTAAAAACTTGCAAGGCCTAAAATTTATCAAAGCAAGTTAAATAATGTCCAATAAAATTAATAGAAGCAAGAAAACAAGAAAACTATCCACTTCTTCCTGAGTTATTAAAATTACTAAAATAAAAAATAATAAAATCAAGTCTGTGTGATCCGTTCCATAAGGATTAAACTGTGGTATATGAATTTCAGAAGGTTTTTGAGTAGCAGGCAATGGGGATGTTGTTTCATCGACTGCTCCTGCAATTTCTTCTTCTGAAACTTCTATTTCTCCCTTTTCTTTTTTTTTCTCTTTTGCTTGGGGTTCTTCCTGTACAGGCAAGGTAGTAAACTCTTCATTTTTTCTGGTTTTTTCGTCAGGAGTAAAACCATTTATGTTTCTACTATGATTCACTCTTTTGGAGCGAAATTTCTTATTACGCATTGTAGACCTCACCTCATTTAAACTAGTTTATTCAGGTCTTTAAATAAAGAACCCAGACTCATAGACTTTACCACTTTATCTACCTTTTGAGCCCTGTGCTCTGATAAAAAAGGTTTTATAGCAAGCAATAAATTTAGACGTGGGTCTAAATTTAACATTTCATTTGCCACTTGGTTTTTCTCCTGAATTTTTTCTAAAGCTTTGCTGGTAAGTATTTTTTTTACAGCTTCAGATTGTTTGGGTTCAGATAGCATTTCTGCAATTTTAGAGATGTTTTGTGCCATATCACCTTTTTTAAGAACATTCTTCAAATTATCAATAATTTCCGGATCTATCCCATTATTCTTTGACATTTTCAGACCTCCTTAAATTATCATTAAAAAGTAATATAAGCAGTATTAATAAAAATCCTATATTGTGATTACTTCTTTTTTCATAGTAATTTTTATAATCTTGGTAAGGTAATTGGCCCTCAGGAGGTAAATAGGAACCAAAAGGCCCAATTTCCTTTTCAGTTTTTAAGAATGTCTGCCTGAGAGAACTTTTATCTGCTTCACTAAAATTTTCTAGTTTATTACGTATATCTTGATGCTTTTTACCGGAACCACCAAAAAGTGTTTCTGCCATCTCCATCATGTAATCCAGAGACTTATCCTTATCTGAGAAATTAAATTTTTCTCTATCTTTTTTAATATTTTGGGGCGGTCTTTCTTTTTTAGAAGTCTCCAATTTTTCTTCCACCAGATCTTCTATCTGCTCTTCAATATTTTGAGGTGGTTCTGGTTCTGTCTCTACTAAATCTTTATTGCCTTTTTTATGCACTTCTGCTTTTTTAACAGCCTTTATTACAGGCCGGTCTTTACTTACCTCTCCAAAAACACGCGCCTTACCCATCTTCTCACCACCTTTTTAATAGCCTCATTAACTCTACTTCATAATATGGTACTACTTGATGGGTGTGATAAAAATAAATGTGGTAATTTTAAACAATTTCTATTTAAACCTGATTCTTTCTAACCGGATTCCTGCAAACGTTTCCCCATCACTGTCTTTAAACACAGGCGCAAGCCCTAGTTGAATCTATGCATCTCCAAAGTTATACTTTCTGATAAGCTTTTCGTTTCTAATACATTACCGTCAAAGAAAAAAGTGTAGGTATTATCAAAAAAAGAAGTGAATTCTGCATGTTTTTTCTTGACAACTCTTATATATAGATAGGCCATACTTCTCAAAGTATGGCCTATCTACTTACTTTTTACTTATTCTTGTGCTGAATGGAAAAGATCGCTGTCAAATAAAAGCAGTAACAGGACTATTATGAAAACCAGGCTGGAATCTCCGCCGCTTGATGCTACGGAATGGAAGAGGTCGCCATCAAAAAGCAATAAAAGCAAGATAATTACAAATACCAGGGCAGAGTCACCTTTACAACCACCTAACATACCCACTATTTCTACCCCCTTTAATTTTTTTGATTTTACTTTATAATATGATTATTTTTTCAAAAATGTGAATTCAATGTTAATATCATTTTTTTGAAAATATTCCTATCCATAAAGGATAGGAATATTTTCACTACTTACATCCCAGTTAATTGAAAAGATCACTGTCAAATAAAAGCAGTAATAAGACTATTACGAATACCAGGCTGGAATCCCCATCGCTTGCTGATGAACTGAAGAGATTACCATCAAAAAGTAATAAAAGCAAGATAATTACAAATACTAGACTAGAATCACCATTACTTAAGAAACCCATTATTTATTCCCCCTTTTAAATTTTTGGAAGCAAATCACTCTTTAAGTGATTTTTCTAGTTTATACTATGCTCCAAACGGTAAAGTGTGCATAGAGAGAAAAAAACGCAATAGCGCTTTTGGATATAGTTTAATCCTTAAAAGCGTACCACGCTTTCCTTTAGCAGAAATAGTATAGTTTCCTTTAGGAATTAAAAGTTATACTTTTTGATAGTAAAAAAAAGCCAGCCCGGCAAAATTATGCCGTGCTGGCGCTTCTCTGAATTACTTACAAGATTATTTACAAGCTATTTTCTTTTCACCGTCGTCATTACATAAAGATAATTCCACAGTTTCAGTTAACACATCACTGTAGCTAAATGATACCCTGCGGACGGAACTTACTTGATCATCAAGTTTGACGACAAAGATATTAGGGTAGGTTTTCTCTAAAACACCTACATTCTCTACTACTTTTTTCCTGCCTCTGTTTGCCTTAAGTCGAATTTTTTTGCCCACATAACTTTCAAGATCCTGCTTAATGTCATTTAATACTTTTTTAGCAGCCAAGAAATCACCTTCTTTCCTACCTTACTATATAATACTACAGGAAGGTGATTTTGTCAATTAGTATAGTATACTTTATTTAGCATATTAAGTCAATAATTCTTTTGTCAAAATCTTTTTTAATTTTTTAGTAAAATTTATGCATCTTTCTGATTTTATTTTTTATTTTTCTTTAATATGGCGACCTTGGATAACCCAACCTGTACCGTCCTCTGGTTTCAATACCTCCCACCCCATCGGGACCAGTTACCGTATCTTCCATCAGCTTTTCCGCGTCTATTGTATTTTTAATGGAGGTATAAGCAAGCTTCGCAACTATAAATACCGGGTCATAGGCATGGATTAAGATCCTTTGAGGTGAACTGGCAAAGTTAGCCCCTGCCTTTAAAATTGCTTCATAATGTGACTGGCAGGCACCTGCAAAAATTACGAGATCATCTTTACTTAATTCAGTTTTACGAGCTGCCTTAACGGTTTCCACAAAATATTTTGAATTACGGTAGTTATTTAGGTCTTTAAAATCACTAGTTTCTTTCAAGATTGCATCATGACCTGTTATTACAAGGATATCCGGAGTATGCTTCTCTAAAATTTTAGTTACCTGTTTTGGCTGGTCTTTTTCTGCAATATAAAATCCTTTAACGGGAACTTCAAGTTGTTCATAGACATCCAGGCACTTTTCCAGGTATTCTTCATCCCCGTCAATATGCACTACAGTCCCCGGCAGATCAAATATTAATTCAGCATTTTGTTCAAGCTTCCCATGGCTTCTAAAAAGTAAAGACTTCTCCCTTTCCATCTTTTGACGTATAAGATGTATCTGCCGTGCGCTTTCCAAGATAAAGTCATGACGGAATTCAAGTATTTCATGAGCATTCTTTTTTACCAGATCATCTAAAGGCGCATCTGCTACAAGCCTGACAGACATCCCTTTTAATATTGCACATTTTTTCCCGTTTTCATCACACTGGATTTCTTTTACTTTAAAAAATATATCACTACCATACGATTTTCTACAGACAATGTCACCCGTTTTGATATCTGTCAATTCAGATCTCCCCCCCTTTTTATAAACCTGTTATATGTTATGAGAAAAAACTACGTACGGTGAGGATATTCAGGTTCCTTTAAATTCCAAGTAGCATATCATATATAGATAACTACAGAAAGGAGGAAGATGGCATGCGCCCCGTTGCTGTTATTCCGGCAAAAAATGAGGAAAAAAAACTACCCTATACCTTAACAACCTTAAAAAAGTTAAATTTAAGTAAAATAATCGTAATAGTCAACGGCTGTAACGATAGGACCCTGGAAGCGGCGCTTGCACAAGGCCCTCCCGTAGAAGTAATATATTTTCCCGAGGCGCTGGGCTATGACGTGCCCAGGGCAATAGGTGCAGCATACGCACTTGATTTGGGAGCGCTTGGGGTCCTATTTATAGATGCCGATATGACAGGCCCCCTGGAAGGCATACTGGAAGATATTTTACAGGGAATAACTGAAAACACTGATATGGCCCTTGTAAATTGTTACCCCCATATTACCTTCAGGGATAGTTTTGTATCCTTTACACTTTTTTTTCGCGAACTACTTAATCGGAAATTGGGACTTTTTCATAAAATTGGGCTGGCATCCCCCAGCCATGGTCCCCATGCCATATCCAACAACTTTTTAAAAAATATACCACTTGCAGCTTTGGCCAAACCCCCGGTCTCCATGGCGCTTGCAAGCCTTCAAAACCTGATCATTAAAGTACATGCCGCCTTTCCGCATATCTCATTAGGATCCACCATCCGAAATTTTGACCATGCTGAAAAAATATCCCATACAATAATCGGGGACTGCCTGGAAGCATTAAATATAGTAAAAGGAACCAAAATTTCCCGGAGCTATTTAAATATGACTTATGACGGGTACGATAGTTTACGGAGGTTTGATATCTTAGATGATGTTTTCAAGCGCAAAAGGGAACTTGTCATTTTTAGAGGATAGATGGTAAATATTAAATTAATTACCACTATTTCTTAGTGAAATTCCTCCCTTCCTTCGGTATAATTTTTTTATAAGTTTCTGAAAGGAGGTTGAGGGGTTGAGTAAGAGTCCTGTAAAACATTTACTTATCATTATTATATTTTTCGCTGCCATATCGCTCTTAATGCCACCACCCACTCCAGCCCAAACTTACACAGTAAAACAGGGAGATAGCTTATTTTTAATAGGGCAAAAATTTGGAGTTTCAAGCGCTAAACTTCAAAGGGCTAATAATTTACAATCAACCACCATTTATCCCGGCCAGAAGTTATGGATTCCCCAAAATTCCTTATATACTGTCAAAAAGGGGGACACGCTTTTTATAATTGCCAACAGATATAGAACGACAGTAGAAAAATTGAAGAGTATCAATAGCCTTTCTTCCAACATCATCTATCCGGGACAAAAACTGCATGTACCAGTAGTTAGGAGAAATTTGTCCAGTAGGGGTTATGGGGATATCAGTCGTGACGATTTTAAACTCCTTGCTCGCATCGTGCATGGAGAAGCCAGAGGAGAACCTTACCAAGGACAAGTTGCTGTTGCAGCAGTTGTTTTAAATCGTATGGAATCTCCCCTCTTTCCCGATACTGTAAGGGGAGTCGTTTTCCAGTCAAAAGCATTTACTGCTGTCTTAGACGGTCAAATTTGGCTTGAACCCAATCAAGCAGCTTATAATGCCGTCAGGGATGCATTAAATGGCTGGGACCCTACAAACGGCGCCCTCTATTACTGGAACCCGGTCACATCTACAAGTAGATGGATTTGGAGTAGACAAATAACAGGAAAAATCGGTCAGCATATTTTTGGAATTTAAAAAGTGGGAACTCTTTGTACGAGTTCCCACTTACTTAATATGTTATTTACTTTTCCCATCATTTTCGTGAGAGTTTCCTTCACTACGAATTTTTTCCGCAACCTGCATAAAAAGATCATATATTTCCTTTCTGTTAAATCTTTCCCTTTCGGTCCATTCCACTAAAACCCCCTCCCCTTTAAGAGGATGTTCGAAAGGTACTCCTTTTCGAACACTCATTTTAAAAAATTTCTGTTGTAATTAAGTATTTCCAGGAGAGAAGTTTTTAATTCAAACTTCAGAATTACTTTGTATATTTATCTGCAACTTTCGATGCCCCGCATGAATCAGGTTTTATTTTGGCATTGTAACCGCTTCCTACAACCATGCCAACAACTTCTCTGATCAATTCCTTGGTTTCGCCTTTAGTTCCTATATCGATGTGTATTTCGACATTTAATTCTTCATGGCCTTTTTCAGCAAGCCTCCCGGTTATTTTTCCAGCAGTCTCCAAGCTGAGAGAAGTCTCGAAAAATATCTTTTGCCTGAGGCTTGTTATTTTACGCTGGCTTTTTTTTCTGTAGTAATATATGGCACCTTTACCAACCTGGTGAACAATTATGGCAGTAACAAAACAGGTGCCTGAATTTGTTGTTTGAGAGTCAGTCCCAATAATCAGGTTAAATTTATGGTCAGGTTTTCCCCCCATAAACTTTAAAATATCTTTAAATACCTCCTCTAAAGTCATCTCTCCTTTACTGGGGCTACGAAATTTCATCATGTCACCTTCTTTTAGAGGGTGTTCGAAAAGTTTGCTCCTTTTCGAACACTTACTTTTATTTAGTTCACCAGGCTGATAAATTTTCGCTTAAATCTGCAAACTGCTCAATGGATAAAGTTTCGGCCCGGGTTTTAGGATCTATTCCGGATTTTTCACAGGCCTTTTGGATTAAAGTCTTATCCAATTTTAAAGCTGAATTAGATAAAGCGTTCAGCAATGTTTTCCTACGTTTTCCAAAAGCGGCCCTTACCACCTTGAAAAAGAATTCCTTATTAGAAATATTTACCGGAGGACTTTTATGCTTATCCAGTCTTATAACTGCTGATTCCACTTCGGGCTGGGGCAAAAATACAGTTGGAGGTACCTTTGTTACTAAACTAGGTTTTGCAAAAAACTGCACCACCACAGAAAGAGAACCGTAATCTTTACCACCGGGTTCAGCCATTATCCTGTCTGCAACTTCTTTTTGCATCATAAAAACCATGCTTTTGATATTAAAATCTTTCTCAAAAAGATGCATAATGATAGGAGTTGTAACATAGTACGGTAAATTTGCTGCAACTCGATAACCCTCTCGGGCTTTTTGGGGTCCTGCCACACCTTCAACCAGGGTATCAAAATTTTCCTTAACGGCATCTCCTTCCACTATGGTGATGTTAGCAAAACCGGAGGTGACTTCCCGTAATACAGGTACTATTTTTTTATCAAGTTCCAGTGCAATCACTTGTTCCGCTCTAGCTGCCAGAGCCAGCGTTAAAGCACCTATACCGGGGCCTATTTCAACGACTGTATCATAATCTACCTCAGCAGCTTCAGCAATTTTTTGGACTATATTGCGGTCAGTTAGAAAATTTTGGCCAAGACTTTTTTTAGCATGCAGTCCATTTTTCTTTAGCAAATCCCGGACAGCACGGGGGCTATATATACTTTCCATCTAATCTTCTCCTTAAAGAGGATGTTCCCCGGCACTTAGTTTAGCTATTAGTCACATAATTACCATTAATTTATCAGTCAAACTACAGCTAACGGTATAATAAAAACTAATTGTCGGACTAAGTGCCGGGTCGTGTCTCTCGTGCTCCTCTTCCAACTTTTATTTAAAAAGGATGTTCGAAAAGTTTACTCCTTTTAGAACACGCTCTTAAATCCTTTCTTCTTTTTAGATTTAGATATTTTTAACAAATTTATACAGTAAGATACTGTTGATAATTACTCTAAAATATACACTTTAGTTTTTCTACGGCCCCATTTAAGGGCCTCTTCCCTTGTTTCCATAAAGAGATCTATTCTATTGCCTTTTATTGAACTTCCCACATCCTGGGCTGTTGCATAACCGTAACCTTCAATATATAACCTGCTGCCTAAGGGGATTACGTCAGGATCTACTGCTACCGTTCCTTTTTGAGGGGAAGTTCCCGTATAAGTATTCTTTCCTGTATAAGTATATGCTGTAGTCACAACATTAATAGCTTTTTTAAACCTCAGTACTTCCCCACCCCTGGCAAGTACGGTTTTAGTACCCACCTCAACTTTTTTGTTAACAGGTTCTGTTATAATCCTTTCGGAAACAATTTCTCTTTTCACTTCTTTGCCATCATGATAGGTTACCAGCCACTCTCTGTGAAGGAGTCCCTCTTTACCCCTCTGAGCAATTTTATTTAATCCCTTTTCCAAATTATTATCCTCTAAATATTCCACTTTAAAGGGTATTTTAATCTTTTCAGTTACTGTCTCTTGAGTGACGCGTGTAACTTTAATAATTTTTGTATTCTGGATTTCCGTATCCAATTTTGGTTCAACTATATCTACAGGGGCAACCTTAACACCTGCAGCTTGCAGAATTTTTTTGACAGTAGAGGAAGTAGTTTTATGTTGATATCTGGTTCCATCTACATCTATAAATACAGGAAAAGCCCTCTGGATTGTAATTGTCATTCCGTCCCTAAGAATGCTACTTTTTTTGGGGAATAAAATATCACCTTCATTTACTACAATATCCTGATCCTCCAGGACATCTGCCACAGAAGTTTGAAATGTAGTAACTTTTGTCACCTTACCATCAATATTGACAGTGATATTTTTTTTGGCCCAGGAATAACCGGCCATGATAAATATCATCACTAAGGATACGACCAACGCAAGTACAATTTTGTTCTTTCTTTTCTTTTCCTTTTCTTTCATGCTTTTTCGCAAATCTCTAATCCAAGCCTCCAAAAAAATCACCTGCCACTATAGTAATCCACCTACTTACTATTCGACAGGTTATGAGATGTTTCCTCTTATTTTCCCTTATTAAGTGTTTCCAATATATAAACTTTTACTTTTTTTCTACCCCATTTGAGGGCTTCCTCCCGAGTATCCATAAATACATCTATCTTTTCACCCTTGATAGCTCCTCCAGTATCCTGGGCTTCTGCAAAGCCATAACCTTCAACATACATCTTGGTTCCCAGGGGAATTACTTTGGGGTCCACTGCAACTATACCTACATATGGCCAAATTCCTGTAAATGTAGTATTACCGGTATGGGTATAGGCAGTGGCCTCAACTTCCAGCTCTTTGACAGGGGTAAACTCCGGCGAACCTGGCTTATATCTATCAGCCGGCTCCCAACGTTTTTTGGTACCGAATAAAGCAGTTTCTTCTACAGGTTTTCTGATTACTTCACTCTTTAAAACTTCTTCCTCTACCTTATTGCCGTCCTCATAGGTAACTCGATATGTTTCTTTTTTAAGGCCCTGCCGTCCCTTTTGGATGACTTTTCTTTCACCTCTCAACATATTATCAGCTGGTATTAACTTCACGGTATAGTCAACGGGTACTTCTCTGGTTTCCACTTTTTGAGTAACTCTGGTGATTTTAACGTATAATGGATCTTCTCCTTCTAAAAGGTTAGATTGAACTTTGTCCATGTCTCCCAAAGTTATCTCAAGTTCAGCCAATACACTTTCTACAGTAGGATTAGCAATTTTGACCTCCTTAACCTGTCCATCTACATGAACAATGACAGGAAGTGCCCTGGTTATTTTAATATTAGTGCCTTCAGTTAGCCTTGCGTCAAGCGACGGTTCAATTACATCTGCACTTTCTATTTCGATACCAGCTTTATCAAGTGCAGACCGGACAGTAAAGGAAAAAGTTTCTACAGGAATAACCCTGCCATCTACAGTAACAGTAATATCCTTTTTGGCATACACGTAACCACCTGTTACCAGTGCTACAAATAGTGCTACAACAATACTAATTACTAATATTTTTTTAAAATCCTCTTTTGTTAAACCTTTAAAGTTTTCTTTTACTTTAGAGATTTTAAAATACATTGTTCCTCACCTCTAAAAGGTTAAAATTATTAATACCTTTACTAGTCCAATTATTACCATATTATTCCTGAAATATACATGCGTGACTTGTTTTCCATGAAATACAAAAAAGCGCCAAAGAATCAGCTCTCCGGCGCTTTAAAGCAATGGTAAACATTATTCTATTTGCAATTTGCAGCACACTTACTACACTTTCCGTCACACCCGGCCTGTAAAAGAAGGGCATTACAGCGGGGACAGCGCAGCGTTTTTTTTATATCTACCTTGAGCTTACATTGGGGGCAGGTAAAAAGTCTATCTTTCTCCATTACTATCACACCCTAAAAGTTGAAAAAAGTTTTTTCCTAGATATTTTAGTAACTGCTATCGCTCCAATGCTGAGCAGTACAAATGCTATTGTTACGGCAAAAATATTTACCTCGTTACCGGTACTAAAAATATTCGCTAGCCTGGCAACAGTACCTCCAGCTATAAAGGCAACGACAAGTGATGCACTCCAAATGATTGCAGCCTCTTTTTTGGATCTTTCTTTAAATAAAACCATGATTGAGGCTATACAGGGAACAAACAATGTTATGGTAATGAGGGCAACTACAGTTTGCATTGAAGTAAGACTTAAACTTGTTAGACCGGCTGCTCCAAAATCCCTTCTTACAATCCCCATTACAAAGGCGGTAGCAGCTTCTTTAGGTAGCCCCAGCCAGCCAACTGTAATAGGAGCAAGTAAATTTTGAATTACTTCAAGGGTTCCAGTAACCTGTAAACCCGTAATTATAATTGCTCCCAGTGCAAAGAGGGGGGCAGCTTCTTTTAAGAAACCGTAAGACTTTACACCGGTTTTTTTCAAGACATTTGCAAGTCTTGGAATCCTTAAAGGTGGAAGGTCTATCAAGAGATCAGTCGACTTTCCGGGCAGTATTGCATTCAAAATTGTCCCGGCAGCTACCAGCATGGAGAATATCACAACAATATACATAATTGTAAGTTTAATTCCAACCCCGGCCAAGAGGCCAACTATGACACCAAGCTGTGCTGAGCAGGGAATTGTAAGTCCCAGGAGGAAAATCGCTATTCGTCTTTCCCTGTCAGAGCCTAAAATCCTTGTTACAATAGTTGCCATAGTTACACAACCAAAACCTAAAATCATAGGGATAACTGCCCTGCCGTTTAAACCAAGACTGCTTAAGACCCTATCTGTCAGGGTTGCAATACGGGGCAGATACCCGGAATCCTCAAACAAGGCAAGGAAAAAGTAGAAGCCAACCACTAAAGGCATTAACAAACCTAGCAAATATGTGGGGGCCATTGTTAAAATACCAAATTCCCCAGCTAAAAACTGTCCCAAAATAGAATCCAGTGTCACGTATTTACTTATCAGGCCCTTGATTGCAGGCTCATACATACCGATCATTATTGTTTCCTCTGTAATACCTACAATATCCTGGGCAACAAATACACCAATAGCCTTGTACATTAGCCAGAGCGCCAGCGCTAAAATGGGGATACCTGTTACAGGCTTAATCATTAAACGTCCCAGAGTAGTTGCAAAGCTTGCGCCCTGCCGTACTTCCTTTAGAACTTCAGCAGTTATTTCATTTACCCTTTTTCTGCGCTCCATATAAACCTTGTCTCTTTCTTTGCCTGGAAGTATGCCGTGTCTGGAAGCAACTACCTCATCACCTTCCAGAACCAGTAAAGCTTCACCCTGGCTTCCTACACGATTGATAAGGTCAGTTAAACTTTTCTTCAAGCCTGGAGTAATCCTGCCCTTTGTAGCTGAATGTAATGTATTTTTTACTTTTTCAAGCCCCTGTCCTTTAATTGCTACAGTAGGAATTACAGGAACCCCCAGCAGACTGCTTAAAGCCTGGTAATCTATCTCTATTCCCTGTCTTTTAGCTTCATCTACCATATTTAAAGCAACAACAACCGGAACTCCGGTATCTATAATCTGTTGTGTTAAAAATAAGTCCCTTTCAAGGTGAACAGCATCAACGACATTGAGAACAATATCTGCATTGATAATGATATCCCGTGCAATTTTCTCTTCATCGTTAAATGAAGAAAGGCCATATACACCGGGAGTATCTATGATTACATCCTCATCCATCTTTCCATGGGAAATTTCAAGAGTGGTTCCCGGATAATTTGAAACATCCACATATAGGTCTGTTAAGTAATTGAAAAATACGCTTTTACCTGTATTGGGGTTTCCGGCCAAAACTATTTTTTTTACATTTTCAGGTATAGCTAATTTTAATCCCGTATCATGACAATGTGCCATAAATGTACCCTCCCTTATATCAGTTCTACTTGTATTGATTTTGCGAGGCCCCTCCCTAGTACTATCTCCTGACGGTTTTTCTTAATAACTATCGGCCCTGCTGGTATAATCTCCTCACAAACCGCAATCTCTCCCTCAGCTAAACCAAAGCGAATAGCCTGGGCTCTAACTATATCATCAGGAATTGAGATTATCCTAAATGATTGCCCTCTTCTAAGATTCTCCAGTTTCATACTACTCCCCCTAATTGAAAGTTATTATCAATGAAAAGTAAAAAATTAGCCCTCTATTTAGTTTTATGTATAATTGATAATATTTCTCATTTATAGTTTATACTTATCCTCTTCCCCTGTCAATAATAAATATTGTAAAAAGCAAAAACCCTCGTTAATATGGCCGGTTATTAACAAGGGTTTTTAGGTTTATTTTTAATCATTTATTCCAAATAGTCTTTTGGCATTCTGTGTAGTATAGCCAGCTACCTGTTCAAAAGTCTCTCCCCTGATTTCAGCGATTTTTTCTGCCACATATTTTACGTGGCCTGGTTCATTCCTTTTTCCTCTTTTTGGTTCAGGGCTTAAATAGGGGCAATCAGTTTCAATTAATAACCTGTCTTCAGGAACTACCCCAACCACTTCAGGGGCTTTTTTAGAGTTTTTAAAGGTAACGGGTCCTGCCATGGAAATATAAAATCCCATTTTTAAAATTTCTCGAGCCATCTGGACACTGCCTGAAAAGCAGTGAAAAACTCCTCCCACATCTTGAGCATTTTCCTCTTTCAGTATAATAAGGGTATCTTCATGGGCATCCCTGTCATGAACTATTATGGGAAGCCCTACTTCCCTTGCAATTCTAATCTGTTTCCTGAATACATCCCTTTGAATTTCTCGTTCCGAATGGTCATAGTAATAATCAAGGCCTATTTCACCTATTGCAACTACCTTATCCTTTCTAGCCAGGTGTCTTAACAGCTCTACAGTATCTTCGGTAAATACTTTGGCTTCATGGGGGTGAATCCCTACTGCAGCATAAATCATATCTTCCGTTTCTGCTAGAGCTACCGAATCATAACAGGAAATAGGGTCGCCACTTGCATTGAGAATGTATTGCACACCGTTTTCCCTGGCCCTTTCCAGCACTTCATTCTTGTCTTCAGTAAACCTTTCATGATCTAGATGAGCATGGCTGTCAAAAAGCTCTATCATTTTACCTTCGCCCCACTGGAAACATCTTTATCTAATGTCAGAACTCCCAAGCCTTCTTCATTTGAAGCAGCCAGCAGCATTCCCTCTGATTTAATCCCCATGAGCTTTGCAGGTTTAAGGTTATAGACCACAACTACCTTTTTGCCCAAAAGCTCTTCCGGCTTATAATGTTTTGAAATGCCTGCTACAATCTGTCTTTCCTCTTCTCCTACTTTTACCTTCAGCTTGAGAAGTTTATCGGAGCCTTCCACCTTCTCCGCCTCTATAACTTCAGCTACCCTTAAATCTATCTTTGCAAAGTCATCTATAGTAATCTGCTCACTTTTCTTTTCTGCCTGTGCTTTCTTTTTCTCTTCCTTCACCTTGTTTTTAGATTGTTTTTTTGCCGTTTTGTTATCTTCATTTTCCTCTTCCTGAGGTATTTCCAAACGCGGGAAGAGGGGATTTCCTCTATTAATTGCAACTCCTGCCGGTAAGGCGCCCCAGGATGTAATACTTTCCCATGTTTGAGATTCCTTCTTGCCGGTTATTCCAAGCTGCTGCCAGACCTTTTCAGGAGTTTTAGGCATGAACGGCCCTATTAAAACCGTGACTATTCTCAGCACTTCTGCCATGTGGTAAAGGACAGTATTAAGCCTCTCACGAGAATTGGAGTCTTTAGCAAGGGCCCAGGGGGCAGTTTCATCAATGTACTTATTTGCACGGTTTACCAGTTTCCAGATTTCCTGCAGTGCATTATTAAACTCAAATTTCTCAACCAGTTCATTTACTTTACTGGGTAATTCCACCGCCATGGATTGTAGCTCTTTATCTATTTCATGTGCTTCACCGGGTTGAGGAATTTTTCCCTGGCAAAATTTATTAATCATTGCTGTGGTTCTGCTTAAAAGGTTGCCAAGATCATTGGCGAGATCTGTGTTTATCCTTTCAACTAGGGATTTTTCAGTATAATAGCCGTCTTCACCCTTTGGCATTTCCCTTAACAGGTAGTACCTGATTGCGTCACTACCATAGCGATCAATTAAGACCATGGGATCCACAACATTTCCTTTAGACTTGGACATTTTACCACCGCCAACCAGAAGCCAGCCATGGCCGTAAACCTTCCGGGGCAGAGGCAAATCAGCAGCCATTAAAATGGTAGGCCAAATAATCGTATGGAAACGTACTATATCCTTTCCAACAAAATGCACCGCACTGGGCCAGTACTTTTGGAACTTGCTATCGTCTGCAGTGCCGTAGCCAAGAGCAGAAATATAGTTTGTAAGGGCATCAAACCAGACATATATGACATGTTTTTCATTAATTGGCACCGGAATTCCCCAGTCAAAGGTAGTCCTCGAAATACATAAATCCTCCAAACCCTGTTTGATAAAGGAAATCATCTCATTACGGCGGGTGACAGGCTGAATAAAATCAGGGTTGTTTTCGATGTGTTCAAGTAGCCTGTCTGCATACTTGCTCATTTTAAAGAAATAGCTTTCTTCCTTGACAAGCTCTACGGTGCGGCCGCAATCAGGGCATAATTTGCTTCCATCTTCAACCTTTAACTGTCTTTCGGTCCAAAAACTTTCACAAGGTGTACAATACCAACCCTCGTATTCCGATTTATAAATATCGCCTTTCTCATAAATTTTCAGAAATATTTTCTGGACTACTTTTTTATGCCTCTCTTCAGATGTTCTGATAAAGTCATCGTATTCAATGTCCAGTTCCTTCCACAAAGTTTTAAATGTCGCTACTATTTCATCTACATATTCTAATGGAGTTTTTCCTGCTTCGTATGCCTTTCTTTGAATTTTTTGGCCGTGCTCATCAGAACCTGTTAAAAAGTAAACATCATAACCCTGCATTTTTTTAAAACGAGCCAGGGTATCTGTCATGGTGGTTGTTAGAGCGTGTCCGATATGTAATTTATCGCTGGGATAGTAGATGGGGGTTGTAACGTACAATGTATTATTACTCACTTTATTTTTACCCTCCCTGTTAGGTAGTAAAAAAACGGGGAAAGCCCCGCAGTATCTATTTTTATACTATCAGAAAGTATAGCTCTGGAAAAGCATAAGTACAACTAGGGCTTCCGCCTGCGTCAAAGACTTGGCGCAAGCCAAGTTTTCTATACCCTTCATTGTATTATAGGAAAAGGGCACTTTTATGTCAAGTTTTTCCTTAATTGAAATATTTAATACAAAATTCGCCAAATTTTGTGTTGACTTTTTCTGGCAATATTGTTATTATCTAACTAAGTTGTCGAACATTGCTGAAAAAATGCGATAGGGGAGGGGAAGATTATGATTAAATCCACAGGCATTGTGCGCAAAGTTGATGAATTAGGCAGGATTGTTATTCCAATCGAATTGCGTAGAACCCTCGGTATTGAAGAGAGGGACGCTCTTGAAATCTACGTAGACGATGAAACAATTATCCTGAAAAAATATGAGCCGGCCTGTGTATTCTGCGGCAGCGCTGAAGAAGTGAGCAACTTCAAGGGTAAAAACGTCTGCAAGCAGTGTGCACGTTCCATGGTTGAGGCTGTTTAAATTTAAAAATAAGTGCCTAACAAAAAAACCATGTTTTTGGTGTTGAACCCCCCAAAAAGCATGGTTTTTTAAACCTTTTTTTCTCTTTTCAGTACCGCCTCATATAATTCGCGCTTAGGTATCCCGGCTTCCCTGGCAATTCTTTTTATCTCTTCTTTTTTATTGGCACCTTCTGAAACCTTCTGGAAAACCTCTTCCACCAGGATATGAATGTCTACAGTTTCCGGGCCCTCAGGAAGCTTCGAACCTTCCACCACAATCGTAAATTCTCCCTTAGGCGGCTCCTCTTCAAAGTGCTTTATTACTTGAGATAAATTTCCCCTGATAAACTCTTCAAATTTCTTTGTTAATTCCCTTGCAACCGCCGTTTTGCGTTCACCCAGCACTGTAGAAATACTTTGTAAGGTATCTTTAATTCTATGGGGCGACTCGTAAAAGACCAGGGTGCAGGTATAATCCTTTAATTTCTGCAGTTCAGCCTCCCTCTCCTTCTTTTTGCTGGGCAAAAAACCTTGAAAATAAAACTGCCTTGTGTCTAAGCCCGAAGCTGCCAGTGCAGCAGTAACTGCAGATACTCCCGGCACAGGAACTACCCTTAAACCGCTATCCACTACAAGTTTAACAAGTTCATAGCCCGGATCGGAAATTCCCGGCATTCCGGCATCAGAAACCAGGGCAATATTTTCTCCCTTTAAGAGCCTGTGAAGTAATATTTTTCCTTTGCCTTCCTTGTTATATCTATAATAGCTGGTAAGCGGCGTGGTAATTTCAAAGTGGTTAAGAAGTTTCTTTGTATGCCTGGTATCCTCAGCGGCAATGATATCCACTTCTTTTAAAATCCTTACCGCCCTGTATGTAATGTCCTCTAAGTTACCTATAGGGGTAGCACAGAGATAAAGCGTTCCCCTTTTTTCTTCAATCATAATCTCACTTCCTCCTTTTCCAACACTCATTTAAATTTTTTTGAGGAAGTACTTCAAGGCCCGGAGAAGAATTTTTCCAGGATTGGATTAAAACAAGGTATGGTGCTTTATTCTCACTTGCCGCAACTAGTTGCATTCTCCGCGGTTCCAAACCATTTTTCTTGAAAAGCACCATAATTTCAGGAAGCCTTTCTACCCGGTGTACCATGGCAAAACTTCCACCCGGTTTAAGTAACATTGCTGCGGTATTTACCACATCCTGCAAGGTACAATAAATTTCCTGGCGGGCTATGGCAATTTCTCTCCTGGGGCTGGTTCTTCCTTTACCCTTTGGAATATAGGGCGGGTTGGAAACAACCAGGTCCCAGCTGTTTTTAGTGAGAAACTGCTGGGCATTTTTTAGGTCATTATTAATAACCTTGATTTTGCCTGCTAAACCATTGTAACTAACGCTTCTTGAAGCCATCTCTGCCAGTTCCCGTTGTATTTCTACCCCCACACCTTCTATACTCGGCTCCCTGGCAAAAAGTAATAACAATAATACACCGCTTCCTGTACCTAAATCAACCACACGGCTTTTTTTGTCCACCCGCGTAAAGTCAGCCAATAAAACGGAATCTTCATTGAAGCGATATAAATTCTTATTTTGAATTATTTTTATGTTTCCACTTAAATCCTCAAGGGACTCATGGGAAAGTAGCCGTAGCTCCACTTACTTAGCCTCCGCATCCCTGGTATCTTTGTTTAAAAAGCTTAAACAAAAAAGGCAGTCCTGGTTTTCTTTTCTGGACCTTGCAAAATGAGGAGGGCAGATATGAAAGCCTTCTTTATACAGTTTTTCAAGATTTGCATGCCCTTCTTTTTTATCCTTGTTTTCCTTTTCATATAATTGGGTCCTCAATTGTTCATTTTGTTCTTCCAGGGCATAGGCATACATTTTAAGCTCCCGTATTTCCTCCAGAAGGCTTTCCACCTTTTTTTCCATTTCCATGAGACTTTCAGTAAGCTTCATGAGGAGAATCCCCTCCTTTCCGCAAAAGTAACCCTTTTTCGTCACTTTGAAACCCAAAAAGCCATGGTAGTACTGAAAAAAGTATTGGAACGAGCTTATCCGGCACTACCGGTGAGCCATACCCTTGCTCCAAAAGTATCATAGCTTATTTCTAGAAAAAGCGCGGCCTTATGCCACGCTTACTCCTCTTCTTTTTTAACATCATCAAGCTCAACATTGATGTACTGGTTATCATCAATTTCTACCTTAACAGTTTCCTGCAGGTAATCTTTATCAACAACAGTTCCTTCCCCCAGGGAAGTATGAACCTTTTCTCCGTTTTTAGGGAACTGATCTTTTAATTCCTGGTACACATCATTTTCAAAACGCAAGCAGCACATTAAGCGCCCGCACAGTCCGGAGATTTTGCTCGGATTTAAAGATAAATTTTGGTCCTTTGCCATCCTGATAGAAACTGGATCAAATTCACCCATAAAGGAGGCACAGCATATCTCCCTGCCACAAGAAGCAATGCCTCCAAGCATTTTTGCTTCATCCCGAACACCAATTTGTCGAAGCTCAATTCTGGTTCTAAAAACACTTGCCAAATCCTTTACCAATTCTCTGAAGTCAACCCTGCCTTCAGCTGTAAAATAGAAGATAATTTTACTGACATCAAAGGTATATTCTACATCGATAAGTTTCATATCCATGCCATGCTTTTCTATTTTTTCAAGGCAAATTTCAAATGCTTCTATTTCCTTTTGTTCATTTATTTTCTGCTGCTTTATATCCTCTTCTGTTGCTTTACGGATAACCTTTTTTAAGGGTTGAACAATTTCCTCCTCTTTAACTTTTTTTGGACCTACCACTACTTCACCAAATTCCAATCCCCTTGCAGTTTCAACAATAGCTTTATCTCCTACTTTTAAGTCTAATTCTCCAGGATCAAAATAATATATTTTTCCGGCTTTTTTAAACCTAATGCCGATTACTGTATACATGATTCTTCCCTCCTAGCCTTGAACTATCTCAAGGCGGTCAATTCCAAAAACAAGCTTTCCAAAGTTAAAAGCTTGTTTGCATTGCTTTCTAAATTTTTCTGTGCAGCAGTTATTTTCTCAATAGCTGCAATACATCCTTCAGCAGTAATTTCACATTTTTTTAGACTGCTAAGCCAGGTACTGTTAAATAATAGTTTTTCCGAGCGTATCTCTTCCCATACCATGCGATCCCGGTACCAGCGCAGTAAATTACTTAAAAAGCTTTGCAAAAAGTTATCATCATTTTTTTGAACTTCCTCTGCCAGTTCAATTGCCTGCAACTTATCCTTTGACAGCAACTTGGATATATACTGATCAAAATCTTCTATAGGAACAAATTCATCATGCAATCCGAGATACATGTGTTGGCAGCGGGAAAGAATCGTTGGTAGCATATTCTGCTTTTGTTCTGCAAGAAGCAGAAAAACGGTAGAACCAAGGGGTTCTTCTAATATCTTCAAAAGGCAATTTGCAGCTTCAGTTGTCATTTTTGCCGCTTCCTCAATAATAATTACCTTGTATTTACCCTCATATTTTTTATATCCCAGATCCTTCTGTAGTTTTCTGACTTGAGAAATTTTAATTGAGGCACCTTCAGGCTCTATAGTATATAAATCAGGATGAGTTCCACCCTCCACTTTTTTACATGCTTCACAGCTGCCACAGGCTCTTCCTTCTTCAACAGCAGTACAGTTTAGAAGGGCGGCTATCTGAAAAGCTGCTTCCCGGCGTAAATGGGCACTTCCACCTGATAGGAGATAGGCATGGGAAACACCGTTATTACAAATTGCAGTAGAAAAATAATTAAGAACCTTTGACAGTGCTTTACTAGAACTATTCATATATTTCACACTCACCCATAATATCCTCTGGATCAATTTTATATATTTTCATGGACTATTTTTTATTATAACACATTATAAAAGGTAAACCTTCATTAGGTTTCTCAGATTAGAATCTTTTGTAATGTTGCAGTTATACAAAAACAGTACTTTTAAGAGGATGTTCGAAAGCTGCTCACGTACTTCAATGTACGCTCCGCTGCTCAGAGCCTTCGCCGCCTTGAACTTCTCGTGTCTCTCGTGCTCCTTTTCGAACACACACTTTAAATGATTTTACTTGCTTCTTTATATATTTCATTATGAATATCACTGATACTTCTTAATTTATTGTCTTTTACGCACTCAATTTTTTGCCATTGATACTTTTCAGCAATAATCATGGCATTGTTATATGCATCAAGTAAATGATTTAAATCTCTTTCATGGATATCTTTTTTAGCCTCTCCTGTGAACTTGTTTTTTCTACCTTCCATCAACCTCTTATTAAATTCAACAGAAACATCCAAGAAAAATACCAGGTCCGGTGCAGGTAACCCGTAAATATTAAATTCAAAATCCCATAACCACTTCAAAAATTTTTCTTTTTCTTCTCTATCCTTTATTTTACCAGCCTGATGTATCATATTTGATGTTGTATACCTATCAGCAATAACTATTCCGCCTTCCTTGTAAAACTGCTCCCATTCCTGTTTGAATGATGCGTATCTATCTACAGCATAAAAAGTTGACGCTACATAGGGATTAACATCTGTTGCTTTATCTCCAAATTCACCATTTAAATACATTTTTATCAAAGCAGAAGATTCACTATTGTAGCGGGGAAATGCAATTTTTTTAACATTTATTCCCTCATATTTAAGCCGATCATACAACCTCTTGGTTTGAGTTTCTTTGCCGCTCCCATCTAACCCTTCCACTACTATTAGCTTCCCTCTATCCTTTATGCTCAATTTTTCAGCCCCCTACTTTCCCTGCATAGTTATCTCCTTTTTTCCTCTAAGACTAAAATTGAATTTAATCTTAAATCATTGCCCCCATGCCAGGAGGCACCACTTTTTTTCAACCAGTGGAGATATTCCATAACTTCATGAGTTATCTCCTCACCTGCACACAGGACAGGAATACCCGGCGGGTAGGGGCAGATGGTTTCCCCTGAAATTTTGCCTAGAGAGCTCTCTAAATCCACCTTAACCTTGGGGGCAAAATATGCTTCCCTGGGGTTCACTATTACAGGTGGAGGTTCAGGTAACTCCAACTTCTCATATTGTGTTGATGATAGGTTTCTATATCGAAAGGCAAGATCTTTAAAGGCCTCCAGGATTTCATCCTCTGCAAGCTCGCCATCTCCTATGGTAATCATTGCAACCACGTAAGCTGTATTGGCCATTTCAACCTGGATGCCATAGCAGTCACGCAAAATTTTATCCAGGGTAAACCCGCTGAGATTCAATCCCCCGGCTGATATAACAAGTTTAGTTGGGTCTAATTCCCTGTTTGGCAATTCCGATTGTTCCAGACAATGCAACCCCGGTATACTGTTGATACCTTTTCTCAAGTTGTCAGCCTTTGTAATTATCCTTTCAAAAATCTCACTGCCACCTGTTGCTAGCTTGTGGCGAACAGCATCCAGGGAAGCCAGAAGCAGGTATGAAGGACTTGTGCTTTGTAAAAGGGTAAGTGTTTCTTTAACCCTTGCAATATTTATTCCCGAATTTAAATGTATAAAACCTGTCTGGGTCAAGGAGCCAAGTGTCTTGTGTGCTCCATGAACAACTATTTGACAACCCCACCTTAAAGCTGAAGACGGCAGGCAAGAATGAAAGTAAAAATGCCCACCGTGTGCTTCATCAACCATAACAATCATTTTTTCCGGCAGGAGCTTTTTTATAGATTTAATGTTTTCGGCAACTCCTTCATATGTTGGGTTTTGTAAAAATACCAGTTTTGCATCTTTATTTTTTTTAATTTTTTTTCGGAAAGATTCCCAATTTACTCCCAGGGGCATACCATAATCATGACAAATTTCAGAAGAAATATAAACAGGATTTGCTCCGGAAAGTATCATTGCACCAAGTAAAGAACGGTGACTGTGACGAGGTACCAGAATTGTATCACCGGGTTTAATTTGTGAGAGGATGCCGGCGTGAATACCTACAGAAGCACCATTTATAAGAAAAAAACTTGCTTCGGTATTAAAAAGGTCCCTTAAAAGCTCCTGGGCTTCTTTAATGGCACCGGTTGGATGATGGAAATCATCAAGCCCTCTAACTTCAGTAACATCAGCTTGCCAAAAGTTTGGAAAAGCGTGAAAAATAGAATTACCCTTATGTCCCGGCATATGCAACCTGGTACAGTCTTCACTTATATATTTTTCTAAACTTTCTACTACGGGCAATTTATTCTGTCTACAATCCATAGTTAGAAATTCCATTCCATTCAAATTTCACATACATTAGTAATTTTAGCACACATTGATATAAACTTCTAGGAAAGCTCCCACATAGAACTATACCAACAGGTCAAAAATAAATTCAAGAGAAAGGAGATTTCGAATATGCCCAGATTAAAAGCAGAAGATTATATTGACAAAAAAGCTATCGAAAAAAAGCTGGGAATTGACCTGAATGTAATCATCAAAGCCTGGAAAAACGGAAAAAGGGACAGTGAAATTTCTGCTGCACTGGGGATTTCGGAATGGAAGCTCAGTCAATTACGAGCAGAACTCCAGCACTGCCACTATATGGCAAGAATTAATAAACGTAAAGAAGAGGGAAAAATTTAAAAAGTCAAGTTAATTAAAGGACTATTTTCCTCTAATTAACTTGACCCTTTACTTGCCATCTTTATACAACAATATCTTTCCAAATAGTTTCCTTAAAGCGGTCGACCACCTTGTAATAATAACTATCATTGACTGTTATCTTCATAATTTTTTCCTCACAACTTTCACAGATATAATACCCTCTGATTATGATACCTTCCTCAAGGTTTCCACGATAGATTTTTCCACATAAAAAACACTGTGGCAATTTACAATTAGGCATTTTTCCACCACCTAAATATACTAGTCATTAAAGATACAAGCTTTTTTAGGTGAGTGTTCGACCCAGCACTTAACCCGGTATTTACTTAAAAGTTAATCATCACTAAACATCAACGTTTGAAGTATTGAGTAATTCAATAAGATGACATAACGTTAAGTGGCGGGCGAACATCCTCTTTAAGATTTTAGTGTAGAAAGCAGGCTTATAAGCCTGCTTTCTGCGGTGGGTAAAAATGTTGAAGAGTAATTTCAAAACCCTTTAGTAGTATCTCCTCAAAAAAATTTTTTATACTTACTTGCCATGTTGAATTCCATTGACGTCTACATAGTAGTCCCCTTTATAAATAAGTTCTGAAACAGGTACAATTTTATAACCCTGTGATTGCAAAATTTTTATTATTTCATCAATTGCTTCGCCAGTATGTTCACCATCATTATGAAAGAGTACAATATCGCCCGGGCCAATTCTTTCAGTAACCCTTCTTGTCATCTGGCTTGCGGAAAGTCCCCTCCAATCCAGTGAATCTACGCTCCATTGAATTGGGTACAGCCCCATATCCTGAATAATTTTAACAACCCTGGAATCATAATCGCCAAATGGAGGCCTGAAGAGAATTGCATCAAATCCGGTAACTTTTTTAATCATATCTTTATTTTTTTGCAATTCTTCTCTAATTTTTTCATCACTTAGCTGTGTAAAATGTGGATGGGTGGTTGAATGAAGTCCTATTTCATGACCCCTGGCACGAATTTCTTTAGCTTTATCGGGATAATCCTCCAGCCAAATGTTTACAAGAAAAAATGTTGTTTTAACGTTGTATTTATCAAGTATATCAAGTATTTTTAATGTATTCTCTGATCCCCAACAGGCATCAAAGGATATTGCCACCTTTTTTTCTTTAGTATCTACCTTATAAATTGGTTTCAGCTTTTTTCCGGTGGCAACTTGTATTGTTTCAGAAATGTTAAAGGATATGGTTATCATACATATCAAGACAATGGCTACTACAGCTCCCAGTATTTTAAAGGATAAACCGCTTAATTTTAAATACACAAAAAATCCCCCTTACTTTAGCTTCTTACTAAAATATATTTGGTAAAAAGCCATTAAAGACTGGGGGATTTTTGGAAAGAAAGGAATTATATATAATAATTAACATTATAATTCTGTCAATCACCTATAATATTTTTATTATGCACCATGACTATAAGTCGTTAGGTGCGCTTTTACTATCTACCGCACCCTTCAACTCCTTAATAAAGGCAGCAGCTTCCTGAAGCGCTTTACTGTAGTCCTCTCCCGCAACATTTTCCTCAATCTTTTGGATTAAGGCGCTTCCCACTATGACCCCATCAGCATATTCTGCGGCCCGACAGGCCGTTTCCGGGCTTGAAATTCCAAATCCTACTGCAAGGGGAAGTTCAGTGCGGAGCCGAATCCTCTTTAAAAAATCCTCCAACCCTTCCGAAACTTCTTTCCTTGCTCCGGTAACTCCCGTAACACTTACGCAATAAATAAATCCGCGCGATATGCCGGCAATTTTTTCAATCCTTTCAGAGGTGCTTGTTGGCGCCACTAAAAATATGGTCCTTAGACCGGATCTCTCTGCGACTTCACTTAAATGACCGGCCTCTTCCACCGGGAGGTCGGGAATTATTAGACCGTCAACACCCGCTGCAGCAGCTTTTTTAATGAAATTTTCCACTCCCGTAACATAAATTGGGTTATAATAAGTCATCATAATTAAAGGCACCTGACATTTTCCCCTTATTTCCTCTACCAGCCGAAAAATTTTATCGAGGGTTATTCCCGCCGTCAGTGCCCTGGCAGACGCCTTTTGAATGGTGGGACCGTCAGCCACGGGATCTGAATAGGGAACTCCAATTTCAATTAAATCCGCACCTGCTTCTGCCAGTACAGAAATTAACTCTTTAGTAAAATCTAAACTAGGGTATCCGCAGGTAACGTATGGAATCACTGCCTTCCCTTGTGACTTGCGCAAATCGTTAAAAACAGCATCTATTCTATTCATATTGCCTCACCCCTCAACAACTCTGAAACTTCAGCAACATCCTTATCACCTCTACCGGACAGGCAGACTACAATTACCCTCTCCTTCTCCAAACGTGGAGCAACCTGGCAAGCAGCAGCAAGTGCATGGGAACTTTCCAGGGCCGGAATTATTCCTTCTAACCGAGATAACAACTTAAATGCCTCCAAAGCTTCCTTATCTGTTACAGCCTGATATTGAGCTCTTTCCGTGTCTTTAAAACAACTGTGCTCAGGCCCCACTCCCGGGTAGTCCAGGCCCGCAGATACGGAGTGGGCCGGCAGGATTTGCCCATCACTGTCCTGTAAGAGATAACTTAACGCACCATGCAAAACACCTTTGCTGCCTGCAGTTAAGGATGCTGCATGTTTACCCGTATCTATCCCACTACCGGCAGCTTCCACACCAAGCATTTTTACTTCTTGTAAATCCTTGAAGGGATGAAAAAGCCCCATGGCATTGCTTCCTCCACCAACACAGGCAATTAAAAGGTCAGGTAATTTCCCCTCAATTTCAGTAATCTGCTCCTTTGCTTCCTGACCAATTACACTTTGAAAGTTTCTCACCATGGTAGGGTAAGGATGAGGTCCCACAACGGAGCCGATTATATAATGACTGTTTTCAACTGTCGTGACCCAATTACGCAAAGCTTCATTAGTTGCATCCTTTAATGTCCTGGTGCCCGATTCTACCTTAACAACTTTTGCCCCAAGAAGTTCCATTCGAAAGACATTTAAAGACTGCCTCCTGACATCCTCCGCACCCATAAAAATTTCACATTCCAAATCCAGAAGCGCTGCTGCCGTTGCCGTTGCCACCCCGTGTTGCCCGGCACCTGTTTCAGCAATTATTCTTTTCTTGCCCATTCTTTTAGCCAAAAGAGCCTGCCCCAGACTGTTGTTTATTTTGTGGGCACCTGTATGGTTTAAATCCTCTCTTTTCAGATAGATTTTTGCTCCTCCAAGATGGTCAGTCAGTTTTTGTGCATAATATAAGGGCGTAGGCCTTCCCACATAATTTTTCAAATAATAATCCAGTTCTTCCTTAAACCCACGCTCTTCCTTATATTTTTCATAGGCCTCTTCCAGCTCCTGTAATGCAGGCATTAATGTTTCAGGAACATACTGGCCACCAAATTCACCAAAATATCCGGCCTTATTCATCTCCATCATCCTTCCTAAGAACTAGAATATTTTATGCCTCTTACCTTCTCAAAGAGTTCCTTGAGCATACCGTGATCTTTTTTTCCGGGTTCCCTTTCAACACCACTTCCTATATCTATTCCAAAGGGGTTCGCTTCTTGAAGACAACGTGTTACGTTCAGTGGGTTTATGCCACCTGCAACTATTACAGGTATATCTTTCCAGTTTCGTAAAGCTGCCATTTTCCAGGGAAAGGTTTTGCCTGTACCTCCCGGTACTCCTTTGACGTAAGTGTCAAGTAGAATCCTGTCAATAGCGTTATTTTGAACGTAAGGAAAAATTTTGTCCCAGCCCTTCTCAGAATTAACCCTGAAGGCCTTTATAACCTGATAATCCTTAAATTTCTTGCAGTATTCCGGGGATTCATTGCCGTGAAACTGTAAGCCCGTTAGTCCACAAAACTCGGCAATTTCCCTTGCTTTTTCCGGTTTTTCATCCATGAAAACACCTATCTTTTCCGTCTCAGGAGGTAAAGATAAAACTATTTCCCTGACCTTTTCAGGCTGAACCCGACGTGGACTTTTGGCGAATATAAACCCCAGGGCATCAGCACCTAAAGAAGCAGCAGCTTGTGCATCAGCGAAATTCGTTATTCCGCAAATCTTTATCCAGATCAACTTCCTTACACCCCTATAAGTTCCTTAATCTTGGCATCAATCTCGGAACTTGTTACAAGTGCCTCTCCCACAAGGATGGCATCCACACCAGCCTGCGCTAATCTTTTTACATCCTCACCGCTCGAAATTCCGCTTTCACTTACAAGTATGCAGCCCTCGGGAACAAATTTTGCCAGCTCAAAAGTGGTCTTAATATCCGTATTAAATGTTGTCAAATCGCGATTGTTAATTCCTATGATTTCCGCCCTAGAGCGGAGGGCGACTTTCAATTCCTCTCGGGAATGAACCTCAACTAGTGCATCGAGCTCCAGCTCTCCGGCAAGGTTTAGAAATTCCGTTAACTGTTTCTCATCCAAAACAGCTGCAATTAAAAGAATGGCATCTGCTCCGCTATACTTCGCTTCATAGATTTGGTAAGGATCGATAATAAAATCCTTTCGTAAAACGGGAAGTTGTACGGATTCCTTAACTTTTTTTAAATCTTGCAGGCTTCCTTGAAAAAATTCACTGTCGGTGAGAACTGAAATTGCCGCTGCTCCTGCTTTCTCATAACTTGTAGCGATTTTCACCGGATCAAAGTCTTCCCTAAAAACCCCTTTTGAGGGGGATGCTTTTTTAACTTCAGCTATCAGGCTTACCCCTTCTTTGCCAAGGGCACTTTTAAATTCCCCCCTTGTCTGCGGCAGGCTCTTTTTTAACAACTCTAAAGGTCTCCTTGACTTCCTTTCAGCAACTTCATGTCTTTTATGCCGGACAATTTTTTCAAGTATCATGATATCTCTCCCAACCTTAAATTACTATTGCTGACCTGGATCAGTTCCTCCAGCTTTTCAAGGGCTTTACCCGAATCAATTATATAAGCTGCCAGCTTAACACCTTCATGAAGATCTCTCGCCGCTCCTCCGGCAGCAATGGCGGCTGCAGCATTTAAAAGGACTATTTCCCGGTAAGGTCCTTCTTCTCCGGCTAGTACCCTTCTTGTAATTTTAGAATTAAAAATAGCATCTCCACCCTTGAGATCGGAAAGTTTTCTTCTCGGGAAGCCAAAATCTTCAGGTGTAATTTCATACGTTTCTATGGAACCTTTCTTTAAGTGGGTAATTTTGCTGGGGCCCAGTGTGGAAATTTCATCTAAGCCACCAGCACCATGTACCACATAAGCATTTTCAACTCCCAATCTATCCAAGACTTGAGCAACACTTTCAGTTAAACCTGCATCATATACACCTAGCACCTGAAATTTTGCCCGTGCAGGATTGGTAAGGGGCCCTAAGATATTGAAAACACTGCGAATTCCTATTTCCCTTCTCGGGCTAATGGCATATTTCATTGCCTTATGAAAAGTAGGTGCATATAGAAAGCCGATACCTATCCTATCTAAAACCTCCTCTACTTCAGCAGGCGAAAGGTCTATTTTTACTCCTAAAGCCTCAAGGACATCTGCACTGCCGCTTTTACTTGAAACCGAACGATTACCGTGTTTGGCAACTGCCAGACCGCTGCCTGCCACTACAAAGGCAACTGTTGTAGAAATATTGAAAGTACCTGCTCCATCTCCTCCGGTTCCGCAGGTATCCACAAGCAGGTGATGCCTGCTGTTAATTGGAAGTGCCTTCTCCCTCATTACACTTGCGCAACCTGCAATTTCCTCAGGTGTTTCTCCCTTCATCCTTAAGCATGTTAAAAAGCTTCCAATCTGGGCAGCTGTTGCCCTACCCTCCATTATCTCCTGCATTACCCCACTGGCTTCTTTAACAGATAAATTTTCTCCTCTAACAACTCTGCCAATAGCCTCTTTAATCATTTTCCTCAGCTCCTCTCAGCTCTAAAATTTTGGTTTTAAGTTTAATTTTTAAGCATTTAAAAAATTCCTCAGGATTTCCATTCCATACTGAGTTTCTATAGATTCCGGGTGGAACTGCACACCAAAGGTTGGATGTTCTATATCCTCTACTGCCATGACAGCACCATCATCACTGTAAGCAGTCACTGCTAATTTTTCGGGAATACTTTCCTTCTCAATTACTAGCGAATGATACCGGGTCACTGTAATATTCTGTGGTAGTCCCTTTAAAATTCCCCTTCCTTGATGGTTGATTTGAGAGGTTTTGCCGTGGACAGGAACTTTTCCCGGGACTATTTTAGCGCCAAAGGCTGCTCCAATACACTGGTGTCCCAGGCAGACTCCCAGAATGGGAATCTTTCCTGAAAAATGCCTTACTACAGCTAGAGAAATGCCAGCTTTTTCAGGTCTTCCGGGGCCGGGGGAAATTACTATTCTATCAGGATGCATTTTTTCCAGGCTCTCTAAATCCACTTTATCATTGCGAACAACCTCAATTTTTTCCCCCAACTCTCCCAGATACTGAACCAGGTTATAAACAAATGAATCATAATTATCAATTACCAACAGCAAGTGATTCTCCCCTTTCAGCCCTTTCCAGTGCATTAACAAGGGCCTGTGACTTGTTACAAACCTCATAGTATTCATTGAGAGGATTTGAATCTGCAACTATACCCGCACCTGCCTGAATATATCCCTTATTTCCTTTAATAAATAAGGTACGAATGGCTATACAGGTATCCATGTTCCCCGTATAACTGATGTAGCCAACTGCACCGGCGTAAGGCCCCCTGCCATCAGGCTCAAGTTCATCTATGATCTCCATTGCCCTGATCTTCGGTGCCCCTGAAACCGTACCCGCCGGAAATGAAGCCTTTAAAACATCAAAGCAGGTATATTCCTTTCTAACCCTGCCGGCCACTTTGGAAACAATATGCATGACATGGGAGTAATTTTCTATTTGCATATAGTCATTTACCTTAACGCTTCCATACTCGCTAACCCTTCCTAAATCATTTCTCCCCAAATCAACAAGCATTAGATGTTCCGCACGTTCCTTTTCATCTGCTAAGAGTTCCCTGGCGAGTTTCTCGTCTTCCTCTTTTGTTTTCCCCCTTGGCCTAGTGCCGGCTATAGGTTTTAACTCTGCTCTGCCATCTACCACCTTAACCATTACTTCCGGTGAGGAACCAACAATTTTGATCTCACCAAAGGAAAGATAATACATGTATGGGGAAGGGTTTAAGGAACGCAGGCTGCGGTAAATTAATATTGGATCAGATTGTAATGTAAAATTAATTTTTCGAGATAGCACAACTTGAAAAATATCACCTGCCCTGATATATTCCTTAGCTTTTTTTACCATTTCCTGAAATTCCTCAGAAGTACAGTTATAGCTGTAATCAGTGCCTTGCATGGACAAACCTCCCTTTAGGGTTAAAATATCTGCCAGAGGTTTGTTAAGAATGGAACTTATCTCTTTAATTTTGGAAACCGCTTTATTATAGTCTTTTTCAGGATCATTTCCTACAGAAACGTTAACTGTAATTTTCATTGTTTGCTTAAAATGATCAAAGATAATGAGGGTATCGGCAAACATAAAGAAACAGTCCGGGTAACCGGTATCCTTTTCAGCGGGTTTAGGAATCTCTTCCCAGTAGCGAATCATGTCATATCCCAGGTAACCTACAGCTCCCCCACTAAATGCAGGTAAACCGGGTACTTCAAGGGGTTGATAACTTTCAAAAATTTTCTGGAGTTCCTGTAAGGGATCATTACTGATATATTTAATTGTTTTTCCCTGCTTGGTAACTGTGACTTTCCCATCTTTTGCCTCAAAGAGTATGGAAGGATCAACACCTATAAAAGAGTATCTTCCCGGCTGCGAGCCACCTTCAACGCTTTCCAAGAGGTAGGCAAATGAACTTTTTTTCAACTTTAAAAATGCCGAGAGAGGCGTTTCCAGCGCAGCGGAATATTCCTCATATACGGGAATTAAATTTGCTTTGGCAGCTAATTTTCTAAATTCTTCTTCAGATTGAGGAAACATTGACTTTTCTCCTTTCTTTATAGTTTGTTATTTCCAGCATAAAACTCTTAAATTGTTCTATGGTCAGTGACTGCGGTCCGTCACATAGCGCCTGATCAGGCTGGGGATGTACTTCCAGCATTAAGCCATCACATCCTACAGCCAGTGCCGCCCTGGCCAGAGGGATAACAAGTGCCCTGTCACCGGTTGCGTGGCTGGGGTCCACAATTATAGGCAGGTCACTGTGGATTTTGAGATAAGGAACTACACTCAAGTCAAGGGTATTTCTGGTATGATCACAAAAGGTTCTGATTCCCCTTTCACAAAGAATGATCCTGTTATTTCCTTCTGATTTGATATATTCCGCTGCAGAGAGCCATTCTTTAACTGTAGCAGCCAGACCCCTTTTTAAAAGAACCGTTTTCCTGCTCTTGCCCACTTCTTTTAAAAGTGAAAAATTTTGCATGTTGCGGGAGCCAATTTGTAAAATATCCGCATGCTTGGCAACAAGTTCCACATCCCTCGTATCAATTACTTCTGTAACAATTTTTAAATTAAAAGTTTTAGCGGCGTTCGCTAAAATTTCAAGTCCTCTTTCTCCCAGACCTTGAAAAGAGCAAGGTGAGGTCCTGGGCTTAAAAGCACCTCCCCTTAAAAACTGCCCCCCCGCTTCACGTACCGCTTTAGCAACCTGAAAAAGCTGCTCTTCACTTTCAACAGCACACGGCCCGGCAATAATAAAAGGATCTATCATGTTATTTCACTCCAATCTTTTAAAAATTATGGATCACTAAAATAAAAAAGCTTTCCGTCCAAATAGGAACGAAAAGCTTACTTTCCGCGGTGCCATCCTACTAGGCCAAAAAGAGCCCTCTCATATTGGGTACAGGAAGCAAGTAGGCCCAGTAGACTAAATAAAAAACCTTTCATCCCAAAGGGACGAAAGGTTACTTTCGCTATGCCACCCTTAAAAGGTTAAATAAAACCAATAATTACAAAGTACGGGACTACTTCAGTCCGATACCCGCCTTCTTTTAACGGTGAAGGTCTCCGTCAGGTTGCTACTCGTGCTTTAAAATGATATTTCTCCTTTTAAAACATTAATTTAAAAGGATGTTCTAAAAGTCCGCGCGAAATCCCCTGCGAATTTCTGCTAAACATTTAAAGCACTTTCGACCTGCAGCTTGTGGGCCCATTCACCATACCCGGTACACGCCGAAATCCCACCAACCTCCGGCTCTCTGTAGTGTCTGCGATACAGCTACTTTTCCCACGCATTGCTTTTATAATTTTAATTTTTATTTATTATATGTCATGTTAGGCTTAACTGTCAACAGAAATTTTTGAAACCTGCCAATTTTCATCTACCCAAAGCCCAATAATATTTCTTTCCGGATACCATTCCATTAATTTTTTTAAAGCAGTAATGATGTCCTCAATCTGTTTTTCCTTAGAACCCGGATTTCCTGCACAGTCATAATGCCCAACGAGAGCAATTAGCCTAGACCCGTGTGCATTGAGAGATATGTCAATTCTATCTCGTATAGAAGCCATTTTATTAGTATCATCACCCCTAGCCAGCAAACCGTTTGGTCCCGCTTCGGTAATTACATCAATATAATCTAAGGCATAATTGCTTTTTAAAAAATTTATTACCGGAAGCTGCACCCTCCCGTCCATACAATTAATTGCCGTACCAAATTTTCCCTCAGCCATAAAAATTTTCCCCCTTAAAACTTAAAACCCTAAAGATATATGTCCTTTTTTAAAAAACATACTATGTTCTACCATGTAAATTCAAGCATTTAGTAATTATTTTTTTGCTATAGCGCTTATAATAATTATTAATATATTTTAGCCAATCGTTTCAATATATTTAAAAAGCAAAAACCCCTCTCAAGGAATTATTCCTTAAGAGGGGTTTTATATAAACTTAATCCTGGCAACGACCTACTCTCCCAGGGCATACGCCCTAGTACCATCGGCGCTGGAGAGCTTAACTGCCGT
>JAICDB010000008.1 GCA_020063565.1 Clostridiales bacterium | reverse complement strand
ATCATATAATTTTTTTAAGTCATCAACTGATGGCTTGTTTGTTATGCCCTTTTTCAATACTTGTAATATATTTAGTTCTGGTTAACTATTTCAGACTTAACCTCCTCTTCTTTAAGCAGAATTTCAAAAATATAATAATTAAACTCTTCAAGTGGTTTACGATTTTTTTCTAATTTTGCCTTTAACAAAACTCCTTCAAAGGTGGAAATTATAAAAGAAGCAAGGCGCTTTTTGTCATACTTTCCCTTTAAATTACTTTTCTTTAAGATCTCGTAAATTTCTTTTTCTAAAAAGGTACTCCATTCAAGTAATTTCAATCTAAAGCTTTCTTTAATATCAGACAGTTCCAGTACTAAATTTCCGATAGGGCACCCTCTTTGATATTGAAAGTCCTCAAACATTTTAAAATAACTATTAAAAAAATCTTTTAACCCATTAATATCCTTTTCTATATTATTAAACATTTCCTTGGTATTTCGTATATAGCATTCGATAACCCTTAATCCTAGATCTTCTTTACTATCAAAATAATAGTAAAAGGAGCCCTTAGGAATTTCTGCTTCATCTAGTATTTGTTTGATTCCAACATTATTATACCCGTATTGATGCATTAAATTCGCTGCTATTTGAAGAATTTTAGCTTTCTTATCCATAAAACCCCTTTCTCCTTATTAGTAGACCGGTCGTCTACAAAAAATATATCACTACCCCATTGTATTGTCAAGATTGAAATAACTAAATATAAAGTGAAACTGCATACCCCCGCTTATCTAATGCCTCGCTTAATTCATCTACCCTGTGTTTTGTTCTACCAAATATAATGGCTAAATCCGGCGACTGAATATCCAACAATCTGCATAAAGTATCAAACTTTTGTTTTTCCGGAACTTCTATATATTGCTGGGAAATGTTTGGAACTATAATCTCCTGCTGTGACTTAACGGCAAATATTTTCGATTCTTCACGCTCTGTTACCATTTTCTGAACAAGCGGAATGCCATAGGCCGCCGTTTTCCCCGTACCTGTTTGTGCTTGTCCGATTAAATCTTTTCCTTGAAGTGCAAATGGAATTGCCTTTTCCTGAATAGGTGTTGTTTCTTCAATCCCTTTAAATTTCAAAAAAAGGGCATATTCCAAATAACCGGAATATGCCCTTTCAATTCTAATTATTACAATTTAACTACGTTTGAAGCTTGTGGTCCTTTTTGACCTTCTACAATATCAAATTCAACTCTTTGTCCTTCTTCAAGTGTTTTAAACCCGTTTCCTTCAATGGCTGTGAAGTGAACAAACACGTCGTCTCCATCTTCACGCTCAATGAAACCAAAGCCTTTTTCAGAGTTGAACCATTTTACTGTACCTGTTACCATTTAATTTGGCCTCCTTTAAAAAATTGATAAAAAAGCTGAATACCACAAAAACTTTTTCGCCTAAAGTGTTACACAAGAGGCCAAAAACGTTTTTAGGTTTTCAATAACTTTTTGCTCAGTTATTATATCATGTAATTACTTTAAAAGCAAATTATTTTTTACAGTTTATACCTTTTGTTTAATACCTGTTTCTGACCTCTTTGGATTAAATCTCAAAATAATTTTAACCTGATATAGTACTAATTATTTATACAATTAACAATTAAAAATTATTGGAAGTATTCAACAATAAAGTCGGGAGCATTATTCCCTGCAATATTTCCATGAAGGATAAGATCATTATTTTCCGAGTAAAATCTTAGCATATATTTCTCATACTTACTCCATTTTTCACTATATTTTCTCAAACAAATTTCAATTTTACTCTTCTCAACTATTTTTAACGTCTTACCGCTTTTATTTTTTTCTTCTACAGTTATTTTCTCTTCCATAAAGGTCCGGTTATCTTTTTCGTTTCTCTTTTCTATAACAGCATAAGCAACTTCTTCGGGCATAATCCTTGCCTGTTTTAAATAACCCTGCTTTTCCAACCACTTTTCAAATTTGGTATAAGTTTTTTCCCACTGCATGCGAATCCTATTGTCATTTGCCAACAAGATATCAATATCCGCCCAGGCTCCGGGTCCGGCAATCATCTCTTCATATGTTAAATTATTTATTTCTTCTTGTAATATTTCTACCGCTTGCTGGATATGTGCGGGGTCGGTAATAACCGCTTTTTTAGAAATACGTCCTTTGGGGCTAATGGTAATTTTGTCTATATCCCGAGGATTTATACTTAAAGAGGTTGTTCGAAAAGTCCGCGCCAAATCCAAGTAAAAAATTATCTTTGTGTAAAATGCAAGGCAAGGATACCATAAATTCTACATTAAATCGACAGTAAGCCTCCTCCGGGCAAGCCTGGAGGCTTCTCATGCCTATTAAATGAAATGCATAATAATTATTTTAATATAAAGTTAGCATTTAGTTCATACTAAATTATGCAATATAGAAATTTCTTTAAGGTAGGTGCAAAAAATGTTAAAAGATAGCTTTGTTTCAGGCACTATAGCCGGAATGATTGCTACTATTATAAAAGCTACTCCTAATTTCCTGCTCTGGAAGTTTGGGATAGTAAAGTACTTATACCTTCATATAGCTGCTTCAGCAATAATTTCCCCTCGAGACATTGATACATTTTTAGGAATAACTCTCGGGTTCATTTCCGATGTTCTTACCGGAGGAGCATTTGGCTTGCTTATCGTCGTTACTTTTAAACTTACCAGTGATGATGCCTGGTGGTATAAAGGTATGATTATCGGCAGTATACTTTGGCTTTTTGCACTGGGTGTCATAATAAATTTAGGAGCTACCACAATCATTCCAGTTCAACCCATATTTCGTTTAACTTCCTGGATAGACCACTTGATTTTCGGAATTACCGCTTCATATTTAATTACTATCTGGTCTCCCATTGAAAAAAATTAAATATATCTCAAAACACAAAACCTCTGTAAAAAAAATTGCTAATTATATTGAAATTAAGCCATATTATCCAATAAATTTGATCTGTTTATCTTCTTCATTATAAAAGTCCAGGTACGAGTAATTTTTATCATCTTTTTTCCAACCTAAAATACAATCCAGATTAACATTTTGGGCAGCGCTGAAAATAGATTTATCTACATCTTTAAAATTTTTCTTTAACTCTTTTATCAAATTTTTAACCTCGTATCGCTTGCTCGATGTCTTTTCAGCCGCCACCATGCATGCGCAGTTCATAGGCCAGATACCATTATTTTTTGTGTAATCTTCAATATAACATTCGTGAATATAATATAGTGGCCGGATTAATTCCAAACCTTCAAAGTTTGTTGATTTTAATTTAGGTAGCATGGTTTTAAAATTTCCAGAATACAATACATTCAATAGAATTGTTTCAATAACATCATTAAAATGATGACCAAGTGCAAGTTTATTACAACCTAATTCTTGTGCTTTTGAGTATAAAGCCCCACGACGCATTTTTGCACACAAGTAGCAGGGATAATCTTGCGCAATATTGTCCACTATTTCAAAAATACGAGATTCAAAAATATAAACCGGAATATTTAAATATTCACAGTTCTTAATTAATAATTGTTTGATATTTTCATGATAACCTGGATCCATTGCAATAAACTCCAATTCAAAGTTAACTTGTCCATGGCGCTGCAATTCCTGGAATAATTTCGCCATTAATAAACTGTCTTTACCGCCTGAGATGGCTACTGCAATTTTATCCCCTTCTTCTACTAAATCAAAATCTTTTATTGCTTTAACGAATTTTGTCCATAAAGGTTTCCTATATTTTTTAATAATACTGCGTTCTATTTCTTTAAGTGGTTTTCTTTTACTAAATGGGATTAATGCTTCACAACCACTTCCTGCAATTCTACTCACTTATCTCACCTCACTTTTTTGCAAAAAATATTATAACATCTTTTCGTATACGGTGCCAGGCACTTAAGTTATTCTGTCAGCAATCTCAGAGCCTTCTTATAAGAGGCTCTCTATTTTGAAAATTTGCGTCATTTGTGATAAGGTTCACACCCTAGAAAACTTAATTATTAGCTTTCTAGGATTGATTTGAATTTTATCAACATATATTGTATTCACTATAGTTGATTATACTTCTTTAGAATATTTCCTGCTACAAAATCCTTAATAATTTTACTCTTACATTAACAACAACCTGACTTCATTGGTATTTTCTTTCCCGTTATAATAGCATCATAAAGTTGTTCTTCATCAGGGTAATTTTTTACTGAAATTACTTTCCCGTCGACTGCGATTAATGGAGCCGCTTTTGATAGTACAAAATCTAAATTTGATTCACCAACTACAAGTCTTTCACCACTATCTAACAACACTTTATTCAGTCTTGTTATAAACTCTTTTTTATTCTCTCTTGTCAATTTATATATCTTAAATTCCCCAACAGAATCATATTTTTTAGAAAATCTCTCTACTAATTCACCAATTGTTAATGATTGTGCTGAACCACAATCACATCCAGAACTACAGCAACCTCCACCAGGAGATGATTGATTATTTAATGCTTCTTTTAACATGAAAATTTCAATTATTTTTTTATCCATACTATCCTCACCTTTCATATTATTATTAAACAGGGCAAATATTTCTACATTTTCCACATGCACACTTGCTAAGGTCTCCTTTTGCATATTGAACATCTCTTATTGGACATACTTTTAAACATTTCATACATTTAATACAAACACCTGAAACTTTTTTATCAGGTACTAATGAAGCATCTGTAATAATTGCACCTAAGCTTGTTGTTAAACCAAATCCCTTGACTACTAGAGAATTTACAGGGCTTAATTCACCAACTCCTGCTTCAACTCCCATTCTTACAAGAGATACATCTCTACTAGTTCCTTCTATTATTACAGCTTTATATCCCAATGAATTTAAATGACTTATTACATCACTTTGAGCTGCAATTGTACCTAAATAGTCACTGAAGCCCCCCATTTCATCAATACCATCTTCCTTTTTTCCCTCAGCATAGACTATTATTGATTCAAACCCTTCTAATAAATTCTTTGGATGATACTCTTCTGGCGTATTTTCAAATCTTTCCTTTGTTGCTACACCAACTCTATCAAATATATTAAGCATAGCTTTTATCTTTTCTGTCATCTCTTTATTATTTAACTGTGACATACCTAACCTCCTTTCCGCAATCTTTAATTAAAGTACTTCACTAGTAAAGACGATGTAATCAATAAATGGTCACACAATTTTTTGCTTTATTTAATATTTTTTATAATAAACTTCATTAAAATAAAAAACTTCAATGTCTATTTCATCTAAATAGACATTGAAGTTTTAAAACAGTGAAAATCTTACTTACACTTATTATCACATCTTTTGCACTCAGTATTTTTCTGTTTATAGTCAATAATATTGCCAAATGCATCTACCTCAAAATCACAACATTGAAGCAATATCTCCTTTAACTTAGCTTTTGACCTCTGAACCTTCATTTTTGACCCTGATATTGTAACGTTGAGTTTTTCTGAGATTTCCTTATGTTTCATTCCTTTCATATCATATAGCTCAATAACTTCTTGATACTTCTCAGGAAGTTCAAAAATCATTTTCTCTAAGCATTTAATTATTTCTTCATTCATATTCTCTGAGTTATTATCTCCCTCTAAACCTTTATCAAGTTTCTTAATATCAACTGGTATATCCTTTTTCTTTCTATAATAATCGATAATCGTATTTTTAGTTATTTTATAAATCCAAGATTTAAGCTTTGTCTGTTCATCTACTTTATCAATATTTTTATAAATTTTCACAAAAATATCTTGAAGAATATCTTCTGCATCACATTCATTTTTTACTTTGCTATTAATGTACTTATACAGTTCACTACTAAATTCATTCCAAATATATTTGATTTTATCATCCATTCTAATCCTCCAATTGGAAATAAAATATATTTATTATTATATAGTATTCTATCTAAAACTTCATATGCTATATAAAGTATAATTTATAAAAAACCGCCGTTACTTATGATACGTTTCCCCCCGCATTATCTTAAACCACCTGAATATCTGCTCGAGCAAAATCAGCCGCATCAACTGGTGAGGGAAGGTCATTTTTCCAAAGGATAGTCTCAGGTCAGCTTCTTTTAAAACTTCTTTCGACAATCCAAGGCTACCGCCAATAACAAACGAAACGCTGCTTTTGCCCTCCAGGGCCAGCTTTTCCATGCGGGCAGCCATTTCTTCCGAGGTGAGCTGTTTTCCATGTAAATCCAGGACTATTACGAAAGAATCCTTTTTTATCTTTGCCAGGATCTTTTCACCTTCAGTTTCCTTAATGATCTCCTCTTCTTTTTCGGAGGCGCCTGCAGGCGCCTTTTCATCCGGAACCTCGATAATTTCTATCTTTGCGTACTTGCATATTCTTTTGGAAAATTCACTTATGCCCTGCCGGAGGTATCTTTCTTTTATTTTTCCTACAGCTATTATTTGGATCTGCATATTTATCACCGGAGTTTACTGTGGTTTCTCAGCCAGTACAATTTCAAGCTGGATTTTCTTGTTTCTTCTGACTACCGTTACAGTAATTTTATCCCCTACTTTATGCTCTCTGAGGACTTTTTTAAGTTCTTTAAAGGAAGAAATATTTTTTCCGGCAATAGCTACAATTACATCTTTCGGGTACATTCCTGCATTGTCCGCAGGTCCTCCCGGGAAGACGCCGCCTACATAAACACCAACCGGGATATCATACCACTTGGACATCTTTTCCGTTATAGTTACTAATTCATATACTCCCAGGAAAGGACGGATAACCTTTCCCTTTTCAATAAGCTGCCTGATGATTGGTTTGGCGTCACTAATGGGAATGGCAAACCCCATTCCTTCCACATCCGCCCTGGCAATTTTAGAGCTGTTTATTCCTATTACTTCTCCCTGCCCGTTAACAAGGGCTCCCCCGCTGTTTCCCGGGTTAATGGCTGCATCGGTCTGAATTACTTCCAACGTTATTTCGGGACCGACACCCGGCAGAGATATTTCCCTGTTAAGGGCACTAATTACACCTACCGTTACTGTTCGGGCAAATTCATTACCGAGGGGATTGCCTATGGCAACAGCCAGTTCACCAACCTGGAGCTTTGTGGAGTCGCCTAATTTTGCTTCCGGCAAACCTTTGGCATCTATTCTTATAACAGCCAGGTCTGTTTCGGCATCGGAACCAACTATTTTAGCTTCATACTGATGTTCTTTGTCTAAAGTAACCACAAGGCGTTTGGCACCATCAATGACGTGAAAATTTGTAACTATATAGCCCTTCTGACTATCAATAATTACTCCTGAACCGGTACTGGTTATAGGGTTGTCGAAAAAATCACCGCCTTTAAAGTTCGTTATACCTACTACTGCCGGTCCCACCTTTTTTGAAATTGCCACTATTGCGGTATCTTCCGGTTCCCATTTAGGCAAAGGCGGTAAGTCTTCCTTTCTATCCTCAACTATTTGCGGAACTTCAGTTAAACCGGGATAAAAGTAGGGAGCTAAAAAAAGTACTAACAAGCCGCCCACAACGGCGCCTATCAAAGCAACCAGGATGTAACTGAAAAGTCCGGGCCTTCTCCTGTGATAGTCATGATTTGTAAAGTAACTCATTTTCTTTTTTCCTCCATTACTTACCAAAATTACTATCTTAGTATATAATTCTAAATCATATCTAACTATTCCTGCAATAATAGGAACAAAAAGCAGGCGGCAAGGCTTTATCCAGAACCTTTACCGCCTATTTAAATTTTCAGCCGTTAATGAGTCACTATTTCAATGTTACTTCGGGGGCTAATTTTATTTATAACCTTTTTGACCCCGGGAACTGATGCAGCCAGTTGTTCTGCCCATAATGCCTGTGAGGAAGTTTCCACGTCACCTTCAAGTGTAACCCTGCCGTCTTTAGTAGTAGTCTTAACGTTGCCGCTATCTACTCTCCCGTCAGCAGCCAGAGCAACTTCAACTGCATTAGTAATGGAAGCATCGTCATCCCTTTCGGGAGATTTTATTTTGAGACGGTTAACTATTTCTTTGACACCCTGCACTTCACCTGCCAGTTTAGTGGCATTTCTTTTAATATTTAAATTGTCGACCTCTCCTTGAAGCACTACAATACCCTTGTTGCAGGAAATTGTAACCTCTTCTAAATTCCTATCTTTCTGAAATTTCTCCTCTATTGCATGCTCAATTTCTTTGTTTTCCACAGCCTTTTCAGTTGCAATCGTTAGATTGTTTTCAACATTAACTACTCCGGGCACCTTTTCAATAACATCTTGTACCGTTTCCCGGTCATTCAGAACATCCACTACACCTTGAACAACTGCAACTCCTTCACGAACATCCACCTGGACATCTGAGATATTCGCTTCCATCAATGCTGCCATTACGGCATCTTTAATAACACCATCCTGCTGCAATATAAACCCCTCCTTAACACAAACAGTAATATCTAGATATATTCTTTCCCCTAAATGCAAAAAAAAATAAGTCTTGCAAAGGGAAATTACCCCATTCACAAGACTTATTCCTCTCTTACCAACATCCACTCTTTAAAGCTTTTTTCAAACTGCTCTAAATTAATACCAATTTCATGGATAAATGCTCCGGAAATTGTTTTGCCCTCTCCCAATCTATCCATAATACCTTGCAGCTTTTCGTGGCCATATTCCTCTACTAAAAATTCTATCATAGCAAGTGATTGACCATATGCCAGGGATTGGTCGGAAAGTTCATCAAATCCCCTGTCCATTTCTTTAATTGAATACCAGTCTTCTGTAGAGCTAACAGGTGCAAACTGAAATCCCGTTATTTGCTTTTCTACCAACTGGGCTACCCCTTCAGTAAACCAGCGGGGGTAATTACCACGTGTCTTATAGTCAACAACAAGATGGGCATATTCGTGTGTCATGGGACCGTTTTGTCTAAAGTACCGGGTCATTTCATAGCCTTCTTTGCCGTAAATCCATTCATTGGGAGATAAAACTCTAATAACTCCGGCCCAGTAAACTCCCATGGCGCTTTCATCGGCATCCCAGCCGAAACTTTTACCAAGTGAACGTCTATTAGGATATATAACCACAGGTATCGGTTCCTGATGGTTATATTCAAGCATATTATTTACTGAAGAATATGCTTCCTCTGCAGTATTAAGAACCATTTGGGCTACCTCTTCATCCTTGTGGGTGTATTTAACTGTAAAATGATGCCCTTGTATTTGCAACCAATCACGGGTTTGGAGTTCCAGGTTCTTTTTGGCAGCTTCCCTGACGAAACCATATGCTACAGTTTTTGGCAGTACAGGGTTTTTTATAGAAAAAGAGAGAATCATAAAAACAAAAGCCAGAACAATATTTATTACCAGACGACCTGTGTTCACAAGTCTTTGCCAGAGCATTCCATAGTAATGCATGTACGAGTCCCCCCTCTCGTATGCTTTTCCGGTTTCTCCTTCATCTTATATATTGTACTATATAATAATGTATATATCATTGGTAAATACTGTGCCATGAATTGTGTACATTAAATAATTCTTGTATTAATTTTTAATTCCTTCTATTGAAGAGATATAAAAATTTTGAAAACTTAAGACTTTTTATTGACATATGCTCAAAATGATTATATACTTATTATGAGCATATGCTCATAACTACGGACTTGATTACATTTTTATGGAAAGGAGGGGTACCATGCCTGCATTTGACGGAACTGGACCATTGGGACAAGGCCCTATGACTGGAAGAGGAAGGGGTTACTGCATGACCTACCGCAGGCCTGGATACGGTAATGCGTATGGAGGTTTTGGCTTTGGCCGCGGAAGACGGAACAGATTCTGGGCTACAGGTTTACCAGGCTGGCAAAGGAATCAAGCACCCTATCCAGGCTATGCAGAACCTCAACCCAGCAAAGAGGAAAGGTTAGAAATGCTTAAAGAAGAGGCAAAATACTTTGAAAACGCCCTGAATGAAATAAATGAAGAAATTAAAAAAATGGAAGAAAGCAAAGAGTAAAACAGTGGGAGTAATTTTTTCCCACTGTTTTTTTATTACATATTAAAGTCTACTCTTGAAGTTCATCTGCAAGGAGTCTGCTTGCTAAACCTATAAAGGACTTGCATTTTTCCAGCGCTTCCTTATCATTATGGAGCTTTTCCCGTCCTTCCACAGTGGTTAAATCGTATTTGACATGATCCGAACAATTTACAGAGCCTGTTTTCTTTTCAAATTCTTTAACTATTTTCTGGGCTTTATCCCGTATTTTGCCATATAGTTCCTTCTCTTTTGGTTTTTGACGGTTAAAATGCAGCCCTAAAGCAATTAATGCGCCACTTAAAGCGCCACACATTCTCCCGGTTCCAGCCACTCCGCCTCCAAAACATGTTGCAGCAGAAAGAAGTGAGATATCTTTATCATAAACCTTAAGATAAGCTCGTAAAATGGATTCTGCACAGTTATAACTATTTTCAAAATTTTGCTGCGCCTCTTTTTTTATTTCTTCCGCCTTTTCCAAAGTAATCACTCCCGAATAAAAGAATATACTTTTTTATTCTTTTTATCAACTCTAATTCCTGCTTGTAAATTAAAGCAAACAAAAATCAACCGCCGGGCGGTTGATTTTTTATTGTACTTCGTATCCTGCAGCTGTGATAGCTTCTTTCAAATCCTCTTCACTGGTCTTCTCAGTATCAAAATTAACCTCTACAATATTTTTACTTAAATCAACACTTGCCTTTTCTACACCTTCCAGGGTCATTAAAGCTTCTTCCACAGCCTTTTTACAGTGTTCGCAGCTCATTCCGGCAACATCCATTGTTAAGGCCTTTTGCGCCATTTTTTCACCCCCTGCTAATATAATCTATAAAGTTATATAATTTTATGCAAAGGAAAAAAATACCATAAAAGGCATTGTTCTTTAAGATTTCTTGCAAATGAAATTTTTGCTATACTATGATGGTATATAGGCTGCATTTATACGGAGGGTAAATAGCTATGATGACAGTACAAAAAAATGACCGCAAGTGGTTTTTAACTAAGGTAAAAAAAGCCTGCAGGGAATTTAGCTTGATTGATGATGGCGATAAAATAGCTGTAGGACTCTCAGGGGGTAAAGATAGTTCTACTTTGTTATATATAATGCGCGCTCTACAGCGGGAACTTCCAGTAGATTTTGAAGTAAATCCACTGATCATAGATATGGGTTGGGGTATGAATTTAACCCCTTTAAAAGACTTTTGCAGTTCTCTGGGGTACGAGCTAACTGTAATAAAAACAGAAATAGCCAAGATAATTTTTGATGTCAGGAAGGAAAAGAACCCATGCGCCCTATGTGCAAAAATGCGCCGGGGAGCATTACATGATGCAGCCCTGGAGCTTGGGTGCAAAAAGGTTGCCCTCGGGCATCACCTTGATGATGTAATAGAAACCTATTTCATGAACCTTATTTTTACAGGCAAAATGGCTACTTTTCATCCCAAATCCTTTTTAGACAGAAAAGGAATCACACTTATTCGCCCCATGGTCTTTCTTCAGGAAAAGACCACTTCTAGTGTTGCAAGAAATAAGGGGCTTCCAATTTTAGAAAGCCCCTGTCCTGCAAATAAGAACACTAAGAGGGAAGAAATGAAGGAACTTGTAGAAGAATATAGCAAGCGTTACCCGGATTTCAGGCATAAATTTCTCACGGCTCTAAGGAATTTCGAACCTGATAATCTCTGGAAAAAGGATCATATTTAAAATTTAATTAGTTGTTTATATTAATTTCTACAAAAATCAAGCCTGTATCCTTATAAGCAATAAGGATACAGGCAAATATTTTATACATATCAAAGCAAGTATTAATAATATCCACAAACAGTTTTTATATTACTACCTCTCTCCCAGGTACCTCTCTGCCGCCATGGCGGCTGTTGCCCCGTCACCTACTGCTGTACTTACCTGGCGTAAGAATTTTTCCCTAACATCACCTGCTACAAATACACCTTTCGCACTGGTGGAAAGATAGTCATATGCCTTTATGTAACCCTGTTCATTCATTTCTACGGCATCCTTTAAAAATCTTGTATTGGGAACGGTCCCTATAAAGATAAATACTCCATCAAAATCTTCTTCAAACTGTTCTCCTGTATCCACCTTTTCCAAAAGAAGCTTTTCCACAAATTTGTCTCCCTGAATTTCCTTAACAACTGTATTAAATCTGAAATCAATCTTTTCATTTTCAAAAGCCCTATCCTGAACTATCTTGGTTGCACGTAACTTATCCCTACGGTGGATTAATACAACTTCACTGGCAAACTTGGTGAGGAATATCGCTTCTTCAACGGCGGCATCACCGCCTCCGACAACTGCAACCTTCTTATTTTTAAAGAAAGCGCCGTCACAGGTAGCACAGTAAGAAACACCCCTTCCCTGGAAATCTTCCTCTCCAGGAACCTGTAGTTTTCGTGCTTGTGCACCTGTGGCTATAATGACTGATTCTGCTTCTATCTCTTTGTCTACTGTTGCTATCTTTTTGATTTCTCCTGAAAAATCAACACCTGTTACTTCTGCAGTCATATATTCCATACCAAATCTTTGAGCCTGGCTGAAAAATTTCTGTACCAACTCAGGTCCGGAAATTCCTTCCTCAAATCCGGGGTAATTTTCAATTCTGTCGGTAAGACCAGCCTGTCCACCCGGCATGGCCCTTTCTATCAAGATGGTTTTTCTTCCTGCGCGGGCTGCATAAATTCCTGCAGTAAGCCCTGCAGGTCCTCCTCCAAGAATAGCTATTTCATACAATTTGCTACACCTCCGAAAATATAAAAAAGTTTACTTATAAACGATACTTGGCATGTTCCTTTTTAATACATTTATCCATTATCACTTCTACTCCTGCATTTTCAGCCTTTTTTGCCGCTTCCTGGTTCACTACACCCTCCTGCATCCAAATAACTTTTGTCCCCCTTGCAAGTGCTTCATCAACTATTGGCGGAACAGCTTCAGAACGCCTAAAGATGTCAACAACATCAATGTCAATATCTTTGGGAATACTTAAAAGATCAGGGTATGATTTTTCACCTAATACTTCATCTACAGTGGGATTAACAGGTATTACATTATATCCAGCTTCCTGAAGGTATTTGGCAACATTGTAACTTGGCCTTTCCGGATTAGCCGAAAGTCCTACCACCGCTATATTCTTAATTTTTTCAAAGTCCATGCTTATTCCTCCAATCATTTTTTCATATCTATAATAGATATTTATAATTAATTATTTCCTGGTAGCTAACGCTCTATGTAAAACCCCTGCGGTAGCTGTTACCACAGGGGTCTAATTTTCTATCTAATGGTTTTTCATCAATCACGAAGGTATTTAAATGGATTAACGGGTTCTCCATTAACCCTTGTTTCAAAATGAAGATGCGATCCTGTGCTGCGTCCAGTATTACCAACAAGCGCAATTAACTGACCCCTTTTTACTTTCTGCCCAATTTCCACTTTAATTTCGGAGCAATGCGCATACCTGGTAGAAAGTCCATCACCATGATCAATTATAATACAGTAGCCGTAATTACCTCTCCAACCTGCAAATAATACTTTGCCGTCTTCAGCAGCATAAATGGGATCTCCGGTTATACCGTCAATATCGATAGCAGGGTGGAACTCACGCCCTCTGTACCCATAACCGGAAGTAATGTATCCCCTCATGGGCCAGGCCAGTTTTCCGGAACCTCCGCCACCTCTGGAGGCAATCATCCTTTTGGTTCCTCTAGCAATAATTTTTGTAGTAGGTTCTTTAATTACTTTTTCCTGGAGCGCTTCTCTTTCTTTAGAAACTCCATTTAGGGCAACAACACTGTATTTAACTTCCTTTTTTCCACTAGATCCCCACTGACGTACCCTTTCCTGACCTCTCCATAACTCGCTGGTGTTTTCGAATTTAACATCATAAGGAATACGCTCCGTGACCAGCTCTTCCCAGGCTACTTCCACGTCTATGAGTGGCTCGGATTTAACAAGCTTTAATTGCTGTCCTATGGAAAGTAGATCACTTTCCAGCTCGGGATTGCATTCCCTTAATTCTGTAACCCTCATATTATAATCATGGGCTATGCTCCAGAGGGATTCACCCTCAACTACTTCATGTGTAATAATATGTTCTTTACCGGTTTGTAGAAGAGTAATTGCCTTTTCTAAGGGAACAACTTTATCCAGTGAAGTTTCCACCTTTTTAAAATCTATTTTTTGGAGAATTGAAACTTTTTTTATCTTGATGTTATAACGCTCTATATCATCTTTATCCGGCATATACGCTTCCTTAACATGTTCTATGGCCTTTTTGGCGATATTTTCATTTTTTACAATAACCTGTGTTTTACCGTCAATTGTAATTCCTACAGCCTGATATACATAATCTAAATTTTGATTAAATATCTGCCTTAATCGAAAACTTGGGGTTAACTGTTCTTCTTCGGCATGGATTACCTGATATTTAATATCGTTGGTGTACCTAACAGGTAAACCGTCTTTTTTCTTTTCTGCAATTATAGATTGCAAAACATCTTCTGCCTGGGACTTTTCCTGGACTACTGCCACCTGATGGCCATCTATGGAAACTGCATATGCATTTGCCCTATTAGCCCAGACAGTATAAGAATAAATGCCTCCCCCGAGGAGTACTGCGACAAGAATAGCTATCAAGACAGTCTTCTTTCTTGCCCCTCCAGCCTTTTTAATAGTGCTGCCTGCTTTTTGCAGCTCTTCTTTGGAAAAGGCAAACATTATCTCCCCCCTTTCTCCCCCGGTTATGCCAGATCCGATGATATATCTAACGTTATACGGCCTGTCCATGTACAAAATTTTTCCATATTTTAAAATGTACCTTTTTTAGTATATCATATGGGCTTTCGGACCGTAAAGCAAAAAATGGCAACTTGTGTCGGACGAAAGCTAATATACTTTTCTCAAATTACACTTACAGTCATAATAGAGCGCCTGCTTGGCCGCTTCCTCATATTTATCGGAAGTTAAAATATTAACTGCATTTCCACCTTCCTTAAACCACCAGCCCTCTTCAATTACAACTGTATCTTCTCGTGTATAGTCACTGACCTGGACTAAGGCCCTTATTTCACCTTGCGGGGAGGTTATGACAACTTCATTTACATTGCGGAGATTATATTTTTTGGCTGTTTTGGGATGTACATAAACCCTGGGGAGATTATAAATATCACTATCTTCATGTCGAAACTGGGAGTGAAGCGCTTTTTCCGGATGGGGAGTCATAAAAGTTAGGGGATATTCGTCCAAATCTTTTTGACTATGGTACTCCGGAAGCGCCGTTAAGCCCATTTTTTCTGCTTCCTCTGAAAAAAGTTCCACCTTGCCGGAGGGGGTTTTAAAGTCCTTCTCTTCCCAGGGAACTTCCTTAAGATATGGATTTACCTTTGTACCTATAAAATCATCCGCCTTGTACTCTTTTTCATTATTTAAAGCTTTTTCTATCCACTCACGGGGGGATTTGTTACCGAAATTTTCTAGCCCCATTTGCTCAGCCAGCTCAGTAAAGACTACTGAGTCTGGTTTACATTGACCTCTAGGGGGGATAACAGGTTTTACATAGCCTACAAAGGGGCTCATGCCGTTTGCCACTAGCTGTTCTTCTTCAAATATTGTAGTAACCGGAAGAACAAGATCCGACATTTCAGCAGTATCAGTCAGGGTATAATCAAGTGTAACTACAAAATCAGCCTCATGAAAAGCCATTTTAACCTCTACAGTATTTGGGAGCTGGGTAACGGGATTAGAACATGTACAAAATATTGCTTTTATTGGCGGATCCGTAAGCTCCTGCACCTTTTTCCCCACCGCGGGGTAAGGTATTTCCCTCGTATTTACGGCATATTCTTCACCTGTTATATCCGCAAGAAGCTTTCTTTTACCAGCGCTATAGTTATAGCTTACCCCTCCCCCAGAAATGCCTATATTTCCCGTAATGGCAGCAAGCGAATCAATGGCCCGGACTGTATTTACTCCATTTGCATACCTTTGCAAGCCGTATCCAAGTACAATGGCTGCCGGTTTACTAGTGGCATATGTTTCTGCCAGCGTCCTGATTGTTTGAGAGGAAATCCCCGTTATTTCTGCCGCCCTTTCGGGAGTCATTTCTGCGACCATGTGGGCATACTCTTCAAAACCCAGGACATTTTCTGTAATGAAATCAAAATCTACTAAACGTTCCTTGAGAATATGATGCGCCATACCAAGGGCAAGGGCACCATCAGTGCCAGGCTTTGGAGCTATATGCTCACAGGCAAACTTACGAGATTTTACCTGTAAGGGATTAATTATTATCACCTTTGCCCCCCTGGAGGCAGCCTCCTTTAGATATGGAATAAGGTGAAGGTTAGTAACTGCAGGATCACGACCCCACAGTAAAATAGTTTTAGAATTGACCAAGTCCCAGGGCAGGTGACTGGTTGCTTCCCCAAAATCTAATTTCTGTGCCAGATCTCCTGCATCCCAGCACAAACCGCCACTGGTTACAGTGGCACCGCCCAGGCAGTTAAAAAAACGCCTGCTTAAAAGCTTCAAAACACCGTTAGAACCGGAAGCATGGAGATGAAGGATGGCTTGACTTCCATATTCAGCCAATATCTCCTTAAGCTCTGCAGTTATCCTAGCATAGGCATCATCCCAGGAAATTTTCCGCCATCCACCATTATGTTTTTCCATGGGATAGAGTATCCTATCGGAACTATATACCCTTTCCAGAAGTTTTCTTCCCTTAGAACAGATAAACCCCTTTGTATAATGGTGTTCTTTGTCGCCGAAAACTTTTGTTATTATACCGTTTTCCACTTCAAGCTCCAAACTGCAATTATCAAAGCAGTCTAGAGGACACATGCTTTTATATGTTTCTCTCATTTGCCTTCAAACGCTCCCTTACATAAAGGTAAATTGCACATTCCAAGCGTACCTTTTGCATAAAGCAGCCCAGGGAATACGGCTTACTTATATCACCACTGTGGTGAACTGCATTTGCATGACAGCCACCGCTGCACAAAAACCTTGCCCAGCAGTCTTTACATTCCTTGTTATAAATATGCGCTTCCTGAAATTTGCGGGAAATAGCTTTATTTTCAATTCCACTCCAAACATCCCCCAGATAGTATTCACTTTCACCGACAAACTGGTGGCATGGATACAGTTCCCCGTCCGGGGTTACAGCCATGTACTGGTAGCCTGCACCGCAGCCTGTCAGCCTTTTGGGCAGGCACGGTCCGCCATCTAAATCCACATTAAAATGAAAGAACTGAATATCTTCACCTTGTCCTTTTCTTTTCAAAAATTCCCTAGTGAGCTTGCGGTACTCTTCCCTAATAATGGGCTTATCCTCTTCTTGAAATGCATAATCCTCCTCAGGTGGTGCAACAACCGGTTCTACAGAGACAATTTTGAAACCTAAATCAAACATGTGTAAGACATCTTCAGAAAAATGGAGGTTTTTTCTGGTATAAGTACCCCTCAAATAATAATTTTGCCCGTTTCTGGAGTCCACAAACTCCTTAAATTTGGGTACAATTGTTTCGTAACTCCCTTGCCCCTCTGGGAAGGGACGCATGTAGTCATTTACCTTTTTTCTACCATCCAGGCTTAAAACAACACTAATCCCCTCTTTATTTAAAAATTCCCGAACACGGTCATTTAAGAGTACACCATTGGTAGTCAGGGTAAAACGAAAATTTTTACCTGCTTTTTCAGCTTGAGTTTTTCCGTAGGTAACCAGTTCCCTAATTACCTGGAAGTTTAAAAGAGGCTCTCCTCCAAAGAAGTCAACCTCACAGTATTTTCTTTCACCTGAGTTTTTTAATAAAAAGTCTAAAGCACTTTTACCTACTTCAAGCGGCATATTCTTTCTCTGTCCCCCAAAATTGCCGGTCCCTGCAAAACAGTATTTGCAGCGCAAATTACAATCATGAGAAACATGCAGGCAAAGGGATTTTAAAACAGGCTCGGCTGTGGAGTCTGCATGATTTTCATACCTATCGGTGGAAAGAAAGGACCCTTCCTTATACATCTCTTCCAACTCACTCAATACTTCCCTTAATTCTTCCTGTGATAAATCAGCAACTTGACTATAAAAATCATTTTCATTACCTTTTGAAGCTATTAAGCCATTAAAAACTTTGCAGGTGATATCATCAGCCAGGCTGATACTGCCGCTGTTTACATCGAGAATTATTTTTAAATCATCAAAGGTAAAAAAGTGCAGATCCTTTGCTAAACTACCATCTTTCGCTTTTTCAAGGAGTAGATTTAACATGTTTTCACCCCGCAAAAATTTGGCCCGTGTTCCCCCCACGGGCCAAATAATCTTTATCAAATATTACTTAATTTTTTTAACTTCCTGCAAAAACTCAGGTCCGATTAATCCTAGTTTCTTTGAAATTATTTTCCCTTCTGAGTCTATTAAAAAGGTTGCAGGTATACCACGCAATAGATATTTTCTAAAAACATCTCCATTTTTGTCAAGTAAAACTGGAGAAGATATCTCCAGCACTTCTACTAAATCTTGAACATCTTGCAATGACTTTTCGAACTTACTAACATTAACAGTAACTATCTGTACGTGTTTTTTCAATTCTTCATGCTCCTGCTGCAAAACTTGCAGCTCCTGTACACAATACGGTCAGGTAGTTGCCCAGAACACCAAAAGCACAGGTTTCCCGCGAAAATCACTTAAAGCTATCTTTTCTCCTTTAAGATCTTCCAGTTCAAAATCAGGAGCAATTTTTCCTTCCACAGGTGCAGTTTCAGTAGTGTCATTTGCTATTTCCTCTTGTGGCTGAGGCTGAATGCCATCATTATTTTGTGGATTAGTGCATCCGTAAAAAAATAATCCTACGAATAGCGCTAGAAAGACTATTAAGATTCTTTTCATATCATTCACCCTTAATTTATGAAAGTATTATACTTAATGTGCTAAAAGTGTTAGTTATAAGCATTATACCAAGTACAATAAGAAGAACGCCGGCTAGCTTATTTAATACCGGCAGGTAAGGAGTTATTCTTTGTAGTTTTTCCAATGCCCAACCTATAAAAAGAGCTGTTAAAAGGAAGGGAATTGCCAAGCCAAGGGAATAAAAACTTAAAAGAAGCATCCCCTGGTAAAGAGAACCGCTGCTTCCTGCCAGTACAAGTATTGAACTTAAAACCGGACCGATACAGGGGGTCCAGCCAGCGCTAAAAATAAAACCCATAAGCAGAGAGTTAAAAAATCCTACCTGAGAAGTTTTAATCTCCTTTCTTGTATCACGCAAGAGGGACTTAAAATTTACTATTCCCATTAATTGCAGTCCAAAAATGATAACTATTACTCCCCCTGCCTTCATAATCAGACCTTGATACTGCAGGAGAAATTTTCCCAGTGCACTGGCAGTAAGCCCCAAAAGTATAAAAGTCACTGAAAGACCCAGTACAAATCCTGCGGCATTTTTAATTACCCTATAAAAGGTCTCCCTGTCTCTATTTTTGAGCTCAGCAGGTGTGCTACCGGAAAGATGGGCTAAATATGCAGGAATCAAAGGCAGTACACAAGGCGAAAAAAAAGAGAGGAGGCCGGCCAGAAAAGCGGCGCCGACACCAATCATTTCACCTGTCATAAAGTAACCTCTTTCAATGAAGCTAAAATAGTAATATTTAATTATATTCTCTATAGTATTTTTTTTATCCTTTTACCAAACTATAACATTTTATTAAGCCTATTATTGTTCGCTATATTCAGACCACTTTAAAAGCTCCTGCTCCACTTTCCATAAGTGCTGGTCCATCAAGCTGCGTGCTTTTTCCTTATCTCTTTCATGAATTGCCTCATAAATTGATTTATGTTCTTCAAATAGTCTTTTGGGACTTCCTTTGTCATAAGACAGCCAGAGTTGACGGGTTGTACTTATAGTTTGATTCATTGTATCAGTAATGGTATTCATTAACTTCATCAGTAATGAATTTCCAGAAGCTTCCGCAATGGCATAATGAAACTTTATATCCGCTTCCTCACCCGAATTACCATTTACTAGGTCACGTTTCATATCCTCCAAAGCTTCTTTTATCTTTTGCAAATCCTTGTCTGTTGCATTTTCACATGCCAGCCCTACAGATTCAACTTCCAAAGCCTTTCTCACCTCTAATATTTCTTTAATCTTATCCCTTTCAAGTAATAGCATTAATGAAAGCGGCTCAATAATTGAGTTAACATCGAATTGGCGAATAAAAGTTCCTTCACCAGGCTTAATTTCAATGAGCCCTGCCATATCAAGTGCACATAAAGCTTCTCTGACAGAAGCCCTGCTAACATTAAGCTGTTCTGCAAGTTCCCTCTCTGAAAGAAGCTTATCGCCGGGATGTAGTTTTCCTGCGATAATTCCATCTTTAATTTGGTCTACTATTATTTTATATATCCTTTTCGGTTTAATTGGTTTTAAATCCATTAATTAAGGCACTCCTATCCATCTTAATTAAGTCTATTATATCACAGAATTCAGGTATTTTCTGAATTTTTAAGTTCCAGAAAGTACAAAACTGTTTTTTCCCAGAGCTTACTGGATTTTACCAGTTTAAATAACAAAAAAGTCCGCCAGTGCGGACACATAATTGGAGCGGAAAACGGGATTCGAACCCGCGGCCCTCGGCTTGGGAAGCCGATGCTCTACCACTGAGCTACTTCCGCATATTTTTTTCTATAACAATTATACTCTCTTCAATTATAAAATGTCAACATTCGGGAGTTATTGACATATGCCCATAATAGTTTTATGATTATATTTGAAAAATTTTCAAAAAGAAGGGATGCTTTATGAGCCAAGTTAACAATGAAAAAGCAACTAATGAAATGCCAAAACCTGACAACCAAATCGGGCACGTTGTTGCAGTGATGAGCGGCAAGGGAGGAGTTGGTAAATCTTCAATAACAGGACTCCTTGCAACATCCCTTGCAAAGGAAGGCTACAAAGTGGGAGTAATGGATGCTGACATTACAGGTCCCAGCATTCCCAAGCTTTTTGGTGTTAAAGAAAAACCTGAAATGTCTCCCGCAGGTCCTTTACCCCCTAAAACTGTAACCGGTATCAATGTTATGTCCTTTAACCTGCTCTTACCTAATGAAGATGACCCGGTTATTTGGAGAGGACCTTTAATTGGCGGTGCCATCAAGCAGTTCTGGGAAGATATTTACTGGGGAGAACTGGACTATCTTGTTGTGGACCTCCCCCCCGGAACAGGTGACGCGCCGTTAACCGTTTTGCAATCAGTCCCGTTAGACGGGATAATTATTGTAACCTCACCGCAGGATCTTGCTAATATGGTAGTAAGGAAAGCTGTTAAAATGGCAAATAAAATGAATATAAATATTATCGGCCTTGTGGAAAACATGAGTTATCTTGAGTGTCCCGATTGCGGCAAAAAGATCAATGTCTTCGGACCTGACAAGGCAATTGAAGAAACAGAGAAAATGGGATACCCGGTACTTGCAAAGCTTCCTCTGGATCAAGGCTTTGCTGAAGCCTGTGATAGGGGAGAAATTGAAAAATACAAGGGAGATATTGTAGAAAAATTTGCTCCTGTGACTAAGGAAGTTCTGGCAACGGTAAAATAATAATCAAAGACCCCCTATAAGTAGATTGTTGCACCCTTTTCAGTGTTTTCTACTTATTGGGGGTTTATTATTCCTACGCGCTCATCCTTGGCGTAAAGGTTACAGGTGACTCTAATATTTTTAAGCTATGAACTTGACATTTTAACCCATAATGATATATACTATGATATATATCATTATGGGGTGATTATTGTGGATATTGCCAAAATATTTGAGAATGGCCGAAGTCAGGCTGTTCGATTACCAAAAGAGTATCGTTTTGATGATTCTGAAGTATTTGTGAAAAAAATTAATGATATTGTTCTTTTAATCCCAAAAGATAGTGTATGGAAAACTTTCGAGTCCAGCTTAAAATATTTTTCAGAGGACTTTCTATCCGACAGAAACCAGCCGGAAATGCAAAAGCGAGATGATCTTTAATGAGATATATGCTTGATACAAATATTTGTATTTACATAATCAAGAAGAAGCCTCTTAAAGTTTTTCAAACTTTAAAAAAGCTGGATATCGGAGATGTATGTATTTCTGCAATTACATTAGCTGAACTTGAATATGGGGTTGAGAAAAGCCACCAAAAGGAAAGGAATAAAATTGCTTTAACCGGTTTTTTAACTCCTTTTGAAATATTACCTTTTTCCGATAAAGCTGCTTCGATATTTGGGCAAATTCGTGCGACACTTGAAAAAAAAGGACAAATTATTGGCGCATATGATTTATTAATAGGTGCACATGCTCTTTCTGAAAACTTAACCCTGGTAACAAATAATACAAATGAATTTAGCAGGATTTCCGGTTTATCTCTTGAGAATTGGGCTGAATAATGGCACGGTCCAATCCCGGGTCGATGCTTTTTGGGTATAGCTACTGATCCGCATGTAGACCAGGATTCTTTCGGTGATACTCTCTAACACTATCGGGGATCATTAAAAATATTTCTTATAAATTCATTTCGTATATTTCTATAAATATAAAAATCTGAATCGATAGATATAATTTCTTTTATATTATTTACTTCTGATATTACAATTAAAGTTGCATCCGCAAAGTCCATTGGTACATCAGAATATTTTTGGGACAAATCAATGATTCTTGAAATGCATTCTTTTGATAATGGTACAATCTGTAAAGCATCTCTTCTAATCCATTGCAAAAAATCAATTTGTACTTGGACGTTAAAATCCAGCATGTGTAAAACTTCTGTTAGTACAGGCCATGATGTATATAAATGTCCTTTAAACGTTTGCATAAAATTGATTACAGGTTGATGATAATTGTCATCTTTATCAAATAACGCTATTAAAGGTCCTGCATCAATGAGACATCTTTTCATTTAATTTTTCTCTCACTTTCTTTTTATAGATCACAGATAAATTCCCTTGTCCACTTCCATATTTTCCAAAAAGATCTTTTCCCAAATCATATGCAGTTTCACTTTGCTCATAGCTTTCAAAATATTTTTCAAGGGCTTCTTTTATAATTTCGGATTTTGTAATGTTCTTTCGTTTTGATAAAGAATTTATCTTTTCTTCCAATTCCTGTGATAAACGTACACTAATCATAAAAAATACCTCCGTATTACATATTGTAATACATTTGCCATTTAAAGTCAATTTTTCCTATTACATTTTTATGGAAAAGATATTCTAGGAATAGTAAAGTAAAATATAGAATTTATCATAAAAAGTGGGGGTGGTTAATCTGATTAAATGCCAATTAATTAATCCTTTTATTGAAAAAGTTGCCAATTTATTGAATATGCATACTTAAGGCTGCCCTTGAAGAAAACCTGGAATACACAAGAACGACGTGAAACATAAAATTATCATGATTATAACTGGAGGTATAAATGTGAAAAAAATTGTTATTGCACCGGATTCATTTAAAGAGAGCCTAAATGCACTTGAGGTAGCTAATGCAATAGAAAAGGGGTTTAAAGAAGTATACCCGGAAGCTACCTTCGTCAAAATTCCAATGGCTGATGGCGGAGAAGGTACGGTTCAATCTTTAGTTGATGCTACAAATGGTCGCATCATAACAAAAAACGTTACCGGTCCACTTGGTGAAGATGTTGAAGCTTTTTTTGGGATTTTGGGCGACGGAAAAACAGCTGTTATAGAAATGGCTGCCGCATCAGGATTACATTTAATACCCCCGCAAAAGCGAAATCCATTAATAACAACAACGTGGGGAACAGGAGAATTAATTCGTAGTGCATTAGATTATGGTATTGATCATATTATTATAGGTATTGGAGGTAGTGCAACAAATGACGGTGGTGCCGGCATGGCACAGGCGCTGGGGGCTAAGTTATTGGATGAAAGCGGCAAACAAATCAATTACGGGGGAGGAAACTTAGACAAATTATCTGCCATAGATATTTCCGAACTGGATCAGAGGCTGCAAAAGGTAAAACTAGAAGTAGCCTGTGATGTTGACAATCCTTTAGTCGGTCCTCAAGGGGCTTCAGCTGTTTACGGGCCACAAAAGGGAGCTACTCCTGAAATGATAACTATTCTTGATAAAAATTTATCTCATTATGCCGGTGTTATTGAAAGGGATTTGGGTCAAGACGTTAAAAATATTCCGGGGTCAGGTGCTGCCGGGGGGTTAGGTGCAGGGTTAATTGCCTTTACTAATGCAGAATTAAAAACCGGGGTTGATATTATTATAGAAGCAACAAAATTGTCTGAACAACTCAAAGAAGCTACCCTGGTTATTACCGGAGAAGGGAGAATTGATGCTCAAACTATTTACGGTAAGACACCAGTTGGTGTTGCAAAAACAGCAAAAAAATATAATCTCCCTGTAATTGCTATAGCAGGAAGTATTTCAAATGATTGTCATCTTGTTTATGAACATGGAATTGATGCAGTATTTAGTATTACACCAGGTATTATCTCTTTGCAAGAATCATTAAATAATGCTTCGTTATATATTTATCAAACTGCAAAAAATATTGCAAAAGTTATAAAGTTAAGTAAATAATCACAGAAAGGATAGTTGAATAAAAAATTAAAGAGTGGCAACTTCTGCCACTCTTTTCTGGTGCTTCGGGGCGGAATCGAACCACCGACACGAGGATTTTCAGTCCTCTGCTCTACCGACTGAGCTACCGAAGCACAGTAGATGTTCAAAGTGTGAGGCTCAAAGTGCGAATAAAAAGATGGCGGAGCTGACGGGACTTGAACCCGCGACCTCCGGCTTGACAGGCCGGCATGGTAACCATCTCCACCACAGCTCCACAAAAAAGAAGTCAGATGTCTGAAATCAGAGGTCTGAAATTAAGCTTAAAAATTCTTGTTTTAGGCCGGATTTCTTTACTTAAATCTGACGTCTGACTTCCGACATCCGACCTCCGTTGTTGGTGACCCGTAGGGGATTCGAACCCCTGTTACCGGCGTGAAAGGCCGGTGTCTTAGACCCCTTGACCAACGGGCCATATACGGATGTCGGATGTCAGATGTCCGATGTCCGATGTTAGAAATATGGGTTAAATCTCTAGCTTAAAGCCAGATTTCTTCTCTTAAATCCGACGTCCGACTTCCGACCTCTGACTTCTGTTGTGGTGAGCCATCCAGGACTCGAACCTGGGACACCCTGATTAAAAGTCAGGTGCTCTGCCAACTGAGCTAATGGCTCACAAGAAAACGTCAGCTAGCGCCGACGTTTATAAATAATACACTATTATCATGCTAATGTCAATGTTTCTTTTTACCAATTACCAATTATTATTTAGTGTCTCCAGCCATTATTTCTGCCGTATGCTTAACTTTGATCTTGCTGTTTTTCTTGTCCAGGCCGCCCTTAAGTTGAATCATACAGCCAGGGCAGTCCGTAACAACTATTTCTGCACCGCTTTCCTCAATATTCTTGAGCTTGCGTTCCATAATCTCTGCGGATATTTCAGGGAATTTAGCAGTATATGAGCCTCCAAAACCGCAGCAGCGATCGCATTCATTCATTTCCACAAGCTCTACATCTTTAGAGTTATTCAAGAGTGTCCTCGGCCTATCAGACAGTTCCAGTTCTCTCTTATAGTGACAGGAATCATGGTATGTTACTTTAGTTGCTTTCTTTTTCTTTTTTTGTTTCTTATCCCCTGTCAGTTCAACCATTAAATCGGAGTAATCCTTAACTTTTTCGCTGATCTTTTTAGCCCTTTCGTGCCACTTTTTATCCCCTTCCAGAAGCTCGGGGAATTCATCTTTAACTACATGGGTACAGGTAGGACAAGCAGTGATAATATAGTCCGCATTTGCACTCTCCAGCGCCTCAATATTGGATTTGGCAAGCTCTATCGCTGTCTTTCTATCTCCCATGTAGGAAGCCGGAGCACCACAGCAGCTCTGACCTTCAGGAAAGACCATCTCTATGCCGTTATCCTGCAGTGTCTTGAAAATTGCCTCTCCAACTTCAGGATAACAGAAATCTATAACACATCCACTATAGAAAGCAGCCTTAGCTTTCGGGTTCTTAACTTCTTTCTTAAGGCTCGGTACCAGGTCCCTCAAAGGTTTATCCGCAACTGTAGGCAGGCTCCTCTTTTCAGTATGCTTGGAAAATGCCAGCGGCAGATGCCTGATGAATCCTTCCCTGGCAAGAGGCTTTTGGAGTGTTTTAGCCCTTCTCAGCCACTTGTGGAAGGTACGGGGTTTACCGACAATATTTCTTAAAGCGTAATTTTCCGCAAAGGATAAGCCTTTCTTTTCTGTCAATCTCAAGCGCAGTTCTTTGACCAGTTTGGGTATATTAATTTTTCCGGGACAGATTGTTGCGCATTTATTACAGTTAATACAGAGGTTTTGCGGGTCATATGCCGCATCTTCACTGTTAAAGAAGGCTGTTAGGATAGTTCCGATACCGCCTGCATAAATGTGGCCGTAGACATGTCCCCCAACAAGCTGGTAGACGGGGCATACATTTAAGCAGGAAGCACAGCGGATACACTGCATTGCTTCCTGGAATACCGGGTCATCGATCATCGCCTTTCGCCCGTTATCCAGAATAACTACGTGCAATTTCTTTTCTCCTACTCCATTATCTACCCAAGTTGGTACAACTCCATCGATCATTGTTACATAACTGGTAATTTCCTGACCGGTTGCACTTCTCGGTAGTGCCTCTAAAACCTTGACTACTGTTTCCATATTCGGAACAAATTTCTCAATGCCTACCAGAGCAACGTGTATCCTGGGCAGTGTCGTTGTAAGACGCGCATTACCCTCGTTGGTCATAAGAACCAGTGCACCATTTTCAGCTACCGCCATATTTGCTCCTGAAATCCCCATATCGGCAGCAAGAAACTTTTTGCGTAATTCTCTCCTGGCGACCTTGGTTAGTTTTAAGGGGTCAGGTGGCAGTTTTTCGTTCAAGTGTTTGGAAAAGGTTTCTGCAATTTCATATCTTGTGAGGTGAATGGCCGGCATAACCATGTGGGATGGTTTTTGCCCCATGAGCTGAATTATCCATTCACCCAGGTCGGTTTCAACAACTTCTATATTATCCTTTTCAAGGCGTTCATTCAAATGGATTTCTTCAGAAGCCATAGATTTGGACTTGACAATTGTTTTAACGTTTTCTTCCCTGGCAACTTTAGCTATATATTCTTTGGCATCTTCAGCAGTTTTGGCAAAAAATACTGTTCCGCCTCTTTTTTCTACTTCTTTTGTGAATTTTTCTACCAGCTCATCTATATTTTGAGCTGCCAGCCTTTTATTTTGAGAAATATAATCCCTTAGGGCTTCAATGTCCTTACCCTGATATGCTTTCTCTCTGGCAGCAGGGTAAGCATTTCCAAAGTTACCCAGAGCTTTTCTTAAGTTTTCATTGTTTAGTGCCTTTTTTACTTTACCTTGAAATTCTTTACTTACTGCCATTTGACTCACCTCCCTCGTCAACAAGTAAGATAACAAGGCGTCCCGGCCCGTGAACACCAATTGTCAATACCCTTTCAATATCTGCAGTACGACTCGGCCCTGAAATAAATGCCGTGTAACCGAGCAGACCGCCATTTTCCTTGACTTCCTCCATGGCCTCAGACAGGGTCGCCTTCACTTTAGAAGTCTCCAGAAGGACTATATTGGTGGAAGGAAGCATTGAAAAATAGCGTGCATATAAGTCGGTGGCCTTTTGAGCAATTGTTCCGGTTTCTGCAATTCCAGCTTGAACCTGAGTTATACCTATCTGCAGTTTTGCAATTTCCTGGGGAGGACCTTCATAAACTATTTTAATATTTTCTTTTTGCAGGCGAGCAGGTAGGTTTTTAACTAACCCCCTGGCAACACAGCCTACTTCCTTAACCCCTTCTTTTTTAATAACCTCAGCAATTTTATCATAGGCTGAATTCAGGTCTTTATAACGAAAAACCTCTGCAGACAGCGCTTTTGCCTTTTCGGTAAAGTTTTTAATTAACTTTTCGTCCAATTCCTTCTCCCCCTTAAGAACCTATTTACCTTCTTTTTGATAGGCTTCCTGTAAAAGCATTGCCAGGTGCTTGACAGGAATATCAGCTCCCGTTTGATATAGTCCATCTTCTAACTGCATACGGCAGGCGCCGCAGCTTGTTATAACTGCATCAGGATTTACAGAAAGAATGTCTTCTGTTTTCTTATCTCTAATTTTACTCGACATTTCATAATGTGTTAAGCTAAATGATCCGGCGCTGCCGCAGCAACGATCCGGTTTTTTCATTTCCGCTAACTCAACACCCGGCATTGCTTTCAATATTTCGCGAGGTTGGGTTGCTACTCCCACGCCTCTTACCAGGTGGCAGGGATCGTGATAAGTGACTTTGACATCTAAACTGACTTCAGGCCTTTTCAGGCCGACTTTTTCTATCAGGAACTGTGAGAAATCATAAGCTTTATTAGCCAGCTTATTAGCTTTTTCCGCATACTCGGGATCGTCTGCCAAAAATTCCGGATAATGTTCCACCCATGCACCGATACAGGTACCACAATGGGTTATTATAGCATCAAAATCCTCTTTCATAAAGACATCTATATTGTATTTCGCTATTTTCTTGCTGGTAGACATATCCCCGTGAACAAAGGTCGGTATGCCACAGCAATGCTGAGCCTCAGGTATAACAACCTCTACCCCGTTTTTATTCAATACATCCACTACGGCCTTTCCGGCATCTGTATAGAGATAGTTAAGCATGCAGCCTGTGAAGAAGGCTACTTTGAACTGGGGATTTTGGGGTTTATTTATCCTTGGCAGTTCAGAAATTAAGCTTTGAGATGCCAAAGGTCTAATAACCCTTCTCATATCGAGTCCAATTGGAAATCTTGGGTGAGCAAGGTTTTTACCTTTAACCCTTTTCAGGCCTAAGCCCTGAAATACACTTCCGGCATTCATACCAAGGCGAAAAACCTTAGGCTTGGCCAGCACGCTGAAAATACGCCTCTTCAAGGGGTGAAGCCCCTTTTCCCTGGCCAGGGCAGCCCTAACAGCCAGTATGATTTTATCGGGTCTTACACCACAGGGACAATTATCCGCACATGCCTTACACGTTAAACAAAGGCTGAACAGTTCAGCTAGCTTTTCATTATATTCCAGCCTGCCTTCTAAAAGAGCTTTAGCCATTTGAATTTTTCCCCTGGCAACTCCTGATTCGCCTTTAGTTTCCTTATAGATTGGGCAAACAGCTTGACAGTTACCGCATTTCATGCATTTTATGATTTCTTCATTAATGTTCTGTAGTAGATCATAATAGGACATTTTATCACCCCTCTAGATCTATTATTTTTCCGGGGTTCAAGATGTTTTCAGGGTCCAGGGCCTTTTTAATGGAGCGCAGTGCCTCTACACCTGCTTCTTTGAATTCGTTTTCAAGGTACTTCATTTTAGCCATGCCAATTCCGTGTTCCCCTGACAGGGTTCCTCCCAACTTTAAAGCAGCATCGAAAATTTCATCAACTGCTTTGTGTACCCTTTCCATTTCTTCCTTGTTACGCTCGTCAGTTAGAATTGTTGGGTGAAGGTTTCCGTCACCGGCATGACCGAAGGTGCCGATTTTCAGGTCATACTTCCCGGCTATTTCTTGAAGTGCTTTAAGCATCTTTGGAATCTCACTTCTGGGTACAGTAGCATCTTCCAGTACTGTAGTAGGACTAACCTGTGCAAGGGCAGGAAGTGCAGCTCTTCTTGCAGTCCATAAATTATCCCTTTCTTCATCTGTTTCGGCAACCTTCAGTTGACCGTTATTTTCCTTACAAACCTTTTCCACAGCTTGGGCTTCTTTTGCCACCACTTCAGGTAAACCATCCACTTCTATCAAAAGAATTGCCTCTGCATCAGTCGGCAGACCAACATGCGCATAGTTTTCTACCGTCTTAATTGTGGCATTATCCATTATTTCCAGAGTAGCGGGTATAACCTTGCTGGCTATAATTCCGGTAATACTGTTGGCTGCATCGTCAAGTGATTTGAATGATGCCAGGAAACTTTTTCTGGTTTCGGGAGCAGGTATTAATTTAACTATGATTTCGGTAATAATTCCAAGTGTCCCTTCAGAACCTACAAAAAGTTTCACCATGTCATAGGCAGTAACATTTTTTACTGTTTTTCCCCCGCAGCGCATTACTTTACCATTTGCCAGCACAACTTCCAAACCCATAACATAGTCCTTGGTTACACCATACTTGAGTCCCCTCAGGCCCCCGGAACATTCAGCCACGCTGCCTCCCATTGTGGCAGTCTTAACGGTACCTGGATCTGGAGGATATATTAGCCCATGCTTGGCTACTGCATCATTTAGATCCTGAATAATAACTCCGGGTTGTACTACAGCATTCAGGTTTTCAGCGTCTATTTCGAGTATTTTGTTCATCTTTACCATTCCCATTACAATACCGTTTTTTAAAGGAATGGTACCACCGCTTAAATTGGTTCCTGATCCCCTCGTATAAACGGGAACTTTGTTTTTAGAGGCAATTTCAACTACCTTTTGTACTTCTTCAGTACATGTAGGCGTCACAAAAACATCAGGCATAGACTGGGGCATATCAGCAGTGGCATCAAAGGAATAACATGCCAGTTCTTCTTTTTCCGTTAAAACATTCTCTTTTCCCAAAACAGCGGTTAATTCATCTATAATTTTTCGGGAAAGCATTAAACTCACCTCTTAATATTTGCTTAGTTTTAGTTTTCTTAAAACATAAAATTGTTTTGGAGGAGAATAAATCATTCTCCCCCAAAACCAACCTATAGGTTCTTTAATTACTAAAACTGTAATGGATCAAAACCACTGTAAATTAGAATTGCAAAGAATATTGCTATTGCTAGTCCATAAATGAACATCGGAATAGCATTTCTTCTAATGAGCTTACCTTCAGCGCCGGATGTTCCCACTGTTGCACAAACAGCAACCACATTGTTTACGCAAACCATATTACCTATTGCGCCACCGATATTCTGAATAGCTACTATCAGAACAGGTGACATACCGAGAATTTCTGCACTTTCAAACTGTAATGAAGCAAATAGAATATTTGAAACAGTATTGGAACCTGACATGAAAGACCCTAATACACCGATAAATGGAGCAACAAACACGTAACCTTTACCTGCAATAGCCGCAATTCCACTAGCCATTGCTGTCATCATACTTGGTAATTCTGCACCGTTTACGCCTGAATTGAGCATCAACTGAACCATTGCAACACCAAAGAAGAGTGCAATTGCAGCGCCTTGAATTTGCTTAAAGGAATCTTTCCATGCCGCTTTCACCTTTTCCCCATTCATACCGTGAATCACATGTGTAATTAGCGCTACAAGGATAAATGGTACAGTACCTGGTAAGTAGAGGTATGCCAAGCCATAATCCTTACCAGTACCAAGGATATTTGGAATTACAAGCTTTTGAGACGCCAAGAATCCTTTTAATCCAAGCTCCGGAATACGAGTCACCATTAGGATTAAAGCTATCAATACATATGGAATCCAAGCCTTAACTAAAGACATCTTAGCTTCGCCAACATCGCCAGTATCTACATTTGACTTCCAGTCTTCAGCCCACTCCGACTTATCAGGGAATTCCCATTTATTCTTAGGTACTAAGAAACCTTTTCTAGCAGCAATTACTACTATTGGAAGTCCTAGCATAGCGCCAACAAGTGATGGTAATTCAGGTCCCAAAAGTGTAGCGAGTATTATATAGGGAACAACGAAGGATAAACCTGCAAAAATAGCAAATGGAGCTGCTTCTAAAGCAGGTTTAATTGAACGTTCCTTACCAAAGAACTTGGTTAACATACATAGACCCAAGAGTGGAACGAAAATACCTACTAGTGAGTGACCAATTGCTGTCCACTGAGCCCAAGTTAACTTAAATGTTTCAATTGCCACTGCAGGATCAGTTCCTTTAGCCAGCTCAGTAATACCTTTTTCCAAAGTACCCAAAGCACCAAGTACTGGAGTACCAACCGCACCGAAACTAACAGGTGTACTGTTAAAGATCAATGCAACCATAGCAGCTGCTAATGGCGGAAATCCTAAACCTACCAAAAGCGGTCCGGCCAGTGCAGCGGGAGTACCAAATCCTGCAGCGCCTTCAATCATAGCGCCAAACATCCAACCAATGATAACAGCCTGAACACGGCGGTCTTTAGTAACGTTCATAAATCCATTGTTAATTGTAGCCATTGCTCCGGATTTCTTTAAAGTATTCAGAATCAAAATAGCTCCAAAGATAATGATAAGAATGTCAATAGCCTTTAAAGCTCCATAAATTGAAAAACCGAAAGCATGTTGAAAGTCCATTTTCCATACTGAGAATGCAATGACCATTGCTATAATCCAGGCAACAGGTAGCGCCCTTTTAGCAGGCCAGTTAAAAGCAGCCATTACAATAATTGTAAAGAGAATCGGTATAAATGCAACAAAAGCTAAACCTAAATTTGCTTCCATTGTTTAACCCCCTGAAAATTTAATTAATTTTCAAAATTACTTTTCTTATTCCCTAACCCCCTACAAAACACTTTCAGCAAAATAGATAGAATTTTCAAACAAATCCACACTGAACACTTTACTCTCTGTCCTATTTACCCCCTCCTTTTTCCAGCACAAAGCAGCCACTAAGCCACAAGAACTCCTAGTTATTAGGTAGACTAATGGTCAGGCCCCTATCCAAAATTTTTTGGGAGACACCTCCCACTTCAAGAACAGTGTACCATGATTTGTAGGATAATTCAATCATTTTTTGTATTTTCTTTCTATTCAAATATCATTAGTATTTTTTATATTAAATATAAAATTTGAAAATTAAATAAAAAAATAAAAGGAGAACCTCTATTGGGGTTCTCCTTTTATTTTATATTAAAAAGTATTATTAATAACTATTGTTTGCTTTCTCCCCGGTCCTACGGAGACCATATCTATTTTCACCCCGGAAAGTTCTTCCAACCTGTGAAGATATCTTTTAGCATTTTGGGGTAAATCATTGTAATCCTCAATTTCACTGGTCTCCTGCTGCCAGCCGGGCAGTTCCTCATAAACAGGCTGACATTGTTCTAAAACCTTTAGGCTGCTGGGAAACTCATTTAAAATCTCACCCTGATATTTATACGCTGTACAAATCTTTAAGGTTTCCAAACCATCTAGTACATCCAGTTTAGTTACTGCAATTCCGGTAAGTCCATTGATCCGCGCAGCATAGCGCAAAATCACTGCATCCATCCAACCGCACCTTCTGGGACGACCGGTAGTGGTTCCAAACTCATGTCCGGCTTTGCGAATTTGGTCTCCCATTTCATTCCGTAATTCCGTAGGGAAAGGACCTTCACCTACCCTTGTGGTATATGCTTTCACTACTCCCAGCACACTGTCAATCTTGGTGGGACCCACGCCTGAGCCTACACAGGCGCCTCCTGATGTGGGATAAGAGGATGTTACAAATGGGTAAGTTCCATGATCAATATCCAGTAAAGTCCCCTGCGCTCCTTCAAAAAGGACATCTCTTCTCTCGTCTATTGCTTTATTTATCAAAACAGAAGTGTCAGTTACATAGGGACGAATTCTCTCCGCATATTGCATATATTCATCATAGATTTCTTGCAACTCAAAACCTGTAGTATTATATACCTTATCAAAAAGATAGTTTTTATCCTGGAGTGCACTTCCCAAAGTTTCCTTAAAATCATTGGCATTTATTAGATCGATAATGCGAATTCCGGTACGTGCTATCTTATCCATATAGCAGGGGCCTATACCACGTTTTGTGGTTCCTATCTTTTTGTTCCCTCTTCTTTCCTCTTGAAGCTCATCCAACTTCTTATGATAAGGCATTATAACATGGGCACTGGAGCTAATCCTTAAATTGTCTGTTTGAATACCATTTTCAGCAAGGTAATCAATTTCTTCCAACAGTACTTTAGGATCTATGACAACCCCGTTTCCAATCACACAAAGTTTTTCAGGATATAAAATGCCAGATGGAATTAAGTGCAGCTTATATTCTTTGTCATCTACTACCACCGTATGGCCTGCATTATTTCCACCCTGTGACCTTACTACAACCTCCGCTTGTCTTGCTAAAAAGTCAGTGATTTTACCCTTTCCTTCGTCTCCCCATTGGGCCCCTATTAATACAACTGTTGACATGGAATACGTGCACCTCCATTAATCCAATAAATCAATTGCATCACTCTTTTGACAAATAAAACCAATCCACCTGCAATGATATCACATTATATTTAAGAAGAAAAGCTTTTTAAAGAGGCTATTTACAAGATCGAACACTCACTTAAACCTAGTTACTCTGTTGTCCTGCTATATCCCTTGCTACAAGCACTCCTGAAACTGAAGCTTGCATCAGCCCCCTTGTTATTCCTGCTCCATCTCCTATAGTATATAAGTTGCCAATTTGAGGCTGAAACTTATCATTCACTTTCACTTTTGAAGAGTAAAATTTAACTTCTACTCCATATAAAAGTGTATTGCGAGCATATATACCGGGACAAATGTTGTCAAAAGCCTTTAAAGTTTCTACAATGGAAGTAAGGTAACGCTGCGGAAGAACATAACTTAAATCTCCCGGAACAGCAGTTTTCATCGTAGGGATAGTGGTTGATTTCTTAAGACGATCATAGTCAGTCCTTCTTCCCTTGAGAAGGTCTCCCAGCCTTTGAACCATTATCCCCCCGCCAGTCAGCATATTAGCAAGACGTGCAATATATTTACCGTATTCCAGCGGTTGATTAAATGGCTCTGTAAAGGAGGTGGAAACTAAAAGGGCAAAGTTAGTATTTCTGGTTTTTAATTTTTCATCAGCATAGCTGTGACCGTTTACTACAGCCACATTGCCGTCATAATGCTCTTCAGAGACCACACCTCCGGGATTCATACAGAAAGAACGCACTTTATTGTCAAAGGTATCCGAATAATAGACCAGTTTTGCCTCATAAAGTTCCCTTGTTAAGTGGTCAATTATCGAGTTGGGAACTTCAACCCTTACACCAATATCTACCTCGTTGTTTTCAGTTACAATGCCAAGCTTCTTACACTGGTCGGAAAGCCACTGGGCACCACCCCTACCGGGAGCAACAACAACTACATCGCCCATAATTTTGCGGCAATCCTTTTCACCTTTCTTCCGTACGGTTACTCCCTTAGCAACTCCGTTTTCTACAATTATATCCTTAACGGTACTTAAACCCATAAACTCGGTTTTAGTGTTGGCAATTAAATGGTCGTACATAGCCTTGAGGACAAGATAAGCCTTTTCAGTGCCCAGGTGGCGCACAGGACATGGAATTAATTGGATGGCATATTTTGAAGCTTCATACATTAAATCTTCTATTTTTTGATTGTTTAAGCCATATACCTCCTGCTGAGCCCCAAACCGGAGGTAAATCTCATCAGCATAATCTATAACTTCCTGTACTTTTTCCTCATCCAAGTAATCCGTTAATCTACCGCCCACATAAGGGGATTTACTCAATTTACCGTCTGAAAAAGCTCCTGCGCCTGACCACCCGCTTGTAATATGACAGGGGTCACATCCGGCACATTTACCTTTGTCCCTAACTTTACAAATTCTCTTATCTATAGTTTGTCCCTTATCAATGATTAAAATTTCCGTTTCCGGTTTCAACTTTGTAAGTTCCAGCGCCGTAAAAATGCCGGCAGGTCCTGCACCGACAATAATTACATTATAATTTTTCTTCATGGAAGCACCTCCTAAGTAAGCTATACAGCAATAAGCATAAAAATACTCAAATAGCAACTTGTCTTGACAAGTTTTCTATTTGAGTTACAAACAAATAGAAGGAGGGCTTAAATCAGCCTCAACCCGTATTATATTATCATTTTCAGTGGCGAAAGTCAATATAGCGCGAATAATTATCCAGTATACAATATTATTATTCGGCTTTTTAATTTTCTTTAAAATCTTCTTCTGTTAACAGGTTAAATCCGTGCTTTTTCAATAGGGCTGCAGTTACACCCATACCGGGAATTTTCCGGCCGGTAAACGTGCCATCATAAATCATTGTTTTACCGCAGGATGGACTTCTTTCCTTTAAGATGATTTTTTGGGGGTTAATCATTTGAGCAAGTTTTAAGGACTCCTCGGCACCCTTTATAAGGATGGATGTTACACCCTCTCCCTTCTTATTTATGACCTGACATCTTCCCGCCAAAACATCTTCTCCAGTGCCGCTTTTTATTTCACAGGGAATCCTTGGAGTCGGAGCCCCACCTAACTGTTCGGGACAGAAGGGAACCGCCTCGCCTCTTTTAACCATTTCCTGAATTATCTGGTTTAAATTGTTTTTGCCATTATACTTACAATTTATTCCTGCAAGACATGCACTAACTAATATCATCCTTTACAAACCTCACTTTTTCTAAACTTTCCCATAGTATTTTCCATATTTGTTCTACCTTATTTACCCTGCACCAGCCATAATAATCCTTTCCTTCCTCCCCTTCCCCAAATAGCCAAAACTGTAAAACTGCTCTTTTACCATCAGGCAGCAAGCGCGCTTCTCCCAAATCATAATCAACTATTTCCCAATTATTAAGTTCGGGTTCTTTACCAGCAGGAGAAATTACCAGCTTCTCGGCCAGATTATACTGTTTATTTCTCATAGCGCTAAAAAATTTTTGCAAAGTGCTGCCGGGATAATCGGGAGAAGTAGGCAGTATAATTTCACCCTGGATTTCCATTTTTTCAGTTATCTGCCAGCCTTCATTATTTTTTTCTAAGGTATACTGCATTTCCCAGGGACTGCCATAAGGACCCACTAGGAAAACTACCAAATTACTTTCTTCATAGGGGCAACCTATTACATATTTCCCCGGTTCCTCACCGAAGATGTACCCTTCCCTTGCGGCAAGAACGTCTACAGCTTCCCAGAAACGACCTATATTAAAATAATGTCTGAATTTTTCACAGGTTACTTTCCAGTTATCCTCATTTCTCTCCAGTATCAGAACTCCATTATATTCTGAAGCCCAGGGACCAAAGGCCACTAACGCTTTGTTTTCAAAGAGTCTTTCAATTGATAAAACCACTTTATTAGTTTGATAGCCAACAGGCCTACCCGTAGTCTCCATATAGTGTGTTGCGACCTCCAGCACCTTCTGGGGTTCTGACTTAGCAGGGGACTCGTCAATTCTCATTGATTTTTTCTGCGGGGGAGTATTCCCGTTTTCAGCTAACTCCGTATAAAATATCTTCCCCGATTCCTGGTCAATAGCATGGAGGGTAGCATCATAGAGATACAAATCTACCTTATCCTCTAGAGTCTCATAACGGAAAATTGCAGGTCGGCCGTGAAAATCCACATCAAAATAAAGATTATTATCCGGCCCCCACGCTACACGAAAGCTTTCCTCCTCAAGCCAGGGATTTTCAAGCGAATATGAATATACCGGCAATTTATATAAAGTATCTAAATCAATTAACCATACTCCTGCACCTTCTTCAGTACGCCCCAAAAGCGCCAGAGCAGAACCGGAAGAATTAACGTGATAGTCCCAAACCTCACTGATCTCTTCCGACTTCAAATCATAGCTTTTATATCCTTCCACTTTAAATAAAATAAAGCCGTTAAGTAGAGCTCTTTTAGAGTCTAACCACACTACAGGATCTCTGCGATTTGTACGCCGGTTCTCTACAAGTTTCGTCCTTGTTATCCTTTTTATTACATCCTTTTTAAAATCAAAAAATAAAAAATCCGCCTTTAATTTTTTCTCGGACCTGTCATACCAGGCCCAAACCTTAAATTTATAATGGCTGTCCTGCGAGTAGTACTCTCCCAGCACAAAACTGCCCTTGGGGGAAGGTGGTTCTTCTGAAGGTTCTTTTTGAGGCAAAGAAGTCTCTTCCTTGATTTCCTTATCTTTTCCGCTGTCTTGTGGTTGCTCCTCTACCGCTTCATCAGACTGCCCGCCACCTCCGGATATGATTCCACTGCTGTTTAAGTTACCACATCCTGCGCCAAACAAAATAGAAAATGATAATATAATTAGCAGCCAACTCCTTGCGGACATCCTCCCACCTCCCGGGACTTTAAACTCTTTACTCTCTATATAGACGAAATAAAATAGAAAAAAGTTCCAAAAAAATTACAGCTACCTTAAATGGTAACTGTTCTTCACCGCTTTACTATCTCCTGCATCTAAATTTGTCATTTCTAGAAAAATTTTAATTATCCTGCCGGAAGTGGTTCCCTTGCAAGATCCACAAATTTAGTGTATTCAGCCAGGAAGGCTAGTTCCACGGTACCTACCGGGCCATGTCTGTGTTTTGCCACTATAATTTCCGATACTCCCTTTTTATCAGTATCCTCATCATAATACTCGGGCCTATGAATAAAGATAACCACATCACTATCCTGCTCTAGAGCCCCTGATTCCCTTAAATGGCTTAAATTTGGTTTTTTATCTGCCGATTGTTCCACTGCCCTGCTGAGCTGGGAGAGCGCTAAAACAGGTACATTGAGCTCACGGGCAAGCGCTTTTAGCGACATGGATATTTGAGTGATTTCCTGCTGGCGGTTATCAACTTTGCGGTGCGACTGCATCAGCTGCAGGTAGTCAATTATTATTAAGCCCAGACCCTTTTCACTCTTTAACCTTCTTGCCTTTGCCCTCACTTCAAGTACTGAAATGCCCGGAGTATCATCAATGTAAATAGGTGCATTTGAAAGGGGCCCGGCGGCCTCCACCAAGCGTTTCCATTCTTCCTCATCCAGTTTACCTGTCCGCAGCTTGTGCTGGTTAACCATTGCCTCTGCAGACCAGATTCTCTGAACTAACTGGTCCTTCGACATTTCCAGACTAAAGATGGCTACCGGTATTTTTTCCCTTAAAGCTGTTCTGGCTGCAATGTTGAGACAGAAGGAGGTTTTTCCCATCCCCGGACGGGCTGCACAAATAATTAAGTCACTATTATGAAAACCTGAAAGGAGTTTATCCAGGTCAGTAAATGTGGGAATTCCTGTAATTTCACCACTATGCTGAGAAAGCTTTTCAAGTTGATCAAATGACTCAACCAGAACTTCCTTTATAGAACTAAAACCGGCTTTTCTTCTGTTCTGGGAAATTTCAAAAATTAACTGTTCCGCTTCATCTAATAACTGTTCCGCTTCATTATTCCCATCATATCCTTTTTGAACGATCTTAGAAGCAGCGGTAATTAGAGAACGCAGGACTGCTTTTTCCGCTACTATTTGAGCATAATGCGGAGCATTTGCAGCTGTAGGAACCGCATTAGCCAGAGTTGCTATATATGTTGCACCGCCCACCTCCTCCAGTTGTCCGCGCCGCCTGATTTCTTCAATTACAGTGAGCATGTCGATTGGTTCCGACTTTTCATTTAAATCAAGCATAACTTCATAAATTATCCGGTGTGCCCTGCGATAAAAATCCTCCGGCTTAACCTTTTCCATTACATGATAAATAGCATCGGGGTCCAAAAGGATAGAACCTAAAACCGACTGTTCGGCATCATTACTTTGAGGAGGTAATTTCTCGTTCACACTCACTTTTTCCTTCCTCCTACCTCTCTAAACTAACTAACGCTTTCAGTAAAACTGCTGGCTGCTTCTTCAGCCAAATGTTCCAGCGCTTCAAAAACGTTGTCAACAACAACCACCTCAATACCTTCTATACCGCCTGGAACATCCTTATGGTTTTCCTTAGGCACTAGAACCTTGCTCATTCCGGCCTGCCTGGCTCCATAAATTTTCTCAGGAATTCCGCCCACCGGTTTTACCCTGCCCTGAATGGAAACTTCACCTGTTACAGCAACATCCTGGCGAAAGGGTATTTCCTGTACGGCGCTCATTAATGCCAGGCAAATGGCCAGCCCTGCTGAAGGACCGTCAATATTTCCTCCCCCAACAATATTTACATGGCAGTCATAATCGGCCAGTTCCTTACCGCTCAGTCTTCTTAATACGGAAGCTGCATTAAATACAGAATCCCTGGCCATGGAACCTGCAGTTTCATTAAACCTCATGGAACCTTTACCCTTTTCGCGGGCAGGAAAGGCAATTGCTTCAATTTCCAGTACCGAGCCAACAAATCCGTGCACGCCAAGTCCTAAAACCCGGCCTATTTCACTTTCCCGACTAGCTTTAACATTGACAAAGGGAGACATCCTTGAGCTCTGAATGACCTCATAAATATGTTTTTCTGTTATGGTGATCCTCTTAGGAGGCCTACCTTTTTTAAACTTTTGGAGGTAGAGAGCCAGTCCATAAGCATCTGCTAAAATGTTGTTGGCTTTCCTGCCATCAATTGTATACTGACTGATAATATCCGCAACCCCTTCCTCCAGTTCCACTTCCAACTTCCTGGCGGAATTTTGTATTATCTCTTTGATGTTGGCAGGAGAAAGCGGCTCAAAGTATACTTCTGCACAGCGAGATCGCAGTGCCGGATTCAATTCTTGTGGATAACGAGTGGTAGCTCCAATTAGCACAAAATCCGCCGGGGCACCCTCTTCAAAAAGCTTTTTAATATATTGCGGTATGTTATTATCACCGGGATCATAATATGAAGAATCGAAGTAAACCCTTTTATCTTCAAGTACCTTTAAAAGCTTACTTAAAAGGAGGGGGTCCATTTCTCCTATTTCATCTATAAATAATACTCCGCCATGGGCATCGCTAACAAGCCCCAGCTTTGGCTCCGGAATGCCGGTCTCAGCCAGTTCCTTTCTGGCGCCCTGGTATATTGGGTCATGCACCGATCCCAAGAGAGGGTTAGTAACGTCCCTGGGATCCCACCTGAGGGTAGCCCCGTTAACTTCCACAAAGGGAGCCTCATCCTTGTAGGTAGAACCTTTTATCTTTTTACTCGCTTCTAAAGCTAGTCTCGCAGCACTGGTTTTGCCAACCCCCGGCGGGCCGTAGAGAATTATATGCTGCGGAAAAGGAGCGGCTAATTTAGAAATAAGCGCCTTTATTGCCTGCTCCTGCCCCACAATTTCATCTAATTTTTGGGGCCTTAGTATTTCCATAGCGGAACGAGAGAGCTTTTCGCTATTTTTCTTTTCTAAAATAGCAAGCTTTTTTAACGTTTGAGCATTTTCGGGATTAGAATTTTCATTTAAAACCTGTCTCTTAATTTCTTTAAGATATTCTTCATGCCGCTCCTGCATTTTTTTCGATATCCGTGATTCTATTTCTTCTTCAACAGAACGCCTTGCCAGGATATCTGCAATGGTATCCTCCAATTCATCAACAATAGCGGGAATTTCATCCTCACAGGGCATTTCTTCAATGGTAGGGTTTTCATAGATCAGCTTTTGGAGAGCAACAACCCTCTTCGCCAAAGAATCAGAGCGCAAAAGCTCCAGGGCTTCGGTTTTATTTGCTTTCAATACGAGCCTGTCCACACCATACAGGTCACCCAGAATAGAATATAAGGCCCTGACACGGCGCACCATTTCCTTGTCATGCCCTTGATCATCGATTGGGGGTAATTGCAAATCTTCTGTTTCATCTATTTCATTTAAGTGTTCTTCCAGTATTTTATCCATTATTAAGCTCCTTTCCCGCCGACTGCTAAACTAGCATATGGCAATACTTTTGGGTATCGCCATATGCTTATGTTAAATATTATAGAAGATACTTATGCCTTCTTAAAATCAGTTCCCCTGAACGACTACGGTAACTTCCGCCTCTACTTCAGGATGCAATTTAATTGAAACAATATAACTTCCAAGCTCCTTAATGGGATCATCTAATTGAATCTTACGCTTGTCGACTTTAATTCCGTATTGTTTCTTAATTGCCTCTGCAATATCTTTGCTGGTGATTGAACCGAACAGCTTATCTTTTTCTCCGGTCTTGGCCTGGACAGTAATTTTCTTTTCTTTCAGCTTACTTGCAGTTTCTTTAGCTTCTTGTTTTTCCTGTTCAAGCCTTTGCTGTTCCTTTTTCTTTTCTTCTTCAAGCTTCTTCAAGTTATTTTTAGTTGCTTCAACTGCAAGGCCCTTTGGAATCAGATAGTTTCTAGCATACCCGTCGGCAGCATTTACTACCTCTCCCTTTGAACCAAGCTTTTTAACGTCCTCTTTCAAAATAACTTTCATTATGTATCAACTCCTTACACATTTTTATATGTAGAAAATATGTTTTTACCGCGAATAAGGCTTTTTTATGTTTGTTTTAGTTTTCTGAAGTTAATGAGGGGATCAAATACTCCTAACAACAATAATAACATTAAAAAGAGGGGAAAGTTAAAAACAATTATAGCCAAAAAAACCATTTTCATAAAAACCGAGGTCTTGAGCTTGTTATAGAAAAACACCATAGCAGCAAAGCCTGTCACCACATATACGGGAATTAGCACGTAGACAAGATTTTGCCCTATTACCAAAAAGAACCTGTTTGCAAGATAGTCCCCCAACAGAAGAGCAGCTAAAGCTATTATCGCAGGCCAGGCCATCTGCCATGGCAGCTTCCAGCGACTGAACTCGGGCACATCAGGTGCCCAGAAACCGTTTCTTTTTAAAACACGTATTGCTATCAAAAGCCCTATAAAGGCTATCAGCATTCCATAGGTTGTAAGGGCTGCAGGTGTAAGATTTACCATTGTTTGAGAAAAACCGTACAACAACTCTTTCAAGTCTTGTCCTGTAAGTGGCCCGGCTGTTAATTGCTCCCAGACACCTGTTTCCTTATAAAGTTTTATCACCTGATCTGCTATATTTCTCATATACTGCAACCATTTTTTATAGCTCAGGCCTAAAGCCCAGACAGTAACGGCAATTCTGGTCAAGGCAGATAGAACTGCGGCCAGCAAACCGCCAAGCAGCAATTCTTTAAATTCCGCTTTCCTTGCAAAGAGATTGCAATACACCAGGGCAATTAGCACATGCTGGCTTGAAAAGAGCAAAGCTTCCAGAGGAGAAGCAGTAACCGTCAAGACAGCTATTAATACAATAATCCCTGCCACTGCAAACTTAAAGCCATTTCTTACGGACAACATAATCAAAGGAATAAACCACACAACTGAAGTAAACAACCCAACAACCGGCAGAAAAAAGCCGGCAAGGACAAGCAGTATTGTTAAAGCAGTATATTTAATTGTATTGTTTAATGGGTTATCCAAACCGTTCAAATTTTTTCACTCCTTGGATATCTCTATAGTAAAAGGGAGCAAAATTGCTCCCTTTTAGTCTAGGTCCATAATACATTATTCAACTGTATATGGCAACAATGCAATACTACGAGCCCTTTTAATAGCTCTAGTCAACTGGCGCTGGTGATGGGCACAGTTGCCGGAAATTCTGCGAGGCAAAATTTTGCCCCTTTCTGTTATATAGCGACGCAAACGGGTTACATCTTTGTAATCAACTTCAGTTACTTTATCTATACAAAAATTGCAAACTCTTTTTCGTGAACGCCTGCGATCTCTTCTCATTATCATCCCCTCCTTCTTTCAGGGTTTAAAATGGCACATCGTCGTCCGGTAAATCTATGCCTCCATCAAAGGGATCATCATTTGAGTCAAATCCGGCTTGGCCACCGCTTTTATCCTTAGGCCAGTCCAAAAACCTTACAGTACCGGCAATTACTTCTGCCGCCTGCCTTGTAATCCCTTCCCTGTCCTCATAGTTTCTGATCTGGAGACGTCCCTCAACAGCAACCAGACGCCCCTTTCCGAGATTATTGGCACAGGTTTCAGCAAGCTTTCGCCAGGTTACAATCCTGATAAAATCCGTATCACGTTCCCCCTGCTGATTTGTAAAGGGGCGATCTACTGCCAAAGAAAAAGTAGCCACCGGAATTCCGCTTCCTGTATAGCGAAGTTCAGGGTCCCTGGTCAACCTACCAATCAAAATTACTCTATTTAACAAAATAACACACCACCTATAGACCCCTTAAGATTTAAGAATTACTTCTCTTCCTCTTCAAGTCGTACTATGAGATACCTGATGATTTCATCAGATATTTTAAAGTTCCTTTCTAGCTCCGAAGCAGCTTCGGGAGTGCTGTTAAACTGGAACAGTACATAGAAACCTTCTTTAAACTTCTTAACTTCATAAGCAAGCTTACGCTTACCCCACGGATCTACTTTTATATCCTCTGCACCATTTTTCTCAAGCAGTTCTTTAAATTTGTCAATTACACCATTTGTCTGCTCCTCTTCCAGATCCGGTCTGATGATAAAAAGAGTTTCATACTTGCGCATATTTATTTCACCTCCTCCTGTGGACTAAACGGCCCCATACATTGCATATGGAGCAGGGGATTCCAAGAAATTATATCACATTTGCATTAGCCTTTGCAATAGCGCATGTTGCTAGCTTTTTATTATCTTAATGGCAGGCTCATCCATGACGCAAACATACTCGCAAATACCACAGCCTGTACATTTATCTTTATCTACCACAGGATAGCGAAATTGCTCCATATATAAAGCCTCGTCAATAAGGGGACAATTAAGCCAGCAAGACCTGCAAATATCACCCCGGTAAGCGTAGCACCTCTCTTTATCTACTTGAGCTATTCCTATTTTAACCTCTTCCATTTTTAAAGGCTGTAACGCCCCGGACGGGCAAACGTCGGGACATTCCATACAGAGATAGCACGGCATTTCTCTGGCAGCAAAGTAGGGTGTGCCAAGAGAAGCACCCATCATAGCGTCACCACATTTTAAAGTCTTGTAAGAACAAACTTCAATACATTTCCCGCACCGTATACACCTTGCTAAAAACTCGGGTTCCGGTACCGCTCCGGGGGGACGAAGTAAAGGAGGGCTAGAGTTTTTAGCTGCGTTGACTGCAGGAAATAAAGCAGCGCTGGCAAGAGCTGCTCCGCCAGCCTCCAAAAGGCGCCTGCGGGATAAGCCGGTCTTACCTGAAACTGCCGTTTCTTTTTGAGCTACCCTGTTGTTTACCCTCTTATTGTTAAAGGAAAATCTAAGAGAGTTATTGGGGCAGGAATTAATGCATTCTCCACATTTTGTACATAATGAAGATCTTAATTTTTCCATTGAATCTGATAATAAATCTTCCAGCTCTTTCGAACAGTAATTGCAGCTTTTAACGCATTTTTTACAGGAGATACAACTGTCGCGCTCTACTTTTATCTTCAGAGGGCTGAACCTTCCTGCCAGTGCATAAAAAGCTCCCAGGGGGCAAAATATCCTGCACCAACCGCGTTTAATTCCCATTAATTCTAAGAGGATAATAAATATTAGGATTATAAACTCAATCCCAATTCCAAATAACAGCCCTCGTAAGATAATTGCTATGGGAGATACTGTCTGGAAAAGCGGTAAACCTGTAATTGCTGCCAGAAACAGAATTACAGGCAGGGACCAGTAGTACTGACGCCCGGCAGAAATAGACTTTTTACCCTGCAATTTTTCTTTGATCCCATCTATTAATTCAATCAGCAAACCTATCGGACACACCCAGCTGCAATATGCTTTTCCAAGTAAAAGGTATATGCCCAAAACCAGTATAGCCCCGGGTAAAATTGATAAAATTAATGTCTTCGATGCTAACAAAACCTCTAAAAATGCTAAAGGGTCTGTTAATGTAATTTCAAAAATGGTGCTGGAATTGAGGCTACCCAGCACCATGTTATTACCTACCAGGGGAGTTAAAAACAGCAGCAGAATTCCGATTTGTACGAATCTCCGGATCTTTTTCCATGTGAACATACTATATTCCCCCGTCCTCTAGTAAAATAATGCCGTGTTGTCCACGCAAACCTCAAAAAAATTATGCTACATAATACATTGCACAAAAGGTCTAGCGAATGTTGTGAGCGTTTTTGTTTTTTCTTTCACAATTTGAACTAGACCTTACTGCATGGACATTATTTTTGTTTCAATTATACATCAATATTGCTTATGACAGTTATAAGACATTGTGATTGATATAAATCTTCGTAATGTACTTGCGCACACTTAAACAAAAAATCACGCCGACATATAGTAATACTCGGCATGACTCATTAAAGCCGGATATTTGATATTCGAGTTTTTATTTTATATTGGCGGAATAGTTTTGTTAATACCTGAAAATAATAAAACATTGGAGGTGATTATTTGGAAAATAAAATTTTGATAAGCCCTTCTAAATATGTTCAAGGACCGGGCGCACTGATGGATTTAGGAAAATTTACTGCACAACTGGGAAAAAAAGCACTTACCCTGGTAGATGGTAATATTATCTCCTTATTAAAAGACAAAATAGAAAAATCTATGACCAAAAATGTTAATTTTATTTTGGAAAAATTTAACGGAGAATGTTCCAGGGTAGAAATCGACAGAATAAAAAGTTTTGCTGAATCCGGAGCTTGTGATGTGGTGGTCGGCATTGGTGGCGGAAAATCTATCGATACGGCGAAAGCTGTAGCCTATTACATGGAAGTACCGGTAATAATTGTGCCCACAATAGCAGCCACTGATGCCCCGTGTAGCGCCCTATCAGTAATCTATAGTCCGGACGGTAGGTTCGAAGATTACCTATTTCTTCCCAGTAACCCGAATGTGGTTCTTGTGGATAGCGAAGTTATTGCTCATGCGCCAGTGCGTTTCCTCGTCTCAGGCATGGGGGATGCACTTGCTACATGGTTTGAAGCAGACGCTACCTCCAGAAGTTCTGCAAAAAACATTGCAGGTGGTTTACCGACGACAACTGCCTTATCCCTGGCCCGCCTCTGCTACGAGACACTGCTTAACTACGGTTTACCTGCAAAACTGGCCGTGGAAGCAAAGACCGTGACTCCGGCGGTGGAAAAAATAATTGAGGCCAATACACTCTTGAGTGGCTTGGGATTTGAAAGCGGAGGACTGGCTGCCGCTCATGCAATTCATAATGGGATGACCGAACTTAAAGAAACCCATGATTATTTTCACGGTGAGAAAGTCGCCTTTTCCACTATTGTTCAACTGGTTTTAGAGGATCGCTCCACCGCTGAAATAATGGAAGTAATAGATTTCTGTGATTCAGTAGGGCTACCCGTTACGCTGGGTCAGTTGGGAATTAAAGAAATAAGCCGGGATAAACTGATGCGTGTTGCTGTTGCAGCCTGCGTTAAGGAAGAGACCATTCATAACATGCCTTTTCCAGTAGACCCGGAAATAGTATATAACGCAATCATAGGTGCCGATGCATTGGGAAGGTATTATATAGGAAAATAACGAGTAAAGAAGGATAAAGTCTGTAGTGTTCTACAAGTACCTTATCCTTCTTTTTTATTTATAGATAAGCAAGATGTTATTATCCACCCATCCGGCAGTTTGAGCACTTATATTTAACCTTCTTAACTTGTTTTCTTCCAGGTATGCGTCAAATCGTGCAGCCCATGATCCAAAACCCCATCAGTTGCGGTACCGGCTCCGGAAGTTTGAATCCGAAAAAACTGATGCAACATCATCAAACTCTAAGTGGGTATCCGTAGAAGTTGATGACAAGCCTAATGAGACAGGGAGCAATTTACTCATAAAAATAGGACAAGTAACCATAGAAGTACAACACGGCTTTAATCCCAAACTGCTTTCAGACGTAGTAATGTCGAGTCAAAAAAGATAATACCACAAAACCCATCTTAATAATAGATGGGTTTTATTTTACGCTTACGAACGTCAACATTTATTCCTCTCTCTCCACAATTTCCTTAACAGCCTTTTCAAACTTAGACCTGGGTAGCATAACACTCCTGCCACAGCCCGTACATTTTATTCTAAAATCCATACCTACCCTCGTAATTTTCCAAAGATCCGCACCACAAGGATGCGGTTTCTTCATTTTAACAATATCACCTATATTGAAATCAGCCATATCAGTACCTCCTTCTACTCCTCTTCCCTGGTATACAAAACGCGGCGTGGATAAGGAATTTCTATGCCTGCTTCATCAAGTGCATATTTAAACCTGCGCAAAAGTTCCCTTTCCACCGCCCATTGTTCACCGGGAAGGGTTGTTGCTATAGTCCTGATATTTACCGAAGAATCGGCAAGCTGTGTAACCCCCTGGACAACAGGCTCCTCAACAATGCTCTCCATTTCTTCATAAGCCTTTTTGCCTGCTTGTCGCAAAACTTCTATTGCCTTATCAATATCTTCTTCATAGGCAATTCCTACGGTTACTAGCGCCAGCATATGCCCCCTGTTATAGTTGGTAACCCTTTTTATGCTCCCATTGGGTATAATTTCCAGATGACCTGTCCAGCGGCGAATTTTAGTGGTCCTCAGACCTACTTCCTCTACTACTCCTGTAACTTCTCCCGCTTCAACATAATCTCCCACGGTAAACTGGTCTTCGAAAATTATAAAGAACCCGCTGATTACATCCTGAACAAGGCTCTGGGCACCAAAACCCACTGCAAGCCCCAGAATCCCGGCACTTGCCAGAATTGCACTTGTATCAACTCCAAAGGTTTCTAAAATCATGATACCTGCAATAAAAAACACCGCATATTTTAAGAGGCTTTTAGTCAAGGCAATTAAAGTTTGGGCTCTATTGCTTTCCCATAATAATTCCGTTTCCTTATCTTCGAAGATATGTTCAACCAGCACACTACTGAAATTAACAGCTAACCTCGCACCCACTAAAATTACAATTACAGTTACTATTTTTGTACCTATACTCTTTAAATCTTCAGGGGTAATAACCTTAAATTGGAAAATTTCCAGTATAATTATAATTGCGAAAAAATATCCCCCATACAAAAGCAGTGTTTTTAATAAAACACGAATTGTATGGGCAAGGTTTTCATTTAGCTTGTGCTTTTGTCCTTCCTTTGGAGCAAGTACCCTATCAATGAGTCTTTTTCCAATTAAAATTATAACATGTGTAACTACCAGAACTATTGCAGACCACAGCAGGTTGAGTAACAACTCACTGAGGTTAACGCTGTAGTAGTACTCTCTAAGATTTAAAAAAACTTCTTCAATATTAAATGGGTCCATTACCTTATCCTCCTCTCTCCCGGGCAGCAGCAATTTGTTGTAATGCCAGCCTGGCATTTTCTTTTACAACGGGATCTTTGTCTTTAGCCACCTTTTCAAGGCAGGTCTTTGAACTTTCCCCACCTATTTCCCCCAGGGCAGCAGCAGCTTGTACCCTAACAGGAGGTTCACCCCCTAGCAACGCTTTTTCGATAAGAGGCAAAGTTCTTTTATCATTAATTTCCACAAAAATTTCTATAACTTGAACCTGTGTTGCGGGCGGTAATTCATCAAATACATCCATCAGTTTTGGTACAGCCTGAGACGCTAAACCTACCAAAACATGACCTATTCTTGCAGGCAGGATATTATTGTGATTATGAATTAGTTCTTCGATAAGATAATCAATTACCCTGAAGTCGTTAAGATTAATCAAAGCCTTAGCAGCTTCCAAATTAATGCTATCTCTTTTATCCTGCAAACACTTAACAAGTGGTTTAAACGCTTTTTTGGGAGCTAAGACCCCTAATATTTCCAGAGCTTCAATAATCTCCTCTTCTCTATTACTTTCCAGTTTTGAAAAAAGATAATCAAGATAACCGCACTTATCAAAAATAATTCTCAATTTAGCCTGGATAGGGGGAGTAAAGCCGGTAAAATGATTCTTAATTAGGAAAGCAAATGTTTCAAAATCTTCCTTTAAGATTTTTTTCTCCATCTTTAAAGGAATATCATATTCAAAAGAAGATAACTTTGCAGCAAGTTTCCGGGCAACCTTCTCCTTATCTTTGGTAATAAAAAATGGCATTCCTCTCTCCTCCCCCTAACTTAGGATATTCGAAAAGTCCGTGCCCTTTTCGAACAGTCATTTAAAAATTCAATGTTTTATCCGCACTAAGCAAATATTCAAGAATGGTGTACATATTGCTAATATTTCCTACACATAGTTTATCCTTTAAATTGAAAAAATCAAGACATGTTCCGCATGCTAAAATTTCCACTCCCTTTTTATTGAGCTCCATAAGATGCTCTAACACAGGGGAACCTTCCACTGCAAGTTTGACACCGCTGTTCATCATAATTACGGCAGCAGGCAGATCATCGGATTGCGCCAGGGTGTACAGGAAGCTTTTCATTAACACATCTCCCAGCTTGTCATCTCCCTCGCCCAGCTTAGAAGAAGAAAGGAGCACCACCTGTCTGGTTCTTGATTCCAATTGAGGCTCTATCCCATCTTGTTTAGTTATCTTAATGTAAAAATCCTGCTGTTTTTGTTGCACTTCAACCGGATATTCCAGGCTTTTTGCATATTTAACTACATTATCCCTTGCAACCTCGTTATCCACAATAGTTACGAGTGAATTATTACTTTCCAGTTTCTCCAAAGCCTTTTTTGTACAAATTACCGGTTGGGGACAGGCTTTTCCTCTTGCATCAACCATATTTTCCATAGACTATCACCCCTTAACAATTACTTTTGGACTTTTACTTTCTGTAATTGTTCCAATTATGTTGGCCTCTAAAACGCCCCTATTTCTTAACTCTCTAATTAATTGCAATCCCTTGTCTTCAGGCAGTGTAATAAGTAACCCACCACTTGTTTGCGGGTCTGCAAGTATGTCCTGTAAGGTGTCGGAAACTCCCTCAAATTCTACCTTATCCTGCAGGTATTTAAGATTTGCTTTAGCCCCTGCAGGCACTATCCCCATATTTGCAAGATCAAAAACATCCGGTAAGAGTGGAATCAAGCTGGACTCCACCTCCATCGTTACCCCGCTAGCGGCACAGATTTCCCAGGCGTGTCCTAAAAAGCCAAAACCGGTAACGTCAGTACAGCCGTGAACCCCTATTTTCTGCATGGTTTGTGCTGCAGTCTTATTAAGCTCCGTCATATTTTCTACAGCCTTCTTTACAGCCTCCGGGGAGGCAATTTCCCCTTTAATCGCCGTTGCAATAATTCCCGTTCCAAGGGGCTTTGTGAGAACAACAACATCTCCCGGTTTTGCACCGCTATTTCCTGCAATTTTGTCGGGATGGACCAGACCGGTTACTGCCAGTCCATATTTAGGCTCCTTATCTTCAATGGTGTGCCCACCTACAATAACAGCTCCCGCTTCTCTCACCTTTTCCGCCCCACCTGTTAATATTTCACGGAGTATATCAAGTGACAGGCAGTTAGTTGGAAAGGCGGTAATATTCATTGCCGTAAGGGGTTCTCCCCCCATTGCGTAAACATCACTTAAAGCATTAGCAGCTGCCACCTGTCCAAAAATATAGGGGTCATCCACCATGGGTGTAAAATAGTCAACTGTTTGTACCAGGGCCGTTTCACTATCCAGCTTGTATACTCCTGCATCATCCATTGTTGCCCCGCTGACCAGCAGGTTGGGATGGTCAAAGGAGGGAATTTGGCATAAAATTTCCCCCAGCTCTCCGGGTCCCACCTTGGCTGCTCAGCCGGCAGCAGTGGCATATTGTGTAAGTCGAATTTTTTCCGTCAAGAGCTGCACCTCCCTTCACCTGGCAATTCGGCATTCCTTATAAAAAACCCTTTTTAGAGTATTTGTATCGAAAAAATAGATTAATAAATATTGAATGGATCGTTATTTTCGAAAAATGCCCTATACCCCTTCATTGTCATATAGATATCAACTTTGCTTGCCACTTCATAAGGAGCATGCATACTTAAAAGGGCGGGACCACAGTCTATGACGTCCATGCCGAGGTTAGCCAGAAATGCTGCTATTGTTCCTCCGCCACCCTGGTCCACTTTTCCTAATTCTCCAGTCTGCCATATTACACCTGCTTCATTAAAGAGTTTTCTAATGGCACCTACAAATTCCGCATGGGCATCATTTGCAGTATATTTGCCGCCGGAACCGGTATACTTTGTAAGTAATACTCCATTACCAAGTACGGGAGAATTCATTTTATCCATTACTTCCTCATAGTTGGGATCAATTGCCGCACTGACATCGGATGACAGCGCCTGGGAAACTGCCATAATCCTGCCGGGATTGATATCTATCCCCTGTGCACTTGCTAAAACATCAGCGGCATCCAAAAGAAAACGAGAAGCCATTCCCGTATTGCCTGTACTGCCGATTTCCTCTTTATCAGCCAAGAGGCATAAAGGAGTATAAACCGGGTTTTCAATGGTTTCCATGGCCTTCCAGGAAGTAAAGGCACAAATCCTGTCATCCTGCCCGTATCCTATCACCATGCTGCGATCAAACCCCAGGTCTCTGGCCGGACCTGCAGGGACTACTTCCAGTTCCGCACTTATGAAATCCTCCTCAACAATTCCGTATTCTTCGTTAAGCTTTTGGAGAACAGCAAGTTTGACCCGTTCCTTGACCTCTTTGTCAGGATAGGGTTTGCTCCCCGCCAGGATATTTAAACCTTCCCCTGTAATTGCCTCTGCCAGCTTTTTCTGCATTTGATCCTTTGAAAGGTGTGGTAGGAGATCTGTAATTGTAAAAACCGGATCTGCGGGATCTTCACCAATTACTATGTCTTTGTAAGTGCCATCACCCAGTACTACCCGGCCGTGTAGTGCAAGTGGTATGGTTACCCACTGGTATTTCTTGACCCCTCCGTAATAATGGGTATTTAAAAGCACCAGGTTATTGCTTTCATAAAGGGGACTGGGTTTCAGGTCAAGTCTGGGCGCATCCAGATGCGACCCTATTACCCGAACACCTTCGGTTATCGCTTTCTGGCCCACAATTCCAATAATCAGAGCTTTGTTGCGGTTATTTATGTAAAATTTGGCCCCCGGCTTAAGCCTGTTCTCATTTTGCAATTCATCAAGGGGCGAAAAACCTTTTTCCTTACATTTATTTATAAAATAATCTACGGATTCCCTCTCTGTCTTGGCAAGTGATAAAAACTCTTTGTATTCTTCACAAATTGCCATTGCCTCTTGATACTCGTCATCACTTAATGCATCCCAGGAATTTTTCTGCTTGTAAGCTAGTTTTTCCTTTAATTTTTCTGCTGCACTCTTTTCTTTGGTGCTCACTTCAAATCTTCCTTTCTTAACTAATTTTTGGAAACTATAGAAATTATACTATAGAATTAGCTTTTCCGTAAAAAAGAAATTTAATTTACAGATAAAAGTATTAATTTCACACCTTTCAGGGATACGGTTTTGCAGCCGTTATTCCTCATCTTTTAGGTGTTATTGATGATAATTGGGAAAAATCCCGGTGCCTGTGATATAATGAATGAGGATTTTGAAATTTTTTGTTCGGAGTGATTTGGTAATGCCTCTCACCATAGGGATAGATGTAGGTGGAACCAATACAGATGCCGTTTTAGTTTCAGCTCGCGGCGTACACAAAAAGGCAAAAATACCTACAATAAAGGACAACCTTTTACAATCCGTACTGGAAGCTTTGGAAGCAGTATATGACCCCCATTCAGAAAAGAATTTGGAAAGAATTTGTATCAGTACAACACTCACTACCAACAGCATAGTGGAGGAAAATTATGACAAGGTGGGACTTTTATGCCTGCCCGGGCCGGGCTTACATCCAAAATATCTGCCTTTTCATGAAAGCATGGAGATTTTGCCCGGTTATGTAGATCACCGCGGAAGAATTGTCAAAGATCTAAATCCGAATACTGTACGCCAGGCAGTTGAGAAATTTTTAAAAAAGGATATTAAACGCTTTGCTGTAGTTGGGAAATTTTCCAACCGCAATCCGGAACTGGAGATGAAAATACATGACCTGATTATAGGCGAGTATTCTGATGTAAAGCATATATCTCTGGGCCACAGGGTAACAAGCCGCATCGGTTTTCCCAGGAGAATAGCAACTGCATATTTAAATGCCGCAGTTTACAGAAAACATAAGGAGTTTGCTGATGCTGTAGAAAATGCTTTGGGAAGTAAAGGGATCACTGCACCGGTATTTATCTTAAAGGGAGACGGAGGAACTATAAACCTGGAAGCTTCCCGGAGATTGTGCGTACATACAATTCTTTCAGGACCGGCAGCCAGTATAATGGGGCAAATTACACTGACCGGCGAACATCCCGCAGCAGCTTTAATAGATATAGGCGGCACCACTACGGATATAGCAATTATGCTAAATGGCTCACCTGTTTTTGAAAGGTCAGGAGCAGAAATTTCAGGTTATAAAACAAGCGTGCGCGCCCTCTATTCAAGATCCATTGGAATCGGCGGGGATAGTGCGGTTAAAGTGGAAAATGGGGTTTTACAGATAGGCCCCCACAGGGAAGGACCCGCTGTTATTTTCGGAGGTAATACCCCTACCCCCACCGATGCAGCGGCAGCTTTAGGTAAAGTTCCCTGCGCTGACCCAAAGGTTGCAAAGGAAGCTTTAAAACCTCTGGCAGATTCACTTAATGTAACTATTAAAAAAACTGCTGAGCTGATAATTGAAGAAACAGCACAAAGCATTGCAAATGCCGTTAAAAATATAGTAGTTAGTTTAAGCAACCGTCCCGTTTATACAGTTAAAGAAGTATTAGAACCCTTAGTAATTGAACTGCAAAAGCTTATTGGTATTGGGGGACCTTCTCCGGTCTTGACTCCTTTAGTAGCGGAAAAGTTAGGCATAGACTATGAAATTGCGCCGGTTCATCAGGTTGCAAATGCAGTGGGAGCAGCTGCAGCACGTCCTACCACAGTAGCCACAGTCCACTGTGATACTTCCACAGGCTATTACAGCATATCTGAACTTGGCATAAAAAAAGAGATAGGTAAAAAGAACTGGAACATAGATAAAGTTACAGCAATTGCAAAAAAAGCTGTAGAAAAGCGGGCTAGATCACGTACCGGCTATCAGGATATTGATTTTTCCAGAGAAGTTGAAATCACCACCCATGAAGAATTTAATGTTGTAAGGGGTTTTCAAACAGTGGGTAAAATCATGGAAGTAAAGGCCCAAATCAAACCGGGCGCAGTCTTTTCCCTCACCCACTGGAAGGAAGGTGAAGAAAATGATCATAGCTCCTAAAAAAACAGGTATCCTCTTCTTTCCAGCCTTTGACTGGGCAATTTCCCCGGACCACCCTGAAAGGGAAGAAAGACTTTTATATACCCGTGACCAGATATTTGAAGAAGGCCTTTTAGATATTGAAGGAATTATAGAGTACCCCCCTCGTATCACGAATTATGCCAATTTACTGCGCGCCCATATTTGCGTCCCAGGCCCAGAAGAAATAACCACCGAATCGCACCTGATTTCTGCAGGGGGATGTAACGTAATAGCTGATGCAGTCTTAAATAAGGAAATACAATCCGGCTTTGCAATTGTAAGGCCGCCGGGACACCATGCAATGCGCATCACCCACGGTTCAAGGGGATTTTGTAACATAAATATCGAGTCTGTCATGGTTGAATATATTCGGAAGAAATACAACATCAAAAGGATTGCAATTGTAGACACAGATGCCCACCATGCCGATGGCACCCAAGATATCTATTATAACGACCCTGATGTTTTACATATTTCAATCCACCAGGACGGTAGAACCCTCTTTCCGGGAACAGGCTTTATCGGTGAAGCGGGAGGCCCGGCAGCCTATGGGACAACTCTTAATGTTCCTGTTCCACCTCATACTTCAGATGAGGGACTTTTATACATTATGAACAACTTGGTGCTTCCTGTACTAAATGAATTCAAACCGGAAATTGTCATCAATGCCGCAGGTCAGGATAACCATTACTCTGATCCCCTGACGAATATGAATATTTCCGCTCGAGGGTATGCAAAATTAAATGAGTTACTTAAGCCTGATATAGTCGTTCTGGAGGGCGGTTATTCAATAGAAGGAGCGCTTCCCTATGTGAATACGGGAATAATCCTTGCACTTGCCGGCCTGGACTACAGCCATGTCCTGGAACCCGATTTGACTGCCGACAAAATTAAACAATCACCTAAAATAACTGAAGATATTAAGAAGACTGTAGATCAACTTTTACTGCTTTTTTCTAACCGTACCAGAATAGATTTAAACAAAATTTTCGGCAAAGGTGAGTTTTACCACCGTACCCGCCGTATTTTCTACGACACTGACAATCTCCTGGATGAACAAAAAGAGCAAATCTACCGTTGCGACAATTGCAGCGGGTACCGGCTGGTGCATTCTTGGGTTAACAGTTTCAATAAAAGCAATTATACAACTTACGTCGTAATTATTCCCCGGGATGCCTGTCCAGGTTGTGTAAAAAGGGCGGAAGAAAGATGGCAGGAAAAACAGAAGTCAGGAGGCTATGACTATATTTTCCTCCAGGATCTGGTTAATGAAAGGTATGAGAGGGTACCGAAATATCAGGTTAGCTTACCATGAGTCAGGGGGACGTTTCCCCTGACTCATAGCAAAACATCGCTTTTTAAGTAAAAAAACCTTTATTTAATCCGAAACGGAGATAAATGCCTGATATAACCATTAAGATAATCATAATAATTGTTAAATAATCCCATTTTGTAAAGGACAATTCTTTTAAACTGGTCCAGGAGCGGGTATACCCAAAGCCCCTGTTCAGCATAGCCATGGATAAGGTATTAGCCATTAAAATGGAATTAATTATCATCGGTACCATAATTGGAATATAATTTTTGATTTGCCTAAAAATCCCTTTTTCTTCAAGTTTAGCCCCTCGAGCTTTTTGTGCATCAATTATCAACATCCTTTTTTTGTTCATGGTGGGAATAAAGCGGATTGCAGTTGTAATTATGAATGAGAACTCATAAGGAACTTTCATTTTATTGAGCAGCTGGATAAAATCATCTATTGGCGTGGTCAAAGTCACTATAGAAGAAGCAATTACCATGGTAAAGATTCGTATAACAAAAGTACACCCAGTTAGTAAGCCTCCTCTAGTTACTCCTAAATGCTGCCCCGGTAAAAGGTAAAAGAGTGCAGTTCCATTTGTTCCATGAAAATTTTGACCAAAATTTAATCCCGAAAATAGCATAATCAAGATAAATACTGGCGCTAAAGGGATCAGTAAGTCATAAATTTTTTTTAGAGGCATTCTTATAGAAAATGCCAAAATACCTACAAGTATTGCAATAGCCAGATTATACAGTGGATCCTTGAATATAAATGCAAGTATAACAATCCCGATAAAGCCAATTAATTTTGTACGAATGTCCAGGCGGTGAAGATATGTTTGTCGGGGTAGATACTCTATAAACATTGCACATCCTCCAATTTCCGAAGAAGGGCTGCAGTAAATTCACTTTCATCCAGCAAGTTTTCCTGAAAGCCCAGATCCTCAAGGCCCTTAGTTAACCTTACTATCTGCGGCGGAAGAATAGCTGCCTGCTGTAGCGCTTCAAAGTTTGAGAACACCTCTCTTGTCTCCCCGTCCAGCAAAATACCGCCATCTTTCATAACAATAACCCGCCGGGCATGCTTGGCTACAATATCCATATCGTGGCTAATCATGATAATTGTAGTTCCGTTTTCATGGAGTTTTTTAATTAACGACATCATCTTGTTGATGCCAGCCCAATCCAAGCCTGTAGTAGGCTCATCAACAACAAGTATTTTGGGCTTGAGCGCTAAAATTGAGGTAACTGCAATAACCTGTCTTTCCCCTTTGCCCAGGGAAAAAGGATGAACATTACGGTACTTTTCTAACCCGGTGATTTTCAGTGCTTCGTCAATTCGTTGTTTAATTTCAGCCCCTTCAAAACCGGCATTTTTCAAACCGTATTCCAATTCTTTTTCTACCGATACGGAAAAAATCTGGTGGTCAGGGTTTTGAAAAACATAACCTACCACCCGGGACAGTTGGGATGTGTCAGACTCTTTTGTGTTGATTCCATCAATTACTACATCCCCCTCCGTAGGCTTCAACAAACCGTTTAAATGCTTGGCCAGAGTAGTTTTTCCTGCCCCGTTTTGGCCGATAAGGGCTATAAATTCCCCCTTTTGAACCGTCAGGTTAATAGACCTGAGCGCAGTTTGGCCGCTGTTGTAACGGTACTTCAAATTGGTAACCTGAAGTAATGGTTGTGATTTCTTTTCTTGCAGCTTGATACCGGATCGTTTGGAGCAGCTTTCAAGCTGCCTATTTCCATGCTTTATTAACAAATTTCTAATCATCTTTTCTGCTGTCGGAACATCAAGAGGTATTTCATCAGAAGTAATCCACCCTTTTTGATATAAATCCCAGCCGACAAGGCTAACGGGTAACGGTTTAATGCCAAGCCGGTACAACAGGGGGATATTGCGAAATAGTTTTTCCGGCTCACCTCTCCAGGCAATTTCCCCCTGGTTGAGGACAACTACTTCATTGGCCCTGGCAATAACTTCTTCACTGTAATGCTCAACTGCCAGAATTGTTAAATCTTTTTCCAAGCGCAGCTCATCAATCGTCTTATATATCTCTGCTCTTCCCTCCGGATCCAGCTCCGAACTCGGTTCATCGAGTACCAGTACTTCCGGTTGCATTGCCAGTACCCCTGCAATTGCTAAGCGTTGTTTTTCTCCTCCCGATAATTCAGAGGTATTTCTGTCCTCATAACCCTTTAAGCGAACTTTTTCCAGAGCCCGGTCTACCCTTTCATAAATTTCTTCCACAGAAAGTGAAAGGTTCCTGGGACCAAATGCAGTATCTTCCCGAACAGTCATTCCAAAGATTTGGGCTTCAGGGTCCTGAAGAACGAGACCAATGTGTTTCGACATGGTCTGTACCCTGTATTTGCTCAAGTCCCTGCCAGCCACAGTGATATTTCCCGTTAAATCCCCTTCCAAAAGTTGAGGAATTAGACCGTTTAAGCATAAACTCAGGGTGGTTTTTCCTGCTCCGGTAGGACCCATTATTACAACAAACTTCCCTTTTTCTATTGATATAGTAATGTTTTTAAGATTTGATGTCCGGGCTTTAGGATAACGATAGGACACATCCTCAAGCTCAATAGCTTTATTCATGTTGCCACCTCTCAACCTCTCAAAGTGAGCTCAAATTACATCAAATTACTCTTCTTAATCATTTTGTATGCTACAGCAGCTACAATGATATTGATAGCTGACCCTATCACTAAAAAGGGCATGACACCTAAAACTGCTCCGATACCGCCAATGGGCATCATGGTAAAGGAAGAAAGCACTCCATTTAAAAAGGTAGCGACAATAACTGCAGGAATCAAACCGAATTTTTCGTTAACAAATCTGAAAGCTATTGCCCACATTGCCATTAAAACAGCAATAAAAAGATGCATTGGAATAGTGAGCGGAAATCCTACCACGGCAGAAGTTAACAGGTGACCAATACCTATTACTAGAGCACCTTCAATACTTCCAAAAGCCAGGGCACTAAAAAATCCCGGGGCAGAATCCATGCCAATTGTCCCTACAGGGCTGGGTATTTTTATCATAGAACCAACTGCACTTAATGCAATAAAAACGGCAATAATTGCAAGTCTTTTAACATTCCAAACAGTTTGTTTTAAATCTTCTCTTTCTAATTGTTGTTCCTGGTTAATCATTTTTTAAATACCTCCTAATAAATTTTTTATTGTATGCCGCAGATTTTTTTAAGTTTTTTGAACTTTAACCGGAATCCGGTACAATTCGTCCAATTTTTGAAAGAGGAGTAAGGGAAAAGTCCGGCGGTGAAATATCTGGTGTTTGCGTAAATATCAGGCAAGTAGACGGCCCGGCTGACTTATCGACATCAACCCGACCAGAAGTTTCCAGCTCAAAATGCCCCTTGACATTTTCTGCAAGTATCTCCGCCTCTTTTCGGACGCCTTTTGAGCCAACCATTACAACATCATGGATTCCCGGAGTTTCCAACAATTTTTGAATATGTGTACCCTGTACAATTTCGGGATCATCAGGATTTTTTACTTCAGGGCCTACTTTAGGCAACCCCAGGCAGTAAAGTATATCTCCTGGCTGTGAAGTAGCGATACGTAATTTTTCACTATCACATATTCCCACCACAGTAATTCCCAGACCTGTCTGTTTTGTAGGCATATTCTTTTCGGTACTTATGGCCAGTGGTAAAGAAGAGAGATCAACAGCCTTAAGCTCATCTTTAACTCCCTCTAAAATTTCTTCACCTGTTGGGCAAGGCTCATTGGAAACTGCTACAGTTATCATCCAAGGACTAGCCGCTGTAGACATAACTTCAAGCAAAGCAACCCTTGTTGTGAACCTTCCTACTACATAGTTGGGAACATTAACGACATCCAGCTCTTTGGAGCCTATGGCGCCACAGGAGTCGCAAGCAGCAACCAGACACTTGTCATCCCCTAAAGGTATTACTTCCACATCCCTTCCTTTATATCCCATACCTGTCTCCCCCCCTTCTTTTATCAATTAGAATTGCTTAATAAAATAAAAAAGTTCATAACTTATTAACCCACTACGTAAAACGCAATAAGCAAATAAGTCATGAACTTTACCATCATTCATGGCTTCCCAATGCTATAGGCAGGTCTCCTGGCTCCGGTTCACAGCATTCCTTGCCCCTTCCCACCCAGCACTTAATCCGGTATTAACTTTAAGTTTAATCGCTACTAACATCCACGGATGAAAGTATTGAGTAAACTAATAAGTTGTATTGGATTAAGTGCTGGGCAGTGGCATAATGCAAGGCGCTCCCCAATCACAGTGGCGGGACCGCTCGGGATTCTCACCCGATTCCCTATTCTCCCTTATACAAGGGCACCTATAGCAGTTACTCATATTAATCTTATAAGTATTTTACAATATCAGCTACTGAAATACAAGGTATTATTTGGTCAGTTTAACTCACATCTCCCGCACCAGTATTTCTTCAATCATGGGAACCAGCTGCCAGCCCTCCTTAATCTTAAATCCTTCGAGGTAATTAAAGGGAAGGTATGCAGTAAATACCTGCTGGTAAGCGCTCGGTTTAACTCCCTTAACCACCAATTCAAGGCAGTAGCTTAAGCTGACTGCTCCTCCGCCACTTTTACAGTTAACTACAGTATAAAGTGCATTATGTTCAGGAACTACAGGAAGTTCAGTGGCCCGAGTCCAATCCTCATCAATCACTCTTGGGCTTAAGACTACAGGCACCTCTTCCCTGCCGAGATACCAGCCCAGGTTCTGTGATTCCAGTTGGCCCCGGATAACAACCTTATCTTTGACCGGTTCATTATGAATAAAATGAAGCATCGTACCGTATTCTGTTTGTACAAACTCTATTTTGGCATTTAACCTTTCTTTTCTTTCGGCATATAGGGCTATAAAATCATTTGCTGCAATTACCTCTCCTTCATCTTTAAACTGCGCTACCGGTAGCAGAATATCAAGTTTATCAACATTACCCGTTGGTTGAATTACGTACTCAACAGTTGCCAGGCCCTTTTCAAGCTGCATAAATAGACCTGTCATCAAAAGCATGGCAAATACTATTGCCAGAGCTGTAATTCCAAGGAACGGTTTAAAATAGAGGCCGCTAAAAGTTAAGGACTCATTTTGATATGTCCAACCTTTCAATAGTTTAAAGATTAAAGAAAAGTAAACAATCCAATTTCCCCATATTTCAAATATGTTTAGCCAGGAATGGGACTCCAAAAAGGATGGCAGAGCATATGGTAAAAAAACCAGTGCAAGTACTTCAAAAAGCTGGTAGGCTACCACCAGGCCGCACAGAATACCAAAAGCCAGACAACAGTAACAATTCCTGTTTTGAAAGTCAGGCAGCCAGACAGCCAGCGCCAAAAGGACAAGCGCTAAACCGGGAAGTCCTAAGACTACATCCATCCCTGAAGGAGAGATTTGAGGGGGAAATAATTGAAAAAAAACCGCCATAAATGCAAGTAAGGCCAGAATTGTGGCAATATAATTTTTTCGGACAATATTTCCCAGGAGGATAAGCAGCACACCGCCTCCGTAAAATACAGCTTTAGCTATTATAAGTACGGAAAAACCTCCTGCAGGCAAATTTGCGCCAGGTAATGTTAAAAGAAGAACGAGAAATACGCCTAATATTAACACCGGAGCAGATACCGCCAACAACAATCCCCAGTAAACAAAATCTCCATAACGAACACTTCTCTCAGACATAAAAATTCCACCTCTTGTAAAGGAACTTTATTACAAGATATTTGGACAAGGGCGGAAATATGTCTCTTTTTTGATTTACTTATGCACCTTTACCCAGCCATGCTATTGTATCTATTATTATATGAAGCCAAAAATATGACTGCTGATAACAGCAAAGATATTAAGCAGGATTGGTGTTAAAAATGATGTTTCTACCTCCTGCCCCACCGGGTTAGCCGGCATACCTGCCGTTAAAAGCGGGTATAAGACACCTACAACTACAGCCATTATGCAGGCATTTATCACAGTTCCCATTATGAGGCCTCCCAAACGGTTAACACCGCCAAAGACGGTTGCATTGACACCCCTGCTAAAAAGCATTATTAACAATTTAATAATAAATGAAACTATAAAAAACAATATCAAAAAAGCTATTCCCTTAACAATTATATCTGCAAGTCCATAGCCTACAACCTGTGCTAAGCTTGCGGAACCGTCACCGGTGGCATTTAAGATTATTACCTGTTCGGTAAGCGATTCTTTCATAAAGCCTGGCAAAGGCATATTATTAATGGATTGCTGTACTTCACTCACACTTGAACCCGCACTCTGTGCAAAATCAGGCAGAGGAAGATGCTCTCCAAGCCATTCTCCCAATTTATTTGATAACATCAGCTTTTCATCCAAAAAAATCTTAAAATTTGAGCTGTACATCATAGCTATAACTAAACTGACAATCCAGCCAAAGAGGCCTCCAAGGGTATAAATAAATCCCCTTCTGTATCCTTTAAATGCCCCCAGGGCCAATACAATAATCAACACCAGGTCAACATAATTCAAAGTTCTTACCTCCTGATGAAGTAAAATATTTGCATAAAGTATTCTGCAATAAATTGTAAATTCCTCTCTGGAAATAGTTCATTGCTATAATTTCTATACGAACTCTTTGAACAATAAAAAACACCACCCTAACTAGGTAGTGTTATTTTAATAAATATATTATGTAATTATCTCACCTGAATAAATTCACAATCTGCATCAAAAGCGCCGCTATTCCCCCTGCCATTAAAGGCCCCACAGGTATTCCTCCCAGCAAGGTTATCCCAATTATCGATCCTACAACCAACCCTATCATAAGTTGCGGTGTACTTTGCAGCATCTCAAGTCCTTTGCAATTTAGATGGGTGGCAAGCGCTCCGCTTAAGATGGCAATTACACCGGGAATGGTAAAAAAACTGGTGAGTATATCCTTTACAGGAACCTTACCTGCCGCAAAGGGAACCAGTACGGAAATAATAAGAAAAAGAAGCCCCAGTTCCAGCCCGCGCCTTTCCAACATTGGAAAAAATCTTTGCAGGTTTGTAAATTGAACAAGAAGTAAAATTGCTGCAGCAGCAGCAATAATATTCGATCTTCCAAGTATTCCTAGCAAAAGGATTAATAACATCATCAAAGTAGTTGTATTCATCAAATCCGCCCCAAAAACAAATTTCTGCTTACAAATATATGCAGGTACACACTAAATTAGACTTACCATGATTACCTCTTAAAACTTAAACATACAAAGAACCGCAGTAATACCTGGGTACTACCGGTATTGTATCGAGCTGGCAGCAGTATGAAATATCTTTTTCAAACCCCCTTTGTATCAAAAGATTGCCGTGGGGAAACAGTTTGAGGAATTCTGCCCGGTTTTTTACTCCTTTGAAAAATTCTACAGCTCTTTTTGCCTTTTCGTTTAAAGCAACATTTTTACTTTGGATTAGGTGCCAGGCGATGGCACCTGCCGCCATAAAATCTTCCGGTGAAAAATACCCCCTGGTTCCTGCACAAGCAAGAAAAACCCGTGTTTTGTTTAGCTTTTCTGCTACTGCTTTGGCATTTAAAAGACACCCTATATAAATTGATTCTGCAGCCAGTGAATTCTGGATGAGCCTTGTTCCGTTGGTAGTGGTCATAACAATTGTTTTGCCGTATACATTTTCGGGAGTATATTCTGCAGGAGAATTTCCTAAGTGAAAACCGGAAATCTTTACCCCGCCCCTTTCACCACCCAGTATTACCTGTGAATTACTCTTTTTTATATTAAAAGCTTGCTGTGTTTTCATAACGGGTATAATTTTCAGAGCTCCATTTTTAAAAGCTGTAACCATGGTGGAAGTGGCCCTTAAAACATCGATGGCAACCAGCTGACTTCCTTGTAAATCATAATTACTTATTTTTTCTGCTTTTTCAATTACATGTATTTCCATTACTTAAGCACCTACCTCAAATAGCAAATTTATTTTTGTACACCATAAAAAATAATCAGTACACCTATAATTATAATTAAAATTTTTCCAGGCGAAACCCTTCCTGCCAGACCTACAAGCCCCAGAGCCATTACACTCATTAACACTATTGGGCCAACTGCTGCAAGTACAGCATTTATTTTTAAGGCATGTTCGACTCTATTAAGTTTTAACATCACCATTGCCGCAGAAAACTCTATTATACCGGAAATGATTCGCAAAAAAGCCATTCCAAAAACATACTTGTCCTTTATAAAAAACATTATTTTCCTCCCCTTATATTGAATTAATTATTAGATTATATGAAAAGCTAATAATCGCTAGAATATGTACTATTAACTTCCAAAAATTAAAAGTAAAACGGGGGAAATAAAATGAAAAAACAGATGATTTTACCCTTTATAGTTTTAAGTACCGTTCCTTTCATCATGGTTCTGGGTAATTCAATGTTGATTCCGCTTCTACCAACAATGAAAGCAAAAATGAATATTACACTTTTTCAGGTAGGACTTATTATCACTGCTTTCTCCATTCCTGCTGGGCTCGTCATACCAATAGCAGGTTATCTCTCAGATAGATTCAGCCGTAAAGCTATCATGGCCCCGGCCTTAATTATTTACGGGTTAGGGGGACTTATAGCAGGTTTTGCCTCCTTACTTCTGGCAAAACCATATAATGTTCTTCTGATAGGAAGAATTATTCAGGGAATAGGTGCAGGAGGAACATATCAACTTGCAATGGCACTAATCGGCGATATTTTTCAAAGTAAGGAACGGACAAAGGCTTTAGGTCTTCTAGAAGCAGCAAATGGTTTGGGAAAGGTTGTCAGTCCGGTTTCCGGTGCAGCTTTGGGTCTAATTATCTGGTTTGCACCATTTTTTGTTTACGGCTTTTTAGCAATCCCTGTAGCATTTGCCGTCTGGTTGATAGTCAAGGAACCGCAGGAAAATAAAAAGCGCCAAAATCCAGGCAAGTACCTGACAAAGTTAAAGGAAATTTTTAAAGAAAAGGGAGTTTCTCTCATTTCCAGCTTTTTAGCCGGCGGTGTTGTTCTTTTTATTCTCTTTGGAACTTTAAGCTATATATCTGATGTTTTAGAACAAAAATATGGTATAAGAGGTTTTTCTACCGGACTTTTAATTGCCATACCTGTAGCTTCCATGGCGCTTACTTCCTACCTGTCCGGAGTGTATCTGTCCAAACAGGCATCACATCACTTAAAAATTGCCATAGTTTTAGGGTTACTAGGAGTAACAGGCGCAATGGCAGTAATAGCATTTATCACAAATATTTATTTTTTGTTTATAGCCTTAATTGTAATGGGAATAGGTACCGGAATAGTTTTACCTGCGGTAAATACATTAATAACAAGCGCCGCCGCTACAGAAGAAAGGGGTATAATAACCTGCCTCTATGGATCAACCCGTTTTTTCGGAGTTGCAATCGGTCCTCCTACCTTTGGACTGGTTACAGAACTGGGTAAAACACCGCTATTCCTTGGCGCAGCACTTCTAGTTATAATAATTACTGTCATTGCATTTGTATTTATTAAAGAAAAGGTATTATTACCGCCCGGACTTTTACAAGGAAATTAGAGAAATTTAGCTTGTTATTACCACAAAAAATCAGGGATATATTAAGCACTCCTTGGATATAGTAATAATACAGGCGGGAGAAATTGTCCGGAGCTGATTCCGGACTTATAATCCGGTCTAGCTGTGATGGACTATGACTCCCCCTTTTAAATAGAGGCCACTCTCTTAAGTAAGAGAGTGGTTTCTATTTTTCCGCTTTTTACTAAAGATAAAAAGTTGACAAATTAATAGACACATGTTAGTATATATAAGCGTGATGAGGAAGAGATAAATCAATGCTAACACAGGGGTGTAGCTCAGTCTGGTAGAGCAGCGGACTCCAAATCCGCGTGTCGTGGGTTCAAATCCTGCCACCCCTGCCAGTTATGGGCCATTAGCTCAGTCGGCAGAGCACCTGACTTTTAATCAGGGTGTCCCAGGTTCGAATCCTGGATGGCTCACCACTGCGATATGAGAAGTTCGAGGTCCGAGGTGCGAAAAAATTCAAGAGGTAATCTCGAGATAGATATCGCGGGGTCTAAGACACCGGCCTTTCACGCCGGTAACAGGGGTTCGAATCCCCTACGGGTCACCATTTGCGATATGAGAAGTTCGAGATCCGAGGTGCGAAAAAATTCAAGAGGTAATCTCGAGATAGATATCGCATTTCGAACATCACACATCGAACTTCGATTAGGGGTGGTTAGCTCAGTTGGGAGAGCACCTGCCTTACAAGCAGGGGGTCACAAGTTCGAGCCTTGTACCGCCCACCAAAAAAGCATGGAACTCAAAAAGGTTTCATGCTTTTTTTATTTAATTCCCTATTCATAAGTAGTGCTTATAATAACAAAAGTGTTTTAAAATTACTAAATATTCAAACTATATTGACGTTTCTTCAAATCCTTAATACAATAGTATTACAAAGGTAAGCAAAATTTGAACTTTAAAAGCAGCGATGTTCTCTATAATAAATACTTATAATTTATGATTACTTTTACAAGGGGGTTTTCATTATGACTAAAAAATTAAGATGTCAGTGTCATTCTTGTTATTGGTACCTTCTCCGAAAAGAGTTTTGCATGGCTAAGTTTGAAAAGCATGCACTGAACAGCAGCTGTTGCGACGAGTATAAGCCAAAATAATTTTTAGGAGGTCATAAAAAATTTTAAGGAGAGATCGAGTTGTGTGGCGGTATTGTACCAAAAACTTAAAATGTCAGTGTCTCTCCTGCTACTGGTATCTCCATAGGAAGCAATTTTGTATGGCTAAATCGGAGAAAAAATTCCTATCTCCCTGCTGCAGCGAGTTTAAGGCTAAATGATCGACTCACAACGAGTCGATTTTTTTTGTGAAATATGGTCAATTGAAGGAAGGATTTATGTACCAGAATGGCTCCGGCAAACCCGGCGCAGAAAAAAGAGAGAACCATATGTCACGGTTCTCTCGTGCGCACCTAAATAATCTTGGCTTATTATTCGGCAAGTTTTTCTGCTGCAGCATCGAGAGCTGCTGCCTTATCAACCTTTACACCCATTGAGGTCAGGATGTTACCTAAAGCAGATAAGAAGAACATAACATTTGATTTGGTACATGCGTAGCCCATGAGGCCTACTCTCCATACTTTGCCCTTCAGGTCCCCAAGGCCGCCGCCAATTTCAAGATTGTATTCCTGCATTAAACGCTTCCTTACCGTCACATCGTCTGCCCCTTCAGGAATAACTACTGTGGTTAATGGCGGCAGCTGAAATTCCTCTTTAACAAGCATTTGCATACCCATTGCTTTAAGGCCTGCCTTTAGAGCAGCGCTGTTTTTGCGGTGTCTTTCAAAACGAGCTTCTCTTCCTTCTTCCTTAATGATTCTCAATGCTTCATGGAGTGCATATACCATGTTGATGGGAGCAGTATGATGGTAGAAACGTTCTTTACCCCAGTAGTTTCTAATCATTGTTAAGTCCAGATACCAGCTTTGGACCTTTGTTTTACGCTTTTCCAGTACTTCTACAGCTTTTTCGTTAAAACTTACAGGCGCAAGTCCAGGTGGGCAGCTCAAACATTTTTGAGTTCCACTGTATGCCAAATCTACCCCATTGTCATCAAGATCTACAGGTACTCCACCAAGAGAAGTTACAGTATCAGCGAGTAGGAGCGCATCATGTTCCTTTGCTATTTGCGATAGCTCTTTAAGGGGCTGTAAAACCCCAGTGGAGGTTTCGGCATGAACTACAGCTAACATTTTCACACCCGTAGTTTCTTTAAAAGCCTTACGAACATCCTCAGGGTCGATGGGTTCGCCCCAAGGAGCATTTACTTCAATAACTTCGGCGCCGCAGCGCTCGGCAACATCAACCATTCTCTGTCCAAAAACACCTTTTACACAGACAATAACTTTGTCTCCCGGCTCTAAAATATTAACAAATGTGGTTTCCATTCCGCTGCTGCCTGTACCGGACATTGCCATGGTCAACTGGTTTTCAGTATTAAATATGTACCTCAAAAGTTCCATTGACTCATTCATGATTTGCAGAAAATCAGGATCCAGATGTCCTATAGTGGGCTCACTCATTGCCCTTAAAATTCTGGGATCTACAGTACTTGGTCCGGGACCCATTAAAGTTTTTTGTTGAGGATTTCTTTCAAATTCGGCCATTAACTATCACTCCTTATAAAAATATTTTAAATCTAACATTGCAACTATTTTAGATGTTTAAGTAGCAAGCAGATCTTAGCTTCATGCTCTAATAATTCAGCTATGTAAAATGCTTTAGTTAGATCTTGTCCTATAGTAACAATACCATGTTCTTTTAATACAACAGCTGTACTATCTTGATTTTGAGCAAATGATTCTATAACATGCTGTGCCAGTTCACCGGAACCCGGTTCCAGAACAGGAACCATTGGAATTTTCCCAATAGTTTTCTTTGCAGTCAAGGTAACAAGCGGGAACTTATCACTTGCAATTGAAAGCGCTATACAATGCGGTGGATGCAAGTGGATTACGGAATTTATTTCCGGTCTAACTTTGTATATTCCTAAATGGAAGTTTATTTCTATAGAAGGTTTTTTCTTACCGGCATAGTTGCCATACCAGTCAACCAAAATATAGTCTTGCTCGCTCGCATCACCTAAACATACTCCGGAAGCTTTTATCAATATTCCTTTGTCGTCAGGAGTACGTACGCTGATGTTACCGCTAGTCATTGACACAAATTCTTTATCATAAGATCTATGGCTATATTTTACAAGCTGATTTTTCAACTCTGAATACATTTCTCACCTCATAAAATATTTTTTTGCATAATATTTTATATTCCTTCTGATTGACAAATTAATTCCCCTTCAAAAAAACCACCATTATTATTTAACTTCTATATTTTTACGTGAGCTCCTCCCGTAAATCAAAAAAATATTCTCTAACATTTTTTCCGGAAAACTAAAATATTATTTTAAAGCTTAACAAAGGGAAATAATTTGTAAGATAAAGGAATAAAATTAACTAAATTTGCTCATACCCATCATAGAGTTATTACACTGCTGCGGGATGGTTGCACCACTTGGGCTAGGCGTCCTGTTGGATTGGCTGAGAAGACGGCATAAAAAAGCAGAGCGCCCCCGGTCCGACCGCCCTGCTTCGAAGAAACACAATCACTTTTAGTTGCTAGATTATTCCCATCTAGATCCTCTCCAAAAATACCCTGGCTGTTCCCCCGCAGATCATGCCCGCCTTTTCAGCATCTTGAGAGGTCATATTGAATGACAGTATTTCGGGGACTCCTGTTTCTGCTACATGCCTGGAACGTTCCACCACTTTAGCCTCTAAAGCTCCTCCGCCCACGGTACCTACTATTGTACCATCTCCCATAACCAGCATCTTTGCACCTATGTCGCGCGGGGCAGAGCCTTTTCTTTCGATAATTGTCGCCAGTACCATTGGTGTGTTTTTGCCTTTCAAAATAGCCTTCACAATATCACCTGTCATCTGACATCACCTCGGGCTCCTTTTTATACTATCAGAAAGTACAACTTTGGGGATACATAAATTCAACTAAGGCTTGCGCCTGCGTTTAAAGACTTGCACCATTCTGGCAGAAGTGCGACCACGCCAATAAATTGGCAAGTCTTCTTTAGCGCAAGCCAAGTTTTCATTTAAATTTGCCCCTGCGAATAGCAATCAATTCTGCCACTATACTGATTGCAATTTCTTCCGGAGTCTCAGCTCCTATATCCAATCCAATAGGAGCATAAATGGAGGATATTCTTTCTTCCGTAAAGCCTTCTTTATTCAGCCTTTCTTTAAGAAGCTTAACCTTTCTCCTGCTTCCAATCATTCCAATATATTTGGCTTCACTGTTTAACACCCCTGCAAGACACTCATAATCGTGTAAGTGCCCTCTGGTCATGATAATTACATAGGTATTTCCGTCAATCTCCAGGGATTGGATCGCTTCCTGAAAGCTACAGCACAATATTTTGTCTGCAAAGGGGAATCTTTCTTTACTCGCAAATTCTGAACGATCATCAACTATTGTTATGGAAAAACCCACTCTATTAAGCATTTCTGCTACTGCAAATGAAACGTGTCCCCCGCCAAAAAGTATCGCTTTTGGGGCTGGGGCTATTGTCTCCACAAAAAACTCTACATCCAAACCGTCGCAAACCCTTTTTTCCAGAGAAAAAGGCGTATTTTTTGCAAAGACTTCCTGGGCTAGCTCCTTAGCTACTTTAAATACCTCTCTGGACATTTCCCCGACTTTAATGATCCCGGAATCATCTACAAGGATTTTCCCCCCCACCACTTCCTTTTTGGAAGAGTTGGTAATGGTAACAAGCGCTGCCTTTTTGCCAGTATTTAAAACATCATATAACCGGCGGTATAGCTCCACCTTAAAAACCTCCCAAACCCTATCGGGATTTAAAAATTACACTTACTTTAAAAGCCCTGTTCTTTCATTAAATTCGTTAATTAATTCATCAATTTTGTCCTTCTGCTTGTGTACGCTTCCCCAGTAGTTATCATAATCATACCACTGGGCATTTAATTCGTCCAGTTCTTTACCCTGCTGTTCAATCCATGTATAATATTTGAGGTTATGAATACGTTTTCTATCTTTATAGGTTAATTCCTGCAGGTTATCAGTTTTTATGGCAGATAAATGTTTATGATAATCTACTGCAGCATCAATTTTCTCATATTTACCCATTCTTTCTCTCATTTCTTTGAGTCTTGATCCGTAAAGTTCCATGGAATCTGTTAAGACGGTCAGTACTACATCATTTTTAGTGAGCTCATAATACTTGGCAAATTTAATGCAGCTTAGGATGTTAGCAACTCCGGAAATGCCTATCCATGGCAGCTTTGCAATTAAATCTTCAGATACTCCCAGCTCTTCCTTAAGGAATTCCTGACCTGCCGGTTCATTGAATAGACGAATTACACCCAGGCTGTCATTATCATCTATTGCAATTACCATATCAGTATTTTTAACATTATGGATCCACGGCACGTGTTTGTCACCAATACCCTCAATTCTATGGTCACCATAACCGTTTTCCAAAAGTGTGGGGCATTGTAAAGCCTCGCCTACTGCTATTTTACTCAAGGGATAGACTTCCTTCAGATAATCGCCGCAACCCAGTGTGCCTGCGGAACCTGAAGTTAAGCAAACACCTGCATATTTATCATTTGGTCCCATTACTTCATTTAAAACTTCTTCCATGGCATGGCCGGTAACTTCATAGTGCCAGAGGTGGTTACCTAGTTCTTCAAACTGGTTAAAGATCATTACGTTATCCCTTGTTCTCCTTAATTCCCATGTCTTATCAAAAATTTCTTTTACGTTACTTTCACAACCGGGGGTAGCAATTACTTCTCCGGCTACCTTGGACAACCACTCAAAACGCTCCTGGCTCATACCTTCGGGGAGAATAGCTATAGATTCGCAGGATAAGAGCTGCGAGTTATATGCGCCACCGCGGCAGTAATTACCGGTTGACGGCCAAACAGCTTTATGATGAGTAGGATCGAATTGTCCTGTAACAAGTCTTGGAACTAGACAACCAAAGGTAGCTCCTACCTTATGGGCGCCCGTGGGAAACCACTTTCCTGCCAGGGCAATTATTCTTGCCGGAACTCCGGTTATTTCTTCCGGTAACTCAATATAGTTGACCCCACTATAGAGTCCGCCTTCTTTAACTGGCTCATTTTTCCATGTAATTCTGAAGAGGTTTAAGGAGTTTACATCCCACAGGCCGATGTCTTTTAGTTTTTCCTTAATTTTCTCGGGTATGAGTTCAGGATTTTTCATCTGTTCAAATGTTGGGATTATTATATTTTTTTCTTTGGCCCTCTCAACAGTTCTTTGCAGTTGTTTTTCATTAATGGTTAGATCTATCATGATCTCACTCCTCTATTTTTGTGGTATATTTTTAAACTGTTTTAAATGCCTGTAGTAATTCTTCCATGCTGGGAGCAACACGTAAAGGTTCTCCCGCAGCTTTTACCGCATTTGCCACATCCTTTAAACCGTTTCCTGTAACGATATTAACTACTGTTTCAGTGTGAGATATTTTTCCTTCTGAGACTGCTTTTTTAAGTCCTGCCAATCCGGCAACGCCTGCCGGTTCTCCAAATATTCCGCTGGAATTTCCGAGGAACTTCATTGCATCCAAAATTTCCTGGTCACTGACATTAATGGGTAATCCATTTGATTCTTTTATTGCATTGATTGCCTTATCGGGATTACGGGGCACTCCCACCGCAATACTGTCTGCCAGTGTATCCTCAGGCATTGGCTCCCAGGGTTTATCTTCCATAACCGCTCTGTTTATCGGGCAGCAGCCTGCGGCCTGCACACTTAACAACCTTGGAAGTCTGTCAATTAACCCGGCCTGGTAGAGGTCTTTAAAACCTTTCCAGACACCTGCTATTGTACAGCCGTCACCCACAGAAACAACTACCCAGTCAGGAGCCTGCCAGTTAAGCTGTTCTGCAATCTCAAGGCTTACAGTTTTCTTGCCTTCAACCAGGTAGGGGTTGATGGCAGCATTTCTGTTGTACCAGCCCCAGCGTTCAATTGCCTCTGCTGAAAGCTTGAAGGTATCTTCATAGGAACCCTGAACACTTACCACCCTTGCACCGAAAATCAAGAGCTGGGCAACTTTCCCTTCAGGAGCACGCCCCGGAACGAAGATGCATGCTTTAAGCCCCATGGAGGCGGCATTTCCCGCCAGTGAAGAAGCAGCGTTACCTGTTGACGAACAAGCTACAGTATCGGCTCCTGCTTCCTTTGCCTTGACTACAGCCACTGCAGAAGCCCTGTCTTTTAGGGATGCAGTGGGATTGAGCCCGTCATCCTTTACATAGAGAGAGCTAAGCCCCAGGGTTTCTCCCAGCCTCTCTGCCTTATAGAGCGGGCTCCAGCCTACCCGCAGCGGGGAAACGGGGCTTTCTTCTTCAATGGGTAAAAATTCCCTATAGCGCCACATGGAAAATTCTTTCCTGGCATTAAAAGTTTCCTTATTTACTTTTTGGGAAATATATTCATAATCATATCTTACATCCAGAATACCCCCGCATTGTGAACAGGTATATGTGTCCGGCTTCGCAGGGTATGTGGCATTGCATTTGATGCATTTTAAGTGTTTGACGTTTTCCATAGGTGTCTCATCCTCTCTGTTATTTAGCGGAATCTTTCTTTGCCAGTGCCCGTAATATTTTTTCCGGTGTTGCAGGCAGCTCCTTTATCCTGACACCTATTGCATCATAGATTGCGTTTAAGACTGCCGGTGCAGTCGGCAGCATGGCCGGCTCGCCAACTCCCTTTGCACCGTAAGGACCTGACGGTTCCGGCTCTTCCACAATGATAGGTTCTATATCAGGCATATCCGCCATGGTAGGAATCAGGTAACGGGAAAAGAAGGGGTTCTTTATTTTTCCACTCTTTAATTCTACTTCTTCAGTAAGGGCAAAACCTAACCCTTGAGCTATTCCTCCTGCTATTTGACCTTCCACGGCAGTTTTATTTATTGCCTTTCCAACATCATGGGCCGCCACAACGTTTTCAACTTCCACCTGACCCGTAAGCGTATTCACCACAACTTCTACAACCTGCACTCCAAAGGCATACGGCCAGTAAGGAGCACCCTGCCCATTTTCGTCAAGCTGTGTACTGTGGGCTATGAAGTTTCCTTCACCGACAGGTCTGAGTCCGGCTAAATAGGCCTTGGCAGCAAGTTCCGAATGTGAAATCCTCTTTTGTGGGAATGTTTTCACATAAACGTAGCCGTCCTTTGCCTCCAGGCCCATGTCAGTGTTGACATTCAGTTCTTTTATTGCCTGCTTAAAGAGAATCTTTTTCGCCTTGCGAGCAGCAATTCTGACAGCATTCCCTGAATTGTAGGTCTGTCTTGTAGCGGCAGTAGTTCCTGCATCAGGCGTAACATCAGTATCTGCACTGATTACAGTGACGTCATCAACCTTTAACCCCAGCTCTTCAGCAGCTATTTGAGCAAAGACGGTATTTGATCCCTGACCCACATCAGTTGCGCCTGTCAGAACAGTGGCAGTGCCGTCCTCATGTACTTCCACCACGGCACTTGATGTATCGGGAAAGCCATTGCCGTAACCCAGACCGTAAAAAGTACAGGCAATTCCTTGCCCCCTCTTTTTAAAAGGGGAGATATCCTTTTCTTTTTCTTTGAAAATTTCTTGAGCCCTCTCGCTTGCTTTGTCCAAACACTCCGTTAATCCTACACTTGCATGGAGCATCTGGCCTGTAGCTGTGACATCTCCTTCCTGAAAGCAGTTAATGGCGCGTATTTCCAGCGGGTCCATTCCTAACTCTTCAGCTATTCTATCCATTTGGGCCTCATATGCAACTGGCGGCTGGGCAGCTCCAAATCCCCTCATGGCGCCTGCAAAAGGGTTGTTGGTATAAACTGCGTAAGACTCAACCTTCACATTTGGCACACGATACGGTCCCGTTGCATGAACTGCCGCCTTTCTTAAGACATTTGGCGCCCAGGAAGCATACGCACCCGTATCTCCAATGATTTCCGCCTCCACTGCGGTAAGCCTGCCACTTTTATCGGCGCCGGTCTTATAGCGCATTGTCATTGCATGCCTTTTACAGTGAATATGGAAGGATTCTTCTCTATCAAGGACCATTTTGACGGGACGGCCGGTTTTTAAAGCTAAGAGGCATAACCTGACCTGGAGGGTCATATCTTCCCTGCCGCCAAAGGCCCCGCCGACAGCAGTCGTAACAACCCTTACCTTGTGTAAAGGAAGATTGAGGCTTCTGGCTATTTCTGCTCTGTCCCAGTGGGGGTACTGAGTTGCCGTATGGATTACCACATGCCCCCTTTCATCAAGATAAGCAAGCGCCGCCTCCGGTTGCAAAAATGCATGCTCCACAGTCGGAGTTTTATAGGTATCTTCTATAATAACTGCTGATTTTTCAAAAGCTGACTCCACATCACCTTTGGCGATTTTAACATGATAGAGAATATTGCTTTCCCTATCGGAATGCACTAGGGGGGAATCCGGGTTCATTGCTTCTATTGGGTCAAAGACACCTGTTGTTTCCCGGTATTCTATCTTAATTTTTCCGAGCGCCTCCTGTAAAGAATCCTCATTTTCAGCAGCCACTAAAGCTACAATATCATTTACGGAGCGCACCTTTTTACTGCTTATTACAGGCATATCGGTAAATAAAACACCCTGGGCATTCAGGCCCGGTATGTCTGCAGCAGTTAAGACCGCCTTCACTCCGGGCACTTTTTCTGCCTCTGAGGTATCTATGCTAAGTATGTCAGCACACGGTACGGGTATTCTCTTTAACCCTCCATAGAGTGCACCGTTTTTATATAAATCCGCAGGAAATTGTACACGTCCCCGAACCTTCTCCCTGCCGTCAACTTTGATGGGGCTTTTTCCTACTACATTAGTCATCCCTGCTCACCCCTTTTTGAGAAGCGCTTTCCACAGCCTTAATGATTTTATCGTAACCCGTACAGCGACAGAGATTGCCTGCAAGGTATTTCTTTATTTCCTCCCTGGCAGGCTGCGGGTTCTTCTTAAGTAATGAATAAGCTGAGAGAACCATGCCCGGGGTGCAGTAACCGCACTGCACCGCTCCCTGTTTTAAAAACTCTTCTTGAATGGGATGCATTTTTTCTTCACTTCCCAAGCCCTCAATTGTCAGGACCTTTTTCCCGTCAGCTTGAAATGCCATTACTAAGCAGGAGTTGACCGGAGCACCATTTAAAAGCACCGTACATGCTCCACATTCTCCCTCACCGCACCCTTCCTTTGTACCCGTTAAGCGCAGCTCATCCCTTAAAAGATCAATAAGTCTAAGGCGGGGATCTATCTCTAAGTCATACTTTTTACCGTTTACAGTAACTTTAATTGCGATTTTCCCCATGGGCCCCCTCCTTCAATACCGGTTTGCTACATAATTCCTGCACTTTTCTTGACTTTCTTAATCTGCTCATTACACCTTTTTGCCAATGTTTCTTCCTCAATGGTCGTTAATACCCTGTCCTTCATAACTATTCGCCCGTCAACCATTGTCATTACCACATCGGAACTTTTGCACTGGTATACCAGTTGCGAGTAAACATCTACCTCTTCTGTCGGAGTACAGTGCAGCCCCTGCAGTGAGACTAATGCTAGGTCAGCCTTTTTACCTACCTCTATGCTTCCAATTTGATTTTCCATACCCATAGCCTTTGCCCCACCCAATGTAGCTATCTCAAAAATCTTCCGAGCAGGCATTACTGTAGGGCCATGAAGCGGTTTTTGAATAAGGGCAGCCAAATGCATCTCCTTAAACATATCAAGGTTGTTATTGCATGGTGCCCCATCTGCCCCTATGGAAACTGAAATACCCTTCTCAAGCATTTCAGGTATTTTTGCAATCCCGGAAGAGAGCTTCAGATTACAGGATGGGCAATGCAATACATGTACTCCTTTGTCCTGAATAATATTCATCTCCTGCTCATCCAACCAGATACAGTGAGCCAGTAAGAGGTGGCTATCAGTCAGTCTCACATCATCCAGGTAGACTACATTGCGCATCCCTCTCTCTTTCTGAACCAGCTCTATTTCACCCCTGTTTTCAGATGCATGGGTATGGACAGGTACATCGTATTGCCTTGCAAGTTTAGCAACCTCCCTGAGGAGTTTATCGCTGCAGGATACTGCAAAACGAGGGGTAAAGGCATAGGTAATACGACCGTTTTCTGCACCGTTCCATTTTTCTAAGAGATCTATACTTTCCTGCAATGAATCTTCTGTAGTTTCACTTAAGGCGTCAGGTACATCATCACCATGGTCCATCATAGCTTTACCTACTATGGCTCGCATTCCAGTTTCCTTAATTGCAGTAATCACTTCATCAGTGTAATGGACAGTACCCATATCTACAATTGAAGTTGTTCCTCCCTTGAACAACTCTCCACATCCTAAAAGGGCGGAAGTGTAAATGGATTCCGGGGTATGGGACCCTTCCAGCGGCCAAATCTTTAGTTTTAACCAGTCAAGGAGTTCCAAATCATCCGCCTGTCCTCTAAAGAGTGTTTGGCAGAGATGGATGTGGGTTTGAATTAAACCCGGTATTAAAAGTTTGCCTGAAGCATCAATAACCTCATCTGCATCAGGAGTTTCTACACCTACATAGGCTATCCTGTCCTTTTCAACTGCTACATTTCCTTCAAAAACTTCCCTAGCGGAATTCATTGTTACTATAGTGGCATTTTTGATGAGAAGGCTCATATGTTATATCCTTCCTCCCTGTACTTAACTGAATTTAATTTATTTCTTTAAGGAATCGGAGAAAAGTTTTTCAAATATATCAAACGCCAATCCCTTAACAGCTGTTCTCTTGTATGGCATTGATGAACGCGTCGGAATGGATTCCTCAACTACCGTAGAAACTGTTTCTGCAAATTTTTCCATAAGTTCCCGTGAAGGCTTATTTCCCACCAGGATTCCTTCTGCCTTTTGGGTTCTGAAAGCAACTGTACCTACAGCCCCCAGCGCTATCCTGGCATCTTTAATTAAACCGGCTGATTCGTCGAACCTCACAACTAAAGCCATATTTATCCTTGCTATTGCCAGCGCTTTTCGCCTTCCCAGTTTACAAAATGCAGTCCTCCAATCTTCACCTAAAAGCGGAATATTAATTTCTGTAATTATTTCATTTGCTACAAGGTTATTTTTCCCTACCCCGGCAGAAACTTTTTCAACCGGTATGCTGCGACTTTTCCCATTTGCGTCAACAATTGTTACTTCAGCATTTAAAGCTACAAGGGCCGGTAAGGAGTCAGCCGCTGGCGACGCGTTGGCAATATTTCCTCCAATTGTTCCTGCATTTCTAACTTGCTCCGAACCTACTTCGGATGCGGCCTGTGCCAGGCAAAATGCTTTTTGTTGTACTAAATTGCTTTCAGAGATTTGTGTAAAGGTACAGGCAGCTCCTATCTTTAAAAATCCATCTTCTTCTTTAATGCATTTCAGTTCCTGTACACCTGAAATATCTATTACCGTATCGGGAGTAATTGAGCCTTCCCTGAGCTGAATTACAAAATCAGTACCTCCGGCCAGCAGCTTTGTTTGACCAGTTGCTGTTTTTAGACACCGTAGTGCATCATCTAAATTTTTGGGGCTATATACAGTAAATTTTTTCATACGCTCATCACACCAACTTTTAAAATCTTTCCCACAACTTAGCAGCTAACTCCCTTGCCTTTGCAGCTACTTCCTTTTCATCAATTCCTTTCAGCTTACGATCTTGCATAAGAACCTTACCTGCTACTATTGTTGTATTAACCATTGCACCGCTTACTCCAAATAACAGGTGGGGATAAAAGCTGTCTGCCGTCAAAGGAGTTGCGGGATTGTAATCAATAGTAATGATATCCGCATAGGCTCCCGGTTCCAGTACTCCCAGAGGCTTGTCATAGAAGTTTTTTACAATGGCGCTGTTATTTTCAAAAATCATCCGGGGGACTTCTGCCCAGGAAGCGCTTGGATCACCCTGGTCATGCTTATGAAGAACATTTGCAACTTTAATTCCTTCAAACATATCACTGGTAAATCCATCTGTACCCATACCAACACGCACACCATTTTTCAGCATTTTTATGACGGGGGCACAGCCCACGGCATTTCCCATATTGGATTCAGGATTGTGAACAACATTGGTATCTGTTTCCGCCAGTATCCTTATTTCATCATCATTGACATGAACACAGTGGGCGGCTATCGTCCTGGGGCCTAAGAGTTCATATTTCCTTAGCCTTTCAACTACCCGCATGCCGTATTTATCCAGAGAATCTTCCACGTCCCGTATCCCTTCAGCTGTATGGATATGGACCCCTATTCCAAGCTCGCTTGCAACTTCGGCACACTTGGCAAGTGTTTCGGGCGAAAGCGTCAGGGATGCATGTAATCCAAAGGTAGCCTTTGTCATGGGGTCATCATTTTCCTGACACTTTTTGATAAATCTCCTGTTTTCCTCTATACTTTCAAGCGCCTTTTCCTTACCTTCCCTGTCGGAAACTTCATAACACAAGCAGGTGCGTAGCCCAGCCTCAGTGCATGCTTTATTAATTTCATCCAGACTTCCGGTAATGGCACCAAAGCTGGCATGATGATCAAAGACAGTGGTAGTCCCGTTTTTAATGCAATCAATTAAAGGAATCAGGGCGCTGTAGTAGACATCTTCTAAGGTTAGCTTTTTATCCAGCTTCCACCAGAGCTTCTCCAGTATCTCTACAAAATTAGCAGGCGGTTCCGGTAATGCCAGCCCCCTGGCAAAGGTACTGTAAAAATGCATGTGGGTGTTGATCATTCCGGGCATTATTAATCTGCCTTCAGCGTCAATATACTCTGCATCAGAATACTTCTGACGAAGTTCAGCTGTTTTGCCAACTTCCTTGATGATGTCGCCTTCTACGGCAACCGCACCGTTCTCAATTACTTTGCAGCTTTTTCCCAAGGTAATTACGGTACCATTGGCAACTAAAAGCATAACTTGGCACCTCCTAAAAAAATTTATAGGAAAGAATCACCATACACTTTAAACCCCATTTTGACTTAATTTAACCCTGCTTCTCTTGTAATGCCTTCAATATTTTCTCCCTGGTTGCCGGCAGCTCTGTAATCCTCACGCCAACCGCATCATAAATTGCATTTATAATGGCAGGAGCAGTGGGGTTAATTGGCAATTCTCCCATACCCTTGGCTCCAAAGGGGCCATCCGGTTGTTCAACTTCTACAATTTTTACATCTATTTCTGGTACGACATTAATCCTCGGAACTCCAAGCTTTCTTAAATTATCCGTAACCACCCGGCCATGTTCTACAACAAATCTTTCGGAAAGACCGTAACCCAATCCCATTACAACAGCGCCTTCAATCTGGTTTTTAACCATCTGGGGATGAATGGCTCTTCCTACGTCTGTTGCAGTAATTATTTTGAGTACCTTGACTTCTCCTGTGTTTTCATCCACTTCAACTATAGCAGCCTGGGTTCCAAAACAATAGGCAAAATGGATATTGTATTTTTCAGGATCCTCACCAGGCTTGTGGTCGCAATTGTCAGGCAAGGGGTAAGTCTTAGGAGCAACATAGGTATATTCTTCTTTTAATGTAATCCCTTTCTTTTTACAGTGCCCCGCCACATCCTTCCAGGTAGCAATTCTTCTGCCGTTCCCATTCCTAATTTCTCCCACTGCAAAGGTCAGCTTCTCTCCCTGCCACCCGAAGGATTCCTTCAACAACTCCTTCAGCTCTGAAATGAAGTTCGCAGCAGCAGCTACCACAGCATTTCCGGAAACAAAGGTTTGCCTTGAAGCTGTAGTTACTTCACCATCGGGGGTCTGAAAAGTATCGTTGCTTATCACATTAAATTCTTCATAGGGGATACCTGTGGTTTGAGATGCTAGCTGGGCCATTACCGTATCTGAACCCTGACCCATTTCTGCAGCTCCAACCTTAAGAAACAGCTTACCATCAGGGCTTAATTCAACTATTGCTCCCGCTTTGTCACTCTTACCGGAACCAATACCGACATTTTTATATGAACTGGCCACTCCAACACCAATCTTTTTCCCGGGAGTAGCTTTATACTTCTTAATTTCTTTTTCCAGGGCTTCCTTGACAGCTTGAAGTGTTTCCTTGTAACCTACTCCGGGGCCCAATACCTGACCTGTTACCGTCTCTTTACCGGTTTCCAGAGCATTTATCTCTCTAATTGTAAAGGGATCCATGCCTATTTTTCTTGCTAAAATATCCATGTGTACTTCTGCAGCAAAAGCCACCTGGGTGCTTCCAAAGCCCCTGAAGGCTCCTCCCGGCGGGTTATTTGTGTAAACTCCCCTGGAATCTATCTTTACATTTGGTATGGAATAGGGACCCGCCGTTACCACACCGGAACGGAATACTACAGGCTTTCCAAGGGAATCATAGGCGCCGGTGTCTGCAATCACATCCGCTTCAAAGGCAACCAGTTTCCCTTCCCTGGTAACACCCGCCTTGTAGTGCATTTTTTCAGCATGCCTTTTAGTTGACATTCGTATTGACTCTTCCCTTGTCAGGGTCATTTTGACGGGACGTCCCGTTTTTAAAGCGCCAAGGGCACAGTGAATCTGTACCGTCGGTTCTTCTTTGCCGCCAAAGGCGCCTCCTGCAGGATTGTAAATTACCCTGACCTTTTCCGGCGGAAGATCCAGTGAAGCAGCCACCATATCCCTAAATGCGTAAGACCCCTGGCTTGAGCTCCAGAGGGTAATCACTCCGTCATCGTCAATGCTAGCCAGACCCGATTCCGGTTCCATATAGGCATGCTCTACAAAGGGGACACTGTAATCCCCTTCAACGATAATATCTGCTTCATTAAAGCCTTTTTCAACATTTCCTTTCCTGACCTTTGTATGGCTCAATATGTTTCCATCGGGATGAAGGCTAGGAGCATTCTCACCCAATGCTTCTTGAGGTGTAAATACTCCGGGAAGCAGTTCATAATCGACCTTAATTTTTTTTACAGCTTCTTCTGCTATTTCCGGTGTTTCTGCATAAACAACTGCTATGGGATCTCCTACATAGAGCACCTTTTCTTCGGCAAGAACCGGCTGGTTGGGATTTAAGAGCCCAAAACCGTTTCTTCCGGGGATATCTTTGGCTGTAAGTACAGCAGCAACACCAGGCATGCTTTCTGCTTCGGCAGTATTGACTGCCTTAATTTTAGCATGGGGATGTTCACTTAAGAAGAGTTTACCATAAAGCATTTCAGGGAGCTTCATATCATCTGTAAAAAGAGGGTATCCTGTTACCTTTTTGATTGCATCATTTCTAGGCACAGAAACCCCGACAGCGCCTGAAACTTTTTCTTGTTGGATTTTTTCCTCTCCCCTCATTACAGCAGCTGCTAGTTTTACTGCTTCAATTATTGCCACATAGCCTGTACAGCGGCACAGATTGTATTTTAATGCATCTTTAATTTCTTCGTCAGTAGGATCTAAATTTTTATCCAGGAGCGCCTTTGCAGCCATTATCATCCCAGGAGTGCAAAAGCCGCATTGAATGGCGCCTGTTTTAATAAAAGCCTGCTGCAGGGGATGTAACTCCCCTTCTTTAGCAAGGTTTTCTATAGTTTCTATTTGAGCTCCATCGAGCCCGGAAAGCTTTACCACACAGGACCTTTTAGCTTTTCCGTCTATAATTACCGTACAGGTTCCGCAATGACCTTTACCGCAGCCGTTTTTCGCCCCCATGAGTCCTAATTCTTCCCTCAAATATTTCAAAAGGGTCATATTAGGCGAAGCTTCAACTGTATATTTCTCACCGTTAATTGTGAGCCTAACTTGCTTTGCCATTTAACCACCTCAAATTCCTTAACAAAAAATTCCTTTTACAAAACTATTCAAGAGTTTAGTCATAATTCCTTGTGATATTTTTTAAGCTGGGAGCTATGCGTTAACGTTCCGATTTTCCGATTCACTTGCAGATTTATCTTTGGGAAGGATAATATTAAGAACCAGTGCCACCAGGCAGGCTACAACTATTCCCGAACCGGCAAAAATCATTTTGAACCATTCCGGGAAAAATTTAAGTGCATCAGGTACGCTGCCAAAACCTAATCCTAAGCCCAGTGAAACGGCTATTACAAGGAGATTACGCCTGTTAAGGCTTTCCTGGCTTAAGAGGACTATACCGGAAGTTGCAATCATTGCAAACATCACAATGGCAGCGCCTCCAAGGACGGCTTGCGGCATAACGGCAATTATTGCACCTAATTTGGGGAGTAGCCCCGAAAGGATTAGAAAGATGGCTCCAAGTGTAACAACATAACGGCTCATGACACCTGTAAAGGAAACCAGTCCAACGTTCTGGCTGTAGGAAGTATTTGGAAGTGCATTAAAAAGGGCAGCAAATGAGGAACCAAATCCATCGGCTATAATACCGCCTGAAAGTTCACGGTCAGTTGCCTCTCGTCCTGCACCACCCATTGTAATTCCGGAAATATCTCCTACAGTTTCTACAGTTGTGACTATATACATAATGAGCATTGCAAATATTGCCGTAGGGTGAAATGTCATGCCAAACTTAAGGGGGGTCGGAAATGAAAACCAGGCCGCTTCCATTACAGGGGTAAAGTCGATCTTACCCATAAAGACAGCTACAATATAGCCTACAACAATTCCTATCAGGATGGAAGCCGCACTAAATATTCCTTTGGCATACTGGTGAAATGCTATTACCGTAACTAGAACAACGAATGCTAAAAAGAGGTTGGAAGGATCACCAAAATCTTTGGCGCCAACACCGCCTGCAGCATATTTTATTCCCGTTGGAAGCAAGGACAAACCTATGGTTAAAACTACAGTACCCGTTACCAGCGGCGGGAAAAACCTGCGAACAGTTTTCAAAAAAGCTCCTAAAATCATCTGAAAGAAGCCGCCGATAAACGCCGCTCCCAGTATTCCCGAAAGGCCAAACTGTTTTCCGATGGAAATACATGTAGGTAAAAATCCAAAACTGGTACCCTGCACTACCGGCAGGCGAGCACCTACAGGGCCAATTGGATTGGCCTGCACCAAAGTGGCTATTCCGGCCACCAGCATTGCACTCTGGATTAAGAACGCCTTTTCTCCTACCGTCATTCCGAGGATGCCCGCAATTATAATGGGTACCGTTATATTGCCTGCAAACATTGCCAGGACATGCTGAATCCCCAGCGGGACCGCCTCTTTTAACGGCGGCTTATCTTCAACATCGTACACCGGTTCCACCACTCGATTTACTAAGGTTTTTTCAGACATTTACACGCCTCCTTTAATGTTTTTTAATAGACTACTACTTTTTTCTCCTTAGGAACCTAATTTATAAATATTTCATATTTACTTTTTCTATAATTTCTTTTAAGATACTGATGAGTATGTTTTTGATGGCTGGAATCTGGTTCCGGCGCTACCTTCTATCGCTTCCTTTACCTGGTCCAAAGAAGCTATCACAGCCTCTTTACCTGTGCCGGCAAAGGAAATGGCAGCCTCAACCTTTGGCAGCATACTGCCCTCCCCAAAATGACCTTCCTTTAAGAACTTCTCAGCTTCAGAAATTGTGAGTCTATCTAAAAATCTCTGGTCCGGTTTTCCGTAATTTATTGCCACCCTGGGTACGTCAGTTAAAATGACCAGCATATCAGCAGCAAGCTGTCTTGCCATTAAACTTGCAGCCCTATCCTTGTCTATAACAGCCTCTACACCTTGAAGCTTTCCGTCTTTTTTAATAACAGGAATTCCACCACCCCCGGAGCTTATTACTATGGCACCGGATTTGATAAGTGTTTTTATTACCGGCATCTCAACTATCTCGAGCGGTTTGGGAGAGTATACAACTTTCCTCCAACCGCGGCCGCTGTCTTCCACCCATTTTTCCCCTGTCTCTGCCATGATCTTTTCCGCTTCCTCTTTTGAAACAAAACCGCCTACCGGTTTCGTGGGCCTTTTAAAAGCCGGGTCATCTTCAGAAACACAAACTTGGGTTACCAGGGAGACAACCGGGCGGTTGACTCCCCTTTCCCTCAGGATGTTGCCCAAACTCTGCTGTATCATGTAACCCATAAATCCCTGGGTCTGTGACCCACAAATGTCTAGAGGCATAGGCGGCACTTTATCCCTTGCTGCAATTTGCTGAGTTGCAATATTTCCCACCTGGGGTCCATTGCCGTGGGTAATAACGATCTGATAGCCATTATCCAAAAGCTCAGCAATCGAAGTGCAAGTTTTCTGCACATTTTCCAGTTGTTCCGTATAAGTTCCCTTTTGCCCCGGCTGTAATATTGCATTACCTCCCAGCGCAAGAACTATTGTTTTTTCCAATATGTCCACCGCCTTTTAGTTACTAACTTGACTCTCACAATTATTATTATCTTCCACCCATCAGTAGTGTCATAACAGCTTTTGCTGTATGCAAACGGTTTTCGGCTTCATCATAAACTATGGAGTGCGGCCCGTCGATTACTGAATCTTCTACTTCATTATTTCTATCAGCAGGAAGTGCATGCATATACATAACTTCTTTATCAGCAAGAGCCATTTTAGCTTCTGTACACTTCCAGCTCTTATGGGCAACAAGCTTATCATCAACGACGGTTTCGCTCTGGTCAGTTACCCAGCTTCCCCAGTTCTTAGGAATAACTATATGAGCGCCCTCATAAGCTTCTTCTTCGTTATTTGTGACAGTAACAGTCCCGCCAAATTTAGCAGCATTTGCTTTTGCCTTTTCAATCACCCAATCAGGCAGCTCCCAACCTTTTGGATGGGCAAGTACCACATCCATGCCATAGCGTGGGAATAAAAGGACCTGGGATACAGGTACGGAAATCGGTTTCTTATGGCTTTCCGCATAGGCCCAGATAATAGAAACCTTTATACGTTTCAAGTCACCAAGTTTTTCCTTCATAGTCATTAAATCAGCCAGAGCCTGGAAGGGATGGTAAAGATCACACTGCAAGTTCATGATCGGAGCAGTTGACCATTTTGCCATTTCATTCAAGTACTTATTACCAATTCCCCAGTTACAATAACGGCAGGCAATGGCATGGCCGAAACGGGAAAGTATAATTGCCGTATCTTTGGCGCTTTCTCCATGGGAGATTTGCATAGTACTTGTATCAAGGAAGTTGGCGTGTCCGCCTAATTGTGCAATTCCTGCCTCCATTGAGTTTCTGGTTCTGGTTGATTGTTCAAAGAACATCAGGAACATAGTTTTGTTTTGGAGATATGGCGTAGGTACGCCCATTGCAAATTTTTTCTTGAGGTCAATAGATACCTCCAGCATTGTGTCAATTTCTTCTTTAGTGAAATCTTGCAGACTGATGAAGTGCTTACCACGGAAAATTGTTTGCATAGCTAAATCCTCCTCATGATTTTTGTTTTTTTAAGGTTGTTTAAAAAGCTATTTAGCATATTTTTTTACATACATTAATGGAATAGCCGCATACATTGCTGCCGCCTTAACCAATTCGCTCTTCCAAGTTTTTTCATTTGGGGCATGAGCTTGATCTTCATGTCCCGGTCCAAAGCCAACAACAGGAATACCATACCTTCCCATAATTGAAACTCCATTTGTGGAGAAAGTCCATTTATCTACCAGCGGCTCTTCATCAAAAAGTCCTTTATAAGATTCCACCAATGTCTGGCATGCAGGATGATCTTCAGGAAGCACCCAGCTCGGGAAATAGCATTCAGTTGGATAAACCAGCCCTGTATAAGCAGGTTTTTCGTAAGTATATAAGGAAACTTCCGCACCCGCTTCTTTAACTGCAGGCAAGTTTCTAATTTGCTCCAGAGCATATTCCCATGTTTCCCCAGCTGTTAGTCTTCTATCTATGGAAATTGTACAACCGTCTGCTACTGCGCATCGTGATGGTGAACTAAAGAAAATTTCAGAAACTGTCAGGCTGCCCTTTCCTAAAAATTCATCGTCTTTCAAGTTTTCATGCAGGGCTCTCAGTTCCATAATAATAGGAGCCATTTTATAGATAGCATTGTCTCCTCTTTCTGGAGCTGAACCGTGACAGCTTACACCACGAGTTGTTACCTTAATTTCCATTCTTCCTCTTTGTCCTCTGTAAATGTTACAGGACGTTGGCTCTGTACTCACAACAAATTCCGGTCTAATCTTATCTTCATTGATAATATATTGCCAGCACAAACCATCACAATCTTCTTCCTGTACGGTACCGGTAACGATTAATGTATAATCATCTTCTAATCCCAAATCTTTAATGATTTTTCCGGCATAGACCATTGAAGCCATTCCGCCTTCCTGATCACTGGCGCCTCTACCACAAATCACATCACCATCTTCATAGCCTTCATATGGGTCGCAGTCCCAGTTGTCAATTTCACCTATTCCCACTGTGTCAATATGGGCATCCATTGCAATTACATGCTTGCCGTGTCCGATATAACCCAAAATATTACCCATGGGGTCTATTTCCACCTTGTCAAATCCTACTTTTTCCATTTCCTCTTTTATTCTTAAAATAACCTTCTCTTCATTACAACTTTCACTTGGAATAGCAATCATGTCTCTTAAAAATTTGGTCATTTCCGGCTTATATTCTTCTGCCTTTTCAAGAATTCTTTTGAAATCAAGATTCATAACAAACTCCCCTTCCTTTTGTAAGTTAATTTCCTTCCCATGGACAATTCCCCCTATCTCAAAGCTGCCTTGAAATTTTTAGATAAAAAATTTATCTGCTTCTAACCAGTTTAAACTGGTACTTATCTCCTCGATAATACTGGTAACCATAATTAATCGGGGTATCGTTATCATCATACATAACTCCCTCAAGATAAATCATAGGCTGAGTGGAAGCTACATTTAATAATTCCTCCACTCTTTTGGGAGGTAACAGCGCATTGGCAGTAGCAACAAATTTTTGGGGATGATATTTGGTATGATTATCAAAAAAATCTGTCAGGGATTCGCAACGGTATCTTGCCTTTAACAAATCTTTATTATCAATCAATCCCCCCGGTAAAACGTCATAACAATAAATGACCGGAACATCATCAGAAAAGCGCAAGCTCTCAATAACATACCCTTTAGTTCCGGGTTCCACTTCGAGCATTTCTGCAATTTTAGGCTCAATGCTAATTTCATCTATATTAAGCACTTTATCCTGTGCAACGTGCCCTGCCTGCCTGATGGTACTTACCAGGTTATCTAATCTCTCAATACCGGCCAAAACTTTATCAGGGTTTTTATTTACAAAGGACCCCTTACCATGTTTCCTTGATATTATTCCTTCATTTTCCAGGCTGGTAAGCGCTTCCCGCAAAGTCCCTCTACTAACCCCCAACTCTTCTGCCAGAACAGGCTCTGATGTGAGCTTCTCTTGAGGTTTGTAAATCCCCTCACTAATTCTTCTTTTAATTTCTTCAGCAACTTCCATATAAAGTGGTTTTCTCATTTTATATTCACCACCTTTATTAAAATAAGTTATTTAACAATTAGTTGTCTTACAATTATACATATTCTATTTCCAGTCAAAATTTCCTCTATGTTTAAGAAAAATTTTTAGATTTTTTTGAAGTAGAAAACAATTAAGACCCTATCATCTCAGAAATAGCAAATCCCCTGCAAAATTTGCAAGGGAGCTGCACAGTTATTATCTTTCCTCCCGATCATATGGCAAAGTTAAGGAACCGGGAGCTCCGACCCGCTTCTTGTGAGTTTCTCTTGTGGCCAGGATTAAAACAACAATTGTAAATATATAAGGCAGCATCTTCAGGAAAAAGGAGGGAATCATGATACCCATCGCCTGGAGCCTGAAGCCCAGTGCATCAACTCCACCAAAAATATACGCTCCTATAAGTGCACGAACAGGGTCCCAAACAGCAAATATTACCAGAGCCACTGCAATCCAACCTCTACCTGCTGTCATGTGTTCAAGCCAGGTAGGAGCATATGCAAGGGAAAGATAAGCGCCACCGATACCTGCCAGCATCCCACCTACTATTACATAGACATACCTGGTTAAAAAGACATTTACACCAACCGCATCTGCGGCTGCAGGATTTTCACCTACAGAGCGGAGCTTGAGCCCTGCATTGGTCCGGTAGAGGAAAAACCAGATTAACGGCACCAAGATATATGAAATATAAACAAGGGCATCATGATTAAATAAAACAGGACCTAAGACAGGTATCTTTGCTAGAACGGGAATTGGGATTTTTTCAAAGGTAACAGGCGCCGGAATACCTATTAGCGACTTACCCAGGTAACCGCTTACACCTGTACCAAAAATAGTCAGAGCAAGCCCGCTAACCACCTGGTTGGCTTTTAAAGTAACACACAAAAAGGCATGTATCAGCGCCATAAAACCGCCTGCCAAAATGGCAAATATTAACCCTAACCAGTTGTTTCCACTCATAACTGTGACCATGAAACCGGAAACAGCACCCGCCAGCATCATCCCTTCAACACCGAGGTTCAGGACACCCGACCTTTCAGCCAGTATCTCTCCAAGGGCAGCATAAAGAAGGGGCGTTCCTGCAATAATTGCTGCGGCCATTATGGATAAAACTATAGAGTTTTCCATCTTATTTCCTCCCCCTTTGAAGTTTGATACGATAACGGGTTAAAATTTCTCCGCCCAGGACAAAAAAGAGAATTAATCCCTGCAGCATGAAAACTGTTGCAGAAGGCAGACCGCTGGTTTGAATGGAAAAGCCCCCCACCAGCAAACCTCCAAAAAGGAAGGAAACTATTATAATGGCCCAGGGATTCAATTTGCTCAACCAGGCAATGATAATCGCCGTATAACCGTAGCCCGAGGAAATACCGTGCTGTAACCTGTGGGTGATACCACTTACTTCCGCCATTCCTGCAAGTCCTGCCAATCCGCCGCTTAGAAGCATTACCAGAAGAATGTTTTTTCCTATATTCATTCCGGCATAACGTGCAGCATTCTGGCTTTCACCAATGATTCGTATTTCATAGCCCCAGCGGGTATGCTTGAGGAGCACATAAACTATTACCACTGCCGCCAGTGCAAATAATAGCCCCAAGTGCACCCGGGAATTACCAAAGGTAGGCAGGCTGGCACTATCCCTGAAGGGAGCGGTTAGAGGAAAATTAAAGCCTTTCGGATCTTTCCAGGGACCGTATACTAGATAATCGACCCATAATATCGCTACATAATTGAGCATAAGTGTTGTTATGGTTTCATTTACCCCCAAAAAAGCTCTGGGGATTGCAGGTAAAAGCCCCCACAGGGCACCTCCCAGAAATCCCGCAATAAACATTAAAGGAAGCATAATATAGCCGGGCATATCAGGGGCAAATAGCGCTACCCAGCTTGCAGCAAACGCCCCCATATATAGCTGTCCTTCCGCTCCAATATTCCACAGGAGCATTCTAAAAGCTATTGAAACACCCAGTCCTGTCAGCATTAAGGGAATTGCCTTCACTATGGTTTCGGAAATCCCGTACATTGAACCGAATGCACCGTTGAACATCATAGCATATATCTCAAGAGGACTATGACCGGTTGCCTTTAAAAATATTGCACCCACCAAGAGGGCTGCCACTACTGATGAAACCGGGACCAGAAAATGTATCAAGTAAGGAGTTGTTCCTCGTTTTTCCAACGTTACTCTAAAGCCCTGTTCTTTTTTTGCTATTTGTGGAACGCTCATGATACTTTCTCTCCTTCCCTACTACCGGCCATCATTAAACCTATTTCTTCCACAGTAGTTTCAGAAGTTCTAATAACTCCCATTACTTCTCCCTCATAAAGTACCGCAATTCTATCTGCCAGTGCAAAAATCTCTTCCAGGTCCTCTGAAATAAGAAGAATTGCAGCACCTGCCTTTCTCTGCTCCAGCAAGATCCTGTGAACCGCCTCAATGGCCCCTACATCCAATCCCCTGACAGGGTAAGAGGCAACTATAAATTTGGGCTGGCAGGATATTTCACGTGCAATCAACAGCCTCTGCAGGTTACCTCCCGACATTAGTTTGACCGGAGAATCAATACTGGCTGTCTTCACCCCAAATTCCTCTATCAACTCGCCGGTTTTCTTTTTAAGTAATTTATGGTTTAAAAATAAGCCTTTGTTCATCTCTTTCTTTCTGTATTCCTTAAGCATTATGTTTTCAACTGCCCCCAGGCTGGGAACCAAGCCCATTCCAAGCCTGTCTTCGGGAATGTGTGCTACGCCTGCATCAATAATTTCAAGGGGAGAACAATTACAGTACTGTTTGCTGTTTATTTTCAAAGTACCGCTTTGTATTTCCCTCAGGCCTGTTACCACTTCCGCCAGTTCTCTTTGACCGTTTCCCGCCACCCCGGCAATTCCGAGGATTTCTCCTTCTTTGACAGTGAGGTTGACATTTTTTAAGGCAGGATAGCCTTTATCATTGAGAGCATTTATATTTTCCAGGATGAGGACATCTTCTCCCGGATTATAGTCATCCTGATTAGACGATAATTCTATCTCTCTCCCTACCATCATTTTTGTGAGCTCTTGCTTGGTAGTTTCTTTTTTATTAACTGTTCCTATATACTTACCGCCTCGTAAAACTGTTACCCTATCGGCAACTGCCATCACTTCATGTAACTTATGGGTAATAATTATTACAGCACGTCCTTCATCAGCCATCATTCTTAAGGTCTTAAAAAGTTCCTTTACTTCCTGGGGAGTTAAAACTGCAGTAGGTTCATCTAAAATTAAAATATCAGCGCCCCTGTAGAGCATTTTTATAATTTCAACTCGCTGCTGCTCACCAACCGAAAGCTGCCAAATTTTGGCCCTAGGGTCAACCTCCAGTCCAAATTTTTTTGAAATAGAGGTTATTTCCTTTTCAACTTGTTTCATATTCAAGATTCTTCCCGGGCGAGGTGATCCAAGAATTAAATTTTCAGCCACTGTAAAGGGTTGCACAAGGCGAAAATGCTGGTGCACCATACCTATTCCCGCTGCAATGGCTTCTTTCGGAGAGCGAAAAACAACCTTCTCGCCTTTAATCCATATTTCTCCTTCATCAGGCCGGTACAGACCTGTTAAAATGTTCATCAAGGTACTTTTACCCGCACCGTTCTCACCCAGTAAAGCGTGTATTTCTCCCTTTTTTGCTTCAAAATTGACATCTGAGTTGGCAAGTACTCCGGGAAATGTCTTGGTAATCCCCCGCATACTAACCAGTGTAGAGTCAGCCATAATAGTCACCCCTAACGACATTTTTGTCGCATGATATGCAATTAATTGTCATACAATTAGTTGTCTTACAATTCTACATATTCTATATTAATAATAAAATTCCTTTTTCTTGGAATAATTTTTTGTATTTAGGAAAATAATCGCGGAAATTTAAAAATCCCTTGTGAAAAATTGCAAGGGACTTTTATCAATGATTAATTCCCAATAATTGTTGTACCCGGCACATAAAGTGCCGGGATTAGATAGTGGTACAAGGTATTTCCAGATGTAAGATCTCCTTTACTTGGGTATATTACCCTTTACACCTTCTACAAACCAGTCCATACCCAGCATTTCTTCATCAGATAAGCTTTCTCCCTCTTTTACCTTGACGTTTCCTTCCTGATCCTTGATGGGCCCTGCAAATACTTCAAGTTCTCCCGACTTCATAAGGGCCAGTTTTTCTTCTACCAGCTTCTTGGCTTCTTCAGGTACAAGATCTTCATTATACGCTCCTACACCTACTACACCGTCTGCAATGGAGCCCCAGTACTGTTCGCTCTTCCAGGTACCGTTCTTAACTGCTTCCACTACTTCTACATAATACGGCCCCCAGTTCCAGACAGGTGATGTCATGTTTGCCTCGGGAGCAAAGTCGCGCATATCTGTGTTGTACCCTATGCCAAAGGCCCCTCTCTCCTGCGCTGCCTGCTGCGGCCCGGGAGTGTCCTGGTGCTGGGCTATGACATCTGCTCCCGCATCAAGAAGACTTAATGCCGCTTCCTTTTCTGCTGCCGGGTCATACCAAGTGTTTGTCCATACTACTTTAACTTCTGCTTCCGGATTGGCCGCCCTTACACCTAATGTAAAGGCATTTATTCCCCTGATTACCTCCGGAATCGGGTGTGCCGCCACATACCCTATCAGGTTGCTTTCTGTTTTCATCCCTGCTATCAGACCGGTTAAGTAGCGCGGCTGGTACATCCTTCCAAAGTATGTGCCTACATTTTCTGCTGTCTTATAGCCTGAACAGTGCATAAATACTACATCGGGATATCTTTTTGCTACATTTATTACATAGTCCATATAGCCAAAGCTTGTTGCAAAGATTACTTTACAGCCCTTTTCTGCAAGGTCTGTCAGTACCCTTTCCGCATCGGCGTTTTCAGGTACTGATTCTACAACAAGTGTATCACTTTCATCCAGGTAGGGTAGCTGTTCTACCATGTACTTTCTTCCCTGGTCATGGGCATAGGTCCAGCCAGCGTCTCCTACGGGACCTACATAAACAAACCCTACTTTCATCAGTACTTTTTGCATTAAGCTATTGTATCTGATTTTTTAAAAGCAATGCCAAGCCAAGTGAAATAAAATCGTATTACTAATTCGTCACAAAAGTAAAGTTTTCCTTTTTAATAAGTTTAAATTTAGTCTTCTTTTTTCAGAATGTAAATAAACGTAATGCGTCCGTATAGTACTAGCAAATCTTTTTGGATGTTATCCACAGAAACCTATCGACCACAGAATCCAAAAATGGAAAACGCCCTCAACCCAGACCTATTCTACTGGCTGAATTGAGGGCGCCGTTGCCCTGGTTAGACTTTAAAAACGCCTTTGTCCCTAGTATTTGGTTTGACCTATGCCAGTTAGCACTAACACGCTCTTTTTACATGATTTGTTTCTTTCTATTGTTTAAAATAACCTTTTCAATCTTCTCAATGGCCCGGTAAATGTATTCCTGAGAATTGACATAAGAAAGCCTTAAATAGCCCTTACCTGCAGCCCCAAAGGAACTTCCTTCGAGGGTAGCAACACCGCCCTCATTGAGGAGCTTATCTGCAAGCGCTGAACTGTCATAACCTGTGTCATCAACATTCGGGAAAGCATAAAATGCACCCCTTGGGGTAGGACAGCGGAATCCTGGAATTTTCCTTAATCCTTCAACCAGTATGTCTCTTCTCGCTTTAAATTCCCTCACCATATTTTGCAAGCTATCTTGACCATTCTGTAACGCTTCCAAACCTGCGAGCTGTACAAAGGGCGGGGTACAGGAATGAGTATTTACAGCTAGTTTAGCAAAGTGCTCTGCTAGTGTTTGAGGCATAATCCCATACCCAAGTCTCCAACCGGTCATTGCATAGCTTTTTGAAAATCCATCTACAATAACTGTTCTCTCCTTCATGCCAGGGAAAGAGGCGATGGAAACAGGCTTTTCTTCGTAATATATGTCACTATATATTTCATCTGAAATAATAAGTATATCCTTATCTCGTACCAGTGAAGCTATAATTTGTAAATCCTTCTCGGGTATTATTCCACCAGTAGGGTTATGGGGCGAATTAAGTATAACTGCCTTAGTTTTTGGAGAAATACTCCTTTCCAAAATATCCAAATCTAAAGTAAAGTTATCATCCTTCTCAATTATGGGAACAGGTTTAGGAATACCTCCACAAAAACCAACGGCCGATTCATAGATAGGAAATCCCGGGTCCGGTAGGATAACTTCATCACCTGGATTTACGCAGGCCTGTAACGCAAAAAACAAAATAGGCTTTGCTCCCGGTGTAACTACAACCTCTTCTGGCTTAAAGCTAAGACCTCTCTTTTCACCGGAAACTTTTGCAATGCATTCCCTAAGCTGCGGCAGTCCGGCAGGAGGACAATATTTTGTTTGGCCCTTGTTCATTGCTTTTACTGCAGAACTTATTACGTTGGGGCTGGTATCAAAGTCAGGTTCCCCAATTTCCAGGTGAATTACTTCCATCCCCTGTGACTGGAGTTTATTTGCCCTCTGTAAAACTTCAAAGGCTGATTCAGTTCCCAAAAGTTGCATCCTGTCCGCTAGTATTCTATTCATCATAGACATTCACCTCATTTATATCCTCTATCGGTGGACTATTGTTTTTATCAGACGTACAAAATTTAGTTATTCACTATTTTAGAGGTTAAAGTGCAAAATGTCAATATGAAACTTTTTATAATATCCAAAATATTTTTAGATCAAAAGACCCCTGCAAAATGCAGAGGTTATGGATACAGTATGAAAAATTTACAGCTTTTTTATTACCCCGCTCAAATGTAAGATGGCCTCTAACACTCCCCCGGCAACTGCCCTTGCTTTATCAGATATTGTAAAGCAATGCTGTTTTTCACACCGAGGATCAATATCACCAATTTTCATATTTTCCTTAACTATTAGCCCTTCTTTGATAAGTCCCCTAACGACACCAGAAATTTGTGCAATTACAGGGACATCCCCTACATAGCACACAGTCTCACCTTCAGAAACCATCTCCCCGATTTTCTTATTTGCTTTAACAATACCGGGTACAGGCGACTTCACAAGCCTTTTAATGCTGTGTCCTCCCACCTCACCCGGGACACCTGTATTCGGGGTGGCTTCTCCCTCATAGATGACCCTTCCAAGGTAATGGCCCCTCATGGTTTCCACTACAGCATGGACATCTTTTCCGGCATAAAATCCCGGACCTAACCCAATTACCACCGCTGCCATCTCACGGTGTGTTCCTAAATTTTTTTTGGCAAGTATAGCATCAACTACAGCCTCCGGAGACAGCTCCTTTAAACATTTTAAACCCGGATCTACCAGCACGGGCAGGTTACCCCTTTTTATTTGGTCCTTAGCTTCATCTACTGTCTGTATCCTTACCCCCTTTATACCTTCCACTTCCCATTCTCCGGTATATACTGCCTCAGCAAATGAAACTGTGCGCCTGACCATGGTAGGTTGTTCTATTTCTGTTGCAATTACATCAAATCCGGATTGCATCAACCTGTGACAAACCGCAGAAGCCAGATCCCCGGCGCCCCTTACTAATACTAGCATTTCTTTCCCTCCCTACTTTAAGAGGATGTTCGAAAAGTCCGCGCGAAATCCACTTCGAATTTCTGCGTTGGCTTGACTTCTCGTGTCTATCGTGCTCCTTTTCGAACAATCACTTTAATTGTGATATTGCAAAATTTTAATTTTGTTTATATCCCCATAAAAAGCACTCCCTACCACCCGAGCTGGTGGTTGCGGTGAATTTAGCAGGATTTTCACAAGTTCTCTTAATTTTTCTTCATCTTTACATTTATCCATTTTATTTAGTAAAACTATCCACCGGGAGCCTTCAGGAATAATATCCTGCCTACGGTAACCACAAGGACTCACCAAAACTTTAGCAATTGCCTTCGGGCCTATAATATCCCCTTCATGGAGCCCGGTAATTTCTTTGACTTGCTTCAGGCGGTGAACGTTTTCTTCAGTTAGCGCCCTCCCTAAAATGTCCAATCCAACAACAGCAACAATAACATCTGTGCAGTCCGGTACTACAGGCTCATATTCGGCAGGTGCCTTAAAGGGTTTTCTTGCCGAACCGTCTGCTTCCACTAAAATCGTAATATTCTTTAATTTTTTTAGCTCGCATACTTGTCCAGGAAGAATTCCATGCAGTTTTTCACTTTTTTTAGTGGTTCCGGCAGTAATTATTTTTCCTCCTGGTGCTTCGGCAAGCAATTTTTTTAATTGCCCGCACTTATTGCTCAGAAGGACTTTGTCAGCTTGCCCCTCTTCGGGCCAAAAAATTTTTGTAGTTGTAGTAACCAGGACTTTTTCACCGGCCTCTTTTAATTCCCTGGCCAAAGTCCACATGGCGGTACTTTTCCCGCCGCCACCCACAAAACTGACAACTAGTCCGGATTTGATATCAAAAGCTTCTGTTAATTCCATTGCAAAAATCCTATCTTTATCATATATTTATAGTAATACATACTATAGGCTAGGAGGATTAAAAATGGCGGAAAAGAAACAAGAGCCTTTATTGCAAACATATCCCGTACCGAAAGCTGAATGGGAAGAAAGAACAATGTCGGCTAAGGCATATCTCTTTCTTATTTTTCTAGCGGCTTTCAGTGTGTGGATAACAACATATTTCATGTAGGTAGCAACGATAGACTCATCCGCACATGACGGTACTTTGGGGTATCAGTTCCGTTCACCAAGTTCAACCAAGGCTCGCTTTCGGGAAAAATCAGGGTTCCCTCGCAATTCGTCGTCCTGACTCAGTGCTCGGCTCGCGTCGTCCATGACGCTCGTCCTGATTTTCCCTACAGCTCACCCGGTTTCACTAGGCTCACTCCAATGAACCTTGCAAGTACCGCCATGCGCTTTGGAGTTTGCCTTTCAGTCCTACAAAATAACAATTAGGGTCGGTGTAAATCCTGACCCTTTTTGTTTACTCTACAGAAACAAGATAATAGTAGAGGGGTTGGCCGCCCCGGATTATTTCTATTTCGTGATCCGGAAATTCTTGTTCAAGTTTTTCATTTAATTTGGCAGCCTCTTCTTCACTTACTTCCTTTCCGTACAGAATCGTTATGAGCTCGGATTCCTCATCCACCATGTGCTTTAAAATTTTACCTAAAACTTCTTCCGGCATACTGCCAACTTCAGTAATTTTACCGTCTACTATCCCCAGGATATCGTTTGCATTAAAGTTTAAATTATGATAGGTACCCTGTCTGACAGCAAACGTCACTTCACCTGATTTGATATCTGACATTCTGTCCTGCATATTTTTCACATTTTTCTCAATATCAGCTTCTTCATTAAAGGCCATGGCTGCCGCCAGCCCTTGAGGGATATTTTCTACAGGGACCACAAAAACATTTTTATTTACTAGTTGCGCCGCCTGTTCTGCAGCAAGTCTAATATTTTTATCATTGGGTAGTATAATACAATCGCCTTCCAAATCCCTGATTACCTGTACGAAATCCTTCACCTGGGGATTCATGGTAGGGCCCCCGCTAATAATTTTTGAAACTCCCAGATTCTTAAATAGTTCTTCAATACCCGACCCGTTGCATACTGCAATTACATTCACGCCGGAAGTTTCCGCACCCTTCGGTTCTTTCTCTTGCTCTTTTTCATGGTCAAAAAGCGTTTTTCTATGCTGGTCCAGCATATTATCTATTTTTATATTATGAATGGTTCCCCTTTTTAAGCAGAGCTCAATAACCTCACCCGGATGATTGGTATGAATATGAACTTTAGCCAAATTTTCGCTGCCTGCTACTATTAAGCTATCTCCTAAGGGTTCAAGGTCTCTACGCAGGCTATTACATCTTATGTTTGTTCCTTTGATAATCAGTTCAGTGCAGAAAGGGAAGGTAAGGAAGCTTTCCTTCTCCTGATCAGTTTTTAAATACTGCTGTTTTGCATTGGCAAAAGTGGAAATGTCCAAATTTCCATCCAAACCTGCCAGGAAACCTTTAATTATCACAAGAAGCCCCTGTCCCCCTGCATCAACAACACCTGCTTCCTTTAAAGCAGGCAGCTGATTCCTGGTTCTTTCCACTGCTTTAAAACCGCTTTTAACAGCCTCCTCAAACATTTTCTGCAGACCTGCATTTTCCCTGGAGGCTTTTTTGGCGCCTTTAGCCATTTCCCTTGCAACTGTCAGGATAGTACCCTCAACAGGCTTAGAGACTGCCCGGTAAGCATAAACCACACCATACTGGAAAGCTTTTGCAACATCTAATGCTGTTGCCTCCTTCTTTCCCCTTAAACCCCTGGCACAACCTCGAAGTAATTGAGAAAAAATTACCCCGGAATTACCACGGGCACCCATTAAGGCGCTATCTGCCGCCAGGTCAGCAATTTGCCCAATATTGTTATTTTTATTATCAATAATTCCTTCCAAGGCTGCCTTTAAAGTCAAACCCATATTTGTACCTGTATCTCCGTCAGGTACCGGGTAGACATTTAAGGAATTTATTTCTCCTACATGCTTTTCAAAATATTTGTGGGCAGCAATGAACATTGCTTTTAACTTTTGCCCGTTTAAAAGATTTTTATCTTCATTATCTGGATGCATTTAATCACTCCTAGTCACACAATATAGCCCCTACTACCCCCGGTCCAACATGCACACTGATAACAGGACCTAACTCTACTACATCTATTCTTGCATTTGTTACTTTATTGGCTATCAGAGCCTTAATTTTTTCTGCCACCTCAGGAGCCATCAAATGAGCTACCACAATACGTTTAGCATCAGCAGGCATCTCATCTACTAGTCGTGCAAGCGCTTTTTTGGTAGTCCTGACCTTATCCAGCGCTTCAACTTTACCATCAGTAACATATAAAATAGGTTTAATATTCATTATTGTTCCAAGAAAAGCCTTTGCGCCGCCTATACGACCACCTTTCTTTAAATATTCCAGTGTGGCAGGTATTAAGACAATTTTTATTTTTTCTGCTTTCTCAGTAATAATATCTACAATTTCTTTACGTTTTTTTCCTTGAAGTACAAGCTCTGCAGCCTGCTCTGCCAGATAGGCTAAACCTGCAGCTGTAACCTTTGAATCTATCACTGTAATTTTTTCTTCATCTACTTCTCCGGCAGCAGTCAAAGCACTTTCGTATGTACCGCTCAGTTTTGAAGATAAAGTTATACAAATCACTTCGCCCCCTGCTTGTACTACAGGCCGAAACACTTCAAGGAATTGTTCGGGAGAAGGTCGTGATGTTGTAGGAAGATTATCAGAATTTTCTAGCTTTTCTACAAAAATGCTGTTATTTTCTACATAATCAAGCATATTACCATCCTCGAAATTTACAGATAAAGGAACAATATCTATAAAGGGATATTTCTGTAAAGTTTTTGCAGGCAAGTAAGCCGTAGAATCGGTAACTAATCTAATTTTTTGTTCCATAAAATTTCAAATCCTTTCAAGCAAGGTTATTATCCACTTTTATATTAAGTTAATTTCTGGAGAAATTCAAATAGCGCGTATCTTCCTTTTCTATTATTGCATTGCCATTAGTAAAATCTATCATACGCTTGATAAAATTATCCGAATCGTCTTCAGGAACTAGTACCTTCATGGTAACCTTATCTGTATAATCAATTCCATCAATTGGCAAGTCTAAATCTTCAACCGTTCTTTGCACAGCTCCAAACATGGAATAATCCATTTCTATTGCAACAAGTCTAAAGAGCTTTCTTACAACTTCACCGGCTGCCTCAATTCCCTCTATGGCGCTTTTTCCATAGGCCCTGATAAGACCGCCTGCCCCAAGCTTTATTCCTCCGAAATAGCGGGTGACTACAACAGTAACATCTGTCAATTCTTTATTTTTAAGAACTTCCAGGACAGGCTTGCCGGCAGTACCATTCGGTTCTCCATCATCATTTGCCCTTTGTACTTGTTTTTCCCTGCCAACAATAAAAGCTGAAACATTATGAGTGGCATCCTTATGCTTTTTTTTGATTTCTGCAATAAACTCTTCAGCATCTTTTTCAGTTGCAGTTGGAGCAACATATGCTATGAAGCGAGACTTTTTTATAATAATTTCCTTTTCAGCCTTTCTTGCAACTGTGTAAAATTCCTTTGCCATTATACTCACCTGCTAATTGTTGAATTTAAATAAGGTCTACATCCTTCAAACCTTCCAAAGCGGCTTCAACCACCTTTTTATCAAACTGCGAGCCACAATTTTTTTGTAAAATGCGAAATGCTTCTTCCTTGTTCCGTGTAGGTTGATATGGCCTGTTACTGGTTATTGCATCAAAAGCATCTGCAACAGCTAAGATTCTTCCCATTAAAGGTATTTCATCTCTATACAAGCCATATGGATATCCTTGACCGTCTACCCTCTCATGATGTCCTCCCGCTATGTAAGCAATGTCATTAAAAACATCTATCATGGACAGGATATCTATGGTTCCCTGGGGATGCTTCTTTATAATTCCAAATTCTTCTTTTGTCAGGCCTCCTGGCTTATCTAGAATGGATCTGGGAACACCTATTTTCCCTAAATCGTGAAGTAAGCCGGCCCTTTGGAGTTTTTCCATTTCATTTAAATTTAATCCCATCTCACTTCCTATATTAAGTGCATAGAGCGCCACCCTTTCAGAGTGCCCGGCAGTATACTGGTGTTTAGCATCAATGACTGCCGCAAGGGCAGAAGTGGTAGAAGTAGTATCATTAAGCTTTTCAGAAGGAGGTGGGACCTTTTTCAAAACCTCTTTCATAGCCTCTTCCAGTCCCTGATCACTCTGCAACTGATTATAAAAGTCAGTTGTCAACACCTGTAATAAAACTCCAAAGATTTCCTCAGAAATATAACTACTCACATAAGACCTAATTTTATTTAACATTCCTTCTAAAGGTATTTTCCCCACTCGTCTTAAAATAACATCAAACAAATCAGCTGCTGCTATAATCTGAGCGCCCAGACTAATTTCATTACCCTTTAACCCCTTTGGATAACCGCTACCATTCCACATTTCATGGTGTTCCAAAATATATCTCGCCGCATGTTTAAGTTCAGGAATAATTTTTATAATGGCAGCGCCTCTTTGAGGATGACGCCTTATTTCTATGGCATCGGTAGTTCCATGCACTGCCTTATGCACTATATGATCATCCATTCCTATGGCGCCTATATCATGCAGCAGAGCTCCATAAAATATTATACCCGCTTCCCGGGGGCAAATTATCTTTGAGATGGGCCAGGATAATAAGGCAACCCTCCAGGCATGGTACAACTTCCTGTTTTCTTCAAGGTCAAGGGCAAGGGACAAAGATGCAATCAAACCGCTAAAGAGGCAATTTTCTTTCCTACTCATGCTTTCAACACCTTCATGTATAAATAAAAAAGTTCTAGACAACTACTATTGAAATACGACAAAAGAAAACAATTACCTTCTTTTAGATATAAATTTTACATTTTTATAAGTCAGTGCGTATACTTTTCCGGTATTTACCACAAACTAGAGAAGCAAATTAATCACTTCAATCCTTACTAAAAGAAGTTTCACTTTAAGAGGAGGTGAAGGCATTGAGAGCAAAAGTAGATGACGACCTTTGCATAGCATGCGGAAACTGTATAGAAACATGTCCAGAAGTTTACGAATGGAATGACGACGAAAGTTTGGCAATATCAAAGTATGTGAATGAGGATGTTCCGGAAGATCTCGAGGAATGTGCACGCGAAGGACTGGAATCATGCCCTGTAGAAGCCATTACAGAGGAATAAAATAAAAAGATTTATCCAGGAAATAAAGCCACCGTTTGAAACGGTGGCTTTGATATAGAAAGTAAATTTAGTGGGTAGGATCATAAAACTCCCTGGGGTGTTTGCATAAAGGACATTCTTCAGGCGGTTCATTTCCTTCATAAATATATCCGCAAACTCTGCAGCGCCATTTAATATTTTCATTGTCTGTTTTAAAAAGCTTGCCATTTTCCAGTTTATCCAGCATTTCCTTAAACTTGGCAGCGTGGTTATCTTCTGCTACAATAACGCTACGGAAATAAGCAGCAGCTTCTTCTTCACCCTCTTCTTCAGCAACCTTTAAAAATTCAGGATACATGTCTGTATATTCATATGTTTCTCCTGCAATTGCTGCTTTGAGGTTTTCCTTGGTGTCTCCAATTCCTTCTAATAGACGCAGAATAATTTCTGCATGTTTCTTTTCATTTTCAGCAGCTTCTTCAAAAACATCTGCAATTCTTGGATATCCTTCTTTACGGGCAACCTTTGCAAAAAATGTATACTTATTTCTAGCTTGACTCTCCCCTGCAAATGCAGCCTTTAGGTTTTCAATAGTCTTCTTGCTCATTAAATATCCTCTCCTTTAGTTTATTATCTTTTATGTAGTTATTAATAATTGTTGCTATTATTATATGGTGTTTTAACTTATTTGTCAATATCTTTTTTAGAACTCTTTCAGAATTTTTCTAGAAATCATTTAAAAAATATAAAAAAAATAAAAGTAAGAACAAAAAACCTTGAGGAAAACGGATTTTATGTTATAATAGTAATTGTTATTATTAAGTTAAGGAGTGATGACAGTGGGTGAAGTAAAAAAGAAAGATATTCCTGAATTAGGTTCAATAGTTCAAAGGGACAGAGAAACATATGCCATAGTACCGCATCTGCCTGCCGGAGTAACGGATGTAAACGGTCTGAAAAAAATTGCAGAAGTTGCTGAAAAGTACGGAGCGCAAGCAATCAAAGTAACTTCTGCGCAAAGGATAGCAATTGTAGGAATCAAAGAGGAAGATCTTGAAGCCGCTTGGGAAGAACTCGGAATGGAGAAAGGGCAGGCTATTGGTAAAGTTGTCAGGAGCGTAAAGGTTTGTCCCGGAACCACATTTTGTAGAGTTGGGTTACAGGATGCAGTAGGGATGGGAATGGAACTTGATAAGCTTTATCACGGCATGGAGCTTCCCTGGAAATTTAAAATTGGCGTCAGCGGCTGTCCTAACTCTTGCTCAGAGTCCTGGGTTAAAGACATCGGATTAATTGGTTCTAAAAACGGTTATAAAATTGTAGTTGGTGGAAATTCCGGTAAAAAAGCACGGGTGGCAGACGAACTATTCGCGGAAAAATCAGTAGATGAAACCAAACAAATTGTCAAAGACTTACTGGAAGTTTACAAAGAAACAGCTAACAAAGCAGAAAGATTCTCAGCTTTCATTGAAAGAGTAGGACTTGATAACCTAAAGTATTATTTAGAAGAAGAGGACGAAGCTAAAAAAGAGAAAATTAAGGAGTCTTTTAGACCGTAATTTTTCAAGCGGTATCATCTATGAGATAAATCTCAATACAAAAAAGGAGGGGGTTAATAACCCCGCACAAACTATCTTTTAGCTAAAACTCTACCTAAAATCAGCCCTTTTAGGAAGGCCAGTGGATAAAGAATCATTCCTATCCAGTGAAATCTTCTTATTTTTTCACCGCGTTTAAAAATCATTTTCTTAAAACCCCTCCTTTTATAATTAGCTTTTTCAAAACTTAAGCGGACTATTCCTTACTAATTTTGACTTTTTTAACAAATATAAAAAATGAGGCGCTTGAGGCGCCTCATTTTTTAATTTATTTAATTTTTTTATATTCCTTTATTCTTCATGGCTATACTAATACAATAGGCGGATCCGCCCCAGAGTACTAGCATGGCAAATATCATCATTGCAATTGCACTACCGCTCATATTTTAACCTCCTATTTAGGATTGTGAATTGAGAACATTAGGACTTAATAGCTTTTCATCCTTCCATCCAATAAACTGCATTGTTAGACCAAGAACTAATGTACCAAGCACCACTAACCATCCAAATACCACTATTGCACTGGTAGTATACTCACCATAGTTAGTAGTAAGGTCACTAATTAGCTGATTAACACCCATGTACCCCAGCACAAGCGGAGTTACGATTTTCAGCATGAAGTCCCACCAGGCACCCACCTTGAATTCAGACATGGGGTTGATATGGTCTTTAATGCTGTCAAGGTTGAAGAACCAAGCAACCATAATCACTTCAATCAATCCAGCAAATACAATAGCAATCTGCATAATAAAGTGGTCTACAACATCTAAAATTAAGAGTCCGGCGCCTGTTGCAAACAATAAACTCACAACAAATGCTATAACACAGTAGACATTAACAGCCCTCTTCCTGGAAACGGAGAATTTATCCATAAATCCTGACAGTACCGCTTCGTTAATTGATATAGCAGACGAAAGTCCGGCAAATACCAGGCAAGTAAAAAATAAGAAACCAAAGAATCCGGGAGCAAAAGGCATCATGCTAATGGCTTTCGGAAAAACAACGAAAGCCAACCCTACTCCACCGGCTGCAACATCCTGTACTCCAACACCTTGAGATTGAGCCATAAAACCAAGCACTCCGAATACTGCAAAGCCTGCCAGAAGACTGAAACTGCAATTAAGAAGCGATACCATGAAGCCGTTGTTTACAATATCTGTCTTTTTGGGTAGGTAGCTGGAGTAAGTAATCATAATGGCAAAACAAATACTCAAACTAAAGAAAATCTGACCGTAAGCAGCTGTCCATACGTTAAAGTCAAAAATACGGCTGAAATCAGGCTTAAACAAGAAATTCAGACCCTGGGAAGCTCCAGGTAAAGTTACTCCACGAATAGCAATAATTACCAAGAAAAGCGCTAAAAGCGGCATGAAAATTTTATTTGCAAACTCAATACCTTTCTTAACACCACCGCGCAGAGCAGCATAAATAACTATCCAGGCAATAATCAATGGAACAAGTACACCTAACTGCAGTCCGCCCAGTTCAAACTGACTGCTGGTAACACCCAAATAATTTCCAAATAGGAATCCCTTAGTATCTTCACCCCATGCCTGGCTAAAGGAAAAATAAGAATATGCAATAGCCCAACCTATAATAGCAACATAGTAAACTGCAATTACAAAACTAATAAAAGTCTGCATCCAACCAAGCCATTCCCATTTACGGTTTAGCTTAGCAAAAGTTAAGGGTGCAGCGCCCTGGTTCTTTTGCCCCATAGATAATTCCAAAATCATAATGGGAATACCCGCTGTTAAAAGCGCAAATAAATACGGAATGAAAAATGCTCCACCACCATTAGAGAAAGCCCTGTAAGGAAAACCCCAGATGTTACCCAAACCTACAGCTGAACCAACAGCAGCTAAAATAAAACCTACACGTGATCCCCATTGTTCTCTTGCCATTCCTTTTTAAACCTCCTTAATATTAGCATTATTTTAAAAAATTAATTTTTAAGCTAACGAATTATTGCTAATAGACAGGTTGACACCTCCTTTTCCGCCATCATTCTACGTCCTGAGACGATTTTCCTTCTTTTTGAGATGTATTTTTTTGTAATAAAATTTTTTTTAAATTAAAAATTACATATCTTTTACAGGAAGTGGGCTTCTGGAGATGGATATCTTGCCGGTCCTTACTATTTCAACTATCCCATGTTCGGCTAACACTTCAGATAAAGCATCTATTTTTTCCTTTTCCCCGCTACATTCTATAACCATGGTTTCACGATTTACATCAACTATCTTTGCTCTGAAAATATTTACTATATCTACAATGTCAGAACGCTTTTCAGAATCCGCCTTTACTTTTATAAGGGCAAGCTCTCTGATAATAGCTTTTTCAGCAGTTAAATTTTCTATCTTTATTACATCGACTAATTTAGCCAGTTGGTTGATGACCTGATCGATTTCGTCTTCTTCACATTCGACTACCAGGGTTATTCTGGTGACCTTCTCCTGTTCGGTAGAACCAGCCGCTATGCTTTCAATATTAAAGGCCCTGCGGCTAATCAATCCCGAAATATGAGATAGTACGGCGGGCCTATCAACAACAAGTAACGCTAGTGTGTGCTTCATAGTCTCCTCCTTTGAACAAAAAGTTTTAGTATTGCCTGTTATTTTAATCTTATATTACAATAAAGTCAATAAAAAAACGAATAACAAAAAATTGAATTTATCAATTTACTTAATTACGTCTCAGTTTCGTAAAGTTGCTTATAGAGCGTGTTCCTTTTCGAACTTCCTCTAAAAAAAAGCCGGTTACTGCTCCGGGGGAGAAGCATAACCGGCAAATTTGAAGAGCTATCATTTTTAAAGCTTAGCAAAAATTAAACCCCACAACCTATACGTTGGGGGTTAGTTTACAAGATTATATGTCTATCTACCGTAGACTAAACCCCCAAGGTAGGTCTCCTGGCTCTGGTTCACAGCAAGCCTTGCCCCTTCCCACCCAGCACTTAATCCAATACAACTTATTAGTTTACTCAATACTTTCATCCGTGGATGTTAGTAGCGATTAAACTTAAAGTTAATACCGGATTAAGTGCCGGGCAGTGGGATAATGCAAGGCGCTCCCCAATCACAGTGGCGGGACCGCATCGGATTTTCACCGATTTCCCTATTAAACCCTTTTACGGGTGCCTCAGGTTTAATTTTTACTTTTCACATATAGTATTCTCTATAAATTATGATAATTCCTGCCTTCTTTTTAAAAAAATTACTCAAAAATATTCTACCATACTATTTCAACATCATAGTTTCTAATTTGAGCATCGCCGGTTAAGAGGTAGAGGTTTTCCACCCTTGCCTGAGCAATAAGCAGACGATCAAAAGGATCTCGATGATAGTCCGGCAACGTATAAACATGTACTGCATGTTTCATTTTCACGGGTAAAACTTTAAAACTATTAATCTCCATCTGCTCAATCATAAACCGTTCGATATCGTCCGGTAACTTCAATTTACCTAATCTAGCTTTAATCGCAATTTCCAGCCCACTAGCAGAACTCAAAAATATTTCATTTTTTCCGACACTTATAATACTACGAGCAGCCTGCGATAACTGCGGGTCATCAGTAATCCACCAAAGAAAAGTGTATGTATCCAAAAGTGCTTTCACTATTCAAACTCCTTTAATAGTTCTTCCGGAAGAGGTGCGTTAAAATCAGGTGCTACGACAACTTTATTCTTTGCGCTTCCCGGACTTCGTTTGGAAACTTTTTCCTTAATAGGAACCAATCGAGCTACAGGCTTACCCGCTTTGGCAATAATAAATACCTCACCATCATTAACACGTGCCACAAGTTTTGAAAAGTAAGTTTTTGCTTCATGGATATTTATCTTATTGTCTGCCATAAGCCATCACCTCAATTATATGGTAAACTAAGTCGCGGACTAAGTCAAAGTCAAAAAATCATCTCCCCCTTGATAAAAGCCGCGGTTTGCGAGGCTGAAGGCCTACTGAAAACCTTATTTGTAGGTCCTTTTTCAATAACGAAACCATTTTTCATAAAAACAACTTCTTCACTTATTCTTTTGGCCTGAAAGATGTTGTGGGTAACAATTAATATAGTCGTATTCTTTTTTGAATTAAGTTCCAGCAGCAAATTCTCAATTATTTCAACATTTGCAGGATCCAAGTTGGCAGTTGGCTCATCTAGAAGTAAAAGTTCAGGTTCCAGCACAATAGCCCGTGCCAGAGCAATCCTCTGGGCTTCTCCACCTGAGAGACTTAAAGCATTTCTTTTTTCCATTCCTTTAAGTCCTACGAATTCTATAGCTTGCAGTACCTTTTGTCTATTTTCCCGGCCCCTTACTTTTAAGCCATAAATTACATTGTTATAGACTGTAGTTGAAAATAGTACAGGCTTCTGGAAAACCATTGTCATCCTTCGTCTGAGGCTCAATTCAGGCGGAAAGGAAACTTTTTTCCCGTCAAAATAGATAGAACCGGATGTAGGCTTCTCCAAGCCGTTAATAATCCTTAGTAAAGTGCTCTTTCCTGCACCGCTCGGCCCCATAATGCCGCAAATCTTTCCCCGGGAAATCTTTAAGCTTTCTATGTTTAAGACCTCTTTTTCGCCATAGCTCTTGACAATGTTCTTCAGCTCAATCACTATCAATAATCCTTCTCTCCTTGGATAGTCATTAATATCGAGTTAATAATAAAAGCCAGTACCAAAAGAATTATACCCAAACTTAAGGCCATTTCAAAATTTCCTTTCCGCGTTTCAAGCACTATGGCTGTAGTCATTACCCGGGTCTTTCCCTGAATATTTCCTCCCACCATCATAACAGCACCCACCTCGGCAATAACCCTTCCTAATCCTGCAACTATTGCACTTATAATAGCAATCCGGGCTTCCCTGATAACCGCCAAGGCTGCCTGGTATTTACTTGCTCCAAGGGTTAGGGCAGTCTTTCCTATTGCTTGATCCTTACTTTTGATTGCCGTCATTGTCAGTCCCGTTATAATAGGTAGGGCCAGCATAACCTGAGCAATAATCATTGCCCAGGGAGTCCACAAAAGCTCAAGTATTCCAAGGGGGCCTGACTTGGAGAGAAGGAGAAAAACCACCAAACCTGCTACTACCGGCGGGAGCCCCATAAAAGTATATATTATTTTGGATATATAGCGTACCCACTTGCTATTTTTAAGTCCAAGGAATGTTCCTAATGGAATGGCAAAAAGGGCAGCAATAAGCACTGCTGCCCCTGAAACAAACAATGACAAACCCACTATCCGTACAAGTTCCGTATCCCATGCTAATATCAACTGCAAAGCATTCCAGAGGTTATTTAAAAATCCTTCATTCATAAAGCTTCTGTCACTCCTGAAAATACATCATGGCACTATTTTGCATTTGGTACAAATAGCTGCTCACCAAACTTTTTATAATCTCCAATCATTTTTTGACCTTTTTCTGAGACCATAAAATCGATTAATGCTTTAGCACCATCATAGTTGATCCCTTCATGTTTGTCAGGGTTCACAGCCATTATACCATATTGATTGAATAAAATGGGGTCTCCCTCCACAAGAACCTGGAGATTAATCTTATCCTTCATAGCCAAATATGTTCCCCGGTCTGCGAGAGTATATGCACCCTTTTCGTTTGCAACCCTCAGGGTGTCACCCATACCTTGTCCCAATGAAAGATACCAGTCACCTTGAGGTTTAATTCCTGCCTTTTCCCAGATTGCAAGCTCCTTCATGTTTGTACCTGAATTATCACCTCGAGAAGCAAACTCCGCCTTTGAATTGGCAATTTTCTTAAAGGCTTCAGCCACATCCTTCATACCGGAAATTTTAGCAGGGTCTTCAGGGCCTCCAAGAATTACAAAATCATTATACATCACATCGACACGGTCTACAAAATAGCCTTCTTCAACTAACTTTAGTTCTCTACTTTTTGCATGAACAAGAAGAACATCAGAGTCCCCTCTTTTACCAAGTTCCAGAGAAGCGCCTGTTCCTTTTGCCAAAATGCTTACATTATAGCCTGTCTCTTTTTCAAATTCAGGAATTAAAAAGTCTAACAACCCGGAATCATACGTGCTGGTAGTAGTTGCCAGAATTAATTCTTTATCCGCTTGTCCATTTGCACATCCAAAAGCCAGTGCGATAAACATCATCACAACAAGCATTAAAACCGTCTTTTTAACTATACTTTTAAACATTATACCTACCCCCATTGTAAGATTTCCCGATAAGTTCTCGTTATGTATTTTTTAACATAACCCCTTCAAAAAAAATAAACTCTTGAAGCCCTGTTTCTCCATAAAAACTTGCCATTTTCACCCCCGAGTCGTTATGTGGTTATTTGCATAACGTTTGTAAAAAACTATGGTTGCTTTTATAATAGCAAAAATAAAGTACTTTGTTAATAGCCAAATTATAAGTCGCTAAAATATTTTTGAAAGGAATCATTAATTGCCTTATCTACTTCGGCTCTAAATAAGCGATAGCGTTTTACGAGTTCTTTTGCTTCCGGGGTTAAAGAAGCCCCACCTCCCGATTGCCCGCCGGTATGCGTCTCAACTAAAGGCTTTTTATAGCGTTTCTCCATTTTTCTTATTCTCCCCCAGGCCTGCCTGTAGGAAATATCCATTTCGGCAGTAGCCTGTCTGATGGAGCCGTTTTTATCTATTAATGAAAGCAGCCTATAGCCTCCATCACCAAGGATAACTTCTTCATCTACAAGCCACACTTTATATTTTACCCGCATTAAAAATCCCCCTAATTTTTTCACTTTTTGTCTATTTCATTATTTATTTATTATTTCCTGCTAAAAACAAAACATAATTTTTCATTTCTGAAGCTTCTTTTACATATAAAATAGTAAATTTAAATTTTTTATATGCATAATGATGGCGCAAGTTTAAAGTTTCCTTTATCTGGTAATAAATAGTAATAGATATTTTCAAAGGAGTGAGTGTTATGACCTTGTCAAGGGCCAAACTTGCCCAATACCAGAAACAATGCAAATCCCTTGAAAAATTATATAAATCTTCAGGAAGAAAAGAAGATATAAGTCAAATAGCCAAACAAAGACGAGAAGCCGACAAACTTTTAAAGAAGCTATTCAAATAAGCCCGGAACTTTAATCAAGTTCCGGTTTTTTTTATTTTGGTTTACTATGATTTCCAAATATTTTTATATAAAAACAATTGACAGCGAAAAATATGTTTAATATAATATAAATCACGTTAAATATACCCCTTATGGGTATGTGTTAATATATAATATCACTTTTTTCGAGGAGGTAAGAACAATGAAAAGAAACAATTTCAACAGATACTACTGGCCAATTATTTTGCTTTTTATTTTAGGTGGACTATTCTACAATCCGGCAATCGGACTCTTAGCAATTATCTGCATGGTTGCACCTATTGTAACCGCTATCTTTAAGGGTAGAATGTGGTGCGGGAGGTTTTGTCCTAGGGGCAGTTTCTTTGACCAAATCCTTACCCGTGTAGGGGCGAAAAACCGTAAAATTCCCGATTTCCTTAAAAAACCTCTTGTACGCTGGTCCGTATTTGTTGTACTAATGGGTTACATGAGTTACAACATGTACCTCACAGAGGGAGACATCCTCGCCATCGGTAAAGTACTCTTTAATATGGTTTTAGTTACCACAGGCATAGGAATTGTTCTGGGGTATTTCTACAGCCCTCGCAGCTGGTGCAAAATTTGCCCAATGGGAACCTTAGCTATGCTTACAAGTAGAGGCATTAAAAAACCTGTTCAAGTAAGTTCAGCATGTAAATCCTGTGGCGTCTGCGCCAAAAAATGCCCCTTTGAAATACCCGTCAATTCCTATAAAAATACAGGCGAGGTAGAGGATCCCGATTGCTTGAAATGCGGAATTTGTGTCTCATCCTGCCCGGTAAATGCACTTCAACTAGAAGAAAATATTGCCGGTTTAAGAAGCAGGGAATTATCTTCTAATTAAGCATCTAAAGCAGCTCTCTTTAATAAGATAGTAATAACACTATCTTTAAAGGACGTCGTAACTATGAATGATTGGAAAAAGGAAAAATTTTTGACTGCACGGGGTTATGCTGTAAAAAACCGCAGGAAAAACGACCTTACGGCAAGTATGGAAGATTATCTTGAGATGATCTTCCGTTTGAGCGAAAATGAGGGATTTACACGGATAAATGACATAGCTTCCTATTTAAATGTCCAGGCGCCTTCGGTAACAAAAATGGTACAAAAATTAAGTGATAAAAGTCTCGTAAATTATGAAAGATACGGAATTATTCGCCTGACCCCTGCAGGAAAAAAACTGGGGCACTATCTTTTAGTTCGCCATAATACTTTATATGAATTTTTAGATTTGATAGGAGTTAAGGAAAGCCTTCACGAAGATGTTGAGGGAATAGAGCATAATATCAGCGAAAATACCATGAAATATATTATTACTCTGGTGAATTTCTTTAATGATAACCCCGCACTCAAAAAGCAATTTGAAAAATATCAAAAAGAAGCAAGGGAGAAGGTTGAAAAGAGTTAAGCCTAACCCTTGCTTTTTTTTTTAAAATAATAAGTGTTTTGCCTTTTGCCAAACGACTGCTATAAATAACTATTATATTTTATTCCGGTCTTTTCCTTTTTCGACACCTCGCGCTGCTCACGTACTTCAATGTACGCTCCGCTGCTCAGAGCCTTCGCCGCCTTGAACTTCTCGTGTCTCTCGTGCTCCTTTTCGAACACGCACTTTTAAAAAAAAATTTTTAACCCTGTTTTTAGATTTTTTTTCTTCAAGTTCCGCAAGCTTTCTAAATAGATCCTTAGACTTATTCAAATATCTATAGATTTGTTCCATTTCATAACCTATATGTGATATTTCCAGGAAAGATAAATTATTTTCACGGTTGATATCCGCCAAGTGCCACTGGCTTATTTTAGACCTGAGTCTTTTTATCAGTTTATGGCTCTCATCTGAACATGAGGAAGCAAAGTCATACAAATCTTTATCATGGTCTAAAAAATAGTAATCGGTCTGGGAATCCTGCAATCCTATGGTTGCAGCCAAAAGCTGCTTGCAAATTTTTATTATTTCTTCATATTCAGGCGTAACTTCCTTTAAATCTAAATTACGGTTGCTGCGGTTCCATTCAGTTAAGTAAATCCCCTGTATCCTTTCAAAAATTAGATAGTAGTAGGAGACAATTTTTTCATATATTTTTATTTTTTCACCGGATGTTAAATAACCAAGTTCCTTCTTAAACTCAAAAAATTTCCTACGCACCTCTTCAAATTGTAAACGTATCTTTTCAGTTTTATCTTCAACCTCTTGGCTTTCATAACCTGCAGAATGTAAAAAGCCATTAGCCACATAAATATAAAAACTCTTCAGCATATAATTAAGCTTTTTAATTTCTTTTTGTAGCGCTTCCTCACTTCTGGGAGGAAAGAAAACTAAATTAACTGTTATGCCAATAACAATTCCCAATAAAGTTACCAGGAGGCGCTGCCAGGCGTAGGTAAAGGGATCCCCCTGCACATCAACCATAACTGCAGAAACAGTAATTCCTGTGAGGACTATAGCTTCCTGCAACTTCAAGCCGTTACAAATAAGTATCGCCAAAATAACTGCAAAACCAATTGTAAATGGTCCTGAACCAAAGTAGTAGAGGACTAAAAAGCCGATAATACCACCTATTATAGTAGCAATAATTCTGTAACCGCCGTCAATAATTGACTGTGCTACAGACGGCCTCATGGCGACAATCGCTGCGATAGCTGCAAAAATTGGAGAAGGCAGGTTTAACTTCTCGCAAACTAAAAGCGCTAAAGTTACTGCTAGTCCCGTTTTCCATACCCTTGGTCCGATGGTCATTTTTAGCGCCCCCTGAATTATAATCAAAATTAATTATACAACTAAATATTTTTCTGGCAAGAAAAAAACGCTAATTTCTGCAAAGAAATTGTTTAAAACTAAAGTGGATTCTCTCCGAAGTTAAGTTGGAAAGAATCCACTTTTATGTGTAACTTTTAAATAATTATGTCGCCATTCTCATCATGGGTCTTTGGCAGCTGACGTACCTTATCTTCAATAATTCCCCGGATAATATCCAGGTACTTTTCCGGTACAATACCGGCTTTCCTTACAACATCAAATGCAAAATCCAAAGCAATTTTCTGCCGATCAATGGATTGATCACTTTTATAAAGTTGCTCTGCATAACCTACGCCACGTTCACAGGCATAGTCAATCAATTCAAGCATTTCTTTTGTTAAGAGGTTCCTTTTTACCAAATAAGGCCTGATAAAGCCAGTATAGACCATAGCAAGAGCAATTATTGAAATTGCAATTATTTTATAGTCAACTTCCATTTCCCTACCCCCTATCTCAAGTTTGTCTTTTATTCCATTATATGTCTCTTTCCTGATTTAGTTACTGCCACTTGCCTCTCTTAGAGTTTACACCTTTTTCCTTCACAGACATATTATAGTGATATAAGTATCATAGGCTATTAAATCCATGATTTATAGAGAATTCTTTAATTGTATGCTGTAGTTTTTAGTTTGAAAATTAAAAAAATATTATTAAAAAGCTGGGTGAAAAATGGAAAAAGTAGCATTTGTTATTCACAGGTATGGTAAGGAAATAGCTGGTGGGTCTGAGAGCTTATGCCGCCAATTAGCAACAAGGCTAAAAAACAAATTCCAGATAGAGATTATCACTACATGTGCTAAGGACTATGTAACGTGGGAAAATCATTACCCGGAAGGCAGTAAGCTCAAAGATGGCATATTAATTCACCGGTTTAAAGTTGATTATCCTCGTGGGAAAAAGTTTCATCAGTTACATCATCTATTATTAAAGAATCAGCTCCATTCTAAAGAAGAAGAACTGGAGTGGTTAAAGGCTCAAGGACCTTATTCCAGCGGTCTCTTTGATTTTTTGCAATCCAATAACACTAGATATGATTTACATGTTTTCTTCACTTATTTATATTGTACCACTTATTTTGGGCTGCAATTAATTAATGGGAAAAGTATTCTGATTCCAACAGCCCATGACGAACGACCCATCTATATGTCTATTTTTGACGAAGAGTTCCAAAGACCTGATGCAATTATTTTTCTATCTCCTGAGGAAAAAGACTTTGCTCTAAAAAGATTTGGGGTTATAAAACCTTGGCATCACGTAGTGGGGGTTGGCTTAGAACCATCAATCTCCCACTTAGAATTTCCTCAATTTTCTACTCTCAAACCTTATATTGTGCATATGGGAAGGATTAGCCGTGGAAAAAACTGTCACGAATTAATTGATTTTTTTATCAAATACAAGAAAGAAAAACCTGAAATAAACCTTAAGTTTGTGATAATAGGAGACAAACAAATGGAACTACCTCAAAGAGAGGATATAGTTTTTTTAGGGTATGTTGATGAGCCAAAAAAACAGCACTTGTTACAAAATGCAGTTACCTACATTCAACCATCTCTTTTGGAAAGCTTTTCACTGGCGATTTTTGAAGCCTGGCAAAGTAAAACTCCGGTTATCGTTAACGGAAAAAACAAGGTAACTGCTGGTCACTGTCAACGCTCTCAAGGAGGCTTTTGTTATCACAACTATCAAGAATTTGCCAAAGCTTTAACTAGTTTATTAACAAGCCAAAGCCTGAATAGAAACTTAGCTCTAAATGGATTTAATTATGTAACAAATAATTATCATTGGCCGGTAATAGAAAAGAAATACTATGATATCTTTACACAAGTCTGCAAAGATAGCGAGGGATAAAGTTGAAAATTGCCATTAACGGTAGCCAGCTTTTTCATTTACACACTGGGATTGGACAATATGTTTATTATTTGCTTAATAGTTTAGCAAAAATTGATAATAAAAATAGTTATTATATTTTAACAGATAAGCCCCTACCCTATAAATGGCAGCTCCCTGGCAACTTCACAATAGTTGTCCTCCAGGCACAAAATACAGAGGAGTGGCGTAGGAAATCACTGGTACAGTTCTTACTAAGGAAGTCGATTTCCATATATCACGACCCAAATAACGGTCTCTTTTTCCCCGAAACGAAAGTATGTAAGCTAATGGTAACTATTCACGACCTTATTTCTTACCGACTCCCAGCAACTGTACCAGAACATTATCTGCAAAATATAACAAAAATATTACCAGAAGTCATTAGTAACAGTAATTTAATTATCACCGACTCAATAAATTCTTCAAAAGATATTTACCACTATTTTCCCAACCTTGAAAAAAATAAGGTCAAGATAGTTTATCCAGGCATTAATGATATATACCATCCCAATTATCCTCTGGTTAAAGTGAAAGAGATGAAGGCACATTATGGAATTAATGAAGATTATATTTTAAATATAGGAGGCTTTATCCAACGAAAAAACATCTTCGGATTGGTAAATGCGTATGCTCAACTACTAAAAAAAACTACTAAAAAATATCAGTTGGTGCTTGTAGGCAATAAGTGTTTTACCTATAAAGAGGTGTTAAAAAGAACTGAAGCACTAGGAATAAATGACATGGTAATTTTTACAGATTATGTCCCTGAGCAACATTTACCTCTACTTTATAAAGGGGCCAGCCTTTTTGTTTATCCAAGCTTATATGAAGGGTTCGGGCTCCCCCCCCCCTTGAGGCACAAAAATGCGGTACACCTGTTGTATCATCCAATACTTCATCTTTACCGGAAGTTTTGGGAAATAGCGCTGAGCTTTGTGATCCTCAAAATACTGATAACATTGTAGATGCAATGTTAAGAGTACTTGAAGATGAAAATTATTGTAAAGATCTGATATCCAGAGGATTTAAAAACAGTCGAAAATTTAATTGGAAAAAAACAGCAAAAAAAATTCTGGAGTGTTATTTTCGCATCTAATAAAACATCATAAAGGGGTGTTTTTAAATGTATAACAAACTGGCAGATGCCAAAGATTTAACTGAACCTTGGGTAAAAGATTTTATGAAAAAAGTATTGGGCAAAAATTTAGTATTTACCAATATATTAAGAAAACTGCCTTTAAGGCAGTTTTCTCAATTTTTAAGGAGTTCTTGATATAACTGTATAGTTTTCTCTGAAACTTTCTTCCAGGAGAAATGAGTATGGGCTAAATTTTTGCTATAAGCCCCCATATCCCTACATGTTTTGTAATCCTTAATAAGATAAAGAATTTTATCTGCCAGTGCCTGAGAATTGCAAGGTGGCACAAGGAAGCCGCTTTTTCCTTCTACAATAACTTCAGGCAAAGCTCCTACATTTGTAGCAATAACAGGCTTACCAAATGCATAGGCAACCTGTACTACTGCACTTTGGTAAGTCTCTTTATATGGAAGCACAACAATATCTGCCCCCTGAAAAAATAGAGGAACCTTTTCGAAGGGTTGATAACCGATAAAAGTTTTTATCTGACATTTTATACCCAACTCTTCAATAAGTAAGGCATATTTGGAAAAATCCGGACAAGCACCAGCAATAACCAAACAAAAATCAGAACTTTTCTGTTTAACTAATGGTAAACTTTGAAGCAAATACTCTAAGCCCTTATAATCACTGATATAGCCAAAAAATAATAGTATTATTTTATCAGTGGGTAACCCTAATAGTTTTCTTGCCTCTTTTAGGTCAGTGAAAGTTTTAGGTACTAAAAAATTATAATTTCCAAGTGGAATTGATATAAGTCTCTTAGGGAAGAAATTAAAAATTTTTTGAAAGTTAGTTACTAAATTATTACCATGAACTATAATAGCATCTATATTTTGATAAAGAGTACCAAATATTTCGCAGTCTTTTTCTGTTTGGTTATGGGGTAAGAGGTTATGGGCTGTGTAAACATACTTACAGCTTATTTCTCTTCTTAGATGATTGAGGAAATACGGGTCAAACTTTGGACAAAGCGGCCATTGAAAATGAACAATGCTAGGTCTAATTTTTTTAGCTAACTGAATCACTTCCAGATACAGTTCATCACAGGGTAGTCCTTCGGGATTTAGATAACGTTCTCTATCAAGTACTTTATAAAATGGAAAAGAAATATTTTTCCTGTTTTCCAGTTCATAATTTCTTCTATTAGTAGCCAAGTGGACAGCAATCTGTTTTTCGATTAACTCTCGGCACAGGTTGTAGGTATAGTGGCAGATACCCCCTGTCCCGGTAGCCTCCAACATTAAGACGTTAATTGTCATTGTGAATCACCGGTATTCTGTCTTTCCCATAGCTTTGCATACGCTATAAATTGATCAATAGCGTATAAACTACAAATGATGAAGCCAGGAATTCCATCTTTATATCCTTCATAGGTAAAGTATCTCTTATTAAACTCCTCCAATGCTTTGGAAACAAAGTCAGAAAATTTAGCCTTATAGCCTTTGCTATTTAAGTCTATCGCTTCCAGAGTAGTATATCTATTTAGTTTATTAATAAACTGAGTTATACCTCCCTCATATGAGTAGTGAATAATATTATTTTTTAAATAACCTACTTTTCCATCAACATCAAGAACGGAATGCACCTTTTTATTTCCATATCTACCGTATGTTCTCTTGAATAACCGTAATTGATAATCCGGATACCAGCCACTATGTTTAATCCATTTACCATAAAAGTGATTTTTTCGTGGAATCCAATAGCCAACACAGTCGCCGGGATTGAATATTATCTGTTTAATTTCACTTACTAATTCTGGGGGAATGATCTCGTCCGCATCAACAATCATCACCCATTCCCTTGTTGCTTTGCTGATGCCATAACTCTTTTGTGTATAGGAATCACCCGGCCACTCTTTTTGAAATACTTTGTCCGTATACTTCTTAGCAATACTAAGTGTGTTATCTGTACTGTAAGCATCAATAAAGATAATTTCCCCTGCCCAAGTTACGCTCTGAAGACACTTTTCGATACATTTTTCTTCGTTTTGTGCCACAATTACTATTGATAAATTTTCCATTAAATATCCCCTCCATAATATAGCTCTGTCATAATATCATATGATTTTATTTTTCTATCTGATACTAAACAAATAGCCTTAGAATTCATATGATAAAATAAGGCGCTTGAATTTTTGCTAAATAATTAAGAACGGAGTGATTTAGAGATGCGAATTGGTATAGATCTTGAACCTCTCTATTCTGAGGGTTCACGAAATCGGGGAATTGGTAATTTTGTTAGAAATCAGTTGACCAATCTTTTTCAGATAGATCGTCAAAACAAATACTATTTAGTAGTCAGAAAACATGGTTCTACCTTCTTTCAAGAACAGGGGTATCCTGCTTTATTTAACCAGGAAAATGTGGAATACTTAGATGCTGAAAATTTAATGTTTGCTTTGCACAGTCTCGATATTTTTCATGTTACCAGTCCCTTTGAATTTGATAGTATCTATAATAGAGAATCAATTCCCTGTAAACTAATAGTTACTGTATATGACTTAATTCCATTAGTTTATGAAAAGATATTTTTAGGGAATGCTTCCCAAAAAAAAAGATATTGGGAAAGATTAAACTTTATTAAACAGGCAGACGGAATTATTGCCATTTCAGAAAAAACTAAGCAGGATGTGATTAATTTTTTAAACGTTCCTGAAAAAAAAATACATGTTGTTTATGGTGGAGGGGCTAACATTTTTAGAAGAAAAAAGAAAAATCCTCAATATATTAAGGATAAATATCATATTAAAAACAATTACATTTTAAGCTGCACGGGAAGTGCTGTTTTCCATAAAAATTTACCTGGAATAATAAAATCTTTTAGTTTTTTAGATAAAGAAATAAAAGCCTCCCATGACCTTGTCATTGTCTGTAGATTAAGCCAAAAGGAAGAAGAGGAGCTCAAAGAATTAGCTAAACATTTAGGTGTATTTGACAACTTGAAACTTACAAATTATGTTCCTTTAGAAGATTTAATTAGTCTTTACAATCACGCTAGCTTATTCATACTATTATCTTTATATGAAGGCTTTGGATTACCGGTTTTAGAAGCTATGAGCTGCGGCACACCTGTTATAGCTGCGAATACTTCAAGCTTACCTGAATTGGTAGGTAATGCGGGTATACTTGTTAATCCACAAACACCACAGTTAGTAGCACACGAAATAACTAGGGTTTTGACTAATAAAAGCTTAAGGGTAAGTCTTATTTACGAAGGTTTAAAGCGGGTTACCCAATTTAGCTGGCAGGATACAGGTAAAAAAACTCTACAAGTTTATGAAAAAATATTTAATGGACAGCACTAGCTGTCCATTATTTACAAAAAGCTTCTCTATACATTTCTTCTTCCTACTCCTTCATAAATAAAACCATACTCCTTCATTCTGGCTGGTTCAAAAACATTTCTTCCATCAATAATAATAGGTCTTTTCAAACAAGTTTTTAATTTTTCTAAGGACAAATTTTTAAATTCCTCCCATTCAGTAAGTATAACAATACAATCGCTATCTTTAGCAACTTCATAACTATTGGAGCAGCAAATAACTCCAGTGAAGTAATCTCTAATGTTCCCCATTGCCTTAGGATCATAAACCTTTATTTTGGCTCCTTTTTTTAAAAGTTCGGGGATAACGGTCAATGAAGGTGCATATCTTAAGTCATCTGTATTAGGTTTAAATGAAAGTCCTAAAATTCCAATGGTTTTGTTTGTTACCCCATCCAATATATTTTTAATCTTATTGATAAACCAATTTCTCTGTTCATAATTGACTTCCTGAACAGCCTCCAGGATAGTTAAGGATTGCCCCACGTTTTTTCCAGTAGTAATTAATGATTCCACATCCTTTGGGAAACAGGAACCTCCATAACCTACTCCTGCCTGTAAAAATTTTTTTCCTATACGGCTATCAAGTCCCATTCCTTCTGTTACCTTTTTAATATCCACTCCAATTACTTCTGATAATTTAGCAAGTTCATTAATATAAGATATCTTAGTGGCCAAAAAACCGTTGGATGCAAGCTTAATTAACTCAGCAGATTCTAGGTCACAGATAATTAGCGGCGCTTGCCAGTCACGATAAAGTTCTTTAATTATATAGGTAGACTTATCCTCTTTGTTCTCAGTACCTATAACTATCCGTTCTGGATAAAAACTATCATACACTGCATTTCCTTCTCGTAAGAACTCGGGATTAAATAGTATCGGCCAGTTCTCTTTTACTTCGTCTTTCAATCCATTAACTAAATTCCAAACCCTTTTACATGTTCCAACAGGTACAGTACTCTTTATCACAATCGGAACCGGAACTTCGGTTTTCATAACTATCTCCCGACAAGCAGTCATAACAAATTTTGTATCTAATTGACCTTCTTTAGTACGTGGAGTTCCTACACAAACAAAATAAATATCTGTAATGCTACTTATTTCCTGGGATAAGCTAGTATGAAAAGTAAGCAAATCAAAATTCTTTATTAATAAACCTTCTATTTGAGGTTCATAGAAGGGAACCTTTGCATCCTTTAATAGCTCAATTTTCTTAGTATCTATATCTATGAAATTTACTTGATGAGTTTTTTCACTAAAAACTAAACCTGTCACTAACCCCACATACCCAACACCAATAAGTGTAATATTCATTATATACCACCTATTAATAATTTATTGACTTGAAATAACTCAATATCATGTTATCTTTTAAAAAAAAATTGAGTAACCACTCACCCTATTTGGGGAAATAAGTGTTTCTACTATTTCCCCTGAAGCCAACACTTAAAACTCTCCTCCCATTCCCTCACAATCTTTTGATAAGTATATTTTTGCAAAGCTCTCTCCCTGGCAGCCTTCGACATTTTCGCTAATTGAACCGGATTTTTTAACAGATTAATTATCTCCTGCGCAAATTCTTCAACAGGTACCTTACCGTTTTCCATCTTCACCAGCTTACCTGTCACTCCATCCTTTACTGTCGTAGACAGCGCTCCAATATCCGAACAGACGCACGGGGTTCCTGCAGCCTGGCATTCCATAGCAGAAAGACAAAACAGTTCTTCAAAAACACAAGGATAGACATGAAGTTGGCTGGTCTTCTGCTCGTAAATAAGCCTTTTTCGATTTATCCTCCCTAAAAAAGAGACAGAAGGTATCTTGGAAAAAGTTTTTAGATATTCGTCAGTTTGCGGTTTTCTCCCCCACAGAGTATAGTCACTTGTAATTACAAGACTGGCATCGGGAACTTCCCTTTTAACTAATGGAAATATTTTAGCGAGGTTATCCAATCCCTTTCTGGGTACGGAACAATATATCAGTTTGTTATTAACTTTAGGGAAGGTATCTTGATATTCGCTTTCATTAACACCAAGTCTTGTCTGAAATATTTTTTCCCTGGGAACTTCCGTATTTCTTATAAGTTCATCTGTATGGAAGGGACTTATGGTAATAACTTTTTTCACATGCGGAAGCACCTTACTCCAGTCTTTAACTAAATAACTTCCCTCTTCGATTGACCAGTATAATTTAAGTTTGGCAGGTACATATTGCAGCTTTGGAGGTTGCCCTCGTACAACCATTATTACATCCCAATGATTTCTATAATCAAAATTTTGCAGGTTCCTGTACCTGACGCCATGATAAATTCCTTCCCGCGAGGTTTTATTATAAACTGTAACTTGATGTCTCTTTGCCATTTCTCTGGAGATATGAACAATTGCAGTTTCGGAACCGGGTAGCCCCTCTTTTTCCAAATCGGAATCATTCCAATCCTTTTGGTCACGAAAGGAGTAGTAGAAACATACTTTCATACTTATCGTCCTCCCAACGAGAGCCTTTCAACCATACGCTCCGCTACAGCATCCCAGGAAAGCCTTTTTATACTTTCCCTTGCTTTCTTTGCTTTTTTAAATGCCTCAGTCCTATTTTCATAAACTTCTCTCAGCAATTTCCGCAAGTGCTGAACATCAGGTTTCGCCCACCTGAATCCCAAATAAATTTCATCAGTCGATAGACCTAATCTCGGAACAGGCTCCAGCTCCTTAACCTTTATCAGATAACTATTTTCTTCATTCAAAAAATCCATATGGCCGGACCAGGCAGTTGTAATTACTGGAATTTCCGAAGCCATAGCCTCGAGAACCGGAAGATTCCACCCTTCACCCCTGGTAGGAAGGACAAAACAATCAACACTTCTGTAAAGAGCTGCCATTTGAGAAGTAGTTAAAATCCGTGAAATCAAAGCTATAGAAGGTACACTAAGTTTGCTGCTCTTTCCAATAAAGCCCTTGATTTCCTGCAATATTTTTGTGCCATCGGGATCAAAATTCCTTCTGCCATGGCTTTTAATAACTAGCGAGACATTATCTTTATCAGAAAATTCCTGCAAATAAGCGTCCACAAGAATATCGTAACCTTTTCTTGGAATCCATTCACAAACAGTTAAAAAAGTGAAACCCTTGCCCGTTACTGCCCTGGGTCCGTGCGGATTAAAAGTACCGGTATCCACTCCCAGGGGCATAACCACCACTTTTTCTCCCTGAACACCGCTTTTTATAAAGGTGTCTTCATTAAAAGTTGAAGGAACCCAAATCTCATCCATTTTGTTACATATCTCAACCCACTTCCCGGGTATCCCATCAACTTCAAGCATTGTTAGGCCTATAGTCCTTTTATATTGTCCTTTCATATGAAAGAATGGTGGAATACCTATTGACAGGAGATAGTCACATTTCCCTTTCCATAACTTTAATTCATCCAGAATCTTATTTGTTTCTTTCGGAAGGTTAAGGGAGGTAGCTGCCCATGTTATGGGCTGGAGATAGATTTCAACTCCCTGACGATAAAATGCCAGAGCTGTCTCTCTGGTGAGATGTGCATACCCGGTAATATCATAAACAGGCCCTCTAATATGCAACCTCATAATATCCCTCAACTTGGCTAGTACTAGTGTCTTGAGGAAACCTTTTCCCTCCAATAATTTAATAAATCCCTAATTGTTTTTTCAAACGGAATTTCCGGTTTCCAATCTGTCTGTTTATTAAACTTTGAATAATCACCCAGAAGAATGGGAACATCAGAAGGGCGTAATCTTGTTTCATCTACTTCTACTGAAATCTTCCGGTTAGATAAAGAAAGAATTATATCTAACAACTTTTTAATTTTAATTGCTATGCCGGAAGCAATATTATAAACTTCACCCGGAATACCGGATTCAAGTGCCAGCCAATACCCTCTCACTGTATCCCTGACATCGGTAAAATCCCTTTGAGCTTCAAGGTTACCTACTTTTATTACCGGTTCTCTTAGTCCTTTTTCAATTTCAGCTACCTGCTTGCAAAAATTAGATGTTACAAACATTTCCCCACGGCGTGGTCCCGTATGATTGAAAGCTCTTGTTCTAACAATATGAAGCTGATATGATGCATGATATTGATATCCCAGAAGGTCCTGTGCGACCTTGCTGACACCGTAGGGGCTTAAAGGACGCAATGGATTCTCTTCATTAATAGGTGTTTCCTCAGGATAAACCATTCCGTATTCCTCAGACGAGCATGCAATCTGAATCCTTGTGGGAATATTATTTAATCTAACAGCTTCAAAAATATTTAGTTCACTGAGGATATTGTTCTCCAATGTCTCCTCGGGTGCATTCCAGGAAGTAGGAACAAAGCTTTGTGCTGCCAAATGAAAAATCCTGTCCGGTTTAATAGTTTCTATTATTTTTCGAACTGCAAAAGGGTCCAGCAAATTACATTCAACCAGATTAATCTTATCTAAGAGGTGTTCAATATTGTCCAACTTACTTCTTACCCTGACAGTACCAAACACTTCCACTCCCGGCTTAGTTAAAGCATACTCGGCAAGGTGGCTCCCAGCAAATCCTGTAATTCCAGTAATCAAGATCTTCATTTTACCTATCTTCCTTTCTTTTGCCTTCTCTTCCGTATTTATCCATTAATCTAATTACGTCATCAAGGTGATTAGTAGACACTTCAACCAGTCTAACCTCACTGGTAGCTATTATTCTGTGGGGAACCCGGGGCTCCACGTGAATTACTTGACCGGGTTTAATGGGAATAACTTCATCTTTCAGCATTATATATCCCGTACCCGACTGGACATAAAAGGTCTCTTCTTTTTCCTGATGTAAATGAACACTGGTAGCCTCCCCAGGAAATACTACTAGAATTTTGGCCACATAATTTTTTGTATGTGCCCAGACAATTTCCTTTCCCCAGGGTTTATCAATTACAGTTCCAGATTTCTGGTCAGTGTTTTTTCTTTCTTTTTCAATCTTTTTTTCAATTTCTAGAAAATCAGGGGAGTTAAGTATTTTTTTTAGCCGAGGAAGTTTATCCTTTGTACAAACCAACAACCCTTCGTCAGAGCCCGAGACCACTAAATTATCTGCACCAATAACTACCGCAGGGCCCTGTGACCAATCAACAATACATCCGGAAGAGTCATAATTTAAGATATTTTCTTTTTGAGAGAGCCCATTTCTTTCTAAAGCTCTCCAATCCCCCATGTCATCCCAATAAAAATCACCTTTTAAGGCAATAATCTTTTGACATTTTTCCACAACTCCAAAGTCAATTGATATGGCAGGAACTATTGAAAAAAGTTCTAACATATTTGAATCTATCCCCTGACTACCGGTTTTTTGCCATAAATTTTTTATCTTTTCCAGTACAATAAAAAGATCGGGAAAATATTTTTCAAGGCATGCCCAGAAGGTACTTAATTTCCAAATAAACATTCCTGAATTCCACAGACAATTGCCTGCTTCTATTAAAGATTTAACTACGCTTTTTTCAGGCTTTTCTATAAATTTTTTGACAAAGTAGCCGGGTATGGATTGCCCCGGTATACTTTGACCCAAAATAATATAGCCGTATCCTGTCTCTAATCTGGTGGGTGAAATACCAACAGTAACAACCTCTGCCAGTTCTGCAAATTGTGCGGCTTGTTTCAAGGTACTAACCCACCTCTCCTCATCTTTGACAAGATGATCTGAAGGAACCACTACCATAACGGGGTCACATTTAAGCCTTTCGCTGATTACCAAAGACGCATAACCAATCGCCACAGCAGTATCCCTGGCTTGAGGTTCGATTATAATGTTTCTGTTGTTTAACTCAGGTAGCTGCATACGAATTAATTCTTGATACTGTTCGGGCGCCACAATATAAATATCATCTAATCCGACCAGTTTCAGCAACCTCTCAACTGTTTTTTGCAAGAGTGTTTTTGAATCTTCTAATGCTAAAAACTGTTTAGGTAATTGAGGAGAACTTTTGGGCCAGAACCTGTTACCCTTCCCCCCTGCCAGTACTAATGCTATTGTTTTCATACCATTTCCCTCACCCTTTTAAGCGATTTATTATTTATCCTATTCATATTGCGTAGTTTGGTTAAAAAATCTTTTTGTGGTTTTTTATGGAAAAATTGTCACTAATGGCCATTCATCATCATAGTTTATAATAGAGAAAGTAAATCATTGTACCACTTTAGGAGAGGATACCTGATGAAAAAAGTAAATTCGGATATCTTCAGGGAATATGACATCAGGGGATTAACAACTGACGGAAGCCTTTCACCGGAAGTAGCCGAGCAGATAGGAAAAGCATTTGGTACAGTCCTAAAAGAAAATAACGGAAATAAAGCAGCAGTAGGTTATGATAACAGATTTTCATCAATCTTCTTAAAAGATTTCCTGATTAAAGGTTTAATATCGACAGGAATTAATGTCATAGACATTGGAATGGTTGTTACTCCTATGCTCTATTTTGCACAAATTTATTACAACGTTGAAGGAGCTGTTATGGTGACAGGCAGCCATAATCCACCTGAATACAATGGCTTCAAAATCTCAGTAAATGGCCAAAATTTGTATGGCGCTGGCATCAAAAATTTGCAACATCTAATTGCTACTCAATCATTCATAACCGGTACGGGTTCCCTCCTAAAAGAAAATGTATTTCCTGCTTATCGCAATATGATAAGAAAAAAGATTAAGCTCGGGCCTAAAAAGTTAAAAGTTGTTGTGGATCCCGGTAACGGTACTACCTCCCCATATGCTCCTAAAATTTTATCTTCCTTAGGCTGCAAAGTAATTCCAATCAATGCAGAATCTAACCCCACATTTCCGGGGCATTTTCCTGATCCAGTCCTACCTGAAAACCTGGAAGATTTACAGGCCGCTGTTCTTAAGGAAAAAGCAGATGTAGGTATTGCCTACGATGGGGATGGTGACAGACTCGGAGTCGTTGACAATGAGGGCAAAATTATCTGGGGAGATAAAATAATGATACTTTTTTGGAAGGAGATACTTTCCAAAACCCCGCAAATAGATAAAGCATTCGTTGAAGTCAAGTGTTCTCAGTGTCTAATAGATGAACTGAAAAAACTGGGGGTACAACCGGTATTCTTAAGAACGGGACACTCCTATGTCAAGAAAGCTTTAAAGGAAACAGGAGCCCCATTTGCCGGAGAGATGTCAGGTCATATGTTTTTTGCCGATGAATACTACGGTTTCGACGATGCTATATATGCTTCCGCACGTTTGTTAAGAATTTTGTCAAATATTGAAAATACCTTAGCAGATGAGCTTAAAAAGCTTCCCGAATATTACTCTACTCCGGAGATAAGGATTGATTGCCCGGATGCTATTAAGTTTAAAATTGTCAGCGAATGCAAATCCTTCTTTTCCGAAAAATATTCAATAATAGATGTAGATGGCATTAGAATTAATTTTAATGACGGCTGGGCACTTATCAGGGCTTCAAACACTCAACCTGCACTAGTATTGAGATGCGAAGCTACTACTTACAATAAATTAAGCCAGTATGTTAAAATTATTTATGATAAGTTAGTTGAATATCCTGATATTAAAATACAGTTGAATGATAAACTTTTCAGATATTTTTAGCCGTAAAATTATTACGGTGTCTTTCCAGATGATAGCTGGAAGCACTGTTCCGGTGGCAGTGGTGGGCCATTCATTTCAAACGGTGCTTTTGGCTATCTTCTCATGAAAAAGACACCGTAATTATTACGGTGTCTTTCCAGATGATAGCTAGAAACACTGTTCCGGTGGCAGTGGTGGGCACACACCAGGAATAGTGATACAAGGTGCAGGCACACAGAAACCATAGCTGGGAACCAGTAACTGAACTCTGAGTATACACTTGATAACTAAACATATTTGCAAGTCACAGGTCACTTCAATTTCGTCTGCTTCTACTTCACTAACTACACATACACAGTGCAGCAAAGTACTTTCACTGCAGTCAGGAGAAACTCCCTGAGGACAGCACAGTGTTACAGTTTTGGTAAATGTAAATTCTTTTTCTGAAGTTTCATTAGGATTGTTAGGATTAATTAGGGTTACAGGAACAGTTGCAACTATCGTAATGGTGAAAAATCCATCTCCCGCTGCTGTACGGCTGATTTCCCTGCAAGTTATTTCTTTACCCGGAGTTAACATACACTGTACCGTATCTCCCACAGCAAAAGGCCCTGTTTCAAATTCACCGTAAGGCCCGGTAGTAATTTCACTAGTTCTGTCAACATTTTCAATCTGAAAACAACTGTCATAAACTTTATCCACCACTATACATTCAATGCGATCAAAAGGCGGGCATACTCCATCAGGGCACCGTCCAGGCTGTACCTGCTGTTGGCTAGTTTGATCTGACATCCTTATTCCTCCTTTAAATTGATAGTAATATATTTTTTAATCTAATATATACTATTTTAAAAAAGATAAAGTGTTCATGTTTACCCAAAATTTAAGGGGGGTGTTTTTGATTACAATTTTTTTAAATAATGAAACAGGAGATTACTGGTCATTTACAATATCGGATAGTAAAAAATTTCATTTTGAACTTAATATTGCAGGAAATTCTTTAGAAGATGTTGTTGATTATAAAGTGGTTTGGAGCAAAAACTTAATTCCCTACATTATACTCAAAAATTCCCATGGAATTTTAAGCCTTTACTATTGGAACAATAACCACTGGAAAATGAAAATTCTACACGAGTTAACGGAAATAAAGGATTATCTAGTTACCACCCTTCAAAATGAATGCCATATAGTAGCTTCTCAAACCAATAAATACCTTCACATCAGTTTTAGTGACAGTTCATGGAAGATATCGGTTTTACCAATCACCCCCTTCTCCGGAAGTGAGATACTAAGCCTGCATAGAACACAATCACAGAAAATGTTACAGTTGATATTACTTCAAAATAATAACCTCATTGCCTGGAATTATAGTCTTGAGAATGGTAAGTGGTCACGGGGCAAATTACTTGTTTGTCTGAAACGAGTATTTTTTACAAAAATTAGCTTATCACACTGTAACTGGCACCTAATAGCAGCTGAAAAAGCTTCTGACTTCGTTAACTTAAATTATTTTTTGTTTAAAGACGACAGGATAATATTACATTCCCCAATTGTTACTTCAAAAACTTTTCCCTTTGAAAGACAACCGCTTCTCTTAAAGGACAAAAATCAACTAGGTTTATTTGGCACGAAAAATAAAAGGTTAATATTATTTACTTCAGCTGATAAAGGCCATAAATGGCGAGGAATAGTTTCCAAAGAAACACCTTTTCTATTACGTTTTGATGAAGTAAAATATCAAAATGGAGAGATTTCACCGTATATTGTCTTAAAAAGAATCAATGACAAGGAACTAAAACCAGCGCTGCCTTTGCACTTAAATGATTTAATTGAATTTTCACAAGGCCTGCCAGGCCTCTAACAGTTTTTTCAAGCACGATTTACGTAATGGTAGCCAAGTTTTGATATATTAAAAACAAGCTGCTCCAAAGTTGCCAGATAAGGGTTATAGGTAACAGTTAACTTATTAGGTTGCTGGTATGGCTTAATACTCACTATCCCGGGTAATTTAAACAAACTTTCAGAGATAATCTGATAATCTTTTTCTGAAACCATATCCAGAATTGTTAAGTTGAAACTTACGGAACTTTGGATTTTTTCTGTATGAGCTTTTTTGTAAAAAGTACTTGTATTGTTTCGATGTGGCGCTTTATCATTTGTTTGGTACCAACTCACTTCGATTCCTCCCATCTTTTTGCAAACCAACTGCTTGCTATTTACCACATCATCCCTTGCTTTTTTGTCCTTGAGGTATATTTTTGTTGCTGACAGGATAACCAATTGTTATTAAAGTATAAAAAATATTTTCAAGTCCTGTTATTGAAGAATCATATGAAACCTTAATTTTTTTAGGAGCAAATATTTTAGTGCCCCTTATTCCCGGATTGTTGTTTAGTTCCTTTTCAATAGTTGAATAATCCCTTTTTGAAAGCATATTATCAATGAACAGATAAACATGTTTTATTTGAGGATTATTTATTATACCTATTCCCGGATGTTGCTGACTTTTTCTTACTAAATTCTCAATTTTAGGGTACCTACTCATTTGAATACCTCCCTATTTTTGTAAGCAAAATGCTTATCTTGTTTTAGCCTCAACCTCCTTCCTTCTTGAAACTTAACCCCTTCAATCTCAATCTATAGTCAATGAAGGTAACAGTAATAAAATTTTCATCATAAACAACATCAATTTCGTTCTCTTTTTCCGATACAACCCTTATTTCATAAACATAAGTACCAATGGCTTCATATAATCTTTTTTTCACCTCACTATCAGCAAGTTTTTTTATACAATACCTAACTTTTTTCCTGTCACCGGGAGCAAGAACCTCGTTGCGAGCATCTATCCACATGCGAGCTTTAGGTTCCTTCACTATCCCACCTCACATAAACTTTTTTCTATGTTATTGTATTTAAGATAAGTTTCAAACGTGATAGCATGGTAAAAAAATACATGCATATAAAAGAATGTAATTTTTGTCACTGAATTACTTAATTATAAGGACAAGCCATAATTTGCTCTTTTCTTCTCCCAATATGGAATTTGCCTTTTTTATTGTTATAAAACATAATTATTATAAATATAAAAGGAGGTCGAGAAATGAAGGAGAAACTTGTTAAGGCATTTGTGGTTACAGGAGTATCAGCATTTTTGTTATTTCAATTTAATGTCCCGCCTGCTGAATCATCTTGGGGAGCAGCAAAACTTTTAAACAATTATCAAGCGCCCTCTTATTCAGTTCCATCAAGCGGTGAAAGCAATACACAAACACCGCCACCTTCAAATCCAGTACCTGACACTGCTAATACCAATCAGCAAGATAGTCAAAATAATTTTCAGAGTATAGCAGAAAAAATTAAATATTTAAGAGCTCAAAAAGCTGCTTTAGGATCCGATAATAATCAAACAACTCCCGCACAGCCTAACGATCCGGTCCAAACTCCCACTGATCCCCAGCAACTGCAGGAAAACAATGAACAAGAGACAACTGTTAATGTAAGCCAGGAAGTTATGTATCTGTTTAATAAGATAAATGAGGAGCGGACAAGCCGCGGTATAGAACCTTTAACTTTAGATCCTGAATTAATTAAATTTGCCCAAAAAAGAAGTGATTATATAAGCGAAGATCCCTTTAACAGGATGAACCATAATGGAATGGCTCCCGGCGGGGAAAATGTCTCCTATACAAGTGATATATATAAAGCTCATCGACTATTGATGGCAAGTGAACCTCACAGGGAAAATATTTTAAGATCTGTTTTTAACCGTGTAGGAATTGGAATTTCATATGACCAAAATGGCTATGTTATCGTAGTACAAACGTTCCAATACTAAATTTTATAGGGTTTAAAAAAAAACACCGTCAGATTTTTGGCGGTGTTTTTTTATGATTATTTTTATAAAAATTTATAACATTTTTAATACTGTCTACATATTATATATTAGAATTTTTGTGATAGGAGGGTAACAATGATCAATGTGAAACTTGCCGATAATACGGTTCTTACATTGGAAGAAGACTTATTACAAAAGTTTCAAGAAAACTGTGATTTATTGGATATAAATTATAAGATTGCGGAAAACGGTGACTTGCAACTCGTTCCTCCCCTGACCGGCAAAACAATTTTAATACAACTACTTGATAATGTTGAAATCATTACTGAAATGGCAAATTCCATAAAAGAGGAACTTATAAGGCATGATGCAATATGCCTTGTCAGCAACAAACATATGAGCTCGCAAGCAATAAAATTTCTTGACGCACAGATAATTCTTTGTTTTTCCAACAATAATTACACGACAGACTATAATACCATAAAATTTTTTACTTCAAAAAGTTCCAATAGCGCTACAAGCTTAGCCTCAAAAATTATCAAAAAAATTGCAAGGGCTGACCTTAATATTAACTATTCTGTTGCATCCTGGTGGGATTATGTAACTAACGTAAAATACTGGCAGTACTTTTTTAACTCGCCAACACCTACTGTGTTAATTGAATTGAGCAATTTTGAACAGTTAAAAGACTTACGGGATAAATTTCAGAACATAATAACCTCCAGTATTGTTGAACATTATAAGAAGACTTTAACTAAAGAAGATACCAAAATTATAGTAAGTTTGGTAAAAGAAATATATTCAGAAATAAAAGCTGAAGTTAACAGGCAAAATGAAGAAAATAGAAAAATTGCATCCCTTAAAAAACTTAAATCAATAAAAAGATTCATCTCTAACAGCAAAACAACACCAACTGCTCAAGAAGATGATTCACAGGAAAAACCGGAAAATCAAACCGTAGCTGAAATGGAAACACAGCATGAGGAAAATATACAGGTAAGAGATGATGACATGACAGTAACAAACGATGCTCCAAAAATGCTTGAAGGGCAAACTAGCGAACAGCAACTTCAAAAAAGCGTTGAAACAAAAAATGAGCAGGAAATAAGGCTACCCCAAGAGGAAACGGAAACTGGTCACCGGGAAAATCCTACAATACAAATTAAAAATACAGCGCTAACCAAAAAACAAGCAGCGCCGCAAAAAAGAAACATACGTGCAAAGAATATTGCTACAAAAAAAATCACTCGCCAGCACAGGTCAAATTATGATCCCCTATCTGTTCCGGGAGACGTACCGGTTTTTCAGTTTGCACACGATACACAAAGTTATTCCGGCAATCCTCTAGAAACCTTACCACCTAATAAACAAGTACAATATCACTTTGCAAAAAATATTTTCCGACCCAATGGTTTATCTGAAATACCCATGTCTATGGATAAAAGGAATACAAATATGATTTTAAAGAGCACTTTTTGGGCAAATACAAATCCTTTAGAAAAAAAGTGTCAAAAAGAAGAGGTGAAAGCCACCGGCAGTGCATCGAATGAATCCAAGGAAAGGAAATCTAAGGAAAACAGCGAGAATGAAGTAAATAAAAATAGTAATCTAGCTGAAGAAACCGCTAGTAATAAAAATATTTTTGAGGAAACCATAGAAAATCTCAAAGAAATTAATTATGCTGAAGAAGTGAAGCAAGTGACAGATAGATTGGGTCCATAATAAATATTCCTCCCATACGGGAGGAATATTTAAGCTTTAAAAGAACAGCCGGGAGTCTAAAAGGTTTCTCTTTTTTAGTTTTTAGTCAGATTGCCCCTGGAAGAAGATGTTCAAAGTTACTGCACTACTTGCGTTAACAGCACTGTAGTAAATTCTGGCATATTTTAAGAATATCGAAGACACAAATGTTGCTAAAGAATTCTGGTTAATTGTTACCGAACTTACTTCGTCCTGCCAGTTGGTACCGTCAGGGCTGATTTGAAGTTTGACAAGCGCCTGGGCATCTGTTGCAGTTGAAGCATTTACAACACCGAAGGTCCAGGTCTTATAACCCAGTACGTTGTAAGTTGTATCGGGAGTACCTGCAGTGTCAGTAACGTTAGCCCTGGTGGCCGAGACATCAGTAGTGGCCGTTGCAACTTTCAAACCATCAGAAGATGCAGTTACAGTGAGCCCATTTGTTGGCGCCGTAATTGCAAGGCCTGTGCTGGTAATGCTTAAACCGTTAGTCGGTGGCGTAATAGACAATCCTCCGCTTGGCGGAGTAATGGATAGGCCGGATGCCGGCGCTGTAACCGTTAATCCGTTGGCCGGCGCCGTTACTGATAGCCCGGTGCTGGTAATAGTCAGACCACTAGTTGGCGGTGTTATAGATAGTCCACCGCTTGGTGGAGTAATGGATAGGCCGGATGCTGGCGCTGTAACTGTCAACCCGTTGGCTGGCGCTGTTATTGCCAACCCGGTGCTGGTGATGCTTAGACCATTGGCAGGCGCTGTAATTGCCAGGCCGGTTGAGGTAATTGTCAGGTTACCGGATGAGTCAGTGTTAAATGCAACATCATTGCTACCATAGATTTTTACCTTCGCCTGGTCGGGAGTATCCTGGAAAATCTTAAAGTTTGGCATTAAGATTCCCCCCTTTACTTAAACTTTGTTTTATTTAGTAATATAGTATTTCACATACAGGTGGAAAGTTCTGGTTTTTTTACATTTTCTTTAAATTTTTTTAAATCTCTACATATAGTGAATTATAGGAGAAACATTAACTAGTTATAAGGAGCAGCATAATCTTTATGGATACCTCAATCAGTTTATGTATGATTATCAAGGATGAAGAGCAAAACATCCGCAGATGTCTGAGTAGCGTAGCCGATGTGGTGGATGAAATAATTGTTGTTGATACAGGTTCTTCTGACAATACCTGTCAAATAGCCCGTGAATTTGGAGCAAAAATCCAGTCTTTTTGCTGGAATGAAAATTTTAGTGATGCTCGGAACGCTTCCTTGGAGCTTGCTACCGGAGATTGGATCTTGTTTCTGGATGCCGACGAAGAACTGGCAAAAGAAAGTAAGGAAGCGCTGCGAAGTCTGGTGACTGACGATAGTGTAGAAGGTTATTTTATCAAGGTCATCAACTATATTGGCAACGAAGGATGGATTGAAACCTGTCCCGATTTAATCTTTCGTCTTTTTAGAAACAGGCGTGATTATAGATTTCGCGGGGCTATTCACGAGCAAATAGCTGATGTTATTCTGGAAAAGAACAACACTGCCGCTTATAAAATAGCTGAAGAGATAGTAGTCGTCCATTATGGTTATCTAGACAGGCAAATAAATGAAAAAAATAAAAAAGAAAGAAACCTGAAAATAATTGAAAGGGAACTTGCACAAAAACCGGAAAACAAGTTATTAAGGTATCATTACGGCGTTGAGCTTTTCCGTGCCGAAAGATATGCAGAGGCAGCCAGGGAATTGACTCGAGCGGCAAACGGTATAGACCCCAATACTATTTACCTTCCAAAACTTTTAAGGTATATTGTCATGTCTCACCAGTCCGCAGGGCAGCCGGATAGGGCGCTCGCTATTGTCCAGCTTGGCCTACAACACTTTCCCAATTATGCAGACCTTTATTACTATGCAGGGTTGCTTTATTTAGAATTGAGGCAGTACGCCAATGCCAGCGACTCTTTTCAAAAGGCGGTTTCAATGCCGGAACAACCCGCCCAGTATGCTTCTTTTGCCGGTGTAAGGGGATTTAGATCGTTCTACTACCTGGGACAAATAGCAGAAACTTTTTTAAAGTATGAAGATGCCATTAGGTACTACATGGCAAGTTTGCGTGACAACCCGGAATTTACACCTGCCCTGGAAAATATAGTACGTATCCTTAATCCCCGTGAAAACCCTGAATATACAGTTGAATGCCTGGAAAAGGTATTTGAATTTTGTACTGCCAGGGCCAACCTAATTATGGGTGATATCTTCTTTCGGCAGGGAGCCTATAAGCTTGCTCTGGAATATCTTGAAAAAGGCACAAAAAATAAAACTGCTTCCCCCGAAATTAAACTGCGAAAAATCATTTGTCTGATTCAAGAACGAAGATACCTGGAAGCGCTGAGAATTATTGAGGAGTTCACTTCTGAGAGCTATCTCTACCCTCTTGCAAAGTTTAACCAGTTGTTTTGCTTTTGGCTCCAGGATAATAAGAAGAGAGTACGTGCTCTTTTTGGAGAGTTCTGTTCCTTTGGCCTGGCGGAGGATACGGAAAAAGTATTAAAGCTTCTTGTAGATGTGCTGGATAAGAAAGGTGTTTCAGCCGTAACCCTCGGGAATGATGGAATGGATCTTCTGCTTGATATAGTAAAAAGATTGCTTGATATGGATGAAACAGATAAGGTAGAGCGCCTCTTGAACATGGTCAATCCCGAAAGTTTGACTGAACACAAGCTAAACATTGCTCAGCTCTTTTATGACTACGGTTATAAGGAAAAAACAAAAGAGTTGTTAAAAGAATATTTAACTGCTACCGCTGATGCTGAAACATATTATCTCCTGGCTGAAATTTATCAAGAAACAGATAATTATTATCAAGCAGAACAAAATTACCGGCGGGCATTGGAAATAAATAGCAATGTACCACGTTATTATATCAGGCTAATCAACTTATACGATAACAAGCGCAAAAAAATTTTACAGGAAGCCATGCAAAAATACCCCGATATGAAGGTTTTCATGAAGTTATCGGAGGAGGAACCGGTAACATGAAAGAAGGTACCATTACTCTGGCAATGATCGTAAAAAATGAAGAGGAAAATTTACAGGCCTGCCTTGACAGTGTAAGCCACCAGGTGGACGAAATCGTTATCGTGGATACCGGTTCCACAGATAGTACCCTGGAAATAGCCCGGAAGTTTACAAATAAGATTTACCGGTACCCCTGGGACGATGATTTCAGTGCAGCTCGCAATTTTGCAATTGAGAAAGCAAGTAGTGAATGGATTTTGTCCCTCGATGCTGATGAAGAATTAGCTGCCGAAACCGGCGATTTAAAGGGTCTTATAACCCGTGATAAAAGCACGGAAGCCTATCTTCTACCGCTTGATAACCCTACTGCTGACGGTAACGGTGAATACAACCGCTTTCTTGTACTTCGGCTCTTTAAAAATAACGGGCAATACAGATTTGAGGGTAAAATTCACGAACAGATTGTTATTACTAAAAAAGAAGCGCTAAGGATGGCAGCTGGACCTGTTATAAAACATAAAATGCTCCCTTCCGGGGAACGCAACCGTAAAAGAGGGCGCAATCTATCTCTACTGAAAAAAGCATACTCTAGGGAACCCCAGAACCACTTTCTTGAATATTACCTTGGGGTCGAGTGGTTGATGTTGGGAAAGCCCGGTAAGGCGCTTCCGTACTTGGAGAAGGCCTATCGGAATATTACCGACAGTAACCTTTTCTTCCGGGCGCCGGCTTTACGTTACTTGATTATTAGCCTGCAATCCTTAGGAAGACTTGATGAAGCAATTTGCCTCTGCCTGGAAGCAGAACTGAAGTATCCTGACTATACTGATATCTATTACCTGTGTGGAATTCTTTTCGAGGAAAAGAAAGAGTTACAGTTGGCCATAAAGTGGTTTAACCAGGCAGTGAAGTGTGGAACACCACCACCTTTCTACAGCCACATGAACGGAACTGAAAGCTTTCTGGCCTTTTACCACCTGGGATACTGTCACGAAATGCTTGGTCAAACAAATGCAGCACAAAATTATTATGAACAAGCCCTGGCTGCTAACCCCAAGTATACTTTTCCTATTTACAATCTCTTTTTGCTACTTAAGGCAAAAAGCGGTGCCCGCCATACGCTGAAATATTTAAAAGAGAAAGGCTACCTGGGCAGTAGCCAATTAGCTTTGCCGGTTGCAAATTTATTTTTTGCTTCCGGGTTTCCGGGTCTCGCCCGTCTATCCCTGGAAGAAGTAGCAGATAAAAAAAATTGTGATGAAATGCGGTTTTGTTTGGGACAATACAATATTTTTTCAGGTAAGTTAGAGCAGGGCTTAAAACATCTGAAACAGGTTTCAGTGGAAAGCAAGTTTTATATCCAATCCCAAATTCTGCAAACAATTGCCCTCCTATTGCTGGAACGTTTTGCAGAAGGAAGATCTTTAGCGCTTAAATTATGGAGAAACCAGGAGACAAGGTGCGAAGGGTGGATATTGGTAAACTTAACCCGCATGATGGAAAAGGACGGGATCATAAACTGTCCCCAAAAAATACGGGAAAAAGAACTACTAACACCTGCCTTGGAAATATTCAATTTATGCAATTACTATCTGCCCGAATACGGAAGGCAAAATCCCCGTCTTCTGCAATTAGCTGCTAATTTGAAATCTATTATTAAGAGTACGTCACCTCAGGGTTATCTTACCTTATTGGAATTTTACCGGGATAAAGCGGGTAGGGTTAGGAGCTCTCTCAATTATAAATTCAAAATCGGTGGTAATACTCATGGCTAAAAAGGAAACTATAAGCCTGTGCCTGATAGTAAAAAATGAAGAAGAGTTTATTTTATCCTGCATAAACAGCGTCAAGCACCTTGTAGATGAAATAATCGTAGTAGATACGGGGTCTCACGATCAGACAGCCAGCATTGCCGGTGCAGCAGGAGCCAAGGTGTTTCATTTCACCTGGAGGGGGGATTTTTCTGAGGCCAGAAATTTTGCCCTGGAACAGGCTGACTGTGACTGGATAATGGTGCTTGATGCCGACGAAACTCTGGCTCCGGTTGGTAGTGAAGAATTTAAGCAATTGCTCTCCGATACCAATGTTGAAGGTTATTACCTGCATATTAAAAACTATGTGGGCACAGGGCAAAAAGTGACCTGGGACCGGGTTGTCAGACTCTTTAGAAACAAACCGGTCTATAGATTTACTGGAGCCATTCATGAGCAGGTGGCGCCGGCAATTTTAAATGAGAACGGTGGAAGTGGCTTGAAAACAGCTCCCCTGGTAATCGAGCATTATGGCTATTTGAAATCGCAGGTTGTGAAAAAGGATAAATTCAATCGCAATAAAACAATTATTTATCAGGAATTACAAAACAATCCTAATAACCCTTTCCTTTTATATTGCCTTGCCGTGGAGCATTACCAGGAGGGTAAGATTTCCGAAGGGCTTCAATCTCTAGAAAAGGCTCTTCGTGGTATGCATGGAACTGAAGGTTATTTTGAGGATGTTGTTCTTAATATTGCAGTGGGCTTATTGAAATTAGGCAGAATTGAAAGGTTAATTGATTTCACAAGCAAATCTCTGGAAATGTTGCCTGAAAATCCTAACCTGCTTTTATTAAAGGGCATAGGAAACTTTAACACAAAAAAATACTTGGAAGCAGTTATAGACTTAAATGGTGCATTTGAAAAAGAAGGTAACAAGGCCCTACCGGATTTTAAAATACTTTCCTTGCTAGGGGATGCATATAATTTATCCGCTAATTATACTGAAGCTAAAAACTCCTATTTAAGAGCCCTTAAGAAATCAAGCAGGTTTCTATATCCTCTCACGCAGTTGATCGGCCTCATTCAAAGAGACAAGTTTTCTGTATCAATTGAAAAACTTAGCCGGTTCACTTCGCTACAGAAAAAAAAAGAAATCTCAGGGGAACTTGTAAACACCGGCGAAATATCATTAGCTCTTATAATCCTGCTGCTGTCCATCTACGATGTAATTTCCGACAATAAGCAGGGTGAGAATTTGCTTCAGTTAAGTGCAAGCTATTCTGAGACAATTTCCCTGCTAAAATTTTCATCGGAAAAATATTTATCTTTTGAATACCTTTCTGTAACTGCACAGGAGATTTACAAATTTGCTGCGCTTATGGAAAAAGGGTATGATTCTTGTTTCTTTCCTGTCAAAAAGCGTTTAAAAATCCTGGTTGAAAATTCATTGCTTTTATTAATAAAAGAATTTTGTCCATCGTACTCCCCCGGCCCTTTTGCATTCACATCAGGGACGTTTCTTATGTGAATTTTCGACGGGCAGTTTTATGGTAACCTGGTTGAGAGGAGTATAGTAATGAAAAAACGGGTTCTTATAGCAAGTCCCGTCAGGCAGAAAGAAGTAATTCTGGCGGAGTTTTTGGAGTCCCTTGAGAGGTTGGAATCCACTAATTTAGTGCTGGATTTCGCTTTTATTGACGATAATAACGACCATGATTTACTCACCAATTTTTCCCGGGGTAAAGAAAATGTCCATATTTTTCCGACAAAATCAGAGGACTGTTATATTTGTGACGAGTCCACCCATTACTGGCGCGAGGATCTAATTTGGAAGGTAGCTGAATTTAAAAACAGCTTTATCACCCTGGCGCTTGAAGAAGGTTATGACTATCTTTTTCTGGTAGATTCCGATCTGTACCTGCATCCCAAAACAATTACCCATCTAGTCTCCCTTGGTAAGGATATTGTCTCGGAGGTCTACTGGACCAGGTGGATACCGGGTATGCTCCCGCTTCCGCAGGTATGGATTTCCGACGATTACAAATTGTATCATGCAAAGAGGGGTGAAACCTTAAACCAAGAAGAACAGCGTAAGAGAGCAGATAAGTTTTTGGAAATGTTATCTAAACCTGGTACCTACAAGGTAGGCGGTTTGGGAGCCTGTACCTTGATAAGCAGAAAGGCGCTTTCCATGGGGGTGTCCTTTAGTGAAATATATAATCTGAGCCTTGCAGGTGAAGACCGCCACTTTTGCGTTCGGGCCGCTGCACTGGGACTGGAGCTTTTTGCAGATACCCATTATCCCCCATTTCACATCTACCGGGAGTCTGAACTGTCAGAACTTAAAGCATACAAGGAAAAAATTTTTTCAGTTGAGACCGCTAACAAGAATAGTCGAAATATTGAAAATCAGCCTGCAGGGCACGGAAAGAGGGAAAAAGGAAGTAGAATTACCCTATCCATGCTGGTAAGAAATGAAGCTGACAGGTATCTGGAAATGGTTCTCAAACATGCTCTGCAATATATAGATCATGCCGTTATTCTGGACGATGCCAGCGAGGATAATACTGTGGAAGTTTGCAAGGAACTTTTGAAAGGTATTCCCCTGACCCTAATCTCCAATAAAGAGCCGTCCTTTAACAACGAAATAGTACTCAGAAAGCAGCTCTGGGAAATGACAGTAGAAACTCAACCTGACTGGATCTTGATTTTAGATGCTGATGAAATTTTCGAAGACAGGGCGCGGCACCTTTTAAAATCACTGGCAGAACGTCCTGACATCTACTATTATTCCTTCCGTTTATACGATATGTGGGATGAAAATTATTACCGTGAGGATGCATACTGGAATGCCCATAAGTGGTACCGTCCCTTCATGGTCAGGTACGTTCCCGATTTTAACTATCTCTGGAGGGAAACTCCCCAGCACTGCGGGCGTTTTCCCAAAAATATAACTGAACTAAAAGGCGTAAACAGCGACTTAAGAATTAAGCACCTTGGCTGGATGAAACCTGCAGACCGTTTAAAAAAGTATTACCGCTACAAGAAACTTGATCCGAACAGTATTTATGGTATAAAAGAGCAGTATCAATCAATTCTTGACCCCAGGCCGAACCTGGTACCATGGGTTAAGTAAGAACATTTTACCTGCTCCGACATATTTTATTATAGGGTAATATTTAGTAAATCACATCAAATTTTAACGGGGTTGCTCGCTATGCAAACAATTGCAAAGACAAATACAAATAATTATTCTGGCAATTTTACAAATGACTATGAAATCACATGTATTTCCATAAATCGGGTAATTGATAGCCGTTATAAGAAAGTTAGAAAGGAGTTCATTTTTGAACTCCCTTTTTATAATTCCCTGGATTGCAGCACTGTAGACTGTAATCCCCTTCCCGGTACGGAAAAAATTATTTATCAAGATATCAAACCGACCTGGCAACCCGGCGCTTATAGTGTATATTTAAAAATTGCCAAATCATTTGCATTTACAATCCATTGCCCAACGGGGGACAAATCCTTTACTAAAGAGCTCATCTTTTCTTTATTTTGCTACCTTACTTTACCTGGTGAAGGCTCCTTTGACTTGCAGGTTAAGACATGCACTGATTATTGCTATTGCACCATTACCCCCGGAGAAAATTTTATACAAATTAAAGGAAAACAACCCGGCGACCAGTTTGGGTTTGCTGTTGCCACTGACAACAATCCGGCTTCTATTGATGTAGGTTCTCCATCTGCAGCTTTTGGAAGTATTGAAGATGCAGGTCGAGTGGCAGCCTTTTCTTATCCCAATTTAAACAAACTTTTTGAAGCCTACGGTTCCGCTCCGGAAGATGACTTGGGATTTTCCCTTGCTACCGGTTGTGATTTAAATGGAGACGGTTTAAATGATATTCTGGCAGGCGCCCCAAGTGCAAAGATTGGTACAGCGCTTCGGGCAGGTTATATCCGTGTTTTATCAGGTCTTGATGGTACAACTCTCCTTGAAATTAAAAACACTGAACCGGAAGCTCAGTTTGGCTGGTCGGTAAGCTGGGCCGGGGACCTGGATGGCGATGGGGTTCCGGATATCCTCGTAGGCGCCCCTTTAGCTTCTCCGGGGGGCAAAGTTACTGCCGGAAGCGTTTTTGTTTATTCCGGGACCTCCGGCAGCCTTCTTTACCGTTTGGATGGTCAAAACCCAGATGATTCCTTCGGCTACTCCGTAAAAAAGATTGCAGACATAGACGGGGACGGTATTCCTGACTTTGTAGTGGGAGCCCCCTTTGCGTCACCTTCAGGAATATACCAGGCTGGTATTGTCTATGTTTATTCCGGGGCGAGCGGAAATTTAATTTACTCAATACAAGGTACGGAGAAAAATGCGGGACTCGGTTTTTCAATAGATTCTCTAGATGATATTAACGGCGACGGAATTCCCGAAATAGTGGTTGGCGCTCCGAACAGTTCTCCCGGAGGAAGGAAGGAAGCAGGTTCCGCCTATATTTTTTCGGGAAAGGATGGCAGCCAGCTACTCCATTTTGCAGGTCCGGTTAGCGGAGAAGAAGTAGGGGTATCTGTATCCTCTGCAGGTGATTTTGATAACGATGGCCTGCCTGACCTGGCGCTGGGTGCCCCTAGCGCTTCTCCTAATAATGAACGCTTTGCCGGTAAGGTCTATATTGTTTCCAGCAAAAGCGGCAATATTTGGGGCGTTCTGGCGGGAGAAAAAACCTGGGCACAGTTTGGCTGGTCAGTTACCGGCGGCGAAAATTTAGGTCTTTCAAAAAGTGTCTATATTGGTAGTCCTGATGGTAATACATTGGGTATCTTTAAAACCAGTGGTACCAATAAATTAAAATGCGAAATAAACCTTACTGCAGTTATATCCGTCCTACAAAAGGCTGATATTTTAATACCGACAGTTGCTTGCAGCTCAAATACCTGTAAATAGAATAATTGCCACGACAAAAAGCCCATTTTTCTGGGCTTTTGTAAAAAGTTTATTTTAGATTATATTTTTTACCCTCCATAATCCCATTACTCACGTATCTCTTCTCCGGATGCTTATCAAAATAATCCAACCAGCGGTACAGGTTTTCCTCATCTGCTCGGACCCTGGGAAGTTTTAAAGGATTAAAAGCAGGGTCTGTGGGAGCCGGCGCAGGTCTGGCTCCTACAAGTAAGAGCGCTCTATTTTTATATTTAACACCTTGAAATTCTCCTTCAAGGGCTTTATCCACATCCTGTGGATATCCTCCGTTGGGCAGTGCAATAGTATCTATAATATAGTCAGGAAGTGCTTCTGTAATATGAGCAACCAGTCCTCCTATTTCATCTGGATACTTTTCTATTGGTATTTTTTTTAAATTTTCATGGGTTAGAGAATGGTTACCAATATCCATTCCCAGTCCTACAATTGTTTTTACTGCTTCCTTCCAGTATCTATAATTAAAAGGCCTTTGGTTAACATAAAAGGTAGCTTCCAAACCGAAATCCGGATGTTCTTCATAAAATTCCTTCATAATACCAACTGCACTCCCGGGATCAATTTGCAGGTCTTCATCACCTTCTATAAAATCAAACTGACCGGAGGTACCGTCATCAAAGGTAAGTATGACAGGTGTAGTACCCAGCGGAAGGTCTATTTTATTATCCAGATAATCCTTTAAGCTAATTAAGCGGTAACCCTTATCATAGAGGGTTTGAAGATCTCTTCGAAAATTTTCCCTTGTTCGTGTCCAGGTACTTTCCCGATCACCTATGCGGTGATACATTAAAATCATAATCTGACCATTTTCATTAGGGATCAGGCCCGTGACATTCTGCTCTACATCCAGTGGTTCAGTTTTTTCCGGGACATTTTCTTCATCATTATAATCTTTATTACCTAAATCCTCCTTTTTATCTGCCTGCTCGGAGGAGTCTTCCGTAACCGGGCCAGAATTATTACCACTAGTTTTCTCATTTACTGTTCCGCATGCGACTGCAACAAAAATAAAAGCCAGTAATCCAATAAGTAAAAGAGATCTTTTCAAAGTTATTCCTCCATTCAGTATTCAGCTAAATATTACCAATATCATGCTTTGTAAGGAATTCCTTCAACTTTTCAAGATCTCGGTGATAAGTTTCCTTTAGGCGAGGATTATATGTTACAGCTGCCGGGTGGTATAAAACAAAAACAGGCAGTTTCTTTTCCTGCCAAAATATCTCCTTCCCGTGAAAATCCTTTAACGGGGTATTTTTTCCAGTTACAATACTTAAAGGAACCCCTCCAAGTGCTACAGCAACCTTTGGCCCTATAATTTCCAGCTCTTTAAAAAGCCACTTGCTGCAAAGTTTTATTTCTTGTCTTGTGGGGCGGCGATTGGTATACTGTTTATATCTCCCCCTTGGCGAAGGTTTAACGGGGCGACATTTCACAGTATTTCCTATATAGAGTTTATTTCTCGAAAGGCCGATACTCCGGAGGAAATCTCTTAAATTTTTTCCTGCATCGCCTGTAAAGGGTTTTCCTGATACAGTGTCTTCATGCCCACCTGGTGCTTCACCCATTAGAAAGATATCTACCTTTTCATCACAATCATCCAATACTAGTGCATTTCTCGTTTTGTATAGTTCACACATTCTACATTCAGCAACGCTTTTTCTAAGTGTTTCGAAATTCATTTCTGCCTCCGTGAAAAAATTAGTATAGTAATTGTTTTAACTTATAATTTTTAAACTGTTCTTTATGTCCTTTGCTTTATACATAGCTCTATCAGCTATTTCCAATAGTTCTTCAGGAGTTTTAATTTCTTTCTTATTTACTGTTCCACCAACAGAAATAGTAACTGATTTTGGAATATCTTTATTATTCTGGATTGAATTAATAACCCTTAAGGAAACATCTTCCAATATATTTGTAGTAATTCCGGGCATAAGGACTACAAATTCATCTCCTCCGTACCTGCACGCTATATCGTTTTCACGAATACTGCTTTTAATACTTGCTGCTACTGCGCTTAAAACCTTATCACCGTAAGAATGACCCATTGTGTCATTGACATCCTTAAAATTATCTACATCAATCATGATAAGTCCCAGTGAATACTCACCATTTTTACTTTCTTCAAACATCTTATTAAGTTTATTTTTAAAATGACGGTAATTATAGAGACCTGTAAGTTCATCTTTTTCAGCTTGTTCCAGTAGCTTCACATAGGTCTTGGAATTTTTGATTGCTGTGGTTATTTCCTGTGTTACCAGGGGTGCATAATTGAAAACAATTTCGGCAAATTCCTTCACACTGCTATCAAAAAGATAGGTAACTACTCCAATATTATTTGCTTCTACTTTAATGGGCATCAGATAGCAGGATAACTTTTCCAATTCATTGTCTGCCGGAGTATTAAGACTGGTACAATCAAATTGTGAGAAATATAGGTTTTCTCCGGACTGGAGTACCTGCCAGTATTCAGAATTCTCATCATAGGAAATCTTGACCTGTTTTTTTTCATCAGAACAAAAACACGGGCTAATTATTAAATCTAGAGTTTTCTTATCGGCAGATAGCATAAATACTCCCGTTTTGAAATTTAATTTTTCATTACAGCTTTGGCTAATTTTTTCAAGGGTAACTTTAACATTCTGGGAAATTGAAATCATCTTTCTTATTTCCAGAAGAACCTTTAGAGCTTCGTTATTCAGCTGCAGGAGATTGTTCCTGGCAACTAGCTGCTTATTTAACTCTTGGAGTTTTTTTGAGTTTTCCTTGATAGATAAATTATAATACTTAACTATAGTATATAGATATAAAGCAAAGAAAATTAAAACAGCAGGATGTAAGCTGTTATACTCGCCCTTGCTGTTTGTAGCTAAATAGCTATCCTTTATAAAAAAAACTATAATTGCTATTGTAAACACTACAATAATAACCTTGAGAAACTTTTGCACTTTACAACCAACCTTTGATTAAATACTTTCTAAATGCATATTGTTTAAGTTCTGTAAAATTTTTACGAATCCTCCTTATTTTTTTGGTATTCTCAAAAAAACATCTACTAATATTTGTCATTTTTCGAGTTTCTCCACCTGGCTAAGGCCTTTCCATTCAGGTAATTACATTTTTTCCCCTGCCAGGTATCCCTTACTTCCAGCTCATTTTCAATTTGCTCTTTAATATACCACCAGCTGGTATTCCAGTTACTAAACAATAGTTTGTCCTGAGGGCCTTTCCCTACCAGTCTTTGCACTACCGTATCAGGGTGAAGGTGTTCCAAAAATGTTACTACCGAATTAATATAATCCTTTAAACTTATCACTTCAAATTCGCCTTTTTTATACATTTCACCAAGCTTGGTACCTTCTACAATGTAAAGGGAATGCAGTTTCACGTACTCAATTTCAAAGGCTGAAATTATCTTGGAGTTCTCTATAACATCATTTTCATCATCCCAGGGCAAGTTAAGTATAAGATGGGCACATATTAAAAAGCCATGTTTCTTGATGCGAATGACCGCATCGATAAATTCCGCAAGGGTATGCCCCCTATTTATTTTTTTTAAGGTATGATAGTTAACAGTTTGTAATCCCAACTCTATATTTATATCCACGCCCTTTTCTGCTCTGATTTTCTGTAAAAAGTCCAGGTAATCATCATTGATACAGTCAGGCCTGGTGGAGATGGATATTGCCACAACATCTTCATCGTGAGATGCCGCCCGGATAAAAGATTTAAATATGTCTAAAGGCCAGTACGTATTGGTAAATGCCTGAAAATAGACTATAAATTTTTTAGCTTTAAATCTTTTTGTAAAAAAAGCTTTATTTTTTGCTACTTGCTCTTCTATTGACATGGAGTTAGGTAAACATTGAAACCCTGAACCCTTTTCATCACAAAAAATACATCCTCCGGATGTGACTGTCCCATCTCTGTTTGGACACCCTCCGGGCAAATTTACTGGTAATTTATATACTTTTTCTCCATATTTATTTTTTAAATGGTCAGAATAAACATTGTAACGACCTTTTTTTGACATTGTTCCACCTCTTTCATATTTTCCGTTTCAATGGTATACTACTCTGGGGTTCAAAATGTGTCAACATTTAATGGGAGGAAAGGTTATGGAATTATCTTTCAAGGAAATCATTTTTTCTTTTGTAGGTGGTTTGGGACTTTTTTTATTTGGCTTACGCTTTATGTCTGATGCCCTGCAATCGGTAGCAGGAGACAGAATGCGCACTATCCTTGAACAGGGAACGAAAAGCCCCATCAGAGGGGTTTTAACCGGTGCTTTAGTTACTGCTTTAATTCAAAGCAGCAGTGCAACTACTGTATTAACTGTCGGCCTTGTCAACGCTCAGCTTTTAACATTGCGGCAGGCAATCGGCGTCATAATGGGTGCAAACATTGGTACCATTTTGACAGCATACCTGATTGGCTTTAAGCTCAAGGCCTATGCACTTCCTATTCTTGCAATCGGTTCATTAATGTTTCTTTTTTCTAAAAACAAAAAGACCAATTTAATTGGACAGGCAATATTTGGCTTTGGTGTCTTATTTTACGGATTAAGTATAATGGGGCACGGTATGAAACCCCTTAAGGATCTGCCATTTTTTATAAACTTAATGACAAGTATCGAAAACAACTCTTTGATTGGTGTCTTAATAGGTATGCTGTTCACTTTTGTAGTTCAAAGCAGCAGCGCCACCATAGGTGTGTTACAGGAACTTGCCTACCAGCAAGCTGTAACATATAAACAGGCAGTACCTATCCTCTTTGGTGATAACATTGGTACAACAATAACTGCAATTCTTGCTTCCATCGGGGCAAGCGTAGCTGCGCGGAGGGCTGCATTTACTCACTTTATATTTAACATTATGGGAACCATAATATTTCTGCCTTTATTTTTAGCAGGTATTTTTTCAAAAATCGTGATACTTTTTACCAATTATGTCTTTACGCTTATCCCTAGTTTTGCAGGAACCTGGGACACACTTAATATCAAATTACAGATTGCCCAAACGCATGCAATTTTTAACATCAGTAACACTTTGATTCATTTGCCTTTAGTATCTTTTCTAGCATATATAGTTACCAAGATGATACCGGATAAAACAGAAAAAGAAGAAATTGACGAATATAAGCCTAAGTATATAGATAAGAGATTCTTAAACAACCCTTCCGTAGCGCTTTCACAGGCTACCAGAGAAACACTCCGCATGGGACAGCTAGCCAAGGAAGCTTTTAGTAATGCCACTGCATACTTTGAAACACGGGACGAATCTCTGGCACGAAAGGCTATGGTTCTGGAAGATACTTTAGATACACTTGAAAGGGATATAACAGATTATCTGGTGTTGGTTTCAGAAAAAAGACTTTCCGCAGAAGCATCAAATCGAGCTTATGTTATTTTACAATCCTTGAATGACCTTGAGAGAATAGGGGACCACTGTGAAAACATTGTTGAACTCGCCGATTATGCAACTAAATATAATGTTAGTTTTTCAAAACAGGCGCAGGAAGAATTACAAAGTATGATAGAATTGACAGAAGAAACTCTGCGCACGGCATTGGAAGCGCTTGAAAAGGATAACAACGCATTGGCGAAAAAGGTTGTTCAAAATGAGCATATGATTGACAAAATGCAAATTGAATACCGTAAGTCCCATATCCGAAGATTAAATGAAAAAGTTTGTAACGGTAATAACGGGGCAGTCTTTTTAGATTTTCTAGCTAACTTGGAACGAATAGGAGATCACTGTCGAAATATTGCAGGCTACGTTCTTGGTGAATATTAATTCTTATTATAACAGTTTATAATACTAATAAATTTTTTATTTAAATTTATTGACTATCTTGATTTTAGTGGTAGAATATAGATAAGGGTTGAGATTGTTACCACAATCACTAAGCAGCCAACAACGCATATTTTATAGCCAAAACATATTTCCCCCTTAAAAATTCCAACACCCTACAGTTCAGCAAACCTCCTTTTTTACTCAAAGGCCCTACAACCATGGTAGGGCCTTTGAGCTATTTAAAGCAATTTCCATATGGCATTTATAATTAAATTCATCTTAAGATATATGCAACGCTAATTCCTAAAAGAGCTCCCATAAAAACTTCAAGTGGCTTATGCCCAAGGAGTTCCTTTAATTGGTCTCTGTGCTCATCAATATGCTCATTGCCGGAGATACTATTAAAAAGCTTTTGCAAGTCATCCCTGATTTTATTAATCTCGCTGGCATGCTGCCCTGCCTGCCAGCGCAGGCCTGCAGCATCATGGGCCACTACAATAGTAACGATGGCTGCTATTGCGAAAAAAGGACTATGAATACCATATTTAACTCCAAAGGCAGTAGTTAAGGCAGCAGTTAAAGCTGTATGTGAACTAGGCATACCTCCTGTACTAATTAGGCGGGAAAAATCCGGGCGTCTGTCCAGTACAAAGGTTATTAAAAACTTTAGTAGTTGAGCTATTAGTAAAGCGCTTAAAGAAGCAGCTAGAGGGTAGCTAAGCATTACAATTCTCCATTCAACTTGTTATACAGTAAATTACTATTTATGCATCCCAAAAGTAATACTTTCCTGATAGTACAAAAAAATTATATCTTAGTCAAGGCTACAGATTTACATTTTATATAGATTTAAGCCTACTTCTTCATTAAATTCCCTTTCTATTTCACCATCAATTTCCTCTATAATAATTTCACAAGTTCCACTAATAACTGAAGAATTCAAATGCCCGCCGAAAGTAGTAAATTCTGAATCTGATAAGTTTATATGTATGTGAAGATATACTTCACCGTTCATAGTTGAAATATTTCCCGATAAGTTGGTAATTTCAAAATCTCCGGTCAATTCCTTTTTATAATATTTTTTTTCTCCCGTATTAAAGAGGCCAATTACCACTTTGTTGGTTGCACCTATACCACTAATTGAACCAAGTTTTATTCCTTTTTCCTTACAAAAATTTTTTAATGTCTCAACAACTTCTTCTCCTTTATCAATTCTTACTATCCATTTGCTAGCTATTTTTTTAGACTTCATTAAGAAATACCCCCTTCTTTCATTTATGTTTATCACTTCTTCTTTAAAACAGGTAATTCCTTCTAAAAACTAAATTATAAATTCTTAAAAAGTAAAAAGGCGGCGCTTGGCCACCTCTTTTAATGTTTATTATGATAATGTTCTACATATTTAATCATCATGTTAGCCAAAGCTTGTTTTTCCTTTTCATCACTTATTTCCCAAAGTTCCTTTAGAAAACGGTTTTCCGGAACATCAGGGTTAACATGGTTTGCTAAATATTCCCCTAACTGAGCTGCCCCTCTTTCTACAAGTTTTTCAGGCATTCCAATTTCTTTTGCATTTTCTAACGCATCTCCTAGAGTGTCTATCCATTGATCAAAGCTGTTTATATCCAATTCTCAATTCACCTCCTTTTTTGTTTAGTTTGTACAATATTTGACAAGTTTATTTCACTTAAGAAGCTAAAAACAAAAATTTCCAAAAGATTTTCAAACTTTTTCAATAAATCTGGTAGTACGTCTTCTGGGAGGGAATTCCGGCCAATAAAAAAGCAGAGGTCTAAGAGAAAGTTCGGATAAAATAAAATAAGGATAGGATAAAATAAATAATTAGATAGACTTTTGGAAAAACTTTTAATGAAATTCTATTACAAATGAGGAGGTTATCTGTTTGCCTGTAAAAAAGAAAAAAAGTACCTTTAAAAAAAGTAAGCCCTACAAAGTAGAGCCTAAGGAAGTATTTGCAGACCCGGTTCCCGACCACGGGCCGGACGGTAGGATGCATTTAGAGGAAGAAAGACTTTATTCAGATAAAGGCAAAGCTTAAGGGAGTAGCTACCCTCAATTAGAAGAGGCTTGTCTTTAATCAAAAATAAAAAAATAGACCCTTAGGAGAGCATTTTATCTAATTCTCCCGTTGCATTCAACTTATGCAATTCATCACAGCCTCCAATAAGCTCTCCATTAATAAATATCTGTGGAACTGTTTGCATGCCAGTTTGTGCTTTTAGTTCTTGAAGGCTTTTTTCATCACCTGTTAAATCAATTTCCTGGTATTCCACTCCCTTAGATTCCAATAATTTTTTTGCAGCAACGCAGTAAGGGCAAATTTTTGTTGTATAAATCTTAACTTCGGCCATAACTTCCACTCCTTATAAGTATAAAATTTGTGAAGTACAAAGATTATTATTCAGTGAAATTATAACATAATGCTAAAACTTAGTAAAAATATATAAAGGAGTATGATAAAAAATGCAATATCAAAGAGCTGAAGAAATCCTCAATTCACCGGAGAATATTGAAGTATTGTATAACAAAGAACAAATTTGGATCCATAACCTTAACCCGGGTAATAAAACTGCAGAAATTTCTTTTCTAGATTCACCTGAAGAGAAAAAGCAAGTACCGGTGAACGAACTTAAAGAAGGTAATGAAAGGGGATTGCAGTAGTCATATACCTTACCCAGTGGATTATAAATTCTACTGGGTTTTTTATTCTATAAATATTATAATCTTCATTTTTTCTCCAACAAGTTCACGCCAAAGCGATATTTTATTGGGTACTTTCAGGGTATAAATGGATGGGTAATTGTGAATGAGTTTTAAACCCAGGTCATCAGCTACTATTATTTTTTCATCAATATACATGGTTAGCTTTACCTCCCTACCGTTTTTTATATCTTATTCCGGTAAGGAAGACTTTGCTAACAATGAGTTTATCTTAATGACTACTTTTTCAAGCTAACCACACCTTGACCAACCACAATAGGGGCAGTAGGCGCAACCGGAATCAGGTAGCAGCTCCTGTCCACAATCGGGGCAGCTGTGATCCATAAAATAATCCCTCCCTTCCCTACAAAAATTATTATATTCGAACACATGTTCTAAGTCAATCTTTTTTTACTACCTTTATTTAAGTTGGGAAATAACTAAAAAAGCAGGTTCTAGACCTAGTAGTTAAAAAAGGGATAGGCTTCATAATAAGAATTATCAGCCTATCCCTCCGCAGAAGGCACTATCCGCATTCCATCTCCAGAATACTGGGCAATACATAAAAAAAAGGGCTATATACAGTTACTTTAGTAAACCGCATACAACCCTTGGTATACTATAACTGGCGGGAATGTGTGGGAATCGAACCCACCTGAGACGGGATCGCCGCCTCACATCTGGATTTGAAGTCCAGGCAGGCCACCAGGCCTTATCCACTCCCACACCCAGTGCAAGCAAATATCATTTTAACACATAGTTCACCTCTTATGCAAATTTTATATGAATTGATCTCCTGGTAATTTATAATATTTATTGAAATAATTTACCCCTGCCTTGCCTTTATCCTTTTATCTCCAACCCTCTTAGTAAATTTGATGCTATCAAAATATTCCAAAAGGGGAAGAACATACTTACGGGAACTTTCCAGCAGATCTCTAGCTTCACTCAGAAGGATTTCTCCTTTTTCCTCCAGATGTATATTGATCATTTCTTTTGCCTTATCCAGCCATTTGTTATGCAGTAAAATATCAGGAGCTATCTTCACTAAATCCTCTTTATACTGCAAATATTGCTGAAGTTCATTTGCCAGAGAGGAAGGTATATTTAATTCACCCATCAGTTCTTCCCAACCGGGAGGTTTAAATTTATTCTCTTCATACTGCTCAAGTATTTTTTTAAGAAGTTCTTTTTCTTTATCAGAAGGAATAACCTTAAAATCGGGCATGGAGACATAACTGCCTTTTATTTCTATTTTTCCCTGCTCCTTAAGATAAGTTAACAATTCGTTAAACTGCCTTGAACTCCAGTTGTTGAAATAGCGCGACCGCAGTTCTTCTTTAGACAAGCCCGGTCTGAGGTGATATTTGTCATGGTATTTTTTTAGCTCACTTTGTAAAATTTCCATAATTTTGTTATAAGTTTTATTTCCCATATAATAGTAGATATTTTCTATTTCAAATTCTTTTATTTTTTCTTCTGCAACCAGCTTTTTGGAAGCTTTTTCAGTTTCCTCTTCAGACATCCCAATTGCAGCTGCTATTTCAGATATATTTTTGATCTTTCCTATAGAATCTTTTTTATCAAGAGAATCCAGGTGCTGTTCTATTAATTCTTCCGGAGAACCCATCAGTTTTGTCTCCAAAATCTCTATTGTTTCAGGGCGGAACCTTTTCAGCTTTTTAGCCTGGGGTTCTATTATTTCTCCACCACCAATAGTATGCATAGGCGAATAAGAGCGAATTACAAAACGGTCACCCCGTGCTGCCAGGAGCGGTTTTTCCATTAAGAGTTGTACAAAGGACTCTTCTCCCGATTGCAATTCTTCTTTCTCCAAAATGCTTACCCGTGCTAGGTTTTCACTTGTTCCCAAATGAACTCTAACTCTCGCTCGATTTTTTAAAGGTTTATCTATGGAAGAAACAAGTTTTAGTTTAGCATCCAAACGATATGAAGGTTTTAAGTAGTCTTTTGCTAATAGAACACCGCCTCGTGGTACATCGCTAACCTGTAATGATGCCAGGTTTACTGCAACCCTCTGCCCGGCAAAGGCCTCTTCAACTTGCTTTTCATGAACCTGCAATCCCCTTACCCTTACAGATTGGCCTCCGGGTTGAATTTCTAGAGTATCGCCTACTGAAATTTTTCCGGACCATAAAGTACCTGTTACCACAGTTCCAAATCCCGAAACAGTAAATGCCCTATCAATAGGCAAGCGGACCTTTCCGGTCATATCCTTCCCCGGAGTTTCGGCAGCCAGTTTATCCAATAAGGAAATGAGCTCATCGAGTCCTTCTCCCTTTTGGGCAGAAACAGCTACTATGGGGGCGCCTTCCAGAACCGTACCCTGTAAAGCCTCCTTGATATCTTCTTTAACGAGCTGAAGCCACTCTTCATCAACCAGGTCTTTTTTAGTAATAACTACCAAGCCTTTTTTGATTTGTAAAAGGTCTATTATATCCAAATGTTCCTGGGTTTGCGGCATTACACCTTCATCTGCAGCCACAATCAACATCACCAGGTCCATACCGCCTATTCCCGCCAGCATTTCCTTAATAAATTTTTCATGGCCGGGAACATCTACCAGGCCCAGAAGGCGTCCACTGGGTAACTTCAAAGGAGCAAAGCCTAGTTTTATTGAAATTCCTCGTTTCTTTTCCTCTTCCAATCTATCTGTATTTATACCTGTCAGTTTACTTACCAAAACTGTTTTTCCATGGTCCACATGACCTGCCGTACCAACTATGATATATTCCATGCCAGTTATACCCTCCATTTAAGGTGTTATAACATCCTTTACAGATTGGACTAGTAGGGACATTTCCTCATCTGTTATGGTTCGCGGGTCAAATGCAAGCTTATCATCTATTATCCTGGTAACCACCGGAATAGAAGCATCCCTCAATTTAGCAGCCGCCGTTTCTACAGTTATTTCCTGTGGTACAAGAGTTACCAAATATGTTGGCAATTCTTGCAGGGGTAGACTGCCACCTCCTGCCTTTGAAAAACCTTTTTCAATTGCCAGGCTTACACTGCTTTCAAGTGCCTCTTCAAGCATTCCTTTAAGTTTGAGCGCTTTCTCATGTAATTTTTCTTTATCCATTGTCAAAAGCGCTAAAGTAGGATTCGTACGCACCACTTTCTCACTATCAAGATACTCCCAGAGGGTAGCTTCAAGGGCAGCAATTGTCATTTTATCAACCCTTAAAGCTCTGGTAAGAGGATTTTTTTTCATTTTATCAACATATACCTTTTTCCCAACGATAATTCCCGCCTGCGGGCCTCCCAGTAACTTATCACCGCTAAATGATACTACATCAATTCCGCTTTTTATACTCTGCTGGACAGTAGGTTCATCTGTGATTCCCCACTTGAAGAGCTCTACTAAAAAGCCGCTTCCCAGATCCTCAAATACCGGCAATCCCTTCCTTCTTCCTAAATTAACTAATTCCTCCGAAGTAGCTTCATTGGTAAATCCTACTACCCTGAAATTACTTGTATGTACCTTTAAAAGAAGAGCAGTATTTTCAGTAATAGCATTTTCATAGTCAGAAATATAAGTTTTGTTGGTTGTGCCCACTTCTACAAGCTTTGCACCACTTGCAGACATTACATCCGGTACCCTAAAGGAGCCGCCGATTTCAACCAGTTGGCCCCTTGAAACAATAACCTCTCTATCCTTAGCCAGAGTTCCCAGTACCAGCATAACAGCCGCAGCATTATTATTTACTACCAGGGCGCTTTCAGCTCCGGTTATTTTACAAAGAATATCTTCTACGTGGCTGTAGCGGCTTCCCCTTTTTCCCGTTTGGAGGTTAAACTCCAAATTTGAATACCCCTTTATTATATTCTGTACCGCTGCTTGAGCACTTTCACTTAAGAAAGCTCGTCCCAGGTTAGTGTGCAAAATTATTCCCGTTGCATTTATAACCCTTTGTAAGCTCCTGTGGGTGTTTTTATCTAAAGCTTTCTTTATTTTCCGGATTACCTGGTCGGATTTAAAAATGTTGAGATTACCACTTAATATTTCTTTTCTAGTTTCATCCAGTATTTGCCGAATCACTTCTACAACATAAGAGCGAGGAAGCTTTTCTAAAAATGTTTTAATTTCTTTTTGCTCTAAAATCTTATCAACACCAGGCAAGTTACGTAAGAGATTTTTTTTATCTTCCACAAAAATACACCCCTGTACAAGTTTATATTAAATTTTCCTTATAAAGTCCCCTATAATTGCATATTCAAAATCCTGGCCTGTAAATCCGCGATAAGCTCCATAGATGGCATAAATGGCAAAGCCAAGATACATTAAACCGATAAGTAAACCAAGAATCCCTACTGATGGAATTCCTATTTTAGGACCACCCATCATAAAACCGCCAAAGAAACCTCCTACTCCGATAAAGCTTATCAAAGAGGAAAGAATAGTATCAAACAACACCTTTCTTATCTATTTTTTACAAAACTTTATTACCAATATATATTTTTAGTATTCAATTTAAGAGGACTTACTCCTTCTTTTTTTAATGAATAATGCTAAGTAAATTACTCCTCCTAAAGGTACTATCACAGGGGCTATGCAAATCCAATACCATTTGCTTGTACCTGAGAGTTACTTGTCAGTGGTTGATAAAGGTGGACGTGAATTGTAGAATAGCTTACCCGGTCTTTAAGATAGTTTACCACTTAGACGTCAAAGAGAGGATATTGTTTCTTACTGTATGAAATACTATTGCTATTATAAGTACGAGGCCAACATAACCAAAAATGGGGTAAAAGTTTGCAATAAGTCCCTGAAAGCCCAGCATTGCTACTGGAAATGAGGAAAAAATTAATAGTAACCCCGCAAACCAATTTGAAATATTCCATACACTGGTTATTCTTCGTAATAAACAAAAGGCGTTTGCAGCAGCAGTTGTCAACATTGCAAGCCATAAAACAGCTCCATAAAGATATATGGATAAATTATTAATTTCTCCTGCTACAAATATCATGGGAATATCCAGTTCATCTAGAGAGGTGAAATCAACCATCAAAGATCCCACCATTACAAGGCCAAGAAAGCCTAAACAACAACCTCCCAAAATACAACCGTATGTTAAAGTTTTTTTACCCAGTTTTTCATAGGATAATGATGATAAAACTACTGAACCTGTAACTATATTATATGAAACATAAAGAATACTTGCCTTTAGCCAGTTTGTACCAATTAATGGATTAATATTAGCTATGGAAATCGCCTTAAACCCTTTAGTAATGGTATATAATGAAATTCCAAATATTATTATAGTCAAAACCGGAACTAAATACATATTAAAATTCAATAAGCCATTCTCACCATTAAAAAGCGCTATTGCTACAAAAAGCATTGATATAAAAACACCCAGGACATAAGGAATTTGAAACTGTTCTCTAAATATGGACCCACATCCTGCAAACATTATACTTAGCCCGATAAAAAGCGTTAAAGTAACCCAAATTTGAATTAACCACCCTACTTTTTTTCCTAACAGTACTTTAAAAAAATCTTCATATCCCCTGGTCTTTTCACTTACAACTATTCTAACTATTAATGCTCCCAAAATGGCAAAACCTGCCCCTGCAAGAAGTATTCCCGCAAATCCTTTACTTCCATAATTAGCAAAAAACTGTACCAGTTCCTGCCCCGAAGCAAAACCTGCGCCAATTATTGCCCCAATATACGTAGCCGCTATTTTTAATATAGCATTATTTTTCAAATTTATCCCCCCTACTAGATCACCCTTCTAAAAAATATGCCGGCTAGTTTTAAATCTGAACCATAAACGTATAAATTTCTCCTTTTTGACATATACTCTAGACATAACACGAAAGGGAGGTGCCCCCAGATGAAGCTTTCTTTTTTAGAAAATAACGGGGGAAAACCCTTAATAGTTCGAAAATATTATGAGGATTTAAATATTATTGATCATTTCTCAACAGTACTGGCAGAAATGTTAATATCATTGGATAAATCCCTTTCACAACCAATTGTTATTGTCGGGGTAGGAACAGATAGGTCAACTGGAGACAGTTTTGGCCCACTTGTTGGAAACATGTTACTTACGAAAAATATCCAGTGCCCCGGTGAGTTTGCCATTTATGGCACCCTTAATGACCCTGTGCACGCCACTAATTTAGAAAACAAACTTAAAGAAATTAATAATATATTTTATAATCCAATTGTGATAGGGATTGATGCTTGTCTGGGAAGATCGGACAGCGTTGGCTATATAACCCTAGCTGAAGGTCCCTTAAAGCCTGGAACAGGTGTAAAAAAACAGTTGCCAGAGGTTGGGCAACTGCATTTGACCGGTATTGTAAATGTTGGTGGCTACTTGGAATATTTTGTACTTCAAAATACACGCCTAAGTATAGTAATGAATATGGCAGAGGTTACGAGTGAAATAATAGCAGAAGGTATTGCAAAAACTACACTTTACAAAAAGTCGGTACTTCCTTAAAGAAGTCTGACTTTATTTATGAAGAGCTGAAATTTACATTTTAAAAAATTTGCTGCTCTCTGGCACATTAACATTTTTGTAAGAAATATTTCAAAATACTCCATAACTGAAGAGATACTTGTGTCAATCTCCAGGTACATAGTTATTGTTTTATTAACGTTATCTACTTCCAGACTTGTATTTTGTACTGCAAAATTAACCCTATCCCTTTGCTTAAAAGTAGCTATATCCTTTTTCCTGACCCTCTGCTTATAAAGTTCTGATTTATCTGCAATGATAACTGCTGAAGCCACAGGATTTACTATGAAACCAGTTCTTTCCTCATGGTTGCCAATAGCTCCAAGGATGGTACTAATTTCAGCAGTTGATAAACCGATTTCCTTTAAAAAGGGCAGAAGAAATAAAGCTCCTGAGCGACCATGTTCATAGCGGTTGATAAGATTTCCTATATCATGAAAATATCCGGCAATACTTGAAAGGAGGCAGGTCCTTTCATCATATTCCAAGCTTTTCAGCAAGTAATAACTTCTTTTGGAAACTATTTTTGAATGTCTGATACTATGTTCTAAAGCTCCAAGTACACTAATGTATTCATTACATTTTTCTATATAATATTCCAGTTCCTTATTTTCTTTTAATTTTTGAAACTCCATCCCCTTATCTTCCTTTCCCGAATCAAATGAAAACTTGGCTTGCGCTAAAAAAGACTTGCCAATTTATTGAAGTAGTAGCACTTATGCAAGAATAGTAAAAGTCTAGCGCAGGTGCAAGGCTTAGTTTAATTTATGCATCCCCCAAAGTTATACTTTCTAGCTGTATAAAAATATACCCTCCCTTATTTTACTATTTTTTGAGGAAGGGTATATTTTTTATTGAGGAAGGCTGTTTTTTATGTCCGCTATAATCTCTTCCGCAGTTTTACCGGAAGAATCTATCACCGCAGCTTTTGTTTTAGTTTCTTCCATTCCCAGTAAATTATTTTCCATGCCACATACAACTATTGCATCTACACTATTTATGTTATTATCCTGGAGATCAACTACATTGTATCCTTCTTGTTCTAACGCTTGTCTCATTCTAGACAAATCCTTATCAAGTCCAATTGTCCATTGCATCTCTTTCCACCTCCTTTAACCTTATTTTATCTCGTAATTAGCCCACTTATACAAAAAGGTCTATCTCCACATGGAAACAGACCTTAATATAGCTAACCTACTGATTTTTTATTATTTATAATATAATTTCTAAGGGTATCACCTCTAAGTCCCAGCCGCAAAGCTTCTAAAGCGAGAACATCTTCAGGATGGATATTGCCCAATGAGACGTTCGGTCCAAAGCACATTATCAGTTCCTTTTGCTGGTTCTTAAGGGGTGCTTCCCAGAGTATTTTTTCAGATTGACTTATTCCCTTTATCATTTTTTCTAGTTCTGCCTCTTTAATAACTCCATTCTCATCATATATTACAACTCCCTTTCCAGACTCTCTACCTTCAACTATTACCTTGTAAACGCCATATTCGATATCTAATTGTATTTGTTCCAAGATCTTAGTATCTGACAATTCATCCCTACTATCTTTCTTTCCCACCTCACTTAATACTTTAAATCCCATTTGATGCGCCCTATCTATTGCCTCTTTTCTCATTTTTTGGCTCATTTCAATTGTACCATCAGAAACTTCGATACAAGTGAAACCTAATTTTTTAGCTCTTTCCAAATACGGCGCCAAATTATTCTGTAACATAGCAATTTCCAAAAATGTTCCACCTGGATAAATATCAACCCCATATGATTTTACCAGAGCAATTTTTTTCTCAAGGAGATTAGCTGAGTAAAGCGCCGAAGTGCCAAACCCCAGTTTGATATAATCAATATAGTTAGCTGCTGTATCAAGTAATTCCTTAACTTCCGTTAGCCCTAATCCTTTATCTATTACCATCGTTTGGCCTATAATCCTCGGCTTTTTGTTTCTTTCCTTGTACGGAAAATCAAAGACTCCTTGCCAACCTTCTCCTAGAAAACTAATTTTCATCATCCCCTTTTAAGCTTTTTTAACCACAATGTGGTTTCTCTCACCTCACCTTTTGTTATTTTTTGAGTTAAAAGGGATTTATTTTTTCCTGAATTATGTTATGCAGGTAAAAACGAGTTGTGAAAATAATTTCTTTATTCCTTTTAAAAAGCACAAAAAAATACAGCCTCTTTAGGCTGCTATTTTTCAATATTATTTTCTTTTACATGCCCTGCTTTTTCGTTACTTTTCATGGTACAGTTTCCTTCAAACACCGCTCCATCATCTATTATTATGCTTGCTACGTTAATATCCCCTCTGACAGTACCGGTTGATGCTAATTCAACTTTAGCCTGGGCTATTACATTACCATTTATAGTACCTGCAACAAGGATATGCCTTGCCCTTAAATCGGCTTCTACAACTCCGCTTTCTCCAATTACAACGTCTCCTTGGCAATTTACTTGCCCGGTAATTTTTCCGTCTACTCGTAGGGTTCCCTTAGCATTGATGCTACCTTCAAAAACCGTATCCTTACCAATTAAAGTGTCTACTCTATCGAAATTTGCTTCATCTTTTTTTCCAAACAATCCACTCATCCTTTCTTTGTTTATTCTAAAACCTTTAATGGATTGATCCTCCTGCCGTTCTTATCAATCATGAAGTGAACATGGGGACCAGTAGACCTTCCCGTGCTACCTATTCTTGCTATGATTTCTCCTTTTTTGACCCTTTCACCGACACGAACCGTTATACGAGAATTGTGACCATAATGTGATATATAACCGTACCCATGGGAAATTGATACCATCAGCCCATAACCATATCTATATCCTGCAAATATTACTTTTCCGTCTCCCGCTGCCCTTACAGGTGTCCCATGTGGTGCAGCTATATCCAGTCCATCGTGAAATTCTCTTGATCTTCCTCCAAAGGGATTTTTACGGTAACCAAAGTTAGAGGTTATACTACCACGCACTGGCCAACGGTTAGGTTTAGCAGCCAAAAATTTAAGGCGTTCCTCAACATTTTTTTTTAATTCAGTAAGTTTTTCCTTTTCATTATTTGCCTCAGAATGCAGTTCTGATAACTGCTTATCAATTGAATCTAATATTTGCAGCCCGTTATATGTATCGAAACGAAAATCTCTACTTCCGCCGCCTCTGGATAGTGTTTCAGAATCATTTAGCGCCAGTGTTACAAACTTGTCCCTTTCATATTGATATTCTTCATTTAAATAGGCTTCATCATCTAGATTCTTTTTTTCTTCATTTTCAGGTTCTAAGCCAACCATTTTTCTAACTTGTAAATCTAGTTCATTTAATTTTTTCATCTTCTGTTCCATTGCTTGAGTTTTTTCAAGAAGTTTTTCAATTTTCTCAGACTGAACTTTATTGATCGCATCTACATTTTCTAATCTTTCTAGTTCCTTTAATGTCTTGATATAGTCATTAGCATAATAAGCCAGTGTTCCTGTGAAGGCGAGCATTAAAAATATTAAAAAATATACGGTCCAGATAGGTACCTTAAATCTTGATAGGGATTTTTGAGTATGGGGGACATACATGAGGGTAAAATGTCTTCTTTTTTTAATCCTTGAAGTTTTTTTTCTAGCCACCACATCACCACCTATTTTCCCATAGCAAGAGCTATTGCTTTCTTTTCTTCTTCACTAAGTCTATATTGAGATGTACCATTTTCCACGGCTTTTGCATATGCTCTAAAATCTTCTCTACCGTACACGCTGCTCATAACTACACCGTTTCCATGTTCATTTAAAATTGCAACTGCATAACTTAGATCACTGCCCATATCGGAAAAGGCATTGTATCTAACTACTCCAACCCTTTGCAAATTTTGTTTCATAGCATTTTTAAATTTATCAAGCTCTTTTTGTATTTCAGAAAGTGCTACAGAGTTGCTTTCAGCTTCTATAATTAATTTTTTTATTTTTTCTTCTAAGGATTGGCCTTCTGCATTTTTCATAAATTGAAGGTAATTATCACGCATCCTTTTATTTTTTACAGCCTGTACACTTAAAACTATTAAAAATAGCAAGTTCAATATTATTAATCCAAGAACTAGTTCTACGTTGTAATTTTCTATTACAGCTCTTACTTCTGCAATGTTCATAACTCTATTCTCCTTATTACTTGCACAAAAAGTTACCAATAAAAGCGATAAAGTCCCACTTATTTATATTCAACACTTTTTCCAGATTTCCTCTTTAAAAATTTTTTTTAATGTAATTGACCAATAAGCAGTAATACTATAGAATTAGTTATAAAAGGGAGGGAATCTTCTTGTATAAGAAATACAAAAGTCTACTAAATAATCTAAAAGATATGAGATCCGTGTTGGTTGCTTTTTCAGGTGGAGTGGACAGCACATTCCTGTTATACAGTTGCCTCCAGAGTTTATCTTCTGAAAATGTTTTACCGATAACTGTTAAATCTCAGTTTATTCCAGAAAAAGAGTATAATGATGCTCAATCTCTTGCCCAAAAACTGGGTGTGCACCTAAAAACCATTGAAATTGACGTACTAAGTAATTCTGACGTAGCAAATAATTCTGCAGAAAGATGTTATTTTTGCAAACATACAATTTTTTCTTTATTAAAAAAAGAGGCAGAATCACGAAATATCCAGCATATGCTTGAAGGCTCCAATGCTGATGATATTTCTGATTACCGCCCCGGTCTTAAGGCAATAAAAGAATTAAATTTTAAAAGTCCTTTACATGATGTTGGCTTAACTAAAAAAGAAATTAGGTTATTATCACAGGAATTTGGATTACCCACCTGGCAAAAGCCATCCTTGGCATGTCTTGCTAGCCGTATTCCTTATGGAACCGAGATTACATCTCAAAAACTGACTGAGGTGGAAAAAGCAGAAGACATTTTATTTGCTTATGGAATATCCAATCCTAGAGTTAGACATCATGATACAATTGCACGGATTGAAATACCTCCTGATGAGTGGAATAAGATTTTAGATCCAAGTGTTCGTGATAACGTCATATCAGAACTTCAAAAAATAGGCTTTAATTATGTTACTCTGGATTTATCAGGTTACCGTCAAGGCAGCCTCAATGAAGTATTTAAAAAATAGAAATTAATTCGTTTAATTTTTGGGCAATTTCTGCAAGTATAACTACAAATAAAAGCGCTGGCAGTAAATTGCCCACTTTTATTTTCTTAATTTCAAGTAATCCCAAACCTATTGCCAGTATTAACAATCCACCGGTTGCAGTTACTTCGGTAATTACGACATCAGATATTATGTTTTGCATTATTCCTGCAAGTAATGTTATTGTACCCTGGTAAAAAAGTACTGCAAGTGAGGAAAAAATAACTCCTATTCCCAGTGTAGTAGTAAGGATGATTGCAGTAATTCCATCAAGTACAGATTTGGCGTATAAAGTACTATGGTCTCCGGTTAAACCGCTTTGGAGGGCGCCTGTAATTGCCATTGCCCCAACGCAGTATAAGAGGGTGGCAGCTACAAATCCCCTGGCAATTGAACTTTTCCCGTTACCAAGGGCACTTAGCTTATCTTCAAGCAACTTTCCTACTTTTTCTAAAAAACCTTCAATATTCATCCATTCCCCCACCGCCGCACCAAAGGCCATACTCAAGAGAACTATTACTAGGTTTTCACTTACAAAGGCCATTTTTAAGCCAACCAGTACAACTCCCAGTCCGATAGCTTGCATTGTAATCTCCTTAATTTTATCTGGTAGACCTTTTTTTAAAACAATACCTAGTAAAGATCCACAAATGATTGCCATAACATTAACCCAAGTTCCTATCATATCTTTTCTCTCCTTCAAATCTTCTAAGTATAATTTGTTGGATTTATATTCCATATCACTATTATACAACTTTAAGTTATATATCGAAAGTATGTTTGTTGCACTTATATAAAAATCGGGCTAAAAACCGGGGCTTTACAGCGTAGTTTGATAAACTTTTCGACTTCGCCCTAATAGCGTAAGTTTTACATCGATTTCTCAAGAAGAAACTTGGAGTGCCCTGTAACTAGCATGTAGTGCTACTTTTGGCGTCATTTTCATTCGTTAAATAAAACTATGGTTCAGTTTTTATTTTTAATCCCTTTTTGTAATTATAAATTTCATTCGACTATAAAAATATATTTCCTTTAGTTATTAATTTTTCACAATTATTTATTCAGCATTTTATAATGTTTCACTTAAAATAATATAGTTCCTGCTGAATACAGGAACCATTATTAAAAAACGCATTAACTTATTAGTTTCTACTTTTATAGGGTCACTATAATTCTTCATTTCCCACAAGGATTTCAATAATTCTTTCAAGGTCTTCACTTGTGTAATATTCAATTTCAATTTTACCACTATCTTTATTTTTTTGTTTAAATTTAACTTTAGTACCAAGTAACTCTTGTAATTTATCTTCAAAAATTTTGTTCATGGGGTTTATGTACTCTTTATCAACTTCTTTTTCTTTCTTTCTATCTTTGTCTTTCTCACTTAACAAATCTTTTACTATTTTTTCTACTTCTCTAACTGTAAGTTCATTTTCTATAATTTTTTTAGCTAATTCAATTTGTTTATCTATATTTTCTAAAGGTAAAAGTGCTCTAGCATGGCCAATGCTTAGTTGACCACTGGATAAACATTCTTGAATTTCAACTGGTAAATTGAGAAGGCGCATCATATTTGCTATAAAAGATCTGCTTTTACCAACTCTATTTGATAATTCATTTTGAGTTAAGTTAAATTCATCTAATAAAGTTTTATATGCCCATGCTTCTTCTATAGGATTTAGATCTTCCCTTTGCACATTTTCAATTAATGCTATTTCAGTAACCTGTCGATCATTAAAATCTCTCACAATAGCTGGGATGGTTTCCATATTTAATAAACGACATGCACGCCATCTTCTTTCACCAGCTACAATTTCATATTGATCTTCCCCATATGATCTAACAACAATAGGCTGCACAACTCCATGTTCATTTATGGAATCAGCCAGTTCTTGAAGTTTTTCTTCATCAAAATTTTTTCTAGGCTGAAAATAATTGGGTTTTATTTTATCTATAGGAATAGATTGCACTTCACCTTCGTTATTATCTAAATTAGAAACAGGGGGGATAAGCGCCTGCAAGCCTTTTCCTAACCCTTTTTTAGCCATTATTCATCACTTCCTTCGCAAATTCCTCATATACTTGAGCTCCTTTTGATCTTGGATCATAGTATATGATAGGTTTACCATGACTTGGCGCCTCACTTAGTCTTACATTTCTGGGAATTATCGTTTTATAAACTTTATTTTTAAAATAGTTTTTAACTTCATCTACAACTTGAATAGATAGATTTGTTCTAGCATCAAACATAGTAAGCAATACACCTTCAATTTCAAGGTTTTTATTGAGGTGTTTTTGTACAAGCTGAATGGTATTCATTAACTGACCTAAACCTTCAAGGGCATAATATTCACATTGGATAGGGATAAGAACTCCATCGGAGGCAGTTAAAGCATTTAATGTTAATAAACCTAGAGATGGTGGACAATCTACTAATATGTAATCATACGAATTAACAATAGTCTTTAGTGCTTTTTTTAATTTTTTTTCCCTGGACATAGAGGAAACAAGTTCAATTTCTGCTCCTGCAAGTTGAATAGTAGCAGGAACCAAATCTAAATTTTCAATCTCAGTACTTTTTATAACATTTACAACTGGAACATTGTTAACTAATACATCATATATGCAGTTTGTAAGTGTTAATCGTTCGATTCCCAAGCCACTAGTAGCATTACCCTGGGGGTCAATATCTACTACTAAAACTTTTTCACCAAAATTACTTAAACAAGCTCCCAGATTAACAGCTGTTGTAGTTTTTGCTACCCCACCTTTTTGGTTAGCTACAGAGAGTATTTTCGCCATACTCTTACCTCCCTTCACAAATTCATATATGACAATATTCAACACTTCTAATTCTTTATCCTTCATTTTTTAAAAAGCTTCCAAAATTTATATTTAATTTTACATTATAAAATGTTTCACGTGAAACATTTATTTTAAAAAATATCTGGAGCTTCTCTAATTCACTACAGTAGCAGATGTAAATAATATCTAGTCAACCCTTATAACTACATAGCTTTCGAATGGTTTTTTTCAAGGCTATAGAGCGAATGCGGAAAAAACGAAGCCTTTACCCTTGTCAAGGCTTCTCAACAACACTATATTGGCGTTGTTAGCATCTAAACGGGATGTATTGATGGGATACAAGCAATAGATCCAAAGTGGAACTTAGCAACTGAAACTTCTTTGCCGCCTTTCAGTGCTCGGATTAAGCGATTATTTCTAAGATCAAACACACAGGTTAGATAGTCATGCCACATAGCTCTGGCAACTTCATCAAAGCCGATAACGTGCAAGCCGTCTAAGCTGATTTCCTCAAAGGTCCGCAGTAAATAGTCTTTGTCGATTCGCTTGACAGTTTTCCAGAACAACTTGAAGTATTGAGCTACTTCTGAGATTGTCATATGCCGGCAAAGAAACGCCACGCTTTTTTCAAAACATTTTGTTTCTCTGGCACCAGGACTGATAAAGTCTAGTTTTTCTATCCTGATGTCACAATGAGGACAATTGATTTCTCTTTGTTCAAAGTGAAGATAAACTACTTGTCCAAAAGCTCCGGTATCTCGAGCTTCTCGAAAGCCGTAACGGTTAACAGAAGCAACACAGCCACATTTTGAACAGCGAGCACTATACTGCTTATCTGCTCTGACAGAGATTCTTACGAACTAATTATTTTTGTTTTCGTTAACGTGTTTCATTCCCTTTAATTTCATCCCGGGAAGGTTTAAAATAGAGATGGATAATGATAGCGACATAAGAATCATCCTCTCGAATGGGATTGATAATGCAATGGGTGTAAGTAAAAAGCCTTTATTTTAAAGGCTTTTTCTTTGGAACCCCGTTTCTCCTAGGGTATTTATCAGGTGTATTTGTAACCTTATTTATTATAATAATACTCCTACCAATATTTGATAAAGGAATTGTTTCACGTGAAACATTTTTTATTTTTCCACCTAAAATTTGAATAGCATTTTCTGCCTCAGAAATTTCATTTTCTATATCCTGTGATTTGTACGCAATCATTTTTCCACCAGTTTTAACAAAGGGTAAACAATACTCACTTAATGTATTAAGCGGGGCAACAGCTCTGGAAATAACAACAGAAAATTTTTCTCTAAAATTAGCATTAATTCCTAATTCTTCAGCTCTACCATGAATTACAGTGATATTTTCCAAATTAAGTTCTTTAATTACATGATTCAAAAAATCTATCTTTTTTTTAGTTGAATCGACTAATGTTAGATTTAGATTTTGATAAGTAATTTTTAGTGGTATTCCAGGAAAACCAGCCCCTGTACCTAAATCAAGAGTTGTTCCCCAATTACCGGGATCTTCAAATAGTACGGGAAACAGAGAATCCAGAAAATGCTTAATTATAACATCATTTTCGCTTTCAATTGTCGTTAAATTAATCTTTTTATTCCATTCTGTTAACAGCTCATAAAACAAATAAAATTTGTAAAGCCTATCATCATCTAACGCTATTCCGTACTGTGCAACGCCATCTTTAAGCTTATCTCTAAAGTTACTCATTACTACCATCATTTTCACTTCGCCTTTTTTGTTCTAAATAAATTAGGAGTACATTAATGTCTGCAGGTGATACGCCGGAAATTCGAGAAGCCTGTCCAATCGAAATGGGGTTAAGCTCTGATAATTTTTGCTGAGCTTCCTTTCTCAGCCCCTTTATTTTAAAGTAATCCAGGTCAGGAGTTAATTTTTTATTTTCCAGCTTTTCAAAGCGTTCAACCTGAGAAATTTGCTTCTTAATATATCCTTCATATTTTAATTGTATTTCAATCTGTTCCTTAACTTCATCAGGTATATCTCGAAAGCCTACAATTTTTTCAATATCTTCATATTCTATCTCTGGTCTTTTAATCAACTCTGACATGCTAAGCTTCTTTTTCAAAGGGCTGCTATTTTTTTCTTGTAAAACAACATTCAGCTTTTCATCGCCTGGTGACACTGCTTGTTCTTTTAAATAATTAATTTCTTTTTTAATTAGATCTCTTTTATTTTGAAACTTTTGCCATCTAACATCATCAACCAGGCCAACTTTTCTGCCATAAGGAGTAAGCCTTAAATCAGCATTATCCTGCCTTAATATTAAACGATATTCTGCCCTGGAGGTAAGCATTCTATATGGCTCATTAGTGCCCTTGGTAACCAAATCATCAATTAAAACACCGATATAAGCATCAGACCTCTTTAAAATTAAAGGCTCCTCACCCTTAATTTTGAGAACTGCATTAATTCCGGCAATTAAACCTTGAGCAGCAGCTTCCTCATAACCTGAAGTACCGTTAATCTGCCCTGCACTAAAAAGGTTTTCTATAATTTTTGTTTCCAGAGTAGGTTTTAACTGTGTTGGGTCCAGGTAATCATATTCAATGGCATAACCTGGCCTCATAATTTCAGCATTTTCTAAACCGGGGATAGTACGCAGCATCTTTATCTGTACATCTTCAGGTAAACTGGTAGATAACCCTTGAACATAGTATTCCATTGTGTTTAAACCTTCAGGCTCCAAAAAAATTTGATGACTGGGTTTATCTGAAAATCTTACTACTTTATCTTCAATAGAAGGACAATATCTCGGTCCCACACCTTCAATTATTCCGGCATAAAGAGGAGATCTATCAAGATTATCCCTGATAATTTTATGGGTTTCTTCATTTGTGTAAGTTAACCAGCAAGGTAAATGGGGCCTGATATTTTCCTCAGTCATGAAAGAAAATTTTAAGGGACCTTCATCACCTGGTTGTTCTTCCATCTTTGAAAAATCAATGGTACGAGAATCTACCCTCGCAGGTGTACCTGTCTTAAATCTTCCTAATTTAAATCCGAGCTTTCTTAAAGAATCATCAAGACCTTCTGCATGAAACTGATTGTTGGGTCCTCCACTATATTGAACATTGCCTATAATAATTTTTCCGCGTAAGTATGTGCCGGAAGTAATTATAACTGCCTGAGCATCATACTTAGCGCCTGTCTTGGTTATAACACCTGTAACCTTATCATCATCAGTAGTTATTTCAACGACCTCACCTTGTTTTACATGTAGGTTTTGCTGATTTTCCAAAGTCATGATCATATTAGTAGAGTATAAGCTTTTATCTGACTGAGCCCTTAAGGCACGTACAGCCGGCCCTTTTCCCGTATTGAGCATTCTGATTTGGATAAATGTCTTATCAGTGTTGATAGCAATTTGACCACCTAAAGCATCTACTTCCCTTACTAGATGACCTTTGGCAGGGCCGCCAACCGCAGGATTACACGGCATTAAAGCAATATTATCTATACTTAATGTTAATACTAAAGTTTTACAGCCCATCCGCGCAGCTGCCAATGCAGCTTCACAGCCTGCATGTCCAGCGCCTATAACTATAACATCATAACTTCCCGCATTGAAAACCACTTCATATCACACCCCTACTTGCCAATACAAAATTCAGAGAAAATTTTATCCAAAACATCTTCTTCCACAGTTTCACCAGTTATTTTTCCGAGATTTTCCCATGCAGATTTTACATCTATTGATAAAAATTCACCCGTCATGCCACTATCTAAGGTATGTAATGCTTCTTCTATGCTTTTTAAAACTTCAATAAACGCCTGCCTATGTCTAGCCCTGGTTACAATTATATTTTCCTGCGCATTAACTTCACCCTGGAAAACCATTTCCTCAACAGTTTTCTCAAGCAAATCAAGCCCGGTTCTTTCTTTAGCGGAAATCTCTAACACCTTATCAACATTGCTTATTTTTTCAACATCATTTTTATCTATTTTAACATTATCCAGATCTACTTTATTAATAATTATCAGGGTTTGTTTAGCCATTTCATTTAAATATGTCAGTAATTGCTGATCATCTTCTGTTATCCCTTCAGATGCATCCAATACAAATAAAATAAGGTCAGCTTCTTGCAGGGATTGTTTAGACTTTTCTACACCTATTTTTTCAACTTCATCCAATGTATCCCTGATTCCTGCAGTATCAACAATTTTAACCGGAATACCGCCAATATTTATATATTCTTCAATAATATCCCTTGTAGTACCGGGTATATCAGTTACGATGGCCCTTTTTTCACGAAGCAAAGCATTTAAGAGGCTTGACTTACCCACATTCGGCCTTCCAATAATGACTACATTTATTCCTTCCCTGTAAATTTTACCTCTATCAGATTCTGCAATTAAATTTTTAACTTCTTCATGAACACTTTTCAACTTCTCTCTGATATCATCAATACTTAGCATTTCAATATCTTCATCAGGAAAATCTATTTCAGCTTCAATATGCGCCAGTATTTCCAACAATACACTGCGTAATTCAGTAATTTTATTACTGAGTTCACCTTGCAGCTGTTTGAGCGCTAATCCCAAACCTTTATCAGTTTTCGCCCTAATTACATCTATTACAGACTCAGCTTGAGAGAGATCTATCCTACCATTTAAAAAAGCCCTTTTTGTAAATTCTCCAGGCTCCGCTATCCGTGCTCCTAAAGAGATTAACAACTCTAAAACTTTGCGTGCCACAACTACCCCACCATGAGTATATATTTCAACTACATCTTCTGCTGTAAAACTTCTGGGAGCTCTCATTATACTTACTAATACTTCATCTACAACTTGATTGGATTCCGGATTAATAATATTTCCCAAATATTGTACATGTGATTTTAATTCAGTAAGCTTTTTATTACGAGGCTTAAATATCTTAGTGATTATTTTTTCAGAATCATTACCACTCATTCTAACGATAGCTATTCCACCTTCGCCAAGCGGTGTCGCTAAAGCAGCAATAACGTCTTCATTGTTCATAAAGTTCACCCCAATCCACCTTGAAGAAGATCTTCGAAAAGTCCGCGCACCCGGCACTTAATCCGGAATTTACTTAAAGGTTAATCATTACTAAACATCATTGTTTGAAAGTATTTAGTTAACCAATAAGATGACTTTAGGTTAAGTGCCGGGTCGAATTCGAACACTCTTTTAAAAACTATTATGTTCTAAAATTAACTGAAATAAAACCCAGTAGGTGTACTACTGGGTTTTAAAATCTAGCGATTATTATTCTTGAAAGCTATTACCACTTTACGATGAGGTTCTTCACCTTCACTGTAAGTTTTAACCTGCGGGTCCATCTGCAGCGCTGTATGAATAATTCTTCTTTCATGAGGGGCCATGGGCTCTAAAACAACATTTCTTTTATATTTCTTAACCTTTTCAGACAAACGATTTGCCAAATTAATTAGTGTTTTTTCCCTTTTTTCCCGATACCCTTCAGTGTCTAAAATTATCTTACATTTATCCTTAACTTTCTTATTAACCACAAGGTTTGTTAAATATTGAAGTGAATCAAGGGTTTCTCCCCTTCTTCCAATTAATAAGCCGGGATTATCAGCATTGATGTTAAATTTTAAGTAACCATCAGCGTCTTGACTATATTCGATTTCAACATTAATACCCATTAAACGGCAAGTCTCTTTTAAAAAATCAAAGCATATCTTTGCAGGATTTTCTTTTTCAGTAACCTTTACTCTAGCATCTTTGTGACCTATTAAACCAAGAAAACCTTTATTTGGTTCCTCCAAAACTTCTATCTCTACATCATCCCTACCAACACCAAGTTGTTCCAAAGCATTACTTATAGCATCCTCCACAGTTTTACCGGTAACTTCTACTGATCTCATTTGGCGCCAACTTCCTCCTTTATCATAGGCCGCTTTAACAGAAGTTGCTCAAAAATTCCCATGATACTATACATAACCCAGTAAAGAGCAAGTCCTGCAGGAAATTTCATACTAATATAGCCGATAAATAAAGGCATTATAAATAACATGGTTTTTTGAGGACCCTCAACATTACCCGGTGATGAAACTTTCTGTTGCAGAAATGTACCGATTACTACAAGAATGGGCAAAATATGATATGGATCTGGATTTCCAAGATTAGGAATCCATAAAAAATTAGCAGCATTTATATTTACATATTCAGGATGCTTTACAGGATCAAAAAAAGTTCGTAAAGCACTAAATAATGCAAATAATATTGGCATTTGAATAAGTATTGGCCAGCAACCTGCAAATGGATTTGCATTATGTTCCTTATATAATTCCATAACCTTTTGTTGAGCCTGTTGAGGGTTATTTTTATACTTTTTTTGAATTTCCTGTACTTTGGGCTGCAACTCCTGCATTATCCTCATACCTTTAACCTGCTTAGCAGTTAACGGTAGAAGTACCAGCTTAATTAGAATTGTGAATAAAATTATTGCAATCCCATAGTTCGCTATGCCCAAATTAGCTGTTAATTCGTAAAGAAATTGAATTGTTTGTGAAATAAAGTTTACTAACACTGACAAAATTATCCCTGCACATAACCCTTTTTCTGTTAGAAGATGTTCGAAAAGTCCGTGCTTCTTTTCGAACACTCACTGTTAGGGACTGGCAGGCTCACCTCCTTGACAAGTAAATTGCCTTAAATATTATACTGGATCATATCCACCAGGATTAAACGGATTGCACCTCATAATCCTCCAAATGGATTTTAAAGATCCTTTTAAAAAGCCGTATTTAATAATTGCCTCATAGGCATACTGGGAGCATGTGGGATAAAAACGGCACCTGCGCGGAAAAAAAGGTGATATGTATTTTTGATAAAAAATAATCATTCTAGTACATAATTTTGCCATCTTCATCCCTCTTTAAAATTTTACCTTTATCTGCAAGTTTTAATAATTCTTTTTCGACTTTACTATAAGAAATTCCTTTAATTTTTGATCTGGCAATAAAAATTACATCGATTCCAGAAATAAATTTATGAATATTCAATCTGCAAATTTCACGCAACACCCTCTTTATTTTATTTCTCTCAACAGCATTACCTATTTTTTTGGAAACACTAAAGCCTATTCTGATAGTATTATGGTTATTGTTTAAAACATACGCTACTAAATACTTGTTAGCTGAAGTTTTTCCTTTTGCATATACTTTTTTAAAATCTTTTCTCTTTTTTAATCTATTGTCACCAGCTAACAAAGCAAATTCTCCTAACATTATCTAAATTAATATTATACACTTACTTAAAAAAAATTAAACATTTTCCCATAATAAGCCAAAAAGGCCACCAAATGCGGCCTTAAGCAGATAGTCTCTTTCTTCCTTTTCTACGACGATTTTTTAATATTTTACGTCCACCTTTCGTACTCATTCTTTTTCTAAAGCCGTGAACCCTTTTATGCTTTCTGTTTTTCGGTTGGTAGGTTCTTTTCATTTATTTTACCTCCTTACAGCTCCCTAACACACATGTACCACGATTATAACAATACCACACATAAAATGTCAAGAAATATGAATATTCCTCTCAAATAGTTATCCACAAGATACAAAAATCACAGTTTATTTTAATATATCCACACAAAAATATCCACAATCAAGTATATTTTTTTTTATTAATTTTGGAAAAATGATCTTGATTATTGAAGTTGTGGATAACTTTTGATACTATATGAATGCAAAATTTGTTAAACACTAATCCCACAAATTCTTAATTAGAAGTTATTTTACAGAAATTTACATCCTTCTTATTAACAACCTTTTCACATATTAACTTTGTCCACATATTAACAAAATTTCATCTGTTAATAAATTAAATTAGTTTCCTTATATCTCAATGATTAAGGATTTAATAACAACTATAAACTTGTGGATATTTTTTGTGGATATTTTTTTTCTTACTTTCTTATATAGTTTTTAAACTAGGAAACTCAAGGGTTTTAAGCTATTTTTATTTCTTGAAATTTATCCACAATTATGTCCACATTTTTAAATAGGGGGTTATTTAATGAGCAATCATCAACTTGAGGACATTTGGGATAAAACTATGGATATTCTAAAAAATGAATTAAGTAAACCTAGTTTCGATACATGGTTAAAGGGAACAAAACTCACATCACTCCAAAATAATACGGCTATCATTACAGTACCAAATGAATTTGTTTTTGAATGGGTGAAAAGTCGTTATTATAACTTAATAAAAAACACTCTCTGTCTTTTATTGGAAATGGATGACAGTGAGTTAAAACTTGACTTCATCTTACCCTTTGAAAAAATCCCTGAACCACCAAGATGGGAATTACATAAAGAAATAGATGATAATAAAAATCAAATTACTAACAACTATATTTTTCCACAATTAAACCCAAAATATACTTTTGAAACCTTTGTTGTGGGTAACAGTAATAGATTTGCCCACGCAGCCTCCCTTGCAGTTGCAGAGGCACCAGCTAAAGCATATAATCCTCTTTTTATTTACGGGGGAGTTGGATTAGGTAAAACCCACCTGATGAATGCAGTTGGTAACTTTGTTATTTCACATCTTCCTTCATCAAGGGTGTTATATGTATCATCAGAAAACTTTACAAATGAAATGATTAAATCCATTAGGGACGACAAAACTGTAGAATTTAGAAACAAGTACCGTAATATTGATGTACTTCTTATAGATGATATTCAATTTCTAGCAGGTAAGGAAAGAACCCAAGAAGAGTTTTTCCATACCTTCAATTCACTGTATGAAGCCGATAAGCAAATAGTAATATCCAGTGATCGTCCTCCCAGGGAAATTCCCACGCTAGAAGACAGGTTGCGTTCCAGATTCGAATGGGGCCTCATAACAGATATCCAGCCTCCTGACCTGGAAACAAGAATAGCTATTTTAAGCAAGAAGGCAGAAGCTGAAAACCTTAAATTCTCTGATGATGTACTACTTTTTATAGCTAAAAACATTAAGTCAAATATCAGAGAGCTTGAAGGTGCATTAATAAGGGTAGCAGCCTATGCTTCCATTGCAGGAGAAAAAATCAATTCGGAGTTAGCGGCAACAGCCCTCCAAAATCTCTTTTCAGTCGATAATGAAAACAAAATTACAGTTGAAAAGATTCAGGAACTGGTAGCAAGCCATTTTTCCTTAAAAATTGAAGATCTCAAGGGTAAAAAAAGAACAAGAAGTGTAGCTTACCCCAGGCAAATAGCAATGTATCTTGCAAGGGAACTTACAGATCTCTCACTTCCAAAGATAGGAGAAGCTTTTGGTGGTAGGGATCATACAACTGTACTCCACGCTCAAGAAAAAATTGAAAAAGATATTAAAAAAGACGTTAAACTCAAGCAAACTGTTAATTCAATTAAAGAAAAATTACAGGCATCTTAAAGAAAACTTGACTTGCAACTCTGGCGACGGCTAAAAGCTTAATAGTACTTATGCTATCAGGAAGTAAAATTATAATTTCTATAAAATAACTTCTGAATAAATCGTTTAGTTATCCACAGGGTTAAGCACAAGTTTTAAATCTTGATCTTAAATAATTCACATATCTTTTCCACAAATTCACAAGCCATACTACTATTACTACTATATTTTTATTTATAAGTAAGGAGGATTAAAATGCGATTTACAGTTTCCAATACAGAATTAAATAGAGGAGTACAGGCAGTAGCACGTGCCATATCTCCAAGGAACACAGTGAGTGTTTTAACAGGAATATATCTGGAAGCTAAAGATGATTGTTTGCTCTTGAGGGGAACTGATTTGGAAATAGGTATCGAATGCAATATCAAGGCAAATATAGAAGAAAAGGGAACGACTGTAATTCCTGCAAAGCATTTTTCAGAACTTGTTCGAAAGCTACCAGATACAGATATTAGCTTTACCAAAGAAAAAGATAAAAACAACATAATAATCAAATATTTAAATTCGGAGCTCTCATTTAATACGTACGATGCTGAGCAATATTCCTTTTTACCTGAGATAGATAACTACTGTAACTTCAAAATAAATCCAGTAATTTTTTCAGAAATGATCAAGCAGGTTAGTATAGCCATATCACATGATGATTCAAGACCTGCTTTTACCGGTGTTTTATTTGAAACTCCGGGAGACAATAAATTAAGATTTGTCTCTACAGATACCCACAGGCTTACCCTCAGGGATAATCCTTTACCTGGTATTGATATTATCAAACCTGTAATTGTACCTGGTAAGGCGCTTCAGGAAGTAAACAAAATAATCGATAAAGAAACAGAAGAAATAACAATTGGGATTGGAGAAAATCAAGCTATTTTTCAAACTGAAGATATCAAAGTAAAGGTAAGACTGATAGATGGCCAGTTTCCTGTATATCAAGACGTTATTCCAAGAGATTTCTCAACTTTAATTAAAGTCCATAGCGCTGATTTAATAAAATCACTTGAAAGAGCAATTTTAATGTCATATGATGAAACGAAATCCAGCTCAAACGTAATCAAATTACAACTTGAAGGAAATACTTTAGTTATAAGCTCTCAATCCTCAGATTTAGGTTATGTTCATGAAGAAATAAACGTTTATTCAGAAGGAGAAAAAATTGAAATAGCCTTTAATGGACGTTACTTATTGGATATTCTTAAGGTAATAGGCGACGAAAATGTAAAAATTAAATTAAATGGTTCACTCAGTCCTGCAATTTTTGAAGGCGATACAGATTCCAATTACTTATGCCTTATTTTACCCTTAAGGGCATAAAGGAGTGATAATGTGGAAGGCTACCAGGAAATCCCTATAGAGACAGACAATATAAAATTACAACAATTTTTAAAGTGGGCAAATATTGTTGAAAGCGGAGGAATTGCCAAGCTTCTCATTCAAGAAGGTAAAATAAAAGTAAATGGAGAAGTAGAATATAAGAGAGGGAGAAGACTGGTAAATGGGGATACTGTAGAAATAAATGGATATAGTAAGTTTAAGGTGATAACAACACCGTAAGAGGTGTATCATGTGAAATTGAATAAATTACTACTACAAAATTTTAGAAATTACCTGAATCTCGTTTTAGTACCACATCCAAATTTGAATATAATTTATGGAAGAAATGCCCAGGGGAAGAGTAATCTCCTGGAATCTATATATTATTTAAGTTTTGTAAATTCTTATAGAACAAAAAATGATAAACAAATTATTAATTGGGATAAAAATTTTTTTCGGCTCGAAGGTGATTTGGAAAGAGATGGACAAAATTATTATATAGAAATAAGTTGCTCTGAAAAAAATAAAAGATTAAAGGTAAACAGGGTAGAACTGGATAGAAGCAAATACTTTGGTACTATGCGGACAGTTTTATTTACTCCGGACGATATTTTTGTAATTAAAGGCGGCCCAAACTTTAGAAGAAAATACCTGGACAGGCAAATATTTCAAATTTATTCCAGGTATTATAATATATATAGTGATTTTAAAAAGGTTTTATATCAGAGAAACACCCTCTTAAAACAAATAGCAAAGGGATATATGGGCAAGGGGCAGCTTGAAATCTGGGATCCGCAATATGCCACTCTTTGTTCGGAAATATTAAAACGCCGAATAAGTTTCTTAAAAAAATTAAGGTTACTTACAGCTAAATACCATCAAAAACTAACCGATAACAAGGAAGAAATTGAGTTACAATATAAAATGGAATGCTTTACTTTAAATGAAAATAAGCTGCCATCTCCAGAAGAAATCTTAAAACATTTAAATATATTAAGAAAATCTGAAATTGAAAAGGGCATATCACTTTTAGGGCCCCACAGGGATGAAATAATTATAAATATAGATGGCTATGTTTTGAGGGATTTTGGTTCACAGGGACAGCAAAGAACAGCTATTTTATCTTTGAAGATGGCTGAACTAGAACTTATCAAAAATGAAACAGGTGAATTTCCTGTACTTTTACTGGATGATGTTATGTCAGAACTTGATTTATTCAGGCAGCATTTTTTAGCAGAAAGCATAACAGCAAATATCCAAACATTTATAACAACAACAGACAAAAATATCGGAGAGAAGTTAGGAAAAGATTATCTGGGTGTAGAAGTTACCAAGGGTAATGTATATTTAGGAGGTTGAAACAGCTCGCTAAAATATATAGGAATCTATACGAATAAACCATAATATAGAACCCACAAAGCCGAACATATGTGCTATAATACCCCTAAAGGGGTGAACTTGCACATGAAAACAGTACGCATATTTAAACTAAAAGATCCTGGAAATGAATTTGCTTCAATCTTAAATGACTTAATGCGTGTTTTCTGTTCAGCTAAAAGATATGCCTTCAATAGACTCCTTGAAGGATATAAGCTTAATGACCTAAACAAAATAATTCCTGCTATCTTTGGTTTAAACAAAAGATATGCTGAAGATGCCGTACTTTTGGCAAATGCAGTCATTGACAGTCAAAAAGAACTTCTCCCTGTGAGGCTGGAAGATATCCGGTCTAAAATAACAAAAACCGAAAAAAAAATAGAACTCTATAAAACCGGTAAAAAGAAACCTCAAAAATGTGATTTAAAAACATGTTTAAAAGGACTAACTAACCGCCTGGAAAAACTTAAAACCAAGGAAAAAGAATTACAGAAACATCTGGAAACAGGCACAATACCCAAAATAATATTTGGTGGAAAAAAGAATTTTATAGCCCGCAGGAAAGGTAAAATTACCAATGAAGAATGGAAAGATCTCCGAAGTCAAGAACTTTATTCAAGAGGGGATAAATCCAAAAAGGGTAATTTAAACATTCGTCTAGTTTATGAAAACCAGAAGTTTTATATAGAAATAGCAGACCCATTGAATATGAGTGAAAGCGGCAGAAGTCCACGCATTAAAGCAGAAGCCAAAGTTCCTGAAAAGTTTTTTACTGAAGTGATAGATATTATACTCCCTGATGAAGGCATCAATTCTCAAGGCAAACCTCTTGAAACTTACAAACCTTATACGGTTCAAATTAAAAGAAAAAAAGGCGAATACTATGTTCACTTAATATTTGAAGAAGAAGTTCATGGAGAAGAACTCAAGTGGAATGACAAAATCGATTCCGATTTAATAGCCGGAATAGATGTCAATATTGACCGCATAGCTGTAAGCATATTAACCAAACACGGAAACTTCCTAAAATCAAAAATATTCTACTGCTATGAAATGGAATATGTTTCAGCCAATAAACGTAGTAACATTTCAGGTGAACTGGCAAAGGATATTGTAAATTACCTTCTACAAGAAAATGTAGGTACAATTGTCCTGGAAAATATTAAGTTAAGCCAAAACCACGATACAAACAGAAAATTTAACATGTTAACACATACCTTTGCCAAAAACAAAATGCTCTCGACAATAACCAGAAAAGCGCTAAGACACGGTTTTATGGTCAAAAAAGTCAACCCTGCATATACATCAGTAATAGGCCGTTTTAAATACAGTAAAAAATACGGCTTAAGTACCCATGAAGCAGCAAGCTTTGTAATAGGGAGAAGAGGTTTGGGTTTTACTGAAAAAATTCCAAGAGAACTATTGGAATATCTTCAAAACAAGGTAAAACCTTACCTGATTAGCATTCTTGGTTCTATGGAAGAAACCGAGAAAAAATCAAATAATGGTAAAAAGAGACTGAAGTACCTGATGACTTTAATTAAAAACATTGAGAACTTTAAAAAACAACATTTATGGAAAATATGGAACGTTGTTAAAAAAACACTGGAATTAAAAAGCTACCAATTGACATTGAGGGAGGTGTAGACCTGGTTACTTAAGCCTGGCAGCGAACTGACCGAAAGAAGGAATGGTTTGCTGCATCTGCTGTCCCTAACAGGGAACTGCCGGATAATCTTTCACTTCAGGTGAATGATACCCGGCACTCAATTTGATATGTTAAGTGAAGAATAAGAAGAAGCATAGCACATTCAATTGAGTGCCGGGTTCTGGCAGAACAGGGTGAGAATCCCTGCAGTATGTTACCTTTTTCCTGGTTCGGTAGCGACCTTTCAGATTTGTATAGATTTTAGTAACCAGGTTGAAATGTACCTACATTTAGGAGGAAAACACATAGTTCCTTTAAAGGATGTTATAGTAATCATAAAATTAATAGGTTATAATTCCAGCATAAATAAAGAACTCATTGAGATAGGGAAATTAGAGAAAAAGGTTGTTAATTTGTTTAAAAATAATGAACCAAAATCATGTGTCATAACAACTGATAAAATTTATTTGTCATCAGTTTCAGCTGCAACTTTATCTAGAAGAATTTAATCTAACACTCTCTTATAGAGCGTGTTCGAAAAGGAGCACGGGCTTTTCAAACATCCTTGTCAGAGAGATTGAGAAAGTGAGGTATTAAAAGTGCCAGGAGAAACAGAAAAAATTAATGAACCAGTATATGATGCCAGTCAAATTCAAGTACTTGAAGGGCTTGAAGCTGTTAGAAAGCGTCCTGGAATGTATATTGGAAGCACTGGTATTCGCGGTCTTCATCACCTGGTTTATGAAATTGTTGATAACAGTATTGATGAAGCACTGGCTGGGTATTGCGATAAGATAAAAATAATTATCCATGAAGATAATAGCATAACGGTAGCTGATAATGGCAGGGGTATACCTGTTGATATTCACAAAAAAATAGGTAAACCTGCTGTGGAAGTGGCCCTTACTGTCTTACACGCAGGTGGTAAATTTGGCGGAAAAACTTATCAGGTATCAGGTGGACTCCATGGGGTAGGTATGTCGGTAGTTAATGCATTGTCAGAATGGCTGGAAGTCAAAGTAAAAAGAAATAACAAAATATATTTCCAATCTTTTCAAAGGGGAAAGCCTACCTCAAAGCTAAAGGTCATAGGAGATGCCAGCGGTACAGGTACTGAAATTAGATTTAAGCCTGATCCAAAAATATTTGAAGAAATTATCTTTAATTATGAAACACTTGCTAACCGTTTAAGGGAACTTTCTTTTTTAAATAAGGGAATTAAGATAATAATTGAAGATAAAAGGACAGGCACCAAGGAAGTAATGCAGCATAATGGAGGTTTAATAGACTTTGTAAAAAGTCTTAACAAAAATAAAAACCCTATCCATAAAAAAATAATTTATATGGAAGATGAAAAAGAGGAAGTTCAAATTGAGATTGCACTGCAGTATCATGATGGATATGTAGAAAATATTTTCTCGTATGCAAACAATATCCATACCCATGAGGGAGGAACACATGAAGCAGGTTTTAAAACTGCCCTAACCCGTGTAGTAAATGACTACGGTAGAAAACACAACATTTTGAAGGAAAAAGATAATAATCTTTCCGGAGAAGATATTAGAGAAGGCTTAACAGGTATTATCAGCGTAAAGGTTAAGGAACCCCAGTTTGAAGGGCAAACTAAAACCAAGCTCGGTAATACCGAGGTCAGAGGAATAGTGGATTCTATCGTAACAGAAAGATTGGGCACATTTTTGGAGGAAAATCCTGCAGTAGGTAAGAAAATTATTGAAAAAGCAATCGGTGCTGCCCGTGCTAGAGAAGCAGCCAGAAAAGCAAGGGAGCTTACCAGAAGAAAAAATGCTTTAGAAGTTACTTCATTACCTGGCAAGTTAGCAGATTGTTCAAACCGTGATCCTTCTGAGAGTGAATTATATCTCGTGGAAGGAGATTCTGCAGGAGGTTCTGCAAAACAAGCCAGGGATAGAAGATTTCAGGCAATACTTCCTTTAAGGGGTAAAATTATAAATGTTGAAAAGGCCCGCATGGATAAAATTTTGAATAACGACGAAATTAGAGCAATGATTACTGCAATGGGAACAGGTATAGGAGACGAATTTGATATCGAAAAGGCAAGGTACCATAAAGTAATTGTAATGACTGACGCCGATGTTGACGGAGCCCACATTAGAACATTACTTTTAACCTTTTTTTACCGCTATATGCGACCACTTGTTGAAGCAGGTTATGTATATATAGCCCAGCCGCCCTTGTATAAGGTAAAGAGTGGTAAAGAAGAAGTATATCTCTTTAGTGATAATGATTTAGATGCTCATTTAAATAAAATAGGACGTAAAAATTTCAGTATCCAAAGGTACAAGGGTTTAGGTGAAATGAATCCTGATCAACTCTGGGAAACAACTATGAACCCTGAGAGCAGGACTATACTGAAAGTAGATATGGAAGACGCAGTTAAAGCAGATGAGATATTTACCATTCTCATGGGAGATAAAGTTGAGCCTAGAAGAAACTTTATCCAGGAAAATGCTAATCTAGTAAGAAATTTAGATGTGTAGTGCCTGTCCCGCATGGGATAGGCGTTTTTAGCCTATCAGAAAGTATAAATCTGGGGAGGCATAAGTGCAACTAAGGTTTTAGCCGGCTCCAGAGGCTTGGCGCAAGCCAAGTTTTCTTTATGACATACTTATTGATGGATAAATATGTAAATTTAAAGAGGTGTATGTAGATGGGGAAAGTGCTGCCGATAAGTATTGAAGAGGAAATGCAAAAATCATATATAGATTATGCAATGAGTGTTATTGTGGGCAGAGCCCTTCCAGATGTGAGAGACGGGTTAAAGCCTGTTCACAGGCGTATTCTCTATGCCATGCATGAAGCAGGCCTAACACCTGATAAACCCCACAAAAAGTCGGCAACTGTGGTTGGTACCGTAATGGCCAAGTATCACCCCCATGGTGATGCTGCAATTTATGATACAATGGTGCGCATGGCACAAGATTTTTCATATCGCTATCCTCTAGTTGACGGTCATGGTAACTTCGGTTCAATAGACGGCGATGCAGCTGCAGCTATGCGTTATACAGAAGCCAGAATGTCTAAAATAGCTACTGAATTACTGAGGGATATAGAAAAAGATACAGTAGACTTCACACCAAACTATGATGAAACACTTAAAGAACCGACAGTTTTACCTTCAAAAGTTCCCAATCTCTTAATCAACGGTTCATCTGGAATTGCAGTGGGAATGGCTACAAATATACCTCCCCACAATCTGGGAGAAACAATAGATGCTATTATTGCTTTAATTGAAAATCCCGAAATATCAATTGAAAAACTAATGAAAAATATCAAGGCTCCTGACTTCCCGACCGGTGGTATTATTATGGGGAAAAAAGGAGTTATAAAGGCTTACAATACAGGAAGGGGTACCATTAAAGTAAGGGCAAAAGCTCAAATTGAAACATTAAACAATGGTAAATCCCGAATAATTGTAACCGAATTACCCTACCAGGTAAATAAAGCTAAGCTGGTTGAAAAAATTGCAGATTTAGTTAGAGATAAAAAGATTGATGGAATTTCTGATCTCAGGGATGAATCGGACCGCAAGGGTATGCGTATTGTTATTGAAGTTAAAAAGGATACAAATCCCAGGATTCTTTTAAATAAGCTCTATAAACATACACAGCTGGAAGAAAACTTTGGGATTATTATGCTTGCTCTGGTTGATGGGTATCCTAAAGTGCTCAATTTAAAGCAGATTCTGGTTCATTACCTGGAGCATCAAAAAGATGTAATAGTTCGCAGAACACGTTACGATTTGGCAAGGGCAGAAGAAAAAGCACATATCCTGGAAGGTTTAAGGATAGCCCTTGATAATCTAGACGAAGTTATCAATATTATTCGTTCATCCAAAACTGTACCGGAAGCTCGAGAAAGGTTAATTGATAGATTTTCTCTTTCCGAAAAACAGGCTCAGGCTATTTTGGATATGAGATTACATCGTCTAACTGGCCTGGAAAGGGAAAAAATTGAAGCTGATTATAAAGAAGTTATGGAGAAAATTGCTTACTTTAAAAAAGTACTTGCAGATGAAAATGAGGTTTTAAAAATCATTACAGAAGAACTAACTGAGATAAAGGAAAAATACTCCGATAACCGTAGAACTCAGGTTTCACAAAATGAAGAAGTGATAGACATTGAAGACTTGATTGAGGAGGAAGAAGTAGTAATTACCATCACTCACAGGGGCTATATTAAAAGGCTTCCTGTTGACACCTACAGAAGTCAAAAAAGAGGTGGAAGGGGGATAGTCGCCCTCACCACAAGGGAACAGGATGTGGTAGAAAACCTCTTTGTTACAACAACACATCACTTTTTACTCTTCTTTACCAATAAAGGGAAAGTTTATCGCTTAAAGGTTCATGAAATTCCGGAAGCAAGCAGGCAGGCACGGGGAACTGCCATTGTCAACCTCTTGTATCTTGAAAATGGCGAGTATATCAAAACTGTGATTCCAGTGAAGGAATTTACTGAGGGTTATTATCTCTTAATGGCTACAAGACAAGGAATAGTAAAGAAAACAGAACTTATCCAGTACGATACCTCACGCAGGGATGGAATTATTGCACTGAGTTTGGATGGAAACGATGAGTTAATTGGCGTTCAAATGACCAGTGGAAATGATGAAGTTATCATAGGAACATCCCAGGGTAAAGTAATACGCTTTCATGAAGAAGAAGTCAGAACCATGGGAAGAACAGCAAGAGGAGTAAAGGGAATTACACTTGATGAAAATGATGATGCTGTAAGTCTTGAGTTAATTCTTCCCAATGCTTATGTGGTTGCAATTACAGAAAAAGGTTTCGGCAAGAAAACACCTGTAGAAGATTACAGATCCCAGTCCAGGGGAGGAAAGGGAATTATAACCTTCAGGCAAACTCCTCGCAACGGCAGGTTGATAGCTCTAAGGGTAGCTTATCCTAAAGATGAAGTAATGATGATTACTTCCAAGGGGATTATAATACGACTTGATGTTGACGATATATCATCTCAAGGCCGTGTAACTCAGGGAGTAACCCTTATGAAATTGGATGAGGAAGACACTGTTACTGCTGCTGCCATAATTTCACATGAAGATGAAGATTAAAATCAAATTGAGCAAGTTGACATTTTGTAGTACAATATAGTTTAGTGTATAGAGCGGTATATAATTTAGTACTATAATGATAAATAGGAGGAATTGGTATGACTGAAAAGGGTACTTGGAAAGTAAAAAAAGGTCTGGCTGAAATGTTAAAGGGCGGAGTAATTATGGATGTAACCACTCCTGAGCAGGCACAAATAGCGGAAGAAGCAGGGGCATGTGCTGTTATGGCTTTGGAAAGGGTTCCTGCTGATATTAGGGCTGCTGGTGGCGTGGCTAGAATGGCGGATCCAACAGTTATCAAAAAAATTATGGATGCTGTTTCCATTCCAGTTATGGCAAAGGCTCGTATTGGACACTTTGTTGAGGCACAGATTTTAGAAGCTCTTGGCGTGGATTACATAGATGAATCTGAAGTACTCACACCGGCTGATGAAGAATTTCATATAGACAAGCATGCGTTTAAAGTTCCGTTTGTATGCGGTGCTCGTAATTTAGGTGAAGCCTTGCGTCGTATTGGGGAAGGCGCTGCCATGATTAGAACTAAAGGTGAGCCTGGTACCGGAAACGTTGTTGAAGCTGTAAGACATATGCGAAAAGTTATGTCTGAAATTAGAAGGGTTCAAAATCTTCCCGAAGAAGAGCTGATGACTATGGCAAAAAATATCGGTGCACCGTATGAACTTTTAAAGCAGGTTAAAGAACTGGGTCGCTTGCCTGTTGTAAACTTTGCAGCAGGTGGTATAGCAACTCCTGCTGATGCTGCTTTAATGATGCAGCTGGGTTCAGATGGAATTTTTGTAGGTTCCGGAATATTTAAATCCTCTAACCCTGAAAAGAGAGCAAAGGCAATTGTTGATGCAACTACACATTACAATGATCCCAAGATATTAGCTGAAATTTCCAATGAACTTGGAGAGGCAATGCCGGGCTTAGAAATTTCAACAATTGAAGAAAATCAAAGAATGCAGGAAAGAGGATGGTAAGTACAACTGATGCAGTGCTTTTGGGTGAGTAGTGCTACCCTGAAAGCGCTGCATCAGTTTATAAAAAGAATTTTAATCTACTCTAAATTAATAGTATTTTAATGACTAATACTATGAGATTTTTTGTTTTTTAAAGGGGAGATTCAGGAATGCTGATAGGAGTATTGGCGCTTCAGGGAGCTTTTAGAGAGCATAAACAGATGCTTGAAAAATGCGGTTGTGAAGTTGTAGAAGTAAGAAAAAATATTCATTTAGAAAAATTGGACGGGCTTATAATTCCCGGTGGAGAAAGCACAACTATAGGTAAATTGCTTGAGGATTGGGACCTTTTCCAGCCAATTAAAGAGAGAGGCTTAAATGGAATGCCGATTTTCGGAACATGTGCAGGTATGATTATACTTGCCAAGAATATAGTTGATTCTGATCAAAAACGTTTAGGACTAATGGATGTAGAAGTTGTAAGAAATGCATATGGCAGGCAGGTAGATAGTTTTGAAGCTGATTTAGAGATTAGTGTCCTTGGAGAAAAACCTTTTAGAGGAATATTTATTAGGGCTCCTTATATTAAGAGTGTTGAACCACAGGTTGGAATAATGGCAGAGCATGATGGAAAAATAGTTATGGTAAGGCAAGGAAACTTTCTTTCCTGTGCTTTTCACCCCGAACTAACAGATGATGATAGAGTTCACCGATATTTTTTACAAATGGTTAATGATGCAAAAAATTACAATTAAATTATAAATATGAACTAAAAAATGATTACAAAAAATTGAAATTGGAAATTATATATGATATAATCCTAGAAAATTTATATATTTCACCCCCAATGATAAAGAGGAGTAAGTATTTATCTGAAATATAGAGAGTTGGTGGTCGGTGGAAACCAACCAGGTAAATGCTGAAAAGCACTTTTGAGGGAACAGCGAAGCCTATAATGAGTGTTTGAACATTCTCTTAAGGATAAGCTGTGCCGGTAATGTCCGTTATGCATTAAGAGTGAAACTTAAATTTATATTTTTATAAATTTAAGTTTAAGTTGGGTGGCACCACGGGAAATAATCTCTCGTCCCTTTTTGGATGAGGGATTTTTTATTTACTGAGATTCACTCTAAATTCACCCTGCAAATATTACCACAAGTTAAGATAAAAATGCTACAGTAACTGCGTCAATAAAAAGAACTTAAGTAAATAAAAAATTCATAAGGAGGTTTGTTACATGCTTGATTTAAAATTTGTAAGGGCAAATCCGGAAACTGTAAAGGAAGGACTTAAAAAAAGAGGTATCTCAGTCAGTCTTGATGAATTTTTAAAGCTTGATGAAAAGAGACGTTCTTTACTTACTGAAGTTGAAGAATTAAAAAGCAAGCGTAATACTGTTTCCGAAAAAATTGGAGAAATGAAGAAAGCCGGCGAAGATGCATCAAAGATGATTGAGGAAATGAGGCAAGTTGGAGATCAAATTAAGGAATTGGATGCACAGGTTAAAGAAGTAGAAGAGAAAATGGAAAATGAATTATTGAGTATTCCCAATATACCCCATGAATCTGTTCCCTTTGGAGAAAGTGACGAAGACAATGAAGAAGTAAGAAGATGGGGTGAGCCTCGAAAATTTGATTTTGAACCTAAGGCCCACTGGGAAATAGGAGAGAAATTTGACATTTTAGACTTTGAAAGGGGGGCTAAAGTAGCAGGAGCACGTTTTACATTTTACAAGGGACTTGGTGCTGCTTTAGAAAGGGCTTGTATAAACTTTATGCTTGATTTGCATACTAGAGAACACGGCTATGTGGAATTGTTCCCTCCTTTTATGGTTAACAGCGGTGCCATGATTGGAACGGGACAATTACCTAAATTTGCAGAGGATATGTTTAAAATTGAAAACAGTGATTACTGGCTAATCCCCACTGCGGAAGTACCTGTAACAAATATCTATGGCGGGGAAGTTTTAAAGGAAGATCAATTACCAATTTACCATTGTGCATATAGTGCCTGTTTTAGAGCAGAAGCAGGTGCACACGGAAGAGATACAAGGGGACTTATCAGACAGCACCAGTTTAATAAAGTAGAACTTGTTAAATTTTCAAAGCCTGAAGATTCCTATGAAGAACTTGAAAAACTAACTGCAAATGCTGAAAAAGTGTTGCAGCTTTTGGAACTTCCTTACCGCGTTGTGACACTATGCGGTGGTGATCTAGGATTTTCAGCAGCAAAAACATATGATATTGAAGTTTGGTTACCAAGCTTCAATGCTTATCGAGAAATATCCTCCTGCAGTAACTTTGAGGATTATCAAGCCCGTAGGGCAAATATCAAGTATAAGCCTAAAAAAGGCAAGGCAAGCTACGTGCACACATTAAACGGTTCGGGTTTAGCTGTTGGACGAACCGTATCAGCCATTTTGGAGAATTATCAGGAAGCGGATGGTTCAATTATAATACCTAAACTTCTCAGACCATATTTGGGTGGCTTGGAAAAAATTGAGGCTAAATAAATAGGAAGATTTCTTGACTCTTAAGTGTTCCTATGATAGAATACTTTTTGCGTTGGATTTGGATAAAATATTTTACTATTCTTTGTTAGAGGTCGGAAGTTTGACTTCGACTTTCGACCTCCGACTTCCATTTGGAGGGGTACCCAAGCGGCTCAAGGGAGCGGTCTTGAAAACCGCCAGGCGGGTAACTCCCGTGCGTGGGTTCGAATCCCACCCCCTCCGCCAATGGAATTATTTGCACATTGACATTTATCTCAAAAAGGTGTATACTATGGTTTGCGTCGCGGAGAGATGGCCGAGTAGGCTGAAGGCGCTCGCCTGCTAAGCGAGTAAGCGGGCTAATACCTGCTTCGAGGGTTCGAATCCCTCTCTCTCCGCCAACTTTTATTCTTGCGCCCGTAGCTCAACCGGATAGAGTAACTGACTACGAATCAGGAGGTTGGAGGTTCGAGTCCTCCCGGGCGCGCCACAGTTTTTATGAGACACGACCCGGCACTTAATCTAATGTTTAGTAATGGGAAAACTTTAAGTTATCAGTCGAAGTGAAACTAAAAGATTTAAAAAGAAAATAAACACCGGATTTAAGTTCCGGGGAAGTGGATTTAGCCCGGACTATTCGAACAACCTCTTTAAGTAAATTTTTTTATGTATTTCGTGCCCGTAGCTCAGCAGGATAGAGCACCGGTTTCCTAAACCGGGTGTCGGGGGTTCGAGTCCCTCCGGGCGCACCAAGAAAATAAAGTGGTGAAACCATTTGAAACACCATTTTTATATGAAGGCTGCCCTAGAAGAAGCCAGGAAAGCCTACAAACTTGGTGAAGTGCCAATAGGTGCAGTTCTAGTAAAAGATAGAGAAATTATAGTAAGGGATCATAATTTAAGGGAAAGAGCAAAAGATCCGTTAGGACATGCTGAAATTAGAGTCATTGCTACAGCTGCAAAAAAACTTAATAACTGGCGATTAGATAATACAACACTGTATGTAACATTGGAACCATGTCCTATGTGCGCCGGTGCAATAATAAATTCACGTATTAGTCGTGTTGTTTTTGGAGCACTGGATCCTAAGGCTGGCGCAGCAGGTACTGTTGTTAATGTACTTGAGAATTCACAATTCAATCACAGGGTTGAAGTTATATCAGGAATCATGGAAGATGAGTGTAAAGAAATAATACAACACTTTTTTAAAAACTTGCGATGAAGATTTGGGTGGAGAGATGGCTGAGTCCGGTTGAAAGCGCTCGACTCGAAATCGAGTAGGCGGGGCAAAACCTCGCCTCGTGGGTTCGAATCCCACTCTCTCCGCCAAAAAATAATTGGGTTTTATATTATAATATAATAATGTATAATAATAAAAAGCGTGGAGAGGTGGCTGAGTCCGGCTGAAGGCGCTCGCCTGGAGAGCGAGTAGACGGGGCAAAACTCCGTCTCGTGGGTTCAAATCCCACCCTCTCCGCCATTTTATTTTTACAGCTTTATAATTTTGGTCGTGCTAAGCGGGGAGGTAGCGGTGCCCTGAACCTGCAAACCGCTATAGCAGGGCTGAATTCCCACCGGAGGTTTTTATTTTTCGGAGTCTGCCCTATATAAGTGGTGTCGATAATTGGGTCCTGCGCAACGGAAACTTATGAACCCCGTCAGGTCCGGAAGGAAGCAGCGGTAAGTAAGTCTCTCCGTGTGCCGCAGGGGTGCCTGATTGGAGCTAACTGTATAGGTAACGTCCGGGGAATAACTGTCGAAGGTGGGTGCACGACCTTAAAATTTTAAAGAAAACTGAGCTGTTAGCCAAGCCTCTGGCGTCGGCTAAAAGTTTCGTTGCACTTATGCTATCAGTAATTAAAAGTTATACTTTCTAATAGTACAAAAACGTTAGTGTAGACACTAACGTTTTTGTTTATATATATCCTATTTATACTTTATTTCATTTCTAGTATAATAAAGGTTGAATATATTAGCAGTGGAAGATGGTGTTTGTAATGTCATACAAAGCCCTCTACCGCCTCTGGCGACCTCAAGCATTTGGAGAAATAATAGGGCAAAAACATATTACAAAAACTTTAAAAAATGCACTGGAAAATAATAAAATAGCACATGCTTATTTATTAAGTGGTCCTCGAGGTACAGGTAAAACGAGTACTGCAAAGATTATTGCCAAAACTATCAATTGTCGTTCCCCGGAATCCGGTGAGGCATGCAATAAATGCAGTAACTGTACTTTAATTAATTCAGGTAACTCAATGGATGTTATTGAAATAGACGGTGCATCTAACAGAGGAATTGATGAAATCAGAGAACTACGGGACAAGATAAACCTTGCACCTGCTGAGGGTAAATACAAAGTTTACATTATTGATGAGGTACATATGTTAACCGGGGAAGCTTTTAATGCACTACTAAAAACCCTTGAAGAACCCCCTGGACATGTAATTTTTATAATGGCTACCACTGAACCTCATAAAATACCCGCTACAGTCCTTTCCCGTTGCCAGCGATTTGATTTTAAGAGATTGAGTAATGAAGAAATGGTATCTCGTATGGAAGAAATTTGTAATAATCAAAACGTCCAATATGAGAGCGATGCTTTATATACAATTGCTCGTTTTGCCGGCGGCGGAATGCGAGATGCTTTAAGTATCCTTGATCAATGTTTGTCTTACTGTTCTGATTCATTAAAACTGGAAGATGTCCAACAGGTAATTGGAATTGTAGACTATACTTTTTTAAAAGATGTTTTAGTGGCCATAATAGAAAAAGATATTAAAAAAGTTTTAATTAAAATAGGAGAACTTGTTTCTTCAGGAAAAGATATAAATCAATTTACATTGCAACTTTTAGATTACATGCGAAATTTGTTACTCCTTAAAATATGCGGTTCCAGTGAACTTTTGCAGGTACCTCAAGGAGAAATAGAAACATTACAAAAGCAGGCTGATAAGTTATCTCAAAGTCAAATAACAGATATGATAGATATTTTAGTTTCTGCCCAAAAGGAAATGAAATGGAGTTCAGACAGCAGGCTGCTTTTGGAAACTGCACTGGTTAAGGCAACCAGAAGTACGGAAAATAATATTGATTCACTTCTCAAAAGAATTTCTTATTTGGAAAAAATTATTAAAGATGAAAATATTACTGTAGAAGAAGGAAACAATAGACATGTGAAAGAAGAAGCAAAAAATGAAGAAGAAGTTTCAGTGGTACTGGAAACTGATAAACTCAGTATAGAAGCTGTTAAGTCTCGCTGGGAAGAATTCATGGCAACCGTTAAGAAAAATAAAATTACTACCTATGCATTTTTAGTTGAAGCTCAACCTGTAGATTTACAAAATGGATCTTTAATTTTAGAGTTTAAGGAAAGCCATGCTTTTCATATGGATAAGTTACAGCAAAAAGAAAATAAGGAAATAGTGGTGACAACCTTTAAAGAAGTTTTTGGAGAGAATATAGATTTAAAAATACAAATGGAGAATAAAAATGTAAATCAAACAACCTTTGGTTCATATGATAGTAATGATAATAAAAAAGAAGAAGAGAACCGGGTTGTTGAAGAGGCAGTTAAGCTTTTTGGGGGAAATGTTGTAGAAATAATAGATTAGGAGGTTATTAAAATGGGAATGGGAAACATGAGTAAAATGATGAAGCAGGCACAAAAAATGCAGAAACAAATGAAAAAGTTACAGGAGGAATTAGAAAACAAAGAAGTAGAAGCTACTGCGGGGGGTGGAATGGTAAAGGTAGTTGCCACTGGCAAGCAGGAAATCAAATCTATTGAAATAAAACCTGAAGTCGTTGATCCTGACGATGTAGAGATGATTCAAGATATGATTATGGCTGCAGTAAATGAAGCTTTAAGAAAATCTCAGGAAATGGTACAACAGGAAATGAGCAAAATTACCGGAGGTCTCAATCTCTCCGGACTCTTTTAAATGAGTGTTCGAGAAGGACTACTTTTCGAACATCATCTTTAAGGAAGTTTTTTTACTATCAAAAATTATAATTATGGAGAAGCATAAATTCAACTAAGGCTTCCGCCTTCGTCAAAGACTTGGCGCAATCCAAGTTTTCATTTAGGAGGAAATGTAATGCTGGAATATGCCAAACCTGTAGCACGACTAATTAATGAACTGAATAAGCTGCCGGGCATTGGGCCAAAAACGGCCCAGCGCCTGGCTTTTCACATTATAAATAGTGACATTAAAGAAGCTGAAGCGCTTGCCAGTGCAATTACAGAATCAAAAAAAACAGTACACTTTTGTCCTGTTTGCGGTAACCTTACTGATTTAGACCCTTGTTATATCTGTCGAAACCCCAACAGGGATACTTCTATAGTATGTGTGGTGGAGCATCCAAGGGATCTTGTTGCTTTAGAAAAAACACGCGAATATAAGGGATTATACCATGTCTTGCATGGAGTAATTTCCCCCATGGATAATGTGGGACCTGAAATGTTGAAAATACCTCAGCTCTTAGATAGATTAAAGGATTCAAATGTAAACGAAGTTGTAATAGCTACGAACCCTACAGTTGAAGGAGAGGCAACAGCAATGTATTTAGCAAGATTAATAAAACCTTTAGAGGTAAAGGTTACTCGAATAGCTCATGGCCTACCTGTCGGAGGGGATCTTGAATATGCTGATCAGGATACCTTAACCAGAGCCTTTGAAGGCAGAAGGGAGCTATAAAAGTCAACGCTCATTAAGTTATTATTTTAATGGGCGTTTTGTATTGTATTATAAGATATAAATATTAAAAAAACTTCTAAAAAAAAGGAATTTAAATAGTAAAAATAGTATATTAATTATAAGGACTTATAGTATACAAATATTTTTTCATAAAGGCATACTAAACGCTTGTTTAAAAAATTTCAATATCATTAGTTAAAAAGGACATTGAATGCATTTTTTTATCACTTTAATAAAAACCTAATACGGAAAAGAAAGTTGTTTGTGGAGCAACTATAATTTAGGGAGGTTGATATAGATGAAATTTGAAGAAAAAAGAAAAATAGCGCTGGATAGGGCTTCTGAATTAAAAAGCAGAATCGAACCGTATTTGGAAGCCAGGGAAAAAATACCTGCTGGCTTAAATATGCAACAAGAATTTGATAGAAATAAGAAAAAGATAATGGACTATTTTGGAGCCGGTGAAGATGAGTGGAATGACTGGCGCTGGCAGCTTAGACACTGTATAAGTGATGTTGAAACCTTAAGCAATTTTATTGATCTTTCGGATGAAGAAAAAGAAGAAATTAAAAAGGCAGGAGAAAAGTACCGCTGGTCTATTTCTCCTTATTATTTAAGTCTTGTAGATCCGAAAGACCGTGATTGTCCCATCTGGAAACAGGGGATTCCCAGTATGCTAGAAATAAACGATCCGCATGGTGTAGCTGACCCTATGGCAGAAGAGTTTACTTCTCCTGCTGACAGGATTACGCGTCGTTATCCTGATCGCTTGATTATTAATGTAACAAATCAATGTGCTATGTTCTGCAGGCATTGCCAGAGGAAAAGAAATATTGGTGAAGTGGATAAAGCTGCACCCAGAGAAGAAGTACAAAAGGCGATAGATTATGTAAGAAATAATCCAGAAATAAGAGATGTGCTTATAACGGGAGGAGATCCACTAACATTATCTAATGAAAGATTGGAAGAATATATCTCCCAGTTATGGGATATTCCAAGTGTAGAAATAATTCGTATAGGCAGCAGGACGCCTGTAACCATGCCTCAAAGGATTACTCAGGAACTCTGTGACATGCTTGAAAAATATCCTCCTATTTATGTCAATACTCATTTCAATCATCCTAAAGAAGTGACTCATGAAGCCCTCAAGGCTTGTAGACGGCTAGCTAAAGCAGGAATAGCCATTGGTAACCAGGCAGTACTTTTGAAGGAAATTAACAATGATCCCCATATAATGAAAAAATTAAACCATGAACTTCTTAAAATCCATGTGCGCCCCTATTATATCTTCCATGCTAAGTCAGTTAAAGGAACAACCCACTTCGTTCCCAGGGTGGAAGAAGGAATTGAAATTATGGAGAATTTACGAGGATATACTTCCGGAATGGCTATTCCCACATATATTATCAATGCGCCTGATGGCAACGGTAAAACCCCGATTTTACCCCAGTATCTAATCTCCCAGGGTAAAGGATACGTGACAATTCGTACCTGGGAAGGCAAAGTATTTAAATATCCCAACGGCTATGATTTAGAAGAATAATTATGAAATAGAATAAATTTAAATGGAGGCTTTAAGCCTCCGTGTTTTGTAATATTTTGGGAATTCAATCAATATAATTATATATAAAGTAAAAGTTAGGGGGGGTACCATGGATATTAAAATCTTGCAACTTTTATTTGCAATTGGACTCTTTATTATTTTGGTCTATATGATAGGCAAAATTATGGTGCGACCTGTACGTATTATATTCAGAGTGGGTTATAGTTTATTATTTGGCTTGCTTCTAATCTGGGGATTTAATTATTTAGGGAATTTTATAGGAATCCATATACCTGCTAATATATTAACTGTTTTGACAAGTGGATTTTTAGGGCTACCGGGTTTAGGCTTACTAGTAATTCTCCAAATGATAGCTATTTAAAAATTAAATAATTATTATTTGAAATTTAAAAAATGTATGATATTTTGTATATTTATTGACTACTGACAGCATATAAACTATACTTATGCTATGTAGAATTACCAAAGAAAAAATAATTATACAAAAAATACAAAAAATATACAAAAAAGAAACGAATATACAGGACCGCACTGGTCTAACCACTTTACCACAACAAGAAGAAGTGAGATTTGGTAATCAGCAAAAACCAACAGCATTGATTTCTTGTTGGTTTTTGTTGTTTATATATGTATTAAAAAAGATTATTAATAAATGAAAGTGGGGGAATTTTAATGCCAAAAGAAATGAAAACCATGGATGGTAATACGGCTGCTGCATATGTTTCTTATGCTTTTACAGATGTTGCAGCTATTTATCCCATTACCCCTTCTTCACCAATGGCAGAATTTGTTGATGAATGGGGTGCACACGGAAGGAAAAACATTTTTGGACAAACCGTAACAGTGTCTGAATTACAGTCTGAAGCAGGAGCAGCAGGAGCTGTTCACGGCTCACTTCAGGCAGGCGCTTTAACTACTACTTTTACTGCCTCACAGGGTCTACTTCTAATGATTCCAAATATGTATAAAATTGCAGGGGAACTATTACCGGGAGTATTCCACGTGAGTGCGCGTGCTGTAGCAAGTCACGCATTGTCAATCTTTGGTGATCACTCTGATGTTATGGCAACACGTCAAACCGGGTTTGCACTTCTTGCATCGGGAAGTGTTCAGGAAGTTATGGATTTAGGTGGAATTGCCCATCTAAGCGCAATTAAATCAAGGGTACCTTTCCTACATTTCTTTGATGGTTTCAGAACTTCCCATGAAGTTCAAAAGATTGAACTTATTGATTATGATGATTTTGCAAAACTAGTCGATTATAATGCAGTTCGTGCATTTAGAAACCGTGCTTTGAACCCGGAACACCCTGTACTAAGGGGAACAGCACAAAACCCTGATATCTTCTTCCAGGCCCGCGAAGCATGTAACCCATATTATGAAGCTGTTCCGGACATTGTTGCAGAATATATGGCTGAAATTAGCAAAATTACCGGCAGAGATTATAAGCCTTTCAATTACTACGGTGCTGAAGATGCAGAATATGTAATTGTAGCAATGGGTTCTGTTTGCCAGACAATTGAAGAAACTATAGATTACCTACTTAATAAAGGAGAAAAAGTTGGTCTCCTAAATGTTCACTTATACAGACCTTTCTCTGAAAAATACTTCTTTAATGTATTGCCTGAAACTGTTAAAAAGATTGCAGTTCTCGATAGAACAAAAGAACCGGGTGCATTAGGCGAACCGTTGTATGAAGATGTACGAGCTCTCTTCTATGATAAGCCTCAAAAGCCTGTTATTGTTGGTGGACGTTACGGGCTTGGCTCCAAGGATACAACACCTGCTCAAATTGTTTCTGTATTTGAAAACTTGAAGCAGGAAGAGCCAAAGAACCATTTCACCATTGGTATTGTTGATGATGTTACACATACTTCATTACCTGAAGGTGAATTTATTGATACAACTCCGGAAGGTACAATCAGCTGTAAGTTCTGGGGATTAGGTTCTGATGGTACTGTCGGCGCTAACAAGAGTGCCATTAAGATTATTGGTGATAACACCGATCTGTATGCTCAAGGGTATTTCGCCTATGACTCCAAGAAGTCAGGTGGAGTTACAATTTCCCACTTGCGCTTTGGTAAAAAGCCAATTAAATCCACTTACTTGATTAATAGTGCTGATTATGTTGCTTGTCATAACCCATCATATGTAGATAAGTATGACTTATTGAAGGGACTAAAAGATGGAGGTACATTCCTCTTGAACTGTATCTGGTCCCCTGAGGAACTCGAAGAAAAACTACCTGCAGATATGAAAAGGTATATTGCAGAGCACAATATTAACTTCTACACTATTAATGCCGTTGATTTAGCACAGGAAATTGGCCTTGGTGGAAGAATTAACATGATTATGCAGGCTGCATTCTTTAAACTGACAAACGTTATTCCAATTGAAGATGCAGTAAAATACTTAAAGGATCAAATTAAGAAGAACTACGGTAAAAAAGGCGATGAAATTGTTAACATGAACTATGCTGCAGTAGACAGGGCTCTTGATGCACTTGTTAAGATTGATGTACCAGCATCCTGGGCTGATGCAGCAGATGAAGTTGCAGCAACAAATGAAATGGAAATTGATGAAGATAAGAAAGAATTTGTTAAGAACATCCTGGAAACTGTTAACCGCCAGGAAGGAGACAGCCTACCGGTAAGTGCATTCTCCGGTGCGGAAGACGGAACATTCCCTGTAGGTACTTCAAAATATGAAAAACGCGGAATAGCAGTTAATGTTCCGGAATGGCAGGCTGATAAGTGTATCCAGTGTAACCAGTGCTCCTATGTATGTCCACACGCTGCAATTAGACCCTTCTTGTTAAATGAAGAAGAGGTAAAAGCTGCTCCTGAAAAATTTGAAACTATTGATGCCAATGGAAAGCAGCTTCAGGGACTTCAGTTCCGTATTCAGATAAGCCCCTTGGATTGTACAGGTTGCGGAAGCTGTGCAAATGTATGTCCTTCCAAGGAAAAGGCTTTAATTATGAAACCTATCGAAACTCAGGCAGAAGTTGAATCTAAAAACTGGGATTATGCAATGACTGTTTCTGTAAAAGATGAATTGATGAATAAATACTCCTTAAAGGGAAGCCAATTTGCTCAACCGCTCCTGGAGTTCTCCGGCGCTTGTGCAGGCTGTGGAGAAACACCTTATGCAAAACTTGTAACTCAACTCTTTGGTGACAGGATGGTTATTGCAAATGCTACAGGTTGTTCTTCAATTTGGGGAGGCAGCGCTCCTGTTGTACCTTACTGCACCAATAAAGACGGCAAAGGCCCTGCTTGGGCAAACTCGTTATTTGAAGATAATGCTGAATACGGTTACGGTATGGCTTTAGCTATAAACAAAAATAGAGAAAAGCTTGCTATTTTAATGGAAGAAGCTCTTGAATTAGGTATCGCAGGTGAACTTGCAGAAGCATTTAAAGCTTGGTTAGAAGGTAAAGATGATGCTGAAGCTTCTAAAGCTGCAACACTAAAAATTCTACCTTTACTAGAAAACTATGAGGCAGGCGACGATAAACTAGCGAAAGTTTTAGCGGAAATCTCCGATAGAAAAGACTACCTGATCAAGAAGTCTGTTTGGATCTTCGGTGGTGACGGCTGGGCTTACGATATTGGCTACGGTGGATTAGACCACGTCCTGGCTTCCGGAGAAGACGTAAATGTATTTGTATTTGATACAGAGGTGTACTCCAATACGGGAGGCCAGTCCTCTAAGGCTACGCCAACTGCTTCTGTTGCCAAGTTTGCCGCATCCGGTAAGAAAGTGAAGAAAAAAGACCTTGGTATGATGGCCATGTCCTATGGTTATGTATATGTTGCTCAAGTTTCGATGGGTGCCAATATGAATCAGGTTCTCAAGGCTATTAAAGAAGCAGAAAGCTACAAGGGACCATCCTTAATTATTGCTTATGCACCATGTATCAACCATGGAATTAAAGGCGGTATGGGTAATAGCATGGCAGAAGCCAAGAAGGCAGTAGAGTCCGGTTACTGGCCGCTCTATAGATATAATCCTGAATTGAAGGCTGAAGGAAAGAATCCATTTAGCCTTGATTCTAAAGACCCCAAGACTTCATACAAGGACTTCTTACTTGGTGAAGTACGCTATACATCACTGAAGAAGACATTCCCTGATATAGCGGAAAAACTCTTTGAAAAGGCAGAAGAGGAAGCTAAAGAAAGACTTGAACTATATAGAAAGCTTGCCGAGTATTAAAGAAAATAGTATTAATAAAAGAGTTAAATAGTAAAAGCCGTAGAGAGATAATTTTCTCTACGGTTTTTTGTTTATAATAAAAGCAATATCACATTGCAGTGCAATAAAATATTGCGTGCACGGATTTTATAACTGCCGTTCCTTCTATAAATGCAATATTATATTGCTCAAAAATATTTTTTATAATTAATTGAAAATATATATAAAAACAAAAAATAAACACATTTCAACAATTCGAACAATTTGTAATAAGTAATAATTAATGGCATATTTTTTGCAATGAAATAATATGAGCTGTGCGTGTACAATTATTAGAGGAGGTGTAATGAAAAGGTAAGAACATTTTGATTAAAGTATATCAAACATTTAAAATTTTAAGGAGGTTTTTATATGGCAAATATTTCGAAAAAAGGTATAAGAACATTAGTATTTTGGCCATCATTCTTACTGTTACTTTTTTCTTTAGTGTTGAACTTTGCCAGTAAAGAAAGTTTTACACAACTGGTAACAAATGCAAACAACTGGTTGATTGCGAATTTTGGCTGGGGATTTAGTATGACAGGATTTATAGCTTTGATAACTGTTATTGTGGCGTATCTTTCGCCACTAGGGAAAATTCGCTTGGGTGGACCTGATGCAAAGCCTGTCATTACTAAATCTAACTGGTTTTCAATAACACTTTGTACGACACTAGCTGCCGGGCTTTTATTTTGGGGTACCGCAGAGCCAATGTATCATATAGCCTACCCTCCGGAATCCCTTGGAATTGATCCTTTTTCACCAGAAGCTGCAAAATTTGCGATGGAAACATTGTTTTTGCACTGGACTTTTGAACCATATGCATTATATACAGTACCTACAATTGTGTTTGCTTTTGCATACTATAATATGAGGAAACCTTTTAGTATTGGGTCTCAGGTTGCTCCTCTTGTTGGAAACAGAGATAGCAGGAAATTGGAAATCTTCATAGACGCTATTTGCCTATTTGGTATTGGCGCAGGAATGGCTGCATCATTTGGAACTTCCATCATGAATATGGGTGGAGCGATAAATTCTATTACCGGTTTACCGAGCGGCCCTACAGCCTGGCTAATTATTACTGTAATCGGAGTTGCTACTTTTGTAATTTCTTCAAGTACAGGTTTGATGAAGGGAATTAGAATACTATCAGATATAAATATGAAGGTATATTATGTTATTATAGCGTTTGTATTTATAGCCGGTCCTACTGCTTATGTGCTTAATCTCGGTACGGAAGCATTTGGAGGATTTTTAACAGGATTCTTCAATAAGAGTTTATTTACAGGTGCTGCAGCAGGTGATCAATGGCCACAATGGTGGACTACTTTCTACTGGGCGAACTGGATGGCATGGGCACCAGTAACGGCTGTTTTTCTTGCTAGAATTTCTTATGGCTACACAATTCGTGAACTAATTGAAATGAACTTTATTTTGCCCGCAATCTTTAGTGCAGTATGGATGACTATTTTTGGCGGAACAGCTATTTATATGCAGATGAACGGAGTAGTTGACCTGGTAAATGTACTGAATACTATTGGCGCTGAGGGTGTAGGTTATGCGGTGCTGAAACAGTTGCCTCTTTCGGGTATTATTATCCCGTTCTTCCTGTTCATAGTATTCATAACTTTTGTGACTGCTGCGGACTCTACTACAAACGCCATGGCAGCGCTCAGCTCAACTGGAATTACACCTGAAAACCCGGAAGCTCCTACTTTTATGAAATCAATTTGGGGGATAAGTGTTGGCGCTTTGGCATGGATTATGATCAGCCTGCTGGGGATCAATGGTATTAAAATGCTTTCAAACCTTGGAGGATTTCCTGCAGCATTTTTGGAAATCGGAGCTGCTATCAGCATATTCTTCTTGATAAAAAATCCTGCAAGATTTGATGTTTTCAGTAATGGAGCAATTAAAAATGGAGATATTAAAAAAGATCTGAATGAGCATGGTCAAACCATAAACGCTTAAGAAAAAACATTGCTCTGTTAGTAAAGTGATTCTAAGGTTAATCACAACTAGTACTAACAGAGCAAATTAGTTTTAAGGAGAAAGTAAAACAAGTTATTGCATGCAATATCTTGTTGCTCAAAATGCTTTATCTTTTAAAACAGCGCTAAATCTCAGGTTGCGCAATATTTGATTGCACCGATTTTTTATCTAAAAAAAGCCATATTTTACCCTTATTCTTGCAATTCAATGAGTTTTCTAAACTTAAATATTTTTAATTATCCTGGCACAAATTTTGCAATGTAAGAACTACAAATAACAAAATCAGTACTAATAAATTTCCTAATTAAAGGAGGTCTAACAATGCAAAATGCAAGAACCTGGAACACATCTAAATTTCAAACACTCACACAAGAACAGATGCAGGAAATTCATTCAGCAACTCTTCATGTTTTAGAAGACATTGGTATGGTAATTCACCATGAAGAAGCCATCGAACTGCTGAAAAAAGCGGGAGCTTATGTAGAAAACGGTAACAGGGTATATATTCCCAGTTCCTTAGCGGAATGGGCTATTCGTACAGCTCCATCACGTATCCTGGTTTATGATAGAAACGGTAAAGAAGCAATGTTCTTGGAAGGATATAAGGTTCATTACGGAACGGGTTCAGACTGTCCTTACATCTATGACAGCTTTAAAAAAGAAAGAAGGAAGGCTAAGTATGAAGATGTGGAGCATGGAGTAACTCTTTGTGATTATCTGCCTAATATCGACTTTGTTATGTCCATGGGTTTAATTTCTGATGTACCTAAAGAGCTTACTTACCAGCATGAGTATGCCATAATGATCAATAAAACTACAAAACCTCAGGTAATTACTGCCGCTGATAGAGAATCTTTAGATGATATTGCGGAAATGGCAGCAGCAGCTGTTGGGGGACGTGAGCAGCTTAGCAGGAAACCAATTTTTGTATTATATGATGAGCCAAGTTCACCATTACAACATTCAACTACTGCACTTGATAAACTATTATACATGGCTGAGAACAGATTCCCGACAAATTACGCTCCGGGCGCCATGGCAGGTGCAACTTGTCCAATAACTTTAGCGGGAGCAATTACCCAGGCTAATGCTGAAATTCTTACCGGGCTTGTAATTCATCAACTTAAAAATCCGGGAGCTCCCTTTGTACATGGTGCGGGAATGTCACCAATTGATATGGTAAGTATGCAGCCAACTTATACTTCTCCTGAAGCTATTATGAGTCAAGCCGGGCTGAACGATATGGCTCGCTACTACAACTTACCTTCCTGGGGCTTTACAGGCTGTACATCATCTAAGTTACCTGATGAGCAGGCTGTTATGGATGCTTCAAATTATATTTTAATGGCATCCATGGCGGGTACCAATATTGCTCATGACGTAGGTTATTTAGAGTTTGGTCTCACTTATTCCTTTGATCTTTTAGTTATGTGCGATGAAATGATTGGTCAGGTTAAAAGAATGATGGAAGGTATCCGAGTTGATAAGGAACACCTGGCAGTAGATGCAATTCGTAGAGTGGGTCCTGGAGGACACTTCCTGGGAGACGAGCATACATTTAAGCATTTCCGTGAAAACTGGAAACCTGATATTACTGATAGAAATACTTTTGAAACATGGCAGGCAAATGGCGGCACCACCATGGGAGAAAGGGCAAAAGCTAAGGTTCAGTATATTATTGACAATCACAAGCCTGAAGAATTATCTCCTGAAGTAAAGGCTCAAATAGATAAAATTATTGACCGTGCAGAAGGTAAGATTTCTAAAAAAGCCTAGGCAAGGGGGAATAACAAATGGCAGAGAAAAAGCAAGGATTTGGAACTTTGGCCTGTAGGGCAGGACTTAACCCCTGCCCTACAACGGGTGCCATTGCTACGCCAATTTATCAAACGAGCAATTTTGTATTTGAAAATGTACAGGATGGAGCTAGAAAATGCGAAAGTATAGATAATGGTTATTGCTATACACGTTTGGGAAGCCCAACTCAAAGCGTGCTTGAGGAAAAAGTTGCACTAATTGAAGGAGGCGAAGCTGCACTGGCTTTTTCAACAGGTGTGGCAGCTATAAGCAGTTTGTTGTTTTCAGTCTTGCAGCAGGGTGATCATGCAGTTGTTAGCGATACCTGTTACAGTGCTACTCACTACCTTTTTGACAATTTGCTCAGGAAGTTTGGTGTGGAAACAACATTCGTAGATACTTCAGATGTGAAAAATGTTGAAAAAGCTATCCGCACCAACACAAAAATAATTTATTTTGAAACTCCTGCAAACCCTACTGTCAGGTTAACCGATATCAGAGGTATTGCAAAAATTGCTAAAGAGCAGAACATCTTGACAGCTGTGGACAGTACCTTTGCTACTCCGTATATTCAAAGACCTTTGGAAATGGGGATAGATGTGGTTATTCACAGTGCTACCAAATATTTTGGTGGTCACGGTGATGTTATGGGTGGAATTTTAGTAGGGACAAAGCAGATGATGAATACTGTAAGAGATGACACCTTGAAAAACATGGGAGGAGTTATCGGTCCTTTTGATGCTTATCTTATTATCAGGGGGCTAAGGACCCTGGAAGTACGAATGAAGAAGATATGTTCAAATGCAATGAAGATAGCTAGGTTCCTGGAAGAACATCCAAAAGTAGAAAATGTATTTTATCCCGGCCTAGCTTCCCACCCGCAGCATGAACTTGCCAAACGTCAGATGAACGATTTTGGAGGAATGGTTTGTTTTGAACTGAAAGGCGGCTTGGAGGCCGGGGAAACTGTTATGAATAACCTGAAACTATGCCGCTTGGCTGTAAGCCTGGGTGATGTTGATACCCTTATTCAACATCCGGCTTCCATGACCCACTGGTATGTACCCAGAGAAGAAAGGATTAAAACAGGTATTACCGATGGACTGGTCAGGATGTCTGTTGGTATTGAAGATCCCGAAGATCTGATAGCTGATTTGGAGCAAGCATTTGAGAAGATATAGATTAATGGAAAAATTTTAAACAGGCTAAGCAGGAGAGTTGGAATACCGTAAGTAGCAGATAAGGAGTTGGTAACTTGCTATTCTCAGTGGAAGCATTAACAAAGGAGCAACTGGAATCAGTTCATGAAGCTACTCTGGATCTCCTGAATAGATACGGGATAGTAATGCAACATGCACCCTCCAGAGAATTATTAAAAAAGCATGGAGCTAAAGTAGAAGGTGAAACTGTTAAAATCCCGAGAAATCTGGTAGAAGATGCATTAAGAAATGTGCCTGCTTCATTTTCAGTTGTAGGACGTAATCCCAAAAATAAAATTACTATTGGCGGCCAAAAAATTCCCGTTCTGGGCCCTGGAGGCGGTGCAATATATGCTTACGATCTTGAAAAGGGTCGTAGGGCCGTGGGCCTGCAGGAATTACGGGATATACTAGCGCTAACTCAATCCAGCACAGATATTGAGGCAGTTTGTGCAGGAAATGTATATTCAAAGCAATTTTCTGCTCAGCAGGCAATGCTAGAAACTATCAGGTTGAGCGATAAACCTATGATAGGAATATCTTTAAGTAAAAAAGTATCTGAAGACTGTTTGGAAATGGCTAGGATAGCCACAGGGGTAACCGGTGAACAATACCTGATAGGTGTATTCAGCACAAATTCTCCAATGTTATGGGAAAAAAATATGCTGGATTCACTATGGGTATATGCTGAAAAAAATCAGCCCTTAATAATAGCTTGTGCTTCTATGGCAGGCTTCACATCTCCTGTTTCACTAATCTCTACAGTAGTTCAGGATAATGCTGAAGTTTTGGCAGGTATTGTTCTGGCGCAACTAATAAATCCTGGTGTTCCCGTAGTTTATGGCAATACTTCTACAATTACGGATATGTTAACTATGAACCTTTGCATTGGTGCGCCTGAATATGCTTTAATCTCCGCGGCAGCCGGCCAACTTGCCAGATATTATGGCATTCCTTACAGGAGCGGAGGAGGATTAACAGACGCAAAAGAGCTTGATACTCAGGCGGGAATTGAAGCAGCAACGAATCTTCTATTTACCTTTGCTAATAAAGTAGATTTTGTATTGCAAACTCCCGGCGTGATGGAATCCTTTCTGACTGTCAGCTACGAAAAATGGATTATAGATGAAGAAATATGCGGGCGGATAAAACGAATGTTTAAAGGTATAGGTGAATTGCCAACTGACGCTGTAAATAAGATTGGGGAAGTTGGTGCATCCGGTCATTTTCTCGATAAACCTGAAACCCTCAAAAGTTTTAGAAGCGAATTTTACCAACCGCCGGTATCAGATAGATCAAATTTAACAGGTTGGGAAAAGAAAAATAAGTATCTTCAGCAGGCGGCATGTGAAAAATGGAAAAAACGTTTAGAGGAGTTTGTTGCTCCTGAACTATCCCAGGATGTTGCCAGGGAACTACAAAAATATGTTTAAAGAAAAATCCCACTGATAGAAGTTTCACTTTATAGCAGCTGGAATAGTATTACTAGCTGCTTTTTTGTTGTTAATTATGATATATTTACATATATACCAAAAACCTTGAAAACCATTTACAGATGGCAAGAAGAATGTTACTCTTTTTAGTAAGAGATAAATTCGTACAAGCTGTCTGCGAGGTGAAACAGTGAGTACAAAATTAGCATTTGAGCAAATCAGAAAAATTCTTAATCTTCTTTCGGTAGGAATAATTGTTTTAGATGCGGACAATAAAGCTTTATTTATAAATAATTTCGCTAAAAAATTGTTGCAAATCGATGATTTTCAATTCATCGACCTGAAAGAGATATGCCCTCAATTGTATGAAAATAATAAATTAAAGGATAGATTACAATTAAATAATAAAACATTTCGTGTAGAGTCAAAAAGACAGGGGGATCTGGCCCTTATAACTTTAGAAGATATAACTACAATACGCTCCCTGGAAAGTGAAAACAAGTGGTTAAGAACGGTATTTGATTCTATTCATGAAGGTGTTCACCTAACAAATACGGACGGTATAACGATTTTATATAATGAAGCCTGTTCAAAATTTGAAGGATTAAATAAAGAAGAAGTAGTAGGTAAAAAGATAACTGATGTTTATGATGTTGATGAAGAAAATAGTACTCAATTGAATGTGCTGAGAACAGGTATGCCGATAGTTGAACAATATCATCAGTATCATACAAATGATGGTAAAAAAATTGACCTCATAGCAAGCACGTATCCTTATTATGAAAATGGGCGAATAGCGGGAGTTTATTCGGTTAATAGAGATGTTACCAAAATGAAAGAATTTCTGGTTAAAACTGCCGAATTACAAAGACGTTTGGCGGATGAACAGAATAACGAGGAGAAAAACGATCAAGCTCACTATACTTTTGATGACATTATCGGAGAAAGTGCTGCCATAAAACAGGTAAAAGAAACGGCTAAAAAAATTGCCCGCAATGAATCTTCTGTTTTAATTTATGGAGAAACGGGAACGGGAAAAGAGCTATTTGCTCAAAGTATCCATAATGCCAGTACTTTCCTGGAAGGCCCTTTTATAGCAATTAACTGTGCAGCAATTCCAGAAAGTCTTTTAGAAAGTTTACTTTTTGGTACGGTTAAAGGCGCTTTTACCGGAGCTGTTGATGCGCCGGGTTTATTCGAACAGGCAGAAAACGGAACACTGTTCTTAGATGAGATCAATTCCATGGGAATGCATCTTCAGGCAAAGCTTTTAAGGGTGATTCAAGAAAAATCTTTTAGAAGAATTGGTGGCTTTAACCAAATTAAAGTTAATTGCCGAGTCATCAGTTCAACTAATAAAGAACCAGCAGTTGCCATTAAGGAGCAGGAAATTAGGCAGGATTTATACTACCGACTTGCTGCAGTTACATTATACATTCCGCCCCTCAGGGAAAGAACTGAAGATATTAAGTTGCTATCACAACATTTTATTGAAAAGTACAATAAGCAATTCGGTACTTCAGTGGAAATGATTTCTTCTGACCTGCAAGACCTTTTTGTACGGCATCACTGGCCGGGCAATATCAGGGAACTCCAGCATGTAATTGAAAGTGCCATGAATATGGTTGATGCCCATGATAAGGTTTTGGATATAAAGAATGTTCCTTTGTATCTGCGACAAAAACTTGGGCAAAGTCGCCACTATCAAGCAAATATCAAAAAATCAGGAAAGCTCAATGATATCTTACAGGAGATAGAAAAACAAATAATTGTTGATACACTCCATAAAAATCAGGGCAACATTTCAAAAACTGCAGAAGAACTGGGTATTTTTCGCCAGGCGTTACAATACAGGATGAAAAAATTTAAAATTACTTCAAATTCAATAAAATAATTTTAACCATAAACTCCGCAAACAATTGCGGAGTTTATGTAATTTTTTAGTTATTTTAAGTATGTATTTAACGCACCTGTAGAATACTAACAATGTTTCACTCAATTTCTGAATTAAGGAAGTTGTTTTATGCAAAAGAGAGTAGTTGAAGCATATATCGGAGAGTATGCAAGCGGAAAAAGTGAAAATGCGGTAAATCGTGCCCTGGAGTTAGCTCGGGAAGGCGAAAAGGTAGTATTAGCTGATTTAGACCTGGTGGAACCCTTTTATACATTACGGCCGATAAAAAAACTACTCGAGGAAAAAAACATAGAAGTAATAGCATGGGAAACACAGCAAGTTATGGGATTGGGAGAGGCCGGCTCTGTGCTCAAGCCTGAAATGCGCTGGGTGTTAAAGAAAGAAGGAAATATAATTCTGGATATTGGCTACGGAGTAGAAGGTGCTAAAGTTTTAAATTTATTGGAAGGTTTTCAAGATAATCCCCATTTAAAAATATATGTAGTGGTAAACATTGCAAGACCGGCAACTGCTACCGTCCGGGATATTGTAGATTATGTTCAAAAACTGGGGAATGTAGACGGATTAATAAATAATACCCATGTTGGTGATGATACAGATGTGAAAACAATTCAAGAAGGAGCCAGGGTAGTAACAGCAGCCGCAAAAGAATTAAATTTGCCTGTAATACATACAACAGCAGAAAAAAGGTTGCAGGGTGAACTGGGGGTAAGTGATATCTGCGGTAATCCCGTACGCTATATTGATCGATATATGCCCCAGACGTTTTGGTAATCAATAAAGGAGTTTCAGGAGGTGCGTTTTAGTGACAAAACCTATTGAAGGAGAAAAAAAGGTATTTATGACAGGTAACGAAGTAGTTGCCTGGGCTGCTTTAGCTGCAGGGGCCGAAATAATGTATGGCTATCCAATAACTCCCCAAAATGAAATTATGCATTATTGGACCAGAATGGCTCCCAAGTACGGGAGAAAGTTTCTGCAGACAGAAGATGAAATCTCTGCAGGTTTTACATGTACGGGTGGTGTCCTGGCGGGTAAAAGGGCTTTCACTGCCACTGCAGGCCCCGGAAATACCTTAATGCAGGAACCTATGTCAATGGCGGAGATGATGCGCATCCCGACAGTATTAATTGTTTGCCAGAGGGGAGGCCCTTCTACAGCAACTGTAATTTATTCACAGCAGGAAACCACCATGACCTGCTACGGTGGTAACGGTGAGGGCTTTAGAATTGTCTATTCGACTGCAACCCACCAGGAGCTGTTTGATTACACAATCAAAGCATTTAATACTGCCTGGAAATACCGTTTTCCAACTTTTGTGCTTGGTGACGGTTACCAGTCAAAAATGCGTGAATCACTATCAATTTATGATCCTGAAGCAAGAAATATTGAGATGGTTAGGGCAGAACCCTATGTAGTTAAAGGTGGGGTACCGGGTGAAAATAGGGATCCTGCACATTTAAGAAATACCTACAATATGGAAGAAGAACTCTATGAAGTGATAATGGATCATGCCAGGGAATATGAAAAAATTGCACCTGAGATAATTGAGTATGAGGAATATGAGTGTGATGATGCAGATGTACTCCTTGTAGCCCACGGAGTTGTATCTCGTGCTGCAAAGGGTGCCGTAAAAGAATTACGTCAGGATGGTAAAAAAGTGGGGCATTTTAAACCTGTAACACTGCGTCCATTCCCGGAAAAAGAACTTTTAGAAAGGGCGAAAGCTGCTAAACAGGTAATAGTTATAGAATCCGCTTATGGCCAGCTGGATAAGCTTGTTAAATCCCATTTATATGGCTGTTCAACTCCAATTGCACAGTATTTTAGACCCGGAGAAGGTATAACAATTGAAGAAGTAGTTCAAGAAACAAAGAAATATCTATAGTGCTTAAGGGAGGCGTGGAAATGTCAGTACAACCACAGATGCCAAAAAGTTGGCGTTCAGAAACAAAACCCCATAAATTTTGTCCCGGTTGCGGACATCCTCTAATTTTAAAGGCATTAGGGGAAGTAATAGATGAGTTGAATATAGCGGATAGAACAGTATTCGGCTGTGATATAGGCTGTTCATTACTTGCGTGGGATTTCTTTAATGTAGATACTATCCAAACCCATCACGGGCGTACTACACCTGTTATTGTGGGCTTAAGAAGAGCAAATGAAAATGTAATTGGAATTGCCTATATGGGCGATGGTGGAGGGTATGCTATTGGCTCTCAGCACCTGGTAAATTCCGCTGCCAGAGATGAAAAAGTATTTGTTCTTTTAGCGAACAATACCCAGTATGGAATGACAGGCGGTCAAATGGCTCCTACAACACTTCCAGGTCAAAAGACAGAAACCTCACCCTATGGTAGAGATACTGAACTAACCGGTCCACCCGTACAAGGACCTGAAATGGTAGCTGCCATTAGTGGAGAAAATGCTTATGTCGCCCGTGGGACTGTAGGTAATGTGAGACAGCTTAAAAAATTCATAAAAAAAGCAATTCAAAATGTAATGGAGGGTAGAGGGTTTGCATTTGTAGAAGCATTATCCTTATGTCCGACTAACTGGAGAACAAATGCGGAAGATACCTGGAAGTTTGTAGAGAAAGATATGGCGACATACTTTAAAGTCGGAGAAATCAAAGTACCAGGAGAGAAAAAGGAGGGTTAGAATTGGCAAAGGGAGTTAAGATTGCTTTAGCAGGTGAAGGCGGTCAGGGAGTACAATCAGTAGCCATGATTTTAACCGAAGCTGCCTATGCAATGGGCAAAGAAGCATTATATATACCTAACTTTGGTGTTGAACAAAGGGGCGGTGTTTCGGTTGCCTTTGTGCAAATAGATGATGAAAAAATTGGTTCTCCTAAATTTAAAACGGCAGATATTGTTGTGGCATTAAGTGACAGAGCTGTACGGCGGACAACAATGTACTGTGATCAAGAAACACTTTTCTTTTATGACGATAATATTGAAGATGTTGAAGAGGATTTACCTAAAAACAGCAAAAAGGTAGTGGCTCTACCCGCCATTAAAGTGGCAAAAGAAGAATTGCACCCCAGGGTATTTAATGTTGTTGTAATGGGAGCAGTAATAGGAGCTACTGGTGTAGTTACTGAAGAAAAAGCTAAGGAAGCTTTGGAAAGTAAATTAGGTTATAAATTTGAGCAAAATCCGGAGCTAAGAGAAATGAACTTTAAAGCGCTGCAGCGAGGTATGGAAATAGTTAAGGAAGTAATGTAGCTTAACCTAAAGGAGGAAAAACTGATGGGTGTAGAATTTAAAGCTGTTACATACCAGGATGGAAAAGGCATCTTTCATCTTTTTCCCGGTCTCTGTAAAGGCTGTGGACTCTGTATAGAAAAGTGCCCTGTTGATACCATAGGCTGGTCTGACAAACTAGGTGTTTTCGGCACACCGACAGTAGAACCCGGGCACGGCAAACCTTGCATTGCCTGCAAAATGTGTCAATTGGTATGTCCTGATTGTGCAATATATATAGAAAAGGTTAATAAGGAAAAAGCACAATAAATTTAATTTACAATAAATACCTATTGATTTATTCCTTGATATTTGGTATGATACTTTTTGCCGCTTCAAAAGAGACATTGTGGTGGCAGGAAAAACAATTCTTTTAAAACTGTCACTGAAAGAAAAAAATAATTATCTGGAATAAATTACTATTGACAGCAGGAAAGAAAGATGATATATTAATAAATGTCGCTTGAAACAGCGACCGAATAAAAGCTGATCTTTGAAAACTGAACAGTGTAACGCCTGATGTTTGGCGTCCGTTAAAGGACAATGTCAAAGTCAAACTTTAGTTAATAATCTCTTTTAATAAAGAGATACCAATATTAACTGGAGAGTTTGATCTTGGCTCAGGACGAACGCTGGCGGCGTGCCTAACACATGCAAGTCGAACGCCCAGCACTCAGTCACTAGTGGTCA
>JAICDB010000021.1 GCA_020063565.1 Clostridiales bacterium | reverse complement strand
AGGAGACGTTATTTACAACGAAGTTATAGAAGTACTTTCCGGTAAGCTAACCAAGTGTGAAATTCTAAAAGAACGCACCGGATTTGCTATTCACCGTGTAGGTTTAAGTATTTAACATGATTTGAGTTAAGGATTAATCTTATTTAAGCATTAAATAAGGACTGTTAGAATATATTTAGTTAGCGGCGGGGTGAAGATATGGGAGTGGATAAACCTTTATTTAACCGCATCAATGAAAAACCCGCCAGCGTCCATGAAAGAGTAATAAGAGAAATAAAATCGGCAATAATGCAGGGTCAGCTCAAGCCGGGGGATAAGCTTCCCCCGGAAAGGGAGCTGGCAAGGATGCTGGGTGTAAGCCGGACTTCTTTGCGTGAAGCTTTAAAGCTTTTAGAGCTATCAGGAGTAGTTACCATAAAACATGGACAAGGTGTATTCATATCTGATACTAATTCTTCAGAATATCTCCAAAAACTGATAAGCCACATTTTTGTTGATAATCAGAAAATTATAGAGTTATTTGAAATTAGAAAAGTCCTAGAAACTCAGGCAGTTGTTTGGGCCTGTGAGAAGGCTGAAGATGAAGAGTTTGATGAGATTTTAAAATTGCTGGATAATACAAAAAAATTACTTAAAAAAAATAAGAGTGATTATTTTCGCATTTTAGCCCGGCAGGATGATAAATTTCACCAGATGATTGTTTCTGCTGCTGGAAACAACGTTCTTAAGCTAATAATGCAAACAATGCTTGATCTTTTAGCAGAAAACAGGGAAAAAGCTGCCTCAATTCCTCAAAGACCGGAGAAATCTTTAGAAGAGCATATGTTAATTGCTAAGTCCCTTAAAAAGAGAGACGTTGTAGCGGCTAAAAATACAATGTTAAGGCATTTGGAAAATGTTGAAAGAGATGTTTTAAAACATTTAAATAGTTAAATCTTTTGGGGAGATAGTCTCTCCAAAAAATAAAATAAATTAATGTGGAGGAGGATTTTAATGCGAAAACTGAAGTTTGTAGGATTGCTGGCAATGGTAGTTTTGCTGTCCATGGCGCTTGTAGTGGGCTGCACAGGTGGACAAAAAGCAGACGAAGGGGATAAGGCGAAAGATCAAGAACAAACTGCTGAAAAGCCTGATTTCCCAACTAAACCTATCACTTATATTATTCCTTTCAATCCAGGTGGACAGTCTGATGTGGAAGCACGCCGTCAGCAGCCACTCCTTGAGGAAGCTCTGGGAACTAAAATTAACATCACTTACAAAGCAGGTGGTGGAGGAGCAGTAGGTTGGACTGAGTTAATTCATACAAAGCCGGACGGCTATACAATTGCAGGAATCAATATTCCGCACATTATTCTACAGCCTATTGCCCGTGAAAATGCAGGTTACACTACTGAGCAGATTAACCCGGTTGCTATTTTTCAGGGTACTCCTATTGGACTGGCAGTATTAAAGGACAGCCCCTTTAATACTTTAGAAGATTTTATTAACTATGCCAAGGAGAATCCCGGTAAAATTACTGTTGGGGGTTCAGGTACATGGTCGGGACACCATATAGCGCTTCTCCAGCTTCAGGAGTTAGCTGGAATTGAATTGACTTATGTACCATCCTCAGGAGCTGCTCCATCTGTAACCCAGTTTTTAGGTGGACACACTGACGCTCTATTTGCAAATTCTAACGACCTTGTAACTCATAAAGACAAAATTAAGATTCTAGCACTTGGTTCTGAGGAACGTTTCGAAGCACTATCTGATGTGCCAACATTTAAAGAGTTAGGTTATGAAATGACTCCAAGTATCGACCGTGGAGTTGCGGTTCCTCCTGGAACTCCAGAGGAAATCAAGTCAATTCTTGAAGATGCATTTATACAAATTATGGAAAATGAAGCTGTTAGAGAACAAATGATTGAACAGGGTTTTGTACCTCTAAAAATGGATGCAAAAGCAGCACAAGAACATATTAATAAAAAGCAAAAAGAATACAGCCAACTTCTTGAAGACCTAGGATTGCCAGAGGAGAAAAAGTAAATTAATGAGGGTTCCGGGACAAATTTCCCGGGGCTCTCCCTAGTTTTTTAGCAACCCGTAAAAGGAGGGGAAATTTATGGCAGAGTTTCTTCAATATTTTGCAGGAGCAATGGGACATATATTTAACTTATCAAACTTTCTATTAATGACACTAGGAGTTGCAGCGGGTATCGTAGTTGGCTGTCTTCCGGGCTTAACTGCTACTATGGCGTTAGCAGTACTTGTGCCATTTACCTTTACGATGGACCCGGCAACAGGACTGATGACACTTGGTGGTATTTACGTAGGCGCCATTTACGGTGGATGTATTTCAGCTATTCTTATCAACACACCTGGTACACCTTCCGCTATTGCAACAACCTTTGACGGTTACCCCCTTACTAAAAAAGGTAAAGGTGAACACGCGCTGGTTGCTGCTGCTTACAGTTCTGGTGTAGGTGGAGTAATAGGTGCAATTTTATTGATGTTTTTGGCACCGCTTCTTGTTAAGGTTGCATTGAAGTTTGGACCTCCGGAGTATTTCTGGCTGGCAACATTCGGATTAACAATTATTGCCACTTTATCTGCCAAATCTCTTCTAAAAGGAGTAATTGGAGGAACGCTTGGACTTCTTATAGCTACTATAGGTTTAGCGCCAATTGGCGGTGAAATGAGATATACCTTTGGATTTTATCAGTTGCAGGCAGGAATTGAACTGATAGTTGCACTCATAGGATTTTTCTGTGTTCCTGAGATTTTAAGTATGGTTGAAGAAGTTATAACTGAAAAGAAAGAGATTCAAAAATTTAAATCACAAAAAGGTGTAGCGAGGGAAGTAATAGTTAAACTGACAAAACAGCCGTTTCTTTTAATACGCTCCGCTATCATAGGTTGTTTTGTAGGAATTGTACCGGGTGCAGGCGGAAACGTAGCAGGGCTGGTATCCTACAATGAAGCTGTGCGCTGGTCAAAAGAACCTGAAAAATTCGGTACAGGAGTGGTTGAAGGTGTTGCTGCTTCAGAATCTTCCAATAATGCTGAAGTTGGGGGTTCACTGGTTCCGCTTTTGACCCTTGGAATTCCGGGAGCGCCACCGGCGGCTGTATTGATGGGCGCCCTGATGCTCCAGGGAATGCGTCCCGGTCCTGATCTGTTTGTACAGCACGGTGATATCACTTACACGTTCCTGATTTCTCTGGTTATTGCTAATATAGTAATGTTTGTACTTGGTTTTTACGGAGCAAAATATGTTGCAAGACTGATTAACTTACCGGCAAGTTTCCTTGCGCCAATGATTGCTTTTATGACTATTATTGGTTCCTACAGTATCCGTAATAATATGCTGGACGTATTCATCATGGTAGGCATGGGTCTATTAGGGTATATTTTACGAAAACTGGACTTTCATCCCGGTCCCATTGTACTGGGTATGATTTTAGGTCCCATTGCAGAAAAAGGACTTGTACAGTCAATGATGCTAGCAAGATCACAGGGCAGTATTCTAGAAGTTTTCTTTACAAGACCTATTTCAATTGTATTGATTATTTTATGCTTGATTTCCGCTTTCTGGCCTATGATTTCTGAATGGAACAAAAAGAGAAGAGGAGAATCCCAGGGGGTGAGCAGTAATGGTTAATAGAGATACAATTTTTTCAGTTATAGTAATTTTGCTTTCTATAGGGGCCTATATCTATGTCGGAGATTTAACCATTGAAAGCAGGTTCTTCCCTCAGGTAGTCAGCGTTCTCCTTATTATCTTTAATGTTATCCATTTGATTAAGAACGTCAGACCGCGAGAGAGAAAAAAAATGTTTAGAAATATCAGGTTCGACAGACTAATAGCAATGGCAGTTGGATTGATTGTCTACACTTCGGCTATGGTTTATATTGGTTTTGTGCTTTCCAGTTTAATTTTTATGATCTTCTATATGTGGTATTTGAATGAAGAAAGGAAATCAAACGGAGCAAGAGTTTTGTTAAAATCAGCTATTCTATCGATATTTGTTGTAGGTGTATTCTATGGTATATTCCATAACCTCTTTATGATCCCTTTGCCTGTTGGTCTTATTTTTGGCGGATAAAACTAATCCCTTGAGAACAATCTCAAGGGATTTCTTTTTGTTTTCATGCAGGAAAATGTAAGTAAATATAGAAAATATAGTATTGCAGCCAATTTACTAACGGGAGAGATGAAGCATGAGACGTAACATTACATTTTTAATTATTATTTTACTATTGCCGGTATTTATCGTAGGATGCGGACAAGACAGTGGGGGTACTGCCGGTACGGATCAGACAGCACAACATGAAACAGTAGAAAATCAGACAGCTAAAGACAAAAAGGAACAATTACAAAATGCAACGGAGAAAGCGGAAGAAAAATCCCAGCAAGAAACAACGGAAGAATCTGAGAAAAACATCTATAACCCCCTTACAGGGGAAATGGTATCTAAAGTGCAAAATTTGACTGCAGTTATGGTTAATAACCATGGTAAAGCTCGCCCGCAAACAGGTCTTATAGATGCTGATATTGTTTATGAACTGGAGATGGAAGGTTTAATTACCCGTTTCTTTGCACTATTTTATGGAGATCCACCCAAGCATGTTGGACCTGTGCGGAGCGCCAGGCCGTATACCCTGGCGCTTGCCAAAGAATGGGATGCTTACTTTGTCCATGTGGGCGGAAGTGATGAAGCTTTTGCACTTGTAGAAAAATGGGGGATCAGGGACATAGATGACACTCACGGTCATCCGGGCTTTTGGCTGGACGAAACCCGCAAAAGGCCGCACAATACATATATTAATCTCGAGAGGGCTTTAAGAGGGAAAGACGGTAATGGTAAATTTAAAGAATGGAATTTTGTAGATGGATATGATAATGTACCGGATTACAAGGAAATTAAGCTGAAGTACAGCAAATATAATCGTATTAAATATGCCTGGGATAATCAAGAAAAGAAATATGAAAGATATATTAACGGCTACAAGCATATTGACAGGATAAGCGGTAACCAGATAACAGTCAAAAATATCATAATTCAGTATGCAAAGCATACTTATTCAGGTGACAAGGAAAAGCATATCGAAATTGATATCATTGGGAAAGGTAAAGCGGAATATTTCCTGGGTGGTAAATATTTTGAAGGAACCTGGGAAAAGAAAAGCCTGGCAGCGCCAACCAGGTTTTATGATAAGGATGGCAACCACATAAAACCGGTTAAAGGAAATACCTGGATACAGGTAGTAAGAAAAGATGCAGAGATTGAAAAAGTTAAGTAATAAATCAAAGTTCTCAGATACACCTCTGAGGGCTTTTTATACTTTAGGAACTTATTCTCAATAGGATTCTGTGGATAATGTAAAAAATCCCGTTCTTAATGGAACGGGATAAAATATTAATTTACGAAAAATGGTTTTATTGCGTAATAAGAGAGGCTAATCTGGAAAAATCAATGTTTCCACCACTAATTATACTGGTAACAGTTTTATATTTTGAGGGAAGCTTGTTAAAGAGTACGGCTGCAGTTGCAGTTGCACCTGAGGGTTCAACTACTAATTTTTGATACTGCATAATTAGCTTCATTGTTTTTATTATTTCTTCATCAGTAACTAAAAGTATGTCATCAACATATTTTTTGACAATTGGAAACGTTAAATCGCCGGGTTGTTTAGATCGTAAACCGTCTGCTATTGTATCGATAGTGTCCCTTGCGGTTATCTTGCCTTCCTGTAATGAAATGTACATTGAATTACTGAACTGGGGTTCTACCCCATATACCTTCACCTGAGGCGCAGATTCCTTAATAGCTGTTACAATTCCGGAAAGTAAACCTCCGCCTCCAATTGGTACAAGCACTGCCTGAACATCGCTCACCTGTTCCAATATTTCTAAGCCGATTGTTCCCTGACCGGCAATTATATGGGGATGGTCGTAAGGAGGTATATATAAATGTCCTTTTTCATTTGCCAATTTCTGAGCTTTATCTAACCTTTCCTGGGAAGTAGTACCACAAAAGATTATTTCGGCTCCATAATTTTTAGCAGCGTCTATTTTTGCCTGGGGAGCATTTTCAGGCATAACTACTGTACAGGGTACTTTAGCTTTTTGTGCTACATAAGCTACTGCTTGGCCGTGATTGCCGGATGACGCAGTAATGACACCCGGCAGGCTGCCTTCATTTAAAGCATTAGTAAGCCTGTTGGTAGCCCCCCTGATTTTAAAGCTGCCCGTTTTCTGGAGATTTTCTGCTTTCATATAAAGATTATAGCCGCACTGCTTTGATAAAATAGTTGAATGAAATACAGGCGTATAATGAACTTTATCCTTAATAGCTTCCCTGGCGCCTATAATGTCTTTTTTAGTAACCATATCTATAACCTCGCTTTTTAATTTTACTCTAGTATAACATAGAAAAAATAACATACAAAAAAAGCAGCAATAAATCCAATAATTACAGTTTATTCGACTTAATCTACTAAAGGATAAAGGTAAAAAACAGCGAACTTATATATAAATATTTCCAAAAAATAAAAAATAAGGTAGTAAAGTTGTGAGGTGAGGGAAATTGGCGTCTAGAAAGAAAAAACTGAAAAAAATGGTCGAAGAAACAATGAATGCTCTCCTGGAAAACTTTGGGAACAGAATAACGTCCATTAGCTGGTATCAAGTACCTTCTAAATGGATAGCGCCTCATGTGGAGGCAGTAATTTCAGTAGAAGTTAAAAGGGGAAACAGAGATTTAACTAATACTTTATATGATATCGTTTATAAGCAAATGTTTGCAAGAAATTTTGATCACCTTGTTTCCTTAGAAATTCAAGAATATGGGAAGGACGAAAAACTTGACAACAACATAGAAAAGGGTGTGTTTTTATGGCCGGCAACGTAGAAGATATACTCTATTGGAAAAATAAATCAGAAGATTGTCTTGATTCAGCTAAGTTTTTATACAACAAAAATTTTTATTCGGAAGCAGTTACAATGGCTTACTATGGACTTATCTATATGATTAAAGCTCTTTTTACCCAGGATAATGTACGAGCTTATAAACCAACAACCATGTTAACAGCTTTAGGCCGTAATTATGTTGCTGCCGGAAAGTTAGGTGCTTCCTTTCACCGGAGTATAATGCAGGTGTTTGATATTCGTTATAAGTCTGATTTTGAAGTTCATTCAGCAGTGGAACATGAAACAGCGGCTCATATCTTACAACTAACTGAAGAAATAAAACAAGAAATATATAGAATGCTGACAGAAAATAATGCCGAAGAAAATGTTTCATAGGATATGGTGAGACCATCTTTAGTCTCATTTTTTTTGTTAAATTTTAAATATCTGTAATAAACTTATAACCATCTAGGGAACATTAATTATAAAGTTACTGTAGAATAAAATTTATTGAAGGAGAGTTTTAATATGGACAAACTGGAAAAAGTTGATATTGTCAGAGACAGAACAGGTGCCACATATGAAGATGCCAAAAATGCACTGGAAAATAATGATTGGGATGTTGTGGAAGCAATTATAGCCATTGAAAAACAAAAAACAGTTGAGTCAAAGACATTTAAGGTAAAGGGGCAAGACTTAATTAAGAAAATTAAGGAAATAATCAAGCAGGGTAATGTGGCAAAGATTGTAGTAAAAAAGGAAAATCAAAAAGTAGTTAGTATTCCTGTAAATGGCGGTATAGCTTTGGCTATCTTTTTCCCATATTTTGTTGCATTAAGTGCAGTAGTTGTATTAATGGCAGATTATGAACTTGTCGTGGAAAAATTTAAACGGGAACCAAAAGATGAAGATATGAATCAAAATATAATGAATGAAAAATAGGTTCGCCCGGGGGATAGCGAACCAGGTTTTACGAGGCTTAAATTTTATTCGCGCTGTTCGTAGCAATCAACATATTCTGAAGTTCCTTTTAGAGCAGATAGGCAATCATTCAAGTAACCTTTGTAATCTTCATGTAAGCAACTACCATCAGGACTGCACCACCTGCAGCTGGAAAGTGGGCAGATTTCCGGCATTTATTTTATCACCTCCTTTTTTTTAGTTTTACCTGAATTCTTTTTGCAATGCCAAGTATTTAGCACCGTTTAAGTAAACTATTAGTAAGTTAGGAAAATAAGCTTTAAAAAGATTGTATTTCTTGACAAAGGCGGTAACTTCTAGTATATTTTGAAAAGCATTAGAATTTGCTTTAAAGAAAAGGAGTTGTCAAAGAAAATGGAAGACAAGGTAAAGGCTGCTTTGGAGAAAATTAGACCTGTTTTACAACGTGACGGTGGGGATGTTGAACTAGTTGGAATTGACGGTGGAACAGTAAAGGTTAGATTACAGGGTGCATGTAGTGGTTGCCCCGGCGCCACAATAACCCTGAAACAAGGGATTGAGCGGGTGCTCAAGGAACAGGTACCGGAAGTTGAAAAGGTAGTACAAGTGTAAGAAAAAGTGAGTCAAGGGGATGGTTCCTTTGACTCACTTTGTTTATTTAAAAAAATTTATTATACCCAAAAGCATTAAAATTATTCCTGGTAATACATGTCCTTTATCCCTTAAAAAACCTGCAGCATATTTTTTTCCCAAAAGTAGACCTAAAAGTAGTGCTAAGAATAAGGCTGTAGCTACTATAGGAATTAAAAGCACAGAATAGCCTGCTATTCCCGCTCCTAAACCCGCTCCCATAACATCAATATTTAAGGCAACTCCCAACAGTAAAGCTTCACCGTAATTGATGTCTCCTGATCTATCCATATCGGCTTTTACTGGCTCACGCATAACTTGTAGTACTAGGCCAAAAATTTTTAAATTAATTGTTAACAAAACAGGGTTTTCCTTACCTTTCTTAATCAATTTTTTAAACTTATAGTTTTTCCGACCCTCAATTAACTGCCAAAAACCAATAATAACTAAAATAGTACCACCAATAACATTTGCTATGTGATAAGAAATAAAGTTAGTTGCCAGTTGACCGGCAAAAATAGAAACTGTCATGGCAATAACCGAACATGTTACAATTAGAATTATGGGAAGCAAAGCTAATTTGACCTTTCTAATTCCATAAGTCAATCCTACCCCAAACCCATCAATACTAAGAGCTATAGCCAGTAATATTGGGGTAATAAATTCCATTCTATCACCTTCCCTTATAGTAATTTTATCAATGACAGATTATGCGTATAACGCCAGGAAGGTGAAACTTCAAGTAAAAATTAATGACCCTCTCGAGGGTCAATAGAAAACAAGGAGTAATTCGTTTCATATACGATACCAGCAATCTCTGATAGCATTTTAGGTTAGATTATGTTATAATTTTGCCTGGAGGTGTGGGATATGCCTACTTATGACTTCAGATGTAAAAAGTGTTTTCATAAATTTTCAAAAAGAGTTAGTAGTAGTGAAAAGGATAAAGTAACCTGTCCGGAATGTAATGAAAGGGCAGAGCAAATATTTACCGGTTTTTTATATAAAAAGGCAGCCGGCGAAAATGGTAGTTCCGGAGGTTGCAGCGGCGGTTCATGTGCTAGCTGCTCAGGATGCTAAATGAATATTTTAATTAGCACAAAATTTTGAGGGTATACTATGCTCTCAAAATTTTTTTATAGAGGTGATTATTTATGGTTAGCGCCGTTGTATTGGCGGCAGGTTGCTCCAAACGTATGGGTAAAAACAAACTTTTAGTCAAATTGGATGGCAAAGAAATTTTGCTTCGCACATTACATGCAGTAGTAAACTCAAAAGTTGATGAAGTAATTGTTGTAACCGGTTATCAAGCAAGTGATATACAAAAAATAATTCAGAATTTACCGGTTAAGATAGTATATAATCCCTTGTACAAAGAAGGTCAAAGTACTTCTGTAAAAGCAGGCGTCAAGGCTGTAAACCCAAATGCTAAAGGCGTAATGTTTCTGTTAGGGGACCAACCCTTTGTAAGACCTGCCACTATTAATATGCTGATAGATAATTTCTACTCCCTAGAAGAGTATTCAATTGTTGTTCCCTATTATAAAGGAAAAAGAGGAAATCCTGTGCTATTTGAAAGTAAGCTTCTACCCGAAATAATGAAGCTTACAGGTGATGCAGGCGCTCGTTCCATAATCACCAGTAATCCTGACAAAGTGTTTAAAGTAGATATTGAAAGCAATGAAATAGTTACAGATATAGATACACCTGAAGACTTAAAATTAGCCGAGGAATTTTTAAATCTGAATTCTCCCGCAATACCTTCAATAACTTTCGAAAAAGCTCACTAAAAGTGCGTGTTCGAAAAGGAGCACGAGAGACACGAGAAGTTCAAGGCGGCAAGGCAAATTGTCTGGTTAAGTGCCGGGTGAGCAGCGCAGGAGACAAGCCAACGCCGAAATTCGAAGTGGATTTCGCGCGGACTTTTCGAACAACCTCTAAAAATTAATCTTTGTCAAATGCTAGCAGGATAACTTCCTTGTCGCTATTTTGATTAATATCATTTTCTATTTTTTTAATTTCTTCTATTTGTTCCGGCGTTAAGTTTGAAAATCTATAACCATGCACGGACATTTAAAATCAACCTCCATTAATTAATCTTATGCACTATTTAATATTTGTTTTTAAGCAGAAAAGTATACTTTATAGCATGAAAAAAGTGGAGTATGCTGTTTCCGTTTTTTGAAGGGTTTATTTTTATTGAAGGCGTCAATAAATATAAAAAAATTAACGATTTTTTAATAAAAAACTCTTGACACTTTGAAGGGTTATCAATATACTAGAGCTTAATATATCTAGTTTTGAATTAATAATTTTTAATACTGGATACAAGCGCTACCAGAGAGACATCTCAAAATATCGTCGCTGTCCACAGAGAGCCGGGAAGGGTGGGAACCGGTACATACGGTATTTTGAGCTCACTCTCAAGCTTTTTTACTGAAATGGCTTTAGCAGAGTAGGTAAAAACGGTTAACCGCCGTTACAGGTCATTTACTTGAGTGGTTGCTAGTTGTAGCAGCAATCAGGGTGGTACCGCGAGAAACAACCCTCTCGTCCCTGCAACGGGGACGAGGGGGTTAATTTTTTTAGTAGGCTAGGGTGGTACTGGTAAGATGTACTTGAGCGAGTTGTAGTTAAATCCTGATTTAACTTAACGAGCGGAACTGCATCTGGAAGTACCAGCCTAGCTACGATTATAAAAAATTTTTGAGGGGGGCTATTTAGATGGGATTAACAGTGTATTTTGACGGGAAGTATGTACCGCAGGAAGAGGCAAAGGTATCCGTTTTTGATCATGGACTTTTATACGGTGATGGAATATTTGAAGGAATTCGTGCTTATCATGGTCGTGTTTTTAAGCTAAAAGCGCACCTTGATAGGTTATATGATTCCGCAAAGGTTATCCAGCTTGATATCGGCCTGACAATTGAAGAGATGGAAGAAGTCGTACTGGAAACATGCCGTAAAAATAACCTCAAGGATGCATATATCAGACTTGTTGTAACCAGGGGACCGGGTGACTTGGGGTTAGATCCCCGTAAATGTAAGAAATCATTGGTATTCTGTATAGCTGCCGGTATTCAACTTTACCCTGAGGAATTGTATGAAAAGGGCCTTGAAATAATTACAGTACCCACAAGAAGAAATGTAGCGGAAGCATTAAATCCAAGGATAAAATCACTTAACTATCTCAATAACATCATGGCCAAGATAGAAGCAGGTCTCCATGGTGTACCGGAAGCATTAATGCTCAATCAGGAAGGTTATGTGGCTGAAGCAACCGGAGATAACGTCTTTATAGTTAAAGGTAATAAACTCATTACACCACCAAAACATGTGGGAATTTTGGAAGGTATCACAAGAAATACCGTCATGGACTTGGCAAGGGATATGGAGGTAGGAGTGAAGGAAGAACTGTTTACCCGCTATGATGTGTATACTGCTGATGAATGCTTCTTAACCGGAACTGCAGCGGAAATTATACCTGTTGTCAAGGTTGACGGGAGAACAATTGGTAATGGCGAACCGGGAGAAACAACAAACAAGCTAATTACATCCTTCAGAGAATTAACCAAGGTTGACGGACCAGAAATCTAAACGGGAAGGGAGAGGAAACCATGGCAAGTGATAGCATGAAAAAAGGTATTGAAAAGGCTCCGCACCGTTCGCTCCTTAAGGCATTAGGGTTATCCGATAAAGAAATAGAGCGCCCACTGATCGGTATTGTTAACTCTCATAATGAGGTAGTTCCGGGACATATTCATTTAGATAAAATTGCTGAAGCTGTCAAAAGAGGAGTGCTGCTCGCAGGGGGTACGCCGTTAGAATTCAACTCAATTGCAGTTTGTGATGGAATAGCAATGAACCACACCGGTATGAAGTATTCACTTGCAAGCAGAGAAATAATTGCAGATTCAATAGAAATTATGGCACGAGCACACGCCTTTGATGCACTGGTATTTATACCTAACTGTGACAAGGTTGTACCGGGAATGCTGATGGCTGCTGCCCGCCTGAATTTACCCAGCATCTTTGTGAGCGGCGGACCTATGCTGGCAGGTAAGTTTAAAGGAAAGAGGGTTAGCCTCAGCAACATGTTTGAATATGTAGGCGCAGTAAAAGGCGGCAGGATGAGCATGGAAGATCTCAAAGAGGCCGAGGAAACTGCTTGTCCCGGCTGCGGTTCCTGCTCCGGAATGTTTACTGCAAACTCCATGAACTGCTTGACAGAGGTTTTGGGTATGGGACTACCGGGTAACGGTACTATCCCGGCAGTAGATGCGCGCAGAATTCGCCTTGCAAAAGAGGCAGGAATAAAGGTAATGGAGCTTTTAGAAAAAGGTATTACTGCTTTAGATATTATGACAGAAACTGCTTTCCAAAATGCAATGATAGTTGATATGGCATTAGGTTGTTCTACAAATACTGTTCTTCACCTGCCTGCAATTGCCCGTGAAGCAGCAGTGGATTTAGATCTTCAAAAGTTTGACAAAGCAAGCCAAAATGCACCTCAGCTTTGTAAACTGGCTCCTGCAGGAGAACATTATATGGAAGATCTGGACGCCGCAGGCGGAATAGGCGCTGTTATGGCAGAACTTGCTAAAAAAGGACTTATTAACAAGGATGCAATTACTGTAACTGCCGCTACAGTAGGCCAGAATATTGAGAACAAGGAAATTCTGGATAAAGAGATAATTCGCCCGGCAGATGAACCTTACAGTGTCGATGGCGGTCTGGCAATCCTCTGGGGCAACCTGGCACCTGACGGCGCTGTAGTGAAAAAAGGGGCTGTGAAGGAAAGTATGATGCAGCATGAAGGCCCTGCGCGGGTATTTGATTCTGAAGAAGATGCAGTGGAGGCAATTTTAAACAACAAAATAGTTGCCGGAGATGTGGTGGTAATTCGCTATGAAGGACCAAAGGGCGGCCCCGGCATGAGAGAAATGTTAACTCCTACCGCTGCTGTAGCTGGAATGGGATTGGACGACAAGGTTGCTTTAATTACAGACGGTCGTTTCTCCGGTGCAACAAGGGGAGCATCCATAGGCCATGTTTCTCCGGAAGCTGCAGCAGGTGGACCAATGGCGCTTGTTCAGGAAGGAGACATTATTGAGATAGATATTCCTGCAAGGAAACTTCAAATTAAAGTTTCAGATGCAGAACTGGAAGAAAGAAAGAGTAAGTGGCAAAAACCGGAACCTAAAGTTACAAAGGGGTATCTTGCTAAGTATGCAAAACTGGTCTCATCTGCTAGTTCGGGAGCAGTTATCAAATAATCAGGGAGGGTTTTATAATGGCAGTTGCTAAAGATCTTAGGGAGGTGTGTCAATTTGGGAATTTAATGGAAGTTGGCAAGAAAATGAGTGGAGCGGATATACTGATTAAGTCTTTGGAATGTGAAGGAGTCGATACTATATTTGGTTATCCCGGTGGTGCAGTTCTAAATATCTATGATGCAATCTATCGATGTAAAAAAATTAAGCATATCCTGACAAGACACGAGCAAGGGTTGATCCATGCGGCAGACGGTTATGCGCGTTCTACGGGAAAACCGGGTGTTTGTATTGCAACATCAGGACCTGGGGCTACCAACCTTGTTACAGGTATAGCTACAGCATATATGGATAGCGTTCCCCTGGTAATAATTACAGGACAGGTAGCCGTATCATATATCGGTAAAGACTCCTTTCAGGAAGCTGATATTACAGGGATAACCCTTCCAATTACTAAATACTCATATTTAGTTAAGGATGTTCGGGACCTTGCAAGATATGTGAGGGAAGCTTTTCACCTGGCTACAACAGGTCGTCCGGGACCTGTTCTGATAGATTTACCCAAGGATGTAACATATGCTGAAACTGAATTTTTCTATCCGCCGGAAATAGATCTCCCCGGCTATAAGTTAAAGCCAAATGGAATCGAAAAAGAAGTGGAAAAAGCTTCTGAAATGTTAAAAGAAGCCCAAAGACCTGTCATTATTGCAGGTGGCGGAGTGGTTAACTCCGGAGCACATGAAGAACTGCTGGCGCTGGCGGAAAAGCTGCAAATACCTGTCTCAACTACCCTGATGGGTAAAGGCTCTTTCCCTGAAAACCATCCTTTATATTTAGGGATGCCGGGAATGCATGGAACCGCATACGCAAATTATGCAATTTCCGACTGTGATCTTCTTCTTGCTGTGGGAATGCGCTTTGATGACAGGGTAACCGGTAATGTTAAGACCTTTGCTAAGGATGCAAAAGTCATTCATATCGATATTGATGCAGCTGAAATTAATAAAAACATTCATGTGGACTTATCCATCGTTAGTGATGCGAAAAATGCCCTGGAAAAACTCCTGGGACTTGTAAATGAAAAAGATAACCGGCGCTGGCTGGATAAAATAGAATACTGGAAAAAAGAATATCCCCTTAAGTATTGTAAGGATAGTACAAGAATAAAACCTCAATATATCCTGGAAAAGATTAATGAGGTGACTGCCGGTGATGCATATTTTGTTACTGATACAGGCCAGCACCAGATGTGGGCAGCCCAATATTTGAAGTGTGTGCGTCCCCGTTCCTTTATGACATCTGGAGGATTAGGAACCATGGGGTACGGCTTTCCGGCTGCTATGGGTGTTCAAATTGCTCACCCCGAAGCAAAAGTGGTAACAATAGTTGGTGATGGCGGTTTTCAGATGAACTCTCAAGAACTGGCAACAGCTGTACATTATAATTTGCCGCTGACAATTTGCATATTTAACAATGGCTACCTGGGAATGGTACGACAGTGGCAGGACCTCTTCCTTGACAAACGCTATTCACATACAGAAATATCTCAACCTGATTTTGTAAAACTTGCAGAGAGTTACGGCGCAGTTGGAATGAGGGTAGAAAAGCCTGAAGATGTTAAAAAGACCTTGGAAAAGGCAATGGAGACTCCAAGACCTGTTGTTATAGACTTCCTTATTGAACAAGAGGAAAATGTATTTCCAATGGTACCGGCAGGAGGTTCCATTGATAAAATGCTGGGGAGGTAAAAAGTATGAAGCATACACTCTCTGTACTTGTAGAAAACAAACCTGGTGTTTTAACCCGGGTAGCGGGCCTCTTTGCCCGCAGGGGTTACAATATTGACAGTTTAGCGGTAGGTCGTACTGAGAATCCTGAGATCTCTCGTATGACAATAGTTGTGGAAGGTGACGACAGGGTTATTGAGCAGGTTACAAAGCAGCTCCATAAATTAATTGAGGTCATTAAGATAAATGACATTACTGAAGATGAGCATGTTCACAGAGAGCTTATTTTAATTAAAGTAAATGCTGACCCTGCCCACAGGATGGAAATAATGCAGATTGTAAATGTTTTCAGAGCTAGGGTAGTGGATTTTGGGCGCAATTCTCTAATTATTGAAGTTACCGGGGACGAAGGGAAGATAAATGCAATTGAAAATTCTCTTCACCCCTTTGGAATTAGAGAAGTTGTTCGGACAGGTAAAGTTGCTATGGTCCGGGGACCAAAACATAAAAACGGTAAATCCTGATAGTGGAGGTGCTTTCATTGGCAGTGACTGGCGCGGAAATTTTAATTAAAACCCTGGAGTATGAAGGAGTAGATACTGTATTTGGCTATCCTGGTGGCGCTGTTCTTCCAATCTATGATGCTTTAAAAGAGAGTTCAAAAATTAAGCATATTTTAGTACGTCAGGAACAGGCGGCAGTTCATGCTGCAAGCGGTTATGCCAGGACAACGGGAAAAGTTGGAGTTTGTATGGCTACCTCCGGTCCGGGAGCTACTAACCTGGTAACAGGTATAGCAACTGCATATATGGATTCCATTCCGGTTGTAATTATTACTGGCCAGGTTTCCACTGAGATGGTGGGGACAGATGCTTTTCAGGAAGTAGATATTACCGGTATAACTATGCCAATTTCAAAACACAATTATCTTGTTAAAAATGTTAAGGACTTATCTCGAATTATCAGGGAAGCTTTTCATATTGCCAAAACAGGAAGACCGGGACCTGTACTGGTTGATGTACCTAAAAATGTTTCAGCACAGCTCACAAAATATAACATACCGGAAGATGTGGACTTAAGGGGTTATAAACCGACTTATAAAGGCCATCCAACACAGATAAAAAATGCTGCCGAGTTGATTAATGAAGCCAAAAAGCCGGTGATTTTTGCCGGTGGTGGAGTAATTAACTCTGAAGCAGCTGCCGAATTAAAAATTCTTGTTGAAAAAACCTCAGCACCTATTACCACTACATTAAATGCACTCGGTGTATTTCCGGAAACCCACCCTCAGTCCCTTGGCATGCTGGGACTTCATGGAACACCTTATGCTAACTATGTAGTAACTGAATGTGATTTGCTTGTTGGCTTAGGGGTTAGGTTTGATGACAGGGTTACAGGTGCTGTAGAGAAATTTGCCCCTAATGCAAAGAAAATTCATATCGACATTGACCCCGCTGAAATAGGTAAAAATGTGGAAGTTGATCTACCGCTGGTGGGGGACGTAAAAACGATACTGGAGGAACTGTTACCCCTGGTGGAAGAAAGAGAAAACAGGGAATGGAATGCTAGAGTTGAGAAAATCAAAAAGGAATACCCCTTAAGATATGGAGAAACTTTAGCTTTAAGGCCACAATACGTTATTGAAAAATTAGGGGAACTGACAAGGGATAAGGATGTTGTAATAACTACAGACGTTGGTCAACACCAGATGTGGACTGCTCAGTATTACAAATTCACAAAACCACGTACCATGCTAACTTCAGGTGGGCTGGGAACTATGGGCTACGGTTTCCCGGCAGCTATTGGAGCACAATTGGGTAACAGGGATAAACTGGTTGTTGCAGTAACAGGAGACGGTAGTTTTCAAATGCACATGGCTGAGATGGGTACTGCAGTGGAAAACAACCTTCCTGTTAAGGTGCTGCTTTTTAATAACAATTGCCTGGCGCTTGTAAGGCAACTGCAGCATTTTTACTGTAATAAGTCTTACAGCGCCGTTGATTTTAGCGGTAATCCCGACTTTATTCGCTTTGCGGAGTGTTACGGCGCTAAAGGCATTAGAATAACAAAAACAGAAGAAACTGTACCAAAGCTGGAAGAAGCTCTCAATAATGATTCTCTAACTATAATTGAATGTGTCGTATCAAATGAAGAAATGGTATACCCGATGGTACCAAATAACAAGGGCTTGAATGAAATGATCCATTTTGAAGAGGGTGAAGATAATGGCAGATAAGATATATATTTTTGATACTACCCTGAGGGATGGTGAGCAGTCCCCGGGAGTAAGTCTTAATGTTCATGAAAAGCTGGAAATTGCCCACCAGCTTGCAAAAATGAATGTTGACATCATAGAAGCAGGTTTTCCAATTGCTTCTCCGGGAGACTTTGAAGCTGTTAAGGCTATTGCTAAAGAAATAAAAGGCCCCACTATAGCAGCCCTGGCAAGGGTTAATAAGAAGGATATTGATAGGGCTTGGGAAGCGCTAAAATATGCTAAAAAACCCCGCATTCATACCTTCATTGCTACTTCTGAAATCCATATGAAATATAAGCTAAGGATGACAAGGGAACAAGTTTTGGAAAAGATAAAGGAAGGGGTAGCATACGCCAAACAGTATACAGATGATGTGGAATTTTCTCCCGAAGACGGCGCAAGAACCGACCTGGACTTTATGTGCCAGGTTCTCGAAACAGCAATAGATTCCGGCGCTACTACTGTCAATATACCGGATACTGTAGGGTATAGCACCCCTGAAGAATTTGGAAATTTTATTAAAAACATCAAGGAAAGAGTTCCTAATATAGACAAAGCGATAATATCCGTTCATTGTCACAACGACCTGGGAATGGCAGTTGCCAACTCTTTAAGTGCCCTTAAAAACGGCGCACGGCAGGTGGAATGTGCAGTAAACGGCATAGGTGAGAGGGCAGGAAATACTGCCCTGGAAGAGATAGTTATGGCAATTCATACCAGAAAGGATTTTTATGATTTCTACACTGACATTAAAACAGAGGAAATTTACCGCACCAGCCGTCTTGTACAAAACCTTACAGGTATGTCAATCCAGGCAAATAAGGCTATTGTAGGCAAAAACGCCTTTGCCCATGAGTCCGGAATTCACCAGGACGGTGTTTTAAAGGAAAGAACTACCTATGAAATTATGAATCCTGCTATGATAGGTCTTGTTCATAATAATCTCGTTCTTGGCAAGCATTCCGGGAGGCATGCATTTAAGACCCGGCTTGTGGAACTGGGTTTCAATCTTGAAGAAAAGGAACTGGATAAAGCATTTCAAAGATTTAAAGAACTGGCCGATAGAAAGAAAGAAATTACTGATAAGGATTTAGAGGCAATAGTAGAAGATGAGATCAAGATTGTTCCTGAAAAATATATTCTGGAACATCTCCATATCTCAAGTGGCAACCGCATTGTACCAACTGCAACTGTTGGAATAAGGGTAGATGGAAAGCTGGTTGAAGAAGCTGCATGCGGTGACGGCCCTGTAGATGCCGTATTTAAGGCGGTAGAAAAGGTAACAAATGTTAAGGTCACATTGCAGCAATACTCCTTGAATGCAGTAACCGGAGGCAAGGATGCCATAGGAGAAGTTATAGTTAAAATCGAGTATAACGACAAGATTTATACGGGACGCGGCATCAGTACCGACGTGATTGAAGCAAGTGCTAAAGCTTATGTCAGCGCAATAAACAAACTCTACTATGATCAGGGAGACCAAATCTATCAGAAAGAAGGAATCATGTAAATAGGATGTTCGAACTACACATTTAAATATTTTTGGAGGTGGAACCGGAGATGGGAATGACAATTACTGAAAAAATACTTGCAGCCCATTGTGGTAAAGATTACGTTGAACCGGGAGAGTTGATTAACGCAAAACTGGATGTGGTTTTAGGTAACGATATTACTGCTCCTGTTGCAATAAAAGAGTTTAAAAAACTTGGTATAGATAAGGTATTCGATAAAGATAAAGTTGTACTTGTTCCGGACCATTTTACACCCAACAAAGATATCAAGTCTGCTGAACAGGCCAAGATGGTACGTGAATTTGCAAAAGAGCAGGAGCTTACCAACTATTTTGAAGTTGGCAGGATGGGAATAGAGCACTGCCTTCTACCCCAGGAAGGTCTTGTTCTGCCAGGTGATCTGGTAATAGGCGCCGACTCCCATACCTGTACTTACGGGGCGCTGGGCGCCTTTGCAACAGGTGTCGGAAGTACCGATATGGCAGCCGGGATGGCAACAGGTGAAGCCTGGTTTAAAGTGCCTGAATCAATTAAATTTGTTTACCACGGAAAATTGAAAGCGGGAGTGACAGGTAAAGACCTAATACTTTATACCATAGGAAAAATAGGTGTTGATGGCGCCCGCTACAAAGCTATGGAATTTACAGGTGAAGCAATAAGTGAATTATCCATGGATGGAAGATTCACAATGGCCAACATGGCAATTGAAGCCGGCGGTAAAAACGGAATTATTGCACCTGATGAAACAACCGAAAAATATGTCAAGGAACGTGCTAAAAGAAGCTACAAGTTTTACAGCAGTGATTCCGATGCCAACTATAGCGAAGTTTATGACTTTAATGTGGCAGACATTGAACCGCAGGTTGCATTTCCGCACCTGCCCGAAAACACACGCGGTATTTCAGAAGTAGGAGATATTAAGATAGACCAGGTCGTTATAGGTTCCTGTACCAACGGTCGTATGGAAGATCTCCGCCAGGCGGCGCAAATTTTGAGTGGCAAAAAGGTTCACCCTGAAGTAAGGGTAATTATAATTCCGGGAACACAGGAAATCTATAACCAGGCCATCAAGGAAGGGCTTGTCCAGCAGTTTGTAGAGGCTGGCGCCGTTGTCAGCACTCCCACCTGCGGACCATGCCTTGGCGGTCATATGGGAATACTTGCTAAAGGCGAAAGGGCTATTGCCACAACTAACCGTAACTTTGTAGGCAGAATGGGCCACCCTGAAAGTGAAGTATATCTTGCCGGACCTGCGGTGGCGGCAGCGAGTGCCGTTATGGGAAGAATAGCAGCTCCCTGGGAGGTGAAGTAATAATGCAATTAAAAGGCAAAGTATGGAAATTTGGTAATGACATAGATACGGATGCAATTATCCCGGCCAGATACATGAATACTTCAGAACCTGAAGAACTTGCAAAGCATTGCATGGAGGATGCAGACCCTGAATTTCCTTCAAAAGTTAAAGCCGGAGATATAATAGTTGCAGGTAAAAACTTTGGTTGTGGAAGTTCCAGGGAACACGCTCCCATAGCAATCAAGGCAAGCGGTGTATCCTGCGTGATAGCGGAATCCTTCGCGAGGATTTTTTACCGTAACTCAATAAACATCGGTTTGCCGATTTTTGAATGTCCGGAAGCAGCTAAAAACATTAAAGAAGGCGATGAAGTAGAGGTTGATGCTTCCACCGGAACAATTACCAACCTTTCTGACTCCCGCACTTATCAAGCTACTCCCTTCCCGGACTTTATGAAGGAAATTATCTCTGCCGGAGGTTTGATGAAATACGTTGAAAAGAAGGTGAAAAGTAATGGCTAAGATTGCGGTTTTACCGGGTGACGGTATCGGCAAAGAAATAGTACCCCAGGCAATCAAAGTTTTAAAAACTGTGGCTTCAAAATATGATTTAAATTTGGAATTTGAGGAAGGTTATATTGGCGGGGAGGCAATAGATAAAGTTGGTAAAGCCCTGCCGGATGAAACACTGGAATTATGTAAAAATAGTGATGCAGTTTTACTGGGTGCAGTGGGAGGCCCAAAGTGGGATAACCTCCCTGCAACCCAGAGACCGGAGGTCGCTTCCCTTTTACCCCTTCGTAAAGAACTGGGTCTTTATGCAAACTTGCGGGTATGTTCTCTGTACCCGGAACTTGTAGGAGCTTCCACCCTAAAGGAAGAAGTGGTAAAAGGTACTGACCTTGTGGTTGTAAGAGAACTAACAGGGGGAATCTATTTTGGCAAAAAGTACCGTGAAAAAGTGGAAGGCGGAGAAAAGGCAGTTGATACCCTAGAATATACAACCTTTGAAATAGAAAGAATTGCCCGTACTGCATTTGAGATTGCTTCAAAAAGACGTGGTAAAGTTACAAGTGTCGATAAAGCAAATGTCCTGGAAAGTTCCAGGCTTTGGAGGGAAACTGTAACAAGGCTCCATGAGGATTATAAGGATATAACACTTGAGCATATGTATGTAGATAACTGTGCAATGCAGCTTATCAGGGAACCAAAGCAGTTTGACGTTATTCTCACTACAAATATGTTTGGCGATATATTAACCGACCAGGCCTCCATGTTAACCGGTTCAATAGGTATGCTTCCTTCCGCAAGTTTAGGTGGAGAAGTGGCATTGTATGAGCCTGCCCATGGCTCCGCTCCCGATATTGCCGGTCAGGACAAGGCTAACCCCCTGGCAACCATTTTATCTGCTGCCATGCTTTTGAGATACTCTCTAAATTGTGAAGAAGGCGCCAAAGAAATTGAAAAAGCAGTATCTCAAGTACTTAAAGATGGCTATGGCACAGGTGACCTTGCACAGGAAGGATTTAAAGTAGTAGGTTGCCAGGAAATGGGTGACAGGGTCAATAATTATTTATTAGGTGAGGAAAATGTCTAGAATTCTAATTTATGATACAACATTACGGGACGGGAGCCAGGCGGAAGGGATCTCCTATTCTCTTTCTGACAAAATTAAAATTGCACAGAAGCTGGATATTTTTGGAGTAGATTATATAGAAGGAGGCTGGCCAGCCTCCAATCCCAAGGATACAGAATTTTTTAAACAAGCTGCAAATATAAACTGGCAAAATGCCAAAATTGCAGCCTTCGGAAGCACCTGTAAAGCAGGACTGGCGCCTTCTGATGACGCCAATCTCCGGGCGCTGGTGGAATGTGGCGCACCTGTGGCATGTATTGTAGGAAAAAGCTGGGATTTTCATGTTGTTAAAGCTCTGGGTACAACTCTGGAAGAAAATTTACGGATGATAGAAGAAAGTGTCCGTTTCTTAAAGGAGGCTGGCCTGGAGGTTATTTTTGATGCGGAACACTTTTTTGACGGCCATAAAAACAACCCTAACTATGCGCTGCAAACTATAAAAGCTGCCCAAAGGGGTGGCGCTGATGTAATTACCCTCTGTGATACCAACGGCGGATGCCTGCCAGGGGAGATTACGGAGATAATAACTTCAATCAAGAAATGGATTGAAGTTCCCCTTGGTATCCATGCCCATAACGACGGAGAATTAGCAGTTGCCAACTCACTTGTTGCAATTGATGCTGGGGTGACAATGGTTCAGGGAACTTTCAATGGCTACGGCGAAAGATGCGGTAATGCAAACCTTTGCTCAATCATCCCTAACATTGAATTGAAAACTAAGTATCACTGTAAGGCAGGTCAAAGCTTAAAACATCTCACAGAAACCGCCTTTTATATCAGCGAAGTCAGCAATACAAGACTTTCTAAAAATCAACCCTTTGTGGGGAGCGGTGCTTTTGCACACAAAGGTGGAATACATGTCAGCGCAATTATGAAGTCACCTGAAACCTACGAACATTTGCCGCCTGATAAGGTGGGCAATAAGCGCAGGGTGCTTGTTTCAGAACTCGCAGGTACCAGTAACCTGGTGGAAAAAGCCAGGGAGCTAAATGTGACATTAGATCCCAAGTCTAAAAAGACTAAAGAACTTATCAAGAAGATTAAGGAACTTGAATATGAGGGTTACCAGTTTGAAGGCGCTGAAGCTTCTCTGGAACTGTTCTTAAGGAAGAACCTGGGTGATTATATAGACCACTTTAAGCTAGAAATATTCAAAGTTAACACTGAAAAGAGAGGTACATCCGAATTTTCCTCTGAGGCAATAATCAAAATCAGGGTTGATGATAAAGTTGTTCATACGGCAGCTGAAGGTGAGGGGCCTGTTCACGCCATGGACAATGCCCTTAGGAAGGCATTGACGGAATTTTTCCCTGTGCTCAGCAATATGTATCTCGAGGATTACAAAGTACGTGTACTGGAAGAATCCAAGGCTACACAGGCAAAAGTAAGGGTACTGATTACTTCCAGGGATCAGGAATCAATGTGGAGTACAGTGGGAGTTTCCACTAATATTATAGAAGCAAGCTGGCAAGCCTTGATAGAAAGTATGGATTATGCTTTATTAAAGGAGAAGAAGAAAAGGGAACTGCAATCGGTAGCCCAAGGAGGAGAATAATTCTGCAACCTCTAATAACTTTAATGACGGCTTTTAATGCCGTCGTTTCTCTTATTATTAAAACTGTGTTATTATTAATGGTGAGTGCAAGAAGGTAATAAAACCATTTATGTCGAAATAAATATTAATACACAACTTGAATTCCGGGGTGATTGTAAAAGTGCTGGCCGGGCTGCGTCTTTTCAAATACTTCAACATAATTGATATATTATTAATAATACTGGATATTGCAGTGGTGGCCTTTCTTATCTATAAATTGATAATGATTATCAGGGGTACCAGGGCAGTACAGTTGATCAAAGGTTTAGTTGTCTTAATAGCCGTCTATTTTATAAGCGATGTTTTGAAATTGACAACACTAAACTGGCTCTTAAAACAGGTACAGTTGATGATTGTTGTAGCCCTGCCAGTGGTCTTTCAACCCGAATTAAGACGAGCCCTGGAACAGCTTGGCAGGGGAAAAATATTTGCCAGGCCCATTTCTTTTTTAGGTGTGGAAGATATGTCCCGGCTCATAAATGAATATCTCCGCACTGTGCAAGTGTTAAGTAAAAATAAATATGGCGCCTTAATTATAATTGAACAGGAAACAGGCCTTAATGATTATATAGATACAGGTATTAAACTTGATGGAGTTGTCAGCACTGAACTTTTGGTTAATATTTTTGTACCCAACACCCCTCTCCACGATGGCGCCGTAATAATAAGGGGCGATAGGGTGGCTGCAGCAGGGTGTTTTTTGCCACTTACAGACAGCCCGTATTTAAGTAAGCAGCTTGGAACAAGGCACAGGGCAGCTCTGGGTATTACTGAAATTTCCGATGCAGTGGCTATAATAGTATCCGAAGAAACGGGAACAATTTCTGTTGCCCATGACGGGGAGCTTACCCGCTATTTAGACGAAGATAATCTTAAGGAAATTTTGGAGGATCTCCTCCTTACTAAAAATAATCATGGAAACGGTTCTTTCTGGCCTTTAAGAAAAACTTAAGAGGTGGGTTGTGAATGCTGCAATACTTCCGAACTAATCTCAAATACCGAATAATCGCTATCTTTCTGGCTATAGGTATATGGTTTTTTGTTTTTGAAGAAAAAAACCCCACCCGGGAAAGTGTAGTAAATGTTCCTTTAGAGGCAAGAGGCTTGGAGCAAGGGCTTGTTATAGCCAGCAAACCGGCAAGTGTCAATGTCCGTTTTCAGGGGAGAAAACCAATTGTGGATGGTGTTACCACCCGCGATATTAAAGCGTACGTTAAAATGACCACTGCCCATGTAGGTGACAATACCCTCCCCGTCTATATCGACCTCCCGCAGGGTGTGAAGTTGGTGGGAGTAGAACCGACGTATGTGGATGTAAAAGTTGACTCCATAACAAGCGTACAGCTCCCGGTAGTGATCAAAATAACGGGAACCCCGGCACATGGTTTTAAACTGGGAAAACCGCAGCTTTCTCCCGATCAAATCATGGTTTTGGGGCCGAGAAATGTGCTGGAAGATATAGAAAAGGCCTATGTTGACGTTCGTCTTTCCGGGGCCAAGGAAGACTATATCAAAAGCCTGCCTGTTAAATTGGAGGATAGGCTTGGCAGCCAAATCTACCATGAATGGGTTAAAACACGGCCCGAAGCCGTGGAAGTATTTATGCCCGTCATTGGAGACAATCCCACCAGGACAGTTCCTGTAACGTATGAATTAAAGGGAAAACCTGCCAAAGGCTATGAGGTTAAAAATGTTGATATCTACCCAAAAGTTGTTGAAATATCGTCTCAATCACAGGAGTTATTACAAAAGGTAAACTATATCCCCATCGAAATATCCGTTGCAGGAAGCAAAGAATCACTGGAAATGGAGGTTCCGTTGGAACTTCCGGAAGGTTTGACAACAACAGGCAAACAAAATATTAAAGCATTTATAACAATTGAACCTAAAGGTTAAAAAGCGCTTTTGGAAAAAGTGCTTTTTTAGCGTGTTAAGAAATAGTATAGATCTATTAGCAAAAAATAGTAGTAAAAAAGGTATAGGTGAAAACATGAAACTCAAAGTACCTGAAATTCAACTGGGACTGGATGAAAAAATTGAAAAACTGCCTGAAAAGGCAGCTCTAAAACTGGGTATAAATCCGCAGAAGATTATAGACTGGGAAATAGATAAAAAAGCAATTGACGCCAGGAGGAAAAACAAGGTTTGTTTTGCTTACACTTTAATCCTTGATTTAGACCTCAAGGAACTGCCTCCTAAAGCAAAAAGCAATCCTAAAATTTCACCTGCCAAAGAATTGTATTTCCCCAACATTATTAAAGGCAGCAGTCAGTTAATAAATTCACCTGTAGTTGTCGGTACAGGGCCTACAGGGCTTTTTGCGGCGCTTCTTCTTGCCAAAAATGGCTATAAACCTCTCGTTATTGAAAGGGGAAGAAAAGTCCATCAGAGAAAAGAGGATGTAGAAAAGTTCTGGCAGACAGGTGAGCTCAATCCTGAATCAAATGTCCAGTTTGGTGAAGGTGGAGCCGGAACCTTTAGTGACGGCAAACTCACTACCAGGATAAAAGACCGCAGGGTTAGACTTGCTATAGAGTACCTGCTGGAAGCGGGTGCTCCCAAGGAAATTGCCTATTATTCCAAACCCCATGTTGGAACAGATAATCTTCGAAGCATCGTGAAAAACATGCGGGAGGAAATAAACAGGCTGGGAGGAAAGGTTTTATTTGAATCAAAGCTTACCGACCTATTTGTAGAAAAGGGAAAGATTCAAGGAGTTGAAATAAACTCCAGCCACTATATACCGGCCCAGGTAGTTATCATGGCGGTAGGCCACAGCGCCAGGGATACTTACCGGCTGTTATATGACAAGGGTGTCAGAATGCAGGCAAAACCGTTCGCAATCGGGTTACGGGTGGAACATCCCCAGCATATGATAGACTATGCCCAGTATGGAAAATTTGCCGGACACCCCAGGCTGGGTGCGGCAGATTACCACTTAACATACAGGAATAAGGAAATTGGTCGTTCAGCATACACCTTCTGCATGTGCCCCGGAGGTTATGTGATAGGCGCCAGTTCAGAAGAAGGCCACCTGGCAGTAAACGGCATGAGTAACTATAAAAGGGATTCAGGAATAGCAAACTCTGCAGTAGTTGTAACTGTAGGAGAAAAGGATTATTCCTATGACCACCCACTTGCCGGTATGGAGTTCCAGAGGAAACTGGAGAAAAAAGCATATGAACTGGGTGGGGGAAACTTTAGAGCACCCGTCCAATCTGTAGCAGATTTTATCGGGAACAGGGAAGGTTCACTTCCCGAGGGCGCTCTTTATAGCTACAAACCCGGCGTAAAGGTAATTAACTTAAGAAAGTACCTCCCTGAGGAAATTGGAACAGTACTTGCTGAAGCACTGCAAAACTGGGATAGAAAAATTAAGGGCTTTGCAAGTGAGAAGGCAGTTTTGACAGCGGTGGAGACAAGGACATCTGCACCTTTAAGAATACTGCGCAATGATCAAATAGAGGCGTTAGACATTGGAGGGTTGTACCCTGCTGGAGAAGGCGCAGGGTATGCCGGAGGAATTGTCAGTTCAGCAGTTGACGGTTTGAGAACAGCTCAGGCTGTCATGGAAAAATACAGTCGACCTGAAAGGATAGAATTTCCACAAGGATTGGATAAGGAGTAAGGGGGATTAGTAATGACAAGAATGTTTGGAACAGACGGTGTAAGGGGAGTTGCCAATAAGGATTTAACGCCCGAGCTGGCATTTAAACTTGGCAGGGCCGGTGCATATATTTTATCTCATAACAAATCTAAGCCACAGATTGTAATTGGGAAAGATACTCGTATCTCTGGTGACATGTTGGAAAATGCCCTGACAGCCGGGATATGCTCGGCAGGTGTAGATGTGGTCAAGGTGGGAGTAATGCCGACGCCTGGCATAGCTTTTCTTACCCGTGATCTTGGTGCTACGGCAGGAATAGTTATCTCTGCTTCGCATAACCCCGTTGAGGATAACGGTATCAAGTTTTTCGGGCCGGATGGCTTTAAGTTGAAGGATGAGGAGGAAGATGAAATTGAAAGGCTTGTATTAGGCCATGAAAGTTTGCCGTACCCAACAGGTGTAAACGTAGGTAAGGTACATGTTTTAGAAGGTGCCGTCCGGAGGTACGTAGAGTTTGCAAAAAATACCGTTGACATAAATCTGAAAGGTGTTAAAGTAGTAGTAGATTGTGCTAATGGCGCCAGCTTTCAGGCTACTCCCCGGGCATTGGAAGAATTGGGAGCGGAAGTTATCAAAATTAACTGTGAACCGGATGGCACAAATATTAATAAAGATTGCGGTTCAACTCATCCCCAAGTGTTACAGGAGGCTGTTAAAAAGCACGGTGCAAATGTGGGAATCGCCCACGATGGAGATGCAGACCGTGTGATAATGGTAGATGAAAATGGTGAAATAATTGACGGAGATAAGATAATGGTTGCCTGTGCACTTAACCTTAAAAATGAGGGCAGATTACAGAACAATACGCTTGTTGTTACTGTGATGAGCAACATGGGACTCCATATTGCGCTAAAGGATGAAGGTATTGATATTCTCCGGACAAAGGTCGGAGACCGTTATGTGCTGGAAAAAATGAGGGAAACAGGAGCCGTCCTCGGTGGAGAGCAGTCCGGCCATATCATATTTTTAGAGCACAATACCACAGGCGACGGTCTGATAACTGCACTGCAAACCCTCCAGGTCATGAAAAAGTCGGGAGAATCAATGTCTCAATTAAGCTCCCTCATGCAAAAACTACCGCAGGTTTTGGAGAATGTCAAGGTTGAAAATAAATATACAGCAATGGAAAATCCTAATTTTAAGAAGGCAATTGCAGAAGCGGAAAAAGAGCTGGGAGAAAGGGGCAGAATCCTGGTCAGACCATCCGGTACAGAGCCGTTAGTGCGCATTATGGTAGAAGGCCCGGATGAAGAAGAACTTAATAGTATCGCAAAGAGACTGGCTGAAAAGCTCAAAGCTTTATAATAAAATTTATAATAAAAATTGTAACATTTTTTAAAGGGGGTGAATATTGTAAATATAGTTGAGTTGGCACACTAAAGAGAAAATTTTTTTTTGAAGCGCCAGGTCCGGTTTGAGCGGATAATTGTTAAGGATAACGGTTGCGCTGTAGAAAAGCATTGTAATGAGCCTAGTGAAACCAGGCGAGCCGGAAGAGAAAACCGGGGCGAGCGTCATGGACGACGCGAGCCGAGCACTGAGGCACGGACGCCGAATTGCGAGGGAACCTCGGTTTTCTCTGGAGGCGAGCTTTGGTTGAACTTGGCGAATGGAACCGCTTTTAGAAGCGTAACCGTATCCCTGAAGGCTTTTGTTCACTTGATTAAAACCGGTTGACGAGGAGAGGGTTCTATCGAGTTATCGGCGGGTGCCCTCCGGTACAGCCACTACCGTTAAAGATATCCTAAAACTTGAAAGTAATTTCAAGGACAAAAGATATCGGGTGGCAATAAAAATGTGCCAACTCCTGTTAAAAATTTAAAATAGGAGTTGATGACAGCAATGTGTGGAATTGTAGGTTATCTAGGAAAAAAATCAGCAGTAGAAGTACTAGTTGAAGGACTTGAAAGGCTCGAATACAGGGGCTATGATTCAGCGGGTATTGCCGCACTTGAAGGTAGCGCAATCGAAATTGTAAAAAGCAAAGGGAAAATTGCGGACCTGAAGGCAAAACTAAACGGTAATCTCTCTGGAAGCACCATTGGCATTGGACACACCAGGTGGGCCACCCATGGCAGGCCCTCCGATGCTAATGCTCACCCCCATAGAGATTGTACCGGTAAAATTGCAGTAGTGCATAATGGAATTATTGAAAACTACCAGGAATTAAAGGAATTTTTACTGGAAGAAGGCCATATTTTTCTTTCTGAAACAGACACTGAAGTAATTTCTCACTTAATAGAGCATTATTATAAAGACAATGACTTATTTACTGCCGTACAGTATGCAACATCCAGGCTGGAAGGATCATATGCACTTGTAGTACTATGTACCGATTGTCCTGACAGGTTAATTGCAGCCAGAAAAGACAGTCCTCTGATAGTCGGTTTGGGGGATGAAGAATATTTCTTTGCTTCAGATATCCCTGCAATCCTTAAACACACAAGACGCATTAATATTCTTGATGACGGTGAAATTGCACTAATAACTTCCTCCAAGGTTGAGGTATATAATTCTACAGGGAAAAAAGTTGCTAAAAAGGAAATGTATGTGGAATGGGATGCAGAAGCAGCAGAAAAAGGTGGCTATGACCACTTTATGATAAAGGAAATTCATGAACAGCCTCAGGCGCTGCAAAAAACACTTTCAGGACGCATCCATTCAGAAAAGGGCATCGTTGACCTTAAAGAAGTGAGCCTGGATGCGGAAAAACTAAGGAATATCAATAATGTTGCAATTGTTGCCTGTGGTACAGCTTATCATGCAGGATTAATCGGTAAGTATGCCATTGAAAAGCTGGTGAGAATTCCTGTGGAAGCTGATATTGCAAGTGAGTTTCGTTACAGAAATCCCTTGATAGATGATAGATCACTTGTTATTGTTATAAGCCAGTCCGGAGAAACTGCCGATACACTTGCAGCTTTAAGGGAGGCGAAAAAACGGGGTGCTCACGTAATTGCAGTTACAAATGTGGTAGGAAGTACGGTTTCGAGGGAAGCCGACGATGTACTCTATACCTGGGCCGGCCCTGAAATAGCTGTTGCCTCCACTAAAGCATACACAACCCAGCTTGTTGCCATGTATCTTCTGGCTCTAGATCTTGGAACAAAACTTGGAACATTATCTCAGGAAAAGGCCGCAGAAATTGTGAAGGCCCTGGCTGAGATCCCAAACAATGCTGCTAAAGTTCTTGAACAGGCAGAAAAAGTTAAAAGCTGGGCCAAGGAAGCTTCTGTTTGGAAAGATGCCTTTTTTATCGGCCGCGGCCTTGACTGGGCAGTTGCAATGGAAGGACAGCTCAAGCTTAAGGAAATCTCCTACATGCACGCCGAAGCTTATGCAGCAGGCGAGCTAAAACACGGTACACTGGCACTGATTGAAGAAAGAATCCCTGTAATAGCGCTGGCTACTCAGGAAGAATTATATGATAAGATGGTAAGCAACATTGAAGAAGTCAACGCCAGGGGAGCAAATGTTACGGGAGTTACCTTTGAAGGGAATAAAGAACTAGAAAAGGCTGTCAACCAGGTAATATACATTCCCGAAACTCTACCACTTTTAGCTCCAATACTAAGCGTCATCCCTCTCCAGCTCTTATCCTATTACGCAGCTGTAGAAAGAGGCTGCGACGTAGATAAGCCGAGGAATTTGGCCAAGAGCGTGACGGTAGAGTAGGGGAAGGTTGAATGTTCCTGTTGTTGTCCAATTATAATAAAGTTTGGTGACTGAAAAAAATATTTGGTGAAAAATAATAAAGTCTGGTGAATCCCGTGAGGTGTTTGCAGGAGCAATCCTGTAATGCTTCACGGGTTTTTTTATGCCCTCGGAACTAACCGCAGG
>JAICDB010000007.1 GCA_020063565.1 Clostridiales bacterium | reverse complement strand
TGCGGACAACCGCATTTCGAGTGCGGCGCGTTACGACCACTTCGCTACTTCTCCATATTAAATTGTGATGGACGCGGCCTCAAAATTATTATTTCGAGTGGAATTGTGTCATAAATGTTTTCTTGCCGGTCAAAGACAGGTATGTTGATGATAGTCAGTATTTGGTCATCTTCTATTTCAACACGGGGACGTTCCTCATCATCAAGCGGGTACTTTAAAAAATCATAAAAAATACCTGCCTGCTCTGCTACTTTATTGATCTCTTCCTCTGTTGGTGAGATAAGATTAATCCAGGCTCCCTTTTCCAGGCTTTCGGAAATAATTGTTTTATCTGCGATTGTTTTGCGGATCGTTAACATTTCCTTTACCTCCTTCATAAAATACAAAGCCCGCTCCAAAGAGAGCGGGTTAAAAAAGAACTATTCAAACAATCTACCCCACTCGTTTTGGTTTTAGCACTATACAACTTAAGGCCGAGCCTAGCTACATTAAGTAACACCTTGAGCCGATGTTACCTGCTAACCCTTTGGCATCTCTCGATGTTTCAGGGCAGTAGCATATTTTTGTATAGTAACCTCACCTAACGGGCAATATTTATCTACCATTAATTATATATCAAAATTGTAGCTATGACCACTGTATACTTCAGAAAATAACTTTCTAATAAACTGTTGACGAATATATTTAAGTGTATTATATTTCAATTAAGTATACACTAAACCAAACCGATTATGGTAAATGTGATTGTGAATATTGGAAAGGAGGATAAACATGGAAAAGCTCAATAAATATTTGAAAGCAATGGGTGATGAAACACGTTTTAAGATAATAAATCTTTTATTGACTCATAACTTATGTGTCGGAGCACTGGCGCATCGCCTGGGAATTTCCGAAGCTGCTGTTTCCCAACACTTACAGGTGCTCAGAAAGGCTGGGCTGGTCAAAGGAGAGAAACGCGGTTACTGGACACATTACTCAGTACAGAGGGAGCTAATCGTCGAGATTGCAAATGAGCTTAAGAAGCTGGTTGATCAGCCGGTAATCAACGGGAGTTTTTGTAAAAAGAAATCTTCAAATGAGGGTAACTGCTGTAAAGAAAAAGAAAATGAAAATTCGAGGTGACTTTAATGCAATATTTATTTTTAATTACCGGAGCATTAGTACTACTGTCATTTTGGGCAGATCGTGACAAAACAGTGAAAGCTTTGAAGATTACTTTTAAAAAGTTTAAGAAAATTTTGCCTGCATTTTTAGCAATGCTTGCCCTGGTATCAATTATACTTTTTGCAGTGCCCGACCAGGTTATTTCTCATTATCTTGGTAGTTCCAATAAATTTAGCGGTATTATTCTAGCAACTTTTTTCGGATCAATTACCATGATGCCCGGCTTTATAGCATTTCCCCTATCAGGCATTTTATTGCAGAAGGGAGTACCATACATGGTGATATCCGCCTTTACAACTACCCTAATGATGGTCGGTGTTCTTACCTATCCTATTGAAAAGGAATATTTCGGACATAAAGTAACATTAATCAGAAATGGCATCAGCCTCTTGATTGCACTTATTGTTGCACTGGTAATAGGCATATTTTTCGGGGAGGTCTTGTGAGATGAACAAAAAGAATTTAAAAATAATAGTTTTTACTGCTTACTTTCTTTTCATAATTTTTTCCTTTATTTTAAACTTTAACCCTGGCAAAGAAATAGGCAATAATTTTCTTGATTTTTTATTAGATATGTTAAAAATACTGCCCTGTGCTTTCATTTTAATAGGATTGTTTGAAGTATGGGTTAAAAGAGAAACGGTAGAAAAGCATTTTGGTGATGAATCGGGTATCAGGGGTTATTTATGGGGCATATTGCTTGCAGGTACTTCGGTCGGCGGACTCTATGTTTCCTTTCCTGTTGCCTACTCGCTTTACAATAAGGGTGCAAAGCTCAGTATAATTTTTACATATATCAGTGCTTCGGGTATTTGCAGAATCCCCATGACAATTTTTGAAGCATCATTTATCGGCATTAAATTTACAATAATCAGGTTCTTAGTATCACTGCCACTGGTTATTATTAGTTCTATTTTATTAGGAAATTATCTCACAAAAAGAAACTATGAAATTGCAGAAGGGAAATAACGCCTCCGATCAGATATTAGATAACCCGATACCTGCCCCGGCATCCTTCCAGCGGGTTCGGGCCTTTTCTACCTTGTAAAATCTTTCCCAGATATAGGGCAGATCCTCTTCAGGGATCCCTTTACCGGTATCGGTTACATGTATACAGACTGGGTTATCCTGCTCGCTTATTTCCAGGTCCACTCTTCCTCCTTCCTTGTTATATTTAAGGGCATTATCTATTAAGATATGATTCTTGGTTTGTACTTGTGGAGGAATGCAATTTAATTATATAATATATAAGTATTTTTTTAGGCATTTTGCTTGATTTTTGAAAGAAAATACCTTTACAATAATTATATAAGAATATATTTATATAAGGAGTGAATTCCATGGAAATTAAAATTTTAGGAACCGGTTGTGCAAAATGTAAAAAGCTAGAGGAATTGGTCAGGGAAGTTACTCAGGAAATGGGTATTGATGCTAAAATTGAAAAGGTAACCGATATCAAGGAAATTGCCAAAGCTGGAGTGATGATGACACCCGGGTTGATGATTGACGGTGAGGTCAAGCTTTCGGGCAAACTGCCTTCTAAGGCGGAAATAAGTAAAATAATTACTACTGCAATGGTCAAGTAACGTTAAATACTTTATAAAGCACCCTCGACGGGTGTTTTTAAAAGAAAACTATATAAGAAAATAATTATATGGATGATGGAGGGGGATAAGAATGAAAGAATGGAAAAAGTTTTTACTATATCTTGGAGTTTTTCTAACTGCTTATCTTGTTCCATTTAATAACTCGCGGGTAGAAGCAGCAATTCTGGAATCTTTTAAGATGCTGGGGGAATACGCCAGGGAACACGTTCTTTTCTGTTTGGTACCTGCATTCTTTATTGCCGGGGCAATAGCGATTTTTGTTTCACAAGATCAGGTTCTTAAATACTTCGGGAGTAAAGCAAAAAAATGGGTATCATATTCAATAGCTTCCGTATCCGGTGCAGTATTAGCCGTATGTTCCTGTACGGTGCTTCCCCTTTTTGCAGGACTTTATACCAGGGGTGCGGGAATAGGTCCGGCGGTTGCTTTTCTCTATTCCGGTCCTGCCATTAATGTTCTGGCAATTATCCTGACCGCACGGGTACTGGGCTGGCAATTTGGTCTTGCGCGGGCAGTAGGAGCTGTGTTTTTTGCTGTGATAATTGGGATCATTATGTCCTTGATTTACGGTAAGGAAGATGCTGCAGGTGATGCGGAATTTGGAACAGGTGAAACGGAGGAAAGAAGAACGGGCTGGCAGAACCTTGTCTATTTTGCAAACCTGGTATTTATCTTGATATTTGCTGCCTGGGCAAAACCGCAATCAAATGAAGGTTTTTGGTATGCCGTCTATCAAATTCACTGGCCGATTACTTTTGTTTTGCTGGCGCTTTTGACTTATATGCTTTTGCGTTGGTTTACAAAGGATGAAGCTAAGGAATGGGTTGATTCATCCTGGGATTTTGCTAAAAAAATATTGCCCCTGTTATTTGGAGGGGTTCTAGTAGCCGGCTTTTTGATGGGAAGGCCGGGTACTGATGCCGGGATTATTCCTTCGGAATGGATTTCCGCACTTGTAGGAGGAAACTCGCTTACAGCTAACTTAATAGGCTCGGTAGTTGGAGCGTTAATGTATTTTGCAACACTTACGGAAGTACCTATTTTACAAGGATTGCTAGGTGCCGGTATGGGAAAAGGACCTGCTTTGGCACTTTTATTAGCCGGGCCCGCCTTGAGTTTGCCCAATATGCTTGTTATTAGAAGTATTATGGGTACTAAAAAAACTCTAACCTATGTATCTCTTGTGGTAGTAATGGCAACAATTACAGGCCTAATTTTTGGAAGCATTGCATAAGTGTAAAGTCTTATGCAATGTTTGCTACGGCTAATGAGAAGTAACTCATGAGATATTCTTTACAGTATTTTCTAATTTATTTATAATATTGCCATGGGGTGGAGAGTTTGGAAGAAAATAGGCTTAATATATTAAATAAACTTAATGAATTGTCAGAAAAAGTGGATGGATTAACTAAAAGTCAGGAAAGACTGGAAAAAAAGGTGGATGAAATTCAATCTGAACAAAATAAAATGGCTAGAGATATATCTGAAATATTTAAAGAATTAAATTCATGAGAGAAGACTTATCGGACATGGAGTTAATAACAAAAAATAATTTATATGATTTAACTTGATTTAAATTAGCAAAAAAGCTGGGCAGGAATAAAGCACAAGAAAATCCATTAATTAGAAATCGCCGGTACCTATCTGCTGCTGTAAAGATGTAACCGAATGAAGTTTCACTTTATGGAAAAATGGGGGAGATATAATGCTATATAGAAAATTGGGCAAAACCAATGAAAAAGTTTCCGTATTAGGTTTTGGGTGCATGCGTTTTCCTACCATTGATGGTCAAGATGACCGGATTGATGAAGAAAGGGCAACTAAAATGTTGAGATACGCGATAGATAACGGGGTAAATTATTTGGATACAGCTTATCCATATCATGAAAAAATGAGCGAGCCCTTTTTGGCAAAAGCCCTACAGGACGGATACCGGGAAAAGGTTTATTTAGCTACCAAACTACCCAGCTGGGAAATTAAAATAAGGCAAGATATGGACTACTATTTAAATGAACAGCTTAAAAGGCTCCAAACAGACCGGATAGATTTTTACCTAATTCATGCATTTAACCAAAAGCGCTGGGAAAATTTGAAAGAGCTCGGGGTATTTGAATTTCTTGATTCGGCTATTGCGGACGGAAGGATCAAATACGCAGGTTTTTCCTTTCATGATAAAGTTGACTTGTTTAAAGAAATTGTTGATGCATATGATTGGGCAGTATGCCAAATTCAGTATAACTACCTGGATGAAGACTTTCAGGCAGGGCGTAAGGGGCTGGAGTATGCCGCCAAGCGAGGGTTAGGGATTATTATCATGGAACCGCTGCGGGGAGGCAGATTGGCTGCCGGAATTCCCGAAGATATTCAGGCTGTCTGGAATAAAGCCTCTATTAAAAGAAGTCCTGCCGAGTGGGCTTTGCGGTTCTTATGGGATCATTCCGAAATAGATGTCGTCCTGAGCGGTATGTCAAATATGGAGCAGGTCAGGGAGAATATTGAAATCGCCGGCCGGGGATATCCTAATTCCCTGGCGGAACAGGAAAAAAAGTTAATTGATGAAGTCAAAAAAATATATAAGAGTAAAATAAAGGTAAATTGTACGGATTGCCGGTATTGTTTGCCCTGTCCCGAAGGAGTGAACATCCCCGCTTGTTTCGAATCTTTAAATAATGCTACTATGTTTGAGGATATAACAGCTTTCAGGAAGAGGTATCATAATTTATTAGATGAAGACGAAAGGGCTTCAAAGTGTATTGGATGCGGAAAGTGTGAAAAGGCCTGCCCCCAGAATATTGCGATTCCGGAAATGCTAAAAGAGGTTGCTGAAAGCTTCGAAAAGACTTAAAGAGCCGGTGCGGCTCTTTTTTTCACTTACCAAACTCTAAGACTTTCTTTGGTCCACAAAAAAGCAGCTTTTAAGTGACTTTTTAGCAACCTTTTTAACATCTGCAACTACTTTGGACATTTCTAGGTGGTTATCAAACTTCCTGTACTTATTAGTGACTACTGCCAGCGAAATTGTCATTAACGGAAATTTAAACTGATTTCCCCGGCGATCGCGGGAGAGAATATAACCGTTTTCCCTTGTTTTTCGATCATACAATTCAGGAACGCGTCTATCCCACTCGCTAATTATAAATTGGCACAACCTTTCGTAATTTTCTATGCCTGTGAGAATTATGAAATCATCTCCGCCCACATGTCCCAGGAAGTTTTCCTGAGAAAGAAAGTTATTTAAAGCTGTTAGAAGCACTTCCTTTACCAGAAGAATTGCCTGATCTCCCATTTCAAAACCATAAAAATCGTTGTAAGCTTTAAAATTATCGAGGTCGCAATATATTAAAGCAAAGATTTTGCCATTTTGGATACGGTCATTAATTTCTTTTTGAATGCGCTGGTTACCGGGAAGCTCCGTCAGGGGATTGGCAAAACGGGCCAATTCCAGTTGAAGATAGGTCATTGCCTCCAGTAAATGTTGTATTGAAACATTTCCGAGATAATTATCGTCTTCAGTAACTATTATTTCATCATAAAGTTTGTGGTTTTGTCTGGTCATGGCTAACTGGGCCGCTTCTTCAATTGGTGTATTTGCCGGAAGTATCAAGGGGTTTGCATCCATGATGTTTGTGATTGTCTTTTTCCAGTATAGGGGAATACCGTACTGGGTAGCAAGCTTGTGATAGAGCTTGTCCCTCATAACCAGGCCTAATGGCCTTTTATTTTCCAGGATGACCAAGCAGTTTGCTTCCGGATGTTCATCAAAATATTGGGAAGCTGTTTCAGCCGTGTCGGTAGGTACCAGGGTAATATTTCTTTTAGTTATTTCTCCGAGAGTAAAACGGGCTTTTTTGTTTAGTTGTTTAGAACTTTCTTCTCTGCAAAGGAAAATTGCTTCATCTGATACTGCAGGGGGAGGAAAGTTCGGGCGTGCCAAAAAATAACCCTGACCAATTTCCACTCCAAGTTGTAATAATGTCTCCAATTCATCCTTGGTCTCAATACCTTCGGCGATTATCTTGGCGCCTAATTTGTATGCTAGGGATAACATGGTTTCCACAACCGTTCGTTTGACCTTACTTTGCTGAATGTTCTTTATTAGAGAAATATCAAGTTTGATAAATTCCGGCTGAAGTTCGGTAATGGATTGGAGGCTGGAATAGCCCGAACCCGCGTCGTCAACAGCAACATTAAACCCCTGCTGCCGGTAATGTCGTACGGTTGCTTCAAAGGCTGCAAAATCTTCGATTGCATTTCTTTCAGTTACTTCGAATACAACATTCCAGGGACTAATTCCCTTATTTTCCAATAATTTTCGTGTGTATCCCCTGCTGAAAGTTGGATCGTTAAAAACCTGGGGATCAATATTTAAAAACAGCTTTGTCCCTTCCGGTATGGAAGGCAATGAAGAAATGGCCGTTTCTCGAGCAACTTTTTCCAGTGTGTAGAGCAACCCCGCTCTTTTGGCAAAATCGAACAGTCTTAGGGGCGATTTGAAATAAGAGCCATTTGGACCTCGGGTTAAAGCCTCCAGGGCAAAAACCTTACCATTTTTTAAGCACACTATCGGCTGGTAGACAGTTCTTAATTTTTTTTCGTAGAGGATTTGCTTAAATTCTACCAGGTGCTCGTAAAAGTCCAGGTCAGTATGCTTTTTGGCAAAGGTAACAGCCTCCTTCAATGCGGTATATAATTTACTTGGCAGGCTGCGATCATTTTCGGGGGTTATTAATGAAAATCCTACATGTAATTGGACGGGTTGAGGTAAAACGCTGTTTTTAATTTCCTTATTGATATCTGTTTGTAAGCGCTTTCGTAGTAACTTGCACTTTTGGGCCAAATCATGAGGAATATTCCAGGTGACAGGGATGTGCATATAAAGAGCGAAATCATCTCCGCCCAGCTTTTCAATGTTTAAGAGAGATGAGCTTAACACTTCTTTACTCCGTATTTCTATAGAAGAGGATAGTATTTTTAGTATAAGCTGACAGGTGCTGCTTCCATAAAGTTCTTCTATTTTTGTGAAGTCTACAATATCAATATAAATCAGTCCAATTTTTTGCCCTTCATTGAGCAAATCGGAGATTCTGGCCTGAAGAGGGTTGAGTTTATATAATGTTTTTTTCCACATTAAGGTAACCTCCGCCGGTATTAGATAATTATGGTAAATATAATCATACCCCCCGAAGGTAAGATGGATATTAAGAACATGTTAAGATTTATTTAATATTATCCCAACTCCTAATATAAAATCCACCCTGCAGGGTGGATTTTATATTACTCAAGGGCACGGTCAAGTATTTCATACATTCTGTTGACCATATTCCTGTGATCATATAAAAGATCGGCGTCTATCAGGGCGTTATCCAGGAGCTGTCTGGCAGCTGTTTCGGCAATTGGATCGCCTTTTTTCTTTAAAACATTTAATAAAATAAATTAAAGGAAGGGGAAATTATTATGGATTTTATAAAAAAACTTTTGAAATTGCTTTGTAAAACTGTACCGGAGCCGGACAAGAGAAATCTGCAACTTGTTTACACACCGCAAGATGATGAGGGTATGGAAAATTTCAGTTTTTTGATGTCAACACTTTATCCTTTAAATGGACAAACAGATTTTACACCCATCCCATTGATGAAATGATTCTGATAATTTCCGGACACGGAGAAGCTATAATGGAAGATAAAAGTAAAAAAATTGGAACCCTGTTCCGTCATTTATGCCAAAGCAGGTGTAAAGCACCAGTGCAAAAACTATTCGGCTGAAAGCATGAAAATGGCCTGCTTCTATATTCCCGCTCTGCCTGATGAAATGGTTGAGAAAATAAAAGAAGGTGCCCAGAAACCTCTGGATAAATAGAGTCTAAAACTCCATCTGAATAAGTTTCATTTTATATAAAGCTCAGCAGAATACTGAGTGTTACTATACTGAATAATGTGCTGATAAAAGTAGTGGAAGATACCAAATCTGGTTTACAGTCAAATTGGAGTGCATACATAGCTGTAAATGTTGCTGAAGGCATAGCAGCCTCAACAATCATTACCCGTCCTAAAAGGGTGGAAACCGGCAGCATAAGTATTATACACCAAGCAATTATAGGGGAAATTATAAGACGAATAATTAATGCTGGAAAGGCTTCCCTCCACTGTAAATCATTAAGTTTGATTTCTGCCAACTGCATTCCAAGAACAAGCATTATAGTTGGAATAGCTGCATTAGCAATAAGGTCGATAGCCTTATAAATATTTTGGGGTAGTGGAAAATTGAAAATTTGCCAGATAAGCCCGAGAAGACAAGTATGGATAATAGGCATCTTTACAACGGAAAGAAGAGCATCCTCGATTTTAAGATGCCCTTTGGCGGCATAGTAAAGGCCTACTGTACTCATAATAACGGTATGAAAAACCATTATTACAACAGCATATTGAAATGCTGTTTCACCAAAGGCAAAAAGGATTACCGGCGCACCTAAGTTGCCGTTATTCATAAAAGCGGAAGTCAGGACAAGGGCACTTTTTTGTGTTGAATCGTACCCTTTAAAACGAAAGATCACTTCAATAAGTAAAATTATAAAAAAGGTTAAGAGAATACCGTAAGTTAAGATCTGCAGGTAAGTGGAATCAAACTTCGTGTTGTAAAAGGTACGAAAAATAAGGGCTGGTGTCATTAAATATATTGCTGCTGTAGAAATTGACTTGATATGGAGTTTTAGCGTTTTTTGCCCTATATAACCTATTAAAAAAACAAGAAAAACCGGAATCATTACTTCAATCATAATCATTTCCATGCACCTCGGAGTATTAAAGGAGATATATTATTTTTTATGCTCGTATATTCACAATCATATAAACATAAAAAAGTATAAATTATAGAATTTAAAATATCAATTCTTTTTTTAGATATTACTAATTTGCCACACCTTTGTTTTCAAAGTAGAATAAAAAACCGACCTTTTTTTATGGTTAAAACCAGCTCAATAATAACTTTAAGCCCAGTATCATCTCGCGACGACGAGTAAGCCCAAACAAGTGGAAACACAAGGGAGGGAAAAAGTGGCGCTGGGTGCAGATGAACCCATAGTAGTGATAAACCTTCGGCCTATGAGAACTGGTAACAGACTGGAGGATAAAACCGAAGGGATACTGTACTAAGTTGCAGTAGAACATAAAGATCCAAAAGCCTTTATGTTACGCGAAGGGGTGAAGATAACCAACTAATCGACAAAATATACCGAATTGAAAATCTAGAAGAGGCTGTAATTTATCCAAAATATGTAACTATACATCTAAAGAAGATAAAGAAGTTCAAGGAAAAGATAAAGCAAATGACCCCCAGAAATCATGGCATAAATTTAGAAGAAATGATAAAACGCTTAAATCCAGTCCTGAGAGGGTGGGCTAATTACTTCAGAGTTGCGAACTGTAAAGGAATATTTTCAAAACTGATGGCCTGGATACGGAGAAGGTTGCGGATGAAGAAAATGTGGGAGTGGAAAAGCTGGAGGCAGTTGCATAAAACACTTAGGAGACGGGGATATAAAGGAGAATTTGAGAAAATCTCCATGACAAGATGGCATAATTCAGCCAGCCCGTTAATAAGTATAGCACTGCCGAATAAGTGGTTTGATGAGATTGAATTAATAAACCTTGAAGAATACAATGTCGGCATTTTGCATTACTTCAGAGAGAAGTAACTGAGGTTTATCAGGAGCCGTATACGAGGCCCGTACATGAGTCTGTCTAACAATTATAAAAATTACCTGACAAAAAAAGAAAACGGCTATCACTGTCGAATCTATAATACAAGGGAGTTGATAGTATGCCGTTTATTGAAGGTGTAGATAGAAATCAAATAAACTTATTTCCTTATACATTGGATGATTATGTCAGTGAAGATAATCCAGTAAGAGTGATTGACGCTTATGTAGATAGTTTGAATTTAGAGGAAATAGGCTTTAAAATTTTTTCTGGCCAGAATGCTGGACAGAAACCCTATAGAAGAAAAGATCTACTTAAATTGTATATATACTGCTATATGAACAGGATTAGATCATCACGCAGGATGGAAGTTGAAGCGACTAGAAATATTGAGGTAATGTGGCTCGTAGGTAAAATTACACCTGATCACGGAACCCTCTCTGCGTTTATGAAAAATAACAAAGAAGCTATAAAGCAACTATTTAAAGAATTTACACTTATGTTAAAAGGTTTTGGACTTATTGATGGTAATCTCATAGCTATTGACGGTACAAAGATAAAAGCAAATAATGCAAAAAACAAGCATTATAATGAAAACATTATAAAAAAGAAAATAGAGTATTATGAGTCTAAAATTGAGGAGTATATCAATGATTTTTTAAACACGACGGATAATGAAAACCTAAAACAAACAATGACTGAGAAGATCGAAAGTTATAAAGCTAGAATAGAGCAGTTGACCACCCTTAAAAAAGATCTTAAAGAGCAAGGGAAGAAACAAGTGTGTTTAACCGACCCAGATGCAAAATCTATGAAAAATAACGGTAAATTTGAAGTTTGTTTTAACATGCAAACCGTAGTTGATAGTAAGCATAAATTATTAGTTGATTTTGAAGTGGTAAATGACGTTAATGATCAGAGTCAGTTATCAAATATGGTAAACAAAGCTAAACAAGTATTTGGGGAAGAAGAAATTACAGCAGTAGCAGATACGGGATATTTCAATATGTCTGAGATAATAAACACAGTAGATGATAGTACAGAAATATTGATAAAAAAACAAAAAGGTAAACAAGAAAAAATTCAAAATGGTTTTGATAAAGCAAACTTCCAATATGATAAAACTAATGATGTTTACATATGTCCAATGGGCTACGTATTAAAATTTAAGTGGAACGGCAAGCAAAATGGTAAAGATTATAAACGCTATACATGTGAAAATTATATGGATTGTGGAAAAAAAGATTCTTGCACTTCATCTAAAGGTGGAAGAGCTGTAACAAGGCTTAAAGAAGAAGAAATCATAGAGATGGTAGATGAAAACACCATCAAGAAAAATGATATTTACAGAAAAAGGGGATCGATTGTTGAGCATCCTTTTGGAACAATTAAAAGACATTTTGGCTATACATATTTTTTAACAAGAGGGCTTAATTCAGTAAATGCTGAGGGAGGCTTTATTTGCCTTGTTTATAATTTGAAACGACTGATTAACATCATGGGGGTTAAGGAATTAGTACGACGTTTTAGAGAGATTATAGCCTCAAGATTATACATATTTTTTATCCTTTTAAAAATTACCAAAAAAGCCCTTTCTTTTATGGATTTTAATATATACAAAAGTATTTGTTAGACAGACTCACGTACGGTTCTGTGAGAGGAATGAAGTCGGGATAAATTTCCCGACTTCTACCTACTCGATTATTTGTACCTCAACTGTTAAAAGATTTGACCTTTCTACTAATGTCGGAATTCTTATAATTGTGTCGAAAAGAAGGGAAAATGGATTTTTAAAACAAATTATTTAGTAACTTATATATTCATTTTAATAATATTAAAGGATTGAAATAAAACAACTTATTCAAGAGTCAGCCAATTCAAAATTAGAAAGGTTTGACTTTTTATGGATAACATTCTCTTTATTGCTCCTACCAAAGAAATGGAAAATAATGCGCGTCGTATCTTAAAGCATGAAAAAGGTGTAGAATTTTGCACTGCTTTAATTGATACTGCTTTTAATGAAGTTGAAAAGAGACGTAAAAAAATAGATGTTATACTATCACGAGGTGGAACGGCTTTAAAACTGATTGAACAAGAAAAAAATATTCCCGTTGTTGAAATACCCGTTACTGTTATGGATGTATTAGAGGCTGTCAATAAGGCTATAAATATTTCAAAAAACATTGGTTTTATAAAATTTTCAAATATTCCCTCATATTCAAATATTGTTAGGGAAGTTTTTAAAGTAGAACCTCGTGTGTTTAATATTTTGCATACTTCCGAAACTATAAAATATATAAGAGAAGCTACTAGTGAAGGTATAAAAGTTATTCTTGGCGGTGCTTTAACTGTAAAATATGCAGAGATGTTAGGTGTTGAGTCTGTACTCATTAAGTGGAGTGATGAATCAGTTCAGGAAGCTTTTACAGTTGCTAACTGGATAAGTGAAATACAAAAACAAGAAATTGAGAATGCAGGTGAACTAAAAGCTATCCTTAATTCCACTGAAGAAGGATTAATAACATTAGATAGAAATGGAGTGATTGAAGAAATAAATCCTGCGGGAAGTCAGATAATTAAGCTGCCCTCGCAAATGATGATAGGAAAAAAAATTGATACTATTATTAAAGGTCTAGATTTTAACGGTTCTATTCCGGGTTTTAAAACAATTTCAAATGCTGTGGCAACTATTAACTATGTTCAAATACTTGCAAACTATCAACCTATTATTGTAGGGCAAGATCTGGTTGGCGGAGTTATAAGCTTTCGAAGAACTTCCAATATCTTAGAAGACGAAAGAAGATTAAGATCAAGGACTGTTAACGAAAATCATCAAGCACGATACAAACTTAAAGATATAATAGGTTGTAGTGAGGCTATACAAAAAATAAAAGTTAAGGCTGAAAGGTACGCAAAAAGTAATTCTACTATCCTTATTTATGGTGAAACTGGAACTGGAAAAGAAATGTTGGCTCATGGCATTCATTGTGCTAGTGGTAGATCAAATGGTCCATTTATTTCCGTTAATTGTGCAGCTTTTCCTGAAACATTACTCCAAGCTGAGTTATTTGGATATGAAGAGGGAGCTTTTACGGGATCGCGTAAAGGTGGAAAACCTGGATTGTTCATTCAAGCAAATCAAGGTACTATTTTTCTTGACGAAATTGAAAGTATGTCTTTTGCAATGCAAACTTATCTTTTACGAGTTTTGCAGGAAAAAGAAGTTCGTCCTGTAGGAAGTCGAAATATAATTCCTGTAAATATAAGAGTTATTGCTTCAACCAATGAAGATTTATGGGGCTTAGTCCAAAAAGGTCAATTCCGTAAGGATTTATTTTATCGTTTAAATACATTAAATTTACGTATGCCTCCTTTAAGAGAACGTTCGGAAGATATCCCTTTATTATTAAGATATTTTATAAATACAAATCAACTTCAAAATTTAGAAAATGTGCTAAAACCTGATTTTATGGAAATTCTTTTAGAATACTCGTGGCCTGGTAATGTAAGAGAGTTACGTAACTTTATACACAAATTGTCTGTTATAAATCACGATGGAGAATTAACATTGCATAAAATAAAAAGTATTTTAAAAAATAACATAATTGAAACAAGCGATTCGAAAGAATACGTACATGTAGCCGGTACTCTTCAACAAATACGAGAACAATTAGCGGCATGGGTACTACAAAAGGAAAAGGGCAATAAACAAAAAGCTGCAAAAAAACTTGGAATTTCAGCGACATATTTACGGAAGTTAATTGATAAGGGTGGTAGTAATGAATTTTAAAATAGGTATAATTGCACCATATCGTGAATTGGTAATTCTTGCTCGTAATGTAGTTGGTGACGAAATTGAAAATTTTTTAATTACTGAAGGTAGGTTTTCTCAAGCTGTGGAACGTGCAAAAGAGCTTAAGGAGTTAGGGGTTGAGGTTATTATCTCCAGAGGGGCTACAGCTATGGCAATACAAAAGGAAGTGAATCTTCCGATTGTTGACTTGCAAAGTGGAGATAGTACTGACCTTTTAAAGGCTATACTTGAAGCTAAACAATATGGAAGAAAAATTCTAGTTACAACTCACCGTAATGGTCTAATTAATAAACATTTATTAGAAAAACTCTTAGATATAGAAATAATGCTTTTTTATTTGCAGGAAGAAAATAACCTTCAAGGACTTCATCATTTTATTTCAGGGTTAAATGTTGATGTAATAGTAGGGGGAGCAGACACGTATGAAAAGGCTGTATCAATGGGTTTTAAGTCAGTAAGAGTAGATTGTTCTAAAAAAACACTCGAGAAAGGTATTACACGAGCAAAGCTAGCAGCTAGTGTTCGTCGTAAACAAAAGCTTGAAGTTGCAAAAGTTTTAGCTGTTTCTGAAGCAGTTAGAGAAGGAATTATAGCAATAAATAATAATAGAGAAATTACATTAACCAATCCTGCTATAGAACAAATGGTTCGTTATTTTGCTAATGCAAATGGTAAAAATTTGGAAGATATATTGCCAGAAGGAAAATTAAAAGAGATCCTGTTAAAAGATAAGAGAGGATTTATTTTAGAAAAATTGGAAGGTAAAGAAATAATAGCAAATGTTAGGCCTATTATATTTCAAGGTCGCGAATTGGGTTCAGTAGCTATGATTAGTCAACTTTCTGATTTTCGTGAGGGAGAGCGTAAAATAAGAAAAGAATTGGCTAAAAAAGGGCTAGCTGCAAAAACAAATGTGATGGAAATAATTGGACAAGAATCAATAATTGAGTCTGTTAAGCTTGATCTGTACAGATATGCAAAAACTGAATTACCAGTACTTATTTACGGAGAAACTGGAACTGGTAAGGAAATGGTTGCGCAAAGTATTCATAACGCAAGTAATAGACGAAATGGACCTTTTGTTGCCCTAAATTGCGGAGGTTTAATGGGATCGCTGTTAGAAAGTGAACTCTTTGGTTATGAACAAGGTGCTTTTACTGATGCGCATAAAGATGGAAAATTGGGATTATTTGAGATTGCCCATGGGGGAACTTTGTTTTTAGATGAAATTAGTGAAATTCCTCTTGAATTGCAGTCACGCTTATTACGTGTTTTGGAAGAAAAAATGATACGACCTTTGGGTAGCAGCAGGATGATACCGGTTGATGTTCGTATTATTACAGCTACCAACCGTGACCTTAAGAAAGAGGTTAAAGAAGGACGTTTTCGTAAAGATCTTTATTATAGGTTGAATGTATTAGAACTAACACTTCCGCCTTTAAGAAAACGTCAAAGGGATATACCTTTACTCGCTCAACACTTTCTGCACCAGTATGCAAGTAAAGATAATAAAAAATTATCCCTTTCCTCCAAAGCATCCGCAATTCTTTGCCAATATCAATGGCCTGGTAACATTCGTCAACTGAAAAATGTGATGGAACGACTTGTGATGCTTAGCAATGCTAATGAAATTAACGAAGAACTAGTAAAGGAAGCATTAATGGAAGAACCTGGTGGTGATCCTCTTAGAACAGGAATTGAAGTTGAATTTGAGGGTACACTGCGAGAAATGGAATCAAAGGTAATAAGATACTACTTAAAATACTTTGGAGGTAATAAATCAAAAACTGCAGAGGCGTTAGGAATAAGTAGGGTACATTTGAGTAGGCGCTTAAAACAAGAAAATTAAATAAAATAATTAATAATAAAAAAGCCTTATTGTTAAAAACTTACAGCAAGGTTTTTTTAAAAGTAGATAAAATAAAACTGTAACATTTATTTTTTTTATATTAATAAATGTTACAATGTTCGAACTCCATACTACGTTATCTCGAGCTTTTACGGTTGGCATACATTTTGCAATAGTATATTTTCAAAAGGTGGCCGCCTGTATATTAACTTAAGAGTGACATTCAATTAAAACTTGACTAAATATTTGACAAACTTTAAGGGTTTCTGCTTGGAGGTAAGAAAATGAGGCGATATAATATTGCGTTATTACCTGGAGACGGAATAGGACCTGAAGTACTTGTAGAAGGGGTGAAGGTGCTTAACAAAATAGCCAGTCTTGATAGTGATTTAGAATTCATCTTTGAATATTTTCCATGGGGCTCAGAATATTATCTTGAAAATGGCAAAATGATGCCAGATGATGCACTGGACATCTTGAAAAAGTATGATGCAATTTATTTTGGTGCTGTTGGTTTACCCGAGGTTCCAGATTGGATACCAGCGCATCAACTTCTTTATAAAATCAGAAGGGGTTTTAATCAGTACGTAAATCTTCGTCCTGTTAAAAGGTTACAAGGTGCCCCTTGTTACTTAAACCGAGATCTTCCAATTGATATGGTCTATGTTAGGGAAAATGTGGAAGGAGAATATACCGATATTGGTGGTCGTCATTATACTGGGTCCTCTTTAGAAACTGTAGCTCAAGTTAACTTATTTACTCGTACCGGAACAGAAAGGATTATGCGTTATGCCTTTAAATTAGCTGAAAAAAGGAGGGGAAAAATAGCAAGCATAACAAAATCAAATGCGTTAATGCACTCAATGGTTTTCTGGGATGAGATTTTTGAAGAAGTTAAGTCTGATTATCCGGATGTTGAAGCACGTCAAGTGTTGGTAGATGCTATGGCAATGTTTATGGTAACAGAACCGGAAAAATTTGATGTGTTAGTTGCATCTAACCTTTTTGGAGACATTTTGACTGACTTGGGTGCTGCTTTACAGGGCGGTTTAGGTTTTGCTCCCAGCGGAAATATTAATCCGGAAAAAGAATATCCATCAATGTTTGAACCTGTTCATGGCTCATCTCCTAAAGATAAAGGAAAAAATAGAGTTAATCCAATTGCTACTATATGGGCAGGAAAGCTAATGCTAGATCATTTAGGAGAGCAAGCATGGGGAGAAAGAGTATTGAATGCTATTGAAGAGGTCCTTATTGATGGAAATGTTCGAACCCCTGACATTGGAGGTAATTCTTCAACCCAGGAAATGGGTGATGCTATTGCAGATAAACTGCGTCATATTTACGCAAAAGCAGTTGGGTAATTTAATGTAATATTTTTAAAAAATTTAGAATTTGTAGATAATTAGTAAATGGATTTTAATTATAAAAAAATATGATGGAGGGGTTAAAATGAGAAAAAAGACTTTATTAATTTCTTTGGTATTGGTATTGACAGGTCTATTAATTATTGGGTGTTCAAGTGGAAACACAACCGAGGCGGAAGAGGGGGCATCTAACAACCAAGAGGCAAAAGTTATTACAGTGGGACATGTTTTAGCACCAGAGCATCCCTATCATAAAGGTCTTCTAAAATTTGCCGAGATTGTAGAAGAAAAAACTGAAGGTACATATAAAGTTGAAGTGTATCCCAGTGGACAAATCGGTGGTGAACGAGATATGGTCGAGGGTATGCAGTTAGGAACAGTTCATGGAGGTCTTATTGGCGGTACGCTTGGTCTTGTTGAACCTAAGTTTATGGTTACAGATTTACCATTTATTTTCAGGGATCGGAAACATGCTTATAAGGTATTGGACGGCTCCATTGGACAAGATCTGCTAGATTCATTATCTAACCACAAATTGAAGGGGCTATGCTTTTGGGAAAATGGTTTTAGACAAATAACCAATTCCAAAAGGCCCATAAAAACCCCTGCTGATATGGAAGGATTAAAGATTCGTACTCCTGAAAATAAGGTGCAAATAGCTGCAATTGAAGCAATGGGTGCAAATCCTACTCCGATGGCATTTCCCGAGTTATTCACAGCTTTGGAGCAAAAAGTTGTTGACGGTCAAGAAAACTCACTTTCAATAATTGCTAGTTCACGTTTAGATGAAGTGCAAGAATACTGTACTATTATCAATTATATGTATCAGCCTGCTACGTTTGTTATGAGTAAGAAATTCTTTGATGGATTACCTTCGGATATACAGAAGATAATAATGGAAGCTGCTCGTGAGGCTCAAAAATATGAGCGTCAATTGATTCAAGAAGAGGACGAAAAGCTAGCTAAGGAACTGAAGGAAAGAGGTATGAAAATTAATACAATAGAAGACGTTTCATTGTTCCGTGAAAAAGTTAAACCCGTTTATGAACAGTTTTCTGAAAAGATTGGAGCAGATTTGATACAGAGTATTATTGATACTAAGTAATTTAAGAAAAGGTGGCAGTAAGAGCTTTTGTTATCAATTTAATAAATTATTACCTATAAAAATTTAAAAGAATCTCTTGCTGCCGCTTTCTTCCTACTTTGATAATTCGTTTTATATTATTTTATGTGTATTTCGGAGGTAATCGCAATGAAATTAATAAACAGGATGACTTCTGTTTTGGAACAACTTTGTGCCGTAATGATGATTATTATGATAGTAGTTGTTTTTATGCAGGTAATTGCTCGATATTTTTTACACAATTCCTTAACTTGGAGTGAAGAATTAGCGAGATATTTGTTAATTTGGATAACATTTTTTGGTTCAGCGTTAGCCCTAAAACAAGGGGTGCATATTAACGTAGATCTTTTATTACAAGTCCTACCAACTAATATGAAGAAAGTTGTACTGGTTATAAACGATATTTCTATATCTGCCTTTTTGACTGTACTTTTATTTAAAGGAATAGATTTAGTTAGATCTACGATACATCAGCCTTCACCAGCAATTGGCATCCCGATTGGTTTGGTTTATATTGTTATGCCTCTAAGTGCGATTGCCATGTTATTATTCCTATTTAACGAATTTTTTAAAAAAGTAATAAAAAAAGAATCTGAATTAGATTCTCACGGAACAAGAAGCTTTTGATAGCAAATAACAATACTCTTTGGGGGCATGGTTATGGTAGGTGTATTATTCGTTTCGCTGGCTGTGTTTTTTTTAATAGGGGTTCCTATAGCGTTCTCTTTAGGATTAGCAAGTTTAATTACACTTTTGGTACGAGTTCCGCCCATTCCTTTAGAAGTAATACCTCAACGAATAATTGTTGCAGCAGATTCTTTCCCTTTAATGGCAGTTCCATTTTTCTTATTAGCAGGTAATTTGATGGAGAGTGGAGGAATATCAAATCGCCTTATTAAATTTGCTGGTGCACTAGTTGGGCATGTGCGCGGAGGAATGAGTTTCGTTGCGGTGTTGGCAAGTGTATTTTTCGGGGGAATTTCAGGTTCAGCAGTTGCTGATACCACAGCTATTGGAAGTATTACAATACCTGCTATGCTTAGGCGTGGCTATAATAAAGGTTTTGTTGCAGCTGTTCAAGGTGCTGCTGGAACTATTGGAGTTTTAATTCCTCCTAGTGTACCTTTAATTGTTTATGGTGTATCAGTTGGAGGAGTCTCAATTGGTGACCTGTTTATTGGTGGAATAATCCCGGGGTTGATGATGGCTATAATACTTATTTTGGTATCTTATATTATTGCTATTAAGATGGGTTATGAAGGAGAAGCTAGGCCAACCATAAAAGAAACTGTAATTGCATTTAAAGAATCTATTTTGGCCCTTTTGATGCCTTTAATAATAATTGTGGGAATTAGAACCGGAATTTTTAATCCAACTGAGAGTGCTGTAGTAGCAGTAATATACAGTCTAATAATAGGTAAGTTTGTATATAAAGAATTATCTTGGCAAAAAATACATCAAATTTTAATAAAAACAGCAATAAGCACAGGAGTTATTATGATAATTATCGCAACTGCCTCACTTTTCGGTTGGTTACTTACAATTGAACAGATTCCGCAGTGGGTATCAATTAAAATGATGAGTATTACCTCTAGCAAGATTGTTTTTCTCGTACTACTTAATATTATTCTCCTTATTGTTGGAACATTTTTAGAAACAAATGCCGCCATTATTATGTTAGCCCCTTTGTTATATCCTATAGCTGCTCAATATGACATTAATTTGGTACATTTTGGTCTTTTAATGATAGTAAATTTGGCAGTTGGTATGATTACTCCACCATTAGGTGTAACTTTACTTATATCATGTGGAATTACAAATGTTTCACTATCACAAACATTAAAATATGTATGTATTTATTTATTAGCCATGATCTTGGTACTATTATTAATAACATTTATTCCCAATATTGTTCTACTGTTACCTAATTTATTAAATTAATTTTAAATAAAAAGGATTGGAGAGATGGTACTATGGGTATGACTGCTGCAGAAAAAATACTTGCAAAGCATGCAGGTAAAAAAGAAGTAAAAGCAGGAGATTTTGTATTTGCCAATATTGATCTAGTATTAGGAAATGACATAACTTCGCCAGTAGCTTTTGAACAATTTAAATCCTTAGGTGCTAAAGAAGTATTCGATAAAGAACGAATTGCTTTAGTTCCGGATCATTTTACTCCCAACAAAGATTTAAAATCAGCAGCTAATGCCAAAATGGTGAGGGAATTTGCAAGACAGCATCAGATATCTAATTATTTTGAAGTAGGACGAATGGGAATTGAACATGTTCTGTTGCCAGAACAAGGTTTGGTACTACCTGGTGAGTTAATTGTAGGTTCAGATTCTCATACTTGCACATATGGTGCTCTTGGAGCTTTTGCAACCGGTATTGGTAGTACTGATGCTGCAGTGGCAATGGCTACGGGAAAAGCTTGGTTTCGGGTACCTGAAACTATAAAGTTTATATTTAAGGGAGATTTGCAAAAATGGGTAAGTGGTAAAGACCTTATTCTAGCTGCAATAGGTAAAATAGGTGTAGACGGCGCTTTGTATCAGGTAATGGAGTTTTGTGGAGAAGTAATAGAAGGTCTATCTATGGATAGTAGATTCACTATGTGCAATATGGCTATAGAAGCAGGTGGGAAAACTGCTTTTATTGCACCAGATGATATTACATTGGAATATGTTTCGGAAAGAGCACAGAGGGACTATCAAATAGAAATTAGTGACAAGGATGCTCAATATGCAGAAACTATTGAGATAGATGTCAGCGAATTAGAACCATTAGTAGCCTGTCCTCCTAGTCCGGCAAATGTACAACCAATAAGTAAGATTGATAATATTAAAATAGATCAAGTAGTAATTGGGTCATGTACTAACGGTAGACTTGAAGATTTACGTATTGCTGCTGAAATACTTAAAGGAAGAAAGATACATCCAAATGTAAGAATGCTGGTATTTCCAGGAACACAACAAATTTATCGAGAGGCATTAAAAGAAGGAATAATTGACATTTTTGTAGAAGCTGGTGCAGCTTTCAGTACTCCTACCTGTGGTCCTTGTTTGGGAGGACATATGGGTTTATTAGCAGAAGGTGAGAGAGCAGTTTCTACTACTAATCGAAATTTTGTTGGTAGAATGGGGCATCCAAATAGTGAAGTTTTCTTGACCAATCCAGCATTAGCAGCTGCATCAGGAATTTTAGGACGAATTGCTAGTCCTGAGGAGGTAGAATAATATGAAAATAAAAGGAATTGCACGTAAATTCCCAAAGGATGTAGACACTGATGCTATTATACCAGCAAGATATTTAAATACTCAAGATGAAAAGGAACTAGGTAAGCACTGTATGGAAGGAATTAGACCAGGATTTTATGATGAGATAAATACTGGAGATATAATTATGGCAGATACTAACTTTGGTTGTGGAAGTTCCAGAGAACATGCTCCAATTGCTATTAAGGGTGCGGGTATTAAATGTGTTGTAGCTAAATCATTTGCTAGAATATTTTATCGAAATTGTATTAACATTGGTCTACCTGTTTTTGAGTGTTCTAAGGCTTTTGATGAAAGTGATGAGGGAGATGTTATTTCCATTGACTTAGAAAACGGAGTTATATATAACGAAACTAAAAATTTGAGCTTTGAAGCAACCCCATTACCTGAATTTGTTAGAGATATAATAAATGCAGGTGGCTTAACAAAATTCGCAAAAAAATTTATTAAATAAAAAATACTTGTATTTTGAAGTATTAATTTGAATGAATAATTTCTTTCACGGAGGTGCAATTTTAAATGGCAAATATTTTTAAAGGGCCTAGTATTGTTATGACTGGGTATAATTCAATTGAAAACCTTAAGGAAGTTATGGAATGGTTTAAATGTAAGAAACCTATAATAATTACGGATGCTGGTATAGTTAAAGCTGGACTTGCAGAACGTATTTACAATATTATAAAAGAATTTGGATTAACTGTTGATATATATAGTGAAATTGAAAGTGATCCTAGTATTGAAACAGCAGAAAAATGTAGTAATTTTGTTAAACAGGGAGGATATGATTTTATCCTTGCTTTGGGTGGAGGAAGTCCCATTGATATAGCAAAAGTTGCGTCAATCATGATGACCAATGAAGGGGAAGTTTCTGATTTCCTGGGAATTGAAAAAGTTCCTAACAGGGGTTTACCAAAGATAATTATTCCTACTACCGCTGGTACAGGCAGTGAGGTTACAAATGTAAGTGTATTAAGTATACCTGATAAAAAAACTAAAAAAGGAATTGTAAGTCGATATTTATTTGCTGATGTTGCTATAATTGATTCTAGTTTAATGCTCACTATACCTGCAAATGTTACTGCTTCAACAGGCATGGATGCATTAACCCACGCTATAGAAGCTTATATTTCCAGGTTTAGTACTCCATGGACAGATATGTATGCACTTAAATCCATATCTTTGATTGGGAAATATTTAAGACGAGCTGTAGTGGATGGTAAAAATATTGAAGCTCGTGAAAATATGGCAATTGCCAGCACTTATGCTGGGTTGGCTTTTGGTAATGCTGCTACAGGAATGGTACACGGTATTGCTATGTCCCTTGGTGGTCAATGTCATGTACCTCATGGAATAGCTAATGCTATCATGTTACCTTATGTGATGGAATGGAATTCCGTTAGTAGTTTTGAAAAATTTAAACAGATAGCTATTGCTCTGGGCGAAAATACGGAGGGACTGTCAGATAAAAAGGCCGCGGAAAAAGCAGTAACGGCTGTAAGAGATTTGTCTATAGACATAGGTATTCCCCAAAACCTTCGTTCACTAAGTATTAAGGATACCGATTTAGAAGAATTAGCTAGAGATGCCATGACTAACGAACGTCAAATTAAACCAAATCCACGGGATGTATCCTATGATGAAGTTTTAAATATCTTGAAAAAAGCTCTGTAAGAAATACATACTAAAATAATTAAAAATGGGGTGAAAGAAATTCGGGTTATTTTTAAATCTTTTTTAAAAGATCTTGTCAAAAATAACTATTACGATATTGCTATAAAAGAAGCAATAACAGTAAATGAATTATATCAAATTTTGTTTCATAAAATTCCCAAATTGAGAAATTTGGCAATTAGTAATTCCCAAAATCTCACTGAACTGACCATAGTTGTAAATAATAAAGTTTATAGTGGTAATGATTTATTGCCTTTAAACGGTAACGTGGAAATTTATCCTCCCATTGCAGGTGGGTAACAAAATATAATATGGTGAAATATTTACAAATCATATCTACAATGTAAAAATGACATGAACAGGAGGAATTTTATGAATAATGGTTTACACGGAAAGGTGGCAATAATTGATTTAGATAAAAAAGCAGTTGAAAACTTTGAGGTTCCAGAAGAACTTTATAGGTTATATATCGGTGGAAGCGGTCTAGCTGCCAAGTGGTTAATGGATATGACTAATACAAACACCGATCCTTTAGGCCCAGAAAATATACTGATTTTCATGACTGGACCAATGGTAGGAACCAAAGTACCTACATCATCCAGGTTTGCTGTAGTATCGAAGTCACCCTTAACAGGATTATGGGGAGAGTCTGATTGTGGTGGTTCCTGGGGACTCAAATTAAAGAAAGCTGGTTATGATGGTTTGATAATTAAAGGAACTGCTTCCGACCCTGTATTTATTAATATCACTGATAACAAAATTACATTTCATGATGCAACTGACTATTGGGGTATGGATACTTATGAAACTGAAAAAGCCATAAAAGAAGTAACAGGAAAAGGGAGCACTATAGCTTGTATAGGACCTGCTGGAGAAAACCTGGTAAGATTTGCGGGAATTTTTACTGATGGAAAGGATGCCAGAACAGCAGGACGTACTGGCTTAGGTGCTGTAATGGGATCCAAGAAATTAAAAGCTATTGCTGTTAGTGGAACAGGAAAAGTTAATGTAAATAACGAAAATAAACTCAGGGAAAACATTAAGAAACTAGTACCTTTAATAAAAGAAAATACTAAAGTTAGGCGTGCCTATGGGACCTCAGGCGGAATTGAAACCATGGAACGTATTGGAAACTTACCCATAAAAAATTGGCAGTTAGGTAATTGGGAAGAAGCAAAGAACATATCCGGTCAAAGAATGGCTTCTACTATTCTTACAGGCGTATATCACTGTCCCACTTGTCCTATTGGGTGCGGGAGAAAAGTAAAAGTAGCAGAAGGGCCTTATGCAGATGTTGAAGGTGCAGGACCAGAATATGAAACAGTGTCTTCTTTAGGGGCTTATTTATTAGTTGGTGATTTGAATGCTGTGGCCAAAGCGAATGAACTTTGTAATAGATATGGTATGGATACGATATCTACCGGTGGAGTTATAGCTTTTGCTATGGAAGCTTATGAAAAAGGCATATTAACTTTAGAAGATACAGGTGGAATTAAGCTTGACTGGGGAAATGCTGATAGTGTTTTACAATTAATAAAACTCATAGCGGAACAAAAGGGAATTGGTAAAATATTAGGTAAAGGAGTAAAAAATGCGGCTGACACAATAGGGAAAGGAGCAGATGAATTTGCAATTCATGTAAAGGGACTGGAACCACCTGCTCATGATCCTCGTGCAGTTTTTAGTACAGCTGTCGCTTATGCTACTAGTAATAGAGGAGCTTGTCATTTGCAAGCTATGAGTTATGCCTTAGAATTAGCTTTCGCATTACCCGAAATTGGTTACCCAGAAACTGTTGATCGTTTTGAGGTTGAAAATAAAGGGCGTATGACTGCTATTATGCAAAATTTATCTAGTGTATTTGATTCTCTAAAACTATGCAAATTTATCCTTTATAGCGGTATTTCTTTAAAAGATATAGTTGAATGGGTTAATTTAGTAACTGGATGGAACGTTAGTATTACTGAATTATTAGAAAGTGGCGAAAGGCTGTACAATTTAAAACGCCTCTATAATGTAAGAGAAGGAATTACTCGAAAAGATGATATTTTACCCGAAAGATTAATTTCACAACCACGTCCTACTGGTGGTGCTGAAAACAAATTGCCTCCTTTAGTTTCAATGCTTGATGATTATTATTCATATCGCAATTGGACTGATGAGGGTATTCCAAGTGTTGAAAAAATTAATCAATTAGGACTAAGTGAGTATAATTCTATTGTTAAAAAATTTGAAATAAATGATGTAATATAAAAATGAGTCTAGACGTCATATCATACATGTTTTATCTGAATTAATTTTTTGGCATGAGAAATTTAATAAAATATTTATATGAAATGTTATTCATGGGTTTTAAAGCTTCTATAAATATCTTAAAAATGATTACTAGTTAAATATATATTGAACCCAATTATTTGGGAAGCTAGTAAGCGAGGTAGAACCTTCTCTGCCTCGCTTAATTTATTTAAATCTAAATCTCCGATTCTAACTTCACGTGTTTATTTTTATTCAACCTCGGACAAAAACCGGGCATTGTAATTTCTCCGCTTAAACCTTGTAAGCCTAGCTGGCATTCATTTCCTCTCTGGTAAGTACATTGACGGTCGCAGATAAAATCAGCCAATTCAACACCTCCCTTTTTCTAGTATTTCCAATGATAGCTATTTTATCCATAATAAATATTAATAAAATCTTATAAAGTATACGTTTAGCGCTGAAAAGAATAGCATTGCTGAAAAAGGTGAAGTGCTTTAAAATATTTATAGTAAAACACAGTAGGAGGTTATAGGATGAAACCAGTAATTATAAAACACATAGCTGATACACTTGATTGTTTGATGGATGAATGGAAATATTATCTTAATAAAAAAACCGGCGAGATTGTGGAGATTCAGGAAGAGTATTTGAGCATTGCAGAGGAATTAGAAGAAGATGAGGAATTAGGCAGCTATATGGATTGGGAACAAGACAGTATAAGGGGTTGTTTTTTTTTGCAGAAAAATTTTTTTCTCTTGACATGAGAAAGATTATCAATTAAAATAAATGATATCGAAAATCATTTTCAATTAAAACATGAAAAACTTTTAAGGAGGCAGAAAAAATGAGAAGAACATTTGTAGCACTTTTATTGTCTTGCGTCATGCTTTTGTCGCTGGCGCTCCTTGCAGGTTGTTCGGGTTCACAGGAAGAGGTTGCAAATGCAAAGCAAGAAGTTGTAAACCTTTATACCGACAGGCATTACGATACTGATCAACAATTATATGAATTATTTACTGAGGAAACAGGCATCAAGGTAAATGTTGTTAAAGGTAAGTCTGATGAATTAATTGAAAGACTGGCAAGAGAAGGAAAGGATACGGAGGCCGACCTTTTGATTACGGCAGATGCCGGAAGATTACATAGAGCTAAAGTAAAAGGTTTATTGCAGCCTGTAGAGAGCAAAATTTTATTCGAAAATATCCCTCAAAACTTGAGAGATCGGGATAACGAGTGGTTCGGGTTAACCGTAAGGGGCAGGGTTATAGTTTACTCCAAAGAGAGAGTAAATCCTTCACAACTGTCAACCTATGAAGATCTGACAAATCCTAAATGGAAAGGTAAAATTCTTGTAAGGTCATCATCTAACATTTACAATCAATCTTTGCTGGCTTCTTTTATAGCTCTCCATGGTGAAGAAAAGGCTAAGGAATGGGCACAAGGAATAGTAGAAAACATGGCTAGAGAACCGAAAGGAAATGATCGGGCCCAGGCGACGGCAGTTGTTGCGGGAGAAGGAGATCTTGCAATTATGAATACATACTATATTGGCAAGATGCTAAACTCTTCCAATCCTGAGGAAGTTAAGGTAGCTCAAAATGTAGGAATATTCTTCCCTAATCAGGATAGTACCGGAACCCATATTAACGTTAGTGGAGTAGGACTAACAAAACATGCTAAAAATGAAGAAAACGCAATAAAGCTTATGGAATTTTTATCGGGCGCCAAAGCTCAAAAACAATTTGCTGAAGCTAACTATGAATATCCTGCAAATCCTGCGGTAGAGCCTTCAGATCTGTTGAAATCATGGGGAGAATTTAAATCTCAAAGCATTAATCTTTCCAAATTAGGGGAGTACAACAGTAAGGCAGTAAAAATATTTAATGAAGTCGGTTGGAAGTAGTATTAGAAAAGCAGCCTGTTCAGGCTGCTTTTTAAAAATAGCGAGCTATTTTTGAAATGCGAAGGAAGTGTTAAGAATGCTTACAATCAGACATTTGAAATTGAACTTAAATATTTGGGCGGTTTTGAGTTTCATTTTTATATTACTGGTTATTTTACCGAATTTAAATATTGTACTTAATGTTTTTAATGAACCTAATGAAAATTGGAATCACATCAAAGAGTATCTTTTAAAGGATTATTTGGTTAATTCGGTGATATTAATTACGTTTACAGGGTTTTTTACCATTATTATAGGTACAAGTTTGGCCTGGATGATTTCCATATATGATTTTCCTTTGCGAGCATTTTTTAAATGGGGATTGGTTTTACCATTGGCAATTCCTCCATATATAGCTGCGTATACATATCAAGGTTTATTGAACTATACCGGTGTCATTCAGACGTTTTTGAGAAATTCTTTAAATATATCCGTTCAGCAAAAATATTTTGATGTTATGTCCCCGGAAGGTGCAATATTTATATTTACCATGTTTTTATTTCCTTACGTGTATATCATCACTAAATCGTTTTTGGAAAAACAGTCCGCAGCCTTAATAGAAAATGCCAGAGTGTTAGGAAGGAATTCTTTTGAAATTTTTTTGTATGTAGTATTACCGGTATCAAGGGCTGCAATTGTAGGTGGTGTGAGCCTGGTTATATTGGAAGTACTAAATGATTATGGAGTTGTGAAATATTTCGGAATCCCCACGTTTAGCACAGCGATCTTTAAGACCTGGTTTGCTATGGGCGATCTGGATTCGGCGGTCAAACTGTCAGCTATATTAATGTGTCTGGTTTTTTCATTATTGATGTTAGAGAAGTTTCTCAGGGGAAGAAAGAAGTTTAGCTATACCACTGCAAAATACAGTCCCATTTCTCGTATAAAACTGGAAGGGATCAAAGGGAAATTGGCATTTGGGTATTGTCTAATGATTTTTAGTCTTGGTTTTTTAATTCCAACCTTGCAACTAGTTCATTGGGCATTTTTGACCTATCAAAGTATTTTAAGTATCAGGTTATTGGGACTAATTTTAAATTCATTGTTGGTAGCTTTATTTTCCTCCAGTGTAATTGTTATTATAGCAATTATAATTGCCAATAACTGCAGAATTAATGAAAACTTACTTTCCAAAATATATTCCAAAGTTACGGTGATAGGTTACTCTATTCCGGGGGCTGTCATAGCAATTGGTGTGATAGTATTTTTTGTAAACTTCGATAAGCAATTGTTCTGGTTTTATAAAATGCTAAACCCTAATTCAAGTAAACTGGTATTGAGCACAAGTATTGTAATGCTCATTTTTGCTTATACTATCAGGTTTTTAGCTATTGGCTATAATTCTATAGAGGCAGGGTTTGAAAAAATTGGTACTAAATTTCACGAAGCTTCCAGAACACTTGGAATGAGTGTAACCCGAACTTTCTTCAAAGTGGATTTACAAATGCTGAAGCCTGCAATTTTAGGAGGCTTTCTGCTTGTTTTTGTTGATATTTTAAAGGAATTACCCCTTACTTTAATATTAAGACCGTTTAATTTTAATACTTTAGCCACTAAATCATTTGAATATGCAAATGATGAAATGATACATGAAGCGGCCATTTCTTCTCTTATTATTATATTGATCAGTGCTATTTCCATATATTATTTTTACAAAGTAGGAGATAAGGAGGACTAAGTGATGTATGTGCAGATAAAGGGGTTAAATTTTAAGTATAAAAACTCTAAAGAAAAAATTTTAAAAGATTTTACTATTGAGATAGAAAAAGGAGAAATTATTTCTATTTTAGGTGAGAGTGGAAGCGGGAAAAGTACCGTTTTGAGATTGATTTCAGGACTTGAAGTACCGAGCAGCGGTCTGATTAGAATAAATGATCGGGTGATTGTGGATAATAACACTTTTGTATTGCCTGAAAAAAGAGGTATCGGAATGGTCTTTCAGGATTATGCCTTATTTCCCCACCTGACGGCAGCCCAAAATATCAAGTTTGGACTGAAAAAATTAACTAAAAAAGACAAAAATAAAAGATTGCAGGAAGTTTTAAACCTGGTGAACTTGGAAGACTTTAAGGACAGGTATCCTTACGAATTAAGCGGTGGCCAGCAGCAAAGAGTGGCGCTGGCCAGAGCTCTGGCACCCAGTCCTTCCTTATTATTATTGGATGAGCCTTTTAGTAATTTGGACGCAGATTTACAATGTAAAATAAGGGAAGACTTGAGAAAAATAATAAAGCAGACCGGAATAACATCTATTTTTGTAACACATGATAGGGAAGATTCTAAAGCTATTGCCGATAGAGTAGTAATTTTAAAGGAAGGCCAAATAGTTAGAGTTGGAAAACCAAAAGATATCTTGGATTAGTAAGATGTAAATAAATTGTAAACTAGCCGGAGGGATGTCCATCATCCACCCGGCTTTTTTCTTCACTAAAGAGCGAGTTTTAATCAAAAATTAACAAAAAAGCCATTGCATTTTCATGCAAAGCTATGTATAATTATAACCAATATACATACGAGCGAATATTTATGCATAAGGAGGATTTGCAATGATTAAAGCAGGAGTTATAGGCGCTACGGGTTTTTCGGGAATTGAACTGGTTCGCTTGTTGGCAGAACACCCGCAAGTTGAAATCTCGCTTCTCACATCTCAAACATACGCAGGCATGAACATCTCGGAAGTTTACCCTCACCTGTCAGGTAAAGTGGACTGCATACTTTCCGATCTGGACCCGGAGCAGGTAGTAGCAGAAAGCGATGTTATTTTTATAGCACTTCCCCACGGCCACTCCGCCGGAGTGGTAAAAGAAGCATACAACCAGGGTAAAAAGATAATAGACCTGGGAGCCGACTTTCGCCTTAAATCTGCTGAAGACTATGAAAAGTGGTACAAGACGGAGCATACTGCACAGGAATTACTTGAGAAAGCGGTTTACGGGCTACCTGAAGTACACCGTGTCAAAATAAAAGATGCTGACATTGTTGCTAATCCAGGGTGTTACCCTACAAGTGTAATTCTGGCCCTAATGCCGGCATTAAAGGAAAATCTCATAGTGACGAATGATATAGTAATTGACTCCAAGTCAGGGGTCTCAGGAGCCGGTAGAAAGGCCAAGGTTGGAATGCTTTATTCGATCTGCAATGAAAGCATTTCCGCCTACGGGGTGGCTTCCCATCGCCATACGCCGGAAATTGAGCAGGAGCTTACAAATATTGCAGGAGAAAAAGTAAACCTGCTGTTTACCCCTCACCTTACTCCTATGACGCGGGGGATATTGAGTACGGTATATGTCAAGCTTAAGAAAACACTTTCCCTTGAGGAAGTGAGGGGGATATATGAAGAAGCCTATCAGGACGAATACTTTGTTAAGGTTTTGAAACCGGGCATCTGGCCGGGCACAAAGCTGGTAGCGGGAACGAACAACTGCTTTATAAATCTGACGCTTGATGAAAGAACCGGCCGGCTGGTAGTTGTCTCTGTGATAGATAATTTAATTAAAGGCGCTGCCGGCCAGGCGGTACAAAATATGAATATTTTATTTGCACTGGAAGAAAAGACGGGACTCACTAATACGGCCGTTTATCCATAAATAATTTGATGCTTACTCAGGGGGGTAATACAGATGGCAATTGAGTGTGGATGTAAAGAAAATATTACAGGTGTGTGCGCACCGAAAGGGTTCATTGCAAGCGGGGTTCACGCAGGTTTAAAAAAGGCTAAAAAAGACGTGACGGTAATTTTTTCCGAAACTCCCGCCGCAGCAGCGGGTGTTTTTACCCAAAATGCTGTGAAGGCAGCACCTGTAATAGTAAATATGGAACATTTAAAGAAAACTGCAGGTCATGCCAGGGCAATTGTTGTCAATAGCGCAGTTGCAAATGCCTGTACAGGCAAGAGGGGACTTGAGGATGCCAGGGAGATGGCAGCTTTGAGTGGTGAGTTACTGGGCATTCCAAAAGAGGAGGTGCTGGTAGCTTCGACCGGGGTAATTGGTGTTACCCTTCCCATGGATAAAATTCAAAAAGGAATTGAAGACGCGTGCAGCAAGTTGTCAAAAACCGGTGGTTTAGCTGCTGCCGAAGGAATAATGACTACAGACACTGTTCCCAAAGAGGAAACTGTCATAGTGGACCTGGACGGAAAAACAGTAACCCTTGGTGGCATAGCAAAGGGTTCAGGTATGATTCATCCCAATATGGCAACTATGCTGGGTTTTATAACCACAGATGCAGCAATATCTTCTAAGGTTTTACAACATGCTTTAAGGGAAGTTGTTAATGAAACCTTTAACATGATAAGCGTAGATGGTGATACAAGTACAAATGACATGGTTCTGGTACTTGCAAACGGGGCAGCCGGAAATTCACCTGTAGAAATGGAAGGACCTACTTACGAAAAGTTTAAGGAAGCCTTATACGAAATTTGCAAGTCCTTAGCCAAAAAGATTGTAGAGGATGGAGAAGGTGTTACAAAGGTACTGGAAGTAGAGGTGAAAAATGCAGCTACTTCGGAAGATGCGCGCAAGGCTGCCCGCAAGGTAACTGAATCAAACCTTGTGAAAACAGCAATCTTTGGCGAAGATGCAAACTGGGGAAGGGTCATCATGGCAGTGGGTAATTCCGGCGCCAATTTCGACCCGGATAAGGTTGATGTTTTCCTGGAAAGCGACTGGGGCCGGGAGCAGATGATGGAGGCCGGAATGGGCTTAAATTTCAGCGAGGAAAAGGCAGCTGAAATATTAAAGGAAAAAGAAATCAAAATAGTGATAGACCTTCATGACGGTACTTATTCTGCAAAGGCATGGGGCTGCGATTTGTCCTATGAGTATGTAAGAATAAATGCCGATTACCGCTCATAAGGAGGGCGCAAAATGACAACTTTATCTCCGGCGGAAAGGGCTAATATCTTGGTTGAAGCCCTGCCCTATATTAAGAGATTTTACGGTAAAACGATTTTAATAAAGTACGGCGGTCATGCCATGCTAAATGATGAGTTAAAGCAGACGGTGGCTATGGATGCAGTTCTTATGAAATATGTGGGAATGCATCCTGTTATAGTACACGGTGGCGGACCTGAAATCAGTACAATGCTTGATAAAATCGGCAAAAAATCGGAATTTATTAATGGTTTAAGGGTAACTGACGCTGAAACAATGGATATTGTGGAAATGGTTTTAGTTGGGAAAGTCAATAAATGTATCGTAAGCAGCATCAGCCGCCATGGTGGCAAGGCGCTTGGCTTTTCCGGAAAAGACGGGGAAATTATCGAAGCCATTCCCCAAAGCAGTGATCTGGGTTATGTTGGGGAAGTCAAAAAAATAAACCCTGCCATTTTGCACACAGTGATGCAGCAGGGCTATATCCCGGTGGTGGCTCCCGTAGGTGTGGGGCCCGACGGGCAGAGCTATAACATCAATGCTGATACTGTGGCCGGAGAGCTGGCTGCGTGCCTGAAAGCGGAAAAATTAATGCTTTTAACGGATGTCAAGGGTATCTACAAGGATATGAATGATGAGGAATCCTTCATATCAACTATTAAATCTTCTGAAGTTCAAAATTTAATTGAAGAAGGAATAATCTCCGGGGGGATGATTCCCAAACTTAAATGCTGTGTAAAGGCCTTAGAAGGCGGCGTGAAAAGCGCCCATATCATTGACGGCAGAACACCCCATTCACCACTTCTTGAAGTATTTACCGATCAGGGTGTAGGAACTATGGTAATTAATGACCGTGAGGAGGACGATAATGAATAACAGTACAATAATAGAAGAGGGAACCCAATATGTGATGAATACTTATGCACGCTTCCCTGTGGCACTGGTAGAAGGCAAGGGAAGCAAGGTATGGGATGCAGATGGCAAAGAATATCTTGATTTTGTAGGTGGACTTGCCGTAACTTCCCTTGGCCACTGTCATCCAAAGCTTACTGCTGCAATCAGGGCGCAGAGCGAGAAGCTCTTCCACTGCTCAAACCTCTACTGGATAGAGCCCCAGGTCAAGGTTGCAAAGCTACTGGCAGAAAACAGCGCCTTCGACAAAACATTCTTCTGTAACAGCGGTGCTGAAGCAAATGAAGCAGCAATCAAGCTTGCCAGGAAGTACGGTAAAAAACACCACGGTGAGAATTGTTACCGGATTATCACAATGAAAAAATCATTTCACGGCAGGACCTATGCAACACTAACAGCTACGGGGCAGGAAAAGGTTCAGAAGGGCTATGAGCCGCTGCCGGAAGGTTTCATGTACGTCCCCTTTAACGATCTTGAAGCCTTAAAAGAGAGTGTCACAGATGATGTATGCGCCATTATGCTTGAACCTGTTCAGGGTGAAGGCGGGGTAAATGTTGCTAATAAGGAGTTTTTAGAAGAAATACAAAAACTCTGTAAAGAGAAGGATATTCTCCTGATATTTGATGAAGTCCAGTGCGGTATGGGGAGAACGGGAAAACTGTTCTGCTATCAAAATTACGGAGTGGAACCCCACATTATGACACTTGCCAAGGCTTTAGGCGGGGGAACCGCCATTGGGGCCATGCTTGCCAAGGAACGTGTAGCGGAAAGTTTTGCTCCCGGGGACCATGCCTCCACCTTTGGGGGTAATCCCCTGGCATGTGCTGCTGCAGAAGCTGTTATAACAACAATGCTGGAAGAAAAGCTACCGGAAAATGCTAAAGAGATGGGTGAGTATTTGGTTGAAGGTTTAAAGGAAATTTCCGGCACATATTCCTTTGCAGGAGAAGTAAGGGGCCTGGGACTGCTGGTAGGTATGGAATTAGAAATTGAGGCAGTACCTGTAGTCAAAAAATGCCTGGAAAAAGGACTCCTTTTAAGCCCGGCAGGTAAAAATGTTCTCCGTTTCTTACCGCCCCTTAATGTAACCAGGGATGAAATAGATACTGCTTTAGAAAAAGTTAACTTCGTATTTGAGGAAATGGGTGATGGCAAGTGAAGGCAGCCCTAGTACTTGAAGACGGGAGTGTTTTTTACGGTAAAGGTTTTGGCTACAAGGGAGCTAACCTGGGGGAAGTAGTCTTTAATACTTCCATGACAGGCTACCAGGAGGTTTTAACTGATCCTTCCTATACGGGGCAGATTGTGACAATGACCTACCCGTTAATTGGCAATTACGGTTTGAACAATGACTACAGCGAATCAACAGGACCAAAGGTGAAGGGATTTATAGTAAGGGAGAGCTGTGCTGAACCCAGTAACTGGAAAGCAAGGGAAACACTGAACGGCTACCTGCAAAGGAACAAAATAATAGGCCTGGCAGGTATTGACACAAGAGCCCTTACAAAAAGGCTGAGGACCTCCGGGGTAATGCGCGGAATAATAATCAATACTTCAGGAGATGAAATCAATATATCCAGCCTGCTTCAGCAAGTTCAAAACTTCAAGATCCAGGGACAAAATTACGTTGAGGAAGTTACTACCCCTGAACCGTATCGTATTCCGGGAAACGGCAAAAGGGTTATTGTAATGGATTTCGGTATTAAGCACAGTATTTTAAAGAGATTGCAGGAGGCAGGTTGTGATTTGACAGTAGTTCCCAGCTTTACTCCGGCGGAAGAAATAATAAAGGCGGAACCGGATGGAATTTTCCTTTCAAATGGACCTGGTGACCCCAAGGATGTACCCGGAGCAACACAGACAATCAGGGAATTATGTAAACATTTTCCTGTCTTTGGAATTTGCCTGGGTCAGCAGCTAATTGCGATGGCATTTGGAGCGGATACTTATAAGCTGAAATTTGGACACCGGGGAGCAAATCACCCTGTTAAAGATTTAAAAACGGGACGTGTTTACATAACGTCTCAAAATCATGGCTATGCAGTATCTCCTGAGTTACCGGACTCACTTGTGATGACCCACAAAAATCTCAACGACGGTACTGTAGAGGGCATTGCCCACAAAGAGCTTCCGGTTTTCGGAGTTCAGTATCACCCCGAAGCTGCTCCGGGACCACTTGATTCGGGCTACTTGTTTCCCAAATTTGTTGAATTAATGGAGTCCAAAAGGACCGGGGTGGCGTAAAGGAGGTAATCTAATGGCACCTAAAACAGCACAAAAGGTACTTGTCATTGGCTCGGGTCCCATCGTGATCGGCCAGGCTGCCGAATTTGACTATGCGGGAACTCAGGCCTGTAAGGCACTAAAGGAAGAAGGAATGGAAGTAGTTTTAGTTAACAGCAATCCTGCCACCATCATGACTGACAGCAATATTGCAGATAAAGTTTACCTGGAACCTTTAACGGTAGAATTTTTAGAAGAGGTAATAAAAAAAGAGAAACCCTGGGGTCTTCTCCCAACCCTAGGGGGACAGACAGGGTTGAATCTGGCGTTGGAGCTCGAAAAAGGGGGTATACTCAAAAAGTATGATGTCGAGCTTTTGGGGACTCCGGTCGAAGCAATCATGAAGGCTGAAGACAGGGAAATGTTTAAAAGGACAATGATGGAAATAGGTGAGCCTGTTCCCGAAAGCGCCATTGTAAATGACCTGCAAGAAGCATTGGAATTTGTGGAGAAGGTTGGTTACCCGCTGGTTGTAAGGCCTGCCTATACCCTGGGAGGCACCGGAGGAGGTATTGCTCATAACCGGGTGCAGCTTGAGGAAATTGTGGACAGTGGTCTGAGAAACAGTCTTGTAAACCAGGTGCTCTTGGAAAAAAGTGTAGCCGGTTGGAAAGAAATTGAATATGAAGTGATTCGCGATGGAGCAGATAACTGTATTACCATTTGTAACATGGAAAATATCGACCCGGTTGGAATCCACACCGGCGACAGTATTGTGGTGGCCCCTTCCCAGACTTTGAGCGATATGGAATACCAGCTTTTGCGTTCTGCTTCCATTAAAATTATCAGGGCGCTCCAGGTTGAAGGAGGTTGTAACGTCCAGTTTGCTTTAAATCCGTATAGCAACCGCTACTATGTAATTGAAGTGAATCCCCGCGTAAGTCGTTCCAGTGCGCTTGCCTCCAAAGCTACAGGATATCCAATTGCCAAAGTGGCGGCTAAAATAGCAATAGGTAAAAGGCTGGATGAAATCAAAAACCCTGTAACGGGCAAAACCACAGCCTGTTTTGAACCGGCGTTGGATTATGTTGTTGTTAAAATACCCCGCTGGCCTTACGATAAGTTTTCGTACGCAGACCGCAACCTGGGTACCCAGATGAAGGCGACAGGGGAGGTAATGGCTATCGATAGGACCTTTGAAGCCGCCTTGATGAAGGCCGTTCGTTCCCTGGAGATGGGTACTGTGAGTTTACGACATCCGGAAGCGGGTAGCTGGAGCGATATGCAGATTGAACACCGTTTGCAGCATCCGGATGATGAAAGACTCTTTGTAATAGCAGAGGCCTTTCGTAGGAAATGGACCTTAAAGGAGCTTTATAATTTAACAGCCATAGATTATTTTTTCCTTGTTAAGATAAGGAAAATTGTTGAGATTGAGGAAAAACTTGCAGAAGGAAACTTAACTCCGGAAATATTAAAAGAGTGTAAGGATTTGGGGATATCCGATAAGCAAATTGCCAACACCATGAGAACAAGTGAACGGGAGATTAGGAAGAAAAGAAGAAAGTCAGGAATAACTCCTGTTTATAAAATGGTTGATACCTGTGCAGCAGAATTTGAAGCAACCACTCCTTACTACTATTCAACCTATGATGAGGAAAATGAATCAATACCCGATGACAAGAAGAAAGTAGTGGTACTGGGTTCAGGTCCCATCAGGATCGGTCAGGGAATAGAATTTGACTATTGCTCTGTTCACTGTGCCTGGGCTCTGGAAGAAGCGGGAGTGGAATCGATTATCATAAACAATAACCCGGAAACTGTCAGTACCGACTTTGACACTTCAGGAAAGTTATATTTTGAACCGTTAACCCCGGAAGATGTGTTGAATGTTATTGAACTGGAAAAACCGCTGGGGGTAATGGTACAATTTGGAGGACAAACAGCTATCAACCTTGTGGAAAATCTTAAAGAGTACGGGGTGAACATCCTTGGAACACCCCCTGAGTCCATAGACTGTGCCGAAGATAGGGATAAGTTTGAAAAGTTACTTACAAAACTCCGTATTCCCCAGGCCAAGGCATCTTCAGCACGGTCTAAGGATGAAGCGCTCGAAATTGCAGAAAAAATTGGCTATCCGGTTATGGTACGTCCTTCTTATGTGATAGGGGGAAGGGCCATGGAAGTTGTCCGCAGCAGTGAAGAACTCGTTGAATACATTGATTCGGCGCTGAAATTTGATACTAACCGTGCAGTATTGATTGATAAGTACCTCCAGGGTCGGGAAATAGAAGTGGATGCGGTTAGTGACGGTACAACAACATTTATTCCGGGTATCATGGAGCATATAGAGAAGGCCGGGGTCCATTCCGGGGACAGTATGGCTATTTATCCTGCAATTTCATTAAGTCCGGAAGAAAAGGAAAAAATAGCTGCATATACGTGTAGTATAGCAAAGGCACTTAAAATTAAGGGACTAATAAATATTCAATTTGTGGTTAATGATGATGGAGTGTATGTACTGGAAGTAAATCCCAGGGCATCGCGAACTGTGCCTATAATCAGCAAGGTGACGGGTGTACCGCTTGTTAAACTGGCAACGAAAGTTATGCTTGGAGAGTCGCTTTTAAAACAGGGCTATAAAAACGGCATTGGTCCGAATCCTCCCTTTGTGGCAGTCAAGGCGCCGGTATTTTCATTTGAAAAGCTAAAGGGAGTTGAAGTTTCCCTGGGACCGGAGATGAAATCCACCGGAGAGGTACTTGCAATAGACGGGACACCTGAAATTGCAGTTTACAAGGCATTACTGGCGAGTGGCTTTAAGTTGAAAAAGGGCGGTGTTTTCTTTTCGCTGGCAGATAAAGATAAAAAAGAAGGCCTGGATATTGCAAAGGAATTCCAAAGGTTGGGTTATGAAATTGCGGCAACGCAAGAAACTGCTGTTTTTATGAACGATAATGGCGTAAAAGCTAATATGGTAAATACCAGGGTTCCGGCGGATAAATTTAAAAAGGAACTCCTCAAACAGAAAATACAACTTGTAATTAATACTCCGACAAAGGGTAGACGGCAGGAGACAACAGGCTTTAAAATCAGAAGGGGAGCCATAGAAAGCGGTATAAGTTTGCTTACTTCTTTAGATACAGCCCGGGCAATGGTTAGAGCCCTCACATCCTTTAAAAATGGAGTGGAGCCAGGGTGCTCATCGCTGGAAGAATATTATAAAAGCTTTATCAAAACACAAACTAGTATGTGAAGGAGTTGTGAAAAAATGGTCAAAGAAGCATTAAAGGGAAGGGACTTTCTATCTGTAAATGATGTTACCAATGAGGAATTTGAGTTCTTAATGGATTACGGGATAGAGCTTAAGAAGCAGCAGAAAAGCGGATGCTGTGAACCTATTCTTAAGGGTAAAACATTAGGGATGATTTTCCATAAAAGTTCCACCAGAACCCGGGTTTCTTTTGAGGTAGGTATGGTACAATTAGGTGGATACCCGCTAGTTTTAAATGCAAATGAACTTCAGCTTGGAAGGGGAGAAACCATTGCTGATACTGCCATGGTACTGTCCCGCTACATAGACGGCATCATGATCCGTACCTACTCCCATGCCAGTGTGGAGGAGCTGGCTGAATATGCTGATATACCTGTAATCAACGGTTTGACAGACTTGTTACACCCCTGCCAGATACTTGCCGATCTAATGACAGTTAAAGAACATAAGGGAGAGCTTAAGGGTCTGAAGATGGCATATGTAGGCGACGGCAATAATATTGCGAATTCACTTTTAAACGGCTGTACAAAGGTAGGAATGGATCTTGCGGTGGTTACCCCTCCCGGCTATGAACCAAATGCCAAAATTTATGAAACTGCCCTCAAAATAGCCTCCGAAACGGGAAGTAAAATAACACTTACCACTGACATAAAAGAAGGTGTGGAGGGTGCAGATGTAATTTATACCGATGTTTGGGCAAGTATGGGACAGGAAGCTGAAAGGGAGGCAAGGATCAAAATATTTAAAGACTATCAGGTCAACTCTGAAGTATTAAAGATTGCCAAGCCTGATGTGTCAGTTTTACACTGCCTGCCGGCTTACCGTGAGGAGGAGATAACTTCTGAAGTAATGGATGGGCCTCATTCAATAATATTTGACCAGGCTGAAAACAGGTTGCATGCACAGAAGGCGCTCTTAGCTTGCTTGCTGTAAAATATTAAACCTGAATCAATAATCAAATGGTAAGGAGCTGGTAAGTATGAAGAAAGTTGTTCTTGCATATTCAGGTGGTCTGGATACATCCATTATCATCCCCTGGCTTAAGGAAAATTACGGCTATGAAGTTATCGCCATGGCTGCAGATGTGGGCCAGGGTGAAGAACTGGAACCTTTAAATGAAAAGGCTATTAAAAGCGGCGCTTCCAAAATTTATATTGAAGACTTGAAAGAAGAATTTGTGACTGATTTTATCTATCCTGTTTTAAAGGCAGGGGCCGTTTACGAAGGAAAATATCTTCTGGGTACCTCATTTGCCAGGCCTTTAATTGCCAAGAGACTTGTGGAAATAGCCGAAAAGGAAGGCGCTGAAGCAGTTGCTCACGGCGCTACCGGAAAGGGAAATGACCAGGTACGCTTTGAACTCACTGTGAAAGCTTTAAACCCAGATTTAAAAGTTATAGCGCCATGGAGAGAGTGGAACATTCGCTCCAGGGAAGATGCCATTGACTATGCCAAGGAAAAAGGAGTACCTGTGCCTGTAACAAAGAAAAAAATTTACAGCAGGGACCGTAACCTGTGGCATTTGAGTCATGAAGGCGGGGACTTGGAAAACCCGGCCAATGAACCGCAGTATGATTCCTTGTTGCAAATTGTTACTCCTCCGGAAAAGGCGCCCGATACCCCTGCCTATGTGGAAATAGAGTTTGAAAAGGGGATTCCTGTTAAAGTAAACGGTCAGGAATATTCACCTGTCGAAATGCTTACGGAGCTTAACAAAATCGGGGCGGAAAACGGGGTTGGAATTGTAGATATAGTTGAAAATCGCCTTGTTGGTATGAAATCCAGGGGAGTATATGAGACACCAGGTGGAACACTCCTCTATGCAGCCCATAGGGAACTGGAATACCTGACTTTAGACAGGCAGACCATGCATTTTAAGGAGCTTGTTGCTCAAAAAATGTCAGAACTCGTTTACGATGGTGTGTGGTATCATCCCTTAAGGGAAGCCATATCTGCCTTTGTTGACAGTACCCAGGAAACTGTAACAGGCAAAGTTAAGCTTAAGCTATATAAGGGTAGTGTAAGTCCCGCCGGTGCAACTTCTCCATATTCACTTTATAGCGAGGAATTTGTAACCTTTGGTGAAGATGAGGTATATAACCAAAAGGATGCGGAAGGTTTTATCAATCTCTTTGGTTTACCTTTGAAGGTAAGGGCTATGATGCTCAAAAAATAATAATACTTACTATTAATTTAATTCTCTTATCAACAACATTGAGATATTTAATATAAAAGGGGGCCCTTCTTGGGACCCCTTTATAATGCTTGCTATATCTTGGTTATTGACTTTATTTCCTAATGCCCATAACAATTAATCACATTATTTCCATTATATTGCTTTGACACCCCTATAGCGCTGTGCTATTTTTATAATACAAGTAGCATAGCAGTTATAAGAAAAACTTATTAATAAATGATTTATCTATAAGCGATTTATTTTTTTAATAGCCTTGTGAATGTACTTACTATCTGATTTGCCACTGCCCAGGGAGGTGGATGGGAATGAAAAAAAATGCTGCACCCTCCGGAAAATTTAAGATAGCTAGTGTTGTTGCTTTGATAGCAACACTTTTAGCAGTTGGCTATGTAATTGTTTATGATCCTACAGATTTTAGAGACGAGCCGTACGGGGCAGGAGACTATTATTACACTGATGTTGAAGGCTTCGGAGAAATTTTCCTTGGTGAAAATGCCAGTATAGGTACCGAACATCCGGTGATCTTTGCTGTCCTGTTTATTGGCTGGGGTGCAATTTGCTGGTACTTTCTTAAAAAGATTGAGAAAAAGAGGAAGGAAGATTCAACCCCATAATTTATGTTCCAGGAATAAAAAATTAAAATTTTTTAAACAAAAATTTACTGAAGGGAGTGGTGCTTAGTAAAGTGGCAGAACTAATAATTTTTCAAGTGTAGCTAAAATCATGGGTAAAAAACAATTGGAGGGGGATTAAATTGTCTGAGCGAGTAACTGCAAGTAAATTTCAGTGGTCAGATTTAGTTAAAAAAGAAGACTGGTGGGCTATTTGGTTAGGCTTTACTTTTATACTTATCCAAATTATAAGTCAAGTTACAGGTGCATTTACTTTTAAAGCAGTTAAAACTCACAAAGGTTGGGAAACAATTGGACAGGCTTTCGATGGAATTTTCCCCGGCCTTATTCTATTACTTGTTGTTACAGGAATTTTATTTACAATTGGTGTAAAGGTTATGGGAGGAGATGCAGGTAAGTTTGCAAAAGCTTACCCGGCAATTTTCATCTTGGCATTAATTGCTTACTTCTTCTCAACTCAGGCAACTATCAAAAACTATCTGGGATATGCATTTTGGGCATTAGGTATTGGACTTTTAATAAGTAATACAATTGGTACTCCTGACTGGATAAAGCCGGCAGTTAAGACGGAGTACTATATTAAGACCGGTCTTGTTATCTTAGGCGCAGAAATTCTCTTTTCAAACATTGTAAAATTCGGTCTTTACGGTTTAGGTGTTGCATGGTTTGTAACTCCAATAGTTGTAATCTTCATGTGGTACTTTGGTACTAGAGTACTAAAGATGGTAAGTAAGCCGATGGTAATCATTATTGCAACAGCTACATCAGTGTGTGGGGTTTCTGCCGCAATTGCTGCTGCAGCAGCTTCCAGGGCTAAAAAAGAGGACTTAACATTTGCAATTGGTTTAACTCTGATCTTTACAGTAATTATGATGGTAACAATGCCACTATTTGTTAGCGCTGTCGGAATGGACCCCATGGTTGGTGGAGCCTGGATGGGCGGTACAATTGACGCGACAGGTGCCGTTGTACTTGCCGGTGAAGCTTTAGGACCCCTTGCAGGTCAGGTAGCAGCTATGGTTAAGATGATCCAGAACGTACTAATCGGTGTTATTGCATTTGCAATTGCTATTTTCTTTGCAACTAAGGTTGATAGAGAGGAAGGCGGTCCTTCTGTAGGCGCTAGTGAAATCTGGCATAGATTTCCTAAATTCATTCTCGGTTTCATTGCGGCATCTGTATTATTCTCATTCATCATCGAACCAAGTCTGGGTACTGATGCAACTAAGAGCATTCTAAAAATGACTAAAGGATTTAGAGGCTGGTTCTTCTGCATGGCCTTCATCAGCATCGGACTTGAGTCCAACTTCAAGGAAATGGCTGCACTTGTTCAGGGTGGAAAGCCATTATGGTTGTACATTGTTGGCCAGTCATTTAACTTAGTATTAACTCTACTTGTAGCTTGGCTGCTACTAAGCGGAGTTATCTTCCCAGTTCCAAACCTGGTAGTATAATTAGAAAGATTTATTTTAACGGGAGGTGGCTAAAAAGCCATCTCCCGTTTTGCTTATCCGGAAATTTTGGCTTATAATTAAATGAGTGTTTTAATTTAAATTAGGTAAGGAAGGGATAGTATGAAACTCTGGGGAGGACGCTTTACCAAGGGAACAGACAGCTTGGTGGAAGATTTTCATTCGTCAATCTCATTTGATAAGAGACTTTATAGAGAAGACATCAGGGGGAGTATTGCCCATGCAAGGATGCTTGGAAAAACCGGGATCATTACAAAGGAAGAAAGTGAAAAAATTATAGCCGGTTTACAGGAAATTCTGGAAGATATAGAAGCAGGCAGAGTCCGGTTTTCCAAAAGCGCTGAGGATATCCATATGAATATTGAAACAATCCTTACTGAGAAAATTGGTGATGCTGCAAAGAAACTTCATACCGCCCGCAGTCGTAACGATCAGGTTGCACTAGATGTAAGGATGTATCTAAAAAATGAATGCTGTGGGGTTATAGAGCTCCTTATAAAACTGGAAAGGATACTTTTAAAAAAGGCTTCGGAAAATGTTGAAACCATTATGCCAGGCTACACCCACCTGCAAAAGGCTCAACCAATAACACTTGCCCATCACCTCCTGGCTTATGTGGAAATGTTCTGGAGGGATATGGACAGGCTTAGGGACTGCTATAAAAGGATAAATGTCATGCCTTTGGGAGCAGGTGCTCTGGCGGGTACGACATTTCCAATCGATAGAAATATGGTTGCAGAGGAACTTGGTTTTCAAGAAATCACAAATAACAGCCTCGATACCGTAAGTGACAGGGACTTTATAATTGAATTCAATGGTGCTGCTGCAACTATTATGATGCACTTGAGCAGGTTTTGTGAAGAACTTATTTTATGGTCAACAAATGAGTTTAACTTTGTGGAAATGGACGATGCATACAGTACGGGTAGTAGTATTATGCCCCAGAAAAAGAATCCTGATGTGGCTGAATTGATTAGGGGCAAAACGGGAAGGGTTTATGGGAATCTTATCAGCATCTTAACTGTTATGAAATCTCTACCCCTCGCATATAACAAAGACATGCAGGAAGATAAAGAAGCTCTTTTTGATACTGTGGATACTCTAAAGGGCTGCTTATTAACCTTTGCTCCAATGATAGAAACAATGAAGATAAATAAAGAGAGTATGGCTGAAGGCGCTAAAGGAGGATTTACCAACGCCACGGATGTAGCGGATTACCTGGCGGCTAAGGGTACTCCCTTCAGGGAAGCCCACCGGATTGTAGGGGAACTTGTATTGTATTCAATAAACAATTCGAAGAACCTGGAAGAACTTACCCTTGAAGAGTATAAAAATTTTTCCAGCGTCTTTGAAGAGGATATCTATGATACAATTTCTATAGAATCTTGTGTAAAAAGAAGAAATGTACCGGGCGGTCCTGCCCCGGAAGCTGTTAAGGAGGCTCTAGAGTTGGCGAGTGCAAGACTGCAGCAAGTAGAGGACTGGTTAGAGAATAATTTAGATAAATAGGCCTGGTGATTTAAGATGACAATATTAAAGTTTAAAGTGCTCTACAAAGATCGGATCGGTATGTTATTGGATCTTTCCAAAGTTTTGACAGCTCAAGATATTAATGTAATTAATTTGGAAGTGGTGCCAAATACCATGTATTTTGAAGTTGGCAGAAAGGACGATATTGATCAAAAAGCCTTATTTAAGGAATTAGAAGAGATTCCTGATGTTAAAAAGTGTGTCGAAATCGAATTGCTGCCATGGGAGGAAATAAATCAAAGGTTGCATGCAGTATTGGATGCAATCAGTGAGGGAGTACTGGCAATAAACTCTAAAGGTGAAATTTCAACGGTAAACTCAAATGCAGAAAAACTTCTCAGCTTAAGTAAAGAAGAATTGCTTGGTCAAAAAATAGCAGATGTTTTGGTAGAGGATGTCCCCATGCTGAACTGTTTAAAAACAGGAGAAATATACAACCACCAGGAAATTTGTCTTAAAAAGGGATCTAAAAGATATCATTACCTGACAAGCGGTCGTCCGATTAGGGACAAGTATAACAATATAATCGGGGCTGTTGCCACCATAAAGGACATGACTGATGTTAGACAGCTGGTCTATTCTGTGACCAAGCCGGCCATGGTAACCTTTGAAGATATTATTGGTGAGAGTGAAAAGCTCCAAAATATTATTGAAATGGGAAAAAAGGTAGCGGAAGGAAGTTCGACTGTATTGTTGAGGGGAGAGAGCGGTACCGGAAAAGAATTATTTGCCAGGTCTATTCATATGGCAAGCTCAAGGAGCGATCAGCCCTTTGTACCGATAAACTGTGCTGCATTACCTGATTCACTACTGGAAAGTGAACTCTTCGGATATACCGAAGGAGCTTTTACCGGCTCCCAGAGAAACGGTAAGCAGGGTTTATTTGAATTTGCAAACGGGGGTACAATTTTCTTAGATGAGATTGGAGAAATTTCCCCCCATCTACAGGCAAAACTACTGCGAGTGCTGCAGGAAGGAAAGGTTAGAAGGATAGGCGGTCAAGAGGAAACAGCTGTTGATGTAAGGGTAATTGCAGCTACCAACAGAAATTTGGAGGAAATGGTTGAGAAAAATGAATTTAGGAAAGATTTGTATTACCGTTTAAATGTAATTCCGATTTACTTGCCTCCTTTACGAGAAAGAAAAGAAGATATACCCCTTCTTGTTAAGCACTTTCTAGAAATTAAGAATATTCGCTTTGGAAAAAATGTTGAATTTGTAACCAAGGGAGCCTTAGAGAAACTTTACAATCATCACTGGCCCGGCAATGTTAGAGAACTTGAAAATGTGATAGAACGGGCCGTCAACCTGGTTACCGGGAAATGGCTGACTGAAGACGCAATCATAATTGATTCTAAAATAGATATCTTTGAAAAGAGCGGAGATGGAGAAAAAACACTGGCAGCTATAATAAATAAGGTTGAAAAGCAAGTGATAGAACAGGCTTTGGAAAATAACGGTTCCATTAGAAAAGCAGCTAAGGCTTTGGGAGTATCCCACACAACCATTATGAACAAAGTAAAAAAGCACAAGACAAATCTTGGCAATAATCCTTGACGCTGTAAAGAATAGTTGCCAGCATCGCAAGTGAAATAGTAGTAAGAAAATTAACATATTTTTAAATTAAAAAGGGCTTAGCGGCAAGAAATGTTGCCGCCAAGCCCCTTTTTGTTTAGAAATATAATTATTTTAGTTTCCCTGAAACCTAAGAACTACAGGGTTCAGGCGAAATTAGCGCGCCTGTAAAAATGTTGGCACAAAAATTGCAATATAAGTTAACAAACAACTTTTATATAAGGAGTGTTTTGCTCATGATTATTGGAGTACCTAAAGAAATTAAAAATAATGAAAATCGAATTGCAATTACGCCGGCCGGGGTGGAAGCATTTGTAAACAATAATCACCAGGTAATAATTGAAACACAGGCCGGGATGGGCAGCGGTTTTAGTGATGAAGATTTTATTGAGGCTGGAGCAGCTATTCGAGAAACCGCTGAAGAAATTTATGCTGAAGCGGAAATGATTCTTAAGGTGAAGGAACCGCAACCGCAGGAGTATAAGCTCTTTAAAGAGGGTCAGGTACTGTTTACCTACCTCCATGCAGCTGCAGAGCCGGAGCTGATTAAAGCTCTGCTTGAACAAAAAGTTGTAGGTATCTCCTATGATACGGTGCAGCTTCCAGATGGAGCGCTGCCTCTACTTGCTCCCATGAGTGAAGTAGCAGGCCGCATGAGTGTCCAGATCGGAGCCCGGTTTTTAGAAAAACCTCATGGAGGCCAGGGTGTTCTTCTGGGTGGGGTACCAGGAGTGCTCCCGGCAAATGTAGTTATCGTAGGTGGTGGAGTAGTAGGTACCAATGCAGCTAAAATGGCTGTAGGTATGGGAGCTCGAGTTACTATTTTAGATATTAGTGCAGACAGATTAAGATATCTTGATGACATCTTCGGCAGCAAAATTACTACCCTTATGTCAAATAGTTACAACATAGCTAAAGCAGTGCAAAATGCCGATTTGCTGATTGGTGCGGTACTCTTACCGGGAGCCAAAGCACCAAAGTTAGTAACAGAAGAAATGGTAAAAACCATGAAGCCCGGATCGGTAATTGTCGATGTGGCAATTGACCAGGGCGGATGCATCGAGACCATTGATCGAGTTACAACACACAGTGATCCAACTTATGTCAAACATGGAGTTGTTCATTATGCTGTTGCCAATATGCCTGGCGCAGTTGCCAGAACTTCTACCTTTGCATTAACCAATGCCACTCTGCCATATGCCTTGAAAATAGCTAATAAAGGTTATTTAGAGGCCATTAAGGAAGATTCAGCTCTGGCTAAAGGCTTAAATGTTCATGATGGAAAAGTGACCCATGAAGTAGTGGCTAGAGAATTAGGTTATCCTTATGAGCCGCTCGTTTAAGTGAAAATGTATTTTAAAGAGAGAACCCTTGAAAGGGCTTTCTCTAAAAAGTAGGGCAAAAAAGCCAATTGTTTAAAAGCCTGAGAGAATTTACTTTCTCAGGCTTTTTTTTCATTAGAAGAGACAATCGTGTAAAATTTTCTAATTAAATTATAGTAAAAATGAAACAACATTGTGATAAAATTTAATAAATTTTACATTACTACTTAGCGATAGGAGGAATTTTTATGCTGGCAATCACAGGTGCTACAGTAAAAACAATAACAAAGGGTACCCTTGAAGGGGCAACAGTTCTTATTGAAGGTACAAAAATAAAGGAAATCATAACTTGCGGTGATATTCCGAATGGTATTGAAAAAATTGATGCTGCGGGAAAAATCATCACTCCCGGGTTGATAGATGTCCATACCCATCTTGGCTTGATGGAAGAAGGCTCTCCTGTGGAAGATGCCAGTGTCAATGAAATGACTGATCCGGTAACTCCCCACATGCGGGTGGTTGATGCAATTAACCCTGCTGATCCGGGTTTTCTGGAAGCTGTTAAGGGCGGGGTAACCTGCGTACAGGTGGTTCCGGGAAGCGCCAATGTGGTAGGGGGGCAAGGCGCTGTTTTGAAGACAAACGGTCAAGTAGTGGATGAAATGATTATCAAAAGCCCTTCAGGTATGAAGGTTGCCTTTGGGGAAAATCCCAAAAGGGTCTACTGGCAACAAAAGAAACTTCCTTCTACACGTATGGGGACGGCTGCCTGTCTCCGGCAGACTTTAATTGAAGCTCAAAACTACCGGGAAAAAATGGCTAGTGCAAAGGAAAAAGGTACAGAAGGATTCGAGAGAAATTTAAAAATGGAAGCACTACTTGATGTGCTTGCAGGTAAAGTTCCGCTAAGGGCACATGCTCATCGTGCCGACGATATTGTGACAGCCATCAGGATAGCGGAAGAATTTAATTTACAATATACAATAGAGCACTGTACGGAAGGTGATAAAATAGCAGGTTATCTGGCACAAAAAAATGTCAGGGCTGCAGTTGGCCCAACCCTGTCCAGTCGCTCGAAACTGGAATTAAAGGATATGGGATGGCATACTGTGGTTGCTTTAAATAAAGCGGGAGTTAAAACTTCTATTACAACCGATCACCCGGTGATTCCTGTTCAGTACCTGACAATAAATGCAGCGATGGCAGTCCGTGCAGGATTAGATGAAGATGAGGCCTTAAAGGCAATTACAATAACCGCTGCAGAGCACCTGGGTATGGAGGACAGGTTAGGCTCTATAGAACCCGGAAAAGATGCCGATCTCGTTATCTGGTCAGGAGACCCGTTCCATTATAAGTCCCGGGTAGAAATGACTTTTATAGACGGTAAGAGGGTTGGTTAGTTAGAAACTTGGGGAGAGGAGTATGGAGTTGACAAAAGTAGTTGGATTACCTTCGGAAATTTTGCAGGAAAGTAAAAATATTAAATCTCAACTTGTTAACTGGCGCCGGGATTTTCACCGTTATCCGGAGCTGGCTTTCCAGGAAAAACGGACATCTGCTAAAATTGCAGGCATTTTAAAAAGCTTCGGAATAGATGTGAAAACAGGGATAGCAAAGACCGGGGTTATAGGGACTTTAACTGGTGGCAAACCAGGCCCTACAATAGCTCTGAGGGCTGATATGGACGCACTGCCGATAACCGAAATGGGGGAAAATGATTACAGATCACTGCATCAAGGTGTAATGCATGCCTGTGGGCATGATGCGCATATGGCTGCTGTACTTGGTGCGGCAAAAATTTTATGTCAGCGAAAGGAACAGCTGAAGGGAAAGGTGAAGTTTATCTTTCAACCTGCTGAAGAAATAGCTACCGGAGGCGCTCAAGACATGATAAAAGCAGGCTGTCTTGATGGAGTTGATGCAATATTTGGACTTCATGTCTGGTCTCATATTCCGGAAGGAGTGGTCCGGATTGTTGATGGACCCATGATGGCGGCAGCAGATAAGTTCCGGATAGAAATTATAGGGAAGGGGAGCCATGCCTCCCTGCCACACCAGGGGATTGATCCCATAGTAGTAGCTTCCCACCTTGTTATAAACCTGCAAAGTATTGTCAGCCGTGAACTTGATCCTTTGGAATCGGGGGTTATCAGTGTTTGCAAGTTTCATGGTGGGGAAACCTTTAATATTATCCCCGAAAAGGTGACTCTAGAAGGTTCAGTGAGAAGTTTTACTGAAAAGGGAGCGGATTTTTTCCATCAAGAGATCGTTGAAAGAACAAGGTTAACATGTGAAATGTTTGGCGCCAAGTATCACATAAATTATCACAAGGTAGTACCACCTTTAATCAATGACAAAAGGATGGCTGGAATTTTTAAATCCGCTGCTGAAAAGGTTGTTGGAATTAAAAAGATAGAAAATGGGCCTGCAATGATGAGCAGTGAAGATTTTGCCTATTACTTGAAAGAAATTCCCGGAGCATTTTGTTTTATAGGGGCCGGAAAGCGGGAAGGAGGCGACTGCTATCCCCACCATCATCCCCACTTCGATATTGATGAAAATGCTCTGGTTACAGCTACAGCAGTGATGGCTTTAACTGCGTTTTTCTATTTTTTAAAACCCTTCAAATCTTGAAGGGTTTATTTTTTTTTTAAAAAAACAAAATTAATGAAGAAATATTAGCTTTTTAGGGAATACTAAACTTTAAATTAAAACAATTTTCTTAAAAAGATTAAAAAAATGTATAAAAACGCACAAAAACACTTGAATAACTGTATACAAATGTGCTAAAATATTAATAGAATTACATACCGAAAAGGGGGAAGCGGTAATGGTTAAAACAATCAGCGAGATTGAAAAGTTAATTCAAAGCGTTGAATCTGATAAATCCAAATCTGTGAATACTAAATACTTAAACTCAGCTGAAGAGTTAAAGGATGTACTTACCAATAAAACAATTAAGATGCAATATGGATGGATAGGCTCAAGGGAGCATAACAGTGAGGTGGTTGCAGTTGGAACCACAGCCGAAAATATTATGTTAGGTGAGCTCAGTCAGTTTGAATACCTGGATTATGGTGAGTTGGTTGACTCCCAGCAAAATGAGGTTCCCGCCCACTTTGAGGCTGAAGCTGCTTATGCAGTTCTGGTTAAGGAAGAAGATGTAATAAATTATCATAAAGATTATATGCATGAAGAACGGTATACTGTATATTATTATAATTACTTTAGCGACCCTGAAGGTGAAGTAATCTAGCCCTCAGGGCTTTTTTATTATATACTATTACTATACGAAGAGTAGATAAGCAAAACGGGAGGTTTATTTCTACTATGCCAAGACCCACAAAACTACGCAGCGTAGCTGGAGTTCCGCAATATAAATGCTTCATTCCGGCCGGCAAAGTAGGGTGTAGGAATGAATGCAAGGAAGAAAAATTAGTTTTAAAGGTTGAAGAATATGAAGCAATGAGGTTGAAAGATATAGAGGAATTAAACCAGGAGGATGCGGCTGCAGTAATGCAGGTTTCCCGGCAGACATACCAGAGAATTTTAAATTGTGCAAGAAAAAAGGTAACAAAGGCTTTAATGGAAGGAAAAGCAATATGTATTCGTGGTGGAGACTATACGGTGTCTAACTGTAGAGCCCGCTGTCCGCATTGTGACAACGAATGGACAGAAAACCCTAAAATCTGTAGGCAAAAGAGAAGAAAGTGTGCAAACTGTGGGACAGAAGTGAGATGCTGTGAGATGTAATCTGGCTGTGCAATTCTTTAGTTTATTATGGCGGCGCTTTTGCATAAATTCAACTAGGGCTTGCGCCAACGTAAAGGCTTGGCGCAAGCCAAGTTTTCATTTAAAATTCCCTCGGGCGGCAGAGGATCTCTTTAACTTTTGTATCGAAAAAGTGATTGGAATGTGCCGGAACGATTACTGCTGCAGTGTCTACACCTTGGCCATGCCCGCCAATGGCGATAATTTCTTCTCCAAAGGGAATCATACCGGCATCCAATGCCATTCCGGCTATTTCTACGCAAACTTTGACTCCCTGTCCGAACATTCGTAGTGTAGTTGCAACTATTTCAGCAGGATATACTCCGCCAAATTTGTTTCTCACCGCCCTGTCCAGGCCGGCCATCAAATGAGTGGTTGTAAGTACGTTGACTCCCTTCTCAAGCAGTTCCCTTCTTACTTCGTCGGGCATTTCATTTTTGCCGTTTTCCCTGAACCCTGAGTGGTGTGTAACACAAGTGATTTGAAGATCATTTGCCATTTCCAAAAGCTTTCTAATACTTTGACCCGTATGGGAAGAGATTACAATATGCTTGATCTGCAGCTCCTGTGCCTTACGGACGGCAACCTCAAGAGTTTTTTCAGTACCTGCAACACCTTTTTCAGTTACAATCATTTTTTCACCTCCAAGATATGTATTTCTGGGCATTATATATTTTTCCCTTTTTTGAATAAAGAAAAATTATTTATAAATTTTGCAGGAATGTGTCATACAATTTATGAATAAATAATATATAGTATAACTTATTTATTTAGGGGGTCATTTTTTGTGAGTGAAAAAATAACTTTGTCGGTGATTAAAGCTGACGTGGGAGGGTATGTAGGGCATTCCAGTGTTCATCCCAAACTTTTGGAAAAGGCGAGGGAGTTGCTATCAGAGAGTGAGCTTTTGGAGGATTTTTATGTAACGCATGTAGGTGACGACATTAACTTAATATTGACTCATCGTAATGGCATAGATAACAAAGAAATTCACCAGCTGGCATGGGATGTTTTCAAGGGGTGTACCGAGGTAGCCAAAGAACTGAAACTTTACGGTGCAGGGCAGGACCTGTTACAGGATGCTTTTAGTGGCAATATTAAAGGGTTGGGACCAGGGGTTGCAGAAATGGAATTCGTAGAAAGAAAAAGCGAACCTGTCATCATCTTTATGGCGGACAAAACAGAACCGGGCGCCTGGAATTTTCCGCTTTATAAGATGTTTGCGGATCCCTTCAATACAATCGGGCTTGTAATTGATCCCAAGATGCACGATGGTTTTAAATTTGAAGTCCATGACGTAATAAACAATAAAAAAGTATTTTTTTCATTACCTGAAGATTTATATGATTTGCTTATCTTTATTGGTGCGCCCGGGCATTATTGCATAAAATCAGTGTATTCCAAAAAGACAGGTGAAATAGCCTCGGTTTCCAGCACACAACGTTTGAATCTTATGGCCGGACGCTATGTTGGAAAGGATGACCCGGTTTGCATAGTCCGTTGTCAAAGCGGTTTGCCGGCCGTGGGGGAAGCCCTGGAGCCTTTTGCTAACCCGCATTTAGTTTCCGGTTGGATGCGGGGCTCACACAGCGGTCCTTTAATGCCCGTATCAGTAAAAGATTCTAATCCTACAAGGTTTGATGGCCCGCCCAGGGTGGTTGCCCTTGGTTTTCAGATTGCAAAAGGAAAATTGATAGGCCCGCAGGATTTCTTTGCCGATGTTTCTTTTGACAAAGCCAGAGAAATGGCAAATGAAATTGCAAATTATCTCAGGAAACTGGGACCCTTTGAACCACACAGGCTTCATCTGGATGAAATGGAGTATACTACGCTGCCGCTGGTTATGGAGAAATTTAAGGATAAATTTGAAGAAATCAAATAATTTACAATAAGATTTAAAGATAAATTGATTATTTGTAATAAATATTTATTGCCTTTTTGAGTTTTATGGTGTATATTCTTCTTTGCAAATATTTTTGTGAAAGGGGGCAGTCAAATGAACAGAAAACAACAGGAGACCCCTATCTTTACTGCAGTTAAAAATTACGTCAATGACAACACAATACCGTTTCATGTGCCAGGTCATAAACAGGGACGTGGCTGTGAGGAATTAACTCAATTTCTTGGGTATAATACCATGTCCATTGATTTGACTTGTTTTCCTGATACTGATAATATTTTAAACCCCAAAGGGGTAATAAAAGAGGCACAGGAACTGGCTGCCCAAACCTTTGGCGCGGATAAATGTTTTTTCCTAACCAATGGAACTACCTGTGGCATTCAGGCCATGATAATGTCAGTTTGTAAACCCGGGGATAAAATTATTATCCCTAGAAATGCCCATAAATCTACCTTTGGTGGACTTGTGCTAAGCGGTGCACTGCCAATTTATATCCGCCCTGAATACAGTGAAAGATTTGGAATCTCAATGGGAGTTACTCCCGAAGCCATAGAAGCCACACTGCAGGAACATCCTGATACAAAGGCAGTTTTTGTAATAAACCCAAACTATTATGGAACTGCATCCAACCTTAAAAAAATTGTGGAGATATGCCATAAGAGAGAAATACCCGTGCTTGTTGATGAAGCCCATGGCGGGCATCTCCACTTAAGTGATAAGTTGCCTCCTTCCGCCATGGAGCTGGGAGCTGATTTAAGTGCAAGTTCCACCCATAAATTGCTGGGTTCCCTTACCCAGAGTTCAATGTTGTTTTTGAGGGAAGGGCTGATAGATTCTCAAACTGTAAAGTCAACCTTAAATATAACTCAAACCACAAGCCCTTCATATATTCTTTTAAGCTCCCTGGATGTTGCCAGAAAGCAAATTGCACTGCACGGCAGGGAAATGGTAGCGAAGGCTCTCTACCTTGCGGAACTTTGCAGAAAAGAGATTGCAAGGATTCCGGGGCTGGAACTTTTTGAACCGGAGCATCCCTCGCCGGGATGCTACAGTTTTGATATTACAAAGATTACTGTAAATGTTCAAAATCTTGGCATGTCGGGATATGAGGTAGAGGCTTTATTACGTTCGAAATATCATATTCAGGTTGAACTGTCGGACTTGTATAATGTAATGTTCTTAATATCTCTGGCGGATAATGAAGAAACCATTGCATATCTTGTTAAGGCCTTAAAGGATATTGTTTCTTCCCGTAACACGAGAAATGTTGTCAAGTACTGTCCTCCGTGGCCTGTTATTCCGCCCATGTCAGTTTCCCCGCAGCAGGCCAGGTACAGCACGACTAAAACAGTGCCTTTGGAAGAAGCAGTTGGAGAGGTATCTGCTGAAACAATAATGGCTTACCCGCCGGGAATTCCGATTGTTTGTCCCGGAGAATATATAACTTCCGAGATAGTGGATTACGTAAAAATTTTGAAATCTGAAAATGCAGACCTGCAAGGAACGGAAGATCCGGAAATTCAGAGAATAAAGGTGCTGAAATCTGCTTTTACTCTAATAGAGGAAGAAGTAGGAAGTGCAGGATAATTGAGTTATCTATCCCCGCATTAAAGCGGGGTTTTTTGTTAAGTAATTTTGTCCAATCATTAAAAGCTGGATAAATTCACCTTTTGGGGGTATAATAAATTAGACAGAAAGTAATGTGGAGGTGGGCGAAATGCTTGTACTCTGGGGAATCATATTTGTGATAGGTATTTTTCTGGCTTTAGGATATTATGTTGAGCGTCATAAAAAGGACCCTGGTGAAAAGGAATTTCCGGTCAACAATTTTCCCATGGAAGGCAAAAATGTACTTAATGCCAGGGCAAATAGAAAAATAATTTTTTAAATTAAAGCCCTTTACTGATGGTAGCAGTAAAGGGCTTTAATTTATTATTTTACAACACCTATCCTGTCAAGTGGCCAGTAGCGGAAAAAAACCTTTCCCTTTAAAGAGTCTATGGAAAGCCATTGCTTCCATAAATGCCCGTCAAAACTTTTATTGCGGTTATCACCCAGAACAAGTAAATGCCCGGGTGGTATCTTTGCCGGCCCAAAATGATAGTTAGGATTCTCTGCTATATAATCTTCCTCCAGCGGGTTGCCGTTTATATACACTTTGCCATTTTTAATTTCAACGACTTCACCCGGTAAACCAATTATTCGTTTAACATAATCGTATTTCGAGTCTACAACCGGTGGAGGTGTAAAAATTACAATATCACCCCTTTCAGGTTCTGAAAAGCGGTAAGCAAGTTTATTGACAAGTAAGCGGTCATTGATTTGTAAAGTTGGATACATGGATGCGCTGGGAACATACCTGCTGTCCACTATAAAAGCCTTTAAAAATAGGGCAATAATAATTGCGAGAACTATTTCGTTTGTTAGTATCTTCATTACAATGCTTCTGGTTTTCTGCATAATTTCTAGCCTCCTATTTATCACACCCTAATAATATTCTAGATATAGATTGCAATTCCTGCAAACCAGGAAAGTTTAATATTTGAAGAATTTTTAAAGGATGCAGGAACAGGGAGATATGGCTACCCGCATCAGCCTGGGAGCAAATCAAGTTACTGGATTACATTCTGCTTACTTTGATTTTGATGAAGAAGCACTCTCTTACGGAGTAGAGCTTTTAGTTAATCTGGTGTTGAAACTTGCCAGCATGGAAATAATGAACTAAAATAGGGTTAAAAGCTAAATGAGGTGATAAAATTGCAATTATTCGAAGCCATAAATAAGAGAAGAAGCATACGAAAATTTAAAAATCAGCCCGTCCCCGTGGAAGATCTGAAGTTCCTGGTTGAATGTGCCACAAAGGCTCCCAGTGCTCATAACAAGCAAAAGTGGAAATTTATTGCCGTTACAAACAAAGAGCTCAATGACAGGTGTTCTGAGGCAGTTTCCGATAAAATAGACCAGCTTGTCCGGAAATATAACATAACAGAGTCGGTACAGGGCTGGAAATATTACAGCACCTTTTTTAATTCTGCCCCTGCGGTAATCTATGTTTTCCATCAGGAGGCAAGGGGTTTTTTGGATAAAGCTGTAGGTGACAAGATATCACGGGAAGAAATAAACCGCTTGCGGGTGCACCCCGGTATCCAAAGTATTGGTGGCGCTATAGAAAACCTTCTCCTGGCAGCTACCGTTAAGGGATACGGTACCTGTTGGATGACTGCCCCCAATGTTGCTGCCCCTGAAATAGAAAAAATTCTAGAGATTGAAGAACCGTGGCAGCTTGCAGCCGTTATACCTGTAGGAGTACCTGCTGAAAATCCACAAGCTAGGCCCAGAAAACCATTGGAAGAAGTTTTCGAGGTTAAAGAGTGAGGTTAAAGAGTAATGTGGGAAGAGAAAATTTTAGAAGTGGGGCAAGACATATTTAAAAAAGCAACAACTCACCTGCAGGAAAAGTTTAATACCGGGAATTTATATGAGCATTTGGAAGAAATAAACAGGTCGGGTGACTTAATTACTGCTATTGATAAGGAAGCAAATACAGTTATTAGAGAACTGCTTGACGACAAAAAGAGTGAACTCCCCTTAGTTTTGATAAGTGAGGAGACGGGAGTGGAATATTTCGGCAGTGAACCCCGGTATTTCATGTTACTGGATCCGGTAGACGGTTCAAATAATGTAAGACCTTTTAGGACACCTCCTCCTTTTATAGCCATGTCTTTGGGAATCGGAACAATTGCAGACTTACAAAAACATAAAAATCCGGAAGCTATAAGTGTCAGTGTACATGGAGATATTTTCTTGCATAGAATGTATTATGCTTTAAGTGGAAAGGGTGCTTTTTACCAGGAAAAAAACAATATTTTTCAGCTTAAGACTTCACCGATACGTTCAGTCAGGCAGAAATGTATTATTGGAATAGATTTGGATAATAGAGAGCAGGTATCACCTCAATTAAAAGGATTGCTGGAATCCGAAATTATCCAGAGAAGACTTGGTTCATCAATACTGGACTTCTGTCAGCTGGCCGGAGGCCAGTACGATGCCTATATTTCTGAGTCCGGGAGATTGAAGATTACCGATGTAAGCCAGTCATACCACCTCGTTAAGGAAGCAGGAGGAATTTTTGAATACCAGCTTCTCCTGGATGGCGAGCCGTCACCTGTATTGGAGGATATGTATCTGCAGAGGGTTCTGGAGGAAGAGGAGTTACTGGCGCGAATTAAGTTTAGATTAATTGCAGCAGGTACTAGGGAATTGCAGAGGGAAATTAAGAGCCTTTTAAAAATCGAATAAAGTGAAACTTCTTTCAGTGGGGGGGTTACCGCCAGTTAGAACGGGATAAAAAAAGTTTAATAAATTAACTATCGAAAAAACAGATAGCATAAATAGATATTATACATAATTGCAATTGTCTTGAACGCCTACTATAAATTATTATTAAAATGACTAACTGGGAGGTGTTGTGGTTGAGAAGTGAGTTAATTAAAAAATTTGAAGATTTAAAACAGGAAAACCAGGTGAAATTGCAGAGAGCACTTGATAACGGGAAGAAAGTTGTTGGTCTTTACTGTACATATGCTCCTCAGGAGCTTGTGCTGGCAGCCGGAGCAATACCCATCGGATTATGCGGTACGAATGAAAAACCTATTCCGGCAGCAGAAAAGGATTTACCACGTAACTTATGTCCCATGGTGAAATCATCCTATGGTTTTGCTGCAACTGATACTTGTCCGTATTTTTCAGCTGCCGATATGATCATCGGGGAGACAACATGTGATGGTAAGAAAAAGATGTTTGAAATCATGAATGAAATCAAATATACCCATGTAATGAATATGCCCCAAACCCCTGATGCCGACAGTTCACGTGAGCTCTGGAAAGATGAACTGAAAAAAACAAAAGAAGTTTTGGAAGCAAAACTTGGAGTTCGGATTACGGAAGATAGTTTACGAGAAGCAATAAGGACAACCAATCGGGAAAAAAGGGCCAGGAAAGCTTTATATGATTTGAACAAAATAAAACCTGCCGCATTATCAGGAACGGAGATGCTAAAAGCAGCATGGTTGACCACATTCAGTCCCGATAAAAACGAAGTTATAGAAATGATCAGTGACTTTAAAAACAGCTTAGAAGAGTTGGTTTCCAAGGGTGAGTGCTACGGAGATGAAAATACTCCACGTATTCTTTTAACCGGAACACCAGTTGGCTTAGGAAGTGAAAAGGTATTAACACTTGTTGAAGAATGCGGTGGTAATGTTGTATGCTCTGAAAACTGTACAGGTTATAAAACTGTAGATATCATAATCCCGGAAGATGAAGAGAGGGATGTCTGGGATCTGCTTGCCGAAAGCTACATGCAGATTCCGTGTTCGGTGATGTCTCCAAATAACAAGCGTTTGGAACTGATAGAGAAAATTTGTAATGATTTTCAGATTGATGGTGTAATTGATTTGACCTGGCAAGCCTGTCATACTTACAATATTGAATCCTACCAGGTGGAAAAGAAAGTAAAGGAAGATCTAAATTTACCTTATCTCCACATTGAAACGGACTATTCAAACTCCGACTTGCAGAACTTGAAAATCAGAATCGCTGCTTTCCTTGAAATGATTAAATAATGGAGTGAAAGTATGATTACGGTAGGTATAGATATAGGGTCTACAGCAACTAAAGCAGTGCTCTTCACTGAAAAAGAGGAATTTTATCATGTAATGCCGACCGGCTGGAGTCCGAAAACTACAGGAGAAGAGATATATAAAAAGATCATTGAGATTTCCGGATGTGCTGAAAAAAATATTGATAAAATTGTAGTTACTGGCTACGGCAGGGAAACTATCTCCTTTGCCCAGAAGGTAATTACTGAAATAACCTGTCATGCAAAAGGTGCTTCTTACCTTGTTCCCGGGGCGGATTTAGTTATAGATATAGGAGGCCAGGACAGTAAAGTAATAAAAATTGATGATTCCGGCAGGGTCATAGATTTTATAATGAATGATAAATGTGCTGCAGGTACAGGTAAGTTCCTGGAAGTTACAGCAACTGCCCTGGGTCTTGATGTGAGTGAAATGGCCCGGCATTGTGACTTTCAAAATATGGTTTCCATCAACAGTATGTGCACCGTATTTGCCGAGTCTGAAGTAATAAGCCTCCTGGCTCAGGGAACTGCAAAGGAAAAGATTGTTGCCGGACTTCATAATTCAATAGCTTCCCGGATAGCAAATATGAGTAAAAAACTTGGCAGCGAAGCAAAAATAGCATTTACAGGGGGAGTAGCCTTAAACAGAGGAATACAGGAAATGCTTCAGGAGCATTTGAATGCAGATTTAGTGGTTTCCGAAAAATCCCAATTTGCAGGAGCCATCGGTGCAGCTCTTCTGGCCAGGGAAAGTTAAAAGAACGGTCATATTTCTAATAAATAGAAACTTAGACCCATGGCTTTGCGTCACCGGCTTTCGCCGGTTTTGTTTTTCTATAAAATATTTTTTAAGTTAACTACTTCTTTTTCAGGAATATGCTCGAAGGATTGCTTTAGAACTACAAGCTCCCCGGACGATAATGCTTTATTATGGTATTTTATATATTCTCCTATTCTAACAAAAGACATATCTATATTATCAATTTCTTGATGGTCAATAAACACGGTCCACCATTTTTTATGTTTATTCCATAATTTTTCTGAATGTGCAATTTGTTGTTGGGCCAACTTCCAGTTCTCGTTGTTTATTGCAGTATAAACATTATCAAAATTGCTTGTTATATCTTTTGTAGTTTCTGTAAGAAAATTTGAGGTGAATATTCCAAAGGCAACTATCAAAACTACCAAAAAAATCAGAGTTCCATATAGTTTCATACTTTTTACCTCCTACTAGGAGCTTTTTTAGTTTGGAAAAATAAATTACCAAGGGTATCTAAACTGGCAAAAAAGACTTCTCTAATATCGTTAATACCGAACTTACTCAGTTCAGTTTTTAACCAGTTTTCGTCAAGGTTAATTTTTTTCAAATTATTATAATTAACTTTACCATCAATAATAAGTGTTGTAGGTAGCCCCTCGTATTTTGTTTCAATTTGTAAATCTTCAGGCTGCACGGCTCTTTTTTGGGATTTTGGAATAACACTTAATTGGCCGTTGGTTTCAAATATAGCGTATTCCACATCTGCTATATTAAAATAATTTTTAGATCTCATTTGCTCTAAAAGGTCGTTAACATTGATCCTTAACCGTCTTAACTCCTCTTCAACTATTTTCCCGTTTTCCACCACTATACTTGGCTTACCGCAAATTATTCCTCTTGCCTTTTCACTTTTGAGGTTAATTAAAGATAAAATAACTTGGAGGACCATTACAGTAATGATAGGAATAATACTATTTACTAGTGGGACGCCTACATCTTCCATAGCTATAGCAGCCATAGCAGAAATTGTTATAACCACTACCAGCTCAAAGGGTTGTAATTGCCCCACCTGGCGTTTACCCATTGCCTTCATGGCGAGTACTACTGCTAGATAGAGAATTGCTGTTCTAATTATTAAAAGTAACATAAATACTATCACCTCAGGCTTGCTTATAATTGAAATATCACCAAATATTATTTTTGCCATACCAAATAAATTTTATTAGAATATATAAGAAGTTTTAAAATAAATTAAATGATATATCTAGCGCTTTAGGCGAATGTGTCAATTCGCCAACGGATATAAAATCTACTCCTGTCTCCGCCACTTCCTGTACATTTTCAAGTGTTATACCGCCGGAAGCTTCTACTAATGCTGAACCTTTTATGATTTCTACTGCTTTTTTCATAGTTTCCGGTTCCATGTTATCCAGCATTATGATGCCCGCTCCTGCTCTTAAAGCTTCTTCTACTTCTTCAAGATTTTTTGTTTCCACTTCAATTGTAATTGTAAAGGGAGTTTTCTTACGAACCCTTTCAACAGCTTCTGCAATAGAACCGCATCCTGCAATATGGTTATCTTTGATCATGACTGCATTGTCAAGCCTTAAGCGATGGTTTCTGCCACCGCCTTGGGTAATTGCATATTTTTCCAGTATACGGAGGCCCGGTGTAGTTTTACGTGTATCGACTATTATAGCTTTATAATTTTTCACTTTTTCAACATAGCGGGATGTTAGAGTTGCTATTCCTGAAAGACGTTGTAAAAAATTAAGCGCTACTCGTTCACCGGTAAGTAAAGACCTTATTTTTCCTTCTACCAGGGCAATTTTTTCTCCTGATTCTACCTTCTGACCGTCACTGACAAGTGCTTCAAAATTAATGTTGTCATCCAACTTTTTCCAGACCTGTTTTGCAACGGGAAGTCCGGCAATTACACCTGGTTTTTTTGCAATGAGTACTCCTGAGCTTATTTCTTCTGAAAAGATAGAGTTTGTAGTTATATCGTTAAATCCAATGTCTTCCTGTAAAGCGATCTCAATAATTTTTTCAATTAGAAAGGGATCGAGCATCAAATGATTACCTCCTCTATACCCTGCCTGTCTGCAACGTAATGAATCTTAAGGCTGTTTGGTTCCGGATAATCACTTCTATAATGTACCCCGCGACTCTCTTTTCTGACTAAGGCCGAATACGCCGATAAATATGATAAAAGAAGCATGTTTTGAAATTCCCAGAACCTGGTGTCCGGGGAATTCAGTTTCAGATACAAGCAATTTTCAGAAAGGATTCTTAACAATTTCAAGAGATCTCTTTCATTGCGAACTAATCCGAGATATTTTGAGTTAAGCTGCTTAACATGCTGCATCTTTTTATAAAAAAGCGGTTCATTAAAGCTTGCCGGACTATTACTAGCTGGATTTTTTTCTTTAGCTAATTTTAAACAACGGGTACCTTTGGCCGATTGTTTTCCTGAACAGTACTCGGCAGCTTTTATACCGGCTCTAAGTCCAAAAACAACCCCTTCAAGAAGACTGTTACTTGCAAGGCGATTTGCGCCGTGTACGCCTGTGCAGGCTGCTTCTCCCACTGCGTAGAGTCCGTTTATAGTTGTTGTACCGTCTGAATCGGTAATTATTCCCCCGATTGTATAGTGGGCGGAAGGTACAACCGGTATCCACTCTTTGGAGATATCAACACCGTATTGTAGGCAGTGACTGAAAATTTGCGGAAACCTTTTTTCCAAAAATTCTTTTGCAAGGTGGGTAACATCAAGATAAACATGATTATACTCTGTAGCGGATATCTCCTTAAAAATTGCCCTTGCAACTACATCCCTGGGAGCAAGTTCGCCATCCTGATGAACTTTTAGCATAAATCTTTCACCGGAAGGGTTTCTTAAGACACCGCCTTCACCCCTTACTGCTTCAGAAATAAGAAACCCGGGCGCTTTGGGATGGTGGAAAGCTGTAGGATGAAACTGGATAAACTCAAGATCTGATAATTGTGCTCCGGCACGAAAGGCGGCGGCAATACCATCTCCGGTAGTGTACTGTGGATTAGTGGTGTTTGAGAAAATCCCTCCGTAACCGCCGGTTGCTATGATTACAGCTTGACATTTAATATCATAAAAAGTATTTTTATCTTTAAGGATTACGCCGGTGACATGGTTATCTTTAGTTAGAATATCTACTAAAAAGGTGTTTTGGACAACTTTTATATTCTGGTCGTGCAAGACGCACTTTTTTAAAGCCTTTACCAGACCTTGACCCGTACCATCACCATTTACCCGTAAAATTCTGCGCGTGTAGTGCCCGCCCTCCCTGGCAAGGGAAAAACCATCTCTATCCTTATCAAATTTGACACCGTTTTTTATTAAAAAGTCTATTGCCGAAGGAGCCTCCGAAGTTAAAATTTTTAGATGCTTTTTATTACAAAAATAATTTCCCGCTCTTAGAGTATCCTTAAAATGTTCCATAGGCGAATCATGAGGGGGTAAAGCTGCGGCAATGCCTCCCTGAGCATAGTAAGTGTTGCACTCTGGAAAAGTATTTTTCATTACCAAAAGCGCCCTTTTGTGTCTACCGCACTGCAGAGCCGCTGTCAGTCCAGCAATGCCGCCACCTGCAATCACAACATCTGTTTCTTCTTGCTTGGCATCCTGAGGGATATACAAATACCGTGGCAGAGTATCTAACATTCTCACTTCCTCCTAAGAAACCTCAAGCATTTTGTTTACAGCTTTAAGCGCTTTTTCTGCAATACCTGGGGGGACTTTAATTTGGGGTTCCAGATTTTTTAAAGAATGGTAGACCTGTTCAAGGGATATTTTTTTCATGTTAGGACAAATGAGTTTTTGTGAGAGAAGGAAAAACTCCTTATCAGGATTTTGTTTCTGCAAAGGATAAAGCATACCCATCTCGGTACCTATAATAAATTTCTCGTGGCAGCTTTTTTTTACAAAGTTCATGATTGCAGTAGTTCCACCTACAAAATCCGCTTCCTCAACAACCTCAGGCCTGCATTCGGGATGCACCAGGATGGGTGTATCCGGATAAAGTTCGCGTACTTTCCAAAGGTCTTCAATGGTAACCCTGTGGTGGGTATTGCAGCAGCCTTTCCAGGGAATTATCTCTTTTATAGTATTTAAGCTTACATAGTTTGCTAAATTCTTATCCGGAACAAAAATCACCTCTTTGTGGGGTAGAGAGTTGACAACTTTAACCGCGTTTGAAGATGTACAACAAGCATCACATTCAGCTTTGACGGCAGCAGACGAATTTACATAACATACAACAGCAGCTTCGGGATGACGGGTACGAATTTCCCGGACGTCCTCTGCCTCAATGGTATCCGCCAGAGGACAGCCTGCAGTTTTCTCCGGCAATATAACGATTTTTTGCGGGGAAAGTATGCTGGCAGTTTCGGCCATAAAATAAACCCCGCAAAAAACAATTACATCTGCTTGAGACGAGGCTGCTTTTTTGCTCAAATCATACGAATCCCCCACAAAATCTGCAATATCCTGAATGTCTTCAATTTGATAATTATGGGCCAGGATGACGGCATCTTTTTCTTTTTTTAATTTTTTAATTGCTTCTTTGATTTCTGATTTCATACTAACCCCTCCCTGTTATTACAGGTGTCTTGTCACCTGTAAATAAAAAAAGAAGCCTTGTCATTATTCTATTTCAGGGACTAACTGTAGTCAACAGAAATTTTACAAAGCTTTGTAATCATCTTCCAAAAGAATTCCTTCTTTTTTTAGCTTTTCGGCAATTTTGTTATGGATTTCTTCATTGGGGGCTTCCACTGTGTGTAGATGAATTCCGGTAGTCAAACTACTTAAAGGCTTGGCACCTGTTTCTTTAAGTTTTTTCACGAAAGCATAGACATCTTCTCGGCAGGCAAGCATTAACAAGCCCTTTAATTCACCGTACAGGGCATGTTCCACAATAACATCGAGCACTTTTCCACCTGAGTCAACCATGATCAATAATTCTTTTTCCAATTCATCTGAGGAATGCTTTACTGCATAAATCTTTTTTATTTTGTTGTCCGTGCCGGTATTAATGACTAGGTAGCCACTGGGAGTAGCCAGTATTTCATTTCCTGCAGCCCGTAAGACGGCTATATCCTGAACAATAACCTGCCTGCTGACGTTAAAAACGGTAGATAATTCGTTACCTGTAATGGGTTCCTGGGAAGCAACCAGCTTGTTGAGAATTTCTTTTCTTCTTTTCTCAGCATTCATTTTTGATTCCCTTTCTTTTTAATACTAGTTTAACATAAATTTCTCAATTTAATAAGATAAAGCTGTTTGAAGTTAAATGGATATTTACGAATGTCGGCAAGATGACACTTTTTACAATTAAAGAATGCAGGAAAAAGTCGATATAAATCGAAATGATATCTATAATAATTTTAATTTATAAAGTGGAGGTAATTTTTTTGCGTAGGGATTGCAACAAATATTTTGTTTGCCTGGATCCCCGGGAAGAGGAAATTTTTCGAGAATATGCAATGCCGCTAGTCTTTCAAAAGGATCATATTGTTTTTGCTAACGGGGATTCCCCCGATTATGTGTACTTCATAGAGCGTGGAAGGCTGAAGATCTACCGTCTTACCAAGGATGGTCAGACCATTACAGTTTCCATTCGGCACCCGGGAGAACTTTTTGGATTGGCAGAGGCTTTAATGGAAGAACCCAGGAAATGTTTTGCCCAGACCCTGGAAACAACTTCTCTTCTGGCTGTTAAAAAGGATGTTTGTAAGGAAATATTAAAGTCAACGCCGGCATTATCCATAAAAGTTAACAAAGTATTGTCCCACAGATTACGGCGTGCAGAAGAAGTTATTTATGATCTGATTAATTATAACGTCTCCGGAAGACTGGCAAGCTTTCTATTAAACATGCAGGAGCAATGCGGCTATCCTTGCAAGGAAGGTATTATGTTGGATATTAAACTAACTCACAAGGATATAGCCAACATAATCGGTTCAACAAGGCAGAGCGTTACCCAAACGCTGCAGGAATTCAAGGAAGACGGGGCTATTATAGTCAAAAATAAAAAGATTATACTACAGGATAGGAAAAAACTTCAAAGTAGGGTCTATTAAAAAAATACCCTGGCATCAAGGGTATTTTTTTAATAAATGTCATGGTAATTTTTTACTATAAGTCGGCTAAATGACAGCTATAATGCAAATTAAAAGACAGCACCTCGGCAAAACGTATGACTGTGAATGTTAGTACATTCCTATAAAATATAAATGAATTTAATCAATAATATCTAAAATATTTATCAAAGACTGTCTATCTGCTAAAAGAAAGGAGGTAAGTAGTTTATACTGAAGGCAGTCACCTTTCTGGGATACGGAGCGTGCAATAATTTAAAAAGGGGGTTATGACTTGAACACTGAAACGTCGACGGCAGTTCAGAACACTCAAGAAATATTTGGAATGGAAGCCAAAAAGTTTGTCAGTTTAATAGCAGCTTTTGTAGTGATGTTAGGATTTCATTTTGCACCCGAGCTCCCGGGATTATCCCCGCAGGCACAGTCAATATTAGGTGTATTTTTGTGGTTCATTATCGTCATGATTTCAGGAAGTTTGAATCGTTTTGTAGTGGGATTTGCTTCACCCTTATTTATAACCATACTGACTGATATGAAAGTAAAGGAAGCATTTTCCGCTTTTACAGGTAAGGCATTCTTCCTGGCAATCGGAGCATTTACCTTCGCGGGAATCATGGTTGCTACTCCTTTAGGCAAACGTATTGCCATCGGAATTACCGATATGTTCAGGTCAGTCAAGGTAACAAGAATTCTCTTGGGCTTATCTGCGGCGGATTTTTGTATTAGCGGATTTTTGCCTACGGTTGCGGAAACTGGTCTCTTATTGCCTCTGGCAAAGGGTTTTAGCGGACTTACCGAAGGTAAGGAGCATCTGCCGGAAGTGAAAAGAATTAATGAAGGAATGTTCTTGCTTATTTGCGGCCTCATGCCTCTTTTTACCAGCCTTTTGATCTTAACTGCCCATTTTCCCAATATTCTCATGGCAGGATTTTTGGAAGAGGCAGGCATTACCATTACATGGATGGACTGGGTAAAACTTAATCTGCCATTATGGGGACTCCTTCCTGTAGTTTATTTTTACACAATTTGGTATTTTAAGCTTGGAAAGGTTGAGCTTCCGGGTGCTACTGAAGAATTACCCAGGATGAAAAAAGAACTTGGTAAAATGACCTGGCCTGAAAAGTGGGCATTAATTTCCCTGGGAATTGCTCTTTTCCTTTGGATTACCGAAAAAAGCCTTCACAATATCAGTACCGGTATGGTAGCTATAGTACTTATCTTCTTGGTATTTTTACCATTCGGCAAAATCAAATTTGAAGAAGTTGCTCCTCACATTATGTGGGATGTATGGATTTTACTGGGTGGGGCAGTTTCCCTTGGTACAGCATTGTACAAGTCAGGTACAGTAGAATGGATGGTAGACCTTATACTTTCTCCATTAAAAGATTCATTGATTGGATTACCGGCAATAGTAATTCTTATACTGATTGTAGCCGGTATCCAGGTTGCGAGGGCAGGTATTGTTAGTGCTGCTGCCATGGGAGCCATGTTTATTCCTCTCATGATGGAGATGGCTCCTGAATTAGGATTTAATGTTTTACCCTTTACCTTAATCACGGTAAATTCCTTGAGTTATGCATTTTTCCTGCCAATGTCTATCACAGCGTTCTTTATTGCGTGGGGCGCATCAGGTATGTCCATGGGCAGGGTTATCAAATTTGGAGCTCCGCTCTCTATAATTTGCAATCTATATACAATTATAACTTTAAGTATCTGGTTACCAATTATAGGTTATCCGTTAATGAAGTAAAGAATAGGTATGAATCAAACACCCCAAAGGTGTTTGATTCATTTTAAATTGTAAAAAAGTCGGCTGAAAGACTTTTTTGATGTAATTTAAAATACCTCGATTTAGTAAAGAAGCAAGCTGTGAAAATCAACACAAGCATTTAAAATGTTTATAAAACTAGTTAAATATCTTAATGAAGGCGAGGGGAAAAATTAATTATGTGTGCTGACAAGAAATTACCCAAAACTATCGAAGATATTGAGGTAGTAGTCCATGAAACAGACTTTTTAATTATAGGCGCCGGAAATGCAGGTTGCTTTGCAGCAATTGAAGCTAAAAGAAAAAATCCCGATTTAAAGGTTACATTACTGGAAAAAGCGCATATCGACCGAAGCGGTTGTCTGGCAGCAGGTATGGATGCTATCAATACTTATCTAAAAAAAGGTAAAACAATAGAGGACTTTATAAAATGGAGCAGGTCTCAGGCAGGCGGGCTCCTGAGAGAGGATCTTGCAATCAAGGTAGCTGAAAACCTAAACAAGCCGGTGGAAGAATGGGAAGAATGGGGCCTGCCCATCAAGAAAGACGAGGATACCGAAGAGTATGCCAATAGGGGTAAGTGGGATATCACCATTCAGGGAGAGTCCATGAAACCCATTATTGCAGAAAAAGTAAGGGAATATGGCTGTGAAGTACTTAATAGGGTCGTAGCAACCAATTATCTGACAAAGGACGGCAGGGTAGTGGGAGCTATGGGCTTCGGAGTAAGAAACGGCAAAATGTATGTGGTTAAGGCAAAGGCTACCTGTATAGCTACTGGTGGAGCTGCCGGACTCTACAAACCTTATACAAATGACGGTTCCGGCAGTCATCACCAGCTGTGGTACTGTCCTTTCAACACAGGAGCAGGATATGCCATGGGTATCAGGGCGGGGGCAGAAATGACCACCTTTGAAATGAGATGGTGTGCTACCAGAACCAAGGATTTTAACGGCCCAATAGATACCATTTCGGTAGGTTACGGCACACCGATGATCAATGCAAAGGGTGAGAAGATTCTCCAGAAGAGATATGCAGATATGGGAGGAGATGCCGCGCCAAGGTTTATCAGGGCTAATGCTCCCATGGAAGAATGGATGGAAGGTAGAGGTCCCTGCTTTGTGGATACGAGGGAAATGAGCGATGAGGATATCAAACAGATGAAAACCGATTATCTCAATGAAAGACCGAGTTATGTGCTTTTCCTTGCTGCCAGAGGTCAGGACCTGAAAAAAGAGCCCATCGAAATCTATGGCAACGACCCCTATATAGTGGGAGGCCATACTGCAAGCGGGTACTGGCTCAATTCCGAGGATTGGAGTACTACAATTCCCGGTTTATTTGCCTGCGGTGACGTGGCAGGAGGTGTTCCCAATAAATTTGTAGGCGGCTGTGCTGCAGAAGGACTTCTGGCTGCACGGGGAGCAGTTGAATATATAGCGAAACTGGAAGATGATATCGAAATTGACGAATCCCAAATCGAAGCTGAGAAGGAAAGAGTATATGCCCCTCTCTTTAGAATGATTAATGAAGGTGAAGGAATTAAGCCCAAAGAGATGGAAGAAAGAATGCAGAGGCTGATGGATGAATATGCTGGCGGTGTCCATCAGTTCTTCCGGATGAGTGAGGAACAATTGCAGTATGCACTGAAACATATCAAAATTCTTCAGGACCAGGTGAAATATCTTGTAGCTAACGACCTGCATGAACTAATGAGTGCCCATGAAGTAATTGACAGGCTGGATGTAGCAGAAGTATTGATTTACCATTTGATGTACAGAAAGGAAACAAGGTGGCCCGGTTGGCAGACAAGAACGGATTATCCTGAAAAGAACGATCAAGAGTTTGACTGCTTCGTTAACTCAAGGAAAAATCCCGAAACAGGAAAAATCGAAGTCTTTACCAGGGAATATAAACAAATTGTACCAGGAGACAGGCTAAAGCCTAATTAAAATTTACGATAGGGGAGTGACTTAGATATGCCTCCAAAAATAAATTTAACAAAATGTGATGGATGTAAAGCTGAAGAAGAACCATTATGCGAGCAGGTCTGCCCTGGAGATTTAATGACTTTAAACGAAGACGGAAAAGCCATGTGCAGGGATGCCGGAGATTGCTGGGACTGCATGTGCTGTACGAAAATCTGCCCCCAGGGAGCCATAGAAACAAGATTGCCTTACCAGTTAGGGTATTACCCCGCCAAATTGATTCCGAGGGTAGGCACCAATAAAATTATGTGGACCTGTGTTGATATCAATGGTAAGGTGGAGAGATTTGTTGTGAAAACACGTAACGATTAGGAGGTAGCAAATTGTCCAAAGTAGGAGTAGTTTTGTGCCGCTGCAACTCCCATATTGACAGTACAATCGATTTCAATACACTGAGTGAAAAAATAGCAAAAAATAAAAATGTCCATGCAGTAATTAAGGTTAACATGGCCTGCAGTCCCCGGGGGAAAGAGGCAATTGCAGAGCTGGCAGCTCAAGAGGAAGTTGACAGGCTGGTTGTAGCGGCCTGCTCTCCGCTTGCTAAAGGGGCAATTTTTAAAGTTTATGCCGCTGACTTCCATATGCCAAAACAGCATATGGAAGTTGTTAATTTGCGTGAACAGTGTGCCTGGGTCCACGATAGCGAAAGCGCTACCAAAAAGGCCGTTATACTTTTAAAAATGGGAGTTGCCAGGGTGGCCAAGTCCAAGGATGTAGGCAACTGGAATCTTAACTGCGCACATATTAATGAAATCAAGTGTGATAAATGTAAGCGCTGTGTTGAAGAGTGTCCTAACAATGCAATTAGTTTACGGGAAAAGGACGGTTACCCGCAGGTTAACCCCGACCTCTGCCAGAAATGTGGAATTTGCGTCGGGGGTTGCCCCCTTGGAGTTATTTCCCTACCCGAGTTCAGGCTGGAGGAAATAAGTGCCATGCTTAAGCCCGTAGCCAAAGCGGACTCTCCGGCTGTAGTAGGCATGTTCTGTGAATTTGCCTATGAAGAGGCGGATGTAATGGGCCAGGTAGGAGAAAAGTATTCTCCCAATATATATATAATTAAAGTACCGTGCACAGGTGCGGTTAATATGATTATGGTTAATGATGCAATTGCGGAAGGATTGGACGGAATACTGGTAGCGGGATGTAACGCCAGCCAGTGCCAGCGTAGGAAAGGAAATGAGCTTGCCACATGTAGAATTGAAAACTGTCAGCAGAGCTTGGAAGAGGAATTTTTGGAAAAAGAAAGATTGACTTACATCTCACTTGGAGAAGGCTTTGTGGCCCCGGCAGGTATTGCTCAGGAAAGGTGCACCGGGTGCGGACAGTGCCTGGAGGTTTGCCCGTACGGAGCAATTCAAGTATCTCCGGACGGTAAGTATGAAGTCTATAGCAGTGCTTGTCGCGGTTGTGGCAACTGTGCGGGGGTTTGTAGGCCCGGAGCCATAGAGTTGCCAAATTGGAGTGATGAAAAAATCCTTGCGGCTCTAGACTCCATTCTGGCTGGTTAAGGGGGATTAAAAATGCAGAAAGTCAATATCTTGATTTGTGGTCATAAAGAATGCTTGGGGGATAAAATGGATTTGCCCGGGATAAAGAAACACTTTCAGAAAAAGGGACACCGGGTAATTATTCATAGCAATTTTTGTGATGAAATAAGGGATACGAAGGAGTTTGTGCTTCCTTTTGGTGACTCCGTAAACCCTGTAGTATTCGCAGGCTGTTCTCCACTTGTTATGGAAAGAAGGATAAAAGCACTCTTTGATGTACCTGTAGAGATTGCAAATATAAGAGAGCAATGTGCCTGGGTATATGAAAAATCTGACATTGCCGATAAGCATTGCATAGATATTATTGAGCTCGCTATTAGCAATGTAAAATACACAAGACAATTTACCCACCCAAGCAATATATTAAGTGAAAGGTTAGCGAAGTATGTTTCGCTAATTGAGGAATTTGGGCCCAATCCATTTAAAATATAAGCAAATAAAATTTGTCATATTTCCTTCTTACCCTACTACTGATAGAAGATATTTTACAAGAAATTCGATGCCTTTTACAGGGTTGGGCAATTTAATTTCTAAAACCTGTAAAAGACTTACTATAAAGGCAAAAAGCAAAAATACCAAAAAAACTAGCAGTTCGCGCCAGCGTTTTCTTTGAATCAGGTCTGGAATTTCAAATAATGCTATACCTATAAAAGCTATAATCAACAGGGCTATCACTTGTATTCTCCTTTCTAATCTTTGGGTAGTCCCCGTACAATAGCTATAATGAGTGAAAGGAGAGGGAGCCCGATTTGAAAAGGAATAACGTAGTAAGGGTAGATCTCAAAGGTAAAAAATATATTTTCTATTACACTGTCAAACTGCAGGATACTAAAGCTTACCAGCATGGCGCCAATGGGTAGTACCAGGGGTAGGTAGGAACGCAGTTTTAAAAGCTGCGCCGTACCCAGCACCGTTCCATAGTAGAGAACGGAAATCTTTAAAAATCCCATGGCTAATAGATTACCGACCACTATGATTTCAAGTCTGGTTAATATGTTTCCTATATTAATTAAGCGTACTGCCTGGAAGGAAGGATAGGTATGGATGGGAGCAGTAACCCCCAGGACGCCTATACTTCGTACTGAAGCCATAACCAAGAGTAAACCGGTAATAATCAATGCCTTTATAGCGGAGGATTTTGCGAATTTGACATTTTCTAAAAAGCAAATAACCATCAGAAAGGCTACAGTTTCGCCAAAGGGAAAGGTTGCAGCAGAATGACTGGCCTTGATAAAATCCTTTAAAGGAATGTCAAAAACAGGTAAAAAGTTGGTTAACTTCATATCTTTAAACAGTAAAATTGTTGTAGTTAAGACTGCAAGAGACATGGTAACTACCAATATTAAACCGCATCTCGTTATTACTTCCAATCCGTTTCGTACTGCCGTAGCACAGATTAAGGCAGTTAGAACTATAAACACAATCATGGGAGTTTCCGGAAATATTATTGCTGTAAAAAAGTCCCCAAAGCTTCTTAAAACTAAGCTGGCCAGATGAAAAAAATACCACAGGTAGGCAATGGAAATTGCCTTTCCCAGATAAGGGCCGTAGACGATGTCATTGAATTGCACTAAAGTTTTACCGGCAAACCGCATGGCCAGAGTCGTATAAATAACAGCAAAAACCAGGCCTTCAGCCAGTCCAGCCAAAATTGCCAGCCAGGCATCATGCCCGGCGGTTTGCCCGGGGATAAAGATTAAGCTGGACCCTATCATAAAGCCAATCATTAAAAAAGTTAAATGAGAACTGGATATTTTGCCTCCTTCAAGCTTCATAACTACAACTCCTATTCCGGTTTTGGCGGTTTTGTTGTCATGCCTGACCTGCGCAATTTAGCATTTACGTTGATAGTTACTTCAATATTTGGGAAATACTCATCCCATCTATTTTCTATGTCTTTCCAGAGTTCAGGGTATTTTCTATGGACAGCTTCTCCAAAAGCAAAAATATCTGTGTTCAGCTCCTGAGCTTTTTTCAAAGCTCTTCTTACTTCATTGTGGATGGCTTCGGACTGGCGTCTTTCCAGGACTGTCCATGCTGGTAGTGATGTTAGGTCTTCAGCGGACGTTTGCTCCCCCAGATTTCCTTCTTCAGTGATTTCAACCCTGATGTGGATATTATTATCCTTTATTTCCGGAATAATTTTACTGCTGGCGCAAATGATTTCCAAACTTACTTCACCGTTACCACCGGGAGATTTAACCACTATAATGCCGCTTTTTACTTCACCGATGACCCAGAGAAGGCCTCTTGTTTCCGACTTGTTTAAATAACCTACCAATTTATCGTCTTTAAATACTGCTGTTCCTATAAGGCGAGCTATTTTTTCTTTTTTCTCACGCGTAATTTCAATAACAGAGGCTATGGGTGCAGTGGTTTTACTCATCAAACGAGTTAAAAATTCCTGGAGCCTAACGGCGCTTGCCTGAGACGTGGCAGCCCTGGCTTCAATTAACTGGGCGATATTTCTTGCCGGTACTTTTTCCAGAATCGCTTTTGTTTCCAAAACTTCACTTGCATTACCTTTGGCAACCAGAACCCACACTAGGCGGCGAATTTCAGGGTCACGGATAAAGAAATCCATATATTTTCTGATTCCTTCTTTAGCGATGTCTTCGCTAAAGATAATAATTTCATTATGTGGGAAATACAGCTTACGATTGGATTTATGAGTAAATTCTCTAACTGCACTGAAAATAGTTTTTCCGCTGCTGGTCAGGTTCCAGTAAGGCTTTTCACCGCCGCCACCGCTGCCTCCTTGAGGACTTTTCATCTCGCCCGGTTTAATGACCTGAGCTGTTATCTCAATATTGCCCGGTTTCTTAGCCTTATCTATTCCCACACCGAATACAATTGCCAGAGTATCCAGTTCCCGCCGGTTCCAGCAGCCGGCTATACTAAGAATGAAGATAATAAAAATTATTAACTTAAATAGTATTTTTCTACGCTTTGGCATATATTGCACCTCGCAACACTTCTTTATTTTTCCGATTCTTCCGGGGGCGGGTGGGGATCTAGTCTGAATTCCTGCCTTTGCGGGTCATGCCAGCCGATGGTTCTGGGACGGGTAAACATGGCCCACAAAGGGACTCTGGCGAAGACATCTTTCAAGTCACGGGGACTTAAGGGCGCTAAAGGTGAAAAGTAGGGAGTTCCAAAGGACCTTAAAGCTGAGAGGTGAATTAAAACTCCCAGTAATACAATCATAATCCCGAAGGCGCCCAGAACTGAGGCAAAGACAGTAAGGACAAATCGCAGCATAGTTGCCGTGTCGGACTGGGCCGGAACCACAAAGGAAGTAATAGCTGTTAAAGCAACCACAATGACCATTGGGGCGCCTATTAGTCCGGCAGATACGGCAGACTCACCGATGACCAGAGCTCCCACAATGCTTATTGCTGAGCCGACCGGGCGGGGAAGGCGTATACCTGCTTCCCACAGGATTTCATAAATTGTTCCCATCATAAGTGCTTCAACAATTGCAGGAAAAGGAGTACCTTCTCTTGCAGCCGCCATGGTAATCAGCAGCGGGGTAGGAATCGACTCCTGGTGGTATGTGGTTAGCGCTACATATACTGCCGGAGCCAGGATAGTGATTGTGTAAGCAATAAATCGCAGCGTTCTAATTAAACTGGCATAATAAGGCCGGGAATAATAGTCTTCTGCTGATTGAAAACTTTCGATAAAAAGCATTGGTACCGTTAGTACCATGGGAGTACCGTCAACCAGGATGGCTACCCTGCCTTCCAGTAGTTTGGCTGCAATCACATCGGGTTTTTCGCTGTTGGCAACGGTGGCAAAGGGAGAAAAAGGAGCATCTTCAATAAATTCTTCAATATAACCTGATTCCAGGATGGCATCTGTTTTTATCCTTTTTAGGCGGCGCCTAACTTCTTCTACAAGTTTGGGGTTGACTATTCCTTTGATATAAGCTAAACAAACAGAAGTTTTTGTTCTTTGACCCAGTTGCATTGATTCAAAGATAAAATTAGGGTCCCTAATCTTACGTCGTAAGAGGGTTGTGTTGGTGCGCAAAGTCTCTGTGAAGCCTTCACGGGGCCCCCTGACAACAGCTTCGGTTTTCGGTTCCTGTACGCCGCGAGATTCCCAACCCTTGGTACTAATAACCAGAGCCTCGTGGGAACCGTCAATTAACAAAACAGTATCTCCGTATAAACAGTCATCAACTAGCTCATCAAAAGAGTCGACTTTTTTTACATCCCCAACGGAAATCATTGACCTCTGGATCAGATCAATACTGGTTGTAATGGTCTGTGATTCTTTGGGAGTAAAGAGGTGGCTGTCATACATTAAAGGCTTGATGATACTTTCATTTATTGTAGTTTTTTCCACCATGCCATCTACAAAAATAATGGCTGCATCTACTTTCTCCTCATATCCGAAGCTGAACTCGCGGATATTGATATCATTACTTGGGCCTAAAATATCTTTAAGAACTTTCAGGTTTTGTGTTATATCACGAGAAAGACTGGTTTGAGATGATTCCCGTGATTTAGATTCCTGTTTATCTTCGCTATTTTGGCTAAGTAACTGTAAAAAATGTAATTTCTTGGCTAAGAAACGCAGCATAATTACCATTCCCTATAGAGGTGTTCTATTTTAGATAGTATTTCTATAATAGGAAAAAATATGCGTGAAACGTATTTTGTATACATATATGCAATCTATTGACAGAAGCTGGTGAATTAGTTATAATTTATTTTAGTACTAGGTAATAAAAACAGCTAACAATTGAAATAATAAATTAGTGGCCAACGTGTAATTTAGTTTTTGGCGTTGGTTTTTTTAAGCACAAATTTAGTTCTGTAGGCTCCGGAGGTGTTTATAAAAGTGAAAGTTTTAGCAGGTATTATTGCGGGTAACCGATCGGATCTGGCGGTGCTTGAACTGGCACAGGATGTTTTGGTGGAAGTAAATGTGCCCACTGAAGTAATTGTCCTGTCTGATTACCCGGACCCTTTGGAAAAACTACATATCTATGCCATGAGCGCGGAAAGAAAAGGGGTTGAGGTAATAATAGCGGGAGAAAGTGACCAGCCTTACTTGATTTCTCTACTTACATCAATTACTTCAATTCCCGTTATTCATGTTCCGATACCTGGTACAGACAAGAAATGTTCCAGAATTTCGGATTGGCAGAATTCCGGTACAGGTTCGCCCTTTATAACTACTAACCCCGGGGACGCTCACGTTGCCGGCCTCTGGGCTGCCCAAAAGCTGGCTGCTGACCACTGGCCTATCTACAACACATTAGAGAAACTAAGGAATCATGCACCATAAAATGAGTTTTCGAACATCTTTTCCAAAAATTATCATCAGGGAGTGACATAGTATTGTTTAAAAAAATACTTATTGCCAATAGAGGAGAAATTGCTTTAAGGGTTATACGTGCGTGCCGGGAAGTGGGGATTAAAGCGGTAGCTATCTATTCAGAGGCTGATAGGCTCTCCAGGCATGTAGAAGAGGCAGATGAAGCCTATTGTGTGGGCCCGGCGCCTGTTGCCAGCAGTTATTTAAATATCCAAAAAATACTGGCCAAAGCCATGGCAGCACATGTTGACGCCATTCACCCGGGATATGGATTTTTATCGGAAAACGGGGAGTTTGCTTCTATCTGCGAGAGGTACGGTTTTAAATTTATCGGACCTAAACCCGAAACTTTGGATCTTACCGGAAATAAGGTCAAGGTGAGAAAACTGGCAATGAATTTAGGGTTGCCGGTGGTGCCGGGGAGTTCAGAACCGGTTGATAATGTTGAAGACGCAGCTGAAATTGCCCGTGAGATAGGTTTTCCCGTACTGATTAAACCGGCTGCCGGCGGAGGCGGTAGAGGTTTACGGACTGTCCACAGTGAAAAGGAATTAAAAGCACAACTGGAATCCTCTGCGCGGGAAGCAGGTATGACGTTTATTTCAGCCGGCGTATTTATTGAAAAATATTTGGAAAAAGCGCGCCACATTGAAGTGCAGGTGCTGGCAGACCACTATGGTAATGCGATTCATTTAGGTGAAAGGGATTGTACTATCCAGCGCCGCTACCAAAAACTAATTGAGGAAAGCCCATCACCGGTAGTGGATGAAAACCTGCGCAGGAGGATTACAGAAGCTGCTTTAAAGCTTGTGAAAGGCATTAATTATACTAATGCCGGTACTGTGGAATTTTTACTGGACCAGGAAGGTAATTTTTACTTTATTGAGATGAACAGCCGGATTCAGGTGGAGCATCCCGTTACAGAACTGGTAAGTGGAATTGATATAGTAAAAGAACAGCTCCGGATTGCAGCAGGTGAAAAGCTGCAGTATTCCCAGAAGGATGTGACGCTGGACGGCTGGGCGCTTGAATGCCGAATTAATGCGGAAGATCCCGGGCAAAATTTTATGCCCAGTCTCGGTACAATAACAGCTTATGTGCCGCCTGGAGGAGTTTTAGTTCGTATCGATGACTATGTTTATGCGGGTTATAATATTCCCCCGTATTATGATTCTCTTTTAGGCAAAGTTGTAGTCTGGGGTAGAACGCGTAATGAGGCAATTGACCGCATGAAAGCAGCGCTTCAAGGTTTTAGGATAGAAGGAATTAATACCACGATACCCTTTCATATGCAGGTTTTAAATCATCCTGTTTTTTTGAACGGTAATGCGTATACGTTATTTACCGAGGAATTGATGAGCAGAGAGTCAGTAACAGTAAGTTCGAGTTAATCAAAAAAAATTTAAGCCCCAGTGGGGGCTTAAATTTTTTTTACCCATAGATTCATATCTTCTAAATTTCCGCAAATGTGACAGTTTTTGATAAACCGCCCAAAATATTTATAGTTATTCCTGCTGAAGGCGGTGTTAATCCCGGGAGATATTGCCCTGGCAATTGTGTAGAGGCTGATGAGATTTCTTTTCTTCATTTCTTTCTCTATTTCCTTAATCAGATAATACATCAGTTTGTTGCCTCTAAATTCAGGCAGCGTTGCACAGTCGGTGACTTCAGCACATAAATTTTCCCTATCCATTTCTGCTGATGCTGCACTTACTACTTTACCGCCCCGGTCGGAGACTAGCATAAAGAAAGTATCATTAGCCATTGCTTTTGCAAGATATTCTCTTTCATATATGGGCGTTGGATAGCTTGCAAATACATTCCGGTAGAGATTAATAAGCTCCGGAATATCTTCCTTTTTTGCCGGCCTTAGGGAAAAATTTTTTTTCAACCGCTCACTTTTGTACTTTCCTTTAGCGCTTGCTATCCTTACTATCTCATCTTTTTTTGCTACTTGACTACTTTTCCTTCTTTTTACCGTAAGAAACCCGGCAAGATAGTAACCGGGCCTGCCTTTAAAGTGATATGGGTTAAATGCTTCTAAAGAAAAGCCTTTCTTTACAAACATACTCCAATCCTTTTCCCTGGCAATAATAATAATTTTTTCCAGATTATTTTGAGCTGCTATTTGACTCAAAAAATTTGTTAAGCGGGTATAGTTTCTTGTTTTATAGTTAAGGACCTTAAGTCGCTTATTTAAAAAATCAAGCTTTACTGAAACTTTAAAATCAGAGGTAGTTTCAGTAATTATTTCCGGGGCGCTGTCAAAAATAATTTGTCCGGCTTTGATAGTGTTCATTACTATTCACCTACCGCATGTTTTTCCCGTCTCTTGCTTCTTGTACATCCCTTGGGAACGAGTGTTGCTGTTCCTTCTTTGTTTATAAGCTCTGCAACACCTGTCTCACCGGCTTTTGCTTTGTCCTTGCAAATTCCGCACTCTCTGCAGGTACTTTTTTTATCTTCAGGTTCCGTATATGTTGTAATCATACCTTCATAATTTCTTAAGATGACTTTATCTTGAGATTGAGAAATCATATACTGCGGATTGACAGGTATTTTGCCGCCTCCGCCCGGTGCATCAACTACAAAGGTCGGTACTGCAAATCCGGAGGTGTGTCCCCGTAAGTATTCAATTATTTCTATTCCCCGTGATACGGAAGTTCTAAAGTGTTCTATTCCGGTTGAGAGGTCGCACTGGTAAATGTAATAAGGTCTTACCCTGATGCTTACTAATTTTTGAACCAATTTTCTGATGATATGGGGGCAATCGTTGACTCCCTTTAAAAGGACGCTTTGATTTCCCAGAGGTATTCCTGCATTACTGAGTTTATTACAGGCTTCTATAGCTTCGGGAGTTATTTCTTTCGGATGATTAAAATGTGTATTAATCCAGAGAGGATGGTATTTTTTTAAGACACTAACCAGTGAATCCGTAATTCGCTGCGGTAAAACCACCGGTGTCCTGGTTCCAATTCGAATAACTTCCACATGGGGTATGGAATAGAGTTTAGATAATATAAAATCCAAACGGTTATCGGATAAAAGCAGAGGATCACCGCCGGAAAGCAAGACATCCCTGACTTGAGGCGTATTTTTGATATAATTAATTGCTTTTTCAATCTGTTTCATCGGTAAGTGTTTGTCAGTTGTTCCTGCAAGCCTTCTCCTGGTGCAGTGCCTGCAGTACATACCGCACTGATCGGTGACTAGTAGGAGGACCCTGTCGGGATATCTGTGGGTGATCCCGGGTACAGGTGAATCGGCATCTTCGTGGAGAGGGTCTTCCATATCGCAGTGGGATTTCTGTAGTTCCTGCTCGGTGGGAATGGCCTGTTTGCGGATGGGGCAGGAAGTGTCACTCTTGTGGATAAGTGATGCGTAGTAGGGTGTAATTGCCATCTTTAAACTATCCAGGCAGCTTTTGACACCTTTTTCTTCTTCCGGGGTTAGTTGAACTATTTCCTTTAAATCCTTTAGTTTGGTGATCCTGTTCCTCAATTGCCATTTCCAATCGTTCCAATCATCACTTTTTTGTTCTAAAATGACTAAAACCTCCTTGAGAATTATTTTTACAAAAGAAAACCTTTAGTTATATAACTAAAGGTCGTATACAAGGATATCTTACCATTTCAATTTTCTGGAAGCAAATGGGAGATAGGCGTCTTAGATAAGTTTAATTAATGGTATACCACAATAAGGATAAATAACTCGTATTTATAGAAAATAACTCCAGATGCCTACAGTATGCTTGATATATCTCGCTAAGTAAATTTGCAGAAACCCTACAGAGACATAAGGATGGAATTCTAAATCATGCTTATTATCCGATACATACAGGCAAGCTGGAAGGTATAAACAACGAAATTAAGGTTATTAAACGACAAGCTTATGGTTTTCATGTTATGCATTTATTTTTAATTTATAACCTGTTTCTTCTTGAAATCTCTTTACAATATCCACCTCAATCCCGGGGTCGAAATCTTCTTTTATTTTGATTGCAACTACTCCTTCATTGGTATATATACTGGGATTCTTTTTTAGCTCGATTCCCATTTCCTTACAGAGGCCTTTAACCACCTTAATTATTTCATTTTGATTTGGATTTTGTGCTATGGTAATATTCCAGCCGGTCTCAATTTCCAGATTTTTAATTAAATCCTTATATCTCTCTCCTACCTGCGGGGATATAAAAGAAAGCTCTATATATGGCAAATTTCCTGCAACTTTTTTGCTCATCTTAAATATCTTATGCTTTTCATCCTTAAATGATTTATCTATCACTGCAAAGGCTTTATTTTGTTCCATCATTTTTTCCGTATCAACAGGTTTTAATGAGACTCCATTTAACTCTTCTTTATTCCCCGAACCTATTTGTAGTTTAAGACCCGTTATATCTTCAAATTTATCCTGCAACTTTTCCATATCGTCTATTTTTCTATCCAGGGTCACTGCAAAATAACCCTTATCCCTGTAGTAAGAAAGCTTATCTATCCCTGTTCCAACAGGAAGAAGTGAATAAATTAATTCTTCAGCCGCACCTTGATTGCAATCAGCGTTTATTTCCACCTTCCAGCCTGATTTTTCTTCTAATTTCTTAATTTGTTCCTTATACACCTTCTTTGCCTTGTTAGGGAAGTCAAAATAGAGGACGGCAACTTTCTCATCATACCTTGCACCCTTTTTATACAGTCTGGCTTCCTTTGGAAAGATTTCATCAACAAAATTCAGCATTTCATTCATTTCCATTACCTGATTATCATCTACAGCTAATTCTTCCTCTTTTACCGGGTGGTAAAGAAATAACCTTCTGGAGTTGGGAGTAAAATATTTGGATTTATTTAATAAATCCCGGTACTTGTTTATCCTTTCATTTGTGAAATCATTGTTTCCACTCCAGATATAAATGAGCTCTTCAATAGAATATCCTGCCTCAATACCTGTAGTTTTGTAAATATGCTCCCAAAGCTCAGGTATGTTTTCTTCAGTCAGTTCTTCTTTTTTATTTAAGGGTGGAGTTTCTTTTTCTATATTTAACTGCTTCCTGGGATTTTTAAATCTGATATCATATTCTTCACCATTAATAGGCACATAAATTTGAGCTCGTACTTCTTTATTCAATTCCTTGGCCATACCCTGTATTATTTCCTTTTCTCCATGGACCAAAAAGATTTTTCTGGGAGCAACTCGATTGATAATGCCTACCAGTTCTCCCTTGTCTCCATGAGCTGACAAGCCATACTTTCCTATCCCGCAAACTAGTGGGATGTTTCTATCATTAATCTTTAAAAATTTTTTTTCTTCTTCTGAATTCAGTAGATTCAATATTTCTCTGCCAGGTGATTCTTCATCCTGGTAGCCTGTTATGGCTATGAAGTTATCAGGATTTGCTGCAAACTTTTCAGCATAAAATGAGCTGGGACCGCCCTTTAACATACCGGAGCTTGCTATGACACAGAGTCCATCAGCAGAATTAACAATCTCTTGCCTCATTTCATCGCTATCTACAGGAATGACATTATCATCATAAAATATATCATTACCTCTAAATATTTTTTTCGCTAAATGCCTCTTAAGATAATTGGGATTCAGCTTGTACATTCTATTAATATCCTTTACCATACCGTCTACATATATTTTAATTTTTGGCAATTCTCCTTTGTTTATAGCCTTTTTTAAAAGCAATATAATTTCCTGAGCTCTACCCAGTGCAAAGGCAGGTATCAATATTTTGCCTTTCCTTGAAACTACTTCTCCTACAGATTCCACAAGCTTTTTTTCTTCTACCTGCCTGTTGGAATGGAGTTTATCTCCATAGGTTGATTCAATCATAATTACATCCGGCCTGAGTTTTGGTACTGAAGCGCCGTTTACCGTTTGCTGGTCTACTCCCGATATATCGCCAGTATAAAGGATGGTACCTTCATTTCCCTGGATATAAATGAGGACCGCACCTGCCACATGTCCTGCGTTATAAAACGTCACCTTTATATCACTTCCACTTAGTGGATTGAAGGAAAATTGAGGGGAATAGCATACGATCCTGTCCAACATGCTGCGGACGTGATTTTCTGCATAAATGGGTATCTCTGCTTCATTACGATGCATAATCTTCAGGCTGTCATATAATAGCACTCTAATCAGGTCCTTAGTAGCATGAGTCATGTATATATTAGCACCAGGGTATTCTCTGCTGATTACAGGTAAGGAACCCGTATGGTCCAGGTGTGCATGACTTACTATTATTGCATCTACTCCCCCATGTTCCTGGATTCGTCTGAAATCCGGCAATGCATCCTTTCCGGACTTCATCCTTATACCGCTATCCAACAAAATGTTTTTACCATCCATATTTATAAGATAACAACTTGCTCCTACTTCCTCTGCTCCACCACAAAACGCTATTTTCATACGTACACTCCTTATAAAACATTTTTCAGGAAAGTCATTATTATTCTTCTTCATCTTTTGACCTGTAATTTCCTTTTTTGAATTTTTTATTACGCTTTTTTTGAGGGTTACTGATGTGTTGATAAAAGCCGGTATCCTGGTTTTTACCATTGGTTCCGACGCACATCGTCTGGAACAATTGGGAGATAATCTTAACGAGGCACTGGCTTTACTGGCTGAATTTGGTTTACAGAATTATGTATTTATTAACAGGAAGGCTTCATTGCAATAATTTTTTCCTATTGACAAAGCAAAGGATATTATGTATTATATTATTTAATTGAATAAAGTTAAAATTATAGGAATTTCTTATCAAGAGAGGTGGAGGGACTGGCCCTATGAAACCCGGCAACCAGGCAAAAGCCATGGTGCCAATTCCTGCAGGTACCTTTTTGGTATCTGAAAGATAAGAAAGGCCTTTGTTAATATCTGAACAAACAAGGACCTTTCTTTCGAGAGGTCTTTTTTATTTACTTAAAAAGGGAGAGGATATCATGAGAGAATATTTAAAAAATCACATATTAATCGGTGATGGTGCTATGGGGACTTATCTTTATCAGTTGGGCACCCCTGTAGGGATGAATTTCGAGGAGTTAAATTTGACAAATCCCGAATTAATAGCTAATGTCCATCGTCAATACATTGCTGCCGGCGCCAAGTTAATTCAAACAAATACGTATATGGCAAACCGCGAAAAATTAGCCCGCTTTGGTTTGGAGGATAAACTTAAAGAAATAAACCGCGCAGCAGTGAGGATTGCAAAACAGGCAGCCAATTCAGATGTATTCGTGGCGGGTACTATTGGAGGAATGCAAGGCTTACGAGGAAAAGAACCTGATTTAAAAGAAATCACCGGCAGTGTACAGGAACAGCTGGAAGTTTTCCTTGAGGAAAATGTGGATGCAGTGCTCTTTGAGACATATTTGGATTTGGAAGAATTACTTGCGGTTCTAAAGATAGCAAGGCAGAAAACCGACCTGCCCATTATCTGCCAGCTTTCAAGATACGAAGGTCTTGATTTAAGAGATGCCTTTACGCAATTGAAGGACGAAGGTGCCGATGTAGTGGGACTCAACTGCAGAACGGGCCCGCATAAGATCATTAAAGCATTTGAAAGGGTGCCCCTTTTACAGGATGTGTATTTTTCCGCTTATCCGAACGCTGGATTACCCGATTATGTAGATGGGCGGTACGAGTATGAGTCGACTCCGGAATACTTTGCTAAAAGTGCACTGCGTTTACGGGAGCAGGGGGTTCGTTTAATTGGCGGATGTTGCGGTACGACACCTGATCACATCCGTAAAATTGCCCAGGCGCTGAAAGATTTATCGCCTGTAACGGAAAAGCTTGTTGCAAATAGCAAGGATGAGAAGAAAAGATTACTGGTTGGAGAAAATTCAATTCCAAATGCTGAAAGCACCCGGCGGTGGATGAAGCCAACCCTGCCGGAATGTATACAAAGACGCCATACGGTTATTGTAGAGTTGGATCCTCCGAGAAATCTGGATTATAAAGAATTCTTATACGGCTGTCAGGCTTTGAAGGATGCGGGTGCGGATGCGGTGACTCTGGCAGACAATTCCCTGGCTATGATGAGGATGAGTAATATGGCTCTCGGCACCCTGGTTAAGGAAAGAATCGGTATCAGACCTCTTCTTCATGTGGCGTGCCGGGATCGCAATCTGATTGCCCAGCAGTCCCATCTCATGGGACTACATGCCCTGGGGATTGACCATGTTTTAGTTGTGACGGGAGATCCGACTCGTTTTGGTGATTTTCCGGGTGCTACCTCTGTTTATGACCTGAATTCCTTTGAAATGATCCGGTTGATTAAAGAAATGAACAAAGGGATCTCCTATTCGGGACAGCCCCTTGGAAGTGCTGCATCCTTTATAGTGGGAGGGGCATTTAATCCAAATGTCAAGAATTTAGATAAGGCAATTGAGCGTTTGGAAAAAAAGGTTGCCGCAGGGGCCGATTATATTATGACGCAGCCTGTTTATTCTACCGAACAAGTCGAGGAACTCTATCAGGCTACTAAACATATCGAAGTGCCGATTTTCGTTGGTGTTATGCCGCTCACTAGCTCACGAAACGCTGAATTTCTTCATAATGAGGTACCCGGAATCAGGCTATCCGATAAAGTGCGCGAGCGGATGTCACGGGTAAATGGCGAAGCAGCGCGCAGGGAAGGAGTTGAAATTGCCCGGGAAATTGTTGATGCGATAATTGAGCGGTTCAATGGAGTTTATTTGATTACTCCATTCTTAAGATATGAGATGACCGCAGAGCTGACAAAATATATAGTGAAAAAAACCTCTCCTACCTTCGGGAGGAGCTGGGAAGTATCATGAAGGTAATGGGGAAAGACGGCAAAATATATGTCAAAAAAAGAAGGATTTTTTCCCAGTACAGTTAATTATTTAATAGATTTAAAATTTAATCGTGAAGTCGAAAGGGCAAAATTCACGAAAGTAAGGCCGGTGATCCGGTGCTGATATCAAATAAATTAATTTTACAAATACCGGGGTTTTTAACCTCCGGTATTTGTCTTTGCAGCTGTTAGAGGAAATCATATTTCAGAAGAGGTTTCAAAGGCGTTAAGTGATGTTGTCATGAAAAATTACTATGCCGGTACTATTGATTGCATCCTTCAATAAACAGTTTTCACCTGAACTCTTTAGTAACAGTGTGCAGTTAATTTTAATTTCTATTTTTGTATATACCGGGCTAATTATTTTGGCGTGGTTATGGTGGAAATTTTTTAAAATTCCACAGGAAGAATTGAGATTTATTTTAATATTTGGGAACTTTCACACTGCCTGTTGTGATTTGGCTGGTTATTCTACTTATGAGGGAAACAGACAAAAAATCTGGTTTCCTAACCAGCTTAAATATCTTCTATGAAATGTCTAGATGTTACAATTTCTATCTTTCTAAAAAATCTTAACTTAAGTAAATGTTCATCGCCGGTAACAATACGCTTAGCTTTACCAGCAACGGCACATTCTAAAACCATATCATCTTTAGGATCTTCAGCGATAATTTTTAATTTTTCTTCTGGATAAACTAACGTTATCCAGGGAAAGTTTAATAATTTTTCTAATAATGCTAAACGTTTTCTCACAGATCCTAATCTTTCAAACTTTTTTCGGATTAATACTTTACTATATTCTTCAACTAATTCCGGACTTACGACAGGTTGAAATCTATTCATAATCCAACCATCAAGAATTGCAGCAGGATAACTTTTTTTACTCAACATGCCTGATATTAAGACATTAGTATCTATGACTACTCGCATGATCGTACTTCCTTTACTTCTTTTAACACATCCTCTTCAGTCAAACCGACTTTTTCTGCTTTTTTACGCATTTCATCTAATATACTTTTAACTTCCATTTGTTTTGCCTTTTCGGAAAGTTTTTTTAATTCTTCATATGATGAGTAACTAATTAGAACTCCTCTTGGTTTTGAGCGTGAAGAGATGATTACTACATCTTCATTTTTTTCAACTTCTCTAAGATACTTTCCTAATTGGGGACGTATTTTATCAATTCCAATAATCTTTTCCATAAAATATCTCTCCTTGTTATCATTAATCTTTACATTAATGATAATATCATTCTCTCCGTTAATCAAGTAATTTTATACATATGGCTCTGGCATATAAATATATTTCCGGCTTATCAGGAGATATCTTTTCTTTACAGGAATGCTCCTCTTTTGGGCATAAAAAAAGAGACTTATTCAGCCTCTATTACTTCTTTCTTTTCAATTAACTCGTCTTCCCTAAGAATTTTTAGCGTTGAAACCATCAAAATTTTTAATCAACAGTTAAGTGACCTGGAGGTCGATAAGTACGTTAAGAAATTGAAAAGTTTACAGATGATCAAATTAATGCTTTTGTACAACTTTAACAACAGCAAGAATTGCGGGATATCACCAATAATTTAAACAATGATGAGTTCAGCAAGGCAATGGAACTTGATTCTATTAGCGGTGGACCCATGAGGTAGGTAAAGGCATCAAGTGGTCAGTTGGCAATACTTGTATCCAGATAGCTTGGCTTTTCATTTAAGCCTAGCATGAGCGGAACGAAAATAAGTGCATTTACTAGAAATGCTGCTATATAGCTCCAGATAATGCTTTGAGTCATGGGAGACCCTAAAAAAATTTATTATATTTGGTTGACAGTCATTATCAATTAGCAAAAGAGGGAGGATTATTATGAGTAACTTGGTGGTAGGTGGCGATAGATAAGGAAATATTCCCGATAAGCTGCAGAAAAGAGGTTTTGATAGAGTTTTTCATACATTTTAGTGGACGTAAAAAGGACAGCTGCGCTTTTTGAAAGCGTAGTTTTTTGTATGGGAAGAAAAATTCACTAATTCTTCAATATTATTTCAAAGTTTCATTACAAAGAGTTGTTAGAATGTAAGTAAATAAAAGGCACATAAAAAATAAACAAAGGAGGAAGTATAAATGAACAAAAAATTTATAGGTTTGTTGGTGATAGCTCTATTGGTGGTGATGGCTGTACCTGCATTTGCTGCAAATAACATAGCTGCAGAAGATGATGAACTAAAAGCGCTTTATGAAGAAATGTGGCAATTAAGACAAAAGATTGCAGAAAAAAGAGGTGTAGAGCTACCGGAGTATAATGAAAATTTCTATCGTCAAATGTATGACTATTGCAATGGAATGATGGGTGGTTACGGAATGATGGGTGGCTACGGCATGATGGGGTGGTAATTCCTTAGATTACGGCAACTTAGCTGGTTGCCGTTTTTTTTCGTGATTTTATACATTGCGCTAGCAATAATATGAATGTGAGGAAAAGAAGTATGAATAGAAAATTATAAGGTTAAGAAGATAAAACCCGACAATCTTCTTCCTTCTTCGCAGATTAATGAAGCTAGTCTATCTGACACGAGTGAAACTGACGCTAGTGGTGCCGGGGATGGATCGGAGCAGGAAACAGCAAATGGACTAGATCGTAAAGAATTGAGCGTTAAAGAAAGTAGGAGCGAATTTCTGCAAGGTTTTACAATAAATTGAGGCGCTCATAAGCTAACGGGCGCCTTTTTGTATCAAATATATTAATTTTCTTTTGTTTCATCATTTTCGTCTCCATGCTTCATATTTCTGTGCATAAAGAGGTGCATCAGGGGGCATAAAAGAATTAATATCCAGAAAAAGGGACTGCTGCTGGTATCTCCCTGATGAATAAAGTACATTACAGCTAGTAGTGGCAAAATACAACATAGACTCATCAACCAGCCAAACTTACCCTTCAATATTATCACCTGCCTTAGTATTTGTAAAAATTTGCCTTAAATTTGGGAAAAATGCAGGGGTATTGCTCCGATAATCCAAATACTTCTCCCCGAATTCTTCAATAACTATTTTTTCTTCTTTTTTAGCAAGTCGAATGTAGCTTAGGGTTAAAACGGGCCACATAACTAAGGTGATTATGGTTGGCCACTGAATTAACATTCCGATAGTAACCAGGAAGAGCCCGGTATACTGCGGGTGTCTTACATATTTGTAGGGGACCGTTGTTACAAGTTCACCATCGGCTTTGTGAATGAACCACCACCCCCAGCCCATAATTCCGATACCCGCTCCCATAAAAATGCTGCCTATCTGGCATATGACAATTTTCATATTCTCTGAGACGCCAAGTAATGTCCCCAGTAAGTGTCCGTTGACATGTGAAAAGGGTTGAAATACAGGAAGCTGGTAGCCAAAATAGGAGGTCAGGATGTAAATTGTAAGTGGAAAACCGTACATTTCGGTAAAAAGTGCTACTATGAATGCACTGAAGACACCCATAGAACGCCATTCAAACTTTTTTCTGGGTTTTAAAAAACTGATAGCAAATAAAAGAAATATTGCTACATTTATTACCACAATGGGCCAAAAGCCATATTCATAAACCAAACAAATTCTCCTTTCTATAATACTGTACTGTAAAGGTAACACAGGATATTGAAGAATTTTTGAAGAGTTTATAAAAAAATTTAGAACTTTTTTTAGATGATGTCGAAAATCTTACTGTAAATTTTAAAAATCCTTCACTGTTTCTTCAATTTTTTGGTTTACATTATGAAGTATAAATTTTTTAGAAGTGAAGTGGAGGGATACTATGGAGAATTTGTTGTGGCTTGCTTTTTTGGCAGGAATATTTTCATTTTTGTCACCCTGTATAATACCTATGATTACGGTCTATTTCTCACTTATAACAGGAATGTCAGTGGAAGAACTGCAGCGTCAAAAGCATACTGCAGGATTTAGACGAAGAATTATGATGAGTACTGTTTTCTTTGTACTGGGATTTATTTTGATTTTCACACTGGCCGGTGGAGCGGCAGGTATTATAGGAAACATATTTAACCGTTACATGCCTGTGTTAAATATCATCGGAGGTACCTTTATAATTTTCTTTGGATTAACTTTACTTGGAGTTTTTAAACCTCAATTTTTAGATAAGTTAAATCTTGAGGAGCGTGTTAATTTAAAAAAATTTCAGGCCAAGAATCGCTATTTGAACTCTTTTTTAATAGGTGTATTTTTTGCAATTGCTTGTTCCCACTGCATAGGACCTACATTATATTCAATGCTCATTTTAGCAGGTGCAACAGGAGCAGGAAGTACAGGAATGGTAATGATGTTTATTTTCTCTGTTGGATTGGCATTACCGTATATGGCGGTAGCATTTATAATTACCAGTCCTCAAGGGTTGTCTATCCTGAAAAGAATCTCAAAACACTATAAAATTGTTGCTGCAGTTACCGGTGGCATTATGATTATTTTTGGTTTCTTAATGCTTACGGGTCGTTTTACATTGATTACTTCATATATTCAGCAGTTGCTTCCCTATAGATTGCCTCTGGGTATGTAGTCAACAAACTTTTTTGAAACATGGCTCAGGAGGGGTTAGTATGAATGTTCCGTTTTGATGGTTGTAGCAGCGGTATTATTTACAGTAGCGCCATGGATTATCTAACATTAAAACCGCAGCGAATATAAGCTACGGCTTTTTGGAGTAACGAGCTTATATAAGTCTTGATTCGATTACATAAATTCTGTCCATAATGGAAACAACTATAGAGACTGAAGCTGCACTTACAATTTACAAGTTGTTAAATATGTACATGAAAAGTTGCAGTTTGAAAATCTAAAAAGTTCAGGAGGATTTTGTTAAAATATGACGAATATATCTTATCATTGTAAGTTTATCCTATAGCTAACCGTCGCTTAGCTCCTGGATTTTTTCAACTATCATTCAGGTGGAGTCTAAAACTCCATCTGATAGAAATTCACTTTATCAAACTACATAATTTAGAGAGGATGTTTAATTTATGAAGAAAATCATGCTAGGTCTTATGATGGTAGTTTTACTTTTTGGTATTCTTATTACAGGTTGTTCTTCATCATCAAATAACCGGGAAATGATGATGGATTATTCAGAAATGAGTAGTTATATGATGCAAAATCCGGAAACAATTATGAATCTCATGTCTTCACCTGAAAATAGAGATACAATGGTAGAAATAATGAGTTCTTCGGAAATGATGCCAATGATGATGGATTTGATGCATACTCCCGAAATGCAGTCTCAATTGATTAATATTATGAGTGATCAGAAAGTCCAGGAAGATATGTTTAAAATCATGTCAGATACTAAAATGACTGGATTTATGATGAATATGATGCATAACCCGGAAATACAATCACAAATGATTAGAATTATGAGTGATGAAAGTTTTAAAAAGGATATGCTTGAAATTATGTTTAATCCGGAAATGGAAGACTTTATGTTAGAGATGGTTTCAGATCCAAGAATGGAGAAGTTTTTGCAAAATTAGTAACCATTGAAAAAACTTAATTTTACAAACATAAATGCTGGATATGAAATTGTTTAGATTTACTTCATCATGTTATTACAATATCTTCAAAATTAATAGATATAATCTTATCTGAAGACAATTTTGTTCAATTTCTAATCCTCTTTTATAAAAAGTGCTACTCGCTTACCAGTAGCGCTTTTTTAATTTTTTTTATAACTTCTCTCCCCTAAAAAGCAGGCAAAAGTTCGCGCTTAGATTATAATATATTGACAATTGAAGGCAAGTACAATACTTTATAGATAAGAAATAATTATTGAAGGTTAAATTTGGGATGGAGAGAGGCGCATGTCTAAAAACTCAATACAATTTCAGCTATTATTAAGTATGCTTTTAATTGGTATTATTTATGGCTTAACTTTTCATTATATAGTTATGCCTTTTATGCGTAATCAATTGCTGCATTGTATATTGATGGGCTTGCTGTTTGGAATATTTAACTTTTTTATCGCCCATATGTTTTTTGAAAAATTCGCTACTTTAAAAGAGACAAACAAATTTTTGCATGATGAACTTAAGACTGATAAGTTGACAGGGTTATTAAACAGAGCTTGTTTTGATAAAAATATTACAGAAATAAATAATGCAACACCTACTAGATTATAAGAAATATAACATTTGCCATAATAATGGTACTTCTTAAAGAAATACTGTTTTAAAAAATAAAAGATGGTATCTCATCGATACCATCTTAAAAAAGATTACCAACCCATCATACCATAACCACCCATCATTCCATTACAGTAATCATACATTTGTTGGAAGAAGCCTTCTTCGTATTTATTTCCACTCTTTTCAGCTATCTTTTGCTGCCCATACGGGTTATATGAATAATTAATTTTCTAAAAAAATCAAGTTATACTTGCTTAAATACAACTAATTCGATATACTTATGCTTAATTAAGAACTACTAATTCTATCGGATAAGTAATAATATATAAATTAAGGAGGTGTAAACTATGAATTTTAGTAATGAACAACTGGAAAGATATTCCCGCCATATTATTTTGAAGGATTTTGGACCGGAAGGGCAACACAAACTTTTAAACTCAAAAGTTCTTATTATCGGAGCGGGAGGTTTAGGTTCACCGGCAGCTATGTATCTTGCTGCTGCAGGAGTTGGTACTATAGGTATCGTGGATTTTGACAAAGTGGAATTGTCAAATCTGCAGAGGCAAATTATGCATTTTACAGGTGATGTAGAAAAATATAAAGTGCAGTCAGCCTGTGAAACCATCGGTCTTATTAACCCTGATATAAATGTTGTTACTTACAGGGAAAGGGTGGATTTGGAAAACATAGAGGATTTAATAACTGACAGAGATTACGATTTTATTATAGACGGCACCGATAACTTTGCAGCAAAATTTTTAATTAATGATGCATGTGTGAAACTCAGAAAACCTTTTGTCCATGCCGGAATAATACGGTTTGAAGGGCAGCTGATGACTTATGTGCCCGGGAAGGGACCCTGTTACCGTTGTATATTTGATTCCCCACCTCCTCCGGATGCAGTTCCCACTTGCAGCCAGGCAGGTGTTTTGGGAGTGACAGCAGGGGTTGTCGGAACATTACAGGCAACGGAAGCTATAAAATATCTTGCTGGGATAGGTGAACTCTTAACGGGACAACTATTAATTTATGAAGGGCTCAATATGGATTTTAGAAAAATTGAGATTGTTACCAATAAGAGTTGCCGAATCTGTAGCCAAGTGCCGGCGGAAATAGAGCTGACAGATTATCAGAACAACTGTTGTACAGGGTAAATCACTACCTGGAAACGGGGAGGAATCAAAGTGGGCGTGGACTTGCAGCAACTCAAAAAAGGAGGGTTATTAAAACAGGTTCAGAAGGAGTTTTTTTCCTTAAGGCTTCATATTGTTGGAGGTCAGTTGACTTTTAACCAACTTCAGATGATTGCACAGGTTTCAAAGGATTTTGGTAATGGAGAAATTCATTTAACTGCTCGGCAGGGTGTAGAAATACCTTTTATAAAATTGCAGGATTTTGAAACTATAAAAAATAAACTTGCACAGGTGGGACTGGAGCCCGGGGCATGCGGTCCTAGGGTACGAACTGTAACAGCCTGCCAAGGTTGTAAAATTTGCCCCAACGGTTTAATTGAGACAAAAGAATTTTCTAAAAAAATTGACGAGAAATTTTTCGGAAGGGATTTAAAGTGTAAATTTAAAATTTCCATCAGCGGCTGCCTTAACAACTGCCTTAAAGCAGAAGAAAATGATTTGGGAATAAAAGGCTGTATGGAACCTGAATGGTTACAAGCTAACTGTATTTTCTGTGGCTTATGTGAAGCGATTTGCCCTGTAGATGCAATTAAAATTAATTATGAAAATAGAGATGTGATTTTTAATCCTCAAAAATGCATAAAATGTGGCAGGTGCGTAACTTCATGTTCTTCCGATGCCTGGAAGGGTAGGGAAGGTTATTTGCTGCTCTTTGGTGGCCGGAATGGGAATGTAATAACGCGAGGGAAGCAAGTGGTGCCGGTAATTTATAAAGAGGAAAAAGTGTTAAGTGTTATTGAACATACTCTAAAGTTTATAGCCGATTATGGAAATAACGAAGAACGATTCGCAGATATTTTGCAAAGGGTAGGAAATTCACAGCTGCAAAAATATTTGAAAGAGGTGCTGGAGAGTGAATGACATCAAGGCTGATGCTTTTGTAGATATTACGGATGTTGTATGTCCTACCACATTTGCCAAAGCCAAGGTGGCCATGGCAAGACTTTCCGAAGGACAGATTTTGGAGATAAGAATGAAAGCAGGAGAACCATTACAAAATGTTCCGCGCAGCTTCAAAGAGGAAGGAGCGCAGGTAATCAAAGTAATTGAGAATGAAGATGGGACGTATACTGCCTTTATCAAAAAAGCGGGATAATTTATTATTCAAGAGGTATCTGCCGATTCCAGCGGTAGGTACCTTTAAATATTAGATGAAGTTTACTATTATCTTTAAAATTCCTTCACAGTTTTTTCACTTTTAAAAGATATACTGATTAAAACAGGGGGTGATAGTCTTATGGGCGGTTGCTGCGGAGGTGGACACAAGAATCATAAACCTAAACAGCATAAGGTAGGTAATAACCATTCAAATGATCATCATGAAGGGCATAGTGATAGTAAACGAAACTTCTTAATGTGGGCGATCTTTATTTTGGCAATAGCAGGAGTAATCTACTTTTTTTCATAGTAGTTAAGAGATATTAGCTTGGAAAAAAGGAGGGATAAAGTGAAAATTACCAGGCGGATCAGGACTATAGTGCAGAGCAAAGTAACCAGGGTCATCGATAGATGGGAAGATCCTAGGGAGATGCTGGATCAGAGTTATGAAGAAATTCAGGATTTAATTACAGAGGTCAAAAAGAAAGCGCTTCAAACTGCAACTTCCAAAAAAGAACTAGAACATAAAGCTTCTATTCTGGATAGTGAAATAGAGGACCTGGAAATTAGAGCCAAGAAAGCTCTTGAGGATAGTGATGAAGAAAGTGCAAAATTTTTGCTTTACCAAAAGGTGCTCAAAGAAGAACAAAGGGATGCGGTAAGAGCTACCATTCCGGAAATACAAGACGAACTCCAAGCAATACAGGGTCATTTGGAGGAATTGTACTTACAAAAATCAGAAGTGCTTGTGAAAAAGGAAAAATTAAAGGCTTTATATACATCTTCTGAGGCGCAGGTAGCAGTAGAAGAAATGATTTCAGGGCTGGATGAAAAAGGCCATTGGCGAAAATTGGAAAAAGCTGAGGAAAAGGTTATAAAGCTAAAGGCAAGATCAGGCGCCATAAAAGAGTTGGCAAACAACAACATTCTTAATGAAGGTAGCGATCGTCATTTAACAAATGGACGGATTCATAAAAAAGTAGAAGATCAACTGGCCTGTCTTAAAGAGGAACTGGACAAATAAGGGGTGATGGCCCTTGTTTAAAAATTTTTGGCGTTTATTAAGTATTCTTCTGGCAGGTGAAGATCCGGAAGAGGAAAAAAAACCAAAAAGTATTGAAGAGCAGCTGGAGGTGCAAAAAGTCAAGCTGCTGGATCTGCAAAGCAAGTTGTATAGCGCTATTAACGCTAGCCAACAAAGAATTGTCCAGATGGAAGCTAAGATCGAAGATGAAAAAATTAGCGATAATCTTAAGAAACAATATGAATTTGAAATCGAATTTTGTAAAAGTCAGCTTAAAAGGTTAGAGGCTAAAAGAGAGCTTCTCCAACAGGATGTCCTTGAATTGGAAAGATGGAGGAGACAATACGAGATAGGAAGTATTGAGCAAGACATCTATGATTGTCAAAATGATTTATTAAATTTAAAAATGGATTTTCTTCACTAAAATTTATAATTTTACATCAATAAATTTAAATATAAAAAAGCACCTACTTGTCCCCCTCGTAGGTGCTTTTACCTTGTTTTGACTATTCAGGGAAAAATTAGTATAGGGAGTTTTCAAGTTCAAGCCCGGTGCCCCAAGGGTGATCATAACCAATGGTCTAATGGTTGGTATGTTCGATAACCCGCATGACTGGCAGAGGGTAACCCAAATGGGTGTGGCAAACTACGGTCAGATGACTGCCGGCGGCTGGATGTATATTGGCCCGCAGGGAATCGTACACGGCACATATAATACACTCCTCATCGCCGGCAGGGCAAAACTAGGTATCGAAGGCAGCAATGTCATGGCTGATATGGCAACCCAGTGCTTTGCAGGAAATGCCGCCAGGGGCATGAGCCTTGTTGCACTCCATAACGGTGGTGGTGTAGGTATCGGTAAGGCAATAAACGGCGGTTTCGGAATGGTACTTGACGGCAGTCAGAGGGTAGACAATATTCTTAAATCAGCTATGCCCTGGGACGTAATGGGCGGGGTAGCAAGACGCGCCTGGGCCAGAAATGAAAATTCAATCAGCACATGTATTGAATACAACAAGATGAATGTGGGACAGGACCATATTACAATACCGTATCTGCCCAAAGAAGATTTGGTAAAAGGGGTAGTTGAGGAAGCCTTCAGTAAAAAAGGCAAATAGTCAAGGAACCGGGAGTGATAACATGCTAGTTGAAAAAACAGTGCAGGGCTTTACTGAAGAACTTGCATCAGAGTCTCCAGCACCGGGCGGAGGCAGTGTGGCAGCTTTGGCAGGTTCCATAGCTGCTTCCCTGGTGTCGATGGTCAGTAATCTTACTGTTGGCAAGGAAAAATATCAGGAATATGAAGACGAGTTAAAGGAAGTGTTAGAAGAAGCTCAAGGATTGAGGAAAAAGCTTCTTCAACTCGTGGATGATGATACGGATGCCTTCAACAGAGTAATGGCAGCATTTAAGATGCCAAAGGAAACTGACGAGGATAAAAGGATAAGATCACAAGCTATCCAGAAGGCTTTTGTAGGCGCAGCTGAACTTCCCCTGGGAGTTGCAAAATGCTGCCTGCAAGCAATGAAATTAAGCGAAAAGGTTATAGACAACGGTAACCCAAATGCAGCCAGTGATGCCGGAGTATCCGTCCTGATGGCCGGTGCGGGAGCTAAAGCAGCAGCCCTAAACGTGGAAATCAACTTGGGAGCTATTAAAGATGAGGCTAAGAAAAAGGAGCTTAAGGAAAGCCTGGATGGTGTAATGCAGGCAATTGGCGAACTGGAAAAAAAGCTTTTGGGAAAGGTGAAAGAGAAGATAAATTAATAGAACTCAAATTTACCCTTCTGATTTTCAGAAGGGTTTTTTATATCTTGATTTAGTAAGACAGGCATATTTTTTGAAATCTAAATACAATTTAAAAATTATTTGATACAACAATATCTGCAATAAAAACAGAAAACGGTTTTAAAAAAGATAATATTTATGTGGGACATAAACTTGTAATTTTTTCAGGTAAAAATGAAAAACCTTCTGTTTGGTCAGCTCTAACTCATATGAATAATATGTCCAAAGTGACGACGTTTTGGTTCCGCTTAAACCAATATGACCCTACCGACCTGGAGGAAGACCGAGGTTTAATGACTTCGGTTTTTTTTGAAGACATAATCGTGTCAAAGTATTATAATGGAATAGAGTAAGAGTTTTGGAGGTACTGATGAGATGTTTTACAGTGAAGTAATAAATGAGATAATTGTTGTATTTATACTTATATTTAGCGGTTTTGCAGCTGTTAGATCAAATCTCATTTCTGAAGATGTCTCAAAGGCATTAAGTGATAGTTTTTGTCAAGTATTATTATTAAAAAAGAAAGAAATTTAAGTCATAATTTATTAGGATCTGGAAATACCTTGAGGAATATCCGAACATATGTTAGGATATATAATCAGATATATCGAAAGCTAATGTAAAAAGTAATAAAATATTACCAATTGAAGGATGGAAAGGTATGAAAAGGAAAGGTAAAAAAGTTGAAGAAATAACTACTAAAATAATTTTATTTTTTAAAAAACATAAAGATGTAGCTGCGGTTTTTTTATTTGGTTCCTTTGGAACAGAATATCAAACTGAATACAGTGATATTGATCTTGGTATACTTTTCTTGCCTGATACAAAAGTAGGGCTTAAGGAAGAATTGGAGTTAGATGCTGCTTTAAGTTTGGCTTTAGGGACTAATAAAATAGATTTGGTAAACCTTAACAAAACTCCTATACAGCTCTGCTATCGAGCTATAACAGATGGTGATCTAATATATGAAGGGGACTATGTAGCAACAAGTAACTTTTTAGAGAAAACATACCGAAACTATCTGGACTATGCTTATGATCTCAAAGTATTTGAGCAAGAGAGAAGTAAGGCTTTAAAGGAGGCCTACCGAAATGGTAGATAGAGAGGTTATACAACACAAAATCAGTTTCATTGATATAAATAAAAATGGAAACATTATCAAGATTATTCGACATGTGGGGAAAACTAAAGATGGTAGAAGGATTATTGATCAATGGTACAGAAGTAGGTAGAATAATTTTTTTGAATTTCGCAAATAAACCGGGTTTTAATGCAAAAAGTAAATTTGCGAAAAAAATAGAGTTCTTTCAAAATTTAATAATGCTTTAAAGTTTGATATTCCAGAGGCATGAGAGCACATACTGAGGTCGGTTACATCCGATTGACCCGGATAATGGGGATTGAAAGCTGGTCAACATTCACCACCTCCGCCCATACCACCAGGTTACATCCGATTGACCCGGATAATGGGGATTGAAAGAAGGGAGGCGATGAGGATGACAAAAGTGTACCTAGTTACATCCGATTGACCCGGATAATGGGGATTGAAAGCCTGCTTATTCCTCGCCACCACGGTGTAGTAATCATGTTACATCCGATTGACCCGGATAATGGGGATTGAAAGGGCTCCTTATAACCCACGGCAAGACCTTAAGCCAGGGTTACATCCGATTGACCCGGATAATGGGGATTGAAAGTTTCAACGTCGGCTTTAGTCGGCTTACTCGTACCACTCGTTACATCCGATTGACCCGGATAATGGGGATTGAAAGTTGAACGGGTGAATAATATAAACCGGTTTTCGCATGATTGTTACATCCGATTGACCCGGATAATGGGGATTGAAAGGCAGCAAGGTCGGTTTCGGTGTTCCTGGTATGGTGTCATAGTTACATCCGATTGACCCGGATAATGGGGATTGAAAGAGGACCTCTGGGCCAGGGACAGGTGGGATATAGATGGTGTTACATCCGATTGACCCGGATAATGGGGATTGAAAGCTTATTAGCCTGGCTAGCCAGGCTCTTTTTCTTCGTTACATCCGATTGACCCGGATAATGGGGATTGAAAGAAAGGAACCATCATTTTAGTCATGACAAGGTGGCATGAGGTTACATCCGATTGACCCGGATAATGGGGATTGAAAGTCACTCCAAGCGCCCACAAAAGCACACATGCAAGCGGTTACATCCGATTGACCCGGATAATGGGGATTGAAAGGGGAACCTATTGCGCCAACTTTGATGGATATAATTTTGGTTACATCCGATTGACCCGGATAATGGGGATTGAAAGAAGAACCATCAACATAATGATAAACTTCAAGGTGTTACATCCGATTGACCCGGATAATGGGGATTGAAAGCGGATACGCTAAAAACATTGATATACAAAGCTTTGAGTTACATCCGATTGACCCGGATAATGGGGATTGAAAGTGCTCAATAACCTTCCCTTCTCGAATCATATCGACAGCGTTACATCCGATTGACCCGGATAATGGGGATTGAAAGTATATCGTTTGCGCTTAGCCAACCATTTTGCCTCCGTTACATCCGATTGACCCGGATAATGGGGATTGAAAGCGGGTTGAAAATATCCCCGGTTCCCTCCGGGTGGACGTTACATCCGATTGACCCGGATAATGGGGATTGAAAGTTTACAAGTTGATACCATACGCTGTGGCCTAGTTCGTGTGTTACATCCGATTGACCCGGATAATGGGGATTGAAAGAAAGAAAGAGAATCATTGAAAGAGAATCATAAGAAAAAAGTTACATCCGATTGACCCGGATAATGGGGATTGAAAGTTATTATATTTCTTAACGGCAAAACGGTTGCTTTCAGTTACATCCGATTGACCCGGATAATGGGGATTGAAGGCCGATGTAGGAGCGGTTAAAAAAGTATATTATTAGATTTTTCAGCTAAGATAACGATTTTTAGTGATACACCAATCGTAATTAATACTTTTCAAGAAGGATAATGGAAGTATTTGCCGAAATTAATAATTAATGACAACCTGTTGTCGTTTCGAGATAGTGTCCTTAAGAAAAATTGGATATAATAGCCAGTAGAGTTACCCTTTTATCAAGTTATGTATAGGGGTTGTAAATTACATGTCACAAATTCAAGAAAAATTTAAGCGGTTACTGCAAACTATGCAACTTATACAAAACACACCGGGAATTAACTCAACTGAAATTGCTGATAAACTAAAGACATCTACTAGAACTGTGCAGCGTTACATTAAGGAGTTACGAGAGGCAGGGGTGCCTATTGAGGCAAGTGCAGGGCATATGGGTGGCTTTGCTTGTAGTAGAGGTTATGAATTTCAACCAATTTACTTTACGACAAAGGAAAGCATAGTGCTAACGCTAGCAGCCCAAACATTACTCAATCAAAAAGGATTTCCTTTTCGGAATGAGTTGGAGAGTGCAGTACAGAAAATTAACTCCAGTATGAAACATGCAAAATTGAATCCTACTGAGAGTACTCATGTTTCAGTAATGATTCCACCACGAGGAAACTACGAAAAATATCAATCATTAATTGATTCTTTAAACAAAGTAATTCAAAGCTGTCAGAGAGTAGTGATAAAATATGATTCTTTCTCTAGTCAGCAGGTTAGTGAAAGAAAAATTGATCCTTTACATATTATGTTTCGTGGTGGATTCTGGTATTTGGTTGCCTATTGTCACTCCAGAAAGATGTTACGGATGTTCAGAGTTGACCGTATAAAACAGCTGCAGATTTTAGATGAATTATTCGAAGCCGTTGACTTTGATATTGAAGAATACATAAAGAATAGCTGGTCTATTGCCAAGGGTGAAAAAACAAAAGTTGCTGTTCGTTTTTCTCCACCGATTTCCCGATTGATTGAGGAAGCGAAATGGCATGAATCTCAGGAGATTGAGAAACTGGATAGTGGAAATCTTATATTACACTTGGAAGTAGAAGAAACCTGGGAAATAAAGAAATGGATATTGGGGTTTGGTAAATATGCTGAGGTCCTAGAGCCTTTAAGTTTGAGGAAGGAGATTAGGGAGGAATTGGGGGAGATGGTGGAGATGTATGCATCTCCTGATAGATAATCCCTTTTAAAAAGAGGTCACAAGAGAAGTAATTTAATATCAATTTCGAAATTAAATATTATTAAAAATTTCAGTTCCCATTAATTGGGTATATATATATTATAATCTAAATTCCCCATTAATAAACATTATGTTTGCTAGAAACAAAACCCATCTTATTAATGTTGCAACTATTATGAAAAATAAAAGCTGTGTATAAATTTATTATTATTTATCATACTATTATAAAAAGCTATTAACTATTATTAAAAGGGATAAATCTTGTGAATTACCTATAAAAAATGGAAGAGTTTTTTTTGAAACGTACCGAAGGAGGAAAACAATGCTTAATATTACAATTGATATTACAATCACTATTAGTGTAGCTTTTGCCATATTAATACTGAAGTATAGAAAAATTTATTAAATCAAAAATTGAAAGGTAAACACACATGGAAGTCTTGAATATCCCACCTAAAATAGAAAAAAATGTACCTGAAGATTTACTTTCTATATTTAGAAAATGCCTTGGTATTAAAGATGCTTATCCATTCACCCATCAAGCTGAAGCCTGGAAAAAAGCATTAAAAGAAGAAAGCTTGTATTTGGTAGCCGGAACTGCTGCAGGAAAAAGCTTAGCTGCTTTAATTCCCCTAATTTACAGAGTAGCTAAAGGTGATTCACAAAAACTGGTTTGCATGTACCCTCTGCGAGCTTTGCTGGAAGACCAACAAAAATTGATCAAGAAAATTACTGACTTGTGTGGTCTTAAAGATGAAATAGGTATAATAAAAGGAGGAATGACCAGGTCAGAAATAATTCATGCCTTGACTAAAAAAATAATTATTGCAACACCTGATGCAGTGTATTGGTGCTTTAGAAGTAAAACAAAATATAATTCCCTTATGATGTATGCATTAAGCTATACTGATGATTTTTTGATAGATGAAGCACATACCATAACTGGTTTATCCAGTTATAATCTCAAGTTATTTATTGAGAGATTAAATAGTTTTAGAAATAAATATTTTAATAAACCTTCCTGTAGAGTTCATGTATTAACTGCAACTCCAAGTAAAACAGTGGATAAATTAGCAGGTTCAAAGGATAAGATTTTTGGAAAATCAAAGGTTGGTACTGTAGAAGTTGAAATTAAAGAATTACGAAATAGAGGTAGAATTGAGTTTTGGAGTCAAGAAATTAATAATTTGATTTCATGTGATTTTCGTAGACTAATAATAGTATTAAATTCTGCTAAAAAAGCTCACAAGATATTTCATAAAACACAGCAATTAAACAAAAAACTTCCGCTTAAAATAGGTTGGATTCCCGGAGCAGTTCTTGTTGATTCTTTGCATTATTTAAAGAAGGCTTACCCGAATATCGCTGGGAAGTTGGAAAAATATATACAAGAGCAAGGATTTCCAATCATGCAACTAATCCAAAAAGATAATTTTAACTTCTCTTGGAATCTAAATAATTGGTATGACCTATTTGACATAATTAAAATTGATGATGCTAATTTTATATCTAAAATTGAAAATGAGTATCAAGCACCAAAAACAAAAAAAGAATGGGAAAAATGCTGGCAAGTAATTGAAAGTGAGTTAGATGAAAAAATATATAAGAAGCTACGAATTTATTGGCAGAATTATAAAGTAAAACCTGAAAAGGATTTTATTAAAAATAACCCGGATATAGTTCCCGATCAGAGCGTATTGTTTTTGATTCAATGGTTTAAGGAGAATGGTTTTAAAGAAGTTACTACAGATTTACTTAAAAAAAAGTGGCAAAAGCATATAAGACATCCTTATATAAAGCAGTGGAATGGAACAGAAATACCTGTTTTTCTCTATACTGGTGGAATGAGTTATTATGATAGGCAGGGGTTGGTAGAAGCTTTTAATTCACCTTCAATTGATAAAGCAATATTAATATCCACATCAGCAGTTGAAGCAGGAGTAGATTTTGATGCTGACCTACTCTTAACAGAATGTGCTGAAGGTGAAGCCTCTAGTATATTACAACGCTTTGGGAGGGTAGGAAGAAAAAGTGATAATAAATATTTAAATAAAGTTATTTTATATGCAGGAGGGAATACTCTCGGAAAACTTCGAGAGAGTCAAAAACCTGAAATAACAAGAGAAGATTTTAATTCAATAATAGAAAAGTGCTTAGGGGAAACAGAATGCTTGGAAAAATCTATATATATAGATGCTTTACATTCAGAAATAACCAGGCAGATAGGAATTAGTGGAATAAAGTTGATTAGTCAGCATGAATTTGCTGAGAGTGTGATGTCTGATGCAGAAATTGATTGGGGATATAGCTTAAGAGGGTCAGAAGCTCAGGTAGAGCTAACTAAAACTGGTGTCCAGAGGAGTGTTTTTTCAACACTACCATTAATTAAGGAAAGTGAACTAGAATTTATAGACTCACCTTTTGTACTAGTAAAAGCAGATGTGAGTTTTGACCAACTAGCTGAGCGAGATTGGTTGTACGAAGTTGATATATGTAGAAAACCCGTTACAAAATATGCATTAAAACTTATAAGTTTTAAAAACAATTATTGGCAAGTAATTGACGGTAATAAAATTACTGAAGAATATAAGGACTATATTATGTTGTTTTATGGGAGACTTTCCTTAGTAAAAAAAGACCTTGAAGATGGCGTAAAAGGTGAGATAGCGTTATTAGATAAAGATAAAAAAAGTATTATTTTACCGCCCCAATGGTTTTTAGTAGCAGGAAAAGGTGTTGGAGACCTGTCTAAAAGGTTTTTTGATCTGATAGACTATTATCCTAAAGATATAAAACGTATTGACTTTGATAAATTTGAAATAATTCTGGACCGGGAGTTGGGAGCATGTGTGGAACTATACTACAGAGCAAAAAACAAATAGTAAAAGAAAAATTTGAGGCAGCACTGGCAAAGGATGATGGAATATCTCTTTGGGAACATTCTGTAGGCACTTTAGAGATTTGTAATCATTTGATTAATTGTATTCCCGATTATGACTCAGATAAAGCATGGCAATTAAGATTGGCAGCTTTTTTGCATGATATTGGTAAGCTAGACCTAGGTTTTCAGGAATTCATAAATAAAGAGAGTTCTAACCCCATAAAACATGAAAAACAAAGTTTGAATTATAAAGACTGGGTTGCGAAAAACCTTGATTCTATTACAGAAATTATAAGGTATTATTGCGAAATAACTCCAACAGAACCAAATTTTGAAGACATTTGGGGATTTATTGTTAGCCATCATGGGATATATTATCTAGAAATCAAAGATGACAAATGGAAAGTTGCCAGGGATTGGACAAAAGTAAATACTGCAGATAGCATTACAGTCAGTCTTGCTGATTTACTGTGGAGGTACTATCCTCTTGGTGGAGCAGTAATTTTTGCAGATTTGATTCATTCCGCATATCTTAATGGAAACAATTTTTGGAATGAAATTAAAAAAATAAATACTTTAGAGTGCATTAAAGAAAAAATAGCAGGACGATGTCAGATACTTGTTTTAGAAAAAGGGGTTGATAGAAGAGAAATGATTAGTCTGGATGTTATGAAACTACTTTTATTAAATTAAAGAAAGGAGGTTCAGGCATTGGAACAGGTTAAAAAAAATATAAAAGATTTTTTAAAGGCACAAGAAATAAATGATATAGATTATGTAGAAATTTTGAATGCAGTTGATGATAAGCTGTCTTTTAAATCTTGGCCTGTAGATAATCAGAAATTACTTTTTTTAAAACTTAACCAGCCAGTAGATATGAGAAAGGAGATTTTTCTTGGTAGTTTACTTTTTAACAGTTTTTTAGGACAATGTTCAGCATTTTATTTAAAAGAGGAGTTCAGAGAAAATTTCTGCCCAATAGCCAGCGACATTCATTCACATTATTTTTTAATTACAACGGAAAAACCTTTAAGGTACATAAAAGAAATTATTTGGAACGGATTATCAGAAACGTTGCCAGAGCTTTATTTTAATGAGGATCCAAATTTAGAGAAAGGGATTTTTGGGGGACAACAAAAAAGATTAAGTGAGTACCATAATAGTAATATTCAACCATTCCCGGTGATGGTTGTTCCAAAAGAATGGGCAAAAAATTTAGAGTTATCAGTAAGAAGTTATTTATTAAAAATACTTGAAAATGAGGGATGGTTTGAAGAGAAATTGCAAAATATACTCGCAAATATTGCCTTCTTTTATGGTACTGTAGGTAATGAGCTCCAAAGCCCTGCTGAATTCTTGAGGCGATTAGTTACAGATTATGAATTGATAGATTCGAGAGAACTTGCCCTAGCCCTAAATTTTGAGGAAAATTATGACTTTAATGACTCAGATGCTAAAAAGAAAATTCATAAACGATTGAATGAAAAAGAGTTAATATATAAAGATAAATTGCAGGAACTATTTATAAACCTTTTACAAAATTTCAAAAAAGAAATTGAGGAAAATGGCAAGTGGTTAACTCCCTACCATCATAAAAAAGATAATTATTTAGATTACAGCGCTATTAAATTATTAAATGAACTGACCAGGGAAACGACCTTAGCCGGAGAAGCACTTAGTGGTGAATTTGCTCTAGTTGGTGACAGGACTATATGTAGAATTTGTGGTACAAGACCTGCAATACTGGAAGGGGCTACAATAATAGCAAATGACTCCTTTACTAAGTTTCATAATCATTCAATTTACAAAGCTAAAGAAAGAATTTGTGTAAATTGCGCATTTTATGCTTACCTCCATTTAGGATTTGCCGGAACCGGCAATCCTGTTAAGGGATGGATCCCTAAACAGGAAAACTTGTTATTTTTTTATAATAGTATGGCAGATGAAAAATTGAAGGAGCTGCATGAGAATATAGAAAAGGAAATAAAAAATTGGCAGAAAGATCAGGAGCAAGTGCAACGGGAGAACTCTTTTGAAAATTTTTTATTAAATGAGTATAGTGATGAAGTTAAAAATTTTATTAAGGTTAGAAAAGTATCTGATATTCATATATTTAAAGTGGGAATAGGAGAAACGCCACTTTGTGTAGTAACTCTCCCTAATCCTATAAATATTGAGCAAAAAAGATTTCAGTCACATTTTTATATTCTGTTGCATTTGATTCTTTGGATTAGAAAACTGAATAATAACCAGGGAACATTTTTCTTTAATACATTACCGGAACTAAAAGAAGATTTCAGCGAAAAAATATTTATAGATAACAGAGCAATAAATATTGAAAAGGCAGAAAAACAGCTAAAATATTTGAAACGTGTGGTAAATAAATTTTCTAGCTTAAGGAAAAAAGACAAATTAAAATATAGATTACATCTTGCAGAGGTTTTGACAGAAAAACCTTTAGAAGTTTTTTCTCATATATTACGAGAGAAGTTTCAATCTTTTTCTTTAAAAGAAAAGACGGAGTTAACAAATTTAATTTTCATGTTAGAGGAGGGTAAGGATGAGTTCCAGGAAAGTTCAATCTGAAGTGATACAGTATGCTACTGAAAGGATATGTATGATTCTTGATGAGATTGAAGAGTTTCCTATTCGTAGAGAGGAGATAAGAAATGCCAAACCTAATAAACTTGAGAAATACCCCAGGGAACTTTTGGCGTATTTAGAGTATTTCAACTGCGAAATAGGGCCTGCAATGACTGAATGGAAAAATAAGATTGCCAGATTAATAAAAGGAAGAGATCCAAATAAGAAGATCAGATTAAGTATTGAACAAGAAAATAAAATCTTAAATGAGATTGATAAACTTAAATTGTTTTTAGAAAGTAAAAAAATTGATAAAAACGATTTACGGCACTGGAAAGCTAGTTTGCTTGGAAGAATAATGAATGTCATGTCTAATAGCTGGGTGCTTGCTGACAAATATGCCAATAAGCATAGTGGGGATATTGATGCTTTCGAACAGCAAGTAATAGATGATAATTTTAATAATGAAATGAAAAATTTTGCATTAGAAGAATTAGGGATTCCGGAAAGTAGCCTGGAAAAATCACTGGAGTTGGCTAAAGAACACCTTAAAAATAGAATCCAATATTATAAAAATTTCAAAAAGGAGAGTGACAAATAATGGAGATATTGCAAAATGTATTGCAGCCTATAGAAAAGGTATTAATACCTGAAAAGAAAAAGAAAGATGAAAGAGTTCTCCCTCCGGTATTTAATAGGGGAGTTGTGACTATTGTCGGTATTAAAACGGTTACTACCAGATTTATACCCGTTAGCCATGAGGGTTTTTCCAATGAAACATATGTGGACAAGATTGATTTGCTAGGTAAAAAGAGGGCCGAATTTATAAGTAGAAAACTTAAAGGCATAGAAAGAAGAGCACATATGAGCTTGTTTAGAGAAATGGTTGAAGAAAATAATGGTGTTTGGAAAGATGAATTTGAGAGCAAATTTGGAAAACCCTGCACAATTCCTGCTCCACTTTGTGTAACGTGTTGGAACTGTTCATTATTTGGAGCGTTGGAAGCAGGGAAAGGAGGAACCTTTTCGCGAATTCGTTATTTTGATACATGGTCCCTTCAAAGTGCTGATGAATGTGTTGCAAGTACAACTTCTGAGGAAGGTCTGGGTATAGGAAATACTGTTAATGAGAACTTAAAAGAAGAGAGAGGTTCTGAATCCTATCATTTATATGAATATGTTAAAGCCGGTACCAAGTTTCCTTTCATTACAATTATAGAGTCACCTACTGCCTTAGATATTACAGGATATCTAGCTGCAGTTCAAAGAGCTGATGTTCATGGGTATGGAAAATATTCGGCAAATCACGGTAAATTTCAAACTGAGTTTATTGCAGTAGCAGAAGGAATGCCGGAATTTTCAATTCTTGATCTTTTAGAAAATAATACAGAAGAAGAAATAAAAAATAAAATCAATACCGGTAAATATAAATTTGAATCTAATTCAGTAATTACTGATAATGAAGAAATAAAATCAATAAAGAATAAGTTGCCCGAGTTATTTAAAGAATACTGGAACAGCTTATAATTGTAGGTGAAGTGAAATGTATGTAAGGATGTTAAGCTTAAGAACATGTGGGCATTTTTCCCTTGTCAAATCTGATTATGGTACGGAATATAAGACTACAGATTTCATTACCCCGGAAGCCCTCTATGCTGCTTTAACCAGAGGAAAAACTCGTAAATTTGGCTCTATAACTAAAAATATGAGCAGCGATTTTTTTACATGGTATGATGTTAAGAAAGAACCAATTTGGTTTTTGCCGGGAATTTTTGAATCCCGTATACAAAAAAATGAGTATGTCTTTAATGTGATAGATGAATTAAAACCAAGCACAAATAAATATAGTAATTACAAGAAAGGGAAGTGGCAGTTTAGTGAAAGAAAAATAGTTCCTACTTACGGAACTATTGAAGTAGTTAAGCCAAATCAAATATTTGTTACTTGGGCTGTAAGTTCTAATAAACAAATCTTAAATAATTATGTTACCGGACAAGTATTTTTGTTAGGGAAAAAAAGAACGATGGTTCAAATTGTTGGTGTATCAGAAAGTAGTGAATTAAAAGATACAGAAATTAAATCCGAAACATGGCCATTGCCTTTGCAAATTGAGGATTTTAGCAAATTTTACGCATATGAATTGTTATGGCATACACCGAAATATGTGGTGGGAAAGGGTATAACACAGAATGTAATGCAAGCTATTGTATTGTTAGATGGCCAGGAAAAAAAATTAATACTTCCTAAGTGGTGGTTGGAAAAATTATCCTGGTTGCAGGAAGAAATAGTATAGTAAAGAACCCCGGTCTACAGCCGGGGTACAAAGTTTTCAAAAACAAAGGATGTTTCAAATGAAAAAACTAGATTATAAAAAAGTAAAAGAGTTTTTTTCAAAAGATAACAACATTATTGCAGCCTATCTTTTCGGCTCCCGCGCTGTTGGAGTAGCTCGTGAGGATAGTGATTTTGATATTGCTGTATTAATGGAAAATGTGCCTGACGAAGCAATTAATTATCGAATTGAAAGAGCGATGGAACTTGAGAAAATTTTGGGGAAAGAAGTTGATTTGATTATTTTAAATAACTCCTCTTATATTTTGCAATTCCAGGTTATTAAAGAAGGCAAAATTATTTATGAAAAAGATGCTGACAAAAGGGCAATATACCAGATGCATTTTTTGAGTAGATATTATGATTATATAAGGTTTTTTGATTTTCATTCCAGGTACCTGTGTAATGAAATAAAAGAAGGGGGGCTAGGAGTTGGATATAAGAGTAATAGAAGCTAGACTCCGCAAATTAAATAAAAACATGGGAAAGCTGCAACGGTTTTCAAATATTAGCTATGATGAATATTTGAACAATGAAGACATGCAGGCTATTGTGGAAAGGTATTTACAGGTATGTATTCAGTGTTGTATAGATATTGGGAATTATATAATTTCTAGGCAAAAGTTAGAGGTTCCTGATTCTGAAACAAATGTGTTTATAATACTGGCAAAAAATAAAGTTATTTCGAAGAATTTAGCAGACAAAATAAAAGGCATGGTTAAATTCAGAAACATTCTTGTGCATGATTATATTGATATAGACCAAAGGCTGGTTTATGAAATATTAACTAAAAAACTACAAGACTTTGAAGATTTTTCTAAAGCGATTATAAATTTTATTTAGTTAACCTTGCCCCCAGGTAAAAACTAAAATAAAGGGGATTAATTAATTATGGAAAATTTTCGTATTGCAGCTTATCGCTTTGCAATTGTAGCAGGAAAAGAAGGATTGGAACTGCCACCATTCAAAGGTTCCACATTCCGAGGCGGTTTTGGGGCTGCTTTTAAAAAAATTGCCTGTTCGCAGCAAGGAAGAAAAAAATGTACAGGCTGTTTATTACAAAATACTTGCCCGTATGCTTATGTATTCGAAACTTCACCTCCGCCGGGAACAGAAGTTTTAAAGAACTATGATGATATACCAAGACCTTTTGTGATAGAACCTCCTCCGGAAAGAAAAACATCTTACACTGCCGGAGAAGAACTTCACTTTAATGTACTACTCATGGGTAAATGTATAGAATATTTGCCTTATTTTATTGTAGCTTTTGAAAAACTTGGAGAAATGGGGATTGGCAAAGGAAGGAGAAAATACAATATCAAGGAAATTGCTGCTGTTAATCCACTAACAACTCAGGAAGAAATTATCTATACCAGTGAAATACCGCTGGTAAAGAATATTGACTTGTCAGTAAGCGGAAAAGATGTTTTGAAGAATACTTTAAAAAATATTTCACAAATAGAACTAAAACTGATTACTCCATTGCGTCTCAAATATCAAAGACAGATGGTTAATAATCTGCAATTTCATATCTTGATGAGAAACATCTTGAGAAGGGTTTCTTCAATACTGTATTTCCATCATGATAAGGAACTTGAACTTGATTATGCCGCAGTTATTGAGGAAGCAGAAAAAGTTGATAAAGTTGAGGACAATACAACCTGGGTAGATTGGGAGCGCTTTTCCAGGCGACAGGATATGAAGCTCAGAATGGGAGGCCTTGTTGGAAAGGTGAAATTTCAAGGAGAATTGGATAAATTTTATCCGTATCTAAAACTCGCAGAACTAATTCATGCAGGAAAGGGAACGGTGTTTGGGTTGGGGAAGTTTCAAATTATGACAGAAAACGTTAACGTAAAATCAATTATTTAACTTATCCTCAATATTGGAGTAGAGTTTAGTTTTAGTTAAAAAATAAATAGAGTAAATTTTTAAAAATAAAAGGAAAATATTTCATTTTATAGAAATAAAAATCAAACAATTATGTTTCAAATACAAGGTGATAGCCTATTAATCATAATGGTTCTTCTCCAAAACAGTTGGTTAAGAGCTATGATTTTCCCGAGCAAGCCTGTTTAATTTTAAGAATGAAATATTCCAGGTCATGAAAACCATAAGCTTGTCGTTTAATAACCTTAATTTTATTGTTTATTCCTTCCAGCTTGCCTGTATGTATCGGATAATCAGCATGATTTAGAATTCCATCCTTATGTCTCTCTAGGGTTTCTACAAATTTACTTAGCGCTGAGATATCTGCTTCTGAAGTCTTTGAACACCATTCATCAAAGGCTTCGGCCATCTGCTGGCGGTCTTTATGCTGCCAGATTGCTTTAAGTTCATTTCTTAGGATATGTACAGTAGCAAGATTTTTGTTAACTGCAAGTAGTTCTTCCAATCGTATTTTTTGACTATCTTTGAGATTTTCTTGATTTTTTAGTAAAATACAGCGACTGCCTTTAATAACTTTCTTATCAGTTTCCGTAGCAGCTTTAGATGTTTCTTCTCTTCTAACCTGGTCTATAACTTTGCTGTATTGTGCAACTATATGAAACATATCAAACACAATAGCGGCATTCGGACAAAATTCTGTGACTGCTTTAATAAAAGGATTTATGGTGTTTACCATAAGAAATTTCATCTACAGCCAGATAACGCAGCCCATTATAGTCTGTATCACCAAACTCACTTTGTAGTCCTTGTTTTTCAACTTCTTTGACTGTCTTCCAATCTAAATGGAGATGTTCTGCCACAGCCTTTACGGGCATTAATTTACAAAGTTGCTGTATGTAAGTAGCCAGGCGTTTGGTCACTCTAGGTCCCCCGGGAGTAGCAATATCTAGTTCTTCAACTCTTACTTGACCGCAATGAGGGCAATATATCTTGCGATAATTGAGATGTATTAAGGTTTTATGTGGACCTAATGAAAGGTCTCGCAGAAAACGCTGATGTTTAGAATGTTGACTGGTTCCTTTAGTTTTGCAATGAGCAGAAATAGGACTAAAACGTTGATCTGGCCTGAATTCAATTACTTTTCCAGAACCAATACCAAGTTCAACTTCTTCAGAATTAACGAATTTTAGTCGACAAAAGGGGAATAAAGATGATATACTTATTGTGGACATTCGTAATACCTACTGGTTAAGTTAAGTATATGTTCAATATCTAACTACGCCGAGGTTTACGAATGTCCTTCTTTTTTAGCTATTTTTTTCAACGGAAATGGAGAAGAACCGTTTTTTCTAATAATACATTAAAAAAAGTCCCTAAAGAAATACCATTCAAAGATTTGATGTAGAATAGAAAGCAGTGATACCATGCCCGTACTATACCTGTTATTTTCCCATAAGCTAACCAAAACACAAGAAAAAGAAGCCGGAGAGGAATTGGGGGCCAGCGATATCAGGTATCTACCTGATCATTTGCAAAAACTATGGTCAAATGTACCTCCGAATATAGATGATCTAGCGGAATATATTAGCCCGGTTTGTAACTGGCTCAGAGAAAGAATAAATACCGGAGATTATATTCTAATTCAGGGAGATTATGGAGCGACGTTTTATATGGTGCAGTGGGCATTTCATCATGACTGCATACCTCTTTATGCTGCAACTGAAAGAAAAGTACAAACTGAAAAAAGTAATAACGGTGAAGTTGAAGTACGCAGGATATTTGAACATAAAGGATTTAAAAAATATCAGCAGTTAAATTTAAAAAAATAACAAGGTACCAGAAATAAAGGCCCTGAAGAGGGCCTTTATTTCTGTACCTTGTTTTGATAGCTTATTCCTCGAGCAAGTTGGTAATTAATGTACTGATTCAGACTGACTTTTTCTTCATGGGCCTTTTCAGCTAATGTTTTGTGAAGGGATTTAGGCATGCGGAGATTTATTTTACCGGAGTATTCATCAACGCCTTTTGACGGTTCAGGTATTTCAATGTTATCTTCAATGGCAGTTTCTAACCATAATTTCTTAGCATCCTGAATCATTTCTAAAGCTTCTTGTACTGTTTCACCCTGGCTAATGCAACCCGGGAGGCTTGGTATTTCTATAACATATCCACCTTCTTCGGCGGGATAGAGCACTATTTTGTAAGGTAGGCTAAGATAATATTGAAGATCTTTTTTAATCATCGTTAATCACTCCTTCAAGAAGTTTAATTGCCCTTTCAACATAAATAGTTTTTATATGAGGTTGATGGTAAGGTACAACAAGCCTTGTTTTACCTTTGGAGTATATGTAATGGCTTGAGCCGCTACTAGGTTGTCTCCTGGTGAAGCCATGCTTTGTTAATATCTTATCTAATTCCTTGAAACGTACTTGCTTGGGATTGTTCTTTATTTTTTGAAGCAGTTTTTCAAGTCTGCTCATTGTTTTCACCTCTATAAGTATAGTACCATATATGTTGGCAAATGTCAATGAATTCAAGAAAACAGAACGCTATATTAAAAACCATGCTTACATTGATTATACAATTAACATTATTTGGAAATAATACATATCAAAATTTTTGTAGAGGTGATAAAGTGGAAAGACTGTTATGGATTAGTATGATTGGGGTAATAATTGCAGGAGCTTACTGGATGTTTTACTACAAAAAGAAATCAACAGTTGTTAAGGGTTTGATAGCTTCTTTAAATGGAAACATTACTACCTTAAGTGATAGCGGTAATAATGTAAAAAATACATTGCTAAAGGGTTTGATGTTATGAAGAAAACAACAAAGTTGGTTTTGAGCCAATAGCAATAATTCACTCTCAGATGGTAAAACAAGTTGCTAAAGGTGGATTTGTTGTTACTACATCAGATATTACCCCTAATGCTAGAGAATATGCGGAAGGATTGAATATTGAATTAATAAATGGGAATGAATTAATTGAGATGTGGATTTCTGTCCTGCAGGAAGAAGTAAAAGAAAGCTGGGAAGTTATACCAAAGGAAGCATATTAAAGTTATTAACTCCCAAAAAAGAGTGCATTTTTTGTGAAAATGCACTCTTATAATTTCGGGAATATTTATGCGTTAAAATTGTAGAAATTTAAACTTCGCTGGTGCTAATTTTGAAATTTTTTCTTAGTCGAAGCACCTGAATATAATAATCAAAACAGAACAAAAAAGAAATTTTTAGGGCGCCGTAAATCTCTCCTACCTTCAAAGCCATATTTATACGCCGTATATTAAAATGTTGCATTGTGGTTCCGTATATGATACCATATATTTAGGTGGTGGTATTATTCATGACTAAACTAGATAAACTTTACAAAAAGATAGTCAATAACCCTAAAGATATAAATTTTAAAGACTTGGACAAATTGCTTAAGCAGCACGGTTTTGAATGCAGACAACCCGGTAAAGGCTCCAGCCATTTTCACTACTACCACCCAAAATTAACTGAGATTCTTACTATCCCCTATGCTAGGCCCATAAAGGCTATATACGTTAAAAGGGCCATAGCAGCGATAGAGTCCCTAAAAGAAGGAGGTAACGAATAAATGAAAGATATAAATTATTATCTAACTCTTAACTATGAAATAAAATTAAGAAAATTAACTCCTGAAGAAGGAGGCGGATGGCTCGCTGAAATTCCTCTCCTTCCTGGATGTATGTCCGACGGCGAAACTCCTGAAGATGCTATCAACAACGTTATTGACGCCAAGAAGACTTGGATTGAAGCCTGTTTAGAATTAGGCCGTCCGATACCTGAACCTGCAGATGATAATTACTCTGGGCAGTTAAGGCTTCGCATGCCTAAATCACTTCACCGCACTCTAGCCGAAAAAGCAAAGGAAGAAAAAATTAGTCTTAACCAGTACATTAATTACCAGCTGGCCCGAGGAGTAGGTTACAACGACAAATTAGAACAAAGGTAAAGACCACCATGCATGGTGGTCTTTTATCATGAATAACTGTTTTAAATAGAAAGAACAATAAGTCTTGGTATTACATTAGAAAGATATGGCAATAATTATAATAAGAATGTTTTAAGCGTGAGTGATATATATGGATTTAGTTATTTCAGATTATGGAGTATTTTTGGGTAAAAAGAGCCAGAGGTTGACTGTTAAACAAAAAGGTAAAGTAATTAATGAAGTTCCCTTTTTTGATTTGGAACAATTAATAATAGAAGGAAAGGGGATAACATTTTCATCAGACCTGTTATATGAGTGCATGGAGCACGGTATTAATATATCTTTTTTATCCCGAAGTGGAACTCAGTATGCAAGCTTGTCCTCTGCTTATTTAAACGGATCGGTAATTACTCGCAGAGAGCAGTTGATGAGTTATGAAGATAAAAGAGGCCTGCAACTGGTGAAATTTTTTGTGGAGGGTAAATTAAAGAATCAAAGGAATGTCCTGAAATATTTTGCAAAATACCGTAAAACAGCTAATATCAAATTATATGAGGATTTAGAGGATATTGTAAAAAAGATTGATGCTCACCTGGAAGAACTGAAAAAAATTACCGGAAAGAATATTGAACAAGTTAGAGGAAATATTTTATCAGTAGAAGGAAGGGCTGGAAATCTGTATTGGCAGGGAGTGGCTAAAATACTTGGTCCGGAAGTTGATTTTCCCGGGAGGGAGCATCGCCCTGCCAATCATTCTGTTAATGCAGCTCTAAACTATGGTTATGCAATACTGGCTTCAAAAATTGAGAAATGCTTGTTGCTGGCAGGATTAGAGATCTTTGGAGGTTTCCTGCATGTTGACAGGCCGGGTAAAAAAAGTCTTGTATATGATTTCATTGAAGAATTTCGCCAGCCTGTTGTTGATAAAGTACTGATTGCTGCAATTAATAAAGGTACTAAAATTGAATTTGAAAGTGATGGGTACTTGACAGATGAAAGCAAAAAATTTGTTAGAGAAAAGATATTGGATAGACTGCAGCAAAAGGAAAAATATCAGGGGAAAAAATATACGCTGGAAACTATTATCCAAAGGCAGGCAAGAAGGATTGCCACTTTTTTAAGAAATGAAGCAAAATACAAACCCTTTATATGTGGGTGGTAAATCATGAAGACATTTGTAATTTACGACATTGTAGAAGATAAAATAAGAACTAAAATATTTGAAACATGTAAAGATTACGGTTTGAATCACGTCCAATACAGCACTTTTTTTGGAGAATTAAATCATAACAGACGTCAGGAAATTACAGGAAAGTTAAAGCGGATCATGAAAAATGATGAGGGAAATATAATAATTTGCCCGGTATGTGACAAAGATTTAAGACTTATGCAGGTACTTGAGGTGTTACCAGATGCAGGAGATTAAGCTAAGAGTTGGTGATATAAAACAGTATTTATACTGTCCGCGGGTAATATATTTTCATCACGTTTGTCCGGTACCTCGAAAATATACCGGAAAGATGGAACAGGGACAGGAAGAACACACAGAATTGGAAAAATTGGAGAAAAGACGTAAATTAAAGAGATATAAATTAGGAGAAGGAGAAAGAATATTTCATACTTCCTTATATAGTGAGAGGCTGGGATTAGAAGGAAAGTTGGATCTTCATATAATGCAGCAAGATCAAATTTATCCTGTGGAAATCAAATATACCCATGGTAAAGCATATCTCAATCATAAATATCAAGTAATTGCTTATGCAATGCTTCTTGAGGAAATATACCGCAAACCTGTTAGATACGGCTTTTTATATTTTATACCAAGGGAAATTATTTATGAAGTTGCAGTTACTCCAAATGCAAGGAAGTTTGTTCTGGAAATTATGGAGAAAATACGAAATATTATTAAAAATGAATCTATGCCGCCGCCACCAAGAAAAAGTAGGCGGTGCACAGATTGTGAGTTCCGCAAATGGTGCAATGATATGAGGTGAAATAATGTATTTTTTAACTGAAGAAGAAAAAAAGAAACTTCTTCGAGGTGTTCTTCCCAAATCAAGGCGTTTAGATGTAGCAGATGAATTAAGAGGTTGGAACTGGCATATGCCACCACTAGAACCTCCGTATGGTATTAAACTGGCATTGTATGAAGTAGCGAATTCTTATTGTCCAACAAATAGAGATTTGTATTTAAGAAGAGTATTGGGGGTAAAGCTACAACCAAATCTGGCTATGCTAACAGGAAAAGTGCTACATAAAGTATTATCTGACTGTTTAACAAATGCTAAAAAGACTATATTTGTTAATGGTTTGAAAAAATCTCAAATTCTTTCAGATAAAATGATTGATAGTAAAGCTTACTTAGAAGAAATTGCGAATATTTTACAAGAAGAAGAAAGAGATAATTTGAAATCTAAAATAGAATTATTGCTAACCTTTGAAACATCACGCATTAATGCACGATTACAAGAAATATTATCAAAACAGCCGTATATTGGAGTAGATGCTCTGGTTGCTCAAACAATTCCTGTTGTTACAGAACAAAAACTGGATGGTTCATTTTTAGGATTAAGCTCTAATTTAAGTTCAGATGCATTTACTTTTGCAGAACCAATGATACTTGACTTGAAGTTTGGTGAACCTAAATCTTTTCATAGACTTACAACTACAGGTTATGCCATGGTGACTGAGGCAGTTTATGAACATCCTATTAACGTAGGATGCCTAGTATATGCTAAATTTACTGATGATAGAATTATAATCAATAAAGATATTCATATCATTGATGATGAATTACGGCAGTGGTTTATTGAAGAAAGAGACACTAAAATGCAGATGATAGAAAATGAAATGGACCCTGGTATGCCAGAAAATTGTAGTACTTACTGTCCATATTATTCAACATGCAGGGAAAACTAAATATAAATTAAAGTTTATAAAAGGATTATTGAGACGAGTATAGAATTAACTAAGGGAAAGGAATAATTGTTATATTTTCGCAAATAGGCTAGGTTTTGATGCAAAAAACTACTTTGTTACATTTGATAGACCCGGATAATGGGGACTGAAAGAATAGTATGGTGAGCATGGCGAAGATGCTTTCCCTGGCAAAGGAAAATTAAGGCGATAGTGCATAAGGAATCCTATGAAACTTATGGGGTACGTAGAGTAAAGGCGCAATTAGAAAAAGATGGGATAAAGTGGGAAGAAAACAGAGCGGCAAGGCTGATGAGAGAAAATGGGATATATAATGCAGGAAAGGTTCCTTCCGGAACAGGTCTCGACACCAGTGTATAGATAAAAAAATACGGGGCAACAGAAATGTTACCCCTCTATTCTTGGCAGAAGCCTGTCAGACGCTCAGCTTGCTCGCTTCTTCTGATAGGTAAGAACCATGATAGATAAATATATACGCTCCCGAATCGCTTGCCGGAGAAACCACAAATTCAAGTAAAAATGATTTCCGGACTTTATCTTTAATCACCGGCGATTAACTTGAGGAATATACCCAACCATCTGCAGTCACATCAGGAGTTCCGCCGTTGTGTACGGTCGCACTTTCGCTAGTGCACCAGATGTCGTCCTCTGTCTCGAAATTCTTGTCGGGACCTGCACTCTCGAAAACAAATCTTCGATCTATAGAACCATCATCATCTGGCGCAGTACCATATCTGTAGCGAGTACCCCACGGGTCTTTTATACCGTCACTGTCGCCGGTCCAATTGATGCCCTTGTTCTGGAGAACATTTGCTATGGTCCCATCTGTATTCGCGTTGCTAATCCCCGGATAACGACCTTCTCCTTCATCCGCACAATAGATCTCAACGACGTTCTTCATTGCCGCCAGGTCGGCCATGGCGCGCGCCGCGCGGGCCTTGTCTGTATAGCCCAGTAGCCTTGGTACCAGCATTGCCGACAAAACGGCGATGATAGTTATGACCACCAGCAGCTCAATTAAAGTAAAACCCCTTTGGTCGCGTACTGCTTTAAGTAAGCGCATGTAAAAATCCTCCCCCTTATCATATTTTTTGACCACCGGCCAGCGTACCTGCCCGGCCGGGGTAGAGAACTCTTGCTTTGCCCGGGCATGTTTGCTCCCTCCCGACAAGGGAGCTTTCTTCATTCCGGGGGGTCCGGCCGGATAACCTGCTCATTATCCTTGAAATTTGCTCTTTTTCCTGTCAAAGCCAGCCTTACCGGCCATTTTTGCATCCGATTGCTTAACTAATTCTAACAAAAATTTGCCATTTATGCAATAATAAAAAGCTTATACAGTATCAAAGAATGTTACTGAGATTTAAAGAATTTGGCAGTTATAATTTAATTCTAACCAACCCACATTATGTTACAAGTGGTAGTAGTAACCGGGCTGACCCCTAAATTTGGACATTATACGCAAATAATTTGACCTTTGATAGAATTACTTTTTATCTTATCGGAATACAATTTGGGTGGCAAATATTTTGTAGCAGAATGTATTCGTACTTCATTATAGGATTTAATAAAGTTACGAATTCGGTATTACGGATGCTTCTCCCGAAAAAATCCGTGAAGCTATTAACCGGCATGAATTTGCAGAAATTGAGCTGAATGATGTATGTTACTATATCTAGACCAAGGGAACAGCATTAAGCAACAAAATCCTAAAGATAATGCACATACAAGCTCCTAAAAATTTTCTCCCTGTTTCAGAGTTTAGTCCATGATACGGGTGTGGTGGCAAATTGCGCATTTTCCGGAGAAAGAATGTCCATTTTATGCAGGTTTCCCGGTTTTAACTGTCAAACTCGGGAGGATGTCTTGAACCACGCTTTTTTACAATTTCTTGTGTCTCATAAAGCATTTCTATAGTTTCTTTTCCGTCGATTAACTTCATTTCATACTTATCATGTAAGTTTTCTACAAAGTTTTTTGCTTTATTTGTATAATTGCTGGTTATAATAAAAACACCTTCATCTGCCCCGATTTTGTTAGATTTCATTGAAGTGACCCAGGTAACGGGGACTGAAAGCACACAAGAGCATAAAATACTTGCTGTAGATTCTCAAATTAATCCGGCTGTTTGAAAAAAGATTCTTCACTTTACGGGAGCATTCAGAATAAAGGAAGCGTTGATGGATTCATGGTTAATTGACTGACTTAATTCATCGTCATTTAAGATTAAATTTTGGAAAAAAGTATTGACTATAATGTAAATAGGTTATATTATAATAAATGAATAAGTGTTCATTAAAAAGAGGTAAAAAAAATGGCTAGGCCAATAGATCCAACAAAAATAGAGAAAATTAAAAAGGCTGCAATGGATTTAATAGTCAAATATGGTTATAGCGGTGCTTCAATTGGAGCTATCGCAAAAAAAGCAGGAGTTTCTAGTGGATATTTGTATAGACATTATGAAAGTAAAGATGAATTAATAGAGGATTTAATAGAATCTAACTTTAAAAAATTTCATGAAATATTTTGTAAAACTATGGATGAAGAAAGTACTGCAAAAGATATTATTTATAATTTTGTTAATATGTTATTTAGTGTAGCAATTACTAATCCAATTCTTGCAAAATTTTTATGCACCCTTATCTTTGACCAGAATTTTCAAGTTAAAAAAAGAAGGGAGAATGATAAAAGAGTTAGGGAATTGGTAAGTGATGTGTTACAAATAGGAATTAAGAATGGTGAAATAAATCTTAAAACTACATTAGAAGAAATAACACTTGTATTGTTTACTATTACATTTAGCTATATATCAATGAATATAAATGAAGATTATAATAAAGAAAAATTTGGAAAAAAGCAAGCTAGAAGAATAACAGAAATTTGTTTAAATGCCTTAAAATAATTTTTTTAAAAATAAATGAATTATAATTCATTTATTGATTAATGAATAAAAATTTATTCATTAGTGGTTTCAATTTTCTACAAATTATCCAAAGTATAAGGGGTTAGTGTCAAAGTTTTATAAAAAAATGAATTTAGAATTTAAAGTCTTATTACCTTTAGGAATATTAAGTTTTTTACCGAGAAGTAAAGTTAATTTTTTTTTTTTGAATTTTTATCTAAAATAGTAATACTTTAACTACTTTGTTTAAAAGCTTTGCCTCCTTTTCTGATTTTTCGGGTTTGGTTTGAACACTATAAAATACCCTGAATTTCAGGGGGGAGCAAGGTTTTGATATAAAAATTTTTTAAAATCAATAGGTTAAGTCAAGAATTACTATAAATTCTCTGACAATACCAGTATGGGAAAGGGGAAATTTTTATGAAAAGATTTTTAGCAATTTTATTAATTATGAGCATGATTTTCCCATTAGCAGCATGCTCAAAGACTGAAGAAACTGTAGTAGAAAGAGCTAGAGCAGTTAAGGTTAAAGAAATACAAGAGAGTGAAAATCCAGTAACCTTAAGCTATATAGGAACAGTTGACTCTAAGGATATTGTTAAATATAGCTTTAAGACTACTGGAAAGTTAGGAAAAGTTTTTGTAGAAAAGGGTGATAAGGTTAAAAAGGGAGATAAATTAGCACAGTTAAATATACAGGATTTGAATTTTCAATTATCTGCTGCTAAATCAAATCTTGATACTGCAAAGCTTAATATAAAAAAAGCTGAAGATTCGCTAAATTATTATAAAGATTTATTTTATAAAATGGAAAAGTTATATAGAGTAGGAGGCATATCAAAGGACCAATATGATCAGATAAAACTTCAAAAGGACACAGCAGAAACTACATATAATCAAGCTAAATCTCAATTTGAAGCTGCAAAAACTGATTATGAATACAAATTAAGTTTACTGAAGAAGGAGAACTTGTTCCTCAAGGATATCCTGTTGTTAGTGTAAGAAGTTCTATTCAAATAATAAATGTGGGGATAGCTCAAAGAGATCTTAAAAAGATAAAAATTGGAACAGAAGCTGTTATAGATGTTGAAGGAGAAAAAGCTAATGGAGTAGTAACTAATATAGCTGAAGCTCCTGATGAAACTACAAGAACATATAATGCCGAAGTTACAATAAAAGATAAAAACTTTAGATTGGGTTCAATTGCTAAGGTAGTATTTGATATAGGGAAAGAAAGAGGAATTTGGATTCCTATATCGGCTATCATGTCTGATGGAGAAGATTATGTATATATTGTTCAAGGGGATAGAGCCTTCAAGAGAATAGTTGAACTTGGGGAAATTTATGAAGATAAGATTATGGTAAAGGGAGTAAAATCTGGAGAATTACTTGTTGTAAGTGGAATGAAAAATTTAATTGATGGCTCTAAGGTAAATATACAAGAGTAGGAGGGAGCTGAAGTGAACAAATTAATAAGAAAATTGATAGATGAAAGGAAGGTTGTCCTATTCTTAGCTATAATAATTGCATTCTTAGGAGCCTATGCCTATTATGTATTACCAAGACAGGAGAGTCCTGATGTAGCAGCTCCCTTTGCTATGATTATTACTCCATATCCAGGAGCTTCAGCAAAGGATGTAAATGATTTAATAACTAAGAAAATAGAGGATGAATTATATGACTTAGATGGATATGACTATGCAGAATCAACATCTAAGGAAGGTTTATCTATTATAGTGGTTGCCTTTGAAACCGGTACAGACGCAGATAAGGCAATGCAAGATGTAAGGAATGCTGTAGCCGATGCAAGAAGCGAACTTCCGAGTGGTGCTCTTGACAGTATTATTGATACAGATCTTACAGAAACAGCAGGCATCATAATAAGTCTATCGGGAGATAATTATACTTATGAACAATTAGCTTTTTTTGGAGAACAGTTTAAAGATAGATTATCTGATATTGATGGAATATCGAAATTTGACATAATAGGAGATTTAGATAAAGAAGTAAAGGTAGACGTTGATATAGCAAAACTAAATCAATTAGGACTATCCTTGGGAGATTTATATAGTATACTTCAAGCTCAAAATATAGAAATACCATCTGGAGATATAGAAACAGAAAATGGGAAAATAAAGGTAAAGACTCCGGGTATATATACATCATTAAATGATATAAGAAATAGTATAATAGCTGTGTCACCTGAAACTGGAGTTGTTACAAGGCTGTCTGATGTTGCCGATGTATATATGGGGCTAAAAGAAGGAGTAGAAAAATACAAGCAAAATGGTAAGAATGCAGTTCTTTTAACGGGATACTTTAAAGAAAGTAAAAATATAGTTATAATAGGTAAGGAAGTTAGAAAGGCACTAGATGAAGTTAAAGCTACTCTTCCAAAGGATTTAATAGTTGAAGAGGTTATTTATCAACCCGATGATGTAAGTAAATCTGTAAATGATTTTGTGGTAAATCTTATTGAAGGTATAATTTTCGTTATAATAGTAGTGTTCTTAGGAATGGGATGGAGAAATGCTATAGTAGTTTCTACGGCTGTACCTCTTTCTATACTTATAACTTTTGGCGTAATGTATTTGATGAGCATATACATACATCAAATATCTCTAACAGCTTTAATTGTTGCCTTAGGGATACTTGTAGACAATGCTATAGTTGTAAGTGATACTGTTCAGGTTAAGATAGATAATGGAGAAGAAAAATTGAATGCAGCTTTTAAGGGAACAAGTATGTCAGCTATTCCGATATTTTCAGCTACCCTTACGACAGTGGCAGCATTTTCACCTCTCTTAGGGATTCCGGGAGTAGCAGGAAAATTCTTGGGAGCAATTCCTCGAGTACTTATTATATCAATAATTGCATCATATATAGTAGCTATGTTTATAATTCCGGCAATGGCTGCAGTTTTCTTTAAAAAGAATAAAAAGAAAAGTGATAAAGAAGGTATCGTTAGAGTATTTTTTAAAAAAGCATTAAACATAGGATTAAAAAGAAAGTTAGTAACTACTATATCTGTATTTATAGTGTTTGTTATTGTTATAAAAGTAGTAATACCAATGCTTCCATCAGAGTTTTTCCCTTTTTCCGATAAAAACATATTTTATATAGATATGGAAACTGAAGTTTCAGGGGATATAGATGCTACAGAAAGGCTGACTGATGAAGTTGTAAAGCTTTTATCTAATGAACCTGAGATAACCAGTTATACTGTTGCTGTAGGAAACGGTGTGCCAAAGTTTTATATTACTGTACCACCAGCTATTCCATCTCAGGATTATGCTCAGATGGTATGTAAGTTTGACCTTGGAGATAAAAAAAGTAGGAGATTTGAAAATAATGAAGAGTTTGCAGAACATATACAAAGGTTATTAGATGAAAATATTTCTGGAGGAAAATGTACTGTAAACTTGCTTAAGATGGCAATACCGGGTGCCAAGGTAGTAGTTAGAGTTTCAGGAAAAAATATAGATCGTTTAATGGAGGTGGGACTACAAATGTACGAGATGATATGAAGGATAGAACATATCAATATGAAATAAATGTAGATGAAGATAAGGCGATGAATCTTGGAATAACTAAATATGATATACAGAGAGAGATTAACATAGCACTGTATGGAGCTAAACCTTCTGTTTACAGAAGGGATGGTAATGAATATAACATACTTTTACAGAGTAATATAAATTCTATTAAAGAACTAGAAAATCTTGAGATAAAATCTTCGATAACCGGAAATAAAATACCTATTAAACAATTTGCCACTGTAGGATTTAGTTCTAAGTTAGACTCTATACAGAGATATAATAGAAAGCAAACTATAACAGTAGAGAGTGATACTTTACCAAATGGGAATGCTGTATTTATTGAAGATAAACTTGAGAATGAGATTTTACCGAAAATCGATACAGCAGGTGTAAAAATAGATTTCGATGGAGAAAGAGAAAATATTTCTGAAAATTTTGGTATAGTTGGTATATTAGCTATATTTGCCGTATTTTTAATATATGTAATATTGGTGATACAATTTAATTCATTTATCCAACCACTTGTTATATTAGCAACTATACCTTTATCATTAATAGGTTCAATTATTGGATTGTATATATTTAATCAGCCCCTATCTCTTACAGGATTTTTAGGTATCATAGCCTTGGTAGGACTGGTAGTAAAAAATGGTATTCTCCTTATAGAATATATAAATGATGCAAGAAAAGAATAGTGCTGCAACTACAATTATGGGACTTTTCCCTCTTGCTATTTCAGGAAATGCTTTGTTTGCACCTATGGCAGTATCTTTAATGTCAGGGCTTATGGTATCTACCTTCTTAACTATGGTTGTAATTCCTGTTATATACAGTTTAATTGAAACATTTATAGAAAAAAGAAAGAATAAGAAGAAACTATCAACACAAATTTAGAATCAAAGATTTATATTATTTACTTATAATCCTTGGAGCAGTGAGTAATTTTCACTGTTTCAAGGATTTTTATATGATATCAATCAGATATTTACTAATATTATTTCAAATTTTAATATAGGCCTAGTATAACTGTAACTGCCGAATATTGTGGAGCATTATCTTCATTTTACTAAATAGATACAATTACTGCATAATGTCATTAAAGGAGTTATGCATTTTATTTACATCTACTTTTCAAAGCATAGTCGCTATCTTCAAAAGTGACATTTTTGACTAAGGTGTGTCCATACTTGTAGTAATGGCTATCAGATGGCCTGTAAGTCTTTTTCTCAGCAGGCTTAGGCTTAGTTTTTTTAGCCCTCTTAGGCTTCACATAGGGTATCGTTTCAAACAGTGAATTGAACTTATCTATGGACTGCGATAAAAACTCATTAGCCTGATCCACTGTAGTAATACTAGCAATCTTACACAAAACAGGAAGCGTTAGGCATTACAACTAAGACGGCGCAACCCTGCAGCAGCCTAACTTGCATCAGCATAAACTGATAATCCGGTGTATTGAATTTGTGGTATAAGCGTAGTCAGCCTTTTTGACCCTGAAGCCAGAACCATCAAGAGAGGCAAACTAAAAGCACCGACAGAATTTGGTAATAAAAATGGAGGTTGGCCGTGTCTGCAGGGGAAAGAATTAAATTACCATACCCAGGCAGGATATTGGTATACCAGGGCTATACTGGAACATGTACTTTATTGCGACTAGCCTCCGAAAATGGAACCCGGCTCTGACGTTGTCCGACGGATTCACAATTTACATTTCTCTGGTAGAAAGAACCGGGTGGTTGCGGGACGCTATACCTTTTAAAATCTTCTGGGTATCAAAGACGGTTGACATCCGTGTGGGATGATAGTTTAAAAAGATATATCTTAAACGAGTTTTTTAAGTTTGATAGTAAACTTATTAACAATTTACGACAAAATTGGAAGGAGTTCTAATTAAAAAATAGAATAATTTGAATAAAAATTATAATCAAACGTTTTTCCCGGGTAATAGTTTTATAAATTCTCATAACACTTAATATATAGATATCCATGCAGAAGGTCCTGAAAGTAAGATGCTCATATCTTTCTCCAAAAGCGCCGGGGTTTAAAAAGCAAACTGGAGGAATTCAATCTCCCATCCCGCTTATGGTCCTGGAGACTGCAACAAATATAGGATGACCAGGATATGGAGGTGCGTGTCTTGAGCCTGTACAAAAATGAGCTTCACCAGCTGGTGGACGCTCTACCGGAAGAAAAGACTGAAGCGGCCAGGGAATTTTTGGAGTTCCTCTTGAGTGACAACAACACGCTTTTTCCGGAAAGGTTGGTGGAAAAACTTAGCCTCCTCGAAAGAGTTGTCGATTCCCTTCCGGATGCCACCCTTGCCGTTGACCGCAAAGGAAAGGTGGTCGTGTGGAACCGGGCCGCAGAAGAAATGACAGGGGTAAAAAAAGAAGAGATACTGGGCAGGGGTAACTACGCTTGTGCTGTTCCCTTCTACGGAGAACAGAGACCACTCCTCGTTAACTTTGTGCTCGGTAATGGCAAAGAGTGGGAGCGAAAGTACGAAAAGATCGAGAGGAAGGGGCATATTCTTGTTGGTGAAGGTTTTGCCCCTTTTGCCTGCGGTGGCAGGGGACTTCATTTTTGGACTCTCGCGGCTCCGGTTTACGACCATAAGGGGAACCTGCTCGGAGCAGTCCAGTGTATCCGTGACATTGGTAAGCGCAAGAAGATGGAGGATGAACTGAGATATTTAAGTACCCATGACGATCTCGCCGGACTTTACAACCGTGTGCACTTTGAAGAAGAATTGCGGCGACAGGAAAAGGGGCGCTCTTACCCCATCAGCCTCATTCTCTGTGACCTCGATGGTTTAAAGGTGGTTAACGACGCGCTGGGGCACGAGCGAGGCGACGAGCTCTTGCGCCGTGCAGCCAGGGTGATTGCGGGCTGTGTCCGGGGGTCCGACGTGGTGGCCCGAGTTGGCGGTGACGAGTTTGCCGTAATCCTTCCTCAGGCGGACCGGGGAGCGGCGGAGGAAGTTATTCAACGCATAATTGAGACTGTAAAAAAGGACAATGCGCAACACGCGGATCTTCCTTTAAGTATCTCCATGGGAACGGCAACGGCGGAAGATGCTTCGCATTTGTTGCATGATGTCTATAAGGAAGCTGACAATGCGATGTACAGGGACAAGCTTACCAAAAGACAAGAACAGCGGTATGCGCTGATTCGTACCATCAAGGCGGTTTTGGCAAAGAAGGACTTCCATACTGAGTACATGAAAGAACTGGCCTGCATGCTGGGAGAAGCGGTAGGGCTCTCGCACGAAGAAATGGACACTCTTCGCCTCCTGGTAGACATACACGATATCGGCAAGCTAAAAGTACCGGAACATATTATTTTTAAGCCTGGTCCTCTGACTGAGAAGGAAAGGAAGGAAGTTCAGTGTCATCCCGAGGTTGGATACCGCATCGCCCTTTCCTCTAGCGAGCTGGCTCCGGTAGCAGAGTTTATTCTTCAGCACCACGAATGGTGGGATGGGCAGGGTTATCCTCGGGGGCTGCAGGGAGACCAGATCCACCTCCTGAGTCGCATTGTGGCCATAGCTGACGTCTATGAAGCGATGACGACGGACCGCCCCTATCGTAAGGCTTTGTCCCGTGAGGATGCCCTGGCGGAGTTGAGGAGGTGTGCGGGGAAACAGTTTGATCCCCACCTTGTGGAAATTTTTATAGAGTTGCTAACGGAAAAAGCGAGTAACGGTAAGAACACTAAGAAAAATTCATGGTAGACCGTTTAATTTTTACACTTAATTTTACTTACTGGTTGGAGCTATTGTTAGGAGTTCATGATGGCAGAAAGGATAGGGGTGAAAATTAATTTTAGTTTTTTGTTCTTTTTGTAACTATTGGCTAGCATAAAACTTTTTCGAAATTTGCAGAAATTCAGAGGAAATTAAAAACTAAATATAGAAATATATTCCTGCCAGTACTCAACGAGGAGGGAACCGCAATGGTACGGTTACGGTCTAAACCAGGGTTTTCGGTTTTTAAAACAATCAAACTGAAATAAAATAAGGAGGAAGTTATGAGCCAATCTACAAAAAAACAATATACCTGGGACTTGTCAGCTATCTATCCTTCACAGGAAGCATGGGAAGAAACATTGAATAAAATACCGGAGCTTGTATCCAAAGTTACTGAAATGAAAGGGAAAATTACTTCATCAGCAAAAAACTTGTTAAACACCTTAAATTATGTAAACGAAGTTTCAATTGCTTTGGAACGTGCCTATAGTTATGCAAGATTATCTTTTGATACAAATATGATTAATGATAATGCCAAAAACAACTTTGAAAGAATAGACTCACTTGCTACACAAGTTGATGAACAACTGGCATTTGTTGAACCTGAATTACTTAATATGGACGAAGAGCAATTTCAAAAATATAAGAATGAAGAACCTGAGCTGGAAATATATTCATTTAAATTTGAAAAATTATTTCGAATGAAAAAACACATTCTTTCACAAGAAATGGAAGAATTGTTGACCAAAATGGATTCTTTGGGCCGCTCCTTTAAAAAAATATTTGATGATCTCGTTGTCAATGACCTTGACTTCCCGGAAGTATCCGGGGAAGACGGAGAAAAAATAAAGGCCAATAATGCTAACTACCTTAAAGCATTAACCTCCCGGGACCGGACCTTGCGCAGGAACTATTTTAAGGGACTGCTAAATACTTATAAATCACACCAAAATTCCATTACATCCACCTATTACGGGGTGGTGAAACACGATGTATTTGAGGCGAGAGCCAGAAAGTATAAGTCCTCCAGGGATATGGCGCTGTCCGCTAATTTTATACCTGAAGAGGTTTATGACAACTTAATCAATACCGTACGCAATAACGCAGATAAACTGCATAAATATATCGATTTACGAAAGAAGGTTCTTAACCTGGAAGAAATTCACTTTTATGATTTATTTGTTCCAATGGTAAGGGGTGTAGATAAATCTTATTCCTTTGAAGAAGCACAAAATATAGTAATTGATTCCTTGGCTATTTTGGGAAATGATTACGTTGATGTGCTTGAGAGGACTTTTAGTGAACGCTGGATAGATGTCTATCCCGGCGATGGTAAAAAGTCGGGAGCATATGCAATGGGGATTTACGGGACTCACCCCTATTCTCTACAGAATTTTACCGGAAATCTTGAAGATGTTTTTACTCTGGCCCATGAGCTGGGACATGTGATGCACAGTTATTATAGCAATGAAAATCAGCCCTATGTTAACTCAAAATATACTATCTTCACTGCCGAAGTAGCCTCTACCGTTAATGAAACGCTACTATTCAACTACTTACTGGCAAAAGCAAATTCTCCAGAGGAAAAAGCAAATCTGTTAAATATACACCTGGACGGTATTCGTTCCACCCTCTACCGTCAGACGCTTTTTGCAGACTTTGAAAAACAAGTACATGAAAAGGTGGAAGACAATCAACCGCTAACGCCTGAAAGTTTACGTAAACTTTATAGAAGTTTATATGAAACATACTATGGAAAGGATTTTGTCATCGATGAGGAACTGACTTATGAATGGTTGAGAATACCGCATTTTTATTCGGCCTTTTATGTCTACCAGTATTCCACCGGAATATCGGCAGCCATAAGTATTGCTAAAGGTATTATGAATGAAGGAAAAAGTGCTGTAAACGGTTACAAGGATTTTTTGAAGTCAGGAGGATCGGATTACTCGATAAATTTACTGAAAAAAGCAGGAGTAGACATGTCCTCTCCTCAGCCAATTTTAGATGCAATCGAAGATTTCGAGCAATCATTACAGCAGCTTAAATCTATAATTACCGGTTGAAAAACAAGGGGTTAAGTCCCTGATTGCTGCTTTTAATTTATCCTACCATCAGCAGGGACTGCCCTTCTTTTTTTGCTTTGGAAGAAGCTAGACTTGCATTGTTTATTAAATTATCCAAAAGTGCTGATGCCTCATTATTTGGGATTGGTTTTTGTTGGTTCGCTGAAATTCCGACAGATACTTGAATAAGCAAATTATTGTTTTTAACTTCCTTTTCAATGGAAGTTAACAAGTATTTGGCCCAATTTACTACCTCATCTTTCATACGAGTTGTAATGATTACAAATTCATCTCCACCGTACCTGCAAAGGTAATCTGTTTCAGGTAGAATTGTTCTTGATAACACTTCGCTGATTATTTTCAGACATTTATCACCTGTGACATGACCGTATTTTTTATTAAACTGGCCAAAATCATCAAGATCAAAAAGGAGAACAATTATTTCTTTTCCTTCAAATAATAGTGTTTCACCGATGAAACGTATAAAGCCGGAGGTATTTAAGCCGGTGAGTGGATCTGTATTTTTCCCCAGTTCCACAAGAAGATCGGATTTAGTTATCATGCCAACTAACTGCTGATTTTCTAAAACGGGTAAGCGCTCGATTTTATTCTTTTCCAAGACCTCGTAAGCTTCCCAGATTGATGCGTCTTGATTTATCATAATTAGCTCTTTAGTCATGGCATCTTCCACTATTCTATTGGGATGTGAACAGCGAACATCGCGGGAGGTTATAATACCCACAGGTTTCCCGTTTTCAATAACAGGTAGGCCACCTATGCCATACTGCTGCATCCTTTGGGATGCCTTTAGAACGCTATCCTCAAGACTAGCGGTAATAACAGGTTTTTTCATAATACTTTTGACTTTAAAAATCATAATTCAATCACCCTCTTTATGGCCACAGTTACATCTACTTGTGCTTTAATGACACTGCTCTCATCGGCCACTTTGAGGCTTTCTTCAAGTATGATATCAATCAGCTTTTCAAGTGAGAGCAGTTTAAGTAAAGATTTTCTTACAACCATTGCTTCAACTGCCCCTTTGTCGATGGGAATAATTTCATATTGGTCCGGTGACAGTGCATCTACCATCCTGCGAACAGCCCCCGGTCCGATAGGAGCTTTGCGACCTACTACCAAAACATCTTGTATGGGAGGTATTTCAAATTCGGAAAGTTTTATGGAAATTTCCGCTTTCCTACCAAGTTCCTTCTCAGAAGAAGATAGCATAATTTAGGCCTCCACTCTTTGCGTATATATTTATATTTTTGCAGTTATAGAAATAAATGGTTCAACTAAGTCCTGATCGAATTGAGTACCGCTATTTTTTTTAATTTCGTGTAAACACTGTGTTAACGTTAATTTAGGTCGATATGGTCTTGTGGAATACATGGCATCAAAGGCATCAGCGATACAGATAATTTTTGCGCATAAAGGTATTTCTTCCCCGGTCAATCTCAAATATCCGTTGCCGTCTACCCTTTCATGGTGGTAGGCAATCATGGGATATAAATTATGTGCCCAGTTGTACTCCGCTAATAAATGTATGCCGATTTTCGGATGTTTTTTTATAATCTGCCATTCTTCATCTGTAAGTTTAGAAGGTTTATCAAGAATAGAGCTAGCTATTTTTATCTTTCCTATATCATGAATAAGAGCTCCAATAGCGATTTCAAAAATCTCCGTTTGGGGTAATCCCAGTTCTCTTGCAAGCCATGCCGATAAACGAGCTACATTTAAGGAATGTTGATAGGTACCGGGATGATGAATTTTAAGGGTTTTCAGCAAATTAGTAATTATTTTGAGATTAAATTTATTTGTATTTTGGTGAGCCAGTTCCGGTAATATTTCTTCCATTAGGTCATGCAAGTTTTGTACAGGAAAATCAATCTTTTTTACTAACAACAAAATAATCCCCTTTCGGTAGCTGGCTGCCATATCCCTGACGGGATGGTAGGCCCTCTAGCTTTGCGCCACTGCCTTTCGACAGCTTTGCCTTTTCGATTGGAAATCTAGTAATATTATGTCAAAACATGCCAAACCTTGTCAACTTTATTCGGAGAGTTTTCCTTGTTTTTTATCTTTATTATATCCTAGTTAAACAATAGATTTTCTAAACTTTTTTCCAAAAAAATCATAAATTGTGATTCTTGTCACAGTGAAGCTCCTTATTTCTTTTTATAATTTAAGTAACTTAGATGAAAAGAAAAAATTCAAGGAGGCAATGTTAAATGTTAGGTATTTTTGGAAAAGGAAAAAATGAAAATGACGGAGGAAAAGAAGTGCAGAAAAAGCTTAACATGTTCTGCTATCAGTGTGAACAAACCCCTGAGGGAGGTTGTAAAAAAATCGGTGTCTGCGGTAAAAATCCCGATATTGCGAGTCTCCAGGATACAATTATCTATGGCGTAAAAGGGGTAGCGGCATATGCATATCACGCAAGAGAACTTGGATATACAGACCCGGAAGTAAATAAAATTATTGAAGAGGCTCTTTTCTCAACACTGACAAATGTAAATTTTAACTTGCAGGAAACAATTGGCATGGCCCTGAAAGTCGGTAGCGCAACTAATAAAGTTATGGATCTTTTAGATAAGGCTCATACAGATGAATTCGGAATTCCCGAACCTGTGAATGTTACCCAAAACAAAATTGAAGGCAAATGCATCCTGGTAACCGGTCACGACCTTTACGCACTGAAAAAACTCTTGGAGCAAAGCGAGGGTAAAGGAGTTAATATTTACACTCACTCTGAAATGCTTCCTGCTCACGGTTATCCTGAGTTAAAGAAATACCCTCACCTGAAAGGTAACGTAGGTAAGGCATGGCATGACCAGAGAAAGCTCTTTGAAGAATTCCCGGGTGCAATTGTTGGTACCACAAACTGTGTAATGCCAATTAAAGGGTCCTACTCTGACAGGTTCTTCAGCTATGGTATAGTTGGACTTGAAGGTGTACAAAAGATTGAAAACGATGACTTTACTCCTGTAATTGAAAAGGCGCTCAGTCTTCCTGAAGCAAGTGTAGATTCTGATGAGACATTGTTAACAGGTTTCCATCATGAAACAGTACTGAAGATTGCTCCTGAAATCGTAGATGCAGTCAAGTCAGGTAAAATCAAAAGGTTCTTTGTTATCGCAGGCTGCGATGCTCCAACCAAAGGAAGGGATTACTACAGAGAACTTGCTACTTCTTTACCAAAAGAGTGCGTAATCCTGACCACTTCCTGCGGTAAGTTCAAGTTCAATGATGTAGACTATGGCACTGTACCTGGAACAAATATTCCGCGTTACATTGACCTTGGCCAGTGCAACAACTCAATTTCCGCAGTGAAAATCGCAGTTGCTCTAGCAGAGGCTTTCGAGTGTGATGTAAATGATCTACCTGTAAGCATTGTACTGTCCTGGTTCGAGCAGAAAGCGGTTGCAATTCTCTTAGGATTATTCAGCCTTGGAATCAAAGATATTTATGTTGGACCTTCCGTACCTGAATTCTTAACGCCAAATGTAGTAAAAGTTCTCCAGGATACCTTCAACCTCCAGGTAATCGGAGATGTTCAGGAAGATATGAAGAAGATGTTAGGATAATTTTAAAATTGCAAATACAACAATAAGCAGGTTAAATCAAAACCTGCTTTTTCTTTTCTATTTTGTGACAACTATCACATCTATGGATTAAATTTAAATATATACTCAAAGTAACTTATAGACATTTTTGTATTTACATAAAGGGGGAGGTACAATTTGGGTTATAAAATTTATAGGGAAAAATTTGCAGATTTGTTTCATGAGTTGAGAGCTTCCTATGAAATTTATGCTCCTGTTACAAAAAAAGATAAAGGGATGTACTCTGATACGGATCTAATCACATATGATAAAGTTGAATCATTTACTGAGATAGTGTTTGACAAGAAGACATTTTTTTCTCCAAAGGAAATTGTTTTTCCCATCCGGCAAACTCTCTTTTACTTTACAGAAGATAGTGTGCTGGAACCTACCAAACTTGAAAAAGATATTGTTATTTTTGCCAGAGCTTGTGATATAAATAGCTTTCGTTCACTAGATGCGATCTTTTTACAAAACGGCCCCTATGAGGACCCGTATTATAAGAAGTTGCGTCAAAGAGTAAAATTTATTTTACTACCCTGCGATGGGTTTGAAAACTGTTATTGCGCATGTTTGGGAACCAATATTACCGATAATTACAGCGCTTACGTTGATGTGCGAGATGATGCCGTCTATTGTAAGGTTAAGGATGCCTATTGGAAAGGGTTATGGTCGAAATATGGAGAGGAAAGTGAAGTTGAACCACGTTATGTATCTAAAAACGAAAATACATTTGAAATACCTCAAAAGATAAACAACTCTATTTTTGAACATCAGATGTGGTCTGAATATACAAATAGATGTACAGGTTGTGGTAGATGCACTGTAGTTTGCCCCACATGCACCTGCTTTACAGTACATGATATCCGATATGACGATAATTCCAAGTATGGTGAAAGACGAAGGGTTTGGGCCAGCTGCCAGATTGATGGTTTTACCGAAATGGCGGGAGGTCATGGCTATCGCCATAAACAGGGAGAAAGGACACGTTTTAGAGTGCTGCATAAGATATCTGATTTTAAGAAAAGATTTGGCTTTCAGATGTGCGTGGGCTGTGGCCGCTGTGAGGATGCATGTCAGGAATACATTTCATTAAAAAACTGCATTCATAAAATTTCTGAGATAATGGCTGAGGAGGAAAAGGTATGATTCGAAACCCATACATGCCGCAAGAAGCAGAAATTTTAAAAATCTTTCAAGAAACAGATATTAATTATACTTTTCGTCTTAAGACAGATTTAAAAGTAAAAAGCGGACAATTTTTGGAAGTATCTATACCTCGGATTGGAGAAGCACCTATTTCAGTAAGTGATTTTGGGGATGGATATCTGGATCTAACAATTCGTAAGGTGGGCAGGGTGACTCAAGCACTACACAATCTGCAACCTGGAGATAAGTTTTTCATTCGAGGTCCGTACGGTAATGGCTTTCCAATAGATAAATTAAAAGACAGGAGACTGATTGTTGCTGCAGGAGGTACTGGTTTAGCACCCGTTAAAAGTTTGATTAATCAATACTATAATGACAGTCTGGAAATTAAAAGTCTTCAACTCTTGGCAGGTTTTAAATCGCCGGGTGATATTCTCTTCAGTTCCGAACTTGAAAAATGGAGCAAAAAATTTCCTGTGGAAATTACTGTCGACCGGGGTAGCGAAAACTGGAAGGGTAGAGTAGGGCTGGTAACTAAACTTGTGGCTGATTTAGATATTAGTGAAGTAGAAAATACCATGGTAATAGTTGTAGGCCCTCCGCTCATGATGAAATTTACTACCCAGGAGTTTGTAAAAAAGAAAATAAGTATAGGCAATATCTATTTATCATTTGAGAGAAAAATGAGTTGCGGTATCGGAAAATGCGGGCATTGTAAAATAGATGATACCTATGTTTGCCTTGAGGGACCGGTTTTTGAATATAGTAAGGCAATACAATTACTTGATTAGGGAGGGGATTTTTGTGAGTGTGGATACTAAAAAGCTTGTTAAAAATGCTTATCGAGTCACCAAAGAAAGGTATCTTACGGCTCTCAGGGTACGAGTACCGGGTGGACATCTAGATACAAAACAAATGACTTTGATTTCCCGTATTGCCGACCGGTATGGAAGAGGAGAGGTACACATTACAACCCGTCAGGGCTTTGAAATACCGGGAATTCCCATGTCCAGGATGGAGGAGGTAAATAGGGAAATAACACCGCTTTTGGATGCTTTGCAAAAAACAACAGGCATAGATTTAAAAGTTACGTTTGAAGGATATCCTGCTGCTGGAACCAGAAATGTTTCTGCATGCATTGGAAATAGGGTTTGTCCTTTTGCAAACTATGATACCACCCGGTTGGCTCAAGATATAGAAGGTATAATCTATCCCAATGATTTTCATGTTAAGATAGCTGTCTCCGGCTGTCCGAATGACTGTATAAAGGCTCATATGCAGGATGTTGGTATCCTGGGGCAAGTTGAGCCGCTTTATGACAGTAAACGGTGTATAGGATGTAAAGCATGTGTTGATAACTGTAGAAAAAGGGTTACAGGCGCCCTGAAATTTCATAACTTTACAGTTCAAAGAGACCATGAAAAATGTACGGGATGTGGAGAGTGTATTCTCAAATGCCCTACTGCCGCCTGGACAAGGGGGGAAAAATATTATTCTGTTGTTATTATGGGGAGAACAGGTAAAAAGAACCCCCGGCTGGCTGCACCTTTTCTGCGCTGGGTTGCAAGGGATGTCGTGTTAAAAATATGTGAAAATCTGTACTCGTATATTGATAAACATATAGACAGAAGTCTCCCTAAGGAGCATGTGGGCAATATAGTTGACAGAACAGGTTATCCTGTTTTCAGGGATGAGGTACTGCAAAATGTTGACTTGGGAGAGAGGGCAATGGTAGCCAAGCACATAAATTTTGGGGGATATGAATATCACAGTAATGCTTCATTTTAAAGAGTATAAGATGCAAGGAATGAAAAAAATGCCGGAGAAGTAATGTTCTTTGGCATTTTTTTCTGTGAAGAACTGGGACTTTCCATAAGGGGGTTCGGTGAAGTTATAAGAAGTATCAAGGTATGTTCCGGTGGCTTGATGGGTTATGAAAGCATCCGAAGTTTGGTGGAAATCAAGGAAAAAAATAATATCTCCACTTTTATCGACACGGATATTAAAACCATCACCAGGGAAAATTTAAGTGCTTACAAAAAGGAAATAAAAAACAGGTAGGTGAAGGTTATGTGGGGATTTTCGGGGATAAGAAGGAAAACTGATTACTTATTACCTCGTTATTACGGTTGTAATGGGGGTGACCAGCTTTTTTTCCTATTATAATGCTAGGTTGATTATTACAAAGCTCAATTCAGTGTTTGCTGATTATATTTATTTAAACCAACGTTTATCCATACGGGACCTATGAGGGTGATATCATAATTGATGGGCAGGTTAAAAGATTCCATAATACCAAGGATAGCGAAAAGAGCGGGATAGCTATGATCTATCAAGAATTAACGCTGGTGAAATATATGACAGCGAGTGAAAATATTTATCTAAGTGATGAACCGACAAAGCACGGAATAATAGATTGGAGATAACGGTATGAGCCTGATGAACATTGACTATTCTATGTTAACCATCGTTAAGGGTCTTGTACTAGTAAGAATAGATAAAATTGTCAACAACTAAAATTAACTTATCTTCAACTGGTTCTGAGATTATTTCTCAGAACCTTTTTTCTAGAGTAAATAAAGGATTTCAGAGCATTGAATATGTAATATTAATTAACAGAGAATATCTATATAAAAAAAAGTTAATTTAAGAAATATAAGATAAGGAGGGTAAAAATATGTATCTTTCCTTTGACCTGGGCGGCACCAACATAAAAGCCGGTATAATTGATAAAATGGGAAATATAATAATTAAGCAGTCTCTTCCCACTGCAGAAAATAAAGACGTGGATGAAATTTTACAGCAATTTATAGAAATAAGCAAAACTTTACTTGCAAAGGCAAAATTAAATCAACAAGAAATACAGGGAGTTGGAGTAGGTCTGCCCGGGTTTATAGAGGCGGATAAGGGTCTTGTAATTAAAGCGCCTAATTTGGGCTGGGAAAATATTCACATCAAACAAAATTTAGAAGGACTCCTTCCATACCCTGTTTTTTTAAGTAATGACGCAAATGCTGCTGCATTAGGTGAAATGTGGAAGGGTGCAGGGCAGGGATGTAAAGATCTACTCTGTCTCACATTAGGAACGGGAGTAGGGGGAGGAGTAATTATCGGTGGTCAAATTTACAACGGTAGATATGGCCTGGCAGGTGAAATTGGTCATTTTCAGGTAAATCCACATGAAGGACGGAAATGTAACTGTGCAAAGATCGGCTGTCTGGAAACTGAAAGCTCCGCATCAGCCCTGATTTTTTATGGAGAATGTGCAGTAAAAAAAGGAGAAAAAACCGTTCTTGCAGAAATAATGAAAAAAAAGAAAAAATTAACAGGTCGAGATGTAACGGAAACTGCCTTGCACGGTGATAAGGTAGCTCTGGAGATAATTACAAACGCAGCATACTATTTAGGATTTGCACTGGCAAATATCTATACGGTTGTTGCACCCCAAAAAATTATCATTGGCGGTGGCCTTGCGGGAGCAGGTGATATTCTATTTAAGCCTATAATTAAATGGTTTAACAATTTTAGCTTTGAAAATATAAAAGGTGAAGAAATAATTTTTCCTGCAAAGTTGGGAAATGATGCCGGTATTGTGGGCCTAGCAAAATTAATTGAACAAGGAGTGAAAAATCATGCAAAAAATAGCTGTCTTGACTAGCGGTGGAGACGCGCCGGGTATGAATGCGGCAATCCGGGCAGTAGTTCGGAAGGGAATTACGCTGGGATTAGAGGTTTACGGTATTTATCAGGGCTATCACGGCTTGATAAATGGTAAAATTAAAAAAATGGATGCCGGGAGTGTTGGAGACATAATTCAACGTGGCGGAACAATACTATATACGAGCCGCAGTGAAGAATTTAAAACTGAAGAGGGTCAGTCAAAGGCATTGGACCAACTGAAAAATAAGGGAATTGAAGGTTTGGTGGTAATTGGCGGCGACGGTTCCTTTAGGGGAGCGCAGAAGTTATGGGAAAAGGGATTTCCTACGATAGGGGTACCTGCCACAATTGATAATGATATTGCCGGTACTGATTATACTCTTGGTTTTAATACGGCTGTTAACACAGTTCTTGAAGCTATTGACAAGATTAGAGATACTGCTACTTCCCACGAGCGAACCTTTGTGGTGGAAGTAATGGGGCGTGATAAAGGAGATATTGCCTTATGGGCCGGTCTGGCCGGTGGTGCAGAATCCATCCTGATACCTGAAGCCGAATTCGATATGAAGGAAGTTATTGAGAGGTTGCAGCAGGGTCATGAGAGAGGCAAAAAACACAGTATTATCATTGTGGCTGAAGGAGTAGCTTCAGGGGCTGAAATTGGAGAAATAATTCAAAAAGAAGCAGGTTTTGATACAAGAATCACTGTACTGGGCCATGTTCAAAGGGGCGGTTCGCCTACTGCCTTTGATAGAATGCTGGGCAGCCGTCTTGGAGCGGAAGCAGTTGAATTATTGCATAAAGGGGAAGCAGGTAAAATGGTAGGAATGAAGAACCACAGGATTGTGGCTATAGATTTTAATGAAGTATTTAAAAAGAATACAGATATTAACATGGATTTTAATTTGGACATGTATAATTTGAATAAGAGTCTCTCTATTTAACATAACGTCAGGAGGCATTTTATGGCACAAGAAATAACTTTTGATTATGAAAGTGCGAGTCACTTTTTGGAAAATCATGAATTGGAATATCTTGCTCCAAAAGTGAGTATAGCCCATGACCTCTTACATGAAAAAAAGGGGCCTGGAAAAGAATATTCAGGATGGCTGGAATGGCCCGTTTCCTATGATAAGGAAGAGTTTAATCGCATAAAGGAAGTAAGCGAAAAAGTTCGAGAAAAAGCAGAGGTAGTTGTAGTTATAGGCATAGGCGGTTCTTATCTTGGCGCCCGCTCAGCGCTGGAAATGTTAACTCACACATTCTATAACGGACTACCCCGGGATAAGCGCCGGGGACCTGAGGTTTACTTTGCCGGAAATAATATCAGCTCTACATATCTTGCGCATTTATTGGATGTCATTAAAGACAAAGACATAGTGATTAATGTGGTATCAAAATCTGGAACCACCCTGGAACCTGCCATAGCATTTCGTATTTTTAGAGGATTATTAGAAGAAAGATACGGAAAGAAGGGTGCCAGGGAACGCATTATTGTAACTACTGATAAATCAAAGGGTACACTGAGAAAATTAGCGGAAGAGGAAGGTTACGAAACCTTTGTAGTTCCTGACGGAATTGGAGGCAGATATTCGGTATTAACACCTGTTGGCTTATTTCCCATTGCAATTGGCGGTATAGATATTGCTGAAATTATGGAGGGAGCGCTTCAGGGGTATAACCTTTATAAAGAAAAAGAATTGGAAAAAAACCCTTGCTATCAGTATGCGGCCGTTAGAAATATTTTGTACAATAAGGGTAAGGTAATTGAACTTTTAACAAACTATGAACCATCTCTAAAGTATTTTGCTGAATGGTGGAAGCAGCTTTTTGGGGAAAGTGAAGGAAAGGATGGCAAGGGAATCTTTCCTGCAAGTGTAAATTTTTCAACAGACCTCCATTCTCTGGGCCAGTATATTCAGGATGCCCGCAGAAATATTTTTTCCACTACTGTATGGGTAGAAAGACCGTTGGCCACAATGAGCATTCCTAGCCTCGATGAAGATATAGACGGTTTAAACTATTTGGCAGGGAAAGCAATCCATGAGGTCAATGAAAAGGCATGCCAGGGCACAATAATGGCCCATACAGATGGTGGAGTACCCAATTTAAAGATAAATGTTCCTCAATTAACACCGTATTACTACGGGGAGCTAGTATACTTTTTTGAAAAGGCATGTGCCATAAGCGGGTATCTTTTAGGAATTAATCCTTTCGACCAGCCTGGAGTGGAGGCTTATAAAAAGAAGATGTTTGCACTTTTAGGAAAACGGGGGAGGAAATTATGAGAATTGCTTTAATTGCACACGACGACAAAAAGGACGACTTAATAAGATTTGTCAAGGAGCACCTTAACTTTTTCAAACAACATGAACTTTTTGCGACGGGACATACGGGAGCTTTGATTACGGAAAATACGGGGCTGGAGGTTTACTGTTTTCTCTCAGGCCCCTTAGGGGGTGACCAGCAGATAGGTAGTAAAATTGCCTGTAAAAAAATAGATCTAGTGATATTTTTCAGGGACCCGTTAACTGCCCAACCCCATGAACCTGATGTTTCGGCTCTTATCCGGCTTTGTGATGTTCATAAGGTTCCGATAGCCACTAATTCCGGTACAGCTGCCTTAATGGTCAAATGTCTGGAAAAATCTAATACATGATAATTTTAATAACTAATAATTAATACTCTTTAAGTCTTTTTTCAGCACGGGCGATATATGAAAAATCTCTATCATCATGTAAAAGATAGAGATTGTTTTCTATCGCCGTCTGTGCTATAAGCAAATCAATTGTGCTTCTGATTGTAATTCCTTTTTTTCTGCAATTAAAATAAAGAAGCGCTGCGTTTTCATATGACCTGAGTCCGTTTTTTAGCCCGTAAAATCTTTGTGTACTCAAATAATCCTTAAGCAAATCAAATTCCTTTTTTGTTTTCGTACCTTGAATCAACTCTTGATAAATATAATTATTTATACCGAATGGAATGCCCTTTGTAATGATCTCCTCAAGTTTCTTTACCTGCTCATTTTTTATTCCTTTAAAAAAACTTATCAATACTGAAGTATCTACTAAAACCATTTTAATTTCCTTCTCTCATATCTTTATAATTATAATCATTTTTAAAATTAATTTTACCTTTTAAATCCATAAGATTTTTAATTCTATTTTGTTTTATATATTCTTTAAGAGCTAAATTAACAAGTTCTTTTTTTGTTTTTGCTTTACTTATTTTAAATGCTTCTTCTACTAACTCATCATCTAATTCAATATTAGTTCTCATGAGATACACCTCCTCATACACATAATAATACACATATATTATTATGTCAATTTTAGTTTTTATTTTTATCCCGAATATTTTCCAGTATTTTTTCTCGGATTTTCATTCCGGGGTTATCCTGATTTCTTTTAAGCTTATCTTTATCTTTAAAACGATCCTTTTTTTCCTCAATTTCTTCCATTATTTTCTCTTTTATTTTTGGCTTATTTTTTTCTTTTTTGCCAGGTGTTTGGAAATTTTGGTTCTTATTGTTATCCTTATCCCTTCTTTTATCCTTCAGCTTGTCAGGATTTTTACCCTTCCCTTTTTCCGATTTATTAAATTTGTTAGGGGTTTGGCCTTTGTTTTCTTTTTTCTTGTCGGCAATTTTCCTTTCCTTCTTAGCGATTATTTTCTTATAGTTGCCTAATTGCTTGTATTTTTTAACTAATTGACCGGGTTTTTCTTTTAATTCATTTTCATCTATTTTGATACCTTTCTTTGAAAGTTCTTTTAGTAAGGATAGTTGATTAAGGGAAATATTTTTTTCTTGAGCTTTTTTTCTCTCGGCAGCGTCTGTTTCATACACCTTGTAGAGGGCAGATACGTTCTTTTCTTGAAGTTCTTCAGTAACAATTGTTTCAATTTCTTCTTTAGTAACGTCGCATTTACTTCTTCTTGCCAGCGTTAACTGAATTACATTATCCGTATCCTTCAAGTAGCCTTGCCTTGCAACTTCTTCCAGAACTTTTGTAATGGCAGCGGAAATGTGCAAACCTTTCGGACTGGAATTCTTTAAGACTTTAACGGCATCTTCATTTAAGGCGGTTGCAGCAAGTACAACTCCTTTTTGATCAAGTGAAAACTCCATACTGGGGTTGATATCCAGCGCCAGGTAGGCTGCCGGTTGATTTGCTATAAATACATTAAAAATACTTATGCTTAAGAAAAGTAATAGTATTACTGCAACCAGTGCCAGGGAATTTTTAGATGCTAGAGGATATTTGCGTACCTTGTTAGATACCATTTCATTTGCTGCCGGTATTTCCAATTCAATTTCCTGACCGGGAAGGGGTGGTTTTTCATGATAGCGACCCTTAACAAATTCTCCATCCGGGGTAACCAGGAAAACTTCTTGGCCTGAAACCTTCATAACCATTCCTTTAACTCTTTTCATTGTTACCCCTCCTCTCTGGATAGACATATTCTTTTAAACTTGTTAACTCATCGGTAGTTAAAATCACAATAAGTGATATTAAATACTTGCGCCATGTTTCCAGAATTTTGCGGCTGGTTCCTGTTAACTTTTTTATTTCCTTGATTGGTAATTTTTTTGTTCTATATAGTTTAGAAATTATCTTGTCATCCTGGCTTACTTCCAGTGCAATTTGGCGTAAATTGTCCCTGGTGTTTTTATGATTTGGACAGTTTTCCACTAAATCCGAGAAAGAAATCCCAAAATCTCCAACTAGTTCTTCGAAGCGGGACATTTCATACGCCCGATCCCTTCTTTCCAGTTCATCGCGGTAAGAATCCCAGGCAGCTTTAATTTCCAGAGGATGCTCTTCGCTGTCTTCGTTTTTATCATCAAGGTACAAATTTTTGTAACGGCTTTCCTTTCTGAAGTAATCAATTAACCTGTTTTTGATAACAAGCTTTGCATACCCCAGGAAAGACTTATCCCTTTCCGGATCAAATTTATCGAGCGCTTCATTGAAAGCAATAAGCGCTACACTGAGCTGGTCATCATTTTCCCAATCCAACTTTTTTTTGCAAATCTGACATGTATATTTATAGATAAAATCTTTATGTTCGAAGATAATTTTATCCCGGGAAGTGTCTTTTTTTTCAAGGAGTTTCAATATATCACTCCTTTCGTTAAATATTGCGATTGAAATTGTAAATTTTAGTAGGTGAAAAAATTTAAAAATTTTTTTTAGTTACCCCCCCTAAATTGTAAAATCTTGCCGTAATATTAGAGATAGAAAGGAGGTATCTGTTGGAAATTAATTTCTACTTTTGATTAAACTATTCCTTTAAGATGTACGAGTAAAAATTTTCCATTTAAAAAATAAAAGGGAGGGCAAGAATAATGAAAAAAGGGTTAAAGAAATTGCTGGTACTTGTTTTGGGTGTGACATTTATTTTTACGCTTAGCGGAGCGGCAATGGCCAAGGCTGATAATTCGGGTAAGGGGAAACATGAAAATAAAGAACAGAAACAAATTCTCAAGGAAATCAAGAAACTTAGCAAAGCAGGAATGACAGAAGAGGCTAAGGAACAGCTCTCGGAATTTATTGCAGAAAACCCGGATTCTTGGAAAGCCCGCAAGCTGCAGTGGAAAATTCAAAGGGAAGTAGCAAAGCGTCAAAGGGAACAGCTAAAGGAAGAGTTAGATATAGTAAAAGAAATTGCAGAAGAAGGCAACATTGAAGATGCTTTGGCTAGAATTGAGGAATTAGAAGAAAACTTTGTAGCAAGTGATATTCTCCTGGAAAAAAAGGCGGAAATTTTAGCAAAACTGGGTAATTTGGAAGAGGCAGTACTTAATATGGAAGAAGCTCTGGAATTCAATCCCTGGGCAAAGGGGTTATATAAAAAGCTTGGCGAACTTTATGAAAACAACGGGGAAAAAGGACTAAAGGTATTTGTGCAAGGCCGCAGGCCGGTATTCGACCAGCCACCTGTTATCAAAAATGGACGTACTCTGGTACCTGTAAGGGCAATAACAGAGGCTTTGGGAGCTACGGTAGAGTATGATCCCACAACAAAAGAAGTAATAATTACCCGTGATGACACTACAGTAATCTTAAATTTAGAGAGCAGAACCGCTACTGTTAATGGTCAAGAGATAGAACTGGATGTGCCGGCTACTACAATTAATGCTAGGACAGTGGTTCCATTGCGATTTGTAAGCCAGGCACTGGATGCTGCAGTTGATTATGATGGAGAGACTGAGATTATCACTATTATTGAAGAAGATGAGGAAATAGATGAAGAGGCTGCTGATGAGGAAGCTGCATCGGAAGAAAAAGAAGAGATTTCAGCAGATGAAACAACTTCAGAGGAAAGTCAGGAAGAAACAACAGCTGCAGATGAATCACAAGGAACAGAAACAGCCGGAAGTGAGCCTGAAGTAGAAATCATTACTGAGTAAAATATTTAAAAAGAGTGTTCGAAAAGGAACACGGACTTTTCGAACATCCTCTTAAAATAAAGATGAACCACAGTAGCACTTAAGATGAGTGCAGCTGTGGTTTTTTATCTTTAAAATCAGATTTGCTTGATTTGTTTTTCTATATCTTAAGAGAGAAATAAGAGAAAAAATAGGAAGTTAGAAAAATAAATAGAATTAATCTTAAAAGCCGCGATTTTCTAAAGTTTTTGTGTAAAAATGCTTGCTTATACAGTATTAAACTGAAGCAAGTAAATAGTAGTCAAACTTTTTTAGTGTCAATTAAATGCTGGGGTTCATTAAATTGCTCGCAGACTTTGAGCAGCGGAGCGTACATAGAAGTACGTGAGCAGCGGAGAAGTCAAGCCAACGCAGAAATTCGAAGTGGATTTCGCGCGGACTTTTCGAATATCCTCTTAAACAATTATTAAATTGTATTCGTCTTTAGGAGGGGGTGACTGTGCGATAAACTTGAAATAATTCTAGTTAAAGGTTCTAAAAGGCAAACATTTGGGAGGAAAACAGATTAAAAACAGATTGAGGAGGTCATATGATGCATATCAAGAAATTAGTGGTAGCGCTAGTAGTGGTGCTCTCCATGAGCTTAGTAATTGCAGGGTGTGGAGGAGATAAGCCTGAAGCACAGGTAGACTCACAGGAGATGGTAGTTCGGTATAACGTAGGAACTCCTCCCGAGACCATCGACCCTGCTTTATCTACAGGTATTCCTGAAGCTACTATCCAAGCTCAAATTTTTGAAGGTTTAACTAGGCTGGATGAAAATCAAATACCCCAGCCCGCAGCAGCTGAGAGCTGGGAAGTGTCTGATGATAAGACAGTTTATACTTTCCACATCCGAAAAGATGCCAAGTGGTCTAATGGTGATCCCGTAACCGCTGAAGACTTTGCTTTCGCCTGGGAAAGGGCTTTGAACCCCGCTAACGCTGCAGATTACGCTTACCAGTTATATAATATCAAGAATGCTGCTGCTTATAATAAGGGTGAGATCACAGATCCTAGCCAGTTGGGTATCGAAGTTGTAGACGAGAAGACCTTGAAAGTAACTTTGGAAAGCCCAGCAGTACACTTCCTGTCTTTGACGGCGTTCCATACATTGTATCCAGTTCACAAAGCTACTGTTGAAGCTGATCCTGAAGGCTGGTCATTGTCTGCCGATACTCTTATTGGTAACGGGGCCTTCAAAGTTGAGAAGTGGGAAAACAACGTGATGGAATTTGTTCCTAATGAAAACTACTGGAACAAAGATGTAGTAAAGATAGATAGGTTAATCTTCACCATGGTGGAAAACGAAAATACCGAGCTGACCATGTTTGAAAACGATGAACTGGATATGACACATACTGCACCTTTGGCCGAGCTGGAAAGATTGGAAACTGAAGGCAAACTAAAAATCTATCCCTATCTGGGTACCTACTACTATATATTTAACACCCAGAAGAAACCTTTTGATGATGTCCGGGTAAGAAAAGCCTTGGCACTTGCAATAGATCGCCAGGCCTTGATTGACAACGTGGTTAAGGGTGGTCGGAAGCCTGCTCTTGCTTTCGTACCTTATGGATTACCCGATATGGACGGGTCTGACTTCCGTGAGAACGGTGGTACTTATTACAAGGATGCTGACATAGAAACTGCTAAGCAATTACTAGCTGAAGCAGGTTATCCTGACGGTAAAGGTTTCCCGGAGATCGAAATCTTGTATAACACCTCCGAATCCCATAAAATTGTTGCTGAAACTATTCAGGAGATGTGGAAACAAAACCTGGGTATTACTAATGTAACACTGACTAATCAGGAATGGGGTGTCTACCTGAATTCTCGTGATGAAGGAGACTTTATGGTTGCTCGAGCCGGCTGGATCGGCGACTATCCCGATCCTCTAACGTTCCTGGATATGTGGACAACTGGTAACGGTAATAATAATACTTTTTGGGGCAGTGAACAATATGATAGACTTATAGAAACAGTAAGAAACTCCTCTGATCAGAAAGAGCGCATGACACTTATGCACCAGGCCGAAGACATTTTGATGGAAAACATGCCCATCATGCCTATTTATTTCTATACAGACCCTGTATGCATTAAGCCAAACTTAAAAGGGGTTAAAAAGTCGCTCCTTGGTGAAGTGGACTTCAGCGAAGCTTATTTAGAATAATACAATACTGAAAAGAGACATCGCTTGGTACATGACATCACTGGTGCTAATGAGGGGTATGCGTGGTGTGTTCCGTATACCCCTTTCATTCTAATTAAACTAGAAGGGGCGTGATACGTTTGACACAATATATTTTGCGCAGGATTGCAGTGTCCCTGTTGGTTTTATGGGTTATTGTAACGGTAACCTTTTTTCTGATGCGAATCATTCCAGGCGGCCCTTTCCAGGGTGAAAAAAAACTGCCTCCCGAAATCAGGAAAAACATTGAAGAAAGGTATAAATTAAACGATCCGCTGCTTAAGCAGTATGGTGATTACTTGACCAACCTGATTCACTGGGATCTGGGACCTTCTTTTAAATACAAAGGGCAAACCGTTAACGATATTATCGAGAAAGGTTTTCCTATTTCAGCAGCGTTGGGTGGTATTGCTATCATGATATCGCTCTTGGTAGGAATCCCGGCGGGGATTATCTCAGCTCTCAGGCAAGGAAGGTGGCCCGATTACCTGGCCATGTTTTTCTCTACTATCGGTATTTCTGTTCCCAGTTTTATTCTGGCAACGCTGCTCATGTATTTTATTTCATACAAACTGCACCTGCTTCCGTCAGCCCTGTGGGGAAGTCCCAAGCACGTCATTATGCCTGCCATCGCACTATCGGGTCTACCTACAGCATTTATTGCCCGGTTAATGCGGTCCAGTATGCTTGAAGTATTGGGGCAGGACTATATCAAAACCGCCAGGGCTAAAGGACTGCCTAAAATAGTAATCATATATAGGCATACTATTAAAAATGCAATTATTCCGGTAGTAACTTATCTGGGACCATTAACTGCTGCAATTTTAACAGGAAGTTTTGTAGTAGAAAACATTTTTGCCATTCCAGGTCTTGGAAAACATTTTGTAACCAGTATTTACAACAGGGACTATACGGTAATTATGGGGGTAACTGTTTTTTACAGTATCTTGCTTGTTACCTTGAATCTGCTTGTTGATTTGGCTTACGCCGTTATTGATCCCAGAATAAAGCTATTTGAGGCAAAGGAGTGAAAATATGCATTTCAGCGCTGAAATGTTCCGGCCTTTGCCCCGGGAAAAAAAGAGTACCCAGGAAATAGTGAGGCCCAGCACTACCTACTGGCAGGATGCCTGGCGCCGCCTCAAGAAGAATCCATTGGCTATGGCCGGACTAGCATTTATAATTTTTTTACTGCTTTTAGCTACTTTTGGACCTATGATTTCACCCTACAGCTATTCTGATCAGAATCTCTTAAACACCTTCAAGGGACCCAGTACCAAACACTGGTTTGGTACGGACAATCTGGGCAGAGATGTCTTTACCCGGGTTCTCTATGGTGCGCGCATTTCCCTTTCCATTGGTATTGTAGCCAGCCTGGTCAATTTTGTTATCGGTGTTATTTATGGAGGTGTTGCTGGTTACGTTGGTGGTAAGGTAGATAACGTGATGATGCGTATTGTAGATATCCTGTATGGCATTCCTTTCCTGTTATGGGTTATCTTACTAATGGTTGTTATAGGACCCGGACTGATCAATATTTATATTGTGCTGGGGGTTGTCTACTGGTTGCCTATGGCCAGGATTGTCCGCGGTCAGATTTTAAGCCTAAAGGAGCAGGAGTATGTACTGGCTGCTAAGACCATTGGGAGTTCTTCTCGAAGGATTTTACTCCGTCACCTGATCCCAAATACCATGGGTCCCATAATAGTAACTATGACACTGGCAATTCCCGAAGCTATTTTCACTGAGGCTTTTCTCAGTTTTATCGGTCTGGGAGTCAGCGCTCCTATGGCCAGCTGGGGGACACTGGCCAGTGAAGCATTGTCAAGCCTAAAATCACATCCTTATCTCCTGTTCTTCCCGGCGGCAGCTATCTGTCTTACCCTTTTTGCCTTTAACTTTTTGGGCGATGGTTTGCGAGACGCTTTGGATCCCAGGATGCGCAAGTAGGGAGGGATAAAAAATGACATATTTACTCGAAGTAAAGGACCTGGAAGTATCTTTTTTCACTTATGCCGGTGAAGTACAAGCTTTAAGGAAGGTTAATTTTCATGTTGATAAAGGGGAAGTGGTGGCGATAGTGGGTGAATCGGGGTGTGGAAAAAGTGTCACAGCACAGTCTGTCATGCGTTTGATTCCCACACCTCCCGGAAAAATCAAAAGCGGAACAATTCTTTTGAATGGAGAAAATTTATTAAGTAAGTCTGAGCGGGAAATGGAACGAATACGGGGTAATTCCATTGCCATGATTTTTCAAGACCCTATGACTTCCCTTAACCCGGTACTCACTATTGGTGGGCAAATCATAGAAGGATTGAGACATCATCAAAAGCTGTCCAAGAAAGAAGCCCGTTCCAAAGCCATTGAAATGCTTGGCCTGGTAGGGATACCCTCGCCAGAAAGGCGCCTGTCTCAATACCCCCATGAGTTCAGCGGTGGCATGAGACAGAGAGTAATGATTGCAATGGCGCTGGCTTGCAACCCGCAGCTGTTGATTGCAGATGAGCCAACTACAGCGCTAGATGTAACCATCCAGGCGCAGATTATGGAATTAATGAAGGACTTAAATCAAAAACTTTCCACATCTATTATCATAATTACCCATGATCTGGGCGTAGTGGCTGGCTTAGCTCAAAGGGTATTGGTCATGTATGCCGGAAAAATAATAGAACAGGGTACGGTAAAAGACCTGTATCAAAGGCCTAGACACCCGTATACATGGGGGTTGCTGAAGTCCGTACCCCGGTTGGATGCCATGGAAAAGAAAAGACTTGTTCCCATTTGGGGGCAGCCGCCGGATCTGCTGTCTCCGCCTGCAGGATGTGCTTTTTATCCCCGGTGTGATTATGCAATGGAAATCTGCACCAAGTATGAGCCGGAAGTAACTAGTATTGGCCAGGACCATAAAGTGGCTTGCTGGCTATCCCACCCCTCTGCTCCTGAGGCCATTCGAGCAAACAGTATCAAAGGAGGTGCAGCAGGTGCAGTCTAATCAAACTGAAACTTTGCTTCAAGTAGAACACCTTAAAAAGTATTTTCCTGTAGGTAAGAATTTTTTTGGCAAACGGCAGGTTCTAAAAGCGGTAGATGATGTATCATTTTCCATTGCCAGGGGCGAAACTCTGGGGATGGTAGGTGAGAGTGGTTGTGGAAAGACCACAGTGGGGAGGACCATCATCAGGCTCTATAATGCTACAGGTGGAAAGGTGATCTTCCGGGGTAAAAATATTTTTGACCTTAACAAGAAAGAAATAAAACCAATAAGGCGAAAAATGCAAATGATTTTTCAGGACCCGTATGCATCTTTAAATCCTCGAATGACTGTGGGGGACATTGTGGGGGAACCTCTGGATATATACGGCCTGGCCAAAGGAAGGGAACGGAGGGAACGAGTTAACTACTTGTTGGAAATGGTAGGATTAAATAAGGAACACGCCAGCCGTTTTCCCCATGAGTTCAGTGGGGGGCAAAGACAGCGTATCGGTATTGCCCGGGCTCTGGCGGTGGAACCCGAGTTTATCGTGTGTGATGAACCCATATCTGCCTTGGATGTGTCAATCCAAGCTCAGGTAATCAACATGATGGAAGAATTACAGGAGGAGATGGGTCTAACATATCTTTTTATTGCCCACGATCTTTCCATGGTCAAGCATATCAGTGATCGCATAGCTGTTATGTATTTGGGCAGGTTGGTGGAGTTGGCCGAGGGAAACGAGTTATACAACCGTCCTTTGCACCCATATACTCAGGCCTTACTTTCAGCAGTACCCATTCCCGACCCTGTTATAGAAGAAAAGAGACAAAGGATAATTCTGGAGGGTGATGTGCCAAGTCCCCTGAACCCCCCCGGCGGTTGTAATTTTCGCACCCGCTGCACCCGAGCTGTAGCTGTTTGTGGTGAAGAAAGTCCGGAACTAAGAGAAATAGATGGTGGTCACTGGGTGGCCTGCCACCTAATCTAAAAATTGCATAAAACAGTTTTGGTAATCGGACCAGGGTTTGGAAGGACCCCAGGTCTTTTTTTTTATACTCTGATAGGGTAGAATAAAAATAAAGCATTTTCGAAGGGGTGATCCCTTGAAAAAAATCTGGGTCTTACTCAGCGGGCTTTTGGTAGGTTTACTGGTAATTTTCGCTGCAATAGGGTGCGTTCGTACGCCCCTTCGAGCATCGGAATTCCAAACTTTAATGCTGCCGGAACAGCCTTCGATGAAAAAATTGGTCTATGGACGGGCCAATGATTCTATTACACTAGATCCAGCCAACGCTATAGACGGAGAGTCCTTTAAAGTAACTCGCAACATTTTTGACACTCTGGTGCAGTATGAACCGGAGGGGGGGAATTTACAACCTGGTTTGGCTACTAGTTGGAAGGTAAGTGAAGACGGAAGGACCTGGACTTTTTATTTACGGCGTGGTGTTACTTTTCATGATGGCTCTTCATTTAATGCCGACGCTGTTAAGTTCAATTTTGACCGTTGGATGAACCCCAATCATCCATACCATCAAGGAAAGTTTAACTATTGGCAGTATGTATTTGGGGGTTTTCCCGGACTAGTTGAGAAGGTGGAAGTTGTTTCTCAATATACTATTAAAGTCAAACTCTTCAAACCATACGCTCCCTTTTTAGCTAGTTTGGCTTTACCAGCTTTTGGCATAGCCAGCCCGCAAGGGATAAGACATTTTGGTCAAGAGTTTGGAAAATTTCCCGTTGGAACCGGTCCCTACCGTTTTAAAGAATGGAAAAAGAATAACTATATATTGTTAGAAGCTAATGATAATTATTGGGCTAATACTGTACGTCTTGATAAATTGAAATTTAAGGTTATTCTTAATAATAAAAACAGATTAAAAGAATTGGAACGCGGCAGCATTCACCTAATGGATGGCTTGAGCCCCGAGGATGCTGAGCGAGTTAAGAATAACCCTAAGTTACAGCTATACTTTCGACCTAGTTTTAACGTAGGCTTCCTGGCCATGAATAATGATAAGGAACCGTTTAATCAACTTAAAGTCCGCTTAGCCGTCAGTTATGCTATTAATAAGGAAAAACTGGTAGAAAAGCATTTTGCTGGTCTGGCTAAGCCTGCCAAAAGCTTAGTTCCTCCGTCTTTATGGGGCTTTAATGAGGAAGTTGAACCGTATCCTTATGATCCTGAAAGGGCTAAACAATATTTGAGAGAGGCTGGTTATCCAGAAGGTTTTCAGACCGATTTATGGGTTATGTCTCAGCCCAGGCCATATTTTCCCCAGCCCTCTGAAATAGCTAAAAGCATCCAGGAGGACTTGGCTGCCGTTGGTATCGAAGCAGATATTCGAGTTTTTAACTGGGAAACCTACCTGGAAAAAGTCGAAAACGGCGAACACCAGCTGGCCTTACTGGGGTGGATGGGTGATATTGCCGATCCGGATAATTTTTTATATGTCCTGTTGGACAAGGATAATGCCCAACCGGGCAGGGCTTCTAATATTGCTTTTTACCGGGACGAGTTAATTCACTATTGGTTGACGGAAGCAAGGGAAAAAACTGACCAATTGTTTCGATCCAGGCTTTATCGTTTGGTTCAAGAAAAGGTGCACGAGGATGCCCCATTAGTTCCGCTGGTGCATATTACTCCTGCTCTGGCGGCTAACCGTGCCGTGAAGGGATATTTGCCTCACATTACAGGAGTTGAGTCTTTTGCATCGGTTAATCTAGTCAGTAGGCAAGATAGAATCTTGCAGGCCACACCACCTGGCAGCCAATAGTATTGGGAGACAATCTGGTAGGAGGAAGAATTTAGTGGGAGGTACGGCATTGAGATGGCAAAAAAAGCTCATATTTAAGTTTATTCTTGTTCTTTTTCTATTGATCAGCATAGGGTGTCAAACCAGTGACAACCATGAATGGACTCTACCTAACTTGCCCAGGCCCATAGCAAAGGAGAAAGCGCTAATTACTTCTGCCGGGCAAAGTACTGATGCATATATAATTGCTGAAATAGCTAACCAGTTGTTGATCAACAACACTTTTTTACCCCGTGCCAAGGAAACTGATTTGGTTAATAAAAGCAGTTTAGTGGTGATAGTAGGGTATAGTCCTACGGGGTTGAAAGCTGCTAACATTACTTTTCAAAATGAGAAAGACCGTTTGACCCATTTGCTGGATAGAGCAGTAGAGCAAAAAATGAAGGTGATTGTATTGCATATAGGAGGAAAACAACGGCGAAATAAGTGGTCGGATGCCTTGTTGGAAATGGTTGTTAGGAGAGCAGATTATCTAATCGGTGTACGGTCGGCTAACTATGACGGGTGGTTTACAAAGCTGTCTCTTCAGTATAATTTCCCATTAACCCTGGTGCAAGATTTAGGTGAGCTGAAAGTGCCTTTTACTTCTATATACCGTTAATATCTAGCTTACTGATAAGGAGTAGTCTTAGTGCTATTATTCAAGCTTAGAAAACGGCAGTTGATCATAGTCGGGATATTACAATTCTGTTTGGGTTTTTATTTGGTCTTTTTATTACAGGAGAATTGGTTTAATGTTTTAAATAAAATTCGCTTGGCTATAAAAGCAGGGGATAGCGGGCAACTTATCCTGGCGGCAGGCGCTACTAGTATGTTAAGTACCATTCAGATCCTTCCTTTCTTTTTGGGAACGGTGCAAATATTAATAGGTATGCCCTTACAACCGGTCAAATGGTCCAAAATAAGATTTTGTATTACACTGATGGTCATTTTACTATGTAGCTGGCTGCTGGCTAATATTTATGGCTGGCGTTGGGAGTTTGTATCTTCTATTCTCAGTGCAATTATTTGCTTGTACCTGTTAGAAAAAATTCCGCCAGGTAGATATAACTTCTGGCAGGTTTCCTTCATCTTCATACAGATAATTTTTGCCTTTCAATGGTTAAATACGGTCCCTTTTTTAGAGCCTTTCCTATTCGGGCGAAGTGACATTCCACTAAGTATAAAAATAGCCGGTAGATACTTGAAGGCCTCTTCTGTTTTGAATTTTGTAGGACTGGCATTTTGTATTCCTTTTTTAATTTCTGGGCTTGCCACTACCGGGGTGATTATTAGCTCTGCACAGGCAATTAAAGCTATGGAAGAAAGCCGAGAAAAAGAAAGGCAGCTACGAAATATACAGGTTAAGGCCTTGGAAAACCGGGTACACCAGGAACTTCATTCCCTGGTTCACGACCTTAAGACACCACTTGTTACTATTCAGGGGTTGAATTCCTTATTGACTATGCTAAATGATCCGGCGAAAATTACAGAATATAGTACTCGCATTGAACGATCAGTAGCCCAGATGACTGAAATGATTTCTGAAATCCTTTACGATTCTGTGCGAAAAGAAACAAGCGTTGTGGAATTGCTAGACTACGTACGCGCCCAGCTTCCCCTAGAAGATCAATCTATTTTTATTGACATCCACATGTCTGAAGGTTTACCTTGTCTGTATATTAATAAAATAAGGGTTGCTAGAGCGATTATCAACCTGATGGAGAATGCTATTTTAGCTGTTAGTGGAAAGCAGAGGGGGAACATTCTATTTTCTGTTGACCCCTATGTTGGGGGTATTTTAGTTACCGTAAGTGATAATGGAGAAGGTATTTCTGAGTCCGCCCTGGAACAAATATGGGAAGTGGGTTATACCACCCGTAAAACTTCGGGGCTGGGGCTGCCTTTTGTGAAACAGGTTATTGAAAGTCACGGTGGGTGGGTTAAGATATCTAGTTGCTTAGGGCAAGGAACTACTGTCCGATTATTTTTACCCGGGATAAATGCTTGTAATGTTCAAGATCAGGCGGAATAGATGAGTATCATGAAGTGAAAAAGGAGGATCTACTTGTCAGAAAAAATTTTGATAATCGAAGACGAACCTGATATTCGCTTCACCCTTCAGGAAATTTGCTTAGTTGGTGGTTGGGAGCCCATTGTTGCAGCCAACGGTCAGGAGGGATTTGCCTTGTTTGGTATTCACCAACCACGGTTAGTGATTGTTGATTACCATATGCCTGGTTGGGACGGACTGACAACAGTTAAAAAAATTAGGGAAAAAGATAAATCTGTTTCAATCTTGGTACTTACTGTAGATGAAAGACAGGAAATAGCTGATCGATTTTTAGGGGCAGGTGCTACTGATTTTGCTATTAAACCCATCAAAGCGCCTGATTTGATCTCACGCATAAAAATCAACTTAGAAATCAGTGAAATGCAAAGGCTAAATCAAGATGATCTCTACCTGGATAAGGGGATAAGTTCAGCTACTTTGGGTGTTATTACTGAATTTCTAGATCAGCAAACAGAACCCTTAACTATTGAGGAAATTACTGCCGGGGTAAAACTAGCTTACCAAACAGTTCACCGGTATCTTTCATATTTGATGGATAATGGAAAAGTAGAGGTTACGCAACATTATGGTAAGATTGGTAGGCCTAAAAACAAATATCGTCTACTCCTGTAAATGACCGCTTCTATATTTTTAAAATAATGTATTGAGTATCAGTTCGTGTAGTGCTACTATATTAAAAAAACATAAATATTTCAATTTTTGAAAGGACCGTTAAAATGGACAAATTAAAATACGGACAGAGTTTTGTGACTATTCCTTCTACTCTTCTGGAAAAAGCTCAAATTCTTGTTCAAAAAATCGAGCCTGAACCGTTACAAAATTATGGAGAAGCCATCACCACTGCTTTGAGGCAACCGACAGGTTGTAAACCCCTTGCGGAAATGGTCAGCCCCCAGGAGAAAATAGCTATTGTGGTAAGCGACATTACAAGGCCTGTGCCAACTTCTAAAATTTTACCTCCTCTTTTAGAAGAGCTGCACTTAAACGGGGTTACAGCAGAAAATATTAGTATTGTATTTGGTTTAGGCATTCACCGCACCATGACTGAAGAGGAAATGGCTTTGGCCATCGGTGAGGATATTCTAGCCAAGTATAACACAGTTCAACCCCGGGAGTTTGTCTCCCTAGGAGAAACCTCCCGGGGTACTCCAATTGAGGTTTGTAAGGAAGTTGCCCAATCCGATTTTATTATTCTCACAGGCAACCTGGAATTCCATTACTTTGCAGGCTATACCGGCGGATTTAAAGCTTTAATGCCTGGGGTGTCCTCCAAGGCAGCCATTGAAAAAAATCATAAAATGATGCTTGAACCGGCTGCGGCTATTGGAGTGGCAGACGGAAACCCTGTTAGGGAAGACCTAGAGGAATTTGGGCGAAAGTTTCCCCGGACCTTTTTGTTAAATGTGCTTTTGAATTCTCAAAAGGAAATTACCGGGGTAGTTGCGGGAGACCCTGTTTTAGCACATCGTAAGGGCTGTGAAATCTTGGACCGTTCCAACAAAGTATATGTTGAGGAAGCTGCTGACCTGGTAATTGTAAGTCCGGGAGGATTTCCCAAGGACATTAATCTTTACCAGGCTCAGAAAGCTTTAGAAAATGCAGCTAAGGTTGTTAAAAAAGGTGGTAAAATTCTTTTGGTGGCGGAATTAAAAGAGGGCTTTGGAGAGGATGTTTTTGAAGACTGGCTGGTAAATAGCGGATCAATTGATGAGATTCTCATGAGAATACAGGAAAAATTTGTCCTGGGAGGACATAAAGCGGCAGCCATTGCCAAGGTTCTCAAGGAAAATGAAATTCTCTTATTGTCAACCTTACCTGATGACCTGGTGCGGAAAATATTCTTTACACCGGTAAATGACCTGGCCCAATTAGCAAGTGATGATTTCGACAAAGTATATATTATACCTTATGGTAGTGGAACACTACCGGAAGTAAAGAATTCTGCAAAAGATAAGTAGTAAATCAAGAGAATACGATTTACCAAAAAAATTTTTTAAAAAAATCTGTTTAAAAAAGTAATAAGATACTATATAATATATTTTAATAGAACAACTAAGCATTCAAAAAGGGTTTGCCCGCTTTATTTTAGAAAGTAGAATCACCCTCTACTTTTACACGAAATAAAGCCCGGCATAGGCAATATCTTATGGATATCTGACCTTGTCCGGGCTTTTTTGTTTTCTTGAAAGGAGGAGGAAATTAAGGGAGATTTATAAAAATAAGAATAATAACATAGTAGTAAATCTTTGGAATATTCTTAAATAAAGATATTGATGACTAAAAACAAGAAGGGGGATGTCGCCATGAAGTATTTTGAGTACATGGGTAAAAGTTTGTTTAAGGAATACGGAATACCGGTTCCTGACGGAGCAGTGGCCGAAACACCGGATGAAGCCGCAGAGATTACCAAAAAATTGGGCTCGGCGGTAATCAAATCCCAGGTCTTAACTGGAGGCAGGGGAAAGGCAGGTGGAGTGAAGTTTGCCGATAGCCCTGAAGAAGCCGGGAAAGCAGCTGAAGAGTTGTTGGGCCAGGAAATAAAGGGGTACAAGGTGGAACGGGTTTTGGTAGAGGAAAAACTGAATATCGAAAAAGAATTATACCTTGCCATAACCATCGATAGCACAAAGAAATCTCCTGTTCTGATTGCTTCCACTAAAGGAGGAATGGACATAGAGGAAGTGCCCGAAGAATATATTGTTAAGAAAAACATAGATGTCTTAACCGGCATGGAACCCTTTGTAATAAGGGAAATTGTCAGTGAGTTGGGTTTTGATTTTAAAGCTGAAACATCAAAACAGTTTATGAAAATAGTAAGCAAATTATATCAGGCATTTAGAGCGCTTGATGCAGAGCTCATGGAAATAAATCCTCTCGTTATAGCGGACGGGCAGGTAATAGCTGCCGACGCAAAGGTTACCATTGATGACTGTGCCCGGTATCGCCAGAAGGATCTGCCTTATGTAGAGGAAAAAACTGTAATTGAAAAGAAAGCTGCAGAACTCGGACTGGCATACGTCGAGTTAGAGGGTGATATAGCAGTAATGGCAAACGGAGCGGGAATGTCTATGGCAACTCTGGATATTTTGCAGTATTACGGTGGTAAACCTGCTAATTTTCTCGATGCCGGCGGGGGAGCAGGGTCGGAAACCATGGCCAGGGCAATAGAATTGCTGTTGGAGAAAAAACCACGGGTAATTTTTATCAATATTTTCGGAGGTATCACCCGGTGTGATGACGTCGCAAATGCCATTACACAGGTTTTAGGACAGCAAAAAATAGAAATACCCGTTGTCATCAGGCTTGTTGGTACAAATGAGGAAGAAGGCAGACGTATCTTAGAGGCTCAGTCTTTATCCGCATATAATTTAATGCATGAAGCTGCCCAAAAAGCAGTAGAACTTGCCAGGAAATAATTTTAATAGGGGGAGGATGATCTATATATGGCTATCTATGTAGATGGTGACACTCAAGTTTTGGTTCAGGGAATTACGGGAAAACAGGGTTCGTTTCATGCCGGGCAAATGCTTGCTTATGGAACAAAAGTCGTTGCGGGAGTTTCTCCAGGTAAAGGGGGACAGAAGGTTCATGACATTCCCGTTTACGATACAGTTCAGGCTGCATGTGCAGAACATTCCATTCATGCTTCAATAATTTTTGTACCCGCAGCCTTTGCCAAGGATGCAGCTCTGGAAGCATTTCATTCCGGTATTAAACTTGTAGCAGTTATTACGGAACATATTCCGGTACATGATGCAATGGAAATCATGGCTCAGGCCAAAATCCACGGGGCTACCGTTGTGGGTCCCAACACTTATGGTCTAGTTTCTTCCGGATTGTGTAAAATAGGTATCATGCCCAATAACTTCTTTAAACCCGGAAAAATTGGTGTAGTTGCCCGAAGCGGAACCTTAAGTTATGAGATAGTAGGGAATCTCCTGGAAGCAGGTTACGGTACATCCACGGTTGTAGGTCTGGGAGGAGACAGGATAGTAGGTCTTTCCTTTGTTGACGTGCTCCAGGAATTTGAAAAGGATGCTGAAACGGAAGCAATTGTGATGGTCGGTGAAATAGGCGGTAACGCTGAAGAGGAAGCAGCGGAGTTTATTAAAAGCTCTATGGATACCCCTGTAGTAGCATACTTGGCAGGAAAAAGCGCCCCTGAAGGGAAGAGAATGGGCCATGCCGGAGCCATCATCGAGAGGGGAAAAGGAACATTTGCCAGTAAGGAAAGTGCTCTAAAGAACGCAGGTGTTCCGGTTGCGGATCTACCATTTGAAGTGCCCAAGCTTCTTGAAGAAATTTTAACCGGGAGAAGGGGGAAATAGAGAATGGACTTTTTTGAAAAGCATTATTTTCTATTAAAAAAACTTCATGTCATAACGGGACTTATTCCGGTAGGTGTATTTTTACTTGTTCACCTCACTGTAAATTCTTATGCTTTGCAGGGTGCAGAAATTTACAACCAAAGGGTTGCCTTTATGGAAGGATTGCCTTTTCTAACTTTCCTGGAAATTTTTTTAATAGCCGTACCTATCCTCTACCATGCACTTTTTGGGCTGTGGATAGTTTATGTGGCTAAAAACAATGTTTTACAATTTTCATATTTTCGCAACTGGTCTTTCTACCTGCAGAGGATTACAGCCATTATCACCTTTTTGTTTTTAGCTTACCACGTTTATACCACTAGGCTGGCGAAGTTATTTAACGGAGTGGAAATAGGCTATGACTTTATGTCCGGTATTCTTTCAAGCCCGGCTGTACTTGCTTTTTATATCATAGGAGTGGTTGCAGCTGTTTACCATTTTGCAAATGGGCTGTGGGCTTTTCTGATAGATATGGGAATAACCCTTGGACCTCACTCCCAAAAAGTGAGCTCCATTGCAACCTCTATCCTATTCATTGTATTAAGCATTCTTTCAATTCAAATCTTACTTGCTTTTTAAAATAAGGGGGGAGAAGATTTAATGCAAAAACAAAAAATCATTGTGGTAGGCGGTGGACTGGCAGGTCTCATGGCAACCATCAAAATCGCCGAAAAGGGAATACCTGTAGACATAATTTCTTTAGTACCCGTTAAAAGGTCCCATTCAGTCTGTGCTCAAGGGGGAATTAACGCGGCCTTAGATACTAAAGGCCAAAATGATTCCACGTGGGAACATTTTTATGACACCGTTTATGGTGGGGATTTCCTGGCCAACCAGCCACCTGTAAAAAACATGTGTGATGCAGCACCCGGAATTATCCACTATATGGCCAGGGCCGGGGTTATGTTTAGCAGGACCCCTGAAGGGCTGCTGGACTTAAGGTTATTCGGAGGTGTCAAAAAAAGGAGAACTGCCTTTGCAGGTGCAACAACCGGCCAGCAATTGTTATACGGCTGTGATGAGCAGGTCAGAAAATATGAAGCAATGGGTCTTGTAAACAAGTACGAGGGCTGGGAATTCCTCTCAGCAGTAATAGATGAAAACCGGGTTTGCCGTGGCATAGTAGCTCAAAACCTCACAACAATGGAAATTAAAGTATTCAAAGCAGATGCGGTTCTTTTGGCGACAGGCGGAGCCGGTTTGATTTACGGAAAATCCACAAACTCAACGATAAATACGGGCAGTGCAGCCTCAAGCGTCTACCAGCAGGGCGTCGGCTATGCAAATGCCGAGTTTGTGCAGATTCACCCTACGGGAATGATTGGAGATGACAAGTGCCGCCTCATGTCAGAAGCCTCCCGGGGAGAAGGGGGACGAGTCTGGACGTATAAGGACGGCAAGCCCTGGTATTTCTTAGAGGAATGGTACCCCGCCTACGGCAATGTGGTTCCCAGGGATATTGCCGCCAGGGCAATCTATAAGGTTTGTGTAGAAATGGGTCTCGGTATTGACGGCAAAAACCAGGTTTACCTTGACCTTACACACCTGGATGAAGACTTTTTAAATAGACGATTGGGCGGTATCCTGGAAATCTACCAAAACTTCCACGGTGACGATCCCAGAAAGGTACCAATGAAAATTTTCCCTGCTGTCCATTATTTCATGGGTGGAATATATGTAGACTGGAATCACATGACGGAAATCTCCGGGTTGTTTGCTGCCGGCGAATGCGATTACATGTACCACGGGGCCAACAGGCTGGGCGCCAATTCGCTCCTCTCTGCACTCTACAGTGGAACCGTTGCGGGACCGAGCATAGTTGAGTACGTAAACAACCTGGATAAAGCAAAGGATGATGTAAAATCCAGCGTATATGAGAGTGAACTCAAAAAGCAGCAGGAGATAAATGAAAAGATCTACAGGATGGACGGTGACGAGAACCCCTATAAGCTGCACCAAGAAATGGGAGACATCATGCGGGAAAACGTTACCATAGTCCGTTATAACAATAAACTGAAGGAAACTGATGAAAAACTGCAGGAATTAATGGAACGTTATCAAAATATCGGACTTCCTGATAAGTCGAAGTGGAGCAACCAGGATGTCATGTTTACCCGCCAGTTGTGGAACATGATGGAACTTGCCCGGGTAATTACTTTAGGTGCTTTAAACAGAAATGAAAGCCGCGGCGCACACTATAAGCCCGAATTCCCTGAAAGAGATGATGAAAACTGGTTGAAAACCACCAAGGCTTATTGGACAGAAAACGGGCCGCAGTTTGAATATGAAGATGTGGATATTTCTTTAGTCAAACCGGTACCGCGTAAATATGATGTAGATGCACGTAAAACAAAGAAGGAGGGGTAGCAGGTGACCAGGGAATATATTCATTTAAAAATTAAAAGGCAGGATAATAGGGAAAGCAAGCCTTACTGGGAAGAATTTCAGGTTCCCTACAAGCCCAATCAAAATGTTGTCAGTGTCTTAATGGAAATTAGAAAAAACCCTGTCAATATCAGGGGTGAAAAAGTTGCCCCCGTTGTCTGGGAGTGTAACTGCCTGGAAGAGGTGTGCGGGGCATGTACGATGCTTATTAACGGTAAGCCCCGGCAATCCTGCTCTGCACTGATAGATAAGTTACCTGACGGAGTCATTACCCTGGAACCCCTGACTAAGTTTCCCGTTATCCGCGACCTGATGGTGGACCGCCAGGTAATGTTTGAAAACCTCAAAAAAGTGAAAGCATGGGTAGAAACAGACGGTTGTTTTGAT